>NZ_BDBI01000017.1 GCF_001612905.1 Nocardia ignorata NBRC 108230 | reverse complement strand
CAGTGGTTCCGCACGGCGGAGAGTGCGGCAGGTAGCGGACTCGAGTAGTGCCATGCAGCTGAGCACCCGTCAGACGCCCCCCAAAGATCAAGCAGAAGCCGCGGCGGATCGAGCACCCGCCAACGCCGTCGCCCACCAAAACAGTTGATCGAGCATCACTTTCGCCGCAGCCTCGAACCCCTCGGGCTCACGCAGCCGACCATCCTCGTCGAACAACAGGTAATAACGAGGGAACGACACATAATCCCGAACAGTATGTGCGTTGAGTTCGTTGAAAACCTGACGCAGATGTTCGATAGCGAGCACACCCCCGGTCCCCCCGCTGTACCCGACGAACCCGATCGTCTTGCGATCCCACTGAGTGAAGTGCCAGTCGATAGCAGTCTTCAGAGCCGACGGATAACTCCGGTTGTACTCGGGCGTCAGAACAACATAAGCGTCGGCAACAGCAAGCCGATCGGACAACGCCACCATCCCCGACGGCCGCGCGGGATCAGGGTCCATCGCAGGCGGCACCGCAGGCAGTTCGGCCGGAAGATCGAACTCCGCCAGATCGATCACATCGACATCGAACCGATCGTCGACCTGCGCGGCGAACCAGTCGGCGACCACGGGGCCGAACCGCCCGTCGCGGACGCTGCCGATGATGATCGCGAGTTTCAATGCGGACACGGTGTGCTCCTCGAATCTTTGGTGCCGGCCCCGATCGGCCGGTGCAACCCAATGTCGTCGCTCGGCGACCCGGCAGGGAGACCACGCTGAGACTGGTAGTGGCACGGCCACTCTCACCGGCGCGAGGCTCGGTACCGTCGGTGCGGTGAGCGACAACGAACTCGGTCTGTTCCTGCGCACCAAGCGCGAGTCGGTCTCCCCCGCGGAGGTCGGTCTGCCGACGGGCGCGCGCAGGCGGACACCCGGACTGCGCCGCGCCGAGGTGGCGATGCTGTCGGGTGTGAGCGTGGAGTACCTGATCCGGCTCGAGCAGGGACGCGACCGGCATCCCTCGCCGCCGGTGTTGTCGGCGCTGGCCGAGACGCTGCGGTTGACCCCGCGCGAACGGGTGCATCTGCATCAGCTCACCAAGGGCATGTCCGGTTTCAGCTGCGGAGCGGCGGAGAACGGACCCAACCGCACGGTGCGCCCGACTGTCCGCGCGATCCTCGACCAGCTCGAACCCGCACCCGCCGCGATCACCAATCGGTTCACCGAAGTGCTCGCCTGCACGGAGGGCTACCGCAGGCTCATGGGGCCCAGCGGCCTGTTCGATCAGGGCGAACCCGCCAATATCGCGCGTTTCGTCTTCACCCATCCCGGCGCGCGAGAGCTGTACCCGGACTGGGCTCAGGCGGCCGACAAGCTGGTCGCGTCGCTCAAACAGGGCCCGTTCCGCGCCGATCCGATGGTCGCCGCGCTGGTGGACGAACTCACCGTCACCGCGGGCTCTGCCTTCACCGACCGGCTCGCGCGCCTGCCCGGTCTGCCGCCCTCGGGTGGGATCAACCGCATCAGCCATCCCGAGACCGGTGAGCTGCGGCTGGCCTACGAATCGCTCGATCTGTCCATCGACGACGATCAGCAGCTCGACGTTCTGCTGCCCGCCGACGCGGCGAGCGCCGCCGCTCTGGACGACCTCGTCGGCCGCCGCCCGGGTGGTCTGCGTGCCGTCGCGGGCTGACGTGGTGGTACGCGTGTTTCGCCGTGTCGGTGCCGACCGGTAACCTTGGACATCGTGCATCCTGACGTTATCGCCGACCTCGCCGAACTCGACACCACGCTCAAGACGGTCGAGTCGGTCCTCGATGTCGAGGAGCTGCGCCGCCGCATCGATGAACTCGAGCACCAGGCCGCCGATCCCGAACTCTGGAACAACCAGGAGCACGCCCAGCAGGTGACCAGCGAGCTGTCGCATGCCCAGAGCGAACTGCGCCGGGTGGAAGACCTGCGCCAGCGGCTCGAGGACATGCCGGTGCTCTACGAACTCGCCGAGGCCGAAGAGGGCGCCGCCGCCACCGAGGCCCTCGCCGACGCCGACGCCGAACGGGCGTCGCTGCGCGAGGACATCGAGGCGATGGAAGTACGCACCCTGCTCTCGGGCGAGTACGACAAGCGTGACGCGCTGGTCAACATCCGCTCCGGTGCCGGTGGTGTCGACGCCGCCGACTGGGCGATGATGCTGATGCGCATGTACATCCGCTGGGCGGAGCGCCACAAGTACAGCGTGGAGGTCTACGACACCTCCTACGCCGAGGAAGCGGGCATCAAGAGCGCCACCTTCGCGGTGAAGTCGCCATATGCCTACGGCACGCTGTCGGTCGAGATGGGCACCCACCGCCTGGTGCGGATCAGCCCGTTCGACAACCAGGGCCGCCGCCAGACCTCCTTCGCCGAGGTCGAGGTGCTGCCCGTGGTGGAGACCACCGACCACATCGAGATCCCCGACGGTGACATCCGGGTGGACGTGTACCGCTCCTCGGGCCCCGGTGGACAGAGCGTCAACACCACCGACTCGGCGGTTCGCCTGACCCACATCCCCACCGGCATCGTGGTGACCTGCCAGAACGAGAAGTCGCAGCTGCAGAACAAGATCTCGGCCATGCGCGTGCTGCAGGCCAAGCTGCTCGAGCGCAAGCGCCAGGAGGAGCGGGCCCAGATGGACGCGCTCAAGACCAACGAGGGCGCCTCGTGGGGCAACCAGATGCGCTCCTACGTGCTGCATCCGTACCAGATGGTCAAGGATCTGCGCACCAACTACGAGGTCAACAACCCCTCGGCGGTGCTCGACGGTGACATCGACGGCTTCATCGAATCCGGAATCCGTTGGCGCATGCGCGAACAGGCCGACGCATAGCCAGCGGTTCGCTCGCCGACGGTGTCGTTGTTCACGTTTGACGACGCGCCGTGACCGGCCTGTAACCTTTCTGGTGTGTGTTCGAACGGACCGGAACTGTGCCTGCGCGCGCCCCACGGGGCGACGCGATGAACGCTGTGCTCGCGATGAACGGCGGTACGGAGATCACCGCCTGGCTGCGTTCCAGCGGCCTGGAGATCGTCCTATTAGTCGTCGGCGCGATGCTGTTCGGTCGGTTCGCGGCGTTCGTGCGCGACCGGGTGACCACCAAGATCGATGCCTCGTTCCACTCGAGCGACGCCCTTGTCCGCACCGAGGCGGCCAAGCACCGACACGCGCTCGCCCAGGTCATCACCTGGGTGGTGCTGACCATCGTGTATGTGCTGGTCGGCATGGAAGTGCTTCGGCGGCTGGGCTTTTCGGTGACCGGGCTCGTCGCGCCCGCAGCGGTGCTCGGCGCGGCGCTCGGTTTCGGTGCCCAGCGCATCGTGCAGGACATCCTCGCCGGGTTCTTCCTCATCACCGAACGCCAATACGGATTCGGTGACGTCGTGCAGATCGCGGTCACCGGCTCGGCGGAGCCGGCCGAGGGCACCGTCGAGGACGTGACCCTGCGCATCACCACGCTGCGCAACGCCGACGGCGAGGTGATCACCATCCCCAACGGCCAGATCGTGAAGGTGACCAACCTGTCCAAGGACTGGGCGCGCGCCGCGATCGATGTGCCGGTGTCGGCCCAAGCCGACATCAACAAGATCAACGAGGTGCTGCACGAGGTGTGCACCAAGGCCTACCAGGACGCCCGCCTGAAACCGCTGCTGCTCGACGAGCCTTCGGTGATGGGCGTGGAGGATCTGTCGCTCGACGAGATGAACATTCGGATGGTTGCCCGCACATTGCCAGGCAAACAATTCGAGGTGGGGCGTGAGCTGCGCGTGCGTGTGGCCGCCGCCCTGCGTAAGGAAGGAATCAGTGAAACCGCGTAAGTCCACGGCGATCTTGATCGCCACCTGGGTGTCGACCTTCGTCGTCTACCTGTTCGTGAAGCCGGCCGACGGCACGACCACCGAGCCGGTGACCCTGATCAATTCCGTCCCGTCCTGGGTGAATCCCACCCAGTAGCGCCCCGCCGACGTCGTCGGGGCACCCGTCACGAGCAGCCCGCTGGCTACACTGGCTCCTCGTGATCACCATGCGCAACGTTTCCAAGTCGTACAAAACGTCGACGCGGCCGGCGCTGGACAACGTCTCCGTCGAGGTGGACAAGGGCGAGTTCGTTTTCATCATCGGCCCGTCCGGTTCCGGCAAGTCGACGTTCATGCGGCTGCTGCTCAAGGAGGAGGCGCCGACCTCCGGGGAGATCCGGGTGGCCGATTTCCGGGTCGACCGGTTACCGGGCCGCAAGGTACCGAAGTTGCGCCAGCGCATCGGGTGCGTGTTCCAGGATTTCCGGCTGTTGCAGCAGAAGACCGTGGAACAGAACGTGGCGTTCGCGCTGGAGGTGATCGGCAAGCGCCGTCAGTTCATCGAGCGGACCGTGCCGGAGGTGCTCGACATGGTCGGGCTCGGCGGCAAGGGCAACCGGTTGCCCTCGGAGCTGTCCGGTGGTGAGCAGCAGCGCGTGGCGATCGCGCGCGCGTTCGTCAACCGGCCGCTGGTGCTGCTCGCCGACGAGCCGACCGGCAACCTCGACCCCGAGACCAGCGCCGACATCATGGCGCTGCTGGAGCGGATCAACCGGGTGGGCACCACGGTGCTGATGGCCACCCACGACAATCACATCGTCGACGCGATGCGCAGGCGGGTGGTGGAACTCGACCACGGCAGACTCGTGCGCGACGAGGCGACCGGTGTCTACGGGGTGGGGCGATAATGCGACTGAGTTTCCTGTTCACCGAGGTCGCCGACGGCCTGCGCCGCAACCTGACGATGACCGTCGCGATGATCCTGACCACCGCGGTGTCGTTGATGATGCTGGGCGGCGGCATGCTGTCGGTGCGGATGGCCGACAAGACCGAGAACTTCTTCATCGGCCGCCTCGAGGTGCGCTTCTACCTCGACGATTCGGTCTCCGAGACCGACCCCGACTGCGCTGCCGAGCCCTGCAAGTCCCTGCTGGCCGACATGAAGCAGACCTCCGGGGTGGAGAGCGTCCAGTTCCTCAACCGCGCCGACGCGCTCGAGGAGGCCAAGAAGCTGTTCGAGGACCAGCCGGAGATGGTGCAGTACATCGCCGACTCTCCCCTGCCCGCCTCGCTGCGGGTGAAGATGACCGACGCCGACCAGTACCAGCACATCTACGATGCGTTCGCGACCCGGGAGGGCGTGCGGATCGTCGCCAACGACAAGGAGTTCGTCGACCGGCTGGTGAGCCTGTTCGACGGGTTGCGCAATGCCGCGTTCGGTCTGGCGCTGGTGATGGCGCTGGCCGCGATGCTGCTGGTGCTCAACATGGTGCAGATCGCGGCGTTCACCCGGCGCACGGAGGTCGGCATCATGCGCCTGGTCGGTGCGACGCGCTGGTATACGCAGCTACCGTTCCTGCTCGAGGCGGTCGCGGCCGCCTTCGTGGGTTCGGTGCTGGCGGTCCTCGGGCTGGTGATCGCGCGACCGTTGGTGATCGACCGAGCACTGGGCCCGCTGTTCGACAGCAATGTGTTCCCGCGCATCACCGGTGACGACATCGCGGTGGTCGCCCTGACCATCGCACCGGTCGGCATCGTCTTCGCGGCCGTCACCGCTTATCTCACGCTGCGGTTCTACGTACGCGAATGAGTTCGGCACCGCCCTGGGCGTCCGGGGCGGTGCGAGAACGGGTCGGCCGACCACGGTCGGCGGTGCCGCCCGAGGCGTGTCCGCCTAACGGCTCACACTCGGGATCGGTGCGCCGCTGTTCGCGAGACTGGCGTCGAGCTGGGCGGCGAGGTGCGAACGCTGACGGTCGAGGTCGGCGATGCGGCGGTCCAGCTCGGCGGTCCGATCGGCCATGATGCGCACCGACTTCTCACAGGCCTGGACCGGTCCGTCGTGCTCGGCGCACGGGAGCAGGTCGGCGATCTCCTCGGTGTTCAGGCCCGCCGCCAGCAGGTCCCGAATACGGGCGACTCGGGCGACCGCTGCCTCGGGATAGCTGCGATAGCCGTTGGTGTCGCGGCGCGGATGCAGCAGACCTTGTTCCTCGTAGTAGCGCAGCAGCCGGGTGGCGACCCCGGTACGGTGCGCGAGTTCGCCGATCAGCATGTGATCACCGGCACGTTCGGCTTGACCTTCACACCCATGTCAATCCCTAACGTCGCCGTCATGACGACAATTCCGCTGCACACCACCGTTCACGGCTCCGGCCCCGGGATCGTGCTCGCCCACGGCGCGGGCGGTGGCATCGAGAGCAATTTCGGCCCCGTGATCCCCGCGCTCGCCGCCGGTCACACCGTGGTCGCCTCGGACTACCCCGGCGACGACACCCCGTTGACCCTCGACGCCCTCGCCGACGCGCTCGTCGCGGCCGCCGTCGACGCGGGCGTCGAGACCTTCACCATCGTCGGTTTCTCCCTCGGCACCGCGGTGGCCGTGCGTGCCGCCGCCCGCCATCCCGAGCGAGTCACCGGGCTGCTGCTCACCGCAGGCCTGGCCACACCCGACCATCGCGCCCGCCTCGCCGTGCAGACCTGGCAGGACCTCCTCGACCTAGGCGCCCACGAGACGTTCGCCCGCCTGGTCCTGCTCACCGGCTTTTCCACCGACTTCGTGAACGGTCTGCCCGCCGACGTCGTCGACGATGTCGTCCGCCAGACCGCCGCCGCGATCCCCGGCGGGACCCGCGCACAGGCCGCGCTGGTCGAAACCGTCGATACCACCGCCGATCTCGCCGCGATCGCGGTGCCGACGCTCGTCGTGGCGACCAGCGCCGACCTGCTCGTCGACCCGGCGAACTCACGAACCCTCGCCGCCGCGATCCCGGGCGCGGAATACGCGGAGATCGCGGCCGGGCATGTGGTCATGGTCGAGCGGCCCGAGGAGTGGCAGAAGCTGCTGACCGACTTCCTGGACCGGCACGGACTCTGAATCCCACGACCTGAGCGAGTCAGCCGAGATTCCGCAGCTCCGGCCACACCTGTGACCAGGGACGAAGTGGATTGCCGCAGAGGAACATCGGTTCGCCCTGTTCGTCGTTGTCGATACCCAGGCCGTTGTCGAGAGCGCCCCGGGGTTCGATGCTCGCACAGAGCCCGGTGAGCCGCTCGCGATCGATGCCGACGGTGAGGACTTCCGTCGCCGTATCGGGTGGCGGACCCCACCACCAGTAGGCGTTGTGGCCGGAATGCGGTGTGGGCAGGTCGTATTCGGTGCCGAGGTGTTCGATGGCGCCCGCTTCGCCGTAGTTGGCGGTGAGGATCGAAGCGCCGGGCGGATGGGCGGCGGCGATCTGTTCGACATAGCGTGGCCAGCCGATGGTTTCGCCCGCGTCGTAGTTGATCGCCAGGGTCGGCGAGTGTGGGATCGCCTCGATGGGTAGCACCGGAAGGAACAGTGAGGCGGACATGACCGCGTTGAGCGCGATCACGGAAGACACTGCGAACCAGCGCCTTCCGGTCTGCCCGAGCCAACCGGCCAGGCCGACCGATCCGGCCGCGAGCAGCACGGGATACATCCCGCCGAGGTAGTAGGCCTTGCCGCCGGTCACGAGGAACAACACGAAAAGCAGGATGTAGGCCACCGCGAACGCGCGGTACCGCGAATGCCACAGCCGCCACAGCCCGTAGACCCACAGCGGTACCAGCAGCGGACCGAACAAGCCGAACTGCAAGAGCACGAACATGATCGGCGAATCCGAGGTCCCCGACGAACCGCCCGCGACGGCCCGGCTCAGCTCCCACTGCGGCCAGCCGTTGCGCGCCTGCCACCACAGATAGGGCAGGGTCAGCAGCGCGCCGACGACGACCGCACACGGGAAGAACTTGGTGGCGAACACCTTTCGCTGCCCCGTGAGCAGTAGGGCCACCACGAGCGCCACGACCGGCACGATCAACAGCACCTTGTTCAGCAATCCGACACCGACGAGCACGCCGATCAGCAGCCACCAGCGGGGATCACCGGTGGTGTCGCCGTCGACCACTACCGACGAGGACGACGAGTCCCCCTTCGCCCGACGCAGTTTCAGCACGAGCAGGCACACCAACGACCACACGGCGAGGTCGAACACGGTCGTGGTGAGCAAGTGCCCGACGCCCTGCACCAGCGCCGCGCTCGCGACCGCCGCGGCCGCCAGCGCCCGCGCACCACGCCCACCACCCAACTCCCCCGCCATCCAGCCCGCGCAGACGACAACCACCGCCGCCGCGACGACCGAGGGCAGCCGGAGCACCCACAGCGCGTCGGGGTCGATCGCCGACATCACCCGCGCGAGAAGCGGCACGAACGGTGGCTGATCCGGATAGCCCCAGGCCAACCGCCTACCCGCCGCGAGGAAGTACAGCTCGTCGCGGTGATAGCCGTAGCGGCCCGAGGTCACCAGCAAGACGAGCGCGAACACCGATACCAGGACGCGCACCTGTGCAGCGTGACAGAATCCGGCGATTTCCCGGTTCGTCCTTGCACTTCTTACTCCAGAGTAAGATAGTCTTACCGGAGAGTAAGATAGTGGGGCCACGGAGCGTCCCGACAGCCGAGGAAATCAGGTGATGATGAGCACTCGAGACAGCGCGACGAAGCGACGTCCGAACGACACGTCCGCGGTCGGCCTCAACCAGCCCAAACGGGACTGGATGGGCGCTGCGATGCGCGCTTTGACGACCGTGACCGGGTCGGAGTTCGCCGGCAAGTACAAGCTGCGCAAGCCCATCGAACGCATCACCTACGAGGGCACCAAGACCGGATTCCGGACTCTCGGCGCGGCGACCCGCACCTTCGGCAAGGTCACCGGCGGCGGCGAGCCCAAGCGACTACCCGACAACGAGGCCAAGACCAAGGACTACTTCGACCTCACCCCCACCGACGATCAGAAGATGATCGTCGAGACGGTGAAGGATTTCGCCGGTGAGATCCTGCGCCCGGCCGCCTACGAGGCCGACGCGGCCGCCGAGGCCCCGCGCGATCTGCTCGACCGCGCCGCCGAACTCGGCATCACCCTGATCAACGTTCCCGAGGAGCTCGAGGGCGCGGCCGCCGAGCGCGGCGCGGTCACCAACTCGCTGGTGGCCGAGGCCCTCGCCTACGGCGACATGGGTCTCGCGCTGCCGATTCTCGCGCCGAGCGGTGTGGCCGTCGCGCTGTCGCAGTGGGGCACCGACGCCCAGCAGCGCACCTACCTGCCCGCCTTCACCGGCGAGAACGTGCCGCAGGCCTCCGTGGTCATCAGCGAGCCGCGCGCCCTTTTCGACCCGTTCGCCCTGCAGACCAAGGCCACCCGCTCTCCCAGCGGCTACCGCCTCAACGGCGTGAAGAGCCTGGTCCCGGCGGCCGCCGACGCCGAACTGTTCCTGGTGGCGGCCGAGCTCGACGGGCGCCCGGCGCTGTTCATCGTCGAGTCCGACGCGGCGGGTCTGGTGGTGGAGGCCGACCCGAGCATGGGCCTGCGCGCCGCCGGTCTGGGTCGGCTGATCCTGGACAACGTCGCGGTCGGCACCGACGCGATCCTCGGCGACGGTGACGCCGCCGCCCGCGCCGCCGAGTACGCCGACGCCGTGCAGCTGGCCCGCCTCGGCTGGGCCTCCCTCGCGGTCGGCACCGGTCAGGCCGTGCTCGACTACGTGATCCCCTACGTCAACGAGCGTGAGGCGTTCGGCGAGCCGATCTCGCACCGCCAGGCGGTGGCGTTCATGGTCGCCAATATCGCGATCGAGCTCGACGGTCTGCGCCTGGTCACCCTGCGCGGCGCCTCGCGCGCGGAGCAGGGCCTGTCGTTCGCCCGTGAGGCGGCGCTGGCGCGCAAGCTCGCCACCGACAAGGGCATGCAGATCGGCCTCGACGGTGTGCAGCTGCTCGGTGGCCACGGCTTCACCAAGGAGCACCCGGTCGAGCGCTGGTATCGCGATCTTCGTGCCATCGGCGTCGCCGAGGGCATCGTGCTGGTGTAGCGGCCGCTTTTCTTACCTTCCAGGAGACTTCCCATGATCAATCTCGAACTCCCCAAGAAGCTGAAGGCGAGCGCCAACCAGGCCCACCAGGTCGCCGCCCAGATCTTCCGCCCGATCTCGCGCAAGTACGACCTCGCCGAGCACGCGTACCCGGTCGAACTCGACACCATGTCGGCCATGGTCGAGGGTCTCGCCGACTCGGGCACCCAGCAGATCGGCGGCGCGTCCGGCGGCCGTGGTGACACCGCGGCCGACCTGCTGACAGCCAACGCCAACGGCGGCAACATGTCGTCGCTGATGAACACCCTCGAAACCGCGTGGGGCGATGTCGGCCTGCTGCTGACCATCCCCTACCAGGGCCTCGGCAATGCCGCGATCGCCGCGGTGGCCACCGACGAGCAGCTGGAGCGGTTCGGCAAGGTGTGGGCCTCGATGGCCATCACCGAGCCGTCCTTCGGTTCCGACTCGGCCGCCGTGTCGACCACCGCCGTCCTCGACGGTGACGAGTGGGTGCTCAACGGCGAGAAGATCTTCGTCACCGCCGGTGAGCGCTCCACCCACATCGTGGTGTGGGCGACGGTGGACAAGAGCCTCGGCCGGGCGGCGATCAAGTCGTTCGTCGTCCCGCGTGACGCTCCTGGTCTTTCGGTGGCGCGGCTCGAGCACAAGCTCGGCATCAAGGCCTCCGACACCGCGGTGCTGCTGCTGCAGGACTGCCGCATTCCGAAGGACAACATCCTCGGTTCGCCGGAAGTGAACGTGGAGAAGGGTTTTGCCGGGGTCATGCAGACCTTCGACAACACCCGCCCGCTGGTGGCCGCGATGGCCATCGGTGTCGCCCGCGCCGCGCTCGAGGAGCTGCGCACCATCCTCACCGAGGCAGGCGTCGACATCTCCTACGACACCCCCGCGATGAACCAGCACGCCGCGGCGGCCGAATTCCTGCGGATGGAAGCCGATTACGAGGCGGCCTACCTGCTCGCCCTGCGCGCGGCGTGGATGGCCGACAACAAGAAGCCGAACTCGCTCGAGGCCTCGATGTCGAAGGCCAAGGCGGGCCGCACCGGCACCGACGTCACCCTCAAGGCGGTGGAACTCGCAGGCGCGCTCGGCTACTCGCAGCGCCTGCTCCTGGAGAAGTGGGGCCGCGACTCGAAGATCCTCGACATCTTCGAGGGCACCCAGCAGATCCAGCAGCTCATCGTCGCCCGGCGCATCCTCGGCAAGACGAGCGCCGAACTGAAGTGAGTCGCTGACGCCGAAACCGGTGCGAATCAGGCTGATTCGCACCGGTTTCGTTTTTCTCAGACCTGTCTGCCCGTGGCCAGGAGCAGCAGGTCGATGGCGGGGGCTTTGATTTCGTCGGGGCCGGTACCGTAGGCCCAGTCGATGTCGGTGGCGATCAGGCGGTTGGTGCGGAAGCGTTTCTTCGCGCCGTAGAAGCGGCTGGCGATGGTGTAGTCGAGAGCGGGGAGCACGCGTTCGACGGGGGTGTCGTAGGGGCGCGCGAGGGGGCGGGCCACGTCTTGGCCGTGGACGATGATGTCGACCAAGGGGTCGAGGACGCCCGCGCCGGGTGCGCGGCGGGTCGAGTCGGCGAAGGCGCGGAGTTCGGTGAGCAGTTCGGCCGGGGCGTGGCGGGCTGCGCGGGTGGTGGCCAGCTCGGCGTTCATCCGGTTCCAGTTGCCCTTGGCGCGCAGTACGGCAACGAGGGTCTCGCGCAGGGTGTCGGTGGTGCTGACGTGGGCGAGGACGTCGTGGATCGTCCAGCCCGGGCACAGTGACGGGGTGGCCCAATCGCCGGGGGTGAGGGTTTCGAGAAAGTCGGCGAGGGCGAGCCGTTCGGCTCGCACCCAGTTCCGCACCTGCGCGTCGTCCATGACCACGTCTCCCATTCGTCGTTCGCTACCGGTACCGACGACACGAACGCACGAAACTCATCGACGTGCGATGATTCCCACCGTGGGGAAGAACTCGAAGCCGAATGCCGTCATCATCCTCGGCGCGGCCGGTGGCGCGGCGATCGGTTTGCTCGTCGCGAACTGGAGTGCGATGCGGGCGGTCGTCTACGCGGTGATCTGGCTGGTCGCGGCGGGGATTCTGCTCTATCGGCAGCGCCGGGAAACAGCGGAGAAGACCGCCGAACGGGAGTGACCTCAGATGGTTGCCGTGTCGTCGGCGTGGAGGCGGCGGTCCAGGCGGTGCGGGTTCACGTCGAGCAGCGCCCGATCCCAATCGGCCAGATCGGCAGCGGCGGCGTAGGTCGTATCGAGGAAGTGCAGGAGGGTGGCGTCGGGGTCGTCCGACTCACGAACCACCTCGTACGGCAGGACGAACTCGCCGAGTGCCGCGTCCCAGTGCGCACCGTCGGGTCCCGCGGACCGCGACGAATATCCGTCGGGGGCCGGATAGCTGTAGGCGTAGAACATGCCTTCGGTGCCGCCGGGCCAGAAACCCGCGCTGGCGCATTCACGCGAATACGCCTCCTCCATCACCCAGTTCGCGCAGTTGGGCGCCCCGCCGGGATGCGTCGGCGCGCTACGCCCGGAGAAGCGGGTACAGGCCAGGTCGAGCGAGCCCCAGAACAGATGCACCGGGCTGGATTTTCCGGCGAAGCCTGCTCGCCACAGCTGGAACACCCGATTCGCCTGCACGAGTTGCTGCCAGTAGACGCCGACCGCATCGGCGTCGTAGGACTGATGGACGGTGTCCTCGGCGAACGGGATCGCGGGGTCGACCTCGTTCGGTGAGGCCTCGATATCGACCGTGATGTCCAAGCGTTCGAGCACCTCGACGAGCTCGGCGTAGAAATCGGCGACCGTGCGTGGTCGCAGCGCGAGCGTGGCCCGGCGACTGTCGCTGGTACGCAGCACGAGTTCGTGTGCGGCGAAATCGAATTCGATGTCGAGAATGCGGCCGTCGACCGGGATGGCGCCGGTGGCCAACCCCCGCGCGCTCACCGTGAACGTGACGTTCCACCAGTGGTTGATCAGCGGCGTGCCGGCCATCTTCAGCTTGCCGACGATCTGCGACCACATGTGCAGGGTGTCGCGGGTATCGGACCAGGTGTCGACCTTCAGTGCGGGCCAGCGGGCCTTCTCCGGTGTCAGTCGAGCCATCGGGTTCTCACTCCTTCGGTACGCGGCGGGCGGTCGGATTCCGTGGAGCAGCTTTCATCCTACGGCGAGTCGGCACTTGTCTGAGACCCTGGGTCTCATATAACGTGCGAGCTGCGCCACACGAAGGAGACACCGCTGATGCTGTCGACAGCCAAGAACACCGCGACCGATCCCGAGTACCACGAGATCCTGCGCAACCTGTCCGAAGGCTCGGTGAACCGGCACTTCGATCCCTATGTCGACATCGATTGGGATTCGCCCGAGTTCGCCGTGCACAGCGACGACCCGCGCTGGGTCATGCCCGACGAGGACCCGCTCGGCCGTCACCCCTGGTACAAGGCGCAACCGCTCGAGAAGCAGATCGCCATCGGGATGTGGCGCCAGGCCGGTATCGCCAAGGTCGGCCTGGATTTCGAGCAGCTGCTCATCCGCGGCCTGATGCAGTACCTGATCTCGGTCCCCAACGGTGATCCGGAATTCCGGTACGTCACGCACGAGGCTGCCGAAGAGTGCAACCACACGATGATGTTCCAGGAGATGATCAACCGCATCGGCTACCGCGATGTGATCGGCATGGGCACGATCGACCGCAAGCTCACGATGATCATCTGGCCCGCGGTCAAGTACTTCCCCGAGCTGTTCTTCACGATGATCCTCGGCGGCGAGGAACCGATCGATCACCTGCAGAAGTCGCTGCTGCGCGGCGGTGTGGACCTGCATCCGATGGTTCACCGGGTGATGCAGATCCACGTGGCCGAGGAAGCCCGCCACATCTCCTTCGCCCACGAGTACCTGCGCCGCAACGTGCCGGGCATGAACGTGGTCACCAAATCCCTGCTGTCGGTGCTGTTCCCGCTCGCGATGCGGATCATGCTCGACATGATCATGACCCCGCCCAAGGAGTTCGTCGAGAAGTTCGACATCCCCGCCGAGGTGATGCGCGACGCCTACTGGTCGAACCCGGAATCGCAGACCATGATGCGCAACATCTTCGGCGATGTGCGCGCGCTGGCCACCAACAGCGGCCTGATGAACCCGGTTTCACGCCTGGCGTGGCGGCTGCTCGGTATCGACGGCCCCGTCACCCGGTACCGTAGCGAACCGGCCCGCAAGGCCGCCTGAGTCGAATTCGCCGCATCCCACTGTACACAGCGATGTACAGTGGGATATGGCCGATTACGAGAGTGTTCCGCTGACCGAATTACGCGGTCAGCTCGGTAGTGTTTTCGACGGGGTGTCCGCGAGCGGACGACCGGTGATCGTCACCAGGGAGGGGAAAGAATTGGTCGCAGTGGTACCGGCGGAAGTGTTGCGGCACGCGGCGTTGCCGCCCGCCTATTTCAACGACGACCTGCGCGAACAGATCCTCGGCAGACTCGACGACCGGATCAAACAGCATTCCGCCGAAGACATCGCCGAGGCGGAGGCGAAACTGAGCAAGGTGATGGGCGCGCTCGACGGCACGAGCGCGAGCCGCCGGTGAGCGTCGCCGACCATACCGCCCTCACCTCGCTTGCCCTGTCCCCGCTGTTCGGGCAGGTCATCATGCGCCAGTTCACCCAGCAGCGCCGCATCATGGTGGTGCCGACGGTGAGCCTGATGGCCGCCATGCGCGCGGTCGACAATGTCGACGAACTCGGCCGCCTGCTCGACAACCGGGTCGCGGTGCGCTGGGCCGATCTCGACGCGGCGGGCGCCATTCGCACGGGAACCACCGTTCCCATCGCCGACAATCACACCGATTGGCCACTCATCGCCCCGGTCGTCTTCACCGCGCAGAATCTCGATATGCCGGTGCTCACCGCGAAACCCGAGTTGTATCGCGGGTACAAAGTGCACGTCGCCCCGATGCCCTGAACTGTATTTTCGCGGGGCGGGCGATAAACGTGATCCAGGTCTCCGTTACGGTGCCAGCGACAGGAAAAGCTGTACCAGGAACACTCTAGGAGAGCTGGTTATGCAGAGTTTCATGCGTCGTTTCACCACCGCGGTAGCCGCGACCTCGGTCGCCGCCGCCATTGTTTTCGCCGGCCCCGCCGTCGCCGAACCCACCGAGACCCAGACCGTCGACGTGGCTGCCGCCGTGTCCCAGCTGCGCACCTCCGTCGCGGACAACCCCGGCGCGCTCGCCGCCCTCGACCAGCTCGTCGCCGACGGCACGGTCGATGTCGCCCTGCCCGCCCAGCCGTTCCAGATCCCCGCCACCTCCGATATCGGCCAGAACGGTGGCGGTCCCGGCGTGTACGGCTCGGGTATCGCGCTCGATGTCGACGGTTTCCGCTTCGGCTTCTTCGGCGGACCGGGCACCATCTCGCCGAATCAGAACGGCGCCAAGCTCGAGGTGATGTGGCTGAACCTGTCGAACGGGCAGAGCGGTACCGCCGTGCTCACCGAGCACATGGACGTCCCCGTCGACACCACCATCCGCACCGCGCCGCTGAACACCGGCGGCGGCCTGATCGTCGCGGCGGTGTACGGCAGCCTGTGGCACCGCTGGCCCGACGCCGGCCAGCCCGACGGTTACGCCTACCGGCTCGGCCACATCCAGCAGCCGTCGTTCGGCGCCGTCACGCGCTGATTCGCACCGACAACGACACCCCGGGTCCGCATGGTCCCGGGGTGTTCGCGTCGGGGCAACGGCGGATCCGGCGGTGGCGTAGGTTGACCGCGTGGATCTGGACGAGCGACTCGAGGCATTGGAGCGGCGGGTCGCCGCCCTCGAAGGCACCCCGCACACCGACGAGCGGCTGCCCTGGGCGGTGGCGCGGTTGCGCGCGGAATTCGACGACGCGGGCGACCGCAACGGCGGCGTCCTGCTGGCAGGCGCGCTGAAGCTGCCGACGGGTGAGCGGGTGGACTGGCAGGCGCAGTACGCCACCGACGCCATCGTCGGCGACATCTGGACCATCGAAGCGGCCAATTGCCTTGCCGCCCTTGCCGATCCGGTTCGCCTGCGGCTGCTCCGCGAGATCGTGTACGGCCGCCGCACCGCCGCGGACCTGGCGGCCATCGCCGAACTGGGCACCTCGGCCGAGATCTATCAGCATCTGCGTCAGCTGGCGGCGGTCGGCTGGTTGCAGACCGCGGGTCTCGGCCGCTTCGAGGTGCCCGAGGGCAGGCTTGTTCCGCTGCTCGCCGCGCTGGCGAGCGCGCAGCGATGATTGGGAATTGTCCCAATTGTCCTGATTTACCACTGTGACGCAGGCCACCACACTGCTACCGTGAGCAGCGAAGACCAACGATGTGTGGAGGTAGACGAGTGAGCGTGGCCCATCTTCTCGAAACGGTGAAAGCCCTCGGTGTTCTGCGTTCGCGTGGCGTCTCCGATCCCACGAAGCCGCTCGAGACCCTGCGGACGATGAAAGAGTCCAAGATCTACGGCCCGCAGGCCACCCTGGTCCGGCACTCCGCCCGCGTCGCCCCCGAGCAGGTCGCCCTGGCCGACGAACGCGGCGAACTCACCTACCGCGAACTCGACGACCAGTCCACGGCGGTGGCTCGTGGTCTGCAGGCGGCCGGGATCAGCGAGGGCATGGTGATCGCGGTCCTGGCTCGCGACCATCGCGGTCTCATCATGTCGATGATCGCGGCGGGCAAGCTCGGGGCGCGCATCGCGCTGATGAACACCGGGTTCGCCAAACCGCAGTTCGCCGAGGTGTGCGAGCGCGAGAAGGTGCGCGCGGTCCTGCACGACAGCGAGTTCCTCGGCCTGCTCGACGCCCTGCCCGCCGACCTGCCGCGCTACCTCACCTGGGTCGACGAGGGCACCGAGATCCCCGCCGGTGCAACAACTTTCGACGACCTGATCGCCGCCAACTCCGCCGAGCCGCTGCCCGCGCCGAGCAAGCCGGGCGGTTTCATCATTCTCACCAGCGGCACCACCGGCCTGCCCAAGGGCGCGCCGCGCACCAAGGTGACGCCGATGGCCACCGCGCAGTTCGTCGACCGGGTGCCCTTCCCCAAGCGCGGCGTGATGATGATCGTCTCGCCGATCTTCCACAGTACGGGTCTGGGTACCTGGCTGGTCGGCACCATCCTGTCGAACAAGATCGTGATGCGGCGCCGCTTCGACGCCGAGGCCACGCTGGCCTCGATCGCCGAGCACAAGGTGGAGATGCTGGTCTGCGTGCCGACGATGCTGCACCGGATGACCGAGCTGCCCGCCGAGGTCCGGGCGAAGTACGACCTGTCGTCGCTGAAGGTCATCCTGTTCGCCGGGTCGGCGCTCACCCCGGAGCTGTGCATCCGGGCCACCGAGGTGTTCGGGCCGGTGCTCTACAACCTCTACGGCTCCACCGAGGTGGCCATCGCCTCCATCGCCAACCCCGCCGAGCTGGCGGAGGCGCCGGGCACGGTCGGCCGCTCCCCCATCACCTGCGAGGTCCGCCTCTACGACGAGAACGACCAGCCGGTCCGCGAACCCGGCGCCAAGGGCCGGATCTTCGTGCGCAGCGGTGCCCCGTTCGAGGGCTACACCGACGGCAGGCACAAGCAGATCATCGATGGCTTCATGTCCAGTGGCGACATGGGCCATTTCACCGAGTCCGGCCTGCTCATGGTCGACGGCCGCGACGACGACATGATCGTCTCCGGCGGCGAGAACGTCTACCCGCAGGAGGTGGAGAACCTGCTGATCGAGCACCCGCAGGTGTTCGATGTGGCGGTGGTCGGCGTCGACGACCCCGAGTTCGGAAAACGCCTGCGCGCCTTCGTCGTGCCCGAATCCGGCCAGACGCCGGACGCCGCCGCGCTGCAGGCCCACGTGAAGGAGAACCTGGCCCGCTTCAAGGTGCCGCGCGAGGTGGTGTTCGTCGAGGAACTGCCCCGTAATGCCACCGGCAAGATCCTGCGCCGGGTGCTCATCGATTATGAGGTGTCACAGTGATGTCTCAGCGCTGAGACGGGCGACACAGTAAGAGCGCCGTGCTTGCTATTGTTAGCACCAGCACTGGATCTCGAAGACGCGGTCCGGCCCCGCGGTGACGCGGGCTCGGTCTGCCGAAAGGCTGTTCGATGTCTCTGTCTCTGCCCGCGCTAGGCGGCACGGCTCGGCGCGCGGGCGATTTCGCCCTCGGCGTCAAGGTCATGGTCGACCGCAAGCTGTTCAACCCCCTGCGTCTCGACCATGCCGCGCGCTCGTTCCGCAATGTGTCGAAATTCGGCCCGTTCGCCGGTGTGGTCATGCACGCCGCCCAGACTCGCCCTGGTGCGGGCGCGATCGTCGACGAACGCGGTGAGCTCACCTTCGGGCTGCTCGACGAACAGTCGAGCGCGTTGGCCCGCGGGCTGCGCGCGAGCGGCATCAGCGAGGGCGATGTCATCGCGGTGCTGGCGCGCGACCACCGTGGCATGGTGCTGAGCCTGCTCGCGGCGGGCAAGCTCGGCGTGCGCGCGGTCCTGATGAACACCGGCTTCGCCAAACCGCAGTTCGCCGATGTGGCCACCCGCGAGAAGGTCAAGGCGGTGCTGCACGACAGCGAGTTCATGGATCTCATGAGCGCCATTCCCGCCGAGATCCCGCGCATCCTGACCTGGGTCGACGAGGCGCACGGTGTGGATCCGTCGATCCCGACGGTCGAATCGCTGATCTCGGGGCGTTCGGTCGAACCGCTGACACCGCCGAGCAAGCCGGGCGGCATGGTGATCCTGACCAGCGGCACCACCGGCACCCCCAAGGGTGCCCCGCGTGACAAGGTGAGCCCGTTCGCGTCGGCCCAATTCGTCGACCGGGTGCCGCTGCCCTACAACGGCACGATGATCATGGCGGCGCCGATCTTCCACGGCACCGGTCTGTCGCAGTTCACCCTCGGTCTGGCGTTGGGCAACCGGGTGATCTTCCAGCAGCGCAAGTTCGATCCGGAACAGACCCTGGCCAATATCGTGAAGTACCGGGCGGATTCGCTGGTCGTCGTCCCGACGATGCTGCAGCGCATCCTCGACCTGGACGAGAAGATCCTGGCGAAGTACGACCCGTCCACGATCGAGGTGATCTTCGCGGCCGGCTCGGCCATCGCACCCGATGTGGTGACCCGCTGCCTGGACTACTTCGGCGACAGCCTCTACAACCTCTACGGTTCCACCGAATGCGCGGTGATGACCGTGGCAACCCCCGAGGATCTGCGCAAGTCGCCGACCACCGCGGGCAAGCCGCCGGTCGGTATCCGCATCGTGCTGCTCGACGAGAACCGCAAACCCATCACCGAGCCGAACGTCACCGGGACCATCTTCGTGGACAACGGTTTCGCCTTCACCGGCTACACCGACGGCCGCACCAAGGAAATGGTCGACGGCATGATGTCCAGCGGTGACGTGGGCCATTTCGACGATGACGGCCTGCTCTACATCGACGGCCGCGACGACGACATGATCGTGTCCGGCGGTGAGAACGTCTTCCCACTCGAAGTGGAGAACCTCATCGCGGGCCGTCCCGATGTGTTCGAAGCGGCCGTGGTCGGTGTCGACGACCGCGACTACGGGAAGCGTCTGCGCGCCTTCGTCGTGCCCGGGCCCGACTCCGCCCGGGATGCCGACGAGATCAAGGACTTCGTGCGCCAGAACCTGGCCCGCTACAAGGTGCCGCGCGAAGTGATCTTCCTCGACGAACTCCCCCGCAACGCGACCGGGAAACTGCTGCGCAAGCCGCTGATCGAGATGGACATCGACGGGCAGTGATCCCGTCGCACCATCGGGCCCCGTCTCGGTGGTGCTTTATCATCGGCCGGTGATCATCGAGTTCCGGCAGGCGTCCGCGCCGTCGCGCGCCCTCGGCGCGCGCGTGCGCGGTGCCTGTGCGGGCTCGATGTCGGGTGCGTTGTCGCTGGCCGCCCACGGGTTGGCCGCCGGGAGCGCGATGCCCGGCAGCACAACGGTCGTGCTGCTGGCGGCTGTGTCGGCGGTGGTCGGCGCGCTGGTGGCCGGGCCGGTGCGTCACAATGCGCTCGGACTCGCGGTGGTGCTGCTGGGTGGTCAGCTCGTCGGTCACACCACGATGAGCTGGTCCGGTCATGGACACCACGTGGAGGATTCGCTCGGCCTCGGTATGCTCGCGGCCCACACCGTCGCGGCCGTCCTCGCCGCGGTGGTCGTCATCGGCGCCGAAGCCGCTTACCGCGCCGCGGGCGCTCTGCTGGCCCGCGCCCTCCCCCAGCGCTACCGCACCCCGCGCATTCCCGGTCGCGCGCCGCTGCGCCTGACCCACCGCGACCGCGTCATCCTGCGCGTCCTCACCGCGCGATCGCTGCGCACCCGAGCCCCGCCTCTCGCCTTCGCCTTCTGACCTTTCCCGGTGCGCGCGATCTCGCGCACTGGTCACCAATGCATGCACCCGTGCTCGGCGGCTGTGCGTCTCATCGGCCGACCGGCTTCGTGCGCACCCGCTCGCTGTGATCGCGGTGGTCGGTGCACTCGAGCGGCTCCGGTCTGGCGGTTCATCGTGGTCGGCAGCTGGCAGCTCGCCTCGCGACGTCGGCCACTGTGGCTCACGCAGCGGCGGTCGAGGCATGTCGCTCGATGCGGTTCGGTGGGCTCGTGCCCGACTACACGGACCTCGTGTTCGCGGAGCACGCCGGCGAAAGCCACGGTAGCTCGTGTCTTCCGGCGCGGATGTCGTGGCTGATTCTGTGCGACTGCCGATGTCTGCTTCGGCGAAAGCTCGTGCGGTGGCTGCTGCTCGCGATGGTGAGCACCGGGTTTCACTACTTCAGAAACGAATGATGATGAGTATTACCGATATTCGTCCGGCCGGGAGTTCGGTCGGGGACGGTGAGCGGACACCTCGCGCACGGCGCGGGATGCGGGTCGCTCCCTTGGCCATGCGGCTGCATTTCTACGCGGGGTTCTTCGTCGCCCCGTTCATCCTGATCGCGGCGCTCACCGGCGCGCTGTATGCGATCGCGCCGACGATCGAAGGGTTCGTGTCGCGGGATCTGCTTCAAGTGCAGACCTCCGGGCCGGATCGAGCATTGTCGGCGCAGGTGGGCGCGGCGGTCGCCGGCAAGCCCGACCTGGCGTTGGTGGCCGTCGCCCCGGCCGCGGCCGACGGGGAAACCACGCGGGTGCTGTTCAACGATCCCGCGCTGGGCGATTCCGAACGCCTCTCGGTGTTCGTCGACCCGCACACCGCCCAACCGGTTGGCGAGGCCGTCGTCTACGGCAGTGGTGGCGCGCTGCCGTTGCGGGCGTGGCTCAGCGAGTTCCACCGGAGCCTGCACCTGGGTGAACCCGGTCGGCTCTACAGCGAGCTCGCGGCCTCGTGGCTGTGGGTGATCGCCCTGTTCGGGCTGGTGCTGTGGGTGAACCGGGTGCGCAAGCGTCGTGCGCGCAACGGTGCGCGGTGGCTGGTGGCACCGGATCTCTCGCAACCGAAACGCCGGAAGATGAACTGGCACGGCGCGATCGGTGTGTGGACGCTTCCGGTGATCCTGTTGCTGTCGGCGACGGGTCTGACCTGGTCGGTCTATGCCGGTGAGAACGTGACGAAGCTGCGCGAGGAAATGAGCTGGACCACCCCGGCGGTGAGCGTGGCACTCCCCGGCGCGGCCGCACCGGCGACGACCGGCGGCGACCACCACAGCGGCGGTAGCACCACACCCGCACCGATCGATCAGCACCTCCGGATCGCACAACTCGACCGGGTATACGAGGTCGCGCGGGCCAATGGCATCACCCAGGCCGCCGAAATCAGTGTTCCGGCGGAATCGGACGCCGCTTTCGGGGTCAAGGAGCTACGCAAACCGGGCACCTACACGATCGACTCGGTAGCGGTCGACGGCAACGGCACAGTCACCGATCGACTCGCCTACGCCGACTGGCCGCTGATGGCCAAGCTCACCAACTGGGGTATCGCCTTCCACATGGGCCTGCTGTTCGGCCTGGCCAACCAGCTGTTGCTGCTGGCGATCATGCTCGGTCTCGTGGTCATGATCGTCCTCGGCTACCGGATGTGGTGGCAGCGGCGACCCACCCGCGCGAACTCGTTGCCGAAGCCGCCGCGGCGTGGCGTACTGCGCAAGACGTCGCTGTGGATCACGATTCCGCTCGTCGCGGCGGCCGTGGTGATCGGGTGGTTCGTACCCCTGCTCGGGCTCAGCCTGCTCGGGTTCTTCCTGATCGACGTGGCGCTCGGCCTGGCCTCCCGCGCCTACCCGAACAGCTGAGTGCGCTGTCGGCGAGGTGAAACCGCCTCGCCGACGGCCTTTTCGGCCCGGCGACCAGTGCTTTCCTGCGTGCCCGGTCCGCCCGGCGCGGAATGCTTAGGATCGGGGCATGGCGATCGACCGGCGGCAGTTCCTCCGATACGGCGCGACCGGGTCGATCGTGGCGGCGGTCGGGGTGTCGGCGGCGAGCAGCGCACCGTTTCCCGCACCCCGTTTCCTGGGCGAACCGTTCTCCCTCGGCGTGGCCTCGGGCGAACCGACACCTGACGGTGTCGTGCTGTGGACCCGGCTCGCCCCAGACCCGCTGGCCCCCGACGGGTACGGCGGGATGCCGGTCGACCCGGTGACGGTCGACTACGAAGTCGCCGAGGACGAACGATTCACCAAGGTCGTCGTGCGGGGTTCGGCGGTGGCCACCCGCGCGCTAGGCCACAGCGTGCATCCCGAGGTGACCGGCCTGGCGCCGGATCGCTGGTACTACTACCGCTTCCGCGCGGGCTCGGCCATCTCACCGGTCGGACGCACCCGCACCGCGCCGCCGCCGGACCGGCCGACGCAGCGGATGCGATTCGCGTTCGCCTCGTGCCAGTCGTGGAGCTCGGGCTACTACACCGCCTATGAGCACATGGCCGCCGAGGACCTCGATCTCGTCGTCCACCTGGGCGACTACATCTACGAGTCCTCGTGGGTGGTCGCCCGGCGCGGCGTGAAGCTGCCGCCGCAGCTCGAGGGCGAGGCGGTCGACCTCGCCGGATACCGGCTGCGCTACGCCCAGGCCAAGGCCGAAGCGCCACTGCAAGCCGCCCACGCCGCGTTCCCCTGGCTGGTCACCTTCGACGACCACGAACTCGACAACAACTGGGCCGGTGAGCATCCCGGCCTCGGCAACGACGTGCACCGCCTTCCGTTCCTGTTCCGGCGCCGCAAAGCCGCCGCGTTCCAGGCGATGTACGAGCATCAGCCGATGCGTCTGGCACAGCTCCCGTCGGGTTCCTCGATCCGCCTGCATCGCCGCTACCGCTTCGGTGACCTGGCCGAATTCACCATGATCGACACCAGGCAGTACCGCGACGAACAGGCCTGCGGCGACGGCAAAGCGGTGCTCGACTGCGCCGACCGGTACTCCACCGGGCGATCGATTCTCGGTGCGGCCCAGCGTGACTGGCTCGTCGACGGTTTCGCCGCGTCCACCGCGCGCTGGCAGATCCTCGGCAACCAGGTCGCCATGGCCGAATCCGACTACGATCCCGGCCCGGATCTGTTGCTGGGCACCGACGCCTGGGACGGCTACATCGCCGACCGCAATGCCGTGCTCGGCGCCGCGGTCGACCATGACGTGGCCAACCTGGTGGTGATCACCGGTGACCGGCACGAGAACTACGTCGCCGATCTGCACCGCGACTACACCGATCCCGAATCACCGGTGGTTGCCACCGAATTCACGGGCACCTCGATCAGCACGGGCGGGGACGGCGAGGACTTCCCCGACACCGGCCGTGCCCTGCTGGCCGCCAATCCGCACATGCGGTTCTACAACAAGCAACGCGGCTATGTGCGGGTCGAGCTCGACCATGAGCTGTGGCGCAACGACTTCCGGGTCGTGCCGTACGTGCGTTCGCCGGGCGCGCCCATCAGCACCCGTGCCAGTTTCGTCGTGCAGGACGGCATTCCCGGCACGATCGAGGCCTAGTGGGTGAAGACGAGATACGGGGCGGATGAGCAAGCGGCACAGTGGATCCTTCTGGACTGGCAACCGGGCGGCGTAGAGCGTCGTTCACACGGCGCGGGCTGCGACGCCCGCCGAACTGTTTTCGGTTGGTACCACTGTGCGTGATTGTGCCCCGCGTCACACCCGAAACGGATGAACAATTGGGCAACCGTTCAATCCAGTTTGCGGGCGCCCGCCCCCGGTTCGGCCGTGATCACCCGTGGCGCGGCCAGGCCCGCCGCCGCGAAGCGCCGACCGATCGCAGCGCCGATCCGCTCGGCATCGGCGCGTTCGACCAGGGCGAGCACGCTGCCGCCGAAACCGCCGCCGACCATCCGCGCACCGTAGGCGCCCGCGTCGAGCGCCGCGTCCACGGCGAGGTCGAGCGCCGGTGTCGAGACCTCGAAGTCGTCGCGCAGTGACCGGTGGGAGGCGGTGAGCAGCGGGCCGATGGCGCGCGGGTCGGCGCCGGAACGCAACCGGGAGACCACGTCGAGGACGCGATCGTTCTCGGTGACGACGTGGGTCGCCCTGCGGCGCAGCACCGGATCGTGCAGCCGGGCCATGTTCAACTCGGTGGCGTCACGCAGCGCGTGGACGCCGAGGACGGCGGCGGCGGCCGCGCATTCGTTGCGGCGCTCGGCGTAGCCGCCGTCGGCCAGATCGTGTGGGTGACCGGTGTCGGCGACGATGAGCGCCAGCCCCGCGGCCCGCAGGTCGAACGGGATCTGTTCCACCGCACCGGCTTCGCCGTTCAGGTAGGCACGCACATCGAGGAACAGGGCGTGGCCCTCGGTACACAGGATGGCGGCGGACTGGTCGAGGATGCCGGTCGGCACACCGGCGAAACCGCTCTCGGCCGCCCGCGCGATCCGCACCATCGCCCGGTCGTCGAGGCCGGGCGCGAACAGATCACGCAGGGCTATGGTCACCGCACAACACAACGCCGCCGAACTCGACAGGCCCGCACCGATCGGCACCGCGCCGTCGAGTTGGAGGTCGACCCCGGTGATCGGGCGCCCACCCGCGACGAACTCGCCCACCACACCGAGCGGATAACGCGCCCAGCCGGGCAGCTGATCCCGTTGCCCGGCAAGATCGTCGAGGGTCAGTTCGACGTCCTCACCCGGCCGCTGCGCCGACCCCACCCGCACCCGGCCGTCCGTACGGGCCCCGGCCGCACACACCACCCCGAGCGACAACGCGATCGGCAGTACGAAACCGTCGTTGTAGTCGGTGTGCTCGCCGATGATGTTGACCCGGCCCGGCGCGATCCACCTGTCCACCCACACTCCCTTCTCACCGCCCCCCGATCACCACCCCTGCAGACCATCAAACACCGTCTACCCATGCGGCAGCCGAATCCCCATCGCGACGGCGCGGGACGTGTCATGATCGACTCAGTTGTAAAGGTTTTTCAGCGTCGGCGCGCCCGCCGGCCGGGAATTCCACTCGGACAACGACACTCGGTGCTCCTCGGCCGACACCCCGAACCGAATTTCCCGGCTCCACGTTTCATCGGCGCGTCGCGGCGGATCGAGGGGGATCTGATGAAGGTCGGCACAGCACATCGGGGTAGTACGCGCTGGTGGACGCCTTCGCTCGGTGCGGTGGGTGTCATCGCGATCACACCCCTGCTCGGCGGGCGGTCCCTGTCGTTCCTGCTGCTCTTGATCGTGGCCGCGGGCAGTCTGACGATGATCGGCGTCGGCCTGCGCCGGTTCCGGCCGGCCAACCGGTTGCCGTGGTGTCTGCTCGCCACGTCCATCCCCCTTTTCGCCGCGGGCACCACGATCCGTGAACTGGACACGCACACCACCTGGCACCCGGCCGACGATCTGAGCACCCTGGCCGCCTACGTGTGCCTCGCGCTGGCCGCCGTCGGCTGGTTGCAGCCGCGCAGGCTCGCCGGTGCGTGCGATTCCTGGCTCGACTCGACCCTCATCGGGATCAGCGCGCTCCTGACCTCGTGGACGTTCCTGATCTCGCCGATTCTGCGCCACAACACCGGTCTCGACGCGGTGATCGCCGCGAGCTACCCGGTGATCGACGCACTGCTGCTCACGGCGCTGGCGCATTCGCTCGTCACCGTCGCCCGGTCGGATATCGCCCTGCGGCTGCTGCATGTGGCACTGCTCGCGGTGCTGGTCTCGGGAGTGGTCGAAAGTCTTTCGGCGGCAGGTTTTCTCGCGACCCAGAACCCATTCGGTCTGGTGCCGCACCAGCTGGCCTATCTGCTGGCGGGGCTGGCCGCGCTGCACCCGACGATGGACGTGAGCCGCGACGGCGCCGAAGCCCATCCACACCGGTCGCGCAGGCGGGCGGGCGTGATCGCGGTGGCTCTGGTCGGTGCCTCGCTGATGAGCGTGGTCGGCACCGACCTCGGCATGGGCGACCGGATGGTGATCTGCCTGCTGCTGACCTCGCTGCTGGTCGGGGTACTCGTGCGCAGCGAACGCGCCATCGCCCGCAGTCAGTTCAGCGAGCGCCGCGCCCAGTACCGGGCCGACCACGATGTGCTCACCGGACTGCTCAACCGGGCGGCGCTGCTGCGCGCACCGCAGCGGCTGCGCACGCAGTGGGCGGGAAAGCCGTTGTGCCTGTTGTTCATCGACCTCGACGGCTTCAAGATGGTCAACGACAGTTACGGCCACGCGATCGGCGACGAGCTGATCGCGCGGGCCGCGTCCCGTATCCGTCGCACGGCGCGGCGCACCGATGTGACCGCCCGCTACGGCGGCGACGAATTCGTCGTCCTCTCCCCGCGCACCCGCGCCGAGGCGGCGGTCCTCGCCGAACATCTGCTCGGCGCGTTCGTGCGACCCTTCGAGCTGAGCTGCGGGGAAATCCCCATCACCGCCAGTATCGGGGTGGCGTGCGTGCGCACCCGGCCCAGCGACACCACCGTCTACGACCTGATCCGCGAGGCCGACGCGGCCATGTATCACGCCAAGGAACACCGCCTCGGCCTGACTTTTCACGACGACATGCACCGGCCGGGCTTCCGGCGGGCGCTGCGCCGCGCCGCCGACCCGACGAGTACAGCGGTGTGAGGTGTCAGTCCCCTAGTTCGGCGAGCAGCCTTTTGGCCGCCTCCAGTTCGGCCTGCAGCTGAGCCACCTTGGCCTGCTGCACCTCCCGCGCGGCTTCCAGGATCCCGGCGACCACTTCCTCGACCTCCGGGTGCAGGATCTTGGCCGCCTGGGCGACCGCGCCGCTGTTCACGGCGAGCCCCTTGACGCTGCGCTTCTTGCCGTTGACGACGTCGACGGTCCATTCGCCGTCGGCGGTGCCGGTGAGCGTGACGGTGACCTCGGGTGCCTTGGGCTTGCGCGCCGCCGTGGCCTTGGCCGGACGCGGCGCCGCCGGTTTCGCTGCGGCGGTGGCCTCGTCGGGCACGGGCGCGAGCGAACGCGGCGCGGCGGGCTTCGGCGCGGCACTCGGCGGAGACGAGGGCTGGGTCACGGGGGTGTCCTTTCGGTTGCTCGGCTCGGGAACGTGGTGCGTGGCGGGCTTGGCGCCGCCGGGCGCAACGGTAGTCCCGCGGGCCGGCTTGGTCAGCGTCACCTCGCTCGGGCCGAACGAGAGCACATCTTTGGAACCGGTCGGGCGCACCTGCAGGAAGTCGCCGTCGGCCGGGTCACCGAGCGCGACGATCTTGCCGGACTTGCCCTCCTCGATGCCGACGGCCGCAGAGGTGAACCACACCATCGGAGGTTTGCCCTCGGCCAGCTCGCCTGCGATGCGCGCGAGCTCGGCCTCGGACAGGACCGGAGGAGCTGATCGACGGGATGCGGACTTGGTGCTCGGCGAGGACATCGTGGACTCCGGGAGGTTGGTGCGTGCTAGAGCGTGGTGTGCCCCTGATGATGCCGCACCCCACCGACAAGTTCCGGTCGAGGCCGTTGCCCTGCCCCCAAAACCCGCCCCGGGAGCGGATTCTGGGGGCCGAGGACCTCAGCGGCGGGTGGCGTTGCCGTGGATGCTCGGGCGGATGTTCGCGCGCACGGCGGCCACATCGGGGTAGCCGTTGACGGCCAGCAGCAGGTCGGCTTCGGCGGCGTAGGCCCGCAGCAGATGCACCAGACCGCGTACCCCGCCCAGGGCCAGCGCGTAGACGTAGGGCCTGCCGATACCGACCATCGTCGCACCGAGTCCGAGCGCCTTCACCACGTCGGCTCCCGAACGCACGCCCGAGTCGAAGAGCACCGGCACCCGGCCGTCGCAGGCGGCGGCGACCTCGGGCAGGGTTTCCAGCGCGCTCAGCCCGCCGTTGGCCTGGCGCCCACCGTGATTGGAGCAGTAGATGCCGTCGGCGCCGAGGTCGATGGCCCGGCGTGCGTCGTCGGGATGCGAGATGCCCTTGAGGATCAGCGGCAGGTCGGTGAGCGAGCGCAACCAGGTCAGGTCGTCCCAGGTCAGCGAGTGACCGAAGGTCGAAACCCAGTGCAGCACAATCATCTTCGGGTCGTCGGAACCGACCATCGCCTGGAACACCGGGTCGCTGGTGTAGTTCTTCAGCACATGGCCACGCAGCTGCGGGAAGTTGCCGCTCGACAGGTCGCGGGGGCGCCAGCCGGGCACCCAGGTGTCGAGGGTGACGGTGATGCCCGCGTACCCCGCGGCTTCGGCGCGGTGCACGAGGCTTTCCGCGAGTTCACGGTTCTTGGGGGTGTAGAGCTGGAAGAACGACGGGGTGTCACCCGCGTGCGGGCGCACCTCTTCCAGGGGGTCTTCCATCAGCGTCGAATACATCGCGGGCACACCGGTTTCCGCCGATGCCTTGGCGATCGCGATGTCACCGTGCCCCTGTTCACCGACCAGACCGATCACGCCGACCGGCGCCAGGAACAACGGGCTGGCGAAGGTGTGCCCGAACGCGCTGACGGTGAGGTCGCGTTCGGTCGCGCCGACCAGCATGCGGGGCAGCAGCCCCCAGTCGGCGAAGGCTTCGGCATTGCGGCGCTGGGTGAGCTCGTCACCGGCGCCCCCGGCGATGTAATGCAGCAGCGTATCGGGCAGGGCGGCGGTGGCTTTACGCTCGAGAGTGGCGTAGTCCATGGGGAATTCGGGCAGAACGCCCCCGAGCGCGGTGAGATAGATCTCGTTCTGATAGTCGGCGAACTGACTCATCGCTGAACTTTCGCACGCGACCCGCCCTCGCGCGCCGCCGGGGCCATGTAAGGTGCGTCATACTCCAACGTAGGCAGCACCTACCCCCAGCAGCGCGTTCCGAGATTGTGAGTGCCCCTGTCGTGACCGTCGTCGAACACTCGGCCGCTCCCGCCGATCCGGATGTAGCACTGGCCAAGCGCATCAACTGCGACCGCGTGCGCCACCTGACCCGGCTCGCCCTCGGCCTGTCCCAGGATTCGATGGATCTGCTCACCTCCGTCACCGATCGACTACGCGCCGCCGAAGGCGCGTTACGCGATCCGCTCACCAGCGACCTCGGCTTCGACTGACCCTCCCCCTTGATTCCGAGCGTTCGACGCTCGGCCATTCCGGCTCCCACGCCGTAGAGCGCGCAGCCGTGCGCAGGCCCATCGAGCGCCCCCATCCCGGCCCCGACTGTGCGGCCGCCTCCTGTTCTGCCCGCGTTATGCGGATATCTCTCTCGCCCCGGCTGCTGCGGCCTTGTCATGCCCGTCGGCAACAATTGTGACTCCGCTCACCAAAAGTGGTTGACAAAGCCACACAAATGGGCATAAAACAACATGAGTACACATTCATGAACCGGAGGAACCATGTACGCCGAGGAACGGCAACAGGCCATCGCGACCCTCGTCGGGCAGCACGGTCGCGTCTCCGTCGCCGAACTCGCCGACAAATACGGGGTGACCACCGAAACCGTCCGGCGCGACCTGGCCGTACTGGACCGGCTCGGCCTGATCCGGCGAGTGCACGGCGGAGCGGTCGGGGCGGGCGCGCTCACCACCATCGAGCTGGGCACCGTCGAACGCGACAGCACCCGCGCCGCCGAGAAGGACCGCATCGCCGAACTCGCCCAGCGCTACCTGCCCGCGTCCGGTGGCAGCGTGCTGTTCGACGCGGGCACGACGACCTCGCGGGTCGCGGCCGCCCTGCCGGTCGATCTGGATCTGGTCGCCGTCACCAACTCGCTGCCCGTCGCCACGCGCCTCACCGGGTACGCCGGGGTGCGGACGCATCTGCTCGGTGGGCGCGTGCGCGGTGTCACCCAGGCCGCCGTCGGGGCCGAAACCCTGCGCGTACTCGGCGAATTGCGCGTCGACGTCGCGTTCGTCGGCACCAACGCGCTCACCGTTCGGCACGGCCTGTCCACCCCCGACCCGGAGGAGGCCGCCGTGAAGCGGGCCATGATCGCGGCCGCCGACCGCGTGGTCGTCGTCGCCGACGCCTCCAAGATCGGGCGCGAGGACTTCGTGAGCTTCGGTACCACCGCCGATATCGACGTGCTGGTCACCGATACCGACATACCGTCCGCCGCACACGACAAACTGATCGCCGAGGGAATCGAAGTGGTGCTCGCATGATCGTCACACTGACCGCGAACCCGAGTGTCGACCGGACGGTGACACTCACCGAACCGCTGCGCCGAGGGCAGGTGCACCGCGCGGCGAACGTCACCTCCCAGCCCGGCGGCAAGGGCGTCAACGTGGCCCGCGTGCTCACCTCGGGCGGGGTTTCCGCGCTCGCCGTCCTGCCGGGCACCGAGGACGACCCGGTGGTGAGCGGATTGCGCGGCGCGGGCCTCGCGTTCCGTGCCGTGCCGACCGTCGGTGCCCCACGGACCAATCTCACGATCTCCGAAATCGACGGCACCACAACGAAAATCAACGAACCAGGGCATCCGCTGCGAGCACCGGAACTCGACGCACTCGCCCGCGCGCTGGCAGAGGCAGCCGCGGGCGCTTCGTGGGTCGTGCTGTCCGGTTCGTTGCCGCCCGGCGTGCCCGTGGATTGGTACGCGCGGCTCGTGGGTGAGCTGTCGGCCACCGGCTCGGCCCGGATCGCGGTCGACACCTCCGAGGCGCCCTTGCTCGCCCTGTTCGACGAACCCGGCTCTGCCGCACCGGATCTCATCAAACCGAACAGCGAGGAGCTGGCCCAGCTCACGGGCCTCGACGCTGTCGACCTCGAAAATCCCACGGCCGCGGCGCAGGCCGCCACGTCACTGATCGAGCACGGCGTCGGTGCCGTGCTCGCCACCCTCGGTGCGGCGGGAGCGGTGCTGGTCACCGCCGAGGGCGCCTGGTTCGCCGGTGCACCGCCGATCGTCGCGCGCAGCACGGTCGGTGCCGGCGATTCCGCACTGGCGGGGTACCTGCTCGCCGATCTGGCCGGCCTCGACCCGGCCGGTCGGCTGCGCGCCGCCGTCGCCTACGGCAGCGCCGCCACCGCGCTGCCCGGTACGGAACTGCCGGGCCCCGCCGACATCCTGCTCGAAGCCGTCATGGCCCACCCGCTCCCGGACGCGCTGCCGAAGGCACTGGGCGACACCCCGACCAGCTGACCTCCCGTTCGATCCCGCTCCACCCGACACCGGAAAGACACGACGATGGCCGATTCGATCATCACCCAAGACCTGGTCACGCTCGACGCCGACTTCGGCGCCGACAAGCAATCGGTCATCACCGCACTGGCAGGCACCCTGGCCGCGCAGGGCCGGGCCACCGACGCCGGCGCCGTCAGCGAGGCCGCGCTGAACCGGGAGGCCCAATCGGCGACCGGATTACCCGGCGGCATCGCCATCCCGCACTGCCGGGCCGCTGCCGTCACCGCCCCCTCGCTCGCCTTCGCCCGTCTCTCTCCCGGCGTCGACTTCGGCGCACCCGACGGACCGGCCGACCTGGTGTTCCTCATCGCCGCCCCCGAAGGCGCGGGTGCTGACCACATGAAGCTGCTGTCTTCCCTGGCCCGGGCGCTGGTCCGCCCTGCCTTCGTCAACGACCTTCGCTCGGCCGCCACGCCCGCCGAAATTGTCGCGTTGGTCGACGGGGTGATCAATCCCCCGCCCGCGTCCAGCGCCCCCACGGCCACGGGTGCGGGCGTTTCGGCAACGGGCGCGCCCAGCGCCACGGGTGCGAGCTCTGCCGCGGCATCAGCGGCAGCCGACACGACCGATGCAGTCGGTGCGGGTGCGGCTACTGCCTCATCGTCCGGCGCGGGCGCGACCGATACGGGAGGGACTTCCGCATCCGGTGAAGATGCTGCCGACTCATCCGATGCCGCCGGTCATGCGGAATCGAGCGGTGACGCGGGTACCCCAGCTGACGCGACCGACCTGAACAAGTCGGCGACCGGTGGAGCTGCGGCAGCCGCTGCTGCGGCGGGTGCCGAGGGCACGACTCGTCGAGGCGACGCGAGTGAGACTGTCGGCGCAGGAACACCGACGAAGATCGTGGCGGTCACGGCGTGCCCGACCGGCATCGCCCACACCTATATGGCCGCCGATTCCCTCGCCGCCGCCGCAGAGCGGGCAGGCGTCGACCTCGCGGTGGAGACGCAGGGATCCAGCGGTGGGGACAAACTCGATCCGGGCACCATCACCGGCGCCGACGCGGTCATCTTCGCCACCGATGTGGGAGTGAAGGATCGGAGCCGGTTCGCGGGGAAACCGGTCATCGAATCCGGCGTGAAACGGGCCATCAACGAACCGGACACCATGATCGCCGAGGCGGTCGCGGCCGCAGGGACCCCCGGCGCCGCCACGGTCGGCGGGGCAGCACCCACGACGGGTGAGCCGGCGGCCAAGGGCATCGGGTGGGGTACGCGGCTGCGGCAGATCCTGCTGACCGGCGTGAGCTACATGATCCCGTTCGTCGCGGCGGGCGGTCTGCTGATCGCGCTGAGTTTCCTGCTCGGCGGTTACGAGATCTCCGACAGCGCCGAAGACATCGTGCTGAACAACTCGCTCACCGACCTGCCCGACGGCGGTCTGGCCACCTATTTCGCGGCCGTGCTCAACCAGATCGGTGTGCTCGCGTTCGGCTTCCTCGTTCCGGCGCTGGCCGGGTACATCGCCTTCGCCATCGCCGACCGGCCGGGTCTGGCGCCGGGTTTCACGGCGGGCGCGATCGCCCTCGTCGTCGGCGCGGGCTTCCTCGGCGGCCTCGTCGGCGGTCTGATCGGTGGTTTCGCGGCGCTGTGGGTGAGCAAACTGCCCGTCCCCACGTGGGCGCGCGGACTGATGCCCGTGGTGGTGATTCCGCTGCTGGCCTCGCTGATCGTCGGTGTGCTGATGTTCGTGCTGCTCGGCAAGCCGCTGGCGGCGGTCACCGACGCGCTCACCGATTGGCTCGGCGGTCTTTCGGGTAGTTCGGCGATCGCGCTCGGGGTGATTCTCGGTGTGATGATGTGCTTCGATCTGGGCGGGCCGGTGAACAAGGCGGCCTACTCGTTCGCCGCCGCGGGCCTGTCGGTGACCGACAACACCACCTTGCGGATCATGGCCGCGGTGATGGCGGCGGGCATGGTTCCGCCGCTCGCGATGGCGCTGTCGACCACGCTGCGGCCCCGGCTCTACACCGAGGCCGAGCGGGAGAACGGCAAGGCGGCCTGGCTGCTCGGCGCCTCGTTCATCTCCGAGGGCGCTATCCCGTTCGCCGCGGCCGACCCGCTGCGGGTGCTGCCGTCGATGATGGTCGGCGGCGCGGTGACCGGTGGCATGGTCATGGCCACCGAGGTCACCTTGAGCGCACCGCACGGCGGGATCTTCGTGTTCTTCGCCATCGGCCACGTGCTGTGGTTCATCGTGTCGGTGCTGGCGGGCACGGTCGTCGGCGCCGCCTGCGTCACCCTCGCCAAGGAATTCACCGGCAAGAAGTCACCCGCTCTGGCCACCGCGTAAGTCCCCCTCGCACAAAGTCACCTCGCACAACAAGGAGAAACCTATGCCAAGCACCACCGTCACCGTCGGCTCCTCGGTCGGCCTGCACGCGCGCCCCGCCGCCCTGATCGCGGAGGCGGTGGGCGCGGCGGGTGTGCCCGTCACCATCGCGCTCACGGGCGGTGATCCGGTCGATGCCGGGTCGGCGCTGATGATCATGACCCTCGGCGCGGGTCAGGGCGCGGAGGTCGTCATCAGCTCCGACGACCAGCCGACACTCGACAAGATCGCGGAACTGGTGGCCAGCGACCTCGACGCCTGACCACACGCGCTAACGCCGACGGCGCCGACTCCCACCAGGGGCGGCGCCGTCGGCTTTTGCCGCACGGCCACGGTCAGGGGCACTCCCGCGGCGCCGGTGTCCCGGTCAGCCGGGCATCCATCCACTCCATCGCACCGGGCCAACCGGCCATCATCCCGAGACTGTGTTCGGTGGGCAACGACCGGAAGACCACCTGCGTATCGCCGGCGCAAAGCCGCCTGGCGACGGCGAGGCCCTGTTCCGGTGGTACGCCGAAATCGAATTGGCCGTGATAGATGTACAGCGGCGCGTCGGCGGTGCGGCCGCTCAGGTCGGTGCGTGTGAAGATCTCCCGGATCGCGTCGGAGGCGAGGGGGTTCGGTCGTGACATCCCGACGTCCACCGGCAGGCCGAGCAGACCGAGCGGGCCGTTGCTGTCGCCGCAGAGGTCGCGAATCGGCGAGGTCGCCACCCACTGACCGAGATGGTTCAGCTGGGCGAGCAGGGCGGGGTGTTCGCGGGCGACGGCGAAGCCCGCGGCCATCAGGATTCCGGAGGCGAAGCTGCCGTTGAAGCGGGCGGCGATGGCGGGATAGTCGCTGATCAGGCCGCCCATAGCGACGCCGGCGAGCGCGTCGCCGAGTTCGGGTGCGTATTCGGGTTGCAACACGGCGGCGCCGTAGGCGGCGATCGCGCCGCCGGAGTACCCGCCGACGGCGAACCGGCTGTCGCCGAATACCTCGGGGCGCACCGCACGCACCGCGCGGATCGCGTCGAGCACCGCGTGCCCGGCGACCGTCGGCTCCGCGTAGGCCATCAACGGTCCCTCGTGGTCCGGCACGAGCACCGCATGGCCCCGGTTCAGCGCCCAGGCCATCGTCGGCGGGAAGAGGTCGCCCATATTGAATTTCGGGTGAGCACCGTGCGCGAGCCCGTATCCCGGCGTGCAGGACGCGCCGAGCGAGTTGATCGGCAGCGCGTTGACCACCACCTGTCTGGTCGTCCCGGGCGGGGGCACGGCTGTGGGAATGAGCAGGGTCGCGGTCGCGAAGGACGGCGCGCCGCGCGAGTCGGTCGTGCGGAACTTCAGCAGCACGGCCTGCTGGATCGGCACGACCGCGAACGGCGCCGCCGTGGCCGTTACGTCGCGCTGTTCGATGATCTCCCCCGGGCGCCGGTCCGCGAGGTCGGCGGGCCAGGCGTCGAAAAGGGGGTCGCCGGTCGGGGTGGCGCGGGTGGCTTGCCACAGGGCGGCGACGTCGGCGGGCAGCTCCTTGACCAGTTGTGTGGATTCCGCGGGCAGCGAGGGGGCGGGCAGGACATCGTCGACCAGCGACGGCCCTGCCCAGGCCGGAGCTGTCGTGAGCGCCGCCGCGACGGCGAGCGCGGTGATCGCGCAGGTTCGCAAACTACCGGGCCGCGACATGTGGTCCCTCCCCAGAAGCATCAGCCGAAGCGTGGGGCGGTCGACCCCGCGCGGCCATCGAGGCCGTCTCGAACCTATGCCGGGGAATCCCTGGGGAACACGGTGTCGGCTGCGTCCTTGTACATGTCACCGACGGTGAACAGCGGGAACAGTGACGGTCAACAGGGTCGCTCAGCCGTACGACGCCTGGACAAAAAAGAAGACGGTCTTGACCTTGTGGTCAGGACCGTCTTCGTTTGTAGCGGGGACAGGATTTGAACCTGCGACCTCTGGGTTATGAGCCCAGCGAGCTACCGAGCTGCTCCACCCCGCGTCGGTGAATACAACATTACACATGGGTTAGCGCAGATGCCAAATCGTGAGGTCAGGCAGGGTTTTTCGCGGTTGCGGAGCGATCTTCACCGACATGGGATCGTCGACAGAGCGTCGAATTGTGATGACCATCACCAAAATCTGGTCAAACCCGGACCGCACATCCGGATCGGTGACCGGGATCACTATTTCGCCGTGATCTCGGGCACATAACGGTGCGATTACAGACCACTCGGCACCTATGCATTCCCGCCGAATACACCGCATAAACCTCGAAAAGACAACTGTTCCAATCACACAATGGGTCCGTTATCAAGATGTGATCGGCGCGCAATTCTTGGTTAGCGTCTCCCCCATGACTGAAACCCGGAAATTCCGCACCCGTGCCCTCGGCGTCGCCGCCGTTACCGGCGCCCTGGTTGCCGTTCCGTTCAGCCTTGCCACCGGCACCGCCTCCGCCGCCGCCCACAACTGGGACGGCGTCGCCCAGTGCGAGAGCGGCGGGAACTGGGGCATCAACACCGGCAACGGTTACTACGGTGGCCTGCAGTTCTCGCAGAGCACCTGGGCTGCCAACGGCGGACAGGGCTCGGCCCACACCGCGAGCAAGGAAGAGCAGATCCGCGTCGCGGAGAACGTGCTCGCCACCCAGGGTGTCGGCGCGTGGCCGCACTGCGGCAAGTACCTCCAGGCCGCCGAGCCCGAGCCCATCCCGGCCCCGATCGAAGAGCCTGCCGTCGAGCTGCCGGTCGAGCTGCCCGCCGAGGCCCCCAGCGAGGTGCGCGCCGCCGTCGACCAGGCGACCGCCGCGGGCCGCGCCCTGGCCGAGCAGTACGGTGTCGCCGGTCAGTACCAGGACCTGCTCAACGCCAACGCCCCGCTGATCGCACAGATCGCCGGCTGATCCACTCGTTTCCCCCTGCAGCAAGAAGGCCCCGCCGATTCCGGCGGGGCCTTCTTGTGTCGCGAACCGCTACCGGCCGCCCGCGTCCTGGTAGGCCTGCACGGCCTTGTCCAGTTCCTCGAGCGCCTTACCGAAATCGGCGAAGTTGCCCGTGCGCATCGCGGTGCGCACCGCCTCGATCTTGCGGCTCAGCTCGGCCGCGGCGGCTTCCTGAGTCGGCGTCGACGGGGTACCCGACGCGGGCGGCGGCGGAACGACGCCACCGGCGGGCGGAGTCGAGCCCTGGTCGACCGGCGGGGTCGCCCCCGGTTTCGGCTTCACCGACGGGTCGCCGCCGAACGGGGTCGCCAGCGAACCGGCGCCCGGGATCACCTGATTGAGCGCGTCGGCCAGGGTCGCCGCGTAACCCACCTTCACACCGCCACCGGAGTCGCGGTAGCTCACCAGCACGCGCAGCAGCTGCGGGAACGTCGACGAACCGGTGTTGCGTTCGTTGTAGAACGGCTCCACGTACAGGATGCCGCCGTCGGCCACCGGCAGGGTGAGCAGATTGCCGTAGCGGATCTTGTTCGAGTTCGACAGCAGCGTCTTCTCCCGCGACACCGCGTCGGCGGTGGTCATCGAGTTCTGCGTCTGCTGCGGACCCTGCGTCTGCGTCTCGCCGGGCAGCTGTAGCACCGTGAACTTGCCGTAGCCCTCCGGATCGGAGCGCACCGAGATGTAGGCCGACAGGTACTCGCGGTTGTAGCCGACCATCGACGAGGTCAGGTTGAACACCGGCTTGTTCGTCTTCGGATCACCGAGCAGCACGTAGTACGGCGGCTGGTTGAAGGTGCCGCCCTCGATCGTCGGATCGCTGGGCACCGACCAGAAGGCGTTGTTGGTGAAGAACTCGCGCGGGTTGTCCACGTGGTACTTGGTGAGCATCTCGCGCTGCACCTTGAACAGGTCTTCCGGGTAGCGGAAGTGAGCGCGCAGTTCCGCCGAGATCTCGCTCTCGGGCTTCACCGCATCCGGGAAGACACCCTGCCAGGCGTTGAGCACCGGGTCGTTGGTGTCGGTCTCGTACAGGGTGACGGTGCCGTCGTAGGCGTCGACGGTCGCCTTCACCGAGTTACGGATGTAGCTGACCTCCTTGCGCGGGATGGCCCGCCCGGTCTTCTTGTCGATGCTGTCCTCGACGGCGCCGTCGAGCGAGGTCGACTGCGCGTAGGGGTACTTGTCGAGGGTGGTGTAGGCATCCACGATCCACACGATGCGCTCGCCGACGACCGCCGGGTAGGCGTTGCCATCGGTGGTCAACCACGGCGCCACCTTCTGCACCCGGTCGCGCGGCGACCGGTTGAACAGGATCTTGGAGTCGTCGCTGATCGCCGAGGAGAACAGGATGTTGCGCTCGGCGTACTTGGCGGCGAAGGCCAACCGGTTGAACCAGTTGCCCACCGGCACGCCGCCGCTGCCGTCGTAGGTGAATTGCGCCGTGTCGGAATCGTATTCGCGCGGCGCCTCACCCTCGGCGGTACCGACGATGGCGTAGTCGGGATCGGTCTGGGAGATCAGCTCGCCGAAGTAGATGCGCGGCTGGTCGACCTTGATCACCTGCTTGTCCTTCTCGGTGAACAGGTCGCTCACCGTGAACAGCGGGTACCCCGAATCACTGCCGCCCGATGCGCTCTGCGCGTCGGACTGCGGCTTGTTCACGCGGTTGGCGGGCGCGGCGACGAAACCGTTGCCGTGGGTGTAGACGGTGTGCTGGTTGATCCAGTCCTTCTGGTTACCCGACAGCGCCGCCGGGTGCAGCTCGCGCGCGGCGACGATGTAGTCCTGCAGCTCGCCGTTGACGTTGTAGCGGTCGATGTCGAGCGACTCAGGGAAGCCGTAGAAGTTCTTGCGCTGCTGCAGCTGGGTGAACGTGGGCGAGAGGATGTTCGGGTCGAGCAGCCTGGCATTGCCGATGGTCGCCGCGTCGGCGGGGACCTCGAGCGGGCTCTTGGTGCTCACACCCTGGTAATCGCGATACTCGACCTTGTCGTCGGTGATGCCGTACGCCTCGCGCGTGGCCTGGATATTGCGCTCGATGTACTGGCTTTCCTTCTCGGCGGCATTGGGTCGCACCGAGAACTGCTCCACGACCATCGGCCACACCGCGCCGACCAGGATCGAGGAGAGCACAAGCAGCGCCGCCGCCATCGCGGGCACCCGCAGATCGCGCAGCACGATGCCGGCGAAGAACGCGATCGCGCAGATCACCGCGATGGACAGCAGGATCAGCTTGGCAGGCAGTACCGCGTTGATGTCGGTGAACGACGGACCGCTGAAGGTGGGTTCCTTGCGTGTGCTCGACAGCAGGTCGTACCGGTCGAACCAGTACGCCACGGCCTTGAGCAGCACGAAGATGCCGGCGATCACGGCCAGCTGCACCCGTGCGGCACGGGTGAGCGCGCCCTCGCGTCCGGCCAGGCGCAGCCCGCCGAACACGTAGTGGGTCACCAGGTTCGCGAAGAACGCGATGACCACCGCGACGAACAGCCAGTTCAGCACCATCCGGTAGAACGGCAGGTCGAAGGTGTAGAACCCGATGTCGAGATGGAACTGCGGGTCCTGCTGACCGAAGTCGCCGCCGTGCAGGAACAGCTGCACCGTTGCCCAATTCGACTGCGCCACCAGGCCCGACAGCAGGCCGAGCAGCACCGGGATGCCGATACCGAACCAGCGCAGCCGCGCCATCACGGTGGTGCGGTAGCGCGCGATCGGATCGTTGGGCCCGGCGACCGGCACGAACACCGGACGCGAACGGTAGGCGAGCAGCAACGCCGCCCACACCACGAGCCCGACGAACAGGCCGATCACGACGAACAAGATGAATCTGGTGCGCAACACGCCCAGATACACACTGCGATAGCCGACCTCGCCGAACCACAACCAGTTGGTATAGGCGTCGGTGAGGCGGGGCCCGAGCAGCAGCAGCGCCGCGAGGACGACAGCCGTCACCAGCAGCACACGGCTGCGTCGGGACAACGAAGGTAAGCCGGTGGGGGGCCGCATGCCCACGGTGCCACTCTCCATGCTCCGGCGGTTCCGCGACCGATTCCGGGCGCGGACACCGCAGTCCGATGTTGCGGGTGATCCTGTTCGGGATCGTTGGCGCCCACTCTACGGAAATCGGACACCGTGCAAGCGGCAGGGCCGAAAATGATTGGATGGTCGGGTGACCGATGACGAGCACGCCGAAGTTCTCCTCGCCCGCTGTGTGCGCGAGGTCGTCGAGTTCGCCGACGCCGAAGGCTGGGGCAATCCGCCGCAGATGTTCGCGTTGGTGCCGACCGCCGACCTCGCCGCGGCCGAACCGGACCTGCAGGATCAGCTCGACGACGGCAGCGAACTGACACCCGTGGCCCAGGAAGCCTTCCCCGACGACATCACCGGCGGTTCGATGGCGCTCGACGAATTCCTGGCCACCACCACCTGGCCGCCCGCGGTCGAGGGTTGCGTGCTCGTCCAGGAGATCGTGGTGCTGCCGCCGGACGCGGAGAGCGATCTGGACGAGGCGCTCGTTCCGCTGCTCGCCGACGACGAAGCCGCCGACGCGGCCGGGCGCGCCGCCGCCCACGCCCACCCGGGCCGCCGCGATGCCCGCCTCATCGCGGGCGTGTTGCGCCAGGGCGCGTCGCTGTGCCTGCTGCAGATCCGCCCCGAGGACGACGACGGCTTCGGCGACCTCGACCTGCGCACCTACCCGAACCTGGCCCCGGGCCTCGTCGAGGCCTTGCACCACACTCTCGAGTGATCAACTGCCGAGAACCGCGGCGCCAGCCGCCATCACGCACAGCTGATGGGTTCGCGGCCCGCTTCGATGTCGGACAGGGCGGTGATCGCGGTGTCCAGCGTGTCGACCTTCACCAGTCGCAGCCCCTCCGGGATGCGCTGAGCTGCCTCGTTGCAGTTGGCGGCGGGCACGAGGAAGGTTTCGGCGCCCGCCTCACGCGCGGCGATCATCTTGTACTGGATGCCGCCGATCGGGCCGACCTTGCCGTCTTGGTCGATGGTTCCGGTTCCCGCGACGAACTTGCCGCCGTTGAGTTCACCGGGTGAGAGCTTGTCGATCAGGGCCAGGCTGAACATGAGCCCGGCCGAGGGACCGCCGATGTCGGCGAGGTTGAACTCCACCTTCAGCGGCGGGCGCCCGCCCTCGCCGAGGCCGATGCCCAGGTAGCCCTTGTTGCTGTCGTCGGGGCGGGCGGCGAGGGTGATCGGGGTGGTCTGCTCGACGTCGCCGCGCCGGTAGACGACGGTGATGACGTCGCCGGGTCTCTTGGTGCCGACCAGGTCGATCACTTCCTGGGGCGCGGTGATCGGCTTGCCGTCGATGCTGATGATCTGATCGTCGGCGGCGAGGATGTCCTTGGCCGGGCCGTCCTCGACGACACCGCGCACCAGGACCACCGTCGGCAGCTTCAGGTGGTGCAGCGCGGCGACCTCGGCATTGCTCTCGGAGTCCTTGAAGTCCTGCTGGTTGGACTTGTCCACCTCTTCACGCGACACGCCGGGCGGGTACACCTCGGCGCGCGGGACGAGGCCGTGTTCACCGCTCACCCAGAAGCCGAACGCTTCGAACAGGTTCAGTTCGTCGCGCACCGAAACGGTCGTCATATTGAGCTGACCGGTGGTCGGATCGAGGGGTGCGCCCGTGACATCGACCACCGGTTTACCGTCGACCTGGCCGAGGGTGTCGAAGGTCGGGCCGGGGCCGAGTGCGACGAACGGGACGGTGACCACACTGCCGACCACGCCGAGCACGAGGACGGGTACCAGGGCCACGATCAGGGTGAGGATCCGACGATTCACTCCGACCACAGTAGTGATCACCTTCGGCGGGTGACGGCAGTGCCACGCTTTTGCGCCGTCGGCCCTGCCGAGGATTTCGCGATGCGCGAACACCGTGGACCGGCAGGTCCCGCGTAACGTAAGAGGCATGAGCGATCACCCCTTCGGCTTCTCGAACCGCGACGACGACGAGTCCGGTAAGCGTCGCGACGAGGCGAACGGACCCGGCGGATCGGATCCGTTCGGTTTCGGGGCAGGCGGCACGGGCGGCTTCGACCCGTCGCAGCTGGGTCAGATGCTGACCCAGCTCGGCCAGATGATCAGCGGCATGAGCCAGGGTGGCGGCCCGGGCGGCGCCCAGTCGGGCCCGGTCAACTACGACGTGGCCAAGCGGCTGGCGCGTCAGCAACTCGGTGCCACCGTCGCACCGATCGCCGCGAAGACCTCCTCCGCCGTCGCCGACGCGGCGCACCTGGCCGAGCTGTGGCTCGACGGTTCGACCGTCCTTCCGGCGGGTGCGAGCAAGACCGTGGCATGGACGGCCAACGACTGGATCGAGGAGACGCTGCCCACCTGGAAGCGCCTGTGCGACCCGGTGGCCGAGCAGATCTCGGGCATGTGGACCGCGCAGTTGCCCGAGGAGGCCAAGCAGTTCGCCGGTCCGATGGTCGGCATGCTCGGTCAGATGGGTGGGCTCGCGTTCGGTTCGCAGCTGGGCCAGGCGCTCGGTCAGCTGGCCAAGGAGGTGCTCACCTCCACCGATATCGGTCTGCCCCTCGGACCGGCCGGAACCGCGGCGCTGCTGCCGAGCGCTATCGCCTCGTTCAGCGAGGGACTCGAGCAGCCCGAGAGCGAGATCATGGTGTTCCTCGCCGCGCGTGAGGCCGCGCACCAGCGGCTGTTCGCGCATGTGCCGTGGCTGCGTCAGCAGGTGCTCGGTGCGGTCGAGGCGTACGCGCGCGGCATCAAGATGGACTTCTCCGCGCTGGAGGACGCCGCCCAGAACATCGATCCGATGATGCTCAGCGATCCGTCCAAGCTGGAGGAACTGCTCTCGCAGGGCACCTTCGAACCGCAGACCACGCCCGAGCAGAAGGCCGCGCTGGAACGGCTGGAGACGCTGCTGGCGCTGATCGAGGGCTGGGTGGACGTGGTGGTCGCCGACGCGGTCGGCGAGCGGTTGCCCGGTGCGACTGCGCTGTCGGAGACGCTGCGTCGCCGCCGGGCGACCGGTGGGCCCGCCGAGCAGACCTTCGCGACGCTGGTCGGTCTCGAGCTGCGCCCGCGCAAGGTGCGTGAGGCCTCGGCGCTGTGGCGCAGGCTCACCGACGACGCGGGCATCGAGCGTCGCGACGGAGTGTGGGCACACCCCGACCTGCTGCCCGATTCCACCGATCTCGACTCCCCCGCCGGGTTCATCGACTCCGTGATCGGCGGCGGCACAGGCGCTTTCGACGATCCGCTGGCCCAGCTCGCCGAGACCGAGGCCCGCGAGCGCGACCAGGCGCAGCAGGACGAGAAGAAGTCCGACGACACCGGCGACGACCCGGACTCCGACCACTCGTGACGGTGCGCGACCACCGGCGGTGAACAACTTTCCGTCGGCGGTTGCGCGACACGGCTTTTCGGCGTGGCGTCGTCTCGAATCGCCGTGACGACGGGCGGAACATCGCCTGTTCACAAGGCGAGATCGTCGAAACGACACGCCCAAAACCTGTGGATAACCGGGCTTTCGGGCCCTGGTCGCAGCCGAGGTGATGCCGATACTTCTGGCATGACGACCACAACACCACTGCGCGGCCCGATGCTGCACCCGAGGGTGACCACCCTGGTCCGGCCATCGGGCACGGTGCAACTGGGCTGGGACCCCGAACGCGCGCTCGTCCTCGAGACCACCGAGCTCGACACCGGCACGGTGCTCGCCTTCCTCCGGCTGCTCGACGGTCTGCAGTCGCGGCCGCAGATCATCTGGCGTGCCGGAGAATTCGGTATCTCCCCCGAGCGCACCGTCTCGTTGCTCACCGCGATCGACCGAGCGGGGCTGCTGCTGCAACCCGAGCGCAAACAGGCCAAGATCCGGTCGATCACCGTGCACGGGCTCGGCCCATTGTCCGACGCGGTGACGATCGGGTTGCGCCGCATGGGATTCCGGCCCTCTCGATCGCGCACGTTCCGCCCCGAGGTGGTGGTCGGTGCCCCCGGTTGCGATCTGGTGGTACTCACCGACGCGCTGATGATCGACCCGCGTCTGTCGGTCGACCTGGTGTTGCGCCGGGTGCCGCACCTGCAGGTGCGGGTGCGCGACGGTATCGGCGTCGTCGGTCCCCTCGTCCTGCCCGGTCAGACCAGCTGCCTGCGGTGTGCCGACCTCACCCGTGCGGGCCTCGACCACGACTGGCCGCACCTGGCGGCGCAACTGCTCGGCCGCACCGGCCACGCCTCCCCCGCCGGCGTGGCGGCGACCACCGCACTGGCGCTCGGCGAGCTGGAAGCCATCGTCGAATGCTCACCGCGACGACGGCCCGCGACCCTGGACGCCACCATGGAACTCGACCTCGATTCGCACGAACTGCACCGCAGACCGTGGCCACCGCACCCGGAGTGCGGCTGCCGGACACTGGCCGGTCATCGTGCGGAGGTGGCCCGATGATCGCCGGTGTGAGCATTCCCATGGCACAGCGGCCGCAGGTTCGGCCATGATGGGTAGCGTGTCCGAGATCGTGCGCCGCAGCTCCAGCCGCAATGCCAAGTTGGCCAAAATTCCGCTCGGCATCGCGGGGCGAGCCGCCGTCGGGTTCGGCAAGAAGCTCGTCGGGGGTGACAAGCAGCAGATCAACGCCGGATTGAACCAGAAGGCCGCCGAGCAGCTGTTCGCCGTGCTCGGTGAACTCAAGGGCGGCGCGATGAAGTTCGGCCAGGCCCTGAGTGTGATGGAGGCCGCCGTGCCGGAGGAATTCGGCGAGCACTATCGCGAGGCCCTCACCAAGTTGCAGGCCGCCGCGCCGCCGATGCCGATCGAAACCGTGCACCGGGTCCTGGACCAGCAGCTCGGCACCAAGTGGCGTGATCGTTTCCAGTCCTTCGACGACACCCCCGCCGCGTCGGCCAGCATCGGTCAGGTGCACCGGGCGGTGTGGTCGGACGGCCGCGCGGTGGCGGTGAAGGTGCAGTACCCCGGTGCCGACGACGCGCTGCGCGCCGACCTGAAGACACTGTCGCGGATGTCGGGTCTGCTGGCGTCGGTGATCCCCGGCGCGGACGTGAAGCCGCTGCTCGCCGAGATCACCGAGCGCACCGAGGAAGAGCTCGACTATCGCATCGAGGCGGCCAACCAGCGCCGCTTCGCCGCCGCCTTCGACGGGCACCCGCACATCGTGGTCCCCAAGGTCGTGGCGGGTGCGCCGAAGGTGATCGTCACCGAATGGCTGGACGGCACACCGGTCTCCGCGCTGATCAAGGCGGGCGCCGAGGACCCGGAAGGCACCCGCGCGCAACGCAATCGGATCGCCGAGCTGATGGGCACCTTCCACTTCTCCTCCCCCGAGCTGGCCGGCCTGCTGCACGGCGACCCCCACCCGGGTAACTTCCTCGTGCGGCCCGACGGCAAGCTGGCGGTCCTCGACTTCGGTGCCTGCGCGCCGATGCCCGACGGCTTCCCCCGCATCCTCGGCGAGATGCTGGCGCTGGCGGTCGCCGACGACCACGAGGCCCTCACTCGGCTGCTCTACGAGCACGGCTGGGTGATTCCGGGTCGCAAGGTGACGCACGAAGAGATCGAGGCCTACCTGCGTCCGTTCAGCGACCCCATCCGCACCGACACCTTCCATTTCACCAGGGCCTGGATGCAGCGGGTCGCGGGCAAGGCGTCGGAATTCTCCAGTCCGGAGATGAAAACCGCTCGGGCGCTGCAACTCCCGGCGGAATATGTGATGGTCTTCCGGGTACTCGGCGGCTCCGTCGGCATCCTCGCCCAGCTCGACGCGGAACTGGGTTTCATGCGGCTGGTCCGCACCTGGGTGCCCGGCTTCCCCGCCGAGCAAGCCTCCTAGCCGCACAGAACAAACGAACCGCCCACCGACGCACGGTGAGCGGTTCGCTTGCGGTACAACCCTTTCCCCGGGTTCATGCGGTGTTCATGCGGCATGTTCGGGCGGCCTACGTGGTTACACTCCGCTGCCGCCTCCGGCCGCTGACCACTCATGCCGGGATCGCGACCTTGCGCGGGCGACCGCGCGGGCGCTTGCGAGCGATCACGACACCCTGGTCGAAGATCTCACCGCCCCAGACACCCCACGGCTCGCCACGGTCGATGGCCGCCGTCAGGCAGCCCTTACGGATCGGGCAGGAGGCGCACAGCTGTTTGGCCTGCTCGAGATCGGTGGGGCTCTCGGCGAACCACAGATCGGGGTTTCCGGCCCGGCAGGGCAGGGTCTTGGTGGTGACCTCACGGACGCGAGGGGTCTGCGCCACGGTTCGGCATGTCACGTCAGTAGTGGCCGTCGGCCAGTCCTGGGCGGTGAACACGTCGTTCTCCTTCAGCTCGTTGCAGCGGTCGTGGTGTTCGGTGTGCGAACCCGGAGCCTGCGGCTGAGGAGCCGAAAACAATGGCCACGGATTTCGCTTCTCGCGATCCGTGGCCAGGAGGTCTAGGGAGGAATTCCTACCTAGTTCGACATCTGTGTCGAGACCTGAGCACGGTCGCTGGGTGGACGCGGAGGCGGGTTGCGCCGCCGAAGATCGCCGGTGCGTATCCGGCCTCATCGGCGAACGTGTCTGCCGATGCCGGAACGGCGGTCGGCTGCCAACCCACAATGGGCTTGTCCTGGAGACGAACAGGGCTGTGCTGATGCATGACAGTCATCGGGACAGCTTTGGTATCGACGCCGGACAGACCGGTCCCCTGCAGAGCGAGGACCCCCCGGGAGGCGGACACCATGAATTCGTTCACCAGGTCGCGATTGCCCATCGCGACGAATGCGGTGTTGCTGTTCATCTGACTGCCTCCCTCCTGAACTCGTGTGCTGATAGTTTCCGCGCGCCGAGATCACTCTCGGTGCGTGCTGTCCACCATAGGCAAAGATCGATATGCGGACAACCTATTTTCTACCTGGGGTTTTGTGTCTTTGCCCGCATCCGCGACGCGACGATCGCGAGCACATCGGCGCCGTACTGCTCGATCTTCTTCGGGCCGATGCCCGCGATCGCCGCCAGCCCCTTGTCGTCGGCGGGGAGCTGTTCGGCGATGGCGGTGAGGGTGGTGTCGGTGAACACCACGAAGTCGCGCACGCGCAGGACCTCCGCCTTCTCCGCGCGCCACTCCCGCAGGGCCGCGAGCAATTCGGCGTCGAGTTCGGCCGGGCAGCGTCTGCAGCGGCCGAGCATCGAGGCGTAGGTGCCGATCAGCGGTTTCGCGCAGACCCGGCACAGCGGACGTTTGCCGTCGGCGTCCTTGGGACCCGTCGCCGTCGCGGCGATGCGCGAGGCGGGCGAGTCGTCGGGGACGAGACCGTTGAGGAACCGGGAACGCCTGCGCACCCGTCGGCCGCCCTCGGCGCGGGCCAGCGACCAGGAGACCGTGAGGTGTTCGCGCGCGCGGGTGACGCCCACGTAGAGCAGCCTGCGTTCCTCTTCCAGGCCCGCTTGGTCGGACGGGCTGCCGTCGTCGCCGAGTACGTGCTGGATCGGGAGCGTGCCGTCGCTGACGCCGACGAGGAACACCGCGTCCCATTCCAGGCCCTTGGCGGCATGCAGCGACGCCAGCGTGACACCTTCGACGGTCGGCGGGTGTTTGGCCTCGGCGCGGGTGGCGAGCTCGCGAAGCAGACCGGTGAGGTCGATCTCGGGGTCGTGGCCGACGAGTTCCTCGGTGAGCTGCACCAGCGCGAGCAGCGCGGACCAGCGTTCCTTGGCCTGAGCGCCGGCGGGTTCCTCGGCGGTGAGCCCGACCGAGGCCAGCTCGGCGCGAACAAGCGTGATGAGCCCGCCGCCGCTGCGTGCCTCGTCGGGCAGGTCGTCGCGAGTATCGGCCTGGCGCAGTTTCTGTACGGCCTGGCGCACCTCTTGGCGCTGGAAGAACCCTTCGCCGCCGCGCATCTGGAAGGGGACACCGCGCTCGTTGAGCGCCTGTTCGAACGGTTCGGACTGGGCGTTGATCCGGTAGAGCACCGCGATCTCGGCTGCCGGTGTGCCCGCGGCGATCAGCTTCTTGATCTTGCCCGCGACGGCCGTGGCCTCGGCGGGCACGTCGGGGTACTCGGCGAATTCGGGTTCCGGGCCGTCGGGGCGCTGGCCGACGAGCGCCAGCCGCGTGCCCGCGATGCGGCCGCGCGCGGCACCGATCACCCGGTTGGCCAGCGACACAACCTGGGGGGTGGAGCGATAGTCGCGTTCGAGCCGGATGACGGTGGCGTCGGGGAAGCGGCGGGAGAAGTCGAGCAGGTAGTTGGGGGTGGCGCCGGTGAAGGAGTAGATGGTCTGGTTGGCGTCACCGACGACGGTGAGGTCGTCGCGCTCGCCGAGCCAGGCGTCGAGCACCCGCTGCTGCAGCGGCGTGACGTCCTGGTACTCGTCGACGACGAAACTGCGGTACCGGCCGCGGAATTCGTCGGCGACAGCCGGGTAGTCCTCGAGCGCGGCGGCGGTGTGCAGCAGCAGGTCGTCGAAGTCGAGCAACAGGCCGTCGGCGGAGGTCTTCGCCGACTCGTACCCCGCGTAGACCTGGGCCACCCGGGTGACCTCGACGGGGGCGTCGCGGTGGTATTTCGCGGCGGCCGCCGGGTAGTCCTCCGGGGCGATCAGCGAGGCTTTGGCCCATTCGATCTCGCTGAGCAGGTCGCGGATCAGTTCGGTCGAGCTGCCCAGTCCCGCCCGGTTGGCGGCCTGTGCGACCACGGGGAACTTGCTGTCGAGCAACCGCCACGGCACATCGCCCACGACCTGCGGCCAGAAGTACCGCAGCTGCCGCAGCGCCGCCGCGTGGAAGGTGCGTGCCTGCACCTGCCCGGCGTCACCGCCGAGGCCCATCGCCCGCAGCCTGCCGCGCATCTCCCCCGCGGCGCGTGCGGTGAACGTCACCGCCAGGACCTGGTCGGCCTTCACGTGACCGCCCGCGATCAGGTGTGCGATGCGGTGGGTGATGGTCCTGGTCTTGCCGGTACCCGCCCCCGCGAGCACACACACCGGTCCCCTCGGTGCCCGCACCGCGGCGGCCTGTTCCGGGTCGAGGGCGGCGAGATCGAGTGCTGACACGGCCACCATCATGACAGCGCCCGCCGACAAGAACCCGGCCGGAACACCAGGGCCGGTCGAGACGTTGCACACCGCGTGAGCGAAACAACCCCTGACCTGACGATGTACTCCACCACCTGGTGCGGCTACTGCCGCCGCCTCAAGACCCAGCTCGACGAGGCGGGCATCACCTACACGGTGATCGACATCGAAGAGGATCCCGCCTCCGCCGATTTCGTCGGCAGCGTCAACAACGGCAACCACGTCGTCCCGACAGTGAAATACCGCGACGGTTCAACGGCGACCAACCCCACGCTCGCCCAAGTGAAGCAAACCCTAGCCGCGCAGTCCTGATCTGGACCACCACGACCCGACCTCGAGGAGGGTTCGCCGCGCAGCGGCGGTTCGCGGCAGTCCCGACGATCAGGTGCCGTTGCGTAGGCGACGAAGGAGCAAGCACGGTGCCTGATCGTCGGGACCGGAGGGGCCGCGAACTCGAGCGCGCCAGCGCTCCTAGGATTCAGCCCAGGATTCGATGATGGTTCTGGCGATAGAGATGGAGCCGGGGACCAAGAGACGGGCGTTCGTGTCGCGGGTCGACCAGTCGCCGAGATTCAGCGCGGCACGGACCTCGTCGCGGGTGAACCAGTGGGCTTCTTCGATCTCACCGTCGGAGAAGGCGAGTTCCTGTGCGGGATCGCCGACGGCGGCGAAACCGACCATCAGCGAGCGCGGGAACGGCCACGGCTGGCTGCCCAGGTAGTCGATCTCGCGCAGGTCGACGCCGACCTCCTCGCGGACCTCGCGTTCCACGCACCGTTCCAGCGATTCACCCGCTTCGACGAAGCCGGCGAGCAGCGAGAACATCGCGGGCGGCCAGCTGTGCTGGCGGGCGAGCAGAACGCGGTCGGCACCGTCGTGGACCAGGACGATCACGGCGGGGTCGATGCGGGGGAATTCCTCGACGCCGGTGCCGGTCAACCGGGACCAGCCGCCGCGCGCGAGGGTGGTCGAGGTCCCGTCACCGCCGTGGAAACCGGCGTGGTCGTGCCAGTTGAGCAGGGCGTAGGCCGTGGAGAGCAGTTCGGCGGTGAAGTCGTCGACCGCGCCGAGTGTGCGCAGATCTTTCAGCGTGCCCTCGAGTTCCGGCTCCCGCACCGCCCACAGGTGCGCACCCTCGGCGACCCCGAGGAACACCGCCCGGTCCTCGGGGAAACCACCGAACGCGGTGGCCGCGTCGAGAACGATGGTGCCGCCGTCCACCCGCACCCGCCCGCGCGGATCCACCCGCAGCACCCGGGCCTTTCCCCACCCCTCGCGCAGCGCGGCGGGATCGACCCGCACGTGCTCGGCCCGATCGACGGTGGAACGCGACAGCAGCGGAACGTTTTTCAGCCGGAACGACACATCGCCGAGCCTAGCCGCTGCCGCTATTTGCCGCCGTTGCGGATGTAGAGCAGCTTGTCGCCCGCGTCGAGCGCGTCGACTTCGGGCTCACCGACGCGGATCAGCTGACCGTCGCGCACCACACCGAGCACGATGTCGGACAGATGACGCGGCGACCCACCGACCTCGCTCGGCTCCACCTCACGCTCGGCCACCGCGAAACCCTCTTCGGGGGTGAGCAGGTCCTCCATCATCTCCACGACCGTCGGGGTGGTGGTGGCGATCCCGAGCAACCGGCCCGCCGTCTCCGACGACACCACCACCGAGTCGGCGCCGGACTGGCGCACGAGGTGGGTGTTCTCGGCCTCGCGGATGGCGACACAGATCTTGGCGGTCTTGTTCAGTTCGCGGGCGGTGAGGGTGACCAGCACCGCGGTGTCGTCGCGGTTGGTCGCCACGATCACCGACGACGCCCGCTGCACGCCCGTCAGGCGCAACACATCGGACTTGGTCGCCGAACCGTGCACGGTGACCAGACCCGCACCCGCCGCCGCCTCCAGCGCGATCGGATCGGTATCGACGACGACGATGTCGGACGCCTGCACACCGTCGCCGAGCATGGCATCGATCGCGGTGCGTCCCTTGGTGCCGTAACCGACGACAACGGTGTGATTGCGCACGGTGTGCCTCCATCGCTGAATCTTGAACGCCTGCCGGGACCGCTCGGTGAGCACGCTGAGAGTGGTGCCGACCAGCACGATCAGGAACAGGACACGCAGGGGTGTGATGACGATGATGTTCACCAGCCGCGCCGACGGGGTGATCGGGGCGATATCGCCGTACCCGGTGGTCGACAGCGACACCGTGGCGTAATACATCGCATCGAGGAACGACAATTCGTCACCGGAGTTGTCGCGGTAGCCGTGGCGGCCCAGATACACCACGCCCGCGGCGGTGAACAGCAGCAGGATCGCGAAAAGGACGCGGCGGGTGAGCGAGGTCCAGGGACTGATCTGCTCGACCGGGATGCGCAACAAACCGACCAGCGCGTAGTCGGGACTGCTACTCAGCCCGAGCGGGCGGCGCTTGTCGAACATCGTCGCGCTCCTTTTTTGGCGGCTGGCGCCGCGGGTCTCGGCGCTAAGCGCCGCCTCTTCCCTCCCTACGGGCACTCCTTCGTCGCACCCTTCGGTCAGTCCAGAGGCGGCGACGCGCCGAGACCGATCGTGGTTTCCTCTTCGCGGGGAAGACTAGCTGGCGCCGCGAGTCTCGGTACGCAGCGCCGAGACCGGTCTTGTGTTTCCTCTTCGCGGGAAGAGTATCGGCTCAGTGGGGGTCTTGCTGTTCGGTGTCCTTGTTTTCCGGGGCGGCGTCGTGGATGAGGCGGGCCAGTTCGTCCGGGCCTGCCAGGTCGGTCGGGGCGATGGTGCGGCCGGAGCGTACGTAATGGAAAGCGGCGCCGACTCGTTGGAGGATCGCGTCCTCGGATTCGCCGGTGCGGGCGGCCATCAGGCGGGCCCAGGCCAGGCGGTAGACGGCGAGCTGCATGGCGACGGCGGGTTCGTCGGCGGGACCGGGTTCGGCGCCGGTCTTCCAGTCGACGACGATCCAGCGGTCGCCGGGTTCGGCGAAGACCGCGTCCATCCGGCCGCGGATGACGGTGCCCGCGATGCTGGTTTCGAAGGGCACCTCCACGTCGATGGGGTTGCGGTGCGCCCAGGGTGAGCGACGGAAGGCGGCCTGCATGGTGGCGAGTTCCTGATCGGCGCGGCCTGCCGTGTCGGCGGCGCCGGGTAGTTCGTCGAGGCCGAGCAACTGGTCGGTGCTGTACCAGGACTGCACCCAGGCGTGGAAGGCGGTGCCGCGCCGGGCCATCGGGTTCGGCGGGTAGGGCAGGGGGCGACGTAGGCGGGCGGCCAGGCGGGTGGGGTCGGCGCGCAGTTCGACCAGGGCGGTGGCGGGGAGCTGGCCGGGCAGTTCCACCTGCTGTTCGGCGAGTTCGGCGGCGGTGAACTCGGCGAGCAGGGCGTCGACGTCGTTGGCCCAACCTTCGGGATCGTCGTCCTCGGGCGCGGATTCGGCCGGCGTGCTGCGTAACTGGTCGAGGGCTGCGCGGACGAGGGTGGCGCCCTGTTCGATGGGGTCGCGGCGGTCACCGAGTGGGTCGCGGGGCCACTGGGCGGTCGGCGGGTTGTCGGCGAAGGGGTTGACGGCGTCGGCCGGTGGTTTGTCGTCCCAGCGGGCGACGGTCGCGACGCCGTAGGCGGGGCTGTCGGGGTCGTCGTTGGCCTCTTTGAGTTCGAGCAGGAACTCCGACGGCCCCTTCTGCGAGGTGCCGGTTTCGGGCCAGTAGTAGGCCGAAACCAGCAGTACCCGTTCGGTTCTGGTGAGGGCGACGTAGAACAGGCGGCGCTCTTCGTCGAGGCGGCGGCTCTTGAGCGCGTCGCGGTGTTCGGTGATGGCCTGTTCGAGTTCGGCGCGGTCACCGACGCCGCTCAGGTCGAGGACCGGGACGCCTTCGGCGGCGTCGGGCTGGGCGCGGTCGCCGCGCAGGGTGGTGGGGAGTTCGGTGAGGGCGCCGAGCCAGGTGCTCAGTGCGGTGGTGGAGGGGAACACCGAGGCGCTCACGTGCGGCACCGCGACGACTTCCCATTCGAGCCCCTTGGCGGCGTGCACCGTGAGCACCTGAACCCGATCGCGGGCGACCTCCACTTCGCCCGGCTCCAAACCGTTCTCGACGGATTCGGCGGCCGTGAAGAAGGCGAGCAGCCCGCTGAGCGAGGCGCGCGAGTCGGCGGCATAACCCGCGACCACCTCGGCGAAGGCATCCAGGTGTTCGCGGCCCGCGCCGCCGCCCGCGATGGCGCGGCGGGTCTGGGTCTCCACACCGACGCCGATCGTCCGCTCGACGTCGGCGACCAGTTCGACCAGTGGCTGCCCGCTGCGTTCACGCAGGGCCGCAAGTTCCTCACCGAGGGCGAGGATGCGCGCGTAACCCGCCTCCGAATAGTTCTCCGCCGGACCGGGATCGGCGATGGCGTCGGCCAGGCCCGCCCGTTCGGTGGGTTCCGGGGCCACCTCACGCAGGGCGGACGCCAGGCCGGTCGCGTCGGTGATCGCGGTGGAGGCATCGCCGGACAGGCTCCCGATCGACAGCATCCGAGCCCGCTTGGCCAGGGCGGCCAGGTCGGCGACACCGATGCGCCAGCGCGCGCCGGTGAGGATGCGCACCGCCGCGCTCCCGGTGCCCGGTTCGGCGATCAGCCGCAGGGTGGCGACGATGTCGGCCACCTCGGGGGTCGCCAAAAGACCACCGAGTCCGACAATTTCGACAGGAAGGCCCTGTTCGCGCAGAGCTTCGGCCAGCGGCGCGGCGTCCGCGTTGCGCCGGATGAGTACCGCCGAGGTAGGCGGCGGTCTGCCCTCCTCCCGCGCCTGGATCCACTCGCGGGCGATCCGCTCGGCGATCCAATCCCGTTCCTGGGCAACAGTTTCCGTGAGCGCGAGTTCGACAGCGCCCGCATGTGCGTCGGGCTTGGCACGCAGGGCATCCACGGTCGCACCCCCGGCCGCGCGCGCTCGCGACCGCAACGGGTCGGCCACGAGGTTGGCCAACGCCAGCGCTTCGGGCGGATTCCGCCAACTGGTGAGCAACGGCAGAATCGGCGCCGGAAGCCCGTCGCCGACAGGGAAATCCGTCGCGAACCGCGGTAGGTTCGCCGCCGAGGCACCACGCCACCCGTAGATCGACTGCATCGGATCACCTACCGCCGTCACGGCGAGCGCACCGGAACCTGCTTCCCCGGCTCTACTTCCGTCCCCGGACGCACCAGGGCCGCCCCCGCCGGGCCAGCCGGAGCTCGGCGAATCACCACGCCGACCATCACCGACGCCATCGCGCGCACCACCGTGGAGGTCGGGGCTGCCGGCCCGACGCACATCGGACGCGATTTCACCGGGGGCCGGGTCGTCGGACCACAGCGTGGCGTGGTCGGACGTGGCCGACGCGCGCACCCGCACCGGCTCGCTACGCCGATTCTGTTGTACCGCCCGGGCATTGCCGAACAGGGCCGACAGCAGGACTCGCTGGGCATGGCCGGTGTCCTGGTACTCGTCGAGCAGCACCAGTTTGAAACGAGCGCGTTCAGCGGCGGCGACCTCGGGGTGGTCGACGGCCAGGCGGGCGGCCAGCGACATCTGCGAGCCGAAGTCGAGGGCACCTCGGCGTTCGAGTGCCTCGGCGAGCTGATTGACCAGCGGAAGCAGGGCGACGCGTTCGCGCTGGGCGTTGACCACGTCCTGGAGTTTCTGGCTCGGGCCGCCGCGCTGACGTGGTCCGGCGGGCAGGGTGTAGACGAGTTTTTCCAGTTCGGCGTGCGCTTCGGCGAGTTCCTCCGGCTCCACCAGGTGTTCGGCGAGCTGCCCGGACAGCGCGAGCACCGCCTCGGTGACCGAGACGGGGGTGCGGTCGGTGTCGAGGTCGCCGTCCCAGGAACGGACCACCTCGTGGGCGAGCTGCCACAGCTGCGTCTGGGTGAGCAGCGCGGCCGAGGGTTCCACCGGCAGCAGCAGACCGTGTGCGGTGAGCAGCCTGCCCGCATAGGAGTGGTAGGTGCTGATCTCCGGTTCGGCGCCCGCGATGACGGTGCGCAGCGCGCCGCTGGGGTCGATCTCGCGGACCAGCGGTGCACCGGCCAGTCGGGCCAGGCGGGTGCGGATGCGAGACGTCAACTGCTGTGCCGCTTTTCGGGTGAACGTGAGGCCGAGCACCTCGTCGGGGGCGACGAGCTGATTGGCGACCATCCACACCACGCGCGCGGCCATCGTCTCGGTCTTGCCCGCGCCCGCGCCCGCGACCACCAGCGTCGGACCTGTCGGGGCCGCGATGACGGCCGCCTGTTCGTCGGTCGGTGGCGGCAGGCCGAGCGCGTCGGCCAGCCGCTGCGGGGTGACGCGCACGCCGCTCACTCGTCGGTCACCTGCCGTCCGGTGTCACGCACGGGACAGCTGCCGCCGACCGGGCAGTGCCTGCACCCGTCGTTGCGCACCGCGAGGTAGCCGGGGCCGCGGGTGGCCGCGGCGGCGTCGTGAATGGTGGTTCGCCACTGCTCGAGTCCCTCGGCGTCGAGGGGGTCCTGGGCGCGTTCGGTCGCCCCGGTCTTGTTGTGGGGTTTGGCGACGTAGACCAGGCGCGCACCGCCCGGCTCCCCCGGTTCGGCGTCCTCCTCGTCGAGGGCGCCGTGGGCGGCGGCGACCTGGTAGGTGGCCAGCTGGGCGTGGTCGGCGACGGTCTTCGCGCTGATCGGTGTCTTGCCCGTCTTCACGTCGACGATCACGAACCGGCCCTGCGCGTCGCGTTCGAGCCGGTCGACCCGGCCCCGGATACGCACGGGCCGTTCCCCTTCCGCGCGCGGCGGCAGCACGCAGTCCACCGGCACCTCGACCCCGGCCTGCGTGAGTTCGCCACGGGTGGTGCGCACCCAGGCGAGGAAGGTCTCGAGCATGGCCTCGGTGCGGCGCAGTTCCTGGCGGGAGTGCCAGCCGGTGGCCGGGTCGATCGCCTTCCACGCCTGGTCGAGGGCGGCGCGCACCTGGTGTTCTGGCACGTTGCCCGCCAGTGCCTGCACCAGGGTGTGTACGAGGTTGCCCTTCACGGCGTGCGGGTTGTCGCCGTCGGTCCCGCCGTGGCGTTCCAGCGCCCAGCGCAGCGGGCAGGTGCGCAGCAGTTCGACCGTCGACGGGGACAGGCCGATGGGTGAATCGTCGTCGTCCCACAGTTCGCGTTCGCTGCTCAGGGCCGCGGTGCCGTACCAGTCGTCGGGGTCGGTACCCGGCACACCCGCATCGGCGAGGCGCGCCAGCTGCCGGGCCGCGCGGTCGCGGCGCCGCGGGTCGGCGCCGGGGTCGCAGACCACACCGCGCAATTCGGCGACCAGCGCGTGCATCACCAGCGCGCGGCCGGGATCGGCGACGGGCAGGGCGCCCGGCTCGCCGGTGTCGTCGTCGCCGAGCAGTTCGGTGAGGAACCGCGACGGCACCAGGTCCTGATCTCCCGCAACGGATTCGACGGCGGTCACCAGCAGTGAGCGCCGAGCCCGGCTGCACGCGACGAGCAGCAGTCGGCGTTCTTCGGCGAGGATCGGGGCCGCCCGGTTCGTCTTCGCCGCCGGGTCGACACCGGCCACCAGGTCGACCAGGTCCTCGGTGTGCAGCAGCGTGCCGCGCGCACGCGGGTTGGGCCAGATGCCCTCCTGCACGGCGGCGACCGCGACCACGTCCCATTCCCGGCCCGCCGCCGCGTGCGCGCTGAGCAGCGTGACGGCCTCCGTCTCGGCGGTCAACGGCCTGCCCTGCTGTGGAATCTGCTGGTGCAGCAGATATTCCACGAAACCCTCGATACCCGCCTTGGGCAGCCGGTCGACGTAGGCCGCTGCGGCGTCGAACAATTCGACGGCGGCGTCGAGGTCGCGGTCGGCCTGCATACCGGCCGCGCCGCCGCGCCGGGACTGGCGGAACCAGCGGCGTTCCAGTCGCGAACTGGTCCACAGGGTCCACAGCACGTCTTCGAGGCCCTTGTCGCGCGCTTGGGCCTGCCTGGCCTTGTCGACGGCGCGCAGTACCCGGTGCAGCGGGGCCGCCTCCACCTCGGTGAGACCGTCGAGCAGGCGGGGCTCGCCGATACCGACGATGAGGTCGCGCAGCACCTCGGCCGAGGACTGGTCGATCAGCGGTACCTCGGCCGGTTCCGGGCGCGTCGGCGTGGCGACGACGTCCGGTGCGGGCGGCATGGTTTCGGCGTCGAGGACGTCGATGTCGTCCGGGAGCCGTTCGGCGACATCCCAGTCCGGTTCCGGCTCCGGGCGCAACGGGTCGTCGGGGTCCGGCGGCGGGGGCAGCCACTCGTCGTCGACCGGGTCCGGTTCGGGCTCCGGCCATTCCGGTGGTGGCGGCGGTTCGTCCCACAGCAGGAACTGGTCGGCCGCTTCGGGCGGCGTGCCCGCCAACGCGCCGGTGCGTTCGAGGTCGAGCACGGTGCGGCGGATGCCACGGCGCAACCTGCGCAGCGCGATCTGATCGGCCCCACCGAGCGGTCCCGACAGCAGATCCATGGCGTCTTCGGGGGAGAACACCGAATCGACGGCCCGGCGCGAACCCGGCCGCGATCGATCACCGGCCAGCAGCACCCGCAGCGCGAGCACCATCCACGCCGCGCCCCGCCTACGCGCCAGTGGTTCGGCCACGGCGGGCCTGCGCACCGGCACCCCGGCGGCCAGCAGCGCCCGCCGCAACGGCGCAAGCGACAACGGCACCGATCGCACGATCACCGCCATGTCCGACCACGGCACGCCGTCGGTGAGATGCGCGCGCCGCAGATGGTCCGCGATCAGCGCGGCTTCCTTGGCGGGCGTCGACAACACGCGCACCCGCACACTCGACTCGTCGTCCAGGGCAGGCCCGGCCGTCGGACTCTCGCCGAGCGGCGCCGAATGATCTTCCGTTACAACTTGTTCGGCACCCTCCTCGGCACCTTGCGGCGAAACACCATCTGCCGCTACCGGCTCAGATCTGCCGCGCACCTGCCGGTCGGCAATCTCGTCGAGCCGGGAGTCGCCCCGCTCCATCTCGGGATCGTCCGACGCAGAGGGCACCTCGTGACCCGGCAGCACTCGATGTCGCGCACTGCCCGGCAGCCGGGCGGCGATGCGGGCGGTGGCCAGGCGGATCGGCGCACCGCTGCGGTGATTGTGGCGCAGGATGATTCGGCGTTGGGGGACCGTGTCGAGGTCGACGAGGAACCGCGAGTCGGCGCCACGGAAGGTGAAGACGGCCTGGTCGGGGTCGCCGGTGACAACCGTGCTCGCGCTACCGCTGCCGATCGCGCGCACCAGGGTCGCGGCTTGCGGATCCAGGTGCTGGGCGTCGTCGACGAGCAGGTACCGGATCCGATCACGTTCGGCGGCAAGGAGGTTGCGATCGCCCGCGAGCGCGTCGAGGGCGGCACCGACCAGTTCGGCGGCGTCGAGGGCGGGCGCGGTGGCTTCCGGCGCGGCCACACCGACCGACCAGCGCAGCATCGACGCCTCTTCATAGCGCTGCAGGAACCGACCGGCGGCCACCCACGCGTCGTTGTCGTGTTCACGGCCCAGCTTCATCAGGTCCTCGGGGCCGATCCCGCGTTCAGTGGCGCGCAGCATCAGGTCGCGCAGTTGTTCGGCGAACCCGCCGAGGGTCAGCGCGGGCTGCAGGCGCGGCGGCCACAGACCAGACGCACCGTCTTCGATGTCCTCGAGGTCGCCGCGCAACATCTCGCGCAGGACCGCGTCCTGTTCGGCACCGGTGAGCAGACGCGGCGGCGGGTTGCCGTGCCGTTCGGCGTGGCGGCGCAGCACCGAGAAGGCGTAGGAGTGCAGGGTGCGCACCATGGGTTCGCGGCTGGCGCCGGGGATGCCGGTGTGCGGGCCGAGCCGGTGGGTGACGGCGTCGCGCAAGGCCGCGGCGGCATGTTTGGTGTGGGTGAGGACGAGGACCGAGGACGGGTCGGCGCCGTCGGTGATGCGGGCCGCGACCAGGTCGACCAGCAGCGAGGTCTTGCCCGTGCCGGGGCCACCGAGCACCTGCCACGGCAACCAGCCGGGGCGCGGCGGGGCGGGTTGGGCTTGTTCGGCGAACAGCGCGCGCACAGGCGCGCCCCAGGCCCGCGGCCGGGGCGCTCGCGTCGTCCGGCGCACGAGTCGCACCGAGCTATCCGATCGCACCACATCGGCTATTGCAACAGACCCCACCGACACGCCCGCCCACCCCCATCGCGGGACACGCTGCGCGATAGTGCGCGACCGGCCACAATGGCTGTCGTGTCGTCGCTTCATGTAGAACGTTTCGGCCCCGCCGACGGTCCCGTCGTCCTCGCCCTGCACGGCCTCACCGGCCACGGCAACCGGTGGGAAACCCTCGCCACCCGGCATCTGCCGCAGGCCCGGGTGATCGCGCCCGACCTGCGCGGACACGGTCGTTCCACCTCGCTGCCGCCGTGGGACATCGATACTCTCGCCGCCGATGTGGCCGCGCTCGTGCGGGCGGAGACCGACGGCCCGGTCGTCGTGGTCGGGCATTCGTTCGGTGGCGCGGTCGGCATCTATCTGGCGCGCGCCCATCGCGAACTCGTGCGCTCGCTGGTGCTGCTGGATCCGGCCATCGGGATCGATCCGAAGCTGATGGAACAGGTGGCCGCCGCCGACCTGGCCTCACCCGACTACACCGATGTCGACGAGGCGCGCTCGGACAAACAGGTGAGCGCGTGGGGTCCCGACGAGGTCGACCCGGCCGAACTCGAGCGCGAGCTCGCCGAGCACCTGGTGCCCGCCGAGGGCGGCCGGGTGCGGTGGCGCACCTTCCAGCCGGCGATCACCTCGTACTGGGGACAGCTGGCCCGCCCGTTCGTGCTGCCGCCCGCCGACGTGCCGACGGTGCTGGTCCAGGCCGCCAAGGTGCAGCCGCCGTACGTCACCGCCGAATTCCGTGGTGCGCTGGCCGCCGAGCTCGCCGATTTCACCGCTCACGACTGGGATTGCGACCACATGGTCCCGCAGGCCCGTCCCGCCGAGACGGCCGCGCTCATCGGGTCGGTGCTGTAGCCCGTGCCCGCGACGACCGACGACCAGGTGGAGCGGGTGCGCGCCCTCGTCGCCGCCATCCCACCCGGTCGCGTCGCCACCTACGGCGACCTCGCCGCCGCGGTAGGCCTGTCCTCGCCGCGCACGGTCGGCTGGATCATGCGCACCGACTCCTCCGACCTCCCCTGGCACCGTGTCGTCCCCGCCTCCGGCCGCCCCGCCCCCCACCTCGCCGGCCGCCAGCTCCGCCTCCTCGCCGAGGAAGGAGTCTGCATCACCGACGGCCGCATCGACCTGCGCACCGCCCGCCTCTGACGATCAGGTCGGGGCCGGCGGGCCGGCGCGGATAGCATGGCCGACATGTCGACTACTTCGCTGGTCTCATGACCGATGCCGATGCGATCGTGCTGGCGGGAGGGCGGGCCAGCCGGATGGGTGGGATCGACAAGCCCGGGATCGTGATCGGTGGGCGGTCGATGCTCGAGGCGGCGCTCGGGGCGGTGAGCGACTGCGGTGAGGTGGTTGTCGTCGGTCCGCCGCGACCCGAACTCGACGCGCGGATCAAGCAGGTGCGTGAGGTGCCGCCGGGGTCGGGGCCGGTGTCCGCCATCGGCACCGGGCTGGCCGCGCTCGGGCCCGATTCGGCACCGTGGATCGTTGTGCTCGCGGCCGACATGCCGTTCCTCACACGCGACACCGTGCGCGAATTATTGCTCCGCGCAGCCGAATCCACCGCCGAAGCGGTGTTCGCCATCGATGCGTCGGGGCGCCCGCAGTACCTGGTCGGCGTGTGGCGGCGCACCGCGCTCACGGCGGCGCTGGCAGGTTTGGACGCCCTGGTGAACCAGCCGATGAAGGCGATCATCCCCACCGAGACGGCACTGGTCGAACTGCCGGGCACCACCGACTGCGATACCGAGGAGGAAGTGCGCCGGGCACGCGAGTCCGTCGACAACGACGCCCGCCTCGACCTCACCGAAGCCAGGAATCGCATCGCCGGCGCACTCACCCCGTTGATCGCCTACGACGCCGCTTTCGCCGACGTACCCGGCGCCGGCCTGGCCGAACCGGTGGTCGCGGCGGGCGCGCTGCCGCGCTTCGACGTCTCCGCCATGGACGGCTACGCCGTGTGCGGTGACGGCCCGTGGCGACTGCGCCGCGATGTCGGATTCGCTGGTGGCGCAAGACCGCTCGGACTGTTGCCCGGTGAGGCGGTGCGGATCGCGACCGGTGCGCACGTGCCCGACGGAACCACCTCCGTGCTGCGCGACGAATTCGCCGTCGTCACCGGCGACGATCTGGCACGGCGACCCGGCACCCCGATCCGAGGCGATGTGCGGCGCAGCGGTGAGGACCTGCGGGTCGGTGATCAGGTCGCCCCGGCGGGCACCCGGGTGACGGCGGCGCTGCGCTCGGCCGCCGCCTCGGTGGAGGTGACAACGGGTTCCGTCCGTGGGCCCGTCCGCGCTCGAATAGTGATGACCGGTGACGAGATCCGCAGCACCGGCCCGCTGCAGACCGGCCAGACTCGCGACTCGATCGGCCCCGTCCTGCCGGACCTGCTCACCGGCTGCGGTGTCCGCGTGGTCGACCGGGTGCACCTGCGCGACACCGCGCACAGCTTCGACGACATGCTCACCGTCACAACCGGTCTCGATCTACTGGTAGTGGTCGGCGCCACCGGTGGCGGCGCCGCCGACCAGTTGCGTACCGCGCTGGCGCGCACCGGTGCCCGCATCGTCGTCCCGAGACTCGCCCTGCGCCCGGGTGGTTCGACCGTCGTAGCCGAATTGCCCGATGGCCCGACGGTTCTCGGCCTGCCCGGTAATCCTTTCGCCGCCATCGCCGTACTACTCGCCCTCACTCCGGCGATCGTCGCGGCCCGCACCGCGTCGGCGCCGCCGCGCACCGTTGTCGGCCCGCTGCACAATGCCGCCGAAATCGCCGCACCCGTCACCCGCATCACGCCCGCGCGCTACGCCCCCGGCGGCGGCTGGATCGGTGACCCGAATATCCGCACCGCCCACCTGGGCGGTCTCGTCGACCGCGACGGACTGGTCGTGGTCGCACCATCGGCCGAAGACGGCGACCTCGTGGAATTCCTCCCGCTTCCGAGTTGAAACAATGTCGCCGGAATTACCGTCGGTGACTGCCGAAAATGCCGGGACACGCCGAATATCCGCTGGTAGGAATGCTATTTATCGTTCAACTCTACCGCCGCGACGACTCGATGCCTATCGTTGAGCAAGTCAGGCGTACCCCGCCTCGAAAAAGGCGGAATTACGCCGGACATCCGAATTAGGCGAAGTATTCATCCCTCGGAAAGGACCGTGTGGAGATGGCTGAGAAGTCGAAGAAAACGCCGAAAAAGATGCCCAAGCAGATGCCCCGCCAGCAGCAGGAGCAGCGGCAGGAGCAAGAGCAGGACTCGCAGCGGATGACGCGAGCAGGCCAGGATGATCGGCGCGAGCCGCGCCGCCCAGGCAGCCACTGACCCACGCGTGTCGACGAGCCGCCGGTACCGGTACCGGCGGCTCGTCCGTGCCCCGGGCTGGTCGGATATCGTCTATCGGCGGAATGACCGTTTCGCAGTGAGGACACCCGATGGACGACAGTTCCCTGACCTGGGACGACGGTGCGCTCGTCACCATCGACCAGCGTGGGCTGCCGCACGAGGTGCGTGAGCTGCGGTTGACGACCGTCGATCAGGTGATCGACGCCATCACCACGCTCGCCATCCGTGGTGCGCCCGCCATCGGGATCGCGGGGGCGTTCGGGGTGGTCATCGCGACCCGCGCTCACACGAAGGTCGTCGACGCCGCCACCCAGGCCGTCGCCGAACATCCCGAAACCGCGACGCGGACGGACGGTGCGCATTCCGCGGGCACGCGAGCAGGTGAGCCTTCCGACGCCGCGATGCGGCCGGGCGTTGTGCATCCCGCAGGCGTGACGCAGGCGGACGACGAACATGGCTGCGGGGCCGCTGAGCAGGTAGGACAGCGCAGCGCGGCCGTCTCGCGCGAAGCGGTGCGAGCGGGTGTTTCGGGCAGCGGAGTGGTCGACGTTGCGGCGGTGGAGGCCGAGGCGGATCGGATCGCGGCGGCGCGACCCACCGCCGTCAACCTGGCGTGGGCGGTCGAGCGGGTGCGGGCACGGATTCCCGAAGGTGCCGACGCCGTACTGACCGAAACCCTCGACATGCTCGCCGAGGACGGCCGGGTCAACCTGGCCGCCGCCACCCACGCCGCCGACCTGGTGCAACAGCTCTGCGGTGACCGGCCGCTCCGCCTGCTCACGCACTGCAACACCGGGCGTCTGGCCACCAGCGCGGTGGGTACGGCCATCGGCGCGCTGCGGGTGCTGCACGAGCGCGGCGCGGTCACCGATGTGATCGTGGACGAGACCCGGCCGCTGCTGCAGGGTGCGCGGCTCACCTCGTGGGAGCTGGCCGAGGCGGGTATCCCCCACCGGCTCACCATCGACTCGGCCGCCGCGTGGGCGATGGCAACGGGACAGGTGGACGCGGTGCTCGTGGGTGCCGACCGGATCACCGCCAACGGCGATGTCGCCAACAAGATCGGCACCTTCGGTCTTGCCCTTGCGGCGCGTCATCACGGCATCCCGTTCATCGTCGTCGCCCCGGAGTCCACCCGCGATACCGCGATGGCGACCGGCGCGCAGATCGTCGTCGAACAGCGGGCCGCCACGGAGGTCACGGGGTTCGGTGGGGTCGAGGCCGCACCGGCAGGCACCGCCGTGTTCAACCCGGCCTTCGATGTGACACCGGCCGACCTGGTCACCGCGGTGGTCACGGAGAACGGTGTGGTCTACCGCAACGCCGAGAACGGCCACGCCGCGAGCTCGAAGAGCGACATGGCCGGACGCGCGCTCGCCGCCGTCGCTCGTCAGCTCTACGAGCGCGGCTGGATGCCCGGTACGGCAGGCAACATCTCGGTGCGATCAGGGAGCGACGATGCGCTGATCACCGCCAGCGGATTGTCGAAAGGCGAACTGACCGAGCGCGATGCGGTGCGCGTCCGCGTCGCCGACACCACCGCTTACCCGGGTCAGGACCGAAAACCCTCCGCCGAGACCAGCATTCACACCGCCGTGTACCGCACGCGCGATGCCGGTGCCGTCGTGCACGTGCACTCACCGTTCGCCACCGCCCTGGCGACCACCGCCCGGCCGGGTGACACCGTGCGGGTCAGCGGGTACGAACTCATCAAGGGTTTCGGGCTCGACGATCCGTCGACCGTGGATGTTCCGGTGTTCGCGAACTGGCCCGACGTCGCGCGCATCGGCGCCGACATCGAGTACTACCTGCGCGAGAATCCCGGTGCCGCACCGATTCTGTTCATCACCGGGCACGGCATCACCGCCTGGGGTGACACTCTTGCCCAGGCGCGTGATCGCGCCGAATGTCTGGAAGCACTGTGCGAGTTGATCGCCCGCACCGGACGTACCGACGCCACTCCTTTCGAGATCGGACCGAGATGACCCTGCTGCAAGTGATGGCGGCCGACAATGCCGCCGATGTCCGGGTGCGGACCACCGACACCGCCGAGATCGGTGCCGAGCTGTCGAAGCACGGCATCGCCTTCTCCCGCTGGGAGGTGCTCCCCGACGCCGCGACCACCGACTCCGACACCCTGCTCGCCCATTACGCGCCGCGGATCGCCGAACTGAACGCGTCGGGTCGCTACGAGCACATCGATATCGCCCGCATCCACCCCGACGACGACAACCCCGACTGGCCCGCCACCGCGGCGGGTGCTCGCACCAAGTTCCTCGACGAGCACCGGCACGCCGAGGACGAGGTGCGTTTCTTCGCCGCCGGTCGCGGCTGCTTCTACCTGCACATCGACGACGCGGTGCTGGCCACGGTGTGCGAGGCGGGCGACCTGCTTTCGGTGCCCGCGGGCACCCTGCACTGGTTCGACATGGGCCCCCGCCCCGATTTCGTCGCCATCCGCTTCTTCGAGGAGGCCGACGGCTGGATCGGCGACTTCACCGGCGACAAGATCAGCGCCGGTTTCCCCACCCTGGACGAGTTGCTCGCGTGATCCGCGCGATCGTCCTCGATATCGAGGGCACTACCAGCCCCACCGATTCGGTACGCACCGACCTGTACGGTTATACCGAGAAGCGTCTGCCCGCCTGGCTGGCCGAGAATGCCACTGGTGCAGCCGAATCCGTGATCGCCGCCACCCGAGAACTGTCCGGCGAGGCGACCGCCGATACCGCACGGATCGCCGAAATCCTCACCGGCTGGCTGCATTCCGATGTGAAGGCCGAGCCGCTGAAAGCTGCCCAGGGCGCCATCTGCGCGGAGGGCTTTCGCGTAGGCGACTTGCACGGCCGCTTCTTCGACGACGTCGCCCCCGCCCTGCGCGCCTGGCACGCCGCGGGCCACACCCTCTACATCTATTCCTCGGGATCCGTACGCAACCAACGAGATTGGTTCACCTACGCCGACCCCGGCGACCTCTCACCCCTCATCACCGATCACTTCGACCTGGTGAACGCCGGCCCCAAACGCGAACCCGCCTCCTACGAAACGATCACCACCCGCATCGCGGTCGCGCCGCGCGAAACCCTGTTCCTGTCCGATCACCCGGACGAACTCGATGCGGCCGTCACCGCCGGTTGGCGTGCCGTCGGCGTCCACCGCCCCGGCGAGCCGAATCCCTCACGCCCACCGCACAGGTGGGTCGGATCGTTCGCGGAGGTCGACCCCGCCGCGATGACCGAACAGTAGGCCTCGGCGAGCACAAGGAAACGCGCCGAGGTCCCGGTGTGGACCTCGGCGCGCCGAATCACTCGGTGACAGTAACCTTTACGCGTTCGCGTTCCGGTTCGTAGGTCTCCCAGAAGGTGGCGTTGCGGATACCGAGAGCCTTCGGATCGAAGACCGGGTCCTTGCCTTCCTTCTTCTGCTTCTCGAAATCGCGCAGGGCCTTGTAGGCGGGCTGCTGGATGATGATGATGCCGATGATGTTGAGCCAGGCCATCAGGCCGACGCCGATGTCGCCGAGGGTCCAGGCGTCGGTGGCCGTCGACAGCGCACCGACGGCGACCGACACCAGGATGAGGGCCTGCAGGACCAGCGTGGTGTTGGCGCCGACGGTGCCACGGATGACGGGGACCGGCTTGGCCGCGGCCTTGCCGACCAGGAAGCGCAGGTTGGTGTCGGCCATGTAGTAGTAGGCGATGATCGTGGTCAGGCAGAAGAACGCCAGCGAGATCGCGACGAAGGTCGAGCCGAAACCACCCCACAGGGTGTCGACCGCATGCTGGGCGTAGGCGGGGCCGACCGCGGCGTCCGACGGCAGCACTCCACCGTCGGCCAGGACCTTTCCGTCGGCGGACTCACCCTCGAAGACCCGGTAGGCGCCGGTCGACAGGATCAGTAGACCGGTGGCGGTGCAGACGAACAGGGTGTCGATGTACACGGCGAAGGCCTGCACCAGACCCTGCTTGGCGGGGTGGGACACCTCGGCGGCGGCCGCCGAGTGCGGGCCGGTGCCCTGGCCTGCCTCGTTGGAGTACACACCGCGCTTGACGCCCCACATCACGGCCGCGCCGATGATCGCGCCGAACGCCGCGTCGGCGCCGAGGGCGCTGCGCACGACCAGGGCGAGGATCTCCGGGATCTGGCCGGCGTTGTCGAACACGATGACCATGGAGATCAGGATGTAGCCCACCGCCATGAACGGCACGACGACCGCTGCGAAGGCGGCGATGCGTTTGACGCCGCCGATGATGACGAACGCGAGCACGATCACGGCGCCGAGGGCGACCACCCATTCCGACACGCCCCAGGCCTGGTTCATCGCGGCCGCCATGGAGTTGGACTGCACGCTCGGCATGAGCAAACCGCAGGCCAGTACCGTCACGGCGGCGAAGATCACCGCGTAGACCTTGAACAGTGGGGCGGCCTTGGTGTGCGACATCGCCCGGTGGAAGTAGTAGGCGGGCCCGCCACGGTACTCACCGGTGAGCGGGTCGCGGGTCTTGTAGATCTGGCCGAGGGTGCATTCGACGAAGGACGTGGAGGCGCCGAGGAAGGCCACTGCCCACATCCAGAACAGCGCACCCGGCCCGCCGAAGGCGATGGCGGTGGCGACGCCCGCGATATTGCCGGTGCCGATCCGCCCCGACAGCGACATCGCCAACGCCTGGAACGACGACACTCCGGAGGCGGACTTCTCGCCGCGCAACAACAGCCGCACCATCTCCGGGATCTGGCGGACCTGGACGAACCTCGAACGGATCGAGAAGTACACCCCCGCGGCCAAGCACAGATAGATCAACGAGTTGCTCCAGATATAACCGTTGATCGTGGTCAAGAACTCAGCCACTCGCTCGTACTCCCTGATAGCCATCGATGGACGTCAGACATGATCGCATGTCCGGTAACCGCTGGTTAGCTGAGTACATATTGTTCGTCTGCCCGCCCCGCTCTCGGGCGTGGATCGAAGCGACGCAGGTCACTGTGGGTGTGTAAACAAATGTAAACCGTCCGAGAACCCGTCGTTTCCGAAGCATCACCGCGTCGGTGCCGAACCGCCTCGCGAGCGCCGGGAAAGGCCGGTCGGGTTGGGATTTTCCCTGGTCGTGGCGGGTGTGGTGGGTGAGCGTCGGGTTACTGGGGTGACCAGCACATTTCGCCCACCTCACAACGCACAAAGGTCCGATCCGGGGTGTGAGAAGTTCGTTTTGCCCGGCGGGACCGCCTCCTTACAGTTGGCCTCAACAGCCCGATTTCACAAGCTCGAAGGGGGCGTCGTGGTTAATTCGCGCACTCATGGTCCGTCGCCCACCGATTTCGGTGACAGTCTGCTGACGCTCGGAAAGTACTTTCAGCGCGGTGAGGTTTCCGCGGATCAGCGGTCGGTGTTCAAGGTCGGTGGGCGCGATGCAGACGCGTTCTACCGCGACCGGTGGTCGCACGACAAGGTGGTGCGCTCGACCCACGGCGTGAACTGCACCGGTTCGTGCTCGTGGAAGATCTACGTCAAGGACGGCGTGATCACCTGGGAGTCCCAGCAGACCGACTACCCCTCGGTGGGCTCGGACAAACCCGAGTACGAACCGCGCGGCTGCCCACGTGGCGCCTCGTTCTCCTGGTACACCTACTCCCCCGCCCGCGTGCGCTACCCGTATGTGCGCGGCACCCTGCTCGATCTGTACCGCAAGGCCAAGGCCGAGTCGAAGGACCCGGTGCTGGCCTGGGAGTCGATCGTCGAGGATCCGGTCAAGGCCAAGGCGTACAAGAACGCTCGAGGCAAGGGCGGGTTCGTGCGCGCCGAGTGGTGGGAGGCGGCCGAGATCGCCGCTGCCGCACACGTTTACACGATCAAGCAGTACGGTCCCGACCGCGTCGCCGGTTTCTCGCCGATTCCGGCGATGTCGATGGTCAGCCACGCGACGGGCGCGCGTTTCGTGTCGCTGCTCGGCGGCTACATGCTCTCGTTCTACGACTGGTACGCCGACCTGCCGGTGGCCTCGCCGCAGGTGTTCGGTGACCAGACCGACGTGCCGGAGTCGGCCGACTGGTTCGACGCGGGTTACCTCATCATGTGGGGTTCCAATGTCCCGGTGACCCGCACGCCCGACGCGCACTACATGACCGAGGCGCGGTATCGCGGCCAGAAGGTCGTGGTGGTCTCCCCCGACTACGCCGACAACACCAAGTTCGCCGACGAGTGGGTGGCCGCACGCCCCGGTACCGACGCGGCGCTGGCGATGGCGATGGGGCACGTGGTGCTCAAGGAGTTCTTCCTCGAGAAGCAGACTCCGATGTTCCTGGACTACATCAAGTCCTACACCGATTTGCCGTACCTGATCTGTCTCGACGAGGCGGCGGATCAGGGCGGCGCCCTTCCCGGCAAGTTCCTGACGGCGGCCGATCTGGGCCACACCGACGAGAACGCCGCACACAAGCCGGTACTGCTCGATCAGGTGGGAAATCCGGTGGTGCCCAACGGTTCTCTGGGACACCGCTTCAACGAGGCCGATGCGGGCAAGTGGAATCTCGACCTCGAAGGGGTCGACCCGCTGCTCACCCTGCTCGGCCATTCCGACGAGGCGCCGACCACCATCGCGCTGCCTCGCTTCGACACCGACACCGCCGCACCCATCATCCGTGGCGTGCCGACGAAAACCGTTGCGGGCAAACGGGTCACCACCGTCTTCGACCTGCTGCTGGCTCAGTACGGCCTCGGTCGTGACGGCTTGCCCGGCGAGTGGGCCAAGGGTTACGACGACGCCGAGTCGCCCTACACCCCGGCCTGGCAGGAAACCATCACCGGCGTACCCGCCGTGCAGGCCGCGCGCATCGGCCGCGAATTCGCCGACAACGCCGAACGTTCCGGTGGCCGCTCGATGATCCTGATGGGCGCGGGCACCAACCACTGGTTCCACTCCGATCAGATCTACCGCGCGTTCTTCACCCTCACGCTGCTCACCGGTTGTCAGGGCAAGAACGGCGGCGGCTGGGCCCACTACGTCGGCCAGGAGAAGTGCCGGCCGGTAACAGGTTGGGCCACACTGGCTTCGGCGAGCGACTGGCAGCGCCCGCCGCGTCAGATGCAGGGCACCGTGTTCTGGTATCTGACCAACGACCAGTGGCGCTACGACCCGTTCACCTCGGACTCGTTCGCGTCCCCGCTGGGCAAGGGCAAGTTCGCCGGTCGTACCGCCGCCGACAACATCGCGCTGGCGAGTCGTCTCGGCTGGATGCCGAGCTACCCGACGTTCAACCGCAACCCACTGGACATGGCCGACGAAGCAGCCGCCGCGGGTAAGACCCCCGGTGAGCACGTCGTCGACGGACTCAAGTCCGGTGACCTGCGTTTCGCCTGCGAAGACCCGGACGCTCCCGAGAACTTCCCGCGCGTGCTCACCGTGTGGCGGGCCAACCTGCTCGGCTCCTCGGGCAAGGGCAACGAGTACTTCCAGAAGCATCTGCTCGGCTGCGGCTCCAACCTGCAGACCACCGACGCCACCGGCGTGCGCCCGCAGGAGCTGGAATGGCGCGAGGAAGGCGCCGAGGGCAAGCTGGACCTGCTACTGGCCCTGGATTTCCGCATGACCAGCACCACCCTGTTCGCCGACATCGTGCTGCCCGCCGCCACCTGGTACGAGAAGCACGACCTGTCCTCCACCGACATGCACCCCTTCGTGCACGCTTTCTCCCCCGCCATCTCCCCGCCGTGGGAGGCCAAGACCGACTTCGAGGCGTTCCACCGCATCGCGCGCGGGTTCTCCTGGCTGGCCGAAAAGCACCTGGGCACAAGGAAAGACATCGTCGCGGTGCCGTTGCAGCACGACTCGCCGGATGCGCTGGCGCAGGCGGGCGGCAAGGTGCTGGACTGGAAAGCCGGTGAGTGCGAACCGATCCCGGGTAAGACCATGCCCAAGATCGTCGAGATCGAACGCGACTACACCAAGATCGCCGAGAAGCTCGCGGCGCTCGGCCCGCTGGTCGACACGCTCGGGGTGACCACCAAGGGCATCACGACCTACCCGGACAAAGAGGTGGAGTACCTCGCGGGCAAGAACGGCACCGTGGTGTCGGGGATCGCGGCCGGGCGGCCGTCGCTGGCCAAGGACACCTTCGCCGCCGAGACCATTCTCGCGCTGTCGGGCACCACCAACGGCCGTCTCGCCGTCGAGGGATTCCACCAGCTCGAACGCCGCACCGGCACCAAACTGGCCGACCTCGCCGCCGAGGCCGAGGGCAAGCAGATCACCTTCGCCGACACCCAGGCGCGTCCCGTTCCGGTCATCACCTCGCCGGAGTGGTCCGGCAGCGAGAGCGGCGGGCGCCGGTACTCGCCGTTCACCATCAATGTGGAGCGGCTCAAGCCGTGGCACACCCTCACCGGGCGTCAGCACTTCTACCTCGACCACGACTGGATGATCGAGCTCGGTGAGCAACTGCCGATCTTCCGTCCGCCGCTGGACATGTCGGCGCTGTTCGCGGAGCCGAGCATCGGCAATGTGAGTGGCAACGGGCTCACCGTGCGCTACCTGACCCCGCACTCGAAGTGGTCCATCCACTCGGCCTACCAGGACAACCTGCACATGCTCACGCTCTCGCGTGGCGGTCAGACGATCTGGATGTCGGATGTGGACGCGAAGAAAATCGGTGTGGCTGACAACGATTGGATCGAGGCGATCAACCGCAACGGTGTGGTCGTGGCCCGCGCGATCGTCTCACACCGCATGCCCGAGGGCACGGTGTTCATGTACCACGCCCAGGACCGCGCGGTCGACGTGCCGCGTATCGAGGGCGCCGAGGACACCACCTCCGAAGCCAAGGGCAAGCGCGGCGGTATCCACAACGCGCTCACCCGGGTGCTCATCAAGCCCTCGCACCTGATCGGCGGCTACGCCCAGCAGTCGTTCGCGCTGAATTACCACGGCCCCACCGGAAACCAGCGCGACGAGGTCACCACCATCCGCCGCCGCAACCAGAACGTGGAGTACTGACATGCGCGTTATGGCTCAGCTCGCCATGGTCATGAACCTGGACAAGTGCATCGGCTGCCACACCTGCTCGGTCACCTGCAAGCAGGCGTGGACCAATCGCGGTGGCACCGAATACGTCTGGTTCAACAATGTGGAAACCCGTCCGGGACAGGGCTATCCGCGCCAGTATGAGGACCAGGAGAAGTGGAAGGGTGGCTGGACGCTCAACAAGCGCGGCAAGCTCACCCTGAAGTCGGGGTCGCGGTTCAAGCGGCTGATGAACATCTTCGCCAACCCCGATCTGCCGACGGTCGACGACTACTACGAGCCGTGGAGCTACGACTACGACAACCTGCTGTCGTCGCCGCCCACCGACACCACCCCGGTCGCCCGGCCGAAGTCGCTGATCACCGGTGAGGACACCAAGGTCACCTGGGGTGCGAACTGGGACGACGACCTGGGTTCGGGCCCCGAGCAGGTCGGCAAGGACCCCTTGCTCGGCAAGCTCGAGGACAAGGTGAAACTGGAGTTCGAAGAGACCTTCATGTTCTACCTGCCGCGCATCTGCGAGCACTGCCTCAATCCCTCGTGTGCCGCGTCGTGCCCGTCGGGCGCGATCTACAAGCGCGAGGAAGACGGCATCGTGCTCGTCGACCAGGACAAGTGCCGTGGCTGGCGCCAGTGCATCACCGGCTGCCCGTACAAGAAGATCTACTTCAACCACAAGACGGGCAAGGCGGAGAAGTGCACCTTCTGCTACCCGCGCGTGGAGGTCGGCATCCCGACCGTGTGCTCGGAAACCTGTGTGGGCCGGCTGCGCTACATCGGTGTGATGCTCTACGACGCCGACGCGGTGCTCGAGGCGGCGCAGGTCACCGACCCGCAGGATCTGTACACCTCTCAGCTCGGTGTATTCCTCAACCCGCACGACCCGCGCGTGATCGCCGAGGCGGAGAAGGCCGGTATCTCGCCGGAATGGATTGCCGCCGCGCAGGATTCGCCGGTGTACAAGCTGATCGTCGACTACCAGCTCGCGCTGCCGCTGCATCCGGAATACCGCACCATGCCGATGGTCTGGTACGTGCCGCCGCTCTCGCCCGTGGTGGATGTGCTCACCGAGACCGGCCACGACGGCGAGGACGCGCGCAACTTGTTCGGCGCCATCGATGCCCTGCGCATTCCGGTCGGCTACCTGGCGGAGCTGTTCACCGCCGGTGAGATCGGCCCGGTGCGCGCGTCGCTGCAAAGGCTGGCCGGGATGCGGGCTTTCATGCGGTCGGTGAACCTCGGTGAGGAACCCGATTCGGGTATCGCGCCCTCGATCGGGCTCGAGCCCGAGGAGATCGAGGCGATGTACCGGTTGCTCGCCATCGCCAAGTACGAGCACCGTTACGTGATCCCCAGCGGCGCGACTTCTCGTGCGCACGAACTGGATTCGCTGGCCACCGGGTGCAGTCTCGACACCGACGGCGGGCCGGGCATGACGGCGTTCGACCAGGTGGTGGAGAAGTTCTCCCTCGCCGACACGAATCAGGCCGCGCCGGAGGAGAAGTCGGGGCGGATCAACCTGCTCAACTGGGACGGTCGCTCCACCGCGGGTCTGCTGCCCGGCAGCGACAACGGCAACGGCAACGGCAACGGGAATGGCGACGGCCACACCGGCAACGGCGCCGGATCCGGTGGTGGAGGCAACGGCGCCGCCGCCACCGACCCGGCCGTCAGCGGGGTGCCGCAATGAGTCTGCTCTCGATCCGCCGGCGTCCCGAGCCCGTCCTCGCGCTGGCCGAGCACGAGCGTCGCATGGTCTGGCGCCTGGCCGCGCTGCTGCTGGACTATCCCGGCGAACAGACCTTGGCCCTGCTCGACCAGCTCTGCTCTGCCGCAGCACAATTGCCCGACGAAGTGCGCGGGCATTTCGAGCCGGTACTCGCCTACCTGCGCGACACCCCGGACATCGAGGTCGCCCAGAGCTATGTCGAGACCTTCGACATGCGTCGCCGCGCCAGCCTGCACCTGACGTTCTATGCCTACGGCGACACCCGCAAACGCGGCATGGCACTGCTGCGTTTCAAGCACGCCTACCGCCAGGCCGGCGCCGAACTCGGCGACGAGGAGCTGCCCGACCACCTGCCGGTGCTGCTCGAGTTCGCCGCCACCGTCGACCCGATCGGCGGTGAACGCCTGCTCGGCGAACACGTGCCGGTCCTGGAGCTGCTCCGGTTGTCACTGGGAGACAACAACTCTCCGTACTCGGGTGTCCTCGCCGCCGTCCTGGCGACTCTGCCACCGGTGACCACAGCCGACCGCCGCCGCATCGCCGAACTCGCCGCCCAGGGCCCGCCCGAGGAAGAGGTCGGCCTGGAACCCTTCGCCATGGATCCCGCCCTCTTCGACGCCACAGAAGGACGCCGATGAACGCCACCATTCCGCTCCCCGAAGGCCTGTGGCTGATCCTGCCCTACATCGCCGCGACTTCCTTTGTGCTGGGCCATGTCTGGCGCTACCGGTTCGACCAGTTCGGATGGACCACGCGGTCGTCGCAGATCTATGAATCCAAGCTGCTACAGCTGGGCAGTCCGCTGTTCCACTTCGGCATGCTCGGGGTGTTCGGCGGGCATGTGATGGGTCTGCTGATTCCGCAGTCGTGGACGGCGGCGCTCGGGATCTCCGAGCACACCTATCACCTGGTCGCGGTCGGCGCGGGTTCCGTCGCGGGCCTGATGGTGGTGGCCGGAGTCGCCATCCTGTGTTATCGCCGCATCGTCGTGCCCGCCGTGCGCAAGGCGACCAGCCGCAACGACATCATGATGTACACGCTGCTGACGTTGGCGCTGGTCACCGGGCTGCTCAACACCTGGGGCTCGAATTTGCTGTGGGGCACCTACAACTACCGCGACACCGTGTCGCCGTGGTTCCGCAGTCTGTTCACCATCGACCCGGAGCCGGGGCTGATGGTCGGCGTGCCGTGGACCTTCCAGCTGCACGGACTGGTGGTGCTCGCCCTGGTCGCGGCCTGGCCGTACACCCGGCTGGTGCACATGTTCAGCGCGCCCATCGGGTACCTCACCCGCCCGTACATCGTGTACCGGCGCAAGGAAGTGGACACCAAGGACAAGACCCGTTTCGCCAAGGCCTGGGACGCCCCGGTGACTCCCGATCGCTGGTAGCTCACCTTTTCGCCCGGTGAGTGGGCGATACCGTTGCGACCCACAATTGAAACGTGTTTCACTTCGGGCATGAGCGATGTCCTCGCGCCCGCCCGCCTCGGTCCCCTCACCCTGCGCAACCGCGTGCTCAAGGCGGCCACGTTCGAGGGGCGCACCCCCGACGCCCTGGTCACCGACGAGCTGGTGGAGTTCCATCGGGAGGTCGCCGCCGGTGGGGTCGGGATGACGACAGTCGCCTATTGCGCGGTCGCGCCGGGCGGGCGCACCGATGCGCACCAGATCTGGATGCGGCCGGAGGCGGTGCCAGGGCTGCGGCGGCTCACCGATGCCGTGCATGCCGAGGGTGCGGCCGTGAGCGCGCAGCTCGGGCACGCGGGGCCGGTGGCGAACGCACGGTCGAACCGGGCGCCCGCGCTGTCTCCGAGCCGGATGTTCAATCCGCTGGGGATGCGGTTCACCAAGGTGCCCGACGCACTCGCCATCGCCGAGGTGGTCGAAGCGCACGCGCGGGCGGCCCGCTTGGCACGGGAGTCCGGATTCGACGCCGTCGAGGTGCACCTGGGCCACAACTACCTGGCCAGCGCCTTCCTGAGTCCGCTGCTGAACCGGCGCCGCGACGAATACGGCGGTTCGCTGGCGAACCGGGCACGGGTGGCGCGGGAACTGGTGCGCGCCGTGCGCGACGCGGCGGGCGACGACATGGCGGTCACCGCCAAACTCACCATGGAAGACGGTGTGCGCGGCGGTTTCTCGATCGAGGAGTCGTTGCGGGTGGCGGGCTGGCTGCAGGACGACGGTGCCGTCGACGCCATCGAACTCACCGCGGGTAGCTCCCTGCTCAACCCGATGGCCATCTTCCGTGGCGATGCACCGCGGCGGAACTTCGCCCGTGCCCTGCCGATTCCGGTGCGCTGGGGTTTCCAGCTCGTCGGCGGCAAGTTCTTGCGCGAATACCCTTATCGCCCTGGCTATCTGCTCGACAAGGCGCGGCGCTTCCGGGCGGAGCTGACGATGCCGCTGATCCTGCTCGGCGGCATCACCGACCTGGCGGGTGCCGAACAGGCCCGCACCGAGGGCTTCGATTTCGTCGCGATGGGGCGGGCCCTGCTCCGCGAACCCGATCTCGTCCGCCGCTGGCAGTCCGACCGGGCGACTCCGTCGCTGTGCACGCATTGCAACGAGTGTGTGCCGACCATCTACTCGAAGACCCGCTGCGTGCTGCGAACCTCCTGACACCGATCAATCTGCGGGGTTCACGTCGTCTGCATCATGGGACGCCGGCTCGGCACCACGGCGCCCGGTGATCGAGGGTGCCACGGAGGTTCACGTGCCCGATTCCCGTGCCGCGCTGTGGGCGCTGCCGCACGCCGAACGCGCCTCTCTCGCGGACGACCTCGCCCGCCTCGACGACGATCAGTGGAGTTCGCCGTCGCTGTGCGGTGGGTGGACTGTCGAAGACGTGGTCGCGCACCTCACGGCCGGTGCGAGTACCGGCCGGATGCGCTGGCTGGTGAGCGTTCTCGGGGCACGCTTCGACTTCGACAAGCACAACGAGCGACGCAAGGCCGAACACCTCGGGACGACACCAGCCGAAACCCTCGACGGGTTCCGGGCGGTCGTCGACAGCACCACCGCACCTTCGGGCGATACAGCCGCATGGCTCGGGGAAATCGTGGTCCATGCCCAGGACATCCGCAGCCCCCTGGGACTCACCACCACGCCGTCGATCGAGGCGACCACCGCCGTCGCCGAATTCTTCGCCGGGCGCGACTTCACCGTCCCCAGCCGGACCCTCATCGAAGGCCTCCGTCTGGAGGCGACCGATGGTCCCTTCACCCACGGCACCGGACCACTGGTCCGCGGAACGACGATCGCACTGACCATGGCGATGGCGAGCCGAGTGACCTACTGCGACGACCTCACCGGCCCCGGCCTCCCCACGCTGCGCGACCGCATCACCGGCAACCAGAACTGAATCGACGCCGGTCCCGGCCGAGGCGATCGGCCTGTCCCCCGACACCGGACTGACACGTTCGCGCTTTCGTCCCCCGCAGTGTCGGGCTGGATGTCAGGCTCCGGCGCCCAGAGCTTTGCGAACGGTGTCGAACCAGGCCTGGGTGCCGGCCAGGCCCGCTTCGATGTCTTTGCGTCCGCCGTGGAAGCCGAAGAGTTCGGCGGCGTAGCGGCTGAGGACCGTCCCCTCGGACTCCTCGAGTTCGGCGAGGACGTCGGTGTCGCCAAGGAGGTAGGCAACAGTGGCGATCTGACCGTCCGGCCACTCGTCGCGGTGGGCGGCCCAGCCGTCGGCGCGGACCGCGCGGGCTCTTGCGAGCAGCTCCGCGCGCAAAGCATCGCGGTCGGCGTCGGTCGGCTTACGGGGTTTGCCCCAGCTGATCCGTTTCACATCCGACATGTCGAGTCCTCTCGCCTGTACACACGACCCATGGACCGAGTCTTGCACGGCGACCGAGTGAGTTGATTTGATGAAGATCTTCTCAACGTATCATCGACTTAGTAGCTGTCTGGACCAAGGAGACGCAGGACCATGCGCGAAGCTTCAACTGTGCCCGTACCGACCACCGCGGGCGACCACGGCGGCGTTCTGCGGTGCCGATACGGCACGGTCGACGATTTTCGGATCGAGCAGTTCCTCGACGGCATCGGCGCCTTCGCGGGAGCGGGCGCGAACGTCATCGTGCAGCTCGCGAACCGGCCCGTCGGCTACGGCGTCGTCGAGAGCACGGTCGATTCGGGCCGCGCCGATGTGCACCCGTGGAAACGCCTGCGCACCACGCTGACCTACATCGCGGTGGCGATGCTCGGCACCGAGGACGACCGCACCATCTATCGCGAGGCGGTCGGCAGCGTTCATCGCCATGTCCGCTCGGCTCCGGGCGCCGCGGTCGGGTACAACGCCTTCGATCCCGAGCTGCAGAAGTGGGTGGCGGTCTGCCTGTGCTGGGGTGTCCTCGATCTCCACGAACGCCTGTACGGGCCGCTGGACCGCGACACCAAGGAGGTCTTCGTCCAGTACGGCGCCAAATTCGGCACCGGCCTGCAGATGCGACCCGGCATGTGGCCCGCCGACCTGGACGAGTTCGAACGCTACTTCGAAGCCGGGCTGGCGACCATGCGGATCGATGACGTAGTCGCCGAATACCTGCGCAAGCTGATCGGATTGCGCAATGTTGCGCGGCCACGCCGCCTCGCGGACTTCCACCGCTTCGTCGTGATCGGTCTGCTGCCCGAACCCATGCGCGCCCAGCTCTATCTGCCGTGGACCGACGCACAGGAACGACGGCACCGGATCCTGTTCCGCGTGATCGGCGCCGTCTACGGGCGGCTGCCCGTGCGCGCGCGGCTGTTCCCGTACTCGACGGTGCTCTGGGACATGCGGCGACGCCACCGGCTCGGGCGCCCGCTCGTCTGAGTACGGTGAGGCAGTGAGCAGACTGCTGGCCCGGATCCGCAGCCACGGCGGCGTGGAACGGGACAACGCCGATGTCCTGAACGGCGCCCTGGCCGCGTTCCTCGACTTCGGCATCAAACGCACAAGCATGGCCGAGGTGGCCCGCCGCGGCGGGCTGTCCTTGGCCACGCTGTACCGCCGGTTCGGCGGGAAGGACGACGTCGTCCAGGCTGTCGGGCTCTGGCAGGTGCGCTGCCTGCTGAACGAGGCCGACCAATCTATGCGCAGGCAAGCCGAGGACGGCGCGAGCGCCGAGGACCAGATCGTCGAGCTGTTCGTCGTCTTCGCCCTCGGTCTGCGCCAGAACCCGCTGCTGGATCGTCTGCTCGCCACCGACGCCGCCGCCGTGCTGCCCTATCTCACGACCGGCGGTTCGCCGGTGATCGAACTCGGCCGTGACTTCCTCGCCGAGTTCATCACCCGATTGCAGCAGCAGGGCAAACTGCCCGCCTACGATCCGCTGCCCGTCGCCGAGATGGTGGCGCGCACGGCGTTGTCGCTGGTGCTGACCAGGCCGACTGTCATACCGCTCGACGACGAGGCGGCGGCGCGCCGGTTCGCCCGCGATCACATCGCACCGGGGTTCCGCCCGCCGCGCGCACCATAGCGCACCCAGCCGACGGAACCCGCCGACGACTACTTGCCGAAGCGACGCCGTCCGCGCGCACCGGTGGCACGCATCGCGTTGCGCATGAACCCGAAGCTCTTCAGGCTGTACGGGTACCAGACCAGTTCCTTCTTCTGCGTCGGCAAGGCAGGCGCGGTGATCGCCTGCTTGCGGCAGTACTTGCGCACACCGTCGGCTCCGCCGAATCGGTAGCCGGTGCCGGACTGACCCCAACCGCCGTGCGGGAGCGCGAAATTGAACAGGTTGATGGTGGCGTCGTTGATGTTCACCGCGCCGACCGCCAGCCGCCGGGCAATGGCCTGGCCGCGGGACTTGTCGCCGGTCCACACCGAGGCCGACAGACCGTACTCGGAGTCGTTGGCGAGGCGGACGGCCTCGTTCTCGTCGGCGACCTTGATCACCGGGATGGTTGGGCCGAAGGTTTCCTCGGTGATGCACGACATCGAATGATCGACGTCGACCAGCACGGTCGGTTCGAAGAAGTTGCCCTCCCCCGTCGCCTTTCCGCCGGTGAGTACGCGCGCACCCTTGGCGATCGCCTCTTCCACGTGGCGGGTGACGATCGCGACCTGTGCATCGTTGGCGAGCGGGCCGACATCGATGGTGCCCGCTCGGTCGTCACGACCGAGCCGCAGCGACTCGACGTGGGCGACCAGCTTGTTCACGAACTCGTCGTACACCGGGGCTTCGACGTACACCCGCTCCACCGACACGCACAGCTGCCCGGCATTGGTCAGGGCACCGAAGGTGATGCCGTTGACCGCGCGCTCGAGGTCGGCGTCGGCCAGCACGATCGCCGGGTCCTTGCCGCCCATCTCGAGGCTGTAGGGGCGCGTGCGTTCCGCGCACGCGACGGCGATCCGGCGCCCGGTGCCGCCGGAGCCGGTGAATTGGACGAAGTCCGAGTTGTCGACCACCGCGGCGCCGGTGTCACCCGCCCCGGAGACGATCGTGAACACGGGCGGCGCGCCGATCTCGGCCCAGCCGCGAGCCAGGAGCAGTGGCGTCAGCGGGGTCACCTCCGACGGCTTGAGCAGCACCGCGGCGCCCGCGGCGAGTGCCGGAACGACATCGGCGGTCACCATGGCGAGCGGGAAGTTCCACGGCGTGATGATGCCGACCACGGGGTACGGCACGTATGCGGTGGTCAACTTCTTGACCCGCATCAACGGGGTGTGCGGGCGCACGTCGGTGTCGGCGAGGAACTCGGCCGCGTTGCGCGCGTAGTAGCCGAGGATATCGACGGTGAAGGCGACTTCCACCTCGGCCTCGACCCGAGGCTTTCCGGATTCGTCCTGAATCGAGTCCGCCAGTTCGGCCGCATGGTCGAGCACCCAGTCCTGGAGCTTCAGCAGCCACTGCTTGCGGCCGGCCGGGGTGATCGACTGCCATCTCGGCTGCGCCTTGCGCAGCGCGGCGGCTGCCGCGGCGACCTGCGCCGGGGTGGCGACGGCGACGGTGCCGACCGTCTCTCCGGATGCCGGGTTACGCACGATGAGCTCGGCGTCGACGATGGGCGTGGCGGAATCAGACACTTGTTCTCCCGGCTGACCGAATAGGACTCCACCTCACTGTAGACAGCCTGAGAGAATTTGCATATCACTCTTTCAAATAAGCGTCACGCCTTGACGGCGGCCGGGCGGTGCGGCTGATCGGCGGCGCGGAGGAACTCCCCGACGCGCTCGGTTCCGAGGACCGGATCGGCCGCACCTCGGCCGAACACATAGCGCCCGTTCACGAACACCGCGCGCACCGTCTCGTCGTTGCGGTTGACCATGCGGGAGAGGCCGCCGTACACCGCGACGGGACTCTCGGCGTAGGCGTCGAGGGTGTCGTCGAGGTGGGCGGGGTCGATGACGACCGCGTCGGCACGATCGCCGAGTCGCAGATGGCCCGCGTCGAGGCCGTACCAGTCGGCCAGCTCACCGGTGAGCCGGTGCACGGCGTGCTCGACGGACATGAACGGCCGCTCCCCCGCGGCGGCGACTCGGCGCAGCAGGCGAAGGCCGAAGTTGTAGAAGGCCATATTGCGCAGGTGGGCGCCCGCATCGGAGAAGCCGAGCTGCACCGACGGGTCGGCGGCGAGTACATCGGCGACCTCGGGGCGGTGGTTGGAAATAGTTGTGCGCCATCGAAGTTTGTCGCCGTGCTCCACCACCAGATCGAGGAAGGCGTCGACAGGGTGCAGCCCACCCCGGTCGACACCGACCTGACCGAAGGTCTTGCCGAGCACTGTGTCGTCGGGGCAGGCGACGATATCGGCATCGAAGAAGTCGCGGTGCCAGACGCGCGGACCGTACTTCTTCTCGTAGTCCTTGCGGAAGGCGCGACGGTAGTCCTCGTCGCACAGGAGGTGGCGCTGCTCGTCGAGCTGGTCGGACAGGTGCAACGCGGCGGCGCCGGAACCGAATTCCTCGAACACGGGCAGCGAGATGCCGTCGGAGTACACCTCGAAGGGCACCGGCAGATGTTGCCAGCGAAAGTCGCCGTCGAGTCCGTTGATGATCTTGCCGAGGGCGGGGAACATCTTCGCCGCGCCGGGCACCGCCTTCACATCGGCAGCCGACAGCAGGCTCACTTTCAGCGGATTGCGCCACAGCCCGATGCTGGAGGCCGCCATCGACACCAGGCTCACCGGGTTCCCGACGTCGGGTCCGCCCTGCAGCGCGCGACCGCGCTTGCGCAGGATGTCGTTGAGCCGGTGCCGTTCCCTGCTCTTCGCATACGTCGACGGCAGGGTCCGCGACCGGCACTGCACGCCGTCGAGCTTGTCGAAAAGCAGTTGCTGGGAAGACATTCCGACGAAACCGGCGTCCAAAGCCGCGCCGAGCATGCGTTCCATCTCGGCCAGCTCTTCGGCGCTCGGCTTCACCTCCTTGCGGGTGGCCCGGTCCAAGCCCATGACCGCGGCCCGCATATCGGAGTGGCCGATGAAGCCGGCCAGATTCGGACCGAGCGGCAGCTGCTCGAGCGCCTCGATGAATTCTGTTGCGGTGACCCAGGTTCGATGCTCGTCCAGCGCACTGACGACGTAGTCACGGGGAATGGCCTCCACCCGCCCGAACAAATCACCGGCCGTCTCGCCGTCGACGTGGACGGTCGAGAGCGAACACGATCCGAGCAGCACGGTGGTGACGCCGTGGCGTACCGACTCCGACAGCGAGGGCTCGAGCAGCACCTCCACGTCGTAGTGGGTGTGGATGTCGATCATCCCGGGAATCACCCACATACCCTCGGCGTCGACCACCCGGGGACAACCTGTTTCGTCGAGGGGGGTCTCGGAGATCGCGGCGATTCGGCCGTCGCGGATGCCGAGGTGGCGGATCGTGGAGGCGGCGCCGGTGCCGTCGAACCAGCGGCCGCCCTTGATGATGCTGTCGAACATGTCCGTCCTTCTACACCGCGAGGTCGCGCCGGGTGACCTTGCCGGTCGCGTTGCGCGGCAACGCGTCGGCGGTGATCCGCCAGCGTGCGGGCACCTTGAAGTAGGCGAGCCGGGCGGCGAGGTACTCGCGCAGTTCGTCCTCCTCGACCGTGCCCGGTTCGGCGACGACCACGGCCGCCACCTCTTGGCCCAGGTCGGGGTGCGGCACGCCGAAGACCGCGCAGTCGGTGACCGAGGGGTGTTCGACGAGGACGTTCTCGATCTCGGTGGGGTACACGTTCTCCCCGCCGCGCAGGATCAGGTCGGTGCGCCTGCCCGACACGGTGAGCCTGCCGTCGGTCATCGTCCCGAAATCGCCTGAGCGCAACCACCTTCGGTCGTCGAGGACCTCCACCGTCGCGGACTCGTTGTTCCAGTAGCCGAGCATCACGTACTGGCTGCGGATGAAGATCTCGCCTTCGGTCCCGTCGGGCAGCACCGCGCCGTCGGGGTCACGGATCTGCACCGACACCCCGATGATCGGCCTGCCGACCGACCCCGCGTCGGCCAGCAGATCCAGCGGTGTCGCCACGGTCGCGGCGGTGCCGCTCTCGGTGAGCCCGTAACTGGTGGTCAGCGACAGCGGGACTCCGGCGAGGTGTTCGCGCAGCCGCTCGAGCAGGGCGGGCGCCGAGGGCGCGGAGTTCAGCGACAGTGCCGCGAGCGTCGACAGGTCGTAGCCCGACACGTCGTGGTCGAGCAGGCGGGTCGCCATGGTCGGCACCGCCGCCCAGTTGGTGACGCGTTCCCGCTGGACCAGGGTCAGCACCCGGTCCACGTCGAAGGCGCCGTGCGGGAACACCGCCGCCGCACCGGTGGCCAGGCGCGGGATCACCAGATTGTGCAGGCTGGCGATGTGGAACAGCGGCGCGGTGACCAGGTACCGACGCTCGCTCGGCCCGTCTCCGACCGGTTGACCGGTGAACGCCGCCTGCATGGCATCGGTGAAGCGGTGATATTCGGTGATCGCCAACAGGTTTCGCTGGGTATGCACCACGCCTTTGGCGCGCCCGCTCGTTCCGCTGGTGTACAGGATGACGGCCGGGTCGTCCTCTGCCACCGCGGTTTCCGGCATCGCGGCACCCCGGTACTCCGCGACGAGGGCGGGCAGGTCTTCCTCGAAGGTCAACACCGGCACGTCACTGCCCGTTTCGGCCAGCCGCGCAGACCTTTTCGCGTCGGCGACCACCACCTTCGGGGTGGTGTGGCCGAGTGCGTAGGCGATTTCCGGCGGCGCCCACCAGGCGTTGTAGCCCACCGGGATGGCGCCCAGACATTGCGCCGCCCAGAAGGTGACCACCCAGTCGGGACCGTTGGCGGCCAGGATCGCGACCCGGTCGCCCTTGCCGACGCCGTGGCGTTCGGCCAGCGCGGTCGCCAGCGCACCGACCGCCGCAGCGTGCTCGGTGAAGCCGACCCGGCGGTCCTCGGTGACGAGATAGTCGCGATCACCCCAGGTCAGCGAGTGCTCGAGCAGCTCACGCAGACTGCGCCGCCGACGCGCGAACACCGGCATCGGCGCACCGAGCACCTCTTCGACCGTCATCTCGAAGGGCGCGCCGGGCGCGGTGAGTCCGGCCGCCACCTGCGCGACGAACACCTGGGGGTCAACGGCTTCGGTCATGAGGTCCTCCCTCGAGAACGGTCGGTTCCGGCGACCGCGTCGAAGACCGCCTTCAGATAGTTGTCGATCCGATCCGATCCGATCACGCCCGGCGCCATCCGATTCATGGTGTAGGCGAAGGTGATTCGGCGATCCAGGTCGTTGACCACCATGGCGCCGCCGTAGCCCGCCCACCAGCAGACCCGGCCGTCGGGGATGTGTGGGTAGGTCTCGGGGCGCGGCAGGCCGTAGCCGATGCCGAACCGCAGCGGGGCGAGCAGCGCCAGGTCGAGGCCGTCGGCCTGCTCGCGGAAGATCGACTCGATCGTGGCGGGCGAGAGGAATCGCCTGCCGCCGAGCTCACCACCGCACGAAACCAGGGACTGCACGCGAGCGACCGAACGCGCGTTGCCGTGCCCGTTGACCGCCCCGAGCTCGGCGGAACGCCAAGCGGGAGTCGCTGTCTCGGCGATATCGAGTAGCGGGCTCGTCAGCGTTTTGACGAGGATACTGTCGGGGTCGAGCGCGGACATGTCGAATTCGCGGTGCGGCGGTGCGACGAGCGTGGCGATCCGGTCGGCGTGCTCGGGTCCGGTGCCGATGTGGAAATCCGCGCCGAGTGGTCCCGCCAGCTCGGTGGCGAAGAACTCGCCGAGGGTGCGACCGGTGATGCGCCGCACCAATTCCCCGACCAGATGCCCGTAGTTGAGGGCGTGATAGCCCGAGGCCGTGCCGGGTTCCCACCACGGTGGCTGAGCGGCGAGCCGGGCGGCGGCGGCTTCGGTGTCGTAGATGTCGGCGAGCGCGATGGGCCGTTCCCAGCCCGAGACGCCCGAGGTGTGCGACAGCACGTGCCGCACCTCGACGCGGTCCTTGCCCTCGGCAGCGAATTCGGGCCAGTACCTGGCCACGGGTGCGTCGAGGTCGAGGTCGCCGCGATCCACGAGCAGCAGGGCGCACAGGGCGGTCATCGTCTTGGTCACCGAGAAGACGTTCACCAGGGTGTCGGCCTGCCAGGCCACGGCGCGGTCGGGGTCGGCGTGACCGCCCCACAGGTCGAGGACGGGATCGCCGTCGACCGTCACGCACAGCGACGCGCCGAGCTCGGCGCCCGTGGCTAGCTGCTCGTCGAATACCGCTCGCACCTGCGCGAAGTCGTCCCGGCAGAAGCCCGCTGCGCGCGTCATCGGCTGGCCTCGGCCTGGGCGCGGGCGGGTACCGGCAACGTATTGCCCGCGGCTGCGGCACGTTTGGCCCCGCGCTCGAGCTCCTTGGTCAAGCCGCGGACGTACGGCTCGAATTCGACCTGGATGGTGTGGCGTGGCGAATCGTAGTACCGCCCGGCGCGGGCATCGAGCCGTTCGTCGACCTCGGCGTCCATCTCGGCCCGCGAGGGCAGGTGATAGCGGCCGGTGAGGTAGGCGGCGACCAGCTTGGTCTGCTGTTCGGCGAAGTTGACCAGCGTCGGAGTCGGTTGTGCCAGCCCGAGATAGAACAGATTGTCCACCGAGGGCCGCATCATCATCTGGAACAGCGGGAACCGGTTGTCGCTGTCCGGCACCAGCGACGGATCGGTGAAGAACGGGAAGCTGATGTGATAGCCGGTGGCGCACAGCACCACGTCGACCTGTTCGCGCGAGCCGTCGGCGAAATGGACTGTGTCACCGTCGAGCCGGGTGATGGCGGGCTTGCATTCCACATCCCCGCAGCCGGCGCGGTGCAGGAATTCCTCACTCGCCGACGGGTGCGCCTCGAACGGTTCGTGATCCGGTGCGGGCAGACCGTAGTTCTGCATCAGACCGCGATTCTTGCGCACGAAGCGCTGCTTGAGTTTCAGCGCGACCTTCGGCGGCATCCACTTGGGCATCGACCGGCGGTCACCCACCTGACCGCGCACGTATTTCGGGAGCACCCACACCCCTCGCCGAGCCGACACGAACAGCCGTTCGGCCAGGAAACGCTGGGACAGTTCGGAGGCGATATCGAGCCCGGAATTGCCCATGCCGACCACCACGATGCGCTTGCCACGCATGTCGATGGGATCGAAGGGGTCGTTGTAGGCGTGGCTGTGCATGAGCACACCGTCGAAATCACCGGGGTAGTCCGGCATCCGGGGGTCCCAGTGGTGGCCGTTGCAGACGATCAGCGCGTCGAAGACCTCGGTGTCACCGGCGGCCGTCACCAGCCAGCGGCCGTCGTCGGTCCGCTCGGCCGCGGTGACCAGCGCGTCGAACCTGATCCGGTCGCGCAGGCCGAAATGGTCGACGTAGTCCTTGAAGTACTGGTGCAGTTGCGAATGGTGCGGGAAGTCCGGCCAGTCCGCGGGCGCGGGAAAGTCCTCGAACTGCAGGCGGTACTTGGACGTATCGATGTGCAGGCTCTGATAGCAGGCCGACATGCCGTTGGGATTGCGGTAATACCAATTGCCGCCGACCTCGTCGGACGCCTCGTAACAGACGAACGGAATGCCGTACTCGGCAAGGCGTTTGGCCGCCGTGATACCCGACGGGCCCGCACCGATGACGCAAACCCTCGGCAGCTCCGGTGTATTCATGCACAACTCCTCATCGACTCACGCTCGCCGACGTGACCCGCACCACACGATAGCGGTTCGCTGGACACAGCGTCCAGTGAATGAGCATGCCGTCTACGATGGTCCTCATGTCGCCGGAACCCACCGCCCAGCGAGGCTCGCTGCGCGAGGAACACAAGCGCCTGACCACGGCACGCATCGTCGACACCGCGCGCACACTGTTCGAGACCCACGGCTACTCCTCGGTCCGGGTCGACGACATCGCCGCCGCCGCGGGCTGCAGCCGGGCCACCTTCTACCTGCACTTCACCGGGAAACCCCAGGTGCTGCGCGCCATCGCCAACCAGGGCACACTCACCAGCGTCAGGATGGTCTACGCCGACCTCGACCGCGTGCTCACCACCGGATCACGCGCGGCGTTCGCCGACTGGATGGCCCGCGCCATCGACTGGTTCTTCGTGAACAAGGACATGCTGCCCGCCTGGGACGAAGCCACCGCGGTGGAACCGGAATTCCGCAGGCTGGCCCGCGAGGGCATCATGACGCTGGCCGACAGCATGCCGGACTATCTCGCCCGCTGGCCCGAGCACCGGCGCGAGGAAGCCCGGTTACGGATCGAACTGCTCGTCGCCCAGCTCGAGCGGTTCTTCACCCGCTGGGCCATGCAGGGCACCATCGACGTGACCGCCGAACAGGCCGCCGAAGTCCTCACCGACGTCTGGTTCCCCGCGCTGCGCGCCCCGTGAACTCAGAGCAGGCCGACGCACCGCGCCTGCGCGATGGCCGCACCGCGCGCGTTCACACCGAGCTTCTGATAGATGCCGCGCAGGTGCGTCTTCACCGTGTTCACCGAGACCCCCAGGTCGGCGGCGATGCTGGTGGCGGTCAACCCCGACGGAAGACGGCGCAGCACAACGAGTTCGGTGTCGGTGAGCCGTGGTGCGTCGGCCATGGCGCCACGGTGGGCGCGCACGTGGTCGACGAAGGCGTCGTAGCGACCGAAGTGCGAACCCAGCCGGTCGAGCAGTTCGGCGGCACCCGGCACGTCCAGGAACGGACGGATCAGGTGTTCCCCACCGGCGTGGGCAAGGGCCTGGTCGAAGGCGTCCTCGACCTTGCGCGGACGATCGAGCTGGTCGGCGGCGACCGCGATGAGCAGCCACGCGGCCACGGCCTGGCCGTCGGTGACCTCGCCGACCAGCGGTGTCAGCAGCGGTAGGACGGCGGCCGGGCGCTGGGTGTGCAGGGCAAGGGCGGCTTCGGCCAGCTGGGTGTCGACGGTCTTGCCGAGCACCCGGGTCGCATGGTCGACGAGAGCGCGCGCCTCGACCTTGGCATGCACCCGCAGCAGTAGCCACAGCACCTCGGTGACCAGGTTTCCGGCACCGAGCAGCGCCGGGGCGTCGTCGAGCAGGTGGTGCAGGCGCCTGCTCAGGGCGGTGGCCGCGGCGGCACGGTCGATGGTGTCGTCGAAGGCGAGGACGCCGATGACGATGCGGGCTTGGCGCAGCAGGGCGGGGGTGGTCGTGTCGTCGGCCGACAGGTCGGGCAGCGGCTTGCCGTAAGCGCAACCCTGCCGGTGCGCGCCGTAGGCGGCGGTCACGCGGGCCATCGCGGCCTCCGACGATCCGGTGAGCCCGTAGCGATCAGCGCACTCGAGGGCTTGGGCGGCCAGCACCCGCAGCTCACCGACCCGGCCCGTGATGCCCGATGCCGCCGCGACCGCCGTGCGTGCCCGTACCGCGACGCGACCGAGTCCCGCCTCCTCGGCGTAGACCACCGCATGCCGCAAAGCCGCTGTGCCGCTGACGATCCGGCCGCCGAACACTTCGGCCGCACCGCAGTGCAGTGCCACATAGCAGTCGAGATCGGTGTGACCGGTGACCGGCGGCAACTGCCACCGCATGGAGGCCGAATCACCGGCCAGCACGGCCACCCCCGCGCTCACCGCGTGATCGAGCGCGGCGATCCACTCGGCCGGGACCAGTGCCGACCCCGGCCACGAACCCACATGGGCCGCCTCCAAATACACTTCCGCCGCGGCGATCTCACCGTCTTCCACCGCGACGGCGGCGCGCAACAACCCGACGAACGTGTCGTCCGACAGGCCGGGTACCTGATCGAGGGCGTGCAACAGCAGGTGACCCTTGCCGTCGAGCACCATCCGTACGCCCCACTCCCACAGGAACGACGCCAGTCCAGGCGCACCCGGTTCGGCGAGCACATGGTCCAGGGCGCACCCGGGCAGGGCGGCGCCGGTGAACCACTCGGCGAGGTGCCGGTGCAAACCGGGCAGGCGTTCGGCCCTGGTGTGCGCGGCCTCGGCAAGCAGGTAGGCGCGCAGCAGCGGGTGATAGGTGTACCAGAGCTGTCCGTCGGTGGCGACCGTGTGCAGCGGGAAGCTGGCACGCAGCAGTTCGTCGAGAATGCGCGACGCGGCCGGGCCGAGCAGTTCCTCGGCCATCGGCAGGCAGAAGCGGGTGGGAACGGCTGTGGTGAGCAGGAATTCGACGGTGCGTGGGGGCAGCGTCTCGATGAGTTCGGCGACGAGGAAGTCGGCGACCGCGTGGGTCGGTGCGGCCAGCGCGGTGAGGGCGGTGCTCCGGTCGTCGGTGCCGAGCGAGATGGCGGCGATCCGGACCAGGGCGGCCCAGCCGCGGGTGAGCTCGTGCAGGGCGGCGAGGTCGGTGTCGTCGAGGTGGCAGTCGTGCTGGGCGAGCAGCTCGGCGACACGATCCGGCGGCATGGCCAGCTCGGTCGCGCCGAGGCGGGTGAGCCTGCCCGCCAGGTCGAGCACGTGCCAGCGCAGTGGCGGTTCGAAACGGCCGCCGAGCAGCGCGGTGATCTTCGGCGGCAGCCGGGTGAGCAGGTACTCCAGACCCGCGAGTTGCAGTGGGTCGGTGAGCAGGTGGACATCGTCGATGACGAGGACGGTCTCCTCGGTGTCGGCGAGCGCGGCGACGAGGTCGGCGGCACGGTCGGCGGGCGTGCGCAGGACACCGTCGGGAACGGACGCGGCCGTCGGGTCGAGCGCCCGGGCCACGGCTGCGAGCAGATCGGCGCCCGGGCTGGTGCACACCGTCAGCCAGGCCAGCCGTGGCGCGGGCCGGGCGGTGTTCACCCAGTCGACCATGGCCACAGTCTTACCGCTGCCTGCCGGTCCGCACACCAGGACGACGTGCCCCGGCGCGGTGCGTGCACTGTCGAAAGCCGCGGTCGCCGCGTCACAGCGCACGGGGGCGAAGGACAGTTCGGGAACGCGGTCCTCGGTCCCACGGCCGGCCACAGCTATCGCGGAGCGTGCCATCACGAGCCTCCTGAACTCGAGTTCTCACCTGCCCCCGACATCGTGTGCGAGTTCGACGGTAGGCCACGCGGGCGCCACGAGTTTGCTGGTGACGACATCTCGACGTGCTCGTTACCAGATCGACGCAGGCTCTTTGCGTGGCCCGCCCCGTCACCTCAGTCGGGCAGGCGTGACATCTCGAGCAGCGTGAGGCCGAGGGTGTCGATCCGCGCCAGAATCCCCCGCACAGCGGTGCTGTCGGCGACCGTGCCGAACAGCGTCGTTGTCCCGGCCGCAGCATGATCGCTGGGAATGAGCTCGGGAAACGCCGCGAGTACACGATCGGACAGTTCGCCCTCGAGGACGAATTGATAGCGCAGCGGCCCGGACATGATGTCAGTCTTGCAGTTCGCGCCCGGGTCACACCTCACCCGAGGCGGGTGAAATCGGCGGTGGCCGATTATTTGCTGGGCAGGGCCTCGGCGAAGGCGACGCCGCGGGTCACCCAGTCCCGCAGCGACGCATCGTCATCGACCGCCTCGGGGGCGACGCGTAACCAGCCGCTGAGCTCGCGGCCACCCATCACCATCGGCGACACCGCCGACCCGTCGAGCAGCGTGTCGCCTTCGGCCGGATCGACGCGCACCAGCAATCCCCCCTGTCCGCTGGCGGCGACGGCCATGTTGCCGCCGATCAGGAACGCGAGCCCACCGAACATCTTCTTCTCGGCGAGATCGGCCCGAGGATAGACGATCTCCCGGATCCGCTCGGCGAGTTCCTCGTCGTATGCCATGGGCCGAGTATGCGCCGGGGCACCGACAGATTCACTCTGCTTTCCCGGCCGCCAAAATTTTAAACATCTCTTTTTCTGTTTCCGGGACCTCGGCCGAACCGACTGGCTAATCTCGCGCTCACCACAGCTCGACACAGGAGAACACCATGCAGACCTACCAGGCACGGCGCACCGGCTTCGGCCTCACAGCGTTCACCGCGATCGCGGCGGCGGCCGTGCTGACGGCACCGCAGGCCTCGGCGCTCGTCCAGAGCATCGCGGTGAGTGGCACCACCCACTACGTGGGCACCCCCTACACCGTGACGGCCGACGTCACCGCCACGTCGTTCCTGTTCAAGGTGACCTTCACCGACAACGGCACGCAGATCGGCGAGCCGGTCGCGGTCAGGGACGGCAAGGCGACCATCAGCTGGACACCGACCACGCCCGGCGCCCACGAGATCAAGGCGGTGCAGGAACTCATCAGCTCCAAGACCGTCACCGTGCAGGTCTCCGAGAAGCCGACCACCCCGCCCGACGGTGGCAGCACCGGCTCCGCCGATCTGGGCGGACTACTCACCGGTTCGGCGAGCTAGCTCCCGGCACGACGACGGCCGCCACGTGCTGCGTGGCGGCCGTCGTCGTGTGTGGTTCAGACGCCGAGGGCGGCGGCGAACATCGGCCAGGAGTCGTGCACGTCGTCCTGCCAGTACGGCCAGGCGTGCGTGCCCGCGGCCCGGAAGCGGACGTCGGCGGGGATACCGAGCTGACCGAGGCGTCCGGCGAGCGGTCCCGAGCAGCTGCCGACGACGGCTTCCATGGTGCCGCCGACCAGGACCCGGTCGAGCAGCACACCGACATTGCCCGCGATGCTCGGATCGTTGAGCGCCTCGTGCGGGCCGGGGGCACCGTTGCCCGAGGACAGGTACACCGAGGTCCCACGCAACCGATCCGCGTGCAGCACCGGATCATTGGCCACCCACGCCGGGTCGCCGGGTCCGCCCCACATGTTGTCGGCGTTGGCGCCGAAGGTGGCGAGCTGAGAACGGACGAGGGTCTGGGCCAGCGGGTTCGCGGTCTGCGTGCAGCCGCTCAAGGCGCCGACCGCGCGGTAGCGGCCCGGTGCGGCGATGGCGAGGTTCAGCGCCGAGGTGGCCGACATCGACAGTCCCGCGACGCCGTTGGCACCGGTCATGCCGAAGCGGTCGTCGAGCAGTGGGGGCAACTCGCTGGTGAGAAAGGTGGTCCACTTGTTGCGGCCGAGAACCGGATCGTCACGTTGCCAGTCGGTGTACATGCTGGCCCGGCCGCCGATCGGGACGATCACATTCACCGGCTTGTCGGCGAAGAAGTCGACCACATCGGTGCGCCGCATCCACGGCCCGCCGCTCTCCCCGCCGTCGACGGCGTTGAGCAGGTACAGCGCGGGCGCGCCCGGACCGGGATGCGACATCCACAGGGTGATCGGCCGGTTCATCGCCGCCGAATGGACGACGACCTCGAACTGCCTGCCGCCGAGCGGCCGGACCTCGAGGATCGATGAATTCGCCGATGCCGCAGGTGAGACGACCACACCGCAGCCGAGCAAGACGAGCAGACAGCACAACAGCCGACGCATGCGCACGAGTGTGCCGCATCGATCAATAGATACCGTGCATTGACGGCGAATGTGTCCGTGTCGTCCCGTATGGGTGGGCTAGGGCGTTTCGGCGGGTACCCGGGCTGCCCGGACGACGCCGGCGAGGACATCGTCGACATCCGACGCGGTGACGCCGATGGTGATGGGTGGCCGTGAGCTCAGTGGCTCGTTAAGCGTCACCGCCGAGGCGGTCGATGACGATGCGTCGCTGCGGGACTCGGTGGCCCGCGGCGTCGCCTTCGCTGAAGGCATCCGGACTCCCGGCGAGGCCGACCGCGAACCGGGTGCGCCGGGTCGAAGCGGTGTGTCAGCTGAGGAGGGTGGTGACGATCCGGTTCGCGTCGCGTAGGCGGGCGGCGGCGTTCGGGGTGCGTTCGAGGACCCAGACGCCCTGGAGGAAGACGAGCAGGAAGCGGGCCAGGGCGCGCGGGTCGCTGCCGGGAGCGAGTTCGGCTTGGGCGCGGGCTCGGGTGAGGGCGCCGGTCAGCGCGGTTTCGGTCCGGGCCCAACTGGATTCGACGGCTCGGGCGACCTCCTGGTCGCGGGCGGCCAGTTCTACCGCCGACGTGGTGACCAGGCAGCCGAGGAAGCGGTCCTCGCTGCACGACTCGCGCACGAACTGGTCGATCAGCGCGCGCACGGCGGGCAGCGCCGGACCAGGCACGGACAGCTGCGTGGTGACCCGCTCGTCGACGACCTCCAGGTGCCGCTGCAGTGCCCGCATGAACAGGTCGTGCTTGTTGCCGAAGGTGGCGTAGATGGAACCCCTGGCGATGCCGAGATGCTCGGTGAGATCGGCCATCGAGGTCGACTCGTACCCGCGCTCCCAGAACAGATCCAGTGCGCGGCCCAGTACCACATCGGGGTCGAATTCCTTGGTGCGCGCCACTGTTCGAGCCTAACAGCGCCGCTGGTCAGCGGGGTCCCGCGAGCGGGTACTGCGGGTAGGCCGGGCGGGCGGGCGCGAAGAAGGGCGCCGACTTCGGGTTCCAGAGCAGCACCACGGCTCCGAGCCCGATGGCGAAACCCGCGAGGGTGAACGCCAGCGCTCCCGGGGTGACGCCCAGGTCCGCCACCATCCCGAGTACCGCGTAGAGCGTCGAGAGGACGTTGAAGCCGAAGAATATGGTCGAGGTGATTCGCGCCCAGTTCTTCCCGGCCCGGCACGCGAACGCCATCCATATCCACAGCCCCACCGTGATCAGTGCCCCGACCACCGTCGCACCGACCGTCGCGTACACGAGGACATCGAGGCTCGAGCCGCGGAACATCCCATCGGAGGAGTCGAGAAGGGTCGTGCGAACGGTGTCGATGTCGGTGAGCGAATACGCCCCGCCGAGAAACGCCACCGCCGCCCCGACCAGCATCACGATGAACGCCATCCGGATGTTCTCCGGAACCACCCGCGGCTCGGTCTCCGCCGGCTCTGGCACATACGCGGGATACGGCGCGGGGGTAAACACCAGCCCACCCGGCTGCCCACCGACATAAGGCTGTCCTGGAGAAGCGCCGGGTGGGAACTGCGCACCGATCGCCTGCCCGGACGGATAGGTCTGGCCGCCCGGCTGCTGCCCGGGTACATAGGGCTGCCCCGGAGCAGTGCCAGGCGCGAACTGCCCGCCGATCGGCTGCGCGGGCACAGGCTGACCTACAACGGGCGGCTGACCCGGCACATACGGCTGCTGACCCGGTGCGAAGGGAGCGGCAGCCGGGGCAGGCGGCTGCGGGACGGCCACTTCGTCGGCGGGGTACGACGTCAGTTCGTTCGGCTCCTGCGCGTACTGCTTGTCGTCCGAACCGGACATGAGCGGGTACCCCCTTCGATGGAAACCACACCACCCTATCGCGACCGGCACCTACAACCGCATCCGAAGCGGACCCCGACCCGCCCACCACGCAGGGGAAGTTCGGGCCGACATCGGTGCGGTCGCCGATCGCCTGCGACCGACGGCGCCGACGGAGGTTTACCCGCGATGTGTTCGCGCTCATGCTCGCCCTGAGCGGGTCAGCCGACGAGCCGCACCCTACGTGACCACGGATGCAGGCGAGGGCTGCGCGGCTTCTTCGAAGGCGACAGTCTCAGCGGAGGTTCGCGCGTGCCAATTCGCGGGCGGCGGTGCGGTAGCGGTCGGCGATCAGGCGGACGACCGCGGGGTGGACGCCGATCGGTTCGGCGACGCCATCGGCGCCCGCGTCGTGCAGGCGCTGATGGAACAGGCCGTGGGCCAGCAGGTACGACGCGATGAACACCCGCTGCGAGCCCGATTCACGCAGGGCCGCAACGACTTCCGGGACGCGCGGAGCGCCGGTGGCCACGTAGGCGATCCGCACCGGTGCGGCGAGCTGCTCGGCGAGCATTCCCGCCGCGCGCCGGACATCCTGGCGCGCACGGGAATCCGACGAACCGGCGGCCGCGAAGACCACCGCGTCACCGGGCTGCCAGCCGGCCGCGCGCAGGCGCATCGCCATGATCCTGGTCAGTGCGGGGTCAGGACCCATGGCGGGGGTCACCGCGACAGCGGTGTGTCCGCTCTCGGCCACCTCACGCGGAACGTCTTGGTACACGTGGTAACCCGATGCCAGGAACGCCGGGACCACCACGGCCGGGCCGTCGAGGTCACGCAGCACCTCCGACGGCGACGGGCCGAGCACATCGACGAAAGCGGTGCGCAGCAACGGGTTCGGGCCGGTGGTGTCCATGCCGCAACCCAGTTCGGTGCCGACCGCGTCGGCGAGGGCGGCGATCATCTCCACCCCGCGCGCGCTGCGGGTGCCGTGCGCGACGAGCACGAGGGCCGGCTCACCCGGCCGCGCCGCGCTCACCACACCCCGATCGTCTGGCTCCGCGCCGACCGCGCGGGAGTGCCGATGCCGGCGGCGTGCGGCGGCTGCACCGGCGGACGCGACGGCGCGTCGGAGCAGTCGGCCGCGTCGAGGGCGAGGCGGTAACCGCGCTTCACCACGGTCTGGATGGCCTTCGGCGTGCCGAGTCCCGCGCGCAGGCGGGCGATTGCGGTTTCCACCGCATGGGTGTCGTCGCCACCTCCGGGCAGCGCCGACAGCAGATCCTCACGCGAGACCACCCGACCAGGCTGACGGGCCAGCGACCGCATCAACGCCATCGGCGCGGGCGCGAGCTGACGAACCTCACCGTCGACCACAACGCAGCCACCGCGCACGCTGATGAGGTGCCCGGCCGCGTAGATCCGGCTGGCGCGGCGCGGCAGTTCCTCGGCCACGTGGCGGGCGAGCGCACCCAGCCGCGCCCGGCCGGGCATGGTCGTCGGCACGCCGAGTTCTTCCAGCGGCGCGGCGGTGATCGGGCCGACACAGGCGGCGAGCACTCGTCCGCGCAGGGCGTGCAGCACCGACTCGAGCAGCCCGGTTTCCTTGGCGCGCATGAGAAGTGAGGCCACGGCGGGGGCGCTGGTGAAGGTGACGCAGTCGAGGCTGCCGGAGATGATCGCGTCGATCATCGAGTCCATCGGGCCGCGATCGGCGGGCGGTTCCCACCGGTACACGGGCACCGGAACCACATCGGCGCCCGCGCAGCGCAGCACCTCGCAGAAGTCGGGCACCGGTTCCCACTCGGTGGTCGCGCCATGCAGCTGCACAGCGATGCGCACACCCTCGACACCCTCGGCGAGCAGGTGGTCGAGCACCTCGGCCGACGACTCGGACGCGGGCGACCACTCTTCGCGCAGCTCAGCGGCCCGGATGGCGCCCTTGGCCTTGGGCCCACGGGCGAGCATGCGGGTGGCGGCAAGGGTGTCACGCAGCGTCTCGGCCAACCCCCAGCCCTCGGCGGCCTCCATCCAGCCACGGAAACCGATGCCGGTGGTCGCCACGGTGATGGCGGGCGGGTCGGCGATGAGCTGTTCGGTGACCCGCTCGAGTTCGGTGTCGTCGGCGAGCGGGATGATGCGGATGGCGGGCGCGCTCACCACGGTGGCGCCACGGCGGGTGAGCAGGGTGCCGAATTCCTCGGCGCGACGAGCAGCGGTGATACCGATGGTGAAACCGGCGAGACAGGGTCCCGCTTCGGGCACAGAATTCATGAAGTCACCGGTTCGTTCGACACCGAGACGATGCCTGCGTCGAGTCGCACGGCATACACCGGCAGCGACTGGGTCTCATCGTCGAGGCAGCGGCCGTCGATGAGGGAGAAAGCCTGCTTGAGCAGCGGCGAGGCCACCACCGGGACCCCGCCCCGGTCGCCGACGATGCCGCGCGACATGACCGCGGCCCGGCCGAACGGATCGACATTGCCCACGGCGGCCAGCGTGCCGTCGGGTAGCAGGAACAGGGCGGCCTGCTTGCCGCCGTCGAGCAGGACAGCGACGCCGCGTCCCGGAATAAGGAAATCGAGTCGGCACGCCTGGGTCCAGGTCGTGGTCTCGGTGGTGATGGTGGGTGTGTCGATAACGGTCATCGGTTCCTCCTCCGAACGCCTTACCTATTGGTACAGGCGCCCTGTTTCCACAGGGTTAAGCGCTTATTTCCCGGCTGCTGCTGTGTCCGAGCCAACACCGGCGGGCATCCCCGGCAGACCGAGAAGCACTGGCACCTTGCGTTCGCCGCTCTCGTCGAAGGCGATCGTCGGGTCGGCCTCGTCAGGGGCATTGACGAAGGAGACGAAGCGCGACAGCTTGTTCTCGTCCTCGAGTACCGCGGCCCACTCGTCCTTGTAGCCGTCGACGTGCTTGGCCATGGCGGCCTCGAGGTCGGCGGCGATGCCGAGGCTGTCGTCGCACACGACGGCCTTGAGGTAGTCCATGCCGCCTTCGAGGGCCTCCTGCCAGGGCGCGGTGCGCTGCAGGCGGTCGGCGGTACGGATGTAGAACATCAGGTAGCGGTCGATGTAGCGGATCAGCGTCTCGTCGTCGAGGTCGCCTGCCAGCAGCACGGCGTGCTTGGGGGTGAGACCACCGTTGCCGCCGACATAGAGGTTCCAGCCGTTCTCGGTGGCGATCACGCCGACATCCTTGCCACGGGCTTCGGCGCATTCACGCGCACAGCCCGACACCGCCAGCTTCAACTTGTGCGGCGAACGCAGGCCCCGGTAGCGCTTCTCCAGCAGCACGGCCATGCCGACCGAGTCCTGCTGGCCGTAGCGGCACCAGGTGGAACCGACGCAGCTCTTCACGGTACGCAGCGACTTGCCGTAGGCGTGCCCGGATTCCATGCCCGCGTCGACCAGGCGCTTCCAGATCAGCGGCAGCTGCTCGACGCGGGCGCCGAACAGGTCGATGCGCTGACCACCGGTGACCTTCACGTACAGGTCGAATTCCTTGGCGACCTCGCCGATCACGATCAGCTGCTCGGCGGTCACCTCACCACCGGGCATGCGCGGCACCACCGAGTAGGTGCCGTTCTTCTGCAGGTTCGCCAGGAAGTGGTCGTTGGTGTCCTGCAGCGCGGCCTGCTCGCCCTCGAGGATGTGGTCGCTCGAGGTGGAGGCGAGGATCGAGGCGACGGTCGGCTTGCAGATATCGCAACCCGAACCCTTGCCGTGCTTGGCGATGAGCTCCGAAAACGTCCGGATACCGGTGACATTCACGATGTCGAACAGTTCGGCACGCGACTGCTCGAAGTGCTCACACAGCGCCTTGGACAGCGCGACACCGGACTGCTCCAGCAGCTTCTTGATCATCGGCACACAGCCACCGCAGGAGGTACCCGCGTTGGTGCAGCCCTTCACGGCCGGGATATCGCAGGCACCCTCGGCGATGGCTCCGCAGATGGCGCCCTTGCTCACGTTGTTGCAGGAGCAGATCTGCGCGTCGTCGGGCAGCGCGTCGGCACCCAGTTCGGCGCCGGCCGGGGAGATCAGCGAGGCCGGGTCGGCGGGCAGCGGACGCCCGACCAGCGGGCGCAGCGCGGCGTAGGCCGACGCGTCGCCGACCAGGATGCCGCCGAGCAGGATCTCGGCGTTGTCGGAGACGACGAGCTTGGCGTAGGTGCCCTTGGCGGCGTCGTGCAGCACCACCGACAGCGCGCCCTCGGTGGTGGCGTGCGCGTCACCGAAGGAGGCCACGTCGACGCCCATCAGCTTCAGCTTGGTCGACATGTCGGCACCGGGGAACTCGCCCGCACCGCCCAGCAGGCGGTCGGCGACGATCTCGGCGGTGGTGTAACCGGGCGCGACCAAGCCGTAGCAGACGCCCTCGACGGCGGCGCATTCACCGATCGCGTAGATGTCGGGGTCCGAGGACTGCAGGCTCAGGTCGGTGAGAATGCCTCCGCGCGGGCCGATTTCGAGCCCGGCGTCCTTGGCGACGGAGTCGTGCGGGCGGATACCGGCGGAGAACACCACCAGCGAGGCGTGGATCTCGGACTCGTCGGACAGGTGCAGCTTGACGCCGCCGGTCTCTTCCTCGATCGACTCGATCTTGGCGGTGCCCACCCCCGTGTGCACGTTCAGACCGATGTCGGAGACCAGCTTCTCCAGGATCGCGCCACCACCGGCGTCGACCTGGGCGGGCATCAGGCGGTCGTTGTACTCGATGACGTGCGGGGTCATGCCCATCAGGCGCAGCGCGTTGGCCGCCTCCAGGCCGAGCAGGCCCCCGCCGATCACCACACCGTGCGCGCCGGGTCCGGCCTTCTCGGCCGCGGCGCGGATGCCGTCCAGGTCCTCGATGGTGCGGTAGACGAAGCACTCGGGCAGGTCGTGGCCGGGCACCGGCGGCACGAAGGCGTAGGAACCGGTGGCCATCACCAGCGCGTCGTAGGCGATGACGTCACCGGTGGAGGTGGTGACGGTCTTGGCCGCGCGGTCGATGGACTCGCCGCGCTGGCCGAGCCGCAGCTCCACCAACTCGTCGCCGTCGTACATGTTGCCCGGCAGCGCCAGGTCGTCGGGGTTCCAATTGCCGACGTAGTAGGACAGGCCGACGCGATCGTAGGCGGGCAGCTTCTCCTCGGAGAGCACGACCACGCGCCACTGTCCGGCGTCGTCGCGCGAGCGAAGGGCCTCGACGAAGCGGTGTCCGACCATGCCGTGGCCGACCACGACCACTGTCTTGCGAGTGCTGTTCATGAGAGTGACCTCCTGGATTGTGGTCGGTTGTCAGCGAGCCGACGAAGTGCTGGATTCGGCCTCGAGGACCAGGGATTCGGCCTCGGCCACGACATCGGAATCGACGGCGACCCGGGGGCGGCGCAGGAACACCGTCCAGGTGACCGCGGCGCAGACCACGTAGAAGGCGAGGAACACCCAGAACGCGGTGGTCGCCGAGGCGGTGCTGGCGTAGGAGGAGCGGAGCACCATGTTGATGCCGACGCCGCCGAGTGCGCCGATGGCGCCGACGAAACCGATCAGGGCGCCGGAGGTGTTCTGCGACCACGCGGCCTGTTCGGCGCGCGGCAGCGGCAGGCTCTTGGACTTGGCCTCGAACACCGACGGGATGATCTTGGTGACGGCGCCGTTCCCGAAACCCGACAGGATGAACAGGGCGATGAAGCCGGCGACCAGGATGGTCATGGTCGATCCGGTGGCGATGCCGTTGTTGCGGTCGGCCAGCGTCGACGCGAAGATCACGACCAGCGCGGCGGCCATCATGGCGCCGAAGGTGGCGATGGTGACCTTGCTGCCACCGATACGGTCGGCCATCTTGCCGCCGTAGGGGCGGGCGAGCGAACCGAGCAGCGGACCGATAAAGGCGATCGAGGCGGCGTGGATGGCGGCCTGGGTGGCGGTGTCGCCACCGGCCTTGAAGCTGATCTGCAGGATCTGGCCGAAGGCGAAGCTGTAGCCGATGAACGAACCGAAGGTGCCGATGTAGAGGAAGGCGATGGCCCAGGACTGCGGCACGCGCAGGGCCTTGAGCATGTAGGACATGTCGGCCTTCTGGTTGGTCAGGTTGTCCATGTACAGCGCGGCGCCGACCGCGGTGACACCGACCAGGACCAGGTAGACCGCGCAGATCACGTAGGCGTAGTCGCCACCGAGAGTGACCAGCACGAGCAGGCCGAGCAGCTGGATCACCGGCACGCCGATGTTGCCGCCGCCGGCGTTCATGCCCAGCGCCCAGCCCTTGAGCCGCTGCGGGTAGAAGGCGTTGATGTTGGTCATCGAGGAGGCGAAGTTGCCGCCACCGAAGCCGGCGAACGCGGCGACGATCAGGAACGTGGTGTAGGAAGTGCCCGGCTGGTTGACGAAGTACAGCGTCAGCAGCAGCGGCACGAGCAGCAGGAACGCGCTGAAGATGGTCCAGTTGCGACCACCGAAGCGGGCCGTTGCCACGGTGTAGGGAATGCGCAGGAACGCGCCGACGAGCGTGGGCATGGCGACGAGGAAGAACTTGCCCGCCGGATCGATGCCGAACTTGTCGGTGGGCATGAACAGCACCATCACCGACCAGATGGACCACACCGAGAAACCGATGTGCTCGGCGATCACCGACCAGATCAGGTTGCGCTTGGCAACGTCCTTGCCGCCGGCCTCCCAGGCCGCGACATCTTCGGCATCCCAGTGCTCGATGTCGTGGTTACGCTTCAGCGTGCTCAAGTTGGGCCTCCCAAAAGTGCGATGGCCCAACGGTAGGAAATGGGTATTGCCGAAATGCTGCGGGAAATTGCGCTTGAATCAACGGTTTCTCACGCCGACCCGGTTACAGGGGTGAGATCAGCCCTTTTGTTTCGGGCATGTGACACAACGGTTTCCGCACGTAAGAAGGCGGCCGGAAATCATTCGAAACGCCCGTGAGGGTGTGATGTAGGTAGCATCGACCCGAACGCACCATTACGCAACTCGAACGGTGAGTTTTCTTCCGCTCAATTCCAGGTGTCTTCGAGCATGCGCGGTTTACAGGCCTGCCAGGCGCCGGTGAGCAACACACCGAGCGCGACGAGCAGCAGACCGAACGGGGCGAGCCAGCCACCGGTGGCGGTGTGCAGGATGCCGAACAGCAGCGGACCCACACAGGCGACGACGTAACCGACACCCTGGGTGAATCCGGACAGCGCCGCCGAGCCCTGCGGTGTACGGGTACGCAGGTTGATCAGCGTGAGCGCCATCGGGAAGGTGCTCGGGCCGAGGCCGAGCAGCACCACCCACAGCAGCGGCGCGCTCATCGGCGCGATCAGCAGACCCGCGAAAGCGATGACGAACAGCACCATGCACGCCACCACGACCGGGAACGGGTTGCGCATGCGCGAGACGACGGTCGGCGCACCGAGCGCGGGGATCAGGCCGATCAGCGCGAACAGCGCGACCATGTTGCCGCCGAAGGCTGCGCTCGCGCCCGCGTCGGCCAGGATGGTCGGCAGCCAGGTGAACATGGCGTAGGTGGTGAGCGAGGTCATGCCGAACATGCCCGCCATGCCCCAGGCCACCGGGGAACGCCACACTTTGCCTGTGGCCGTCGGCGTTTCGGTCGGCAGCGCGGTGGTGTCGGCCTTGTCGCGGCCACGGCGGTCACGCAGGACGACCAGCCACGGCACCGCCGCGGCGAAACCGACGAGCGCCCACACGCCCATCGAGATGCGCCACCCGTGCGCCTCGGCCAGCGGCACCGCGACGAACGCGGGGATGACCGTGCTCAGCTGCACCATCACGATGTAGAGCGAGGAGATCGACGCCAGCCGATCGGCGAAATACCGCTTGACCAGCGGCGGAATCACCACATTGCCGATACCCATGCCGAGCAGCGCCACCCCGGACAAGGCGAGCAGCTCGCCGGTGCCGGCGGAGAACACGCGGGCGAGCGAACCGAATCCGGCCAGCAGCATCGCCAGCAGAACCGTGCGCTCCAGCCCGAAACGCCGCACCGCGAACGGGGTGACCAGCCCGGCGACGCCGAACATCGCGGTCGGCAGCATGCCGAACACGCCGACGATGGCGGTGCCGTACCCGATGTCGTCACCGATCTGCTCGGCCAGCGGGCTGAACGCGGTGACGGCGGCACGCAGGGTGAGCGCCGACATGATGATGGCCGCGAGAACCAGCAGCCGTCCCTCGATCAGCGACCGACGGGTGAGCTGCTCGGACTCCGCCTGATAGACCTCGGCGGGCGGATTCGGGAGCGCACTCCCACCATCGACCGCATCCCATCGACCATCGACCTGCCCATCCACAGGGGTGAGCCGGGTCAAGGTTTCGGAGGAGGGCGGAGGAGTCACAGACGAAATCATAGGATGACCCGATGATCGACGCCAGCAAATGTGAGCGAAAAGTCAGGCTCGAGTACCGGCCTGCCGCTTTGCCTTACGCTGGCTCACGTGCAACCCGTCCGGCGCTCCAGCCTCATCGCCCAGGTGACCGAACAACTGCGCGCCGAAATCCGGTCGGGCCGTTGGCCGGTCGGCGGCCGTATCCCCACCGAACCCGAGCTCACCGAACTCACCGGCACCGGCCGAAATACCGTGCGTGAAGCCGTGCAGGCCCTGGTCCACGCGGGCATGCTCGAGCGCCGCCAGGGTTCGGGCACCTACGTGATCGCCACCTCCGAGGTGGGCGGCACACTCGGCAAGTACTTCGCCGACGCCGAGGAACGCGACATCCTCGAATTGCGCCAGGCGCTCGACACCACCGCCGCGGGCTTGGCCGCGCGCCGCCGCGACGACGCCGATATCGCCAACCTGCGCCGCCTGCTCGCCGAACGCAACGACCGCGACTGGACCAAACCCGACCCGGTGGCCATCGCCGCCGATGTGGAATTGCACCGCGCGATCGTCGTCGCCAGCCACAACGCCGTGTATCTGGAGTTCTACGACTCGCTGCTGCCGGTGATCGAGCAGGTGATCCACGCGCGCACCGCCAAATCCGACGACGCCTACGACAGCGAGCACATCGAACTGGTGCAGGCCGTCATCGACGGCGACGCCGAGCGCGCGATGCAGGCGGCGCGCTGCTTCCTCGGCTCGCTCATCGCCGAGTACCCGGATCGTTGAGTTTCGCCGGGTAACCGAGCTGTCACCCCGACGGGAACGGCGCGGTGAGCCCGAGTTGGCTCGAATGTCACCTGAGGCCATTGTCACGCAACAACCGGCTTCTACCGTTTCTCTCGACACCGCATCACGCGCCCGATCGAGAGGAAGCCGATGACCGCAATCGCCGCCACCGGCCAGACGACAGACACCGCGTCGTTCGAGTATGAGAAGAAGGGCCGCTGGCTGACCCAGTGGGAGCCCGACAATCCGAAATTCTGGGAATCGGGCGGTGAGAAGACCGCCAAGAAGAACCTGTGGTTCTCGGTGTTCGCCGAGAACCTCGGCTTCAGCGTCTGGGTTTTGTTCGGTTCCATCGTCACCGCCATGGGCGCCGCGGGCTTCACGTTCCTGGACGGCCTCGGCAAGGGCAACCCGACCGCCGTCGCCAACGCCCTGCTGCTGACCTCGGTGCCCACCCTGGTCGGCGCCACCCTGCGCATCCCCTACACCTTCGCCGTCCCCAAGTTCGGCGGTCGGGCTTTCACCGCCTTCAGCGCGGGCATGCTGCTGTTCCCGACGCTGGGCCTGGCGTACTTCGTCAACCAGCCGGGCACCCCGATGTGGGTGTTTCTGCTGCTGGCCGCGCTCGCCGGTGTGGGCGGTGGCAACTTCTCGTCGTCGATGGCCAACATCTCGTTCTTCTTCCCCGAGGGTAAGAAGGGCGCCGCGCTCGGCATCAACGCCGCGGGCGGCAATCTCGGTGTGGCACAGACACAATTGGCCGCGCCGCTGCTGATCACGCTCGGCACGCACCTGCTGGCCAAGGACGCCGCGGGCTACCGGTTCGGCCTCACCCTCGCCATCCTGGTCTGGGTGCCGTTCATCCTGATCGCCGCGTTCGGAGCGCTGCGCTACATGGACTCGATCACCTCGGCCAAGGCCGACGGCAAGTCCTACAAGCTGGCGCTGACCAACCCGCACACCTGGATCATGTCGTTCCTCTACATCGGCACCTTCGGTTCGTTCATCGGCTTCTCGTTCGCCTTCCCGACCCTGATCAAGGCCAACTTCCCGCACCTGACCCAGATCGGCTGGATCAGCATGGTCGGTAACCTCGCCTTCCTCGGCGCCCTCGTCGGGTCGTTCAGCCGCCCGGTCGGCGGGTGGATCTCCGACAAGGTCGGCGGCGCGCGCATCACGGTGATGGTCTTCACCGGAATGGCTGTGGCGGTCGCGTTGATCATGACCGCGCTGTCGATGAAGAGCTTCCCGCTCTACCTCGCCGCGTTCCTGCTGCTGTTCGTGCTCACCGGTGTCGGCAACGGCTCGACCTACCGGATGATCCCGTCGATCTTCGGCGCCACCGCCAAGAAGTACGCCGCCGAACACGGCATGCAGCTCACCGAGGCCCAGGCATCGGCACGTCGACAGGCCGGCGCCGCGATCGGCGTGATCGGTGCCGTCGGAGCCTTCGGCGGATTCATCCTGCAGCAGGCACTTCGCCTGTCCAACATCAACTTCGGCTCCATGGCCCCCGCCTTCTGGGCCTACGCCGTCGCCTTCGTCGTCATGGCGGGCGTCACCTGGTGGTGCTACCTGCGCACCTCCTTCGCCACCGACAAGGTCCCGTCCCTGGCCTACGCCAACGTCTGACACCACGAAAGCCGCGCCCGGAATCCCCGACCGGGCGCGGCTTTCGGCATTTCCGCTACAGGACCAGGCGGACCATATCGGCCGTGCGGGCAAGACCCGGAAAGGCTTCCGGGGTGGAGCGGGGGTGCAGGGCGTGCACGGCGAGGCGGAAGATCAAAGCGCGCAACAGCATCTGTGGCCATTCGGGCAGGCTCGACCAGCGTTCCAGGAGGCCGTCGTCACCGCCGCCCCAGGCCAGGGCGTCGACGACGACCACGCCCGCCGCCCAGGAGGCGGGGCGCCAGTACGGGGTGATGTCGGTGAGACCGGGGGCGTGGGTGCCGGAGAACAGGACCGTGCCGAACAGGTCGCCGTGGACGAGCTGGTCGGGGCTGCGCACCGGTTTGCGCAGAGTGGCCAGTTGGCCGATCAACTCGAGGCTGCGTTGGCCGTCGGGGGTCGCGGTGAGGGGGACGCCGCCCGCGCGAAGGGTCCGCAGCGGCACCGATTCCCAGGCGGCGCGGTCGGCGGCGACGAACACATCCACATCCACCCACGGCGCGACGGGCGGCTGCACCAGGAAACGCGGGCGCTCCAATTGTGCTGTCGCCTTGTGTAATCGCAGCGACACCGACACCACCTCGTCGTGGCGGGGTTCGGGAGCGCCGTCGATGAAGGTGTCGGCACGCCAGCCCGACACCACGTAGCGGCCGTCGGTGGCACGCACCGGACGCGCGACGCGCACACCGTCGACCGCGAGGGTTTCGCGCACCTTGGCCGACCACGCCGCGCGGGCGTGATCGGCCACCGGGCTCAGCACCACATCGCCGAGCCGCCAGCCACCGTCCCAGTCACCGAGGGAGACCGGCGTCACTTCGCGAAGACCGAATGTGGCCCGCACATGCTCGGGTGGTTCGACTGAAGTCACTGACGTCACGGCCGTACCGTAACCCTGAGGACGCGTCAACAGCCCGAAGGCACGCTGGCACGCGACCCCATTGCGACCTCCCCGCAATCAACGGCGGACCGGTACGGATCAGTACACGGGCAGCGACGGATCGACCTGTTTGGCCCACGCGACCACGCCACCCTGCAGGTGCGTGGCGTCGGCGAAACCGGCGCGCTTGAGCGCGGCCAGCGCCTCGGCCGAGCGGATCCCGGTCTTGCAGTGCAACACGATCGGCTTGTTCTGCGGCAGCTCCGAGAGTGCCTCACCGGAGAGGATGCGGTCCTTGGGGATCAGCGTCGCACCGTCGATGTGCACGATGTCCCACTCCACCGGCTCACGCACGTCGATGAGTTCGACCTTGTCGGCGTCGAGCATGTCCTTCAGCTCGGCGGCGGTGACGGTCGACCCGGCGGCGGCGGCCTGGCCCTCCTCCGACACCACACCGCAGAACACCTCGTAGTCGATCAGTTCGGTGATCGGCTGACGTTCCGGATCGCGGCGCAGTTTGATGGTGCGGTAGTTCATGTCCAGTGCGTCGTAGACCATCAGGCGGCCCAGCAGCGTCTCACCGATGCCGGTGATGAGCTTGATCGCCTCGGTCACCATCACCGAACCGATCGACGCGCACAGCACGCCGAGCACGCCGCCTTCGGCGCAGGACGGGACCATGCCCGGCGGCGGGGCCTCCGGGTACAGGTCGCGGTAGTTGATGCCACGGCCGTCGGGTGCGTCCTCCCAGAACACCGACACCTGGCCCTCGAAGCGGTAGATCGAGCCCCACACGTAGGGCTTGCCCGCGAGGACAGCGGCGTCGTTGACGAGGTAACGGGTGGCGAAGTTGTCGGTGCCGTCGACGATCAGGTCGTACTCGCCGAACAGCTCGACGGCGTTGTCGGGTTCGAGGCGGATCTTGTGCAGCCGCACGTCGATTCCCGAATTGATCTCGAGGATCGAATCGCGGGCGCTGTCGGCCTTGGACCGGCCGATGTCGGACTCGCCGTGGATGACCTGGCGCTGCAGGTTCGACATGTCGACCTCGTCGAACTCGACGATCCCGAGCGTGCCGACGCCCGCGGCGGCCAGATACAGCAGGGCGGGCGACCCGAGACCGCCCGCGCCGATCACGAGCACCTTGGCGTTCTTCAACCGTTTCTGACCGTCGACACCGAGATCGGGGATGATCAGGTGGCGGCTGTACCGCGCGACCTCATCTTTGGTCAGTTCCGCCGCAGGCTCGACGAGCGGCGGCAGGGACCCGTTGAAAGACACCTTCGGAACTCCTGTGTTTTTGGCGGCTGGCGCCGCAGGCCGTGTGTATCTGCAACACCGTCCGACGCCGTGTTCTTCCCGCCCATGGTCTCGCACCGGCGGAGCTCTCAGCCGCGCGGGTACGGCCAGGGATTGAAGCGGCAGGTCTTGCCGTCGGGGGGGACCACGCCGTGCGGGTCGAGCAGGGCGATGTCGTTGTTCTTGGTGCCGAAGGTCTGCTGCATCATGATCGGCGCCAGGCCACCCTCGGTCTCGCACGGCTGGTGGCCGTGGTAGCCGATGGCGTGGCCGACCTCATGGTTGACGAGGTACTGCCGGTAGGAACCGATGTCGCCGTCGAAGGCGAGCGCGCCGCGCACCCAGCGGGCCTCCGACAGCACCACCCGGTCGATGCTCGCGTTGTAACACGACGAGTCGATGGGGATCTCGAATCCACAAGCGGCGCGGGTGCTTTCGCGGGAGGTGAGCGAGAGCCGGAAGTCGGGTTCACCGACGTCGATGCGCTGGAACCCGAACTTGGGGTCCTTGGTCCAGCTCTTGGGGTTGGCCAGGGTGGTCTCCACCATCTTGGCCACGGCCACGTCACCACCGTAGGCCGAGGTGTCGATGCCGTCCTCCACCTCGACGGTGTAGCGGAACACCCGCTCGGTGCCCGCCCCGACCTGTGGGCCCGCGCCCGGCACCACATGCCAGGTGCCCGCACCGCGCTCGACGAACGCGCCACCCTCGGGGAGCGCGCCGAGCGGCAGATCGGCGGGGAACTTCCCGTCGCCGGGCGGCGCGCCGATGATGCCGGACTGGGCGACGTTCGGGCTCAATGCCCCGAACCCCGGGTCCGCCGGTGCGGGCGCGGCCCCGGTGCGCAGGGCGTCGACGATCACGAACACCGTCACCGCCAGCAACACCGGCAACGCGTAGGCGCGCCACCCGTAGGTGGAGACGAAGCGGCCCATCGCGCTCTGCTTCTTGGCGTCGCGTTGCGGGCTGCGCGGCCTGCCCGTGTCGGACTCGGTGGGATCCCAGCGTGCGCGGAGGGGCTGACGCGATCGGTCGGCCGGTTTACACAGCCCGAGGGGGTCGTAGACCTGCAGTTCCCGCCCTTCTGACTCCGAAGTCACTGAACCGGACTCGGTGGTTTGCGTGGGGCGAGCGACATCGCGCCCGCCGCCGGATGGTCGTTCCGGGCGGTCGGTCACCACACCAGATTCTCACAGGGGCCAAATCGGTGATGCGGGCGGCCGGGGAAGATCCGCCGGTTACGGCCCGGCGAACGTCCCCGCCTGGTACTACATTCCCAGGGCGAAACTCTGGGGGAACACTGAGCGAGTATCGTTCGTGGGACATCGGGCGCACATTCGCCTGCCTGGTGTAGTCGACAAAGAGAGCCGAGATGACTGACCTCGTGGACCGCATGACCTCGCGCCGATCGGTGCCGGAGACGGTCCCGGCAAAGCGCGGCACCCGCCTGCCTCGTGACGAGCGGCGTCAGCAACTGCTCCTCGCGGCGAGCGAGGTATTCGTCCAGCGTGGCTACCACGCCGCGGGCATGGACGAGATCTCGCAGGTGGCCGGTGTCAGCAAGCCGGTGCTCTACCAGCACTTCGCGAGCAAGCTGGAACTGTATCTGGCGGTTCTGCAGAACTATGTGGACATCCTGGTGTCGAGCGTGCGTCAGGCGCTGCGCTCCACCACCGACAACAAGCAGCGTGTGCGCGCCGCTGTCGCCGCCTACTTCGACTTCGTCGACAACGAGATGCAAGGCTTCCGCCTCGTCTTCGAGTCCGACCTCACCAGCGAACCGCAGGTGCAGCGCCGGGTGGAACAGGCCACCGAGGCCTGCGTCGACGCGGTGTTCGACCTGGTCGCCCACGACTCCGGTCTCGACCCGTACCGGGCGCGCATCCTGGCCGTCGGCCTGGTCGGCGCGAGCCAGTTCTCGGCGCGCTACTGGCTCGAGGCCGACCGCCCGGTCCCCAAGGACGAAGCGGTCGACACCACCGTCGCCCTGGCGTGGGGCGGCCTGAAGCACGTGCCGTTCCGCTTGTCGGGCGACCGCTAGAGCGCAGACGAAAAACGACCCGCCATCCCAGTGATGGCGGGTCGTTTCGTTTGCTGCGTCTTACACCGTGGCGAAGCCGACGCGGCCGACGGCCGGGGAACCGATTTCCACGTAGGCGACCTTCGCGGCCTGGATCAGGAACTTGCGGTTCTTGTCGTCGGTGAGCTTGACGACGCCACCGGAGCCGCTGAGGGCATCGGTCACCAGCGCCTCGATCTCGTCAGGGCTCTGCGAGCTGTTGATGACGAGCTCCCGAGGGCTATCCGAAATACCGATCTTGACCTCCACGGCCAACCTCCGAACGTAAGAGTCCTGTGTTGTCGAGTTCCAGGCTAATGCAGCCGTCGGGCCCCGGTGACACACCCGCCTGCGCTGTGAGCGAACGACCGGGGATCAGGGCTCGACGAGCTCGATCTCGAGTTCGATCTTGACCGTGTCCGACAGCATGCCCGGCATGGGGCCGCCGACACCGAAATCGGTGCGCTTGATGGCACCGGTCGCGGAGAAGCCGGCGTGGCGCGAGCCGTCGGGGAAGTCGCCGACGCCGCCCCACTCCACCTCGAGAGTGAGCGGCTTGGTGACGGTGCCGAGGGTGGCCTCGCCGGTGACGGTGAAGGTCTCGGCGATGCGGACCGGTTCGGTGGCGCGGAAGCTCAGGGTGGGACGGTTGGCGACGTCGAGGAAGTCGGCGTTGCGCACGTGGGCGTCGCGGTCGGCGTTGCCGGTGTCGAAGGAGTCCAGGTCGATGGTCGCGCCGATGGTGGCGGCACCGGATTCGTCGACAACGAACTCGGTCTCGAACCGGGTGAAGCCGCCGCGCACCTTGGCGATGCCGAGGTGGCGAACGGTGAACGAGACCGAGGAATGGCTGCGGTCGAGCGCCCAGGATCCGGCCTTCAGCTGCTGTGTCTGTGTCGAAGAAGTCATGCGTCCAGCCTGACCGGACCGTGGTCCGTTAACCAGACCGCCGTTATCCTGGACCTGTCAGGGCCAGGCTGTCGGAGCCAGGACCAGGGAGGATGGAGCAATGCCCGACCAGCTTGGAGCCCGCTCGACCTTCGCCGAACTGCTCATCGCCCGCCGTGCGGAACTGCGCCCCGAAGACGTCGGCCTGCCCGGCGGCGGTCGTCGGCGCACACCGGGACTGCGCCGCGAGGAGGTCGCGGTGCTGGCAGGCGTGAGCGCGGACTACCTGGCCCGGCTGGAGCAGGGCCGCGACAGCAACCCCTCCCCGGCCGTGGTCGACGCGCTGGCCACCGCCTTGCGCTTCAACGACACCGAACGCGCGCATTTCGGCTGGCTGGCACTGACCACCAGCAAGGAAGCGCGCTGCCCCAGTACGGCTTTCGACCCGAAGCTCGATCAGGTGCCACCCGCGCTCACCGCCGTCCTCGACGCCCTCACCCCCACCCCCGCCTTCGCCCTGGGCCCGCGCGCGAATGTGCTCGCGTGGAACGACTCCTGGGAAGACCTCGTCGCCCCGCTCGGCCTGCTCGACGATCCCGAGCAGGTGAACCTGGCGGTCTGGGCGTTCCGACACCCACTGGCGCGCACCACCATCACCGACTGGCCGCAATACGCCGACCTGCTCGCCGATCAGCTGGCCCGCACGAGACTGCGCCGCCCCGAGGACGAAAGCATCGCCTCCACCATCGAATTCCTCAGCACCGAACCGGAATTCGCCCGCCGCTGGCAACCACACCGCCTCGCCGAGAACCTGCCGACCCTGCTCGGCCTCGAACACCCGAGCCGGGGCACCCTCACCTTCACCGTGCAGACGCTGTCCGCTGACAACGATCAGCAGATCGTCATCTGGCTCCCCCGCGAAACCGCCGCTCGCGCACCGGAACTACGCCTGATCCACCCCCAGGCAGCAAACGGCTGACAGACCACGCAAGCACATGGGGTAACTCACCGGCCACGAGCTACGGCAACCCATTGCCCAGTCCGGCCGCCGACGCAAGCCTCCCCACACCTGAGTCCGGCCAAAAAGTCGCGGGGAGACGGGTGAGCACATGGGTAACTCACCGGGCCACGGGCTAACCCAGCCACCTCCAGAAAGCTTGCCGCCTCCACAACTCCCCACGTACCTGAGTCTGGCCAGAAGTTTCGGGGAGGCGGAACAGCTAGAGCCCTAGTTGGGCCATGCGGGCGGCGTGGCGCTCCTGCATGCGGTCGAACAGGGAGACGATGCCGTTGAGGTCGCCCGTGGCGGCCAGCACCAGTTCGGCGAGTTCGTCGCGCTGAGCCATCACGTACTGCGCCTGGGTGATGGCCTCACCGAGCAGTCTGCGACCCCACAGGGTGAGCCGGTCACGCTCGGACCGGCTGGCGGTGACCGCGTTGCGGACCTCCTCGACCACGAACTGCGAGTGCCCGGTCTCGGCGAGCACGTCGCGCACCACATCGGCGACCTCGGCGGGGAGCGCGCCGGCGATCTCGGTGTAGAAGTCGGCGGCCAGGCCGTCACCCACGTAGAACTTCACCATCGACTCGAGCCACGTCGACGGGTCGGTGGAGGCGTGGTAGGAGTCCAGCGCGCCCTGATACTGGTCCATCGCCCGCTCGGCGTCGACCCCGCGCGCGCTCAGCGCCGCCTCGAGGGCCTCGAAGTGCGCCAGCTCCGCGGCCGCCATCTTGGCCACCGCCACCCGCCCGCGTACCGACGGCGCGAGCTTGGCTTCCTCGGCGAGCCGGTAGAACGCGGACAGCTCGCCGTAGGCGAGGACCGCGAACAGCTCGGTCACCCCCGGGTGATCGGCGGACAGCGGTGCGGTCGAGAAAATTTCCGGCGCGGCTGAGGTCTGGGCTCCCATGACCGCCAATCGTAGTCGCGATCGCGGATCAGTCGCGATCGGCCAGGAATTTGTCCAGATGCGTCCAGGTGGTGTCGCGGGCCTGTGGTCCGGCGAGAATGCCGAGGTGACTGCCGGGAACGACCTCGTAGGTCACCGAGGGCGACCCGGTGAGCGTGCGCAAACCCGCCTCGACAGCGGCCTTCGGCGTGATGACGTCGGCGGTGCCGCCGAACAGCAGCACCGGTACCCGCACATCGGCGAGGTCGATGGTGAGGTCGCGCAGGTGCACCTTGCCCTTGCCGATGTCGTTGGCCAGGATGAACCGGCCCCACAGCTGCCCGTAGAAGCGGCCGGGGTAGCCGGGCATGGCGGCCTGGAAGCGGTCGATGGATTCCATTCTGGCCAGCGTCTCGGTGCGCGCGATATTGCCCGCGATGAACATGGGCCGCGCCAGTTCGCGGTCGAACGCCGCGACCCGGTAGGCGAATTTGGTCAGTGGCGCGGGGATGCCGCCGACGGCCCGCACCACGTTGGTGACCGCTTTGCCGCCGGTGATCCGGGCGACCGCGCGCACCTGCGGCATGCCGAGCATCTTGTCGTAATCGAGCGGCGGGCCGAATCCGGTGACCGAACGGATCGGCAGATCGGCGTTGGCGGCGGTGGTGAGCAGGGCGAAGATGCCGCCGATGGACCAGCCGACGAGGTCGACGGGCGCGCCACCGCGATCGGCGCTGACCCGGCGGATCGCCTCGGGCAGGATGTCGGTGACCCAGTCCTCGAAACCCATCCGGCGGTCGGCGAAGCCGATCTCGCCGTAGTCGATGAGGTAGGTGCGGCGGCCGGTGGACACCAGGTGGCGAACCAGGCTCTGGTCGGGGCGCAGGTCGAAGCAGGTGGCGGGCGCCGCGAGCGGCGGAATCAGCAGCACCGCGGAATCGGTTGCTGCCGAGTCATTCTCGGTATCGTAGCGACGCAACAAGCGGTGCGGTTCGTCCCACAGCACGGTCGAGGGCGCCGGGTCGGGTGCCTCGATGCCCGCGCCGAAGCTCAGCGCCCAGGCGTTGCGCGCGGCCGTGGTGACGGTGTCGGTGATGCTCACGACAAGAATGTCTCACATCCCGGTACCGCCGGTTACAGTGACCTCTATTACATCCGCGACACGCGCGAAAACCGGAAACGGCGAATTGCGCTGCGTCGCATCGCGTATGCGGGCGTGACCGGCGACGATTTCGATTTTCACGCGACGCCTCGGCGGCGTGAAATTCGGATTGCGCAGAATATCACGCTACAATCACTGTGGACAACGCTAGTTTCGTAGCCCCGGCACACTTCGCGGGCGCGTCACACCACGGCGCACAGCGCCACCCGGCAGCGTTGACCAGGAAAATGTGCGCGCACCGAATCCGTATCACCGATGTGCCGCGCCGATGACGCAGACGCGATCGGCGCTGGCCCGGCGAGTATCACAGGCGGATATGTGGTCGTCGCGGGCCGACCGGCCCGCCCCACCTCGTGCGTGCGAGATGCAATGACGAGGAAGGCACGAACCCTGAGCAAGATCACTGTCGAACAGGAACCCGGTGTGGCCGACACCCTGCTGACGGCCGAACTGGACGACACCCACACGCCGCCGTCTTTCGCCGAATTGGGGGTGCGCTCCGAAATTGTGCGCGCGCTCGGTGAGATCGGTATCGAACGCACCTTCGCGATTCAGGAACTCACCCTGCCGCTGGCACTGGCCGGCGAGGATCTCATCGGCCAGGCCCGCACCGGCATGGGTAAAACCTTCGGTTTCGGTGTGCCGCTGCTGCACCGCGTCGCGACCGCCGACACCGGGACCACCCCGCTGGACGGCACGCCGCGCGCGCTGGTCATCGTGCCCACGCGCGAGCTGTGCATCCAGGTGACCAAGGATCTGGAGAACGCGAGCAAGTACCTGACCAACCACCAGGGCCCGCTGAAGGTCGCCGCCATCTACGGTGGCCGCCCCTACGAGTCCCAGATCGCCGACCTGAAGAAGGGCGTCGACGTGGTCGTCGGCACCCCGGGCCGACTATTGGACCTGGCGAACCAGAACCATCTGATCCTCGGCAAGATCGGCGTGCTCGTCCTCGACGAGGCCGACGAGATGCTCGACCTGGGCTTCCTGCCCGATATCGAGCGCATCCTCACGATGGTGCCCGACAAGCGCCAGACGATGCTGTTCTCGGCGACCATGCCCGGACCGATCATCACGCTCGCCCGCACCTTCCTGACCAAGCCGACGCATATCCGCGCCGAGCTGGCCAACGATTCCGCGGTGCACGACCGTACGAAGCAGTTCGTCTACCGCGCACACGCGATGGACAAGGCCGAATTGGTCGCCCGCGTGCTGCAGGCCGAGTCCCGCGGCGCGACGATGATCTTCACCCGCACCAAGCGCACCGCGCAGAAGGTGGCCGACGATCTGGCCGAGCGCGGGTTCGCTGTCGGCGCCGTGCACGGCGACCTGAACCAGGTGGCCCGGGAGAAGGCGCTCAACAAGTTCCGCAACGGCACCATCGACGTGCTGGTCGCCACCGATGTCGCCGCGCGCGGTATCGATATCGACGACGTCACCCACGTCATCAACTACCAGTGCCCCGAGGACGAGAAGACCTACGTCCACCGCATCGGGCGCACCGGTCGCGCGGGCCGCACCGGCGTGGCGATCACCCTGATCGACTGGGACGAGCTGCACCGCTGGGAGTCGATCAACAAGGCGCTCGGCCTGAACATGGCCGACCCCGCCGAGACGTACTCGCGGTCGCCGCACCTGTACTCCGACCTCGGCATCCCCGAGGGCGTCACCGGTGTGGTCCGCAAGCCGAAGCCGGAGCGCGACGAGGACGCGGTCGTCGTGGAGCGCACCGAGCGCCCCAAGACCACGCGCAGCCGCCGTCGCACCCGTGGCGGCAAGGCCGAGTCCGCCGAGACGACCGCTTCGGAGACCACCACCGAGGAATCGTCGGACGCGAGCGACACCGCCGAAGGCGACAAGCCGGCCCGCCGCCGTCGCCGCCGCCGCAAGTCTGCCGAGGGCACCGACGCGACCACCGAGTCGGCCACTGACTCGGCGCCCACCGAGTCGACGCCGACCGAATCGGCCACCACCGAGTCGGCTCCGACCGATTCGACCCCCGCCGAGGCGACCGATTCCGACGCCGAGCCCAAGCCCGCTCGCCGCCGCCGTCGCCGCAAGCCCGCGGACACGAGCGCCGATACTCAGGTAACCGTCGACGCCTGACCGCACCCAGCACCACCCGAAACGGCCCGTCATCACCAGATGGCGGGCCGTTCGCGTACTCACCCGGCATAAGTGCCCACTACCTCACCTTGCCGCAGGCAAAGGTCTCACGATTCCGTCCCGGACCAGCAGGCGAGCACATGGGTAACTCACCGGGGACGGGCTAGGGTGACCCGCTACCTCGTCTGGCCGCCGACGCAACCCTCACCGCACCTCAGTCCGGCCAGAATTCCCGGAGAGGCGGCCCTGCTAGGGTCGCTGGCGTGGTTGTTCCGGAGCGGCGTACCCGTGCCGATGTCATCGCCGCCGTAACGATCGCCGTTGTCTGTCTGGTCGCGGCGGCTGTCGTGTGGGCGCGCGCGGACGCCACCGGCACCGATTCCGTCACCACCGACTCCCCGGCGCCGACCGTCGTCGCCGCGACCCAGTTGCCCGGCACGCTGCGCGAGCGGTGGCACGCGGCGGATTCGGTGAGTTCGCGGGCTCTCGTCGCTGGGAATGTGGTTGTCACCGGTAACGAAGGCACGGTGAGCGGGCGCGATCCGGTGACCGGTGAGCAGCGGTGGTGGTACCGGCGGGACATGCCGCTGTGCGGGGTGGAGGCGCAGTGGGGTTCGGTGATCGCGACCTACCGCGATCAGCGTGGTTGCAGCCAGACCACCATGCTCGACGCGGACACCGGTGCCCGCAGCATCGCCCGCAGCAGTTACATGGACGACGCCATCCGGCTTTCCGGCGACGGCACCTATCTGCTCGCCCTCGGTGCCGACCGGCTGGAGATGTGGCGTTCGGATCTGGTGCGCACGCTCGAGTACGGCTACGTGGACGCGCCGGTGAACCCGAATACCCAGCCGCGCAACGGATGTGAGCTGCGGTCTGCGGCGTCGAGTTCGTCGCGGCTGGCGGTGATCGAACGGTGTCCGGACGATCCGGGGGCCCGGCTGACGGTGCTCGCCCCGTCGCCGAAGGAAGCCACCGCACCCGAGGAACACGGCTCGCGCCTGCTCACCGCACCGGGCGCCGACTCCGCCGAGGTGCGGGTGATCGCGGTGTCGGATGCCAAGATCGCCGTCTACTATCCGCCGGCCCCGGCCACCGCGACGGGTCTCGCGCAACCGGCCCGCATCGCCGTGCACGACGGCACCGGCAACGAGGTGTCCTCCGCCGCGCTGGCCGAGCCGTGGACCGACCGCACCACCGTGACCCGGCTCGGCTCGGCGATCTACGTGTTCACCGGCAAGACCTTGATCGCCTTGAGCGCAGCCACATTACAGCCCACCTGGACGGTGCGCGACGCGCTCGGTACCCCGGCGTCGATGGCGGGCAGACTGCTGGTCCCCGTCGCCGACGGCATGCTCGCGGTGGATTTCGCCACCGGAACGACCGTTGCGCGGATCGCGGTGCAGCGCAGCGATTACAGCGGCGACCCGATCAGCACGGCGGTGCTCGGCGACACCGTTTTCGAACGACGCGGTGGCAGGCTCTACGCACTCGGCTGAGCCCGCCGGGCTGTCATGATGGAGCCATGCCCGCATCCGACGCCCGTTTGGTCCTGCTCCGCCACGGCGAAACCACGTGGTCCGCGCAACGGAAGCACACCAGCCGCACCGATCTGCCGTTGACCGAGCTCGGCGAGGCGCAGGCCCGCGCGGCCGGGCTGGTCGTGAAGTCCCTCGACCTGCGTGATCCGCTCGTCTTCACCAGCCCGCGCCTGCGTGCGCGCCAGACCGCCGAACTGGCCGGGCTCGCCGATATCCATGTCGACGACGAACTGGTCGAATGGGATTACGGCGACTACGAGGGCGTCACCACCGCCGAGATCCGCGAGACCGTCCCCGGCTGGACCGTGTGGACCCACCCGGTGCCCGGCGGCGAGACGGCCGAGCAGGTGGGCGCCCGCGCCGACCACGTCCTCGACCGGGCCGAGCCTGCCCTGGCCGACCGCGATGTGGTGCTGGTGGGGCACGGGCACTTCTCCCGCGTGCTGATCGCCCGCTGGGGCGAGTTCGCGGTGCGCGAGGGGCGGCGGTTCGCGATGTCGACCGGCGCGGTGAGCGTTCTCGGTTACGACCATGGGGCGCATACGATCTGGGCACACAACCTGACTCACCGCACCGAAGGAGACCTCCGTTGACCGTGCGGCGCGCCCTCGCGACCGACGTGCCCGCGATGGTCGGGCTCGTGCACGATCTCGCCGAGTACGAGAAGGCTCCCCAGGCGTGCACACTCACCGAGGCGCAGTTGAGCGCGGCCCTGTTCGGGCCGTCACCCGCCGTGTTCGCCCACGTCGCCGAGCACGAGGGCGAGGTGGTCGGCTGCGCGATCTGGTTCCTGAACTACTCCACCTGGGACGGCGTGCACGGCATCTACCTCGAGGACCTCTACGTGCGCCCCGAAGCGCGCGGCACGGGGCTCGGTCGCGCCCTGGTCGCGGCCCTGGCCGCCGAGGCGGTCACGCACGGCTACAGCCGGGTGTCGTGGTCGGTGCTCACCTGGAACACGCCGTCGATCGAGTTCTACCGATCCCTCGGTGCCACAGCGCAAGACGAATGGATCGGGTATCGGCTCGCGGGAAAGGAACTGTCCGCGCTCGCCGCGTCGGTGCGGTGATATCCGATGCGCATAGCTCTACCGCACGATTGGCCCGCCACACCCGAGGACGCCGTCGCACTGCAAGATCGACTACGCCCGCTGGTTCGCGCCGAAAACCCTGTGCCACCGCAATTCTCGACAGTGGCCGGAATCGATTCCGCCTACGCCGCGGACGGCACCGTTGCCACGGCGGCGGTTATTCTCGACGCGCATACCTTGGAAACCGTGGAAACGGCGGTGGCATACGGTGTTTCGACATTTCCCTACGTGCCGGGCCTGCTCGCTTTCCGGGAACTTCCCGCCACCGTCGCCGCCCTCGAAAAACTCACGCGCACACCGGATCTGCTCGTGTGTGACGCACAGGGCCGGGCGCATCCGCGCCGATTCGGCCTCGCCTGTCATGTCGGATTGCTGACGGGCATTCCGACCATCGGTGTCGCCAAATCGGTGTGGGGCGAATACGGCGAACCCGGGCCGCGACGCGGTGACAGCAGTGCGGTGACGATCGACGGCGGGATCGTCGGCCGCGCACTGCGCACCAGGGACGGTGTGAAACCACTGTTCGTCTCGGTGGGGCATCTCGTCGACCTCGACACCGCCTGCGCTCAGGTGCTCGCGCTCACGAAGAATTACCGGCAACCGGAAACGACTCGCGCCGCCGACCATCTGTGCCGGCAGGCGCTGCGCGCGAAGACCGGCTAACGCTCCTCGGGCAGCTCGCCGTAGTCCTGCGCCATCCACCGGCTCGACGCGGGCGCGAACAGGGCGGCCAGGCCGCCGAGCGCGACGATGGCGAGCAGGGTGCCGTACACCGGCTGATGCGAGTCGGTCAGCAACGACCAGGCGACCGGCAGCAACAGGATCTGTGCGATGACCGCGATGGCCCGGCCCCAGCGCTTGCCGCGCAGCAGCGCGATCCCGGCCGCGAGCACGCCGCCGAACAACGCGATGAACCACATGGCCGTGCCGACCCCACTGGCCACCGACTGGTCGTGACCGGTGAGCGCCCGCACGATCAGCACGACCGCCGTGCCGACACCGGCCAGCCCCTCGAGGGTGACGATCGCACCGGCCACCCGCACCGTCGTCGGAATGCCCGAGTCGGCCCGTCCGCCGTGGTCGTGCTCGTCACCCTTGGTCATGTCGCGCTCCGTCACGGCGCCCAGCGTACGACCCCGGCCCCGCACCCCCGACCCCTAGGGAGGGGCGTTCGCGGCCCGGCCCGCCGGTCAGGTGCCGCGGCGTAGGCGACGAAGGAGCAAGCCGCGGTGCCCGACCGGCGGGCCCTCCAGGGGCCGCGAACCCGCCGGGCCGCAGGCGCGGCAAGATGGATACAGTGCGGACGCTGCTCATCGTTAATCCGAATGCCACCTCGACCACGCCGGCGACCAGGGACCTGCTCGCGCATGCCCTGGAGAGCCGGACGCAGCTGACCGTTGCGCACACCCAGCATCGCGGTCACGCGGCCGAACTGGCGCAGTGGGCATCGACCCAGGAGATGGACCTGATCGTCGTGCACGGCGGCGATGGGACGGTCAACGAGACCATCAACGGGTTCCTGCCGCTGCCCCAGGTGGAAGACGATCAGGTGTGGCGGCCCCGCCTCGGGGTGATCCCCGGCGGCTCGGCCAATGTGTTCGCCCGCGCCCTCGGCATCTCCCCCGATCCGGTGACAGCTACCAACCAGCTCATCGATCTGCTCGGCCGCGACGCGGACCGCCGGATCGGGCTCGGTCTGGCCGATGACCGGTGGTTCACATTCAGCGCCGGAGTCGGCCTCGACGCGGATGTGTGCGAGGCGATCGACGCGGCCCGCGCGAAAGGTCGTAAGGCCACTCCGGCGCGCTATCTGCGGACGACGGTTCGGCAGTTCTTCCGCGCGCGCAGGCATGAACCGAGCGTCACCGTTACCGTTCCGGGACACGATCCGGTGGAGTCGGTGTATTACGCCTTCGTCACGAATTCGAGCCCGTGGACCTATCTGGAGGATCGTCCGGTTCGTACGAATCCCGGTACGACCTTCGAAACGGGCCTCGGGGTGTTCGCAATGGGGTCGATGAGTGTGACGCGCACCCTGTTGCTCGCCCGGCAGTTGCTGAGCGATAATGGAAACCCTAAGGCGGACGCACTGTTTCGGATCGACGATGTCGATTCGGTTCGCATCGATTCTCCCGGTGAGATCGGCCTGCAAATCGATGGCGACTTCATCGGAAAACGCAAGATGGTGCATTTCACATCGGTGCCGAGCGTGCTCGATGTGGTAGCCCCGAAGCCCGTCTGAGCAAGGAACTCTCGAAAAAATCTCCGGGTTGCGCTGCGAAAACCCGGAGACGCGAGTACAAAGGACCGGGCAGGTGCCCCATGTGGGCAGCCTAGAGCGTGATCTCCCCCACGGTGCGCCGCAGACCTATTGACATCTACGGTGATCGTGAAAGCATTCACAAGCAACCGTGCGGAAACATTCGAGTCGCACAAGTGAACGATCCACTAACCAGAGGTGCCCTTTGTGGCGCCCGCGCAAAGGAGCAGAGGAATGGACTGGCGCCACAAGGCCATCTGTCGCGATGAGGACCCCGAGCTGTTCTTCCCGGTGGGTAACAGCGGTCCTGCGCTCGCGCAGATTGCCGATGCCAAGCTGGTCTGCGCCCGCTGCCCCGTCACCGCCGATTGCCTGTCGTGGGCCCTGAAGTCGGGCCAGGACGCCGGCGTGTGGGGTGGAATGAGCGAAGACGAGCGTCGCGCGCTCAAGCGGCGCAACGCGCGCACCCGTACGCGTACCTCCGTCTAGGTAGACAAGACGGGCGTTACCGGGCCAGCAGCCCCGGTCCGGTAACGCATGTGAGAACCCGGCACCCATGGGTGCCGGGTTTATTGTTGCCCTACAACAGTTTTCGAAGTTCTATCGTGCGGAACGGCGACCGAGCGGAACCCGCAGCACCGCGTCGGTACCGACATCGGCACCGGGGTGCAACCCGATGGAACCGCCCAGTTCCGAGGTCACGAGAGTCCGCACGATCTGCAGGCCGAGACGGTCGGAACTCTCCAGGCTGAAGCCGGTGGGCAGGCCACGACCGTCGTCACTGATGATCACGTCGAGCCAGCGCGCCGAACGCTCCGACCGAATCGTCACGGTACCGTTCTGCCCCGCGTCGAAGGCGTGCTCGATGGCGTTCTGCACCAGTTCGGTCAGCACCATCACCAGCGGCGTCGCCCGCTCAGCCGAGAAGACCCCGAGCGAGCCCGCGCGGCGCACCTTGATGCGTGCGGTGTGCACCGTGGCCACGTCGGCCATGATCGGCAACAGCCGGTCGACGACCTCGTCGAGGTCGACTTCCTCGTCCACCGACATCGACAGCATCTCGTGCACCGACGCGATCGAGGTGACCCGGCGCACCGATTCCGTCAGTGCCACTTGGGCTTCCGGGTTCTCGGTGCGACGCGCCTGCAACCGCAGCAGCGCCGCGACGGTCTGCAGATTGTTCTTCACCCGGTGGTGGATCTCACGGATGGTCGCGTCCTTGCTGAGCAGGGCGCGGTCGCGGCGCTTCACCTCGGTGACATCGCGCACCAGCACCGCGGGCCCGGCCAGCTGCCCACCCGGCCGCATCACCAGGGTGCGCAGCAACACCGTGGCACCCCGCGCCTCGACCTCCATCCGGCGACCCGTGCGGCCCGCGAGCGCGGCCTGGATATCGGCGACCACCTCTTGTGCGTCGAAGGGGTCGGTGATGAGTGAGCGCGTCGTCACCGCGAGATCCTGGCCTACCAAGTCGGCTTGCAAACCCATCCGGTGATAGGCCGACAGCGCGTTCGGGCTGGCGTAGACCACTTGGCCCTGGGTATCGAGCCGGATGAAGCCGTCACCCGCGCGCGGGCTGGAATGGGTGGCCGCCCGGTCCTCCGGGGTGGGGAAGCTGCCGTCGGCGATCATCTGGCACAGGTCGTCGGCGGCCGACACATAGGCCGTCTCCAGGGTGGAACGCACCCGGGAGCGCTGCAGATCGCCGTCGCGGCTCAGCACAGCGATCACGTCCTCCCCGCAGCGCACCGGAATGGCCTCGCGCACCGCGTGCACCGGGCTCGCGTCCGCGGCGCCGCTCACCCGCACCTCGGTGTCGGTGCGTACGGCGGCCCCGGCGAGCAGCGCGTCGAAAACCTGCGGGAAGTCGGTCCGCGACGCGGTGGTGCCCACCTTGTCGTCGAGGTGCACCGTCGGTGCCGTGGTCGGCCGGATCTGGGCCACGCACACCACGTCGGCGCCGTCGGCGACCGGGCCCGCACCCACCCACAGCAGCAGATCCGAGAACGACAGATCGGCGAGCAACTGCCAATCGCCGACCACTCGTTGCAGATGGTCCACGGCGGTGCCGGGTAGGTCGGTGTGTTCGGCCAGGAGCTCGCTCAGTGTTGCCACGCTGGATCTACCGCTTCGTTTCTCGTGTGACTTACGCGATGGTGGCGATCAGGTCGCCTGCCTGTAGAACCTGGCCCGGGGTGACGTCGACCGAGGTGACCTCGCCGTCCACCTCGGTGAGCACCGGGATCTCCATCTTCATGGACTCGAGCAGCACAAGGGTCTGATCGACGTGCACATGATCACCCACCGCCACCTCGACAGCGAGCACGGTGGAGACCATCTCCGCGCGCACTTCTTCCACCATGACACCCCGTTCGTAGTCGTGTCGGCCACCGCGCTCGCGGCCGTGGCCGTATCCGCCGAAGCTACAGCCAACCACACGTGAAACAATGGCTCTCGATCAGATTGTGCTCCGCGCTGCGGCGGGGAGGACCCAGAGAAGGGAGCTACCTATGGGTAAGCGCGGACGTAAGAAGCGCAGCCGTAAGGGCAACGCAGCCAACCACGGCAAGCGGCCCAACGCCTGAGCCAGGCTCGGGACACGAAAAAGGGGCACCCGTCGGGTGCCCCTTTTTTGCTGCCGTCAGCCTTCGGCCGACTCGACCCTGGTGACGGTGATGCAGCGGTGGATCTCCACCTTCAGCCGTTCACGCAGACCCTCGGGTGCGTGCTCGCCACCGCACTTGCGGTTGAGCAGGCCCTTGATCTTCTCCTCGATGCCGTAGGCCTCGATGCAGGGGCTGCAGTGGTCCATGTGTTCCTGCAACCGCGCGCGCGTGGCCTCGTCGCATTCGCCGTCGAGCATGAGCCACACATCCGCGAGTACGGCGGTGCAGTCCATCTCCATATCGGGGTCGCTCACTTCGAAACCTCCTGGCGTTCCCCACGGTCGAATCCACGGTCGCGCGCCACCCCGGCGAGCAGACCTTTGAGTTGCTTGCGGCCGCGGTGCAGCCGCGACATCACGGTACCGATCGGGGTGCCCATGATGTCGGCGATTTCCTTGTACGGGAAGCCTTCGACGTCGGCGTAGTACACCGCCATCCGGAACTCCTCCGGCAACTCCTGCAGCGCGGCCTTGATCTCGTCGTCGGGCAGGGCGTCGAGGGCCTCGACCTCGGCCGAACGCAGACCGGTCGAGCTGTGCTCGGCGGTGGCGGCCAGCTGCCAGTCGGTGATCTCGTCGGTCGGGTACTGCGCGGGCTGGCGCTGCTTCTTGCGGTAGGAGTTGATGTAGGTGTTGGTCAGGATCCGGTACAGCCAGGCACGCAGATTGGTGCCCTCCTTGAAGGACTTGAACCCCTGGAACGCCTTGACGTACGTCTCCTGCACCAGGTCTTCGGCGTCGGCCGGGTTCCTCGTCATCCGCAGGGCGGCGCCGTAGAGCTGGTCGAGCATCGGCAGCGCGTCGCGCTCGAACCGGGCCGCCAGCTCGGCTTCGTCGACTTGCGCGCCGGACGCCTCGGTAGGCACCACGTCATCGTCGCTCGTCACACCAATCCCTTCGATCGCCGTAGCCACCGAATCTACCGGCAGCACGGTGTCGATGGGCAATCGCACGTCCCCCGACGCGAGGGGACGCTCCTCGAGCAGCAGTGTCACTATCTCTCCTCACGTTGTCTCGGGGGGTGTCACTGCTGTGCAACAGGCACTCCCCCGGCTGTGTTCCCGATCGACCGGTTTTAGGGTGTGCTCATGGCTGCCGCGTCGACGCCCGCGATCAAGGTGCTCACCGCTGCGAAAATCGCGCACGAAGTCCACTCCTACGCCCACGACCCGCGTGCGGACTCCTATGGCGCGGAAGCTGTCGACGCGCTCGGCGACGCGCTGGGGGTGGTGGCCGCACAGGTCTTCAAGACCTTGGTGATCGAGCTCTCCACCGGCGCGCTCGCCGTGGCGGTGCTTCCGGTGCCCGCCAAGCTGTCGCTCAAAGCCGCCGCGGCCGCGCTCGGTGCGCCGAAGGCGAGCATGGCCGACAAGACCAAGGCCGAACGAACCACCGGATACGTACTCGGCGGGGTCTCCCCCCTGGGGCAGCGCAAAAAGCTGGCAACCGTCGTCGACGCCTCGGCGCTGGAGTGGGACCGGGTGCTGTGCAGCGCGGGTAAACGGGGCCTGGAGATCGAGCTCGCCCCCGCCGATCTGGTGCGCGCGGCGGGCGCGGTGACGGCGCCGATCACGGCGTAGCAATCCGATCACAGTCTCGTTCCGAATCCACTACCGACGCATTCCGCGCCCGGTACGACCGATTCGACCCGAGGATGTGATGCGAAAAATGTCCACTCGCTCGACGATCGCCACCCTGTCCCTTGCCCTGATACTCGGCTTCGGCGCCGCGGAGGCCGCCGTTCCCGCCGCCGCGATTCCACCGGTGGCGCCGTCCGCACCGACCGAGCCCGGCGACTACCCGCTCAACGGCCAGGGCACCAGCCCGAAGAACGCGCCGGGAGCCGAGAACAACGAGCAGGCCGAGAAGACCGAGAACCTCGGCGGCGGACTGGCCACCGAGATCATCGACCTGGTCACCGGCGCCATCAAGTGCGGCCTGAATATCGCCACCGATTCGGTGCCCTGCCCGCTCTGACGTTCGCGGCGGCCGGGCACGATCACAGCAGTGTGGTCTGCCCGGCCTCTTCGTCGGGAACCAGCAGTTCGGGACCGTTGTTGCGCACGTTGTTCACCAGTGTGGACACCGGTCGCGCGACGATATTCGCCACCTCGTCCGCCGCGGGACCCCCGAGCAATTCGGCGGGCGCCGGATGGTCCGGATCCAGCCAGGCTTCCCAGTGCTCACGCGGCATCGGTAAGGGCATGCGGTCGTGGATGCGGGCGAGCTCGCCCACGGCGTCGGTGGTGAGGATGGTGCACGACATCAGCGGTTGCGCGTCGGGCTTGCTCCGGTCGCGCCACACCGACCACAGGCCGGCCATGTAAATCTGCGAACCGTCGGCATGGGACATGAAGAACGGCTTCTTGACCGCCTTGCCCTTGCCGGTCGGAGCGGGTTCGACGAGCCACTCGTACCAGCCGTCCATGGGGACGAGGCACCGCTTGGACTTGGCCGAGTCACGGAACGACGGTGCCGTGACGATCTTGTCGGCCCGGGCGTTGAACAGCGGTTTGCCCTTGGCCGGAACACCCGGCTCGGCGGCCTTGGTCCAGTGCGGGATCAGCCCCCAGCGCATCCGGCGGATCCGCAGGCGCGGATCGTCGTCGGGGTGGTCGTGCTCGTGGCGTTCGACCACGGTGAGCACCTGGCTGGTCGGGGCCACGTTGTAGCTCACCGTCTCGTCGGGGTTGTCGAGGTCGGTTTCGTCGACCGCGTCGAGCTCGGCCGCCAGGCGACCGGGGTTGGTCGTAGTCGCATATCGTCCGCACATGAGAACCATGGTGGCACCGGAGTCCGACAAGTTCGGCCGACGCGGCGACGCGAGTTCGCGCACCACCGGTGTGTTCGGTCCGCACATGAGGGAGGATGGGCAGGTGAGTTTCTGGCCAGCGCCCCACATCGAGGTCCCCGTCCACGCGACCGTCACCCTGCCCGGTTCGAAATCCATCACCAATCGCGCGCTCATCCTCGCCGCACTTGCCGATGGGCCGTCCACCCTCACCGGTGCCCTGCGCAGCCGCGACACCGACCTGATGATCGCCGCCCTGCGCGCCCTCGGCACCGAGATCGTCGGCGACGCCGAAACCCTCGAGGTCACCCCCGCGCCACTGCACAGTGCCGCCGTTGACTGCGGCCTCGCGGGAACCATCATGCGGTTCCTGCCGCCCGCCGCCGCCCTGGCGACCGGCGATGTCGCCTTCTTCGGCGACGAGCAGGCCAGGCACCGGCCGCTGTCGACCATCCTCGACGCGCTGCGCAGCCTGGGCCTCGACATCGAGGGCGACGCGCTGCCGTTCGTGGTGCACGGCACCGGGACGCTGCGCGGCGGTGAGGTCACCATCGACGCCTCCGGTTCCTCGCAGTTCGTGTCGGGCCTGTTGCTCTCGGCCGCCCGTTTCGAGCAGGGCATCACGGTCAACCACAGCGGTGGTGTGCTGCCGTCGATGCCGCACATCGAGATGACGGTGGAGATGCTGCGCCGCGCCGATGTCGCCGTCACCACCCCGAGCGACGTGCGCGGCGCGCAGACCTGGACGGTGGCGCCCGGCCCGATCCGCGCCGTCGACTGGGAGATCGAACCCGACCTGTCCAACGCGACGCCGTTCCTGGCGGCGGCCGCGGTCACCGGCGGCGAGGTGAGCGTGCCGATGTGGCCGCGCGGCACCACCCAGCCCGGTGACGTGATCCGCGAGATCCTGGTCCGCATGGGCGCCGAGGCCCGCGTCTTCGACGGGATCCTCACCGTGCGCGGGCCGGAACGGCTGGCGGGCATCGATATCGACCTGCACGACGTCGGCGAGCTCACCCCCACCGTCGCCGCGCTCGCCGCCCTGGCCGATTCGCCGTCGGTGCTGCGTGGCATCGCGCATCTGCGCGGGCACGAAACCGACCGTCTCGCAGCGCTTTCCGCCGAGATCAACCGGCTCGGCGGCAAGGTCACCGAGACCGCCGACGGGCTCGAGATCGTGCCCGCCCCGCTGCACGGCGGGCAGTGGCATTCCTACGCCGATCACCGGATGGCCACCGCAGGTGCGATTCTCGGCCTGCGGGTGCCCGGTATCGAGATCGAGGACATCGGGACCACCGCCAAGACCCTGCCGACCTTCGTCGCGCTGTGGGAGCAGATGCTCGCGCCTGCGTTATCGGGTGAAGGAGTGGCGCGCTGAGTCGCCGAGGACGCAGCGCGGCCAGCTACGACGAATCCGATGTGCGGGTTCGTCCCGGCAAGGCCTCCTCCCGCCCGCGTACCAAGACCCGGCCGCAGCACAACGACGCCGAGGACGCCATGGTCGTCGCGGTCGACCGGGGCCGGTGGGGGTGTGTCCTCGACGGTGACCCCGACCGGCGCATCGTCGCCATGCGGGCCCGTGAGCTCGGCCGCACGCCGATCGTCGTCGGCGACCGGGTGGGCGTCGTCGGTGATCTCACCGGCAAGCCCGACAGTCTCGCCCGGATCGTCCGGGTGGCCGATCGGCGAACGGTGTTGCGGCGCACCGCCGACGACACCGATCCGTTCGAGCGGATCGTCGTCGCCAATGCCGAGCAGTTGTTCATCGTCGTCGCCCTGGCCGATCCGCCGCCGCGCACGGGTTTCGTGGAACGGACCATGGTCGCCGCGTATGCCGGTGGACTGGAACCGATCCTGGTGCTCACCAAGCGTGATCTGGTGGCCGAGTCCGAATTCGCTTCGGCCTTCGAGGGTTTGGACCTGAAGATCCTGTACGCGGGGATCGACGACCCCATCGAACCGGTGGTCGAGATCTTGCGTGACCGGCTCACCGCGCTCATCGGGCATTCCGGGGTAGGCAAGTCGACGATGGTGAATCGCCTTGTACCCGATGCCTATCGGGCGGTCGGCGAGGTGTCCGGCGTGGGTAAGGGCAAGCACACCTCCACCCAGTCGGTGGCGCTGCCGCTGCCCGGTGGCGGCTGGGTGATCGACACACCGGGCGTGCGGTCGTTCGGTCTGGCCCACATCACGCCCGACGACGTGATCGCCTCGTTCACCGATCTCGCCGACGCCATCGAGGACTGTCCGCGCGGCTGCACCCATCTCGGGCCGCCCGCCGACCCCGAATGCGCCCTCGATCAGCTGCCCGGTGTCGAGCGACGGGTCGCCGCGATCCGCCAGTTGCTCACCGCGCTGATCTCCAATGAGGCGTGGTAGCACTCGATCAGCGCGCGAATGGGTCTCGGTCGGATTGCGAATTCGACTCGCGTTCGCTCGCGTTCACGACTGCGACACTCCGCGCCGGTACGGTCATGCCCATGAAGCCACCGGCGATCGGATATCTGCGCCGCGACATCTCGGGTGTCGCCCAGTCCTGGGACGAAACGCAGATCCGATCCCTAGCCGAACGCCTCGGTTACCGCTTCACCAAGACGGTGGCCTTCAGCGACCGCACCACCGATCCGCTCGGCCGCCTGCTCGACGTGGTCGCCGCGACCTCCGCCGCGGCCGTCGTCATGCCGAGCCTGGCCCACCTCGGTGACGACTTCCCCCACACCCTCCTCGCCGCCTGCGACATCGTCACCGTCGCCCCCGAGGTGACACACACCCGCACCGCCCCCGCCTTACCCGCCTAGGGACGCTCGCCCCACGCGCCGCCGAGTTCCATCAACTCCTGGTAAGCCGCCCGGTCCGCCGCGAGCCGCTGAGCGGCGACCGCCAGGGTCGCGGGGGTGAAGTCGGTCCCGATGGTCGCCTGATGCTCCACCGCTTCGTCGGCCAGAGCCACCAGCAGGTCGCCGAGCAAGGTGATCTGCTGGGTGACCGTGCCGGATCGTCGACCACCGAGTTGATCGGTCATCCCGTCGGCGATCGCCAATCGGTGCAGCCGTTTCATGGACTCCGGAACCCCGCGCGTCGAACTCCCGTCGATCCACCCCTGGCGTTGCAGTTCCGCGACCACATCCCATGCCTTGGCGAGCCGATACCACGGCAGCAGAAGACGTTCCGGCAATTGCGGTCGAGGCGGCGGTGGGGGTAGCGGAGACGGCGGGTGCATCATCGGACGTGGCATCGGACGATGCGCCTGCGCGTAGTCATGCCACCACACCGCGGCGAGCGGTAGGCCGCCGCAAAGGATCGAGCCGACTACGGCCGAACCGGCATCGGGTTCCGAGCCGACCAGCGACGACACTGCCGCCAACAGGCAGACGGAACTCCAGAGACCCGCCAAAACCCACAGCGCGATCACCGAGGGAGATCTCTGGTATTTCATCGCGACCGCCGCGAACATCTACACACAGCCGTCATTATGCCGCTGCCCTCCGGCAGCTTTCGCGGATCAAGACAGTGGGGTGGTAGCGGCCGTTCGGGTTCGGTTGTGAGGAGGTGGCGTGGTCGAGGCTGGACGACCGGACGAAGACCCTGAGCGGGGTCGCTCGCGAAGATGTCGGTGACGCACAGCTTCAGCGTGTCGAAACGCTCTCAGAAGCAACCGATCTGCGTCATCGGACAGATCCCTGAACTCCTCGTGATAGAAGGTAGGACCCATGTGCCGACTTCAGATGCGGCAGACGGTACTCGTTGCCGGATGCCACCAATTGTCTCGACTACACCGATGAGATTCGCGAAAACGATCTCCGGTTCGAGGGCCGGCCCTAGGATGAATGCCGTCTTGGTTGTTCATCGACCATTGGAGGGGAGACGTCGTCACGATGCCCGGACGCATCTATCTGGCCACAGTTCTAGCTCTCGCGACACTCTTCTGCTCGGCATGCCTAAATTCTCGACCCGACGGCGTCGTACTACCCCCGCTTGTTGCCGGCTCCAGCGGCGGGGACAACATGCCGGGCCCCGTCTGCGTCCGCGATTACGGCGTCGATTCAATCGTCGACTGCCTAACAAAGGTCGCTTCGGATCAATGCGGCTATGCGTGTCTCGACCTCAGGACCGAACCTGTTGATCCTTCTCTAACGAAGTGCGACTTTGTACGCATGGAGCCCGGGTACACCGGGGATATCATCCCGCCCGGGTCTGTCGTAACAATTTACACCGGCACCCGCGAACTATGTGATATCGAACTTCCGGCAATGGCCACTATTTCTAACTACAGCCGCGGAGAGTTGACCGGCCACCCTTGTCCAGGGTATATCGTCGCGGAGTTGGTCAACTGCGTTGAACAATACCTCATAGCTCGATGTGGCCATGTTTGCCTCAACCTACAGGTGGAATATTCCGATTCGGCAATCTCCCGATGCGGGGTGAGGCGTACCGAGCCGTCCAGCCTGGGGGGCGTAAAGGTAGCACGTGGCTCGGTATTGACAATTATCGCAGGCATTCAAGAACCGTGTACCTAGAGGTAGCAGCTGAACAGGAACATTCGTGACGCACACCAGCCCCGCGCCGCAAAGTCACAGCGAAGAGCCAGTTTCCGGTTCGTCGCACCTCATTTCCATCGTAACCGAGTTCGTAGCCCCCGCAAGCCTGACAGTCGCTCTACTATTCTACTTCGGCTGGGCGCGCGCATTCTCATTCTATGATTTCTTCGGAATCCCACTGAGCGTACTTCCATTTTCTCAGCAAGAGCTATTCATACGAAGCGTCGACGCCCTCTACATTCCGCTGGGGCTCGCATGTTTGGTTGGCCTGCTGCTCACATGGGCCAGATCCATCGATCGCAATCGGGTAGAAGCGATACTACCATTATTCGTTCTCCAAGGTATATATTTAATCGCGCTTGCGATCCCGAACCATGCCCGGGCGCGCATCAAGAGCACCACCAAGAACATAGTAGTAATTTCGTTCACCGTTGCAGCAATTCTGCTGATCGTCAATGCCGCTGCAGGCTTGCTGGACCAACCTACTCCGATCAATCAGGCAATGATTGCTGCCGCACCCCTCTCTCTGATTGTAGGAGTAACGGTACTATCGCGCTTGGTTCGGACAATGCCGAGCACGTCGTCAAACCATTCGCAGCCACAAATGATCCGCACGGTTGAATCGGTACTTCTTTTTGTAGTCATCGGACTAGGGGCATTCTGGGCAGTGGACGACTACGCTGAGGCAGTGGGCCGGGCTCGCGCGAACCAGACTGCGACGGCTCTGCGCGATCGTCCGCAGGTAGTCATCCACACCGACAACCCCCTCCGGCTCGCCGCGCTAGGAAGTCCAGCGTCAGGAGTCCGCGAATCCGTCTGCGCGCCCCCGCCCGGGGACAAAGATCTCAAGACTTCCTACCGATACGAGGGCCTCGTCCTCCTGGTTCAGGTCGGCGACCAGCTGGTGCTCGTCCCTCGAACGTGGACCCCCGCTGACGGCACCGCAGTGGTCGTCCCCAAAGGAGGCAGCGGGGCGACACGATTCGAGTTCACTATGTCCATTCGAGATCGCAGCCTTCCCTCCGCCTCCTGTTAGTTCTCGAAGCTCGGGGCGTGATTGTCCAATTTCGTTCCGCCACAATCAGCACCACCGCTACTCGACGCTGCGTCACTTGCCGCCGGTCGAGTACGCAGCCCGCTGCAGCCACCCCTATCACTGTGGCCTGCAGCACTAACTGAAAAGGACTGAATCAACTCGGACGCTGGTACTCCATCGGGGCCGCCGCGCACCTCTACTCACAGCCGCCGCTATCCCGCCACTGCCCGACAGGCTTCGCGGATCAAGACAGCGGACGGTAGCGGCCGTCGGGGTCGGTGGTGAGTCTGCCGCGGCGGGTGGCGAGGGTGAGGGCGGCTTCGATGCGGTCTTCGGCGATGCCGGTGCGTTCGTGGGCGAACTGGGTGAGGGTGGACCAGACGAGGTCGTCGAAGGTGGGGCGGTTGTGCTGGGCCACATGGGTTATCGCGTTCGCGATCTCCTCGCCGCAGATCGTCTCGATGGGGCGGGTGGTGCCGGGTGGGGTGAAGCGGAAGCCGCGCCAGGTGCCGGGGTCCACGTTCGACGACCAGACGAAGACGCCGTGTGGGGTCGCGCGCACCAGTTCCTCGGGGACCTGACCGAGCACGCAGATCTGTTGTTTCTCGGAGGGTTTCGGCACGCCGAACCGTTGGGCCACCAGCATCACCAGGCGGCCGCGTTCGATCGGGCCCTCGATGGCGATGAGCTCGCGGACCGCGTCACGCACCCGGACGGGGATGGTCGCGGCACTGTCGCGGTCGAGGTCGACGGGCGAACCGAGCACGCTGGTCGGTGCGCTCGCGTAGGGAATTCCGGTTGGCAGCCAGTGGTGGATGCTCCGGGTGCTCGTGACCCACTCGGGCGTCTGGGCGACGGTCGCGGCGATCGGCGCCGAAGGCGGGGTGTAGGCGGCGTGCAGGAGCGGTTTCGGCGGCGTGACCGGAGGTTCGGGCCCGACGAGTGGCTGTGCGTCGGGTGCGTGGCCTGCCGGTGGCGACCCGAAATAGGAGGGACCCGAGGCGACCGGGCCGACGTGCGAGTGGCCGGGGCCTACCTGCGCGGAACCCGAGCCGCCCGCATACGGGACGCCCGCAGGCGGGGTGTGCCAGGTTTGCCTAGGGTAGCCGCGCCTTTTATGACGGTCGCCTATGACGAGCTGCCAGATCGACACTCCCGCGAGCGCGCACCCCGAGCCGAAGAACACCACGGCCAGGGTGATCTCGAACGGGCTGTCGTTGCCGATTCCGGTGAAGTACCCGACGCTGCCGAGCAGCACCCCGAAGGCCCCGGCCAGCAGCCCGACGACCCACCCGATTCTGCCGACCCACTGCACGGCACGATCTCCACTTCCGACGGCCGACACCGTCCCCTGTCAGCGATGCGAGCAGCTTACTCCGCCGGGATTGCCCCGGACGCACCTCAGCAGCGGAGTTCGGCCGCCAGCGCTTCGATCTTCCGGCGCATCGGGTCGTCGGGTGGCCGTAGCACCGCGAGGTCGTCCCGTAACCGGGCGACGAACCTCGCAGCCCGGGCGTGGTCGCCCGCGGCGGGCAGGTGCTCGGCGAGCGCGATCCGGACCAGCAGCGCGTCGTCACCGAATTCGTTGTCTGCCGAACGTATTTCACCGAGCATCCGGTACAGCTCGTCGACCGCGGCCGCGGCGGTGAGCTCGCCGAGCGCGGCGCGGCAACCGATCGCGGCTACCCGCGCCCGCCTGCCCCTGGTGCCGGTCGGCTCCTCGATCGCTTCGACCCGCTGCCACTGCGCCAGCGCCCGGCGTTGTTCACCGGAGTGCTCGAGCGCGGTGGCGATATCGCGGTGCAGGTCGCCCAGCTGCGGGCTGCCGGGCCCGAAGCGTTGTTCGGCCTGGTCGACGACGCCGAGTAGCACGTCGGCCGCCTGCGCGGCCCGGCCGAGCGCGAACAGTTCGCGATACCGCGCGGCGGCCTCGGACAGACCAGCGACGGCGGGCAGCTCATGGGAAGGCTTGGGCGGCAGCGGTTCCACCACGATGTCGGCGGGCGGATTGGGTCGGCGGAAGAGCCGCGTCGGGTCGGGATGGGTCCGCGAGGCGGGTTCCTCCGGTGCGCCCGGCGCGGGCAGGAACGGCAGCAGCCGCTCGTAGACGAGTTGCGCGCTCGACGGTCGCTGCGCCGGATCCTTGGCCCACAGCTCGAGGACGAGCTGTTCGATCGGGGCGGGCACATCCCGGCGCAGCGTGCGCAGCGGTGTCGGCGGGTCGGACAGGTGCCGGTTGTGGGTGTCGAACTCCGACCGAGCCTCGAAAACCCTTCGTCCACTGAATATCTCGTGCATCACGCAGCCGAGCGCGTACAGGTCGGCGCGTGGACCCGCCTCCTGCCCGTTCACCAGCTCGGGCGGCATGTAGGCGGCGGTGCCGAGAACCGATCCGGTCCTGGTGATCCGACCGGTGCTCCCGTCGAGCAGTGCCGCGATCCCGAAGTCGATCACCTTCACCGTGCCGTCCTGTGCGACAACGATATTGGCCGGTTTCAGGTCCCGGTGTACCACTGGCAGCACATGGGCATACGACAGCACCGTCGCGATCTGCGCGGCGATCGCGACGGCCCAGCCGACCGGCAGTTCACCGATCTCGGCCAGATAGTCCCGCAGCGTCACGCCGTCGATGTGCTCCATCACCAGGTACACGCTGTCGGCGTGCGCGTCGAGCACGGCGTCGAACACCTGGGGCACGCCGTGATGCCTGATCCGGGCCGTCACCCTGGCCTCACGGCGGAACCGGGCGACGAACTCGTCGACAAGATCGGCACGGGACGCGAACTGGCGCACCGCGATCCGCTTCACGGCGACCGGCCGGTCGAGCACCGTGTCGTAGCCGGCCAGCACCTCCCCCATCCCACCGACGCCGAGCACCCCGGTGATCTCGTACCGCCCGTCGACGATCTCGCCCACCACTACCCCCAGCTCGATACCGGTACCGGACGCCAGCACGATACTGCCCGGCACCGATCGGCACCGCCTCGACTACTCCGCCGAGCCGGTAGCGATGTCGTCGGCGGCTCCTCGGCTACTTCGCCGGTGGCTCGAGTGCGCCCGCCGTCAGGCCGGTGGCGATGAGGTCCGCGGCGGTGCGCGCGGCGTCGGCTGTGGTGCGGGCGCTCACCCGGAGTTGGTGCAGCCGGCGGAATACCGCGCCGTAGCGTTGCTGTTCGGCGATCGGCAGCAGCGGGATGCGCAGGCGTGCGGGATCGAGGCGGATGGTGGTGGTGCCGAACATGGCGGCCGCGTTGTCGGGGCTGCCGATGAAGCCCGCGAAGAACCAGGGATCCACGCGGGCGGGATCGGTGCGGAAGACGAGCACGCCCGGCCCGGGAACAGCACCGATATCGGCACCCTCGGCCACCCGGGCGCCCTGGGCGGCCCCGTGGTCGTCGCGCAGCCGCGACACCAGGACATCGCCTTCTTCGATCGGCTCCCCCACCGGCGACCCGGGCGTCGTGATGCCCGACGGGTTGCGGCTGCCGAGCAGGTCGTGGCCCGTGAGCACCGGACGCGCGTCGTCGGCGGGGGCCGGGTCGGTGGTCGCGGTGACGATCCGCACCGCCTTACCGGCGATCAGGTTGCCGACCGCCACGTAACGCCAGTCCGTGCCGGGGGCCGAATCCCATTCGCGTACAGCCTCGGCCACCGCTCGCAGCTCGCCGAGGTGGTCGCCGAGCGCACCGATCGCGGTGTGCGCGGCGGCCGAGGCGTTGCCCGGGTCGACCGCCGCGCGCACCTGACGGGCGGGCGTCAGATCCACATCGTCGTCGAGGACGTCCATCACCCGAACCACGGCGGTGACATCGGGAACGGTCGCGGCCTGCGCGTCACCGGCGTCGAACGCACGCCAGGACTCGACCACCGTGGTCGCCAGGTGCTGCCAGTCCGGTTGGTCCCCGCGATTCGGCAGGCGAGTGGTGTCGGCGAACAGCAACGTGTCACCGGGACTACCGACACCGGGGCGGCGCAGCACCCACAGTTGCAGCCCGACCTGACGCGGAGTCGACGCGCCTGGCGGCAGCGCGATCACCGCGCGCAGCGCACCGGCCCGCAACAGTTCCATACGGATCCGCCGGCCCGAGGAGCGTGCCGCGACGGCGGGCGGTAGGAGAAGCACCGCGGTCGCGCCCGGGCGCAGGTGGGCGAGGGCGTGCTGTGCCCAGGCGAGTTCGGATTCGCCGCGCGGGGGCACCGAATACACCCAGCGCGGGTCGAGCGCGAGTTCATCGGCACCCCAATCACGTTGCGAATAGGGCGGGTTCGAGATGACCGCATCGAATTCGGCGTCGGGGAAGGCGTCGGCGAGCAGGGCGTCACCGGCGCGGATGTCGGACTTCGCCTGCGGGACGAGGACGCCGAGCGCGGCCGCGGTGCGGCCGGCCTGCACCGGGAGGATGTCCTGCCCGTTCAGCCGGGTCGCGCCGATGCGCGCGGCTTCGAGCAGGAGGGTGCCACCACCGCAGGAGGGGTCGAGGACCGAACTCGGGGTGGGTGAGGTCGCGGCGGCGAGCAGGTCGGCCATGAGGGCCGCCACGGGCTGGTCGGTCGGGTAGACGCCGGTACTCGGCCCGTCGAGGCCACGTTCGGACAGCACCGCGAGCGTCTGGGTGACGCCGACTTCGTCGATCGCCTCGCGGATGGCCTTGCGCACCGGATCGGCGGCTTTCGCACGTTTGTCGGCGACGAATGCCATGAGCGCGACGACCTCGTCGGGGGCGACCTCCGAGCGCAAGAGGGTGCGCAGCCGCTGCACCGGGGAATCGGCGGCGGTGACGCCATGGCCGCGCAACCACTGCTGCACCTCGGCGAGGTCGAACAGCGGCCGTTTCTCCGAGCCTCCCGGCACGGGCGCGGGGAAGTCGGCGTGGCGGCGCCGCCAATTGCTGACGGTCGCACGAGTGACGCCAGCCAACCGCGAGATCTCGGCGGCGGCCACGGTGGGCGTCGAGTCTGGCATGGGTCTCCTCTCGGCCCCCGGCCCTACCGGCCAGGTAGTCAAGGTCAAACATTACATGGATTGGTTACTTATCCGTTCTGTAGTACACATTTCACATTCGTCAAACTTGAAAACATTGTCGTTCTGTTGCCAATGGCGCATGTTCGGTGTAGCGTCCTTCTCAACGGAGCGGCAACCGGCCTGGAACCGCTTCCGAGGCGCAAATCGATTGCGCGGCAACGCATTCACGCTGCGGCATCCAGCCGGGCAACCCCATCCCCATGACGCCGGACAGCCCGTCCCGGCGCGATCACGCCTGACCTTTTCCAAACGAGGAGCCAGCCATGTCCCACCCCCAGCACACCAATCCCAGTGCCCCGCAGCAGCCCTACTACCCGCAGCCGCCGAAGAAGCGCAAGGTCTGGCCGTGGGTGCTCGGCGGCTTCCTGCTCGCGGTTCTGGCCCTCTTCGGCGGCTGCGTGGCCCTCATCGGCGGGGCCGCCAACGAGGTGGCCAAGAGCGAGCAGGCACGGTCGGTGGCCGCCCCCGCGGGCACCGAGGTCCGCGACGGGGAGTTCGCGTTCACGGTGACGCAGGTCGACCCGCCGGTCCGCACGGTCGGCGACAACCCGTACCTGCAGAAGACCGCCCAGGGCGAATTCGTGCTCGTGCACGTCGAGGTGACCAATGTCGGCGATGTCGCCCAGCAGTACTTCGGGGCGAATCAGAAACTGATCGACGCTCAGGGTCGCGAGTTCGCCAACGACACCTCCGCGGAGATCAATGTCAACGACGAGCTCGTCGCCGAGATCAATCCGGGCAACAAGATCTCGATGGTCCTGGTGTTCGACGTGCCGACCGGCACCGACCCGGCGGCGGTCGAATTCCACGACTCGGCCTTTTCCAACGGTGCGCGGGTAGCGCTGAAGTAAGCGATCACCCGCCCTCGGTGCCCGGCGGTATCCGCCGGGCACCGAGCCGTGCGCGTACGGGAAAATGCGGGGTATGACCACTGACGACGGGCGACCCGGACCGCCGATTATGAGCCCGAGCATCCTGGTGATCACCCTGTGCCGGCGGGTGGAGGCGGCGCTGGGAGCGGGGCTGGCGCCGCTGGATCTGACGGTGGCGCGGCTGGGGCTGCTAGGGCATATCAACGGCGTGCCGGGGGCCTCGTTCAGCGAGCTGGCGCGGATGTCGGGGACCAGCGTGCAGAGTGTGCATACCTCGGTGAAGGCGCTGGTCGGGGCAGGGTTGGTGCGGGACCGGACCGCGCGGGCGGGGTCGGCGTCGACCATCGAACTCACCGAAGACGGGGTCCGCCTGCTGGCGGCGGCACGAGAAGTGGTGTCGCAGGTCGATATTCAGCTCTTCGGCCCCGAGGCGGATCCGATCCAGCGACAGGTGGGGGCGGCGATTCTCGAGGCGTTCTCGGGCGCCTCGCCCTAGCACTTTCAACAACTATGAAGGTTGCGCTACCCTTCAAGCATGTTGAAGGCTGGAGGTCGGTAGTGGAACATTTCTTGCTGTCGGTGCATGTGCTCGCGGGCATCGTTTTCGTCGGTGGCTCGGCGGTCGCCACCAGTCTTTTCCCCCGCTACGCACCGATCGCCGCGCCCGAACCCGATTCGGTGCGCAGCCGGTCGGTGGCCGTCGCGATGCACCGCATCACCGGCAACTACGCGAAACTGGCGATCATCGTGCCGGTGGTCGGGATCATCCTGGCCACCATCCAGGGGCGGATGAACGAAATCTGGATCACCTCGGCCATGATCACCACGGCCATCGCGGGCGGCCTGCTCGCGGTGCAGATCCATCCGATGCAACGGCAGGCACTCGTCGAGCCCGACGACGGCAAACGCCTGCGGATGCTGTCGATGCTCGCGGGAATCTACAACCTGCTGTGGACGGCGGTCGTCGTCCTCATGATCGTGCGTCCGGGCGGCTGAGTGCGTCGAGGAAGACAGCGACGAGGTCAGGGGTCGAGGCGGGGTTCTGGCCGGTGTGCAGGCAGCGATCCGATTCCACATGTGGTGCGAAGGGTTCGGCGCAGCGGTAGTCGACACCGAGTTCGGTGAGCCGGTCCTGCAGGAGCCAACGCGCCCGATCGGCCAGCCCGTTGAGGTCTTCCTCGGCATTGCTGAAGGCGGTCACGCGGTAGCCCGCGAAGTCGTCGCCGGTGGCGAGCAGGGCTGCGGGGCCGTGGCTGATCAGCGCCGTCGGCTTGTCCGCGCGGAGGGCCTCGACGAGCAGCGCGGCGGAATCGGCGTCGCCTGCGAGGTCTTCCATCGGCCCGTAGCCGCCGGGGTAGTAGAGGGCGTCGATGTCGGCGGCGGAGATCTCGCCGAGTGCGACGGGCTTTTCGAGAACCGTAGCGCCCCTGATCGTTTCGGCGACTTCTTGCCCTTTGTGGTTGCCGCCGTTGGCATTCGGTGCGAGGCTGCCCAGGTCGACGGGCGGCACCACCCCGCCGGGCGTCGCCACCAGCACCTCGTGTCCCGCCTCGCGGAAGGCCAGGTAGGCGATGGTGAATTCGGCGGCCCAGTAGCCGGTGTAGTGCTTGGCGCCGGTGGTGAGACTCCAGCGGTCGGCACCGGTCATCACGAACAGGATCTTCGCCATCATCGCCTCCCGAGCAGGGCCGATCGACGTCAGGTGTGTTTGGCGCCGATGGTGTGCAGGATCTCGTGGATGATCGGGTCGGCGAGCCGGTTGGTGACCGACCGGCCTTCCCGGCTCGATACGACGCACCCCTCGTGCCGCAGCACGCGTAGCGCCTGGGAGATCGCGTTCTCGGTGCGCCCGATCGCGGCCGCGAGCTCACCCACGCTGATGCCGGGGGTGCGGTGCAGGCAGAGCAGGATCTCCAGCCGGTTGGGGTCCGAGAGCAGGTCGAATCGCTGCGCCCAGGCGCGGATCTCGACATCACCGATCGCGCGCCTGCCGAGCTCGACCGGCGACCCGTCCAGTGTGCGTGGCTCTCCCATAACGCCCTCAGCTTAGTCGCCGGGTTCGCCACCGGACTATCATCTGTCCATCTGTTCAGATAAACAGCTAGGAACATCATGATGCGAATTCGGACCGTCGCGGTTGCCGCGTTCGCGCTGGTACTCACCGCCTGCGGTGCGCCGACCGCCACGACCACCGATTCGCTTGTCCTCGCGGATGCCGCTGAACTGGGCGGATACAACCCGATCGCCGGTTACGGCGCGGCAGGCGAGGCGAAGATCTACGACGGTCTGCTCCGGCTCACCGGTGGTTCCGGGATGCCCGGTTTCGCACCCGCACTGGCCACCGAGTTGCCGACCGCCGAACCTGGCGCCGCCGCGTGGACGGTGCCGCTGCGCACTGGCGTGCGGTTCAGCGACGGAACCACGTTCGACGCGGCCGATGTGGTGGCCACCTATCGTGCGATCCTCGACCCGGCCTCGGCTTCGGAGGTCCGTTCATCGTTCTCGATGATCGAGCGGGTCGAGGCCGTCGATCCCGCCACGGTGCGATTCACGCTGCGGCACCCGTATGCCGCCTTCCCCACCAAGCTGCTCATCGGGATCGTGCCGTCGGAGGCGGTGGCCGAACCGGGACCCGCCACCGAGTCGGCGCTCAACACGAAGCCGGTCGGCACGGGGCCCTATCAGCTGACGAACCTCGAACCGACCCGAGCCGTCTTCGTGGCGAACGAGAACTATTGGGGCGGTGCGCCTGCCGTGAAGCGGCTCACGGTGCTCCACGTCCCCGACGACAACACCCGAGCACAGCGGATGGCGAGCGGCGAGCTGGACGGAACCTCGCTGCCGCCGCTGCTGGCCGCCTCCTTCGCCGATCGCGCGACGATGTCGGTGCACGCCAACACCTCTGCCGATTGGCGCGGTGTCTCCCTGCCCGCCGGTGATCCGGTGGCCGGTGATCCCGCGGTCCGGCTCGCGCTGAATTTCGCCGTGGATCGGCAGGCCATGATCGACAACATCCTCGGCGGATACGGGCGGCCCGCTTACACCCCCGTTCCGGAGGTATACGGCGAATCCCACAACCCCACCGCGACTTTCGCCTTCGACCGGGCGCGTGCCGAACAGATCCTCGACGCGGCGGGCTGGTTGCGTGGTGCGGATGGCGTGCGCGCGAAACAGGGCGTGCGGGCCCTATTCACGGTGATGTACAACTCCACCGATACCTTGCGCCGTGATCTCGCCATGGCTTTCGCGTCCGATGCTGCCCGGGTCGGTGTGGAGGTCGACCTCGAAGCGTTGTCCTGGGATCGGATCGAACCCCGGATCGAACGGGCGGGCATTCTGCTCGGCGGCGGCAGCGAGCCCTTCGATCCCGATACGCAGGCCTACAACACCCTGCACACCGTCGATCCGGGCGCGGGCAGCCCGTACGACAATGCGAGCCGCCACTCCGATCCCACGATCGATGCCCTGCTCGAAAAAGCCAGGCGCACCCTCGATCCGGCCGACCGGGCGGCCGCCTACCGTGCGGTGCAGAACCGCTACGCCGAGGACCCGAGCCACGTCTTCCTCGTCCACCTGGATCACACCTATGTGGTGAAGGATTCGGGGTGGACGATGTCGGGACCGGTGCTCGAGCCACACGCGCACGGCGTGACGTGGGGGCCGTGGTGGTCGCTGCAGACCTGGACGCGCGGCTCGTGAGGGGGCGTGGCATCGCGCGGATGACGCGGCGTCGGGTGCTGACGATGATTCCGGTGCTGGTCGCGGTGTCGGCGGCGCTGTTCGCCGCGGCCGCGGTGTCACCGTTCGACCCGCTCGTCGGCTACCTCGGCGACCGCTACGTCACCACCGGCGCCGCCGACCGCGCGGTACTCGCCGAGCAGTTGGGGCTCGACCTGCCCTGGTACCGGCTCTACGCGCAGTGGGCCGCCGACCTGTGCACCGGCGACCTCGGGGTGTCGCGCAGCTTCGCCCAGCCGGTGGGTGAGCTTCTCGCCCAGCGGATTCCGTGGACGATGCTGTTGGTGACGGTCGCCATGACGTTGGCGGTCGCGGTGTCGCTCGTGGCCGGAGTGGTCGCGGGGATGCGTCGCGGTGGCCTGCTCGACCGTGTGGTGAGTGCCGTCTGCGTCGCCCTGCAAGGGCTGCCGCCGTTCGTGGTGTCGCTGGTCCTGATCGGGGTGTTCGCGGTGGGGCTCGGGTGGTTGCCGCCTGCCGGTCTCACCGACGCGGGCGCCGAGGTCGATGCGGCGCAGGTCGCGCGGCACCTGGTGTTGCCCGCCGCCGCCCTGGCTGTCTCGCAGCTGCCGTGGTTGTTGCTCGCGGTGCGGGAAACGGTGGCCGCCAATCGCGGTGAGGACTTCGTGGTGGGCGCGGTGACGCGCGGCATCGACACCGCGACCATCACCCGCCGCCACATCCTGCCTTCCTCGCTGGCCCCGTTCGTCACGATCCTCGGTGCGCGACTGCCCGAAGTGGTGGTCGGTGCGGTGCTGGTGGAGGAGATCTTCTCCTGGCCGGGGGTGGCGGGCGCCTTCGTGCGATCGGCGAAAGACCTGGATATGGCGTTGCTGGCCACACTGACAGTCGCGACGACCGGTGCGGTGCTACTCGGTTCGCTGCTCGCCGACATCGCGGTGGTACTGCTGGATCCCCGGGTGCGGGCCGATGGGTGAGCGTGCTCGGCGACGGCTGGTCGTCGCGGTCGCGGTGCTGGTCGCCGTGTTGATCTACGCGCTGGTCGTGCCGTGGCTCGGTGGTGTCGACAACCGGCTCACCGATTTCGCCCAGGCCCGGCAGGCGCCGTCGGCGCAGTGGTGGTTCGGTACCGATGCGGCGGGACGGTCGCTGTTCGTGCGGATCGCGGCGGCGCTGCGCACCTCGCTGGTGGTCGCGGTGTGCGCGGCGGCGGTGTCGACGGTGCTCGGCGTGCTGGTCGGTGCGGTATCGGCGCTGGTAGGCGGGCGGGTCGACCGGGTACTGATGCGGTTCGCCGACACCGCCAATGCCCTGCCGCATCTGCTGCTGGGCATCGTGATCGTCGCGCTGTTCCGGGGCAATACCGTGGCCGTGGTGTTGTCCATCGGGCTCACGCATTGGGTTCAGGTGGCGCGGATCGTGCGGGCGGAGAGCCTGAGCCTGCGTGAACGCGACTATGTGGCTGCCGCAGTGCTGGCCGGTGCCGGACGCACCCATCTGTTCACCCGGCACCTGTTGCCCGCCGTGACACCGCAAGCGTTGATCGCGGTGGTTCTGCTTCTGCCACACGCGATTTGGCATGAATCGACGCTGTCGTTCCTCGGGTTCGGGTTGCCGCCGCACGAACCGAGCCTCGGCACGCTGTTGGAGGAGGCGCGGGGTTCGCTGTTACTCGGCGGGTGGTGGACATTGGTGTTCCCGGCGGGATTCCTGGTGGTGACGACCATTGCGGTCGCTGTGGCCGGGTCGTCGCTCCGGGGGATTCTGTTGCCGCCCGCATTTTCCCGGATGCCGCGATGAACGGGGTCGGCGTAAGCCCCTGTGAGGGACTGCGGATCAATGGGCTGACGGTGCGGATCCCCGTGCGACGTGGCGTCGTGCATGCGGTGAGTGAGGTGTCGCTCGAGGTTGCGGCAGGCACGGTCACGGCGCTCGTCGGTGAATCCGGTTGCGGGAAGTCGCTTGTCGCGAGTGCGGTGATGGGGGTCTTGCCGCAGGCGGCGGTGGTGAGTGGGTCTGTTCAACTCGAACTTCGTGGTCGGATCGTGCACATCGTCGGTGACCGCGTCGGATCGCGCTCGCCGGCGAGCGCTGGAACTGAACCTCGCCCTTCAGAATTCGACAGCGATCAACCGATTCCGGGGACTGCGGAGCAACTCCGCACAGATAAGGGCAAAGGCAGCGCATCCCGTTGGTCGGCGCGTCGTCGCCAGGTCGAGCCGTACCGTGGTCGTCATATCGCATTGGTCCCTCAGTCCGCGAGCACACATTTCACGCCGGTTCGCACGATCGGCTCGCAGCTCGCGGAAACTGTTGCGGCGCTGGGAACCTTGCATACACCGGCAGACCTGCTGCGCCGAGCCGGGCTCGAACGCACAGCGCTGGACCTCTATCCGCACCAACTGTCCGGCGGAATGGCCCAGCGGGCGGCGGTCGCGGCGGCGTTGGCCGGCGATCCGGCGGTGATCGTCGCCGACGAACCGACGGCCGGGCTGGACCGCGATCACACCGATCGGATCGGCGCCCTGCTGCGTGAGTGCGCCGACGCGGGTGCGGCCGTCCTGCTCATCACCCACGATCTGAGTCACCTGCTGCGGGCGGGGATCGCCGACACGGTGGCGATCATGTACGCCTCGCGGTTGATGGAGGTGGGGCCCGCGGCCGAGGTGTTCGCGGATCCGTGGCACGACTACACGCGCGATCTGCTCGCCGCGCTGCCGGAGAACGGTCTGCACCCACTCCCCCATCCACCACGGGAGCTGACGAATCTGTCCGCCATCTGCCCCTACGCGGGTGGGCCTACTGCGCTGGTCCCGCAGCGGCAACGCATGATTCGGAAAGGTGTCGACGGTGCTCATCGCTGATTCGATCACTGTCGGCTACGGCAGCCCCGTACTCGACGACGTGACGCTGACGATCTCGCCCGGTGAGATCGTCGGACTCGGCGGCGAATCCGGTTCGGGCAAAACAACTCTCGCTGCCACCTTGGCAGGTCTGCGCACACCCGATGCGGGACGGGTCACAGTCGACGGCGTACCACCCCGACGCGCACGCGGCACCACAGCCATGGTCTTCCAATCCCCGCGCGCCGCGACCAATCCCCACTTCACCGTGGCACAGATCATCGCCGAACCCGCCCGAATCCACCGCCGCCCCATCGATATCCCCGCCCTGGCGACCACCGTCGGCCTCACCCCCGACCTCCTCGACCGCCGCCCCCACACCCTCAGCGAAGGCCAACTCCAACGCGCCTGCCTGGCCCGCGCCCTCGCCCAGAGCCCGCGCTACCTACTCCTCGACGAACCGACCGCCATGCTCGACGCGGCGACAACCGCCGCCGTCATCCGCCTGGTCGTCCAGCACGCCACTACCCTCGGCGTCCTCCTCATCAGCCACGACCCCGCCCTCCTCGAGGTGGCATGCACCCGCGTGCACACCCTGCACAAGGGCACAATTTCTCCACAACTCCCTGAGGTGGGACGTAGTGGTTAAGATACCGAACTGCCGACGGTGTCACAGCAGGCCGTGTTGCCCCGCCCACTGTGCGAATCCGGACCCGCTGCATGGCAATCGCATGCCGGAGTCGACCAGCATCTCGATCAGCGTTGCCCCCTCACCGATCCCCAACTTTCCCAACCGACAGGACCATGCGAGCAACCACAAGGTGCCATGAGTCTCGAGGTCGTATCGCCTGGCCACCTTTGTTGCCGCTGCGTCGTCACAGATCGCGATAGCACCGTTCAGTTCAGCGACCGCGAATACACTTGCTTCACCCACATCGCGACTGCCGGAGCCGATGCGGCGCGTCCACCGTTCGAAGGCCAGCAACGCTTCGAATGCATCGAGCTGATCGATTCCCAACCAGTCGGCTTCGAGCGCGGACGCAATCGACGCATGCTGGTTAACACCGTTGCGAAGCTCTTCTCGGACTAATTCCGTTGTCGTGCAGACACAACCGACGAGAAGATGGCCGAGTACATCTATTCTGTCGATCCTCGCGAAATGGTTCAGACACGTCGCGTCGAAGACCAACCGCAGTTCGGATGTCATGGCTCGGTGACATCCTCGTCGACCGGACCGAGGTCTTCGATCGAGAGCTGGCCGTGCATCAGTTCCACGGCACGTCGGGCAGTGAGCCGACGAGCACGCCATGCGGACAGGACCGCGTCGGCGTAACTCGGTGGAACACACACCTTTTCGAAGTCCGGTTGAGGTGCCCACCCAACGGCCTGCATCATTTCCGCGCGTGTCGGTTTCGGTGCGGCGCGCCATCGTTTGAGGCCGGTTGGCTCTATCAGCCCTGCCACGCCCGCTTGGCAGACGGCCAGAGTCCACGAAGTCCGATATTCGGCCGCACTCACGATCAGCGCGGTGCGCAGGTCTTCACAGCGCGCCGTCGCGCGCAGAGCCTGGATCGGCAGGAGAAACTCCGCTGCGAAGGCGTCGACAACAGCTTCCCGTTCCCCCCTCGCGGCTGCGACGCCTCCCCCGAGGTCACTCGAATATTCGTCACCGAGCACCAAGTGACCAAGTTCGTGGGCGGCGGTCGCACGCCGCCTCCCCGGATCCCCCGTCCGGCTGACTACGGCAACGGCGAGCTCGTCGTCTACGACCGACGCGCCGTCACCTGGCAGATCGGTCACCAAGATGAGCTGGCCAGCCTTCTCACATGCCGACATCATCGTCGAAATCGGTTCCGTACCCAGACTCAGTTGCTCACGCACCCAGCGCGCAGCGGCCCGTGCATCGGCCGCGTCGCTCACCTTCTTCGGGTATCGCAGCGGTTCAGACGATCGCAGGCACCCCAATTCGCGAACGTCCCGGACATCGCGTAACCAGGCCGTGAGGGCCGCCTCTATTCGGTACGACTGCCGCGCCGCCGGCGAAGTGGTGTCTTCGTCCAGCGGTGTCCTGCGGGAGATCACCTCGGGACGTGCGTACAAGAAATGCCCGATTGGCATTCCCAACGCGGCGGCCAACCGGGTGAGCTCCACGGCGTTGATCTGCCGTGTTCCGGACTCGATCTTCGCGATCTTGCTGCGTTCGGACGAGATTCGGCGTGCCAACTGCTCCTGGGACAAGCCAGCCGAAAGTCGGCTCTCGCGCACGCGATCGCCGATTTCGATCCAGACGCTCTCGTCGGGCATGGTGCGATTTTCGCACACATCCCGTGTGAAGTCACTCACTCCTCTCGGCGGAGATCAGGTGAGCCGGATGCGCAGGGATTCGTAGGTGGGGATGAAGACTTTGCGGCGGTAGCGGCGTTCGACGATTTCCCAGGGACGGCCTGCGGCAGTGAGGGATTCGAGCAGGGCGGTGAGTTCGGAGTGGACGAGTTGCGCGCCCAGGCACAGGTGGCGGCCGCCGCCGAACCAGAGCTGGCGTGTTTCGGGGTTGTAGTCGCGGTGGATGTCGAAATCGCCCGCGGCGTTGTTGATGGTCCAGGTGAGGATTTTGACGTGATCGCCTGCTTTCAGATCGCGGTCGGCGACGCGGACGTCGGCGGTGACGGAGCGCCCGACGAGGTAGGCGGGGCTCGTGACGCGCAGGGTCTCGCGGACCGCGTCGGGTAGGCGGTGCGGGGCGGCGAGCAGGGCGCGGTGCTGGTCACTGTCGTGCATGATCGCGACCATCCTGGTCATGGCGCTGGCCAGGGTGTCGGTGCCCGCGACCGCCATGAGGATCGCCAGCCCGGCCGCGTGTTCGACGGCGAGGCCGAGCTCGCGGCAGCGGCCGAGGGTGGTGTCGGGGTCGGCGCGCTCGTAGGCGGCGGGAACATTCACGGCGAGCCGGGTGGCCAGTTCCCTGGCCCGCGCCACCGCGACCGAGTCGAGGGTGGTGGAGGTCATGGTGCCGAACCCCAGGTTGACCAGCTCCTCCACATGATGGAACAGGCGAAGGAACAGCGCGTCCTGATCGGCGTCGGGATCGCCGCCGATGGCCGCGGCGATGTCCTCGGGCCGCATACCGACCAGGTCGGAGACGCTGCGGCCGACGAGGATCTGCGCGCGGGCGGCCATGTCGACGGTCTCGCCCGCCGCCAGCCGCTCCCGCAGATCGCGCAGATCGGGGCCGATGACCCGCCGGACCAGCGCGTCGGTATGGGTCAAGGTGAACAGGTCACGCACCTTGGTGCGCAACTCGGTGTGCCCCGGGCCTTCGAACAGGTCCTGCACCCAGTCACCGATCACCTGCGACCACCAGTGCCCGGCCGCCCCCTCGGAGACGATGCTGAAGTGCGTGCTGTCGTTGTAGATCTGCCTGGCGATCACGGGATCGGCGACGAACCAACCGAGTGCGGGCACTTTGCGCACCGGCCGCGCGACCCGTCCCAGCAGCAATAAGCCCGGTAACCAGGGCTGACCTGCGGCTAGTAGGGTGAGTTCACGGCGACGAGCAGTACTCCACACCCCGGCAGAATCTAGCTGACCAGGCCCGATTAGTGAAGGTCTGTGACTAGGATCGGCGGCACGCGCGGTGGCGGAGTCGGCCTTCGCGCGATAGCTGGAAGTGACACACATGGTGAGATCGACAATCGAAGCGATCGGCGCGTACCTGCCGTCCCGCGAGCTGACCACGACGGAACTGATGAGCAGGCTGGCCGTCGAGGCGCCGCTGGATCTGGAGAAGGTCAGCGGGGTCAGGGCCCGCCGGGTGCGCGGTGACGACGAGGACTCGTTCACCATCGCCCTCGCCGCCGCGCGTACCGCACTGGACAACTCGCGCTACGAGGCCGCCGACCTCGATGTGGTGATCTCGTGTTCGATCACCCGCACCCGTGGCACCGATTTCTGCCTGGAACCGTCGTTCGCGTTGATGCTGCGCAACACCCTCGGCGCCACCCGCGCGATACATTTCGACGTCTCCAATGCCTGCGCGGGCATGCTGACCGGAGTTCTGGTGCTGGACAGGATGATCCGGTCCGGCGCGGTGAAACGCGGCCTGGTGGTCTCCGGTGAGTGCATCACGCCGATCTCCGACACCGCGGTCCGCGAGATCTCCGAGAAGTACGACCCGCAATTCGCTTCGCTCACCGTCGGCGACGCGGGCGCGGCCGTGCTGCTCGAGGCCACCGACGGGCCCGGCCTGGACTATGTGGAACTCAATACCAGCGCCGCCTACGCGAAGTTGTGTCTCGGTATGCCGAGCGACCGGAGCGCGGGCGTGGCGCTCTACACCGACAACCGGGCGATGCACAACGAATCGCGGTATCTGCTGTGGACTTCGCGTCAGCAGCGGTTCCTCACCGAGCGCGACTCGAGTTTCGCCGCCGAGGGCTACGACTACCTGATCCACCACCAATTCAGCGGCCCGGCAGTGGAATTGATCGACAAGATCGCCGAGCGCGAGTTCGACTCGGTGATGCCACCCAAGCTCGCCGTGCTCGACAAGTACGGAAACACCGCGTCGACTTCACATTTCGTCGTTCTGCACGACGCGCTGCGGGACGGCCGGATCGCACCGGGGTCGAAGGTGTTGCTCGTGCCCGCCGCCTCCGGGGTGGTCGCGGGATTTTTGTCGGTGACACTGGGCGATCTTCGGGTATAGGACAGTATGGGAATTATCATTTCGGCGGCGATCACACGCACCGGCGGCGTCAGCTCGGTGGGTCAGGCGGCCGAGGCCGCCCGCGCCGCGCTCGACGCGGCGGGCTGTCCGCACGAGCAGGTCGACGCGCTCATCAATGTCGGGGTGTACCGCGACGCCAACCTGGTGGAACCGGCGGTGGCCGCGCTCATCCAGCAGGCCGCCGGTGTGGGCCTCGAATACCGGCCCGGCGATGTGCCGTGCCTGTCGTTCGACCTGATGAACGGCGCCTGCGGGCCGGTAAACGCCATCGGCGTGGCCGCCTCGCTGCTGGCCGACCTGCCCAACGGGCACGTGGTGATCGTCTCCGGTGACGCGCATCCGTCGATGAGCGCGGACGCGCACTTCCCGTTCCAGCCTGTCGGTGCGGCGTTCGTCCTCGAGAACCGGGCCGACGTTCCCGGTTTCGGTGACGTCCACGTGAGCGCCGGTGACACCCTGCCCGATGCGCAGGGGTATGTGGCTCTCACCGAGATGGGCGCCGAGGGACGCTCGGCGCTGACGGTCGAACTCGCCACCGGCACAGCCGAACTCGTCGAGCACGCGGTGATCGCGGCACGCGACGCACTGACCACCGACGGTCTCGACGCGGCCGATACAGTGCTGGTGTGCGGTAAGCCGACGCCGGAATTCGCCACCGAACTGGCGCGCGAACTCGGCGTCGCGGCGGTGGTGACCGACGACTTCGCCGGTGACGCCCATACCTCCGCCCTCACCGGCGCCTATGTCGCCGCGCGAGCGGCGGGACACGACAATCGTGCGCTGCTGTTCGTCGCCGCCGACGGCGGGCCGACGGCGGCGGCGGTGACCTACCGAGGACAGGGAGTGCGGTGAGCAGTCGTCCGTTGCATGCGGTCTCTACGGAGGGTGATTTCTGGCAGGTGAGTGTGCCCCAACCGGGCCGTCACCGGGCCGAACCCCCGCGTGCCCCGAGCCGCGAGGCGGTGCTCGCACTGCGGGCGATCCCGATTTTCGGGTGGTTGTTCCTGATTCTCGGTGTGGTCCGCCCGTTTCGCACCAAGCTGCTGCGGGTCGCGTTCTGGATCGATGTGGTGCTCAGTGTCGGTGTGCATGCCGCACAGATCCCGGCCGCGCGGCGGGTGGCCGCCGAACGCGGTATCCCGGCCGGCCGGGCCGCGCTGATGACGATGCTGCTCGGTGCCACCTGGTGGAAGACCCTGGGCGAGCCATGACCGACCGCCGCCCGTGAGAAAGCCGCTGTGGGTGGTGATCCCCGCGTTCGACGAGGAACGCGGGATCGAGGCGACGCTGGAAGCTCTTGCCGACCAACGCGATACCGATTTCACGGTGGTCGTCGTGGACAACAATTCCACCGATCGCACCGTCGAGGTGGTGCGTAAGTTCGCCGCGGCGAACCCGGTTCCGGTGATCGAGGTGATCGACGAGGCGCAGAAGGGCACCGGCGCGGCGGCCGACACCGGTATGCGGTACGCCATCGCACAGGGCGCGGAACTGCTGGCCCGCACCGACGCCGACTGCCTGCCGGCGCCGGACTGGACGCAGCGGATCCGCGCCGGCTTCGACTCCGGTCTGCGCCTGGTGAGCGGGCAGCTGATTCCCCGCACCGACGAGGGGGTTTCGTGGCGGGACCGCACGATCATCCGGGTCGCGCTCGAGGTGGCGTCGCTGTTCGGGAAGGTGCGCTCGGGTAATCGTGACCCGAGATATCTCGGGCCGTATGTGATGACACCGGGGTGCAATATGGCCATCACCGCCGAACTCTATTCGGCCGCAGGCGGATTCCCGCGTACCGCCATCGAGGACCTGCACGAGGACCGTGCCCTCGTGAACGCGGTGCGCACCATCACCACCGATTACGGGCTGCGCCGTGACGTGCGGGTGTACGGGTCGAACCGGCGGGTGCGCGCGTGGGGTATTCGCAAGACGCTGGCCTGGTACGCCGATCACCGGTACCGGCCCGAGGTGGTCGACATCCGGTGAGCTCGTTGTTTCCCGATTTTCTCGACCGTCTCGCCACCCACGCCGCCCGCATTCCGGATGCCTCGGCGCTCGGAACCGTCGGCAAGCGGGCGCTCACCTATCGCGAGTTGGTCGACACGATCGGCCGGGTCGCACACAATCTGCGGGTCGCCGGGTTGCGGCCGGGTGATCGGATGCTGTTCTCTATCCGGCCGTCGGTGAGTTCGGTCGGCTTGATCTTCGGCACCATCGCCGCGGGCGGGACCATTGTTTTCGTGGATCCCGGCGTGGGGCCGGAGTTGTTCGCCAACCGCATCGCGATGGTCGCACCACGATGGGCGGCAACGGAATCGCTGCTCTATGCGGTGAGCGGACCGCTGGCCGGACTCGGGCGCAAGCGTGGGTTGACCTTGCCGCGGTTCAGTGAGCTCGAGGTGCGGCACCTGCACAGCGGGGTGTGGTTGCCCGGCACACCCTTGCGATCCCTACCGCTGCGCCGCGTTTTCGGTGATGCGCCGGATTCGTCTCTGCCCCAGCATGATCCGGAATCGGAAGCATTGATCGTCTTCACCTCGGGCACCACCGACGAGCCGAAAGCCGTTGTGCATACCCGTGCTTCGCTCAGCGCCGGGCTGGCAGCGATGGGTGGGCAGACCAGCCTCGCGCCCGGCGCGTTCCTGCACACCGAACAGCTCATGATGGGTCTGCCCGCGCTGATGTCGGGTGCGCGCTGGGCCATGCCGAAGTATCCCCGGTTCGGCACCCACATCGATCCTGTGCGGTTCACCCGCAACCTGCGCAGCGCCACCCACGCCTTCTACACCCCCGCCGACCTCGCCGTGGCCCTCGATGCGCTGGAGGCGGGGCGGATCGCCGCGCCGCAGTACCTGCGTCAGGTCGCGCTCGGTGGTGCGCCGGTGACGGCCGCGCTGCTGCGTCGAGCACAGAAGTCGCTGCCCGACACCGAGTTTCTCGCCGTCTACGGCATGACCGAGATCTTGCCCGTCGCGGTCGCCACCGGCGCCGACAAGCTCGCGCACGACGGTGACCTGCTCGGCACGCCTGTGCGCGGCGTCCGGGCACGCATCGCCGACGACGGCGAACTCGTCCTGAGCGGACCGAATCTGTGCCGCGGCTACCTCGGTTCCGCACCGCTGACCGAGATCGCGACCGGCGACCTCGCCCGCTTCGACGGCAACCGCCTCGTCCTCACCGGACGCAAGAAGGACATGATGATCCGGGGCAAGACCAACATCTACCCCGGACTCTACGAACCGGCGATCGCCGGCATCGACGGGGTGCGCGAGGCCGTGCTGGTCGGGTTACCCGACGAGATCGGCGACGAACGCATCGTCCTCGCGATCGTCCCCGAGCCCGGCGCGGGCGATGTGGTCGACCGTCTCCGCACCGTCCTACCGCAGCTCATCGACACCTCCGCCCTGCCGGACGACATCGTGGTCGTCGACCGCATCCCGGTAACCGGGCGTACGAGCAAACCCGACCGAAACGCCCTGCGGGAGATGGTGCGCGCTGTCCTGCACTAGGCGGATCCGCAACGGCAAGCCGGTCGCCGAGCTCCGGCCGGTGGTCCGCCGGACCTTCGTGCCGGTGGCAGAACTCGCACGCACCAGCCGAGGATTGCCTCTCATCGGAGATGAAAAGCGGCGCGCCGACCTCGACGAGGTGATCGAGCAACTCGACGCCTGGCGAGTGCGGGCAGGCAGCCGTTACGGTGCGGCAGCGGCGATCATGGTGTCGGCCAGGGTTTCGATTGTTGTTCGTGGGAGCATGGTGTCGACGTAGCAGAAGGTGATCGACATGGTGTTGTCGAAGGTGGCTACGCCGACGGTGAGGGCGCTGGCGCAGGAGTTGGTTCCCGCTACCGTGACGTCGGTGATGTGCAGGGGCTCGGGGGTTGTCGGTGGGGTGATGCGGCCGAGGTTGCTGAGGGTGACGTTCCAGGGGGCGCGGCGGTCGATGAGTTCGATAGTGCGCCTGCTGGATTCGAGGGTGCGGGGGCAGCCGTAGCGGATGGCCGCCAGGGAGCGCAGGTCGATGTGGCGGGCAATTCCCCTGTTCAGCTGTGCTTTTGCGGATCGCGCGGCGTCGGACGGATCGGTTCCGAAGGGGACGAAGGTGGGGACTACCGCGGTGAACATGCCTGGTTCGTCCTCGGCGGGAGGTGGATTCAGACGGGTGCGGATGTCGACAGGGATGCCGATGCCCACCGTGCCGGTCTCTTTCGGGGCATAGCCGCCGATCGTCTCGGCCAGCGCTGCTGCCAACAGTGCGTTGACGGTGACACTTTCGCGTTGACAGCGGGCGCGCAGAGCAGTGAGCTTCTCTCCCGCGATCGTGCGAACGACCGTGCGGGTGCGGCGTACCGGCAGTGGTGGCGGACAGCCGGGCAGGCTCACCGCGCGCCGGGCGAAGGCGGTGAGCTGGGCGGACACGTTCGTCCACAGGCAGCGCCACATCCGCGTCTGCGCGGGCGGGATCAGGTCATCCGGCGCCGGAATCGCCGGGCGGGCGGTGACCACCGGTTGGGCACCGAAGGCGTAGGCGAGCAGTCGCCAGACGAGCGCGACCATCGAACGCCCGTCGAGATAGACATGCGAGAACACCACGATAAGGTCGTGCTGCTCGTCGTCGGTCCCCGGCCGGAAAGCCAGGTCGACGATCCTGCCCGGTGCGGTCGCCGAGTCGACAGGCGTCGCGAGCTGAGTGTCGAACACCGCGCGCCAGTCATCGAGGCCGGCGATGATGCGATGCAACACCGGCAGATGCGGGTCCGCCGACGCGGCGAAACACGGCCCCTCCCCCACCACCGACCGCAACAACGGAAACTCCGCGACAAGCGCTTCGGCCGCGAACTCCAGCCGATAAGCCCCGATCGGCCCCCGCACCCGAATCCGCACCACACAATTCGCAGGCGACAACTGATCCACCAACCAGAACCACCGCTCCGACGCCGACAACGCACGCTCCACCGCTTCCGTGCGCACCGTCGTACCCTCCCCTTCGTCGGAAAATCGGGTCACGGCGAGCCTAACGAACCGCGGCCGGTTCGATACACAGCTCTTTCACAGTGCGTTACTACGTGCGTATTATGGACTTATGGGTTTCGAGTGGCCTGATTGGGCGATCGCTCACCTGATCGGCATCGAACCCAGCGAGGTTCGGCAGGTCCTCGCAGCGTCACGACGGTGGCCGCGCCCGGCCTTCGACGGCCAGGTGACCGTCTTGACGGTGTGGGGGCGCACCACGGCCGGGCGTCCGTTGATCGTGGTCACACGGCAGCGCGACGACTGGACGTGGGTGATCATCGGCGCACGGACGATGCGTGCCGAGGAGCTGGCGCAATTCGAGCAGTGGGAAAGTGGGAATCCATCATGAGCGATCAGGACTTTCCGTCCAGCCGAGAGGAACTCGCCGATTTCTTGGACCGGCTGAGTTTCTCGGACGAGCCTGCCGACGCGCCGCCCCGACTGCCGGCCAATGAGGACATCATGGTGACCACCTCGATCCGGTTACCACTCGGCCTGCATTCCCGGCTCAAGGATCTGGCCGATGAACGGCGCGTCGGGGTATCGACGTTACTGCGCGAATGGGCCGAGGCCGCCGTCGCCGAAATCGACGACGAAGACCACATGATCTCCCTGGCCGAAGCCAAACGCGCCCTCTCCCGAGTCCACCCCATCCACCGAGCCAGCTGAGCAGCCCGACTAGATCGGCGCAGTATTCGCGGCCGTCAGGACACGCACCGAGCAGGTGATGCCCGGCGCGTTCGCCAGCCTCGAATCGGTGGTGAGCAGATCGCAACCATAAGCCTCGGCCGCGGCGACATAGGCGGCGTCGTAGGCGGTCGGATTGTCGGCAGTGCCCACATTCTCGGGACGAGTACGCGCGTGACCGGAACTTCGGGGTCGAGTTCTTCCAGCGCGGTGACAGCCCGAGCGGCCTGCTCGGTGGTGATGGTGCCCGCGCGGGCGAAACGGCGGATGACGGACAGAACCTCGACAGTCCAATGCTGCGGGGCGATCCAGCGATTGCCGCCTTCCAGGGCATCGCGGCAGACCGTACCGAGTGGGTCGGGATTCAGAAGCGCATGAACGAAGACCGAAGCGTCGACCACGATCACTCGCGAGCTCCCGGACCGTCCAACGCCGAATCCCGCTCGGAGCGTTCATCGTCCAAGGCCACTATGACGTCCTGAGCAGCGAACGCGACATCCCAGTTGCCCGGACTGAACTGCTTGAGCACCGCGATGTTGTCCTGGCGCCGAGCTTCATCGCGCACCAGGTCGAAGAGGAATGCCTGCAAGGACTGCCCTCGCTGGCGAGCCAACGCGACCAACTGATCCCGCAGCGGTTCGGGAACGTCGCGAATCTGCAAGGCAACCATGCATGCAATCGCACATGCATGACCGGGTTGTGGCGATGCGCTCGTGATGAACACTGACACGGGCGCCGCCGTGATAGCCGAGAAGTTCGTTGCGCTGAGCAATCGAAGCCACGCCCGAACGCAGGTTTCGTTGCGGGCGGAACCGGCTGCGGGAGAGCAGTTTCCGGGCGCATTCTGACGCCGTGCGGACAGTGTTCACGGTGATACTCGCGGCGATGCTTGTCGGGTTCGGTGTGGTGGCGTGTGACCACGAGAAGGCGACCGAGACGGCACAGGATGTCGTGTGCGAGATGGTGGTTCCGGTCGTCGAGGTCATCACGCTGAAACTGCGGGCGGGGGTGACGGTGACGGCGGCGCTGGTGACGGCGGCTACCGGGATCGCGCTGAGTGCGGCCTGTGAGTACGTGATCGATCGGCTCGGTGCGGCGCCCGACGAAGAACACACCGTCGAGCTCGAAAGCGGAAACGGTAGCGAGACAATGACAGTCAGTGCCAAGACGTTCACCAGCGTCACCGAGGACTGGTGCGACAAGACCGGCGGCTGCACCGGCTTCGACCGCTGCCCCACTTCATATGTGTGCGTGTTCACCGGGCACGAAGGCGCGGGCAAGATGTCGCTGTTCAAGATCGGCTCCCCCGACCTGAGCGGCCAGCACATCGACGCCGCCGCCGTCTCGGTGTTCAACCGGACCGGCAAGACGGTCACCCTGTTCGACACCGCAGGACACGAAGGTGACAGCTACACCGTCGCGGTGTCGACCAAGGGGAATCTGCCCGAGGAATGGCAGGGGCGCGCCCGGTCGCTGACGGTGGGACCGGTGCCGACCACCACCTCGAAGAAGACCACCACGACAACCGCACCGGCCCCGACGAGCACGACCCGCAAGCCCACGACCACGACGTCGACGGTGACAACCGCCGCCCCACCCTCCTGACAGAGTGCATTGCCTTTCTCACCTCGCAGCGAGAACAACGGTTTCGGAGCCGATACGTTCGAGCACGTGCTGCTGCGCGAACTCGCGGACCTCAGGATCGGCGAAATGGCGGAGTCGCGCCTGCACCGCGTGATTGGGCTGTGGTGTCGACGAGGACGGGGCAGCTGGCGGTCGGCTTCACCACTGCGCAATATGGGCGCCGCCCATCGGTTCGTTTGCGCCCATCATGCAACTGCCGAGCCGGCAGCGGTAGTCTCGTACGCGCCTGCGACAAGGAGGAGTTGACCAATGACCGCAGTGCATCCGGGGGAACCGCAGCGGATCACCGCCGAAGAGTTCCTCGGGTCCGAGCCAGACGCCCTGAGCAGCACATTCGGCGATTTCGAGATCATCGACGGACTCGTTGTTCGGGCGATGGCGCAGAGCGAGGCGCACAGCAGGGTGGTGCGCAGGTTGGCCGCTGCTCTCGAAGATGCGCGTAACCCGGCTGGCCCATGCCTTCGGGTTGCCTCCGATGTCGCTGTACGTTTCGCAGATGCTGAGGACGGAGCAGCGGATCGCCGCCTCAATGTGCGGTACCCCGATATCTTTGTGCGCGATTGTGAACCGTACGACGTCAATTCGGTGCGTAGCCATATCGCCTTGGTTGTCGAGGTCGCCTCGCGCGCGACGGTGGACAGCGACACCGGGATCAAGCGACAAATGTATGCCCGGGCGGGAATTCCGGTCTATCTGATCGTGCATTTCGACAAGAGCTGGGAATCCATCGATCGGATCGAGGAGTATCGGCTCGATTGGTCGGAGATGCGGTACATGCCGCATCGGGTTCACCGCACCGCGTTGGTTCTCGACAATCCGGTGACGTTGGCAATCACCTTCGACGCGTTGGATCGTCCGTAGGAATACAACGAAGGCCCCCGCGGAAACCGTGGGGGCCTTCGTTGTTCAAGAGGTCAGCGACGACGCTTGCCCTTGGTTTCGGTGCGGGCGGCTTCGCGGCGTTCGCGGCGGGTGCCGGTGGACTGGCGGCCGCCGTATTCCTGTGCGTCGGAGTGGGATTCGGCGCGGCCGTCCTCGGCGGGGCCCGAGTAGTTCAGGCCGCGCGGGGTGGACTCGTCGATTCCCTTGGCGCGCAGGGCAGGCGGGGCCTGGTTCTGCGGGGCGGCATCCTGGGGGCGGGGGGCGCCCACCGGGGAACGCAGGCCCTTGTCGATGGAGACGCCTTCGGGCTGGGGCTGCTGGACCTCGACCTGCAGGTTGAACAGGAAGCCGACCGACTCCTCCTTCAGGCCTTCCAGCATGGCGGCGAACATGTCGAAGCCCTCGCGCTGGTACTCGACCAGCGGATCGCGCTGGGCCATCGCGCGCAGGCCGATGCCCTCCTTGAGGTAGTCCATCTCGTAGAGGTGCTCGCGCCACTTGCGGTCGAGGACCGAGAGCAGGACCTGGCGTTCCAGGTTGCGCATGGCGCCCTCGCCGGCGAGGCCGTCGATTTCCTGTTCGCGCTTCTCGTAGGCGTTGTGCGCGTCGTCGAGCAGGGCTTCACGCAGTTCGTCGCGGGTGAGTTCGCCCGCCTCGCCGGTGGCGGTCTCGCCTGCCAGCTCCTTGTAGTCCAGGCTCACCGGGTACAGCGTCTTCAACGCGGTCCACAGCTTCTCCAGGTCCCAGTCCTCGACGTACCCCTCGGCGGTCGCGCCGTCGACGTAGGCGGTGATCACGTCGGTGATCATGTTCTGGACCTGACCCTCCATGTCCTCGCCACGCAGGATCCGGTTGCGCTCGCCGTAGATGACGGTGCGCTGCTGGTTCATCACCTCGTCGTACTTCAGAACGTTCTTGCGGATCTCGAAGTTCTGCTGCTCGACCTGGGTCTGGGCGCTCTTGATGGCCTTGGAGACCATCTTCGCCTCGATCGGCACGTCGTCGGGCAGGTTCAGGCGGTTCATGATCGCCTCGAGCGCGGCGCCGTTGAAGCGGCGCATCAGCTCGTCACCCAGCGACAGGTAGAACCGCGACTCGCCCGGGTCGCCCTGACGACCGGAACGACCACGCAGCTGGTTGTCGATACGGCGCGACTCGTGCCGCTCGGTGCCGAGCACGTACAGGCCGCCGGCCTCGCGCACCGTCTCGGCGTCTTCCTCGGTCTGCTTCTTCACCTGCTCGAGCGCGGAATGCCAGGCGGCCTCGTACTCGTCGGGGGTGGTGACGGGGTCGAGGCCCTGCTTGCGCAGCAGGATGTCGGCGATGATGTCGGCGTTGCCGCCGAGCACGATGTCGGTACCACGACCGGCCATGTTGGTCGCCACGGTGACCGCGCCGGGCCGACCGGCCTCGGCGATGATCTGGGCTTCCTGCTCGTGGAACTTCGCGTTCAGAACACTGTGTGCCACACCGCGTTTGGTGAACTGCTTGGACAGGTACTCCGAGCGCTCCACGCTGGTGGTACCGATCAGGACCGGCTGGCCCTTCTCGTGACGCTCCACCACGTCGTCGACGACGGCGTTGAACTTGGCCTCTTCCGACTTGTAGATCAGGTCGGCCTGGTCCTTGCGGACCATCGGCTTGTTCGTCGGGATGGGCACCACGCCGAGGCCGTAGATCGAGTGCAACTCGGCGGCCTCGGTCTCGGCGGTACCGGTCATGCCGGACAGCTTGTTGTAGAGGCGGAAGTAGTTCTGCAGGGTGATCGTGGCCAGCGTCTGGTTCTCCGGCTGGATCTCGACCTTCTCCTTGGCCTCGATCGCCTGGTGCATGCCCTCGTTGTAGCGGCGCCCGACCAGGATGCGCCCGGTGAACTCGTCGACGATGATGACCTCACCGTCGCGCACGATGTAGTCCTTGTCGCGCTGGTAGAGCTCCTTGGCCTTGATGGCGTTGTTCAGGTAGCTCACCAGCGGCGAGTTCGCGGCCTCGTAGAGGTTGTCGATGCCGAGCTGGTCCTCGACGAACTCCACGCCCGCCTCGTGCACACCGATGGTGCGCTTCTTGATGTCCACCTCGTAGTGGACGTCCTTCTTCAACAGCGGCGCGATGCGCGCGAACTCGGCGTACCACTTGGAGGAGGCGTCGGCCGGGCCCGAGATGATGAGCGGGGTGCGGGCCTCGTCGATGAGGATGGAGTCGACCTCGTCGACCACGGCGAAGTTGTGCCCGCGCTGGACCAGATCGTCCAGCGAGTGGGTCATGTTGTCACGCAGGTAGTCGAAGCCGAACTCGTTGTTCGTGCCGTAGGTGATGTCGGCGGCGTAGGCCACGCGGCGCTCGGCCGGGGTCATGCCGCCGAGGATCACGCCGACCTCGAGGCCGAGGAAGCGGTGCACACGGCCCATCCACTCGGCGTCGCGCTTGGCGAGGTAGTCGTTGACGGTGACCACGTGCACGCCGTCGCCGGAGATGGCGTTCAGGTAGGCGGGCAGCACACAGGTGAGGGTCTTGCCCTCACCGGTCTTCATCTCCGAGATGTTGCCCAGGTGCAGCGACGCGCCACCCATGATCTGCACCTTGTAGTGCTTCTGGTTCAGCACGCGCCACGAGGCCTCGCGGGCCACCGCGAACGCCTCGAGCAGCAGGTCGTCGAGGGTTTCCCCCGCGGCGTAGCGCTCACGGAACTCGTCGGTCTTGGCGCGCAGTTCCTCGTCGGTCAACGCCTCGATCTCGTCGCCGTACGCGATGACCTCATCGGCGAGGTTCGACAGCCGCTTGACCATGCGGCCTTCACCAATCCGTAGCAACCTCGTCAGTGTCAGCGCAGGCACGGGTCTCGTCAGTCCTCTGGTCGGAGTCGGGTTCGGGCTAGTGAGCCACAGTGTTGTGGCAATGGTAGTCCGCAGACCACCGTACCCGGCCGCACGTACCGATGCCCGGTGTACCGGGTGCTCACATCCGCCCAGGTCACGGCATTCGGTGAGGCGCCTTGCCCGGCATCACGATTCACCTACTGTGCCGTAGGATGTAGCCGGTGCCCGATCTGCGCCGGGAAGGCGCGCGAAGCGTGCAACGGAAGGAGCATCGGAGCGCGTGATCACGAGATTGACGCCGCAGGACGCGGCGTTCTACCGGCTCGAGTCGAGCAGTAATCCGATTCATATCGGCTCTCTCGCGATCCTCCAGAACTCCTCCGGCGACGGCTCCGGCCAGGTCCTCGACTACGAACAGCTCATCGAGCTGGTCGAATCCCGGCTGCCGCTGGTTCCCCGCTACCGCCGCAAAGTGCGCGAGATCCCGCTCGCGCTCGGCCGTCCGGTGTGGGTGGAGGACAGCCGCTTCGACATCAGCTATCACATCCGCCGCTCCGCGCTGCCCGCCCCCGGCACCGACGAACAGCTCTACGACCTGGTCGCCCGGCTCGCCTCCCGGCCGCTGGACCAGGGCAGGCCGCTGTGGGAGATGTACCTCATCGAAGGGCTGTCCGAGGGGCGAAGCGCGGTGTTCACCAAATCGCATTCGGCGCTCGTCGACGGTGACACCGCGCTCGAGATCGGGCACGTGATCCTCGACAACAGCCCCCTGCCACGCGAACTGGCCGACGACGCCTGGCGCGCACCACGCGAACCGACCGATGTGGAACTGCTCGCCGGCGCGCTGTCGCAACTGGCCGCGCAACCACGCGAGGCCTACTCGGCGGTGCGCGACGCGGGCTCGAGCGCGTTCGGGGTGGTACGCGGCGCCCGGATGGCGGTGCACGCCGCGGCCAATGCCGTCCGCGCGGCCACCTCGGGCGCACCCGACAGCCCGCTCAACGCCCGCACCTCGCGCAGCCGCCGCTTCGATGTGGTGCGCACAGACCTCGAGGACTACCGCAAGATCCGCAGACATTTCGACTGCTCGATCAACGACACCGTGCTCGCGGTCGTCACCGGCGCCCTGCGCAATTGGCTGCTCTCGCGCAACGAGGCACTCGTCGAATCGACGAATCTGCGTGCGGTGGTGCCGATGTCGGTGTACGTCGACGGCGACAACCAGCTGACACCGGCCAGCGAGGTGTCCTCGTTCCTCATCGATCTGCCGGTGGGCGAACCGAATCCGACGATGCGGCTCTCGCACATCTCGCACGCCACCGAGGCCGCGGGCAGGCAGCGTCGCGGCGTGCGGGCGCGCACCCTCGTGCACCTGGCCGGCTTCGCACCGGCCAGCCTGCACGCGATGAGTGTGCGAGCGGCCAGTACCTTCGCCGACAACACCTTCAACCTGGTGATCACCAACGCGCCGGGGCCCCAGACCGCGATGTACATCGGCGGTGCGCGCATGCTGGAGATGTATCCGGTGTCGCCGCTGCTGCGCAATCAGACCCTGAGCTTCGGGCTCACCTCGTACGACGGTCAGGTTTTCTACGGACTCAACGCCGACCGCGACGCCATGGCCGATCTCGACGTCCTCGCGGCGTCGGTGCACGAATCGATGGAGGAGTTGCTCGGTGCCTGTCTCTGAGAACGCCAAGATGCGCGTCTACATCCCGGCGACGATCCCGATGCTGCGGCAACTGGTCGCCGAGCGCGAATTCTTCCCGCTCGGCGCGACCGCGTTCGCGGTGACGCCCGCACTGCGCGAGGCCTACGCCGCGGGCGACGACGACGAACTCGCCGAGGTGGCGATGTCGGAGGCCGCGCGCGCCTCGCTGCGGCTGATCGCCGCCGAACGCGACGGACTCGACGACGCCGACGACGACACCACCGCGCCGAACGAGGCCGCCGACCCGGGCAGCCCGACCTACCGGCGCTGCGTGATCGCCGCCGACGTCACCGGCGCGAAACTGCGCCCCGACCTCGACGACGCGGTGGTGAAACTGGCCGGGCCGATCACCTACGACCAGGTGGCCTCGGTGCACGTCGACCTGGCCGAAGCCGAACCCCAGGTGGCCAAGGCCGTCGACGTGATCGACGTGGCCGACATGGGCGACCCGGACGCCGAGTTCGTCCTCGGCGACGCCGAAGATCACCAGCTGGCCTGGTACGCCACCCAAGAACTGCCTTTCCTCCTGGATCTGCTGTGACATTTGCGGCTGGCGCCGCGGTTCTCGGCCCAGTCCTTCGGCTGGCGCGGAACCTACGATGCCGTAACCTTGCTGCGAGTGAGCCACCGCGGGTGGCTGGGATGCGCGACAGGGAGTAACGGCGAAGCAATGGTCCTGAACAAGTTCCGGGAATGGCTCGAGGCACCGGCGGCGCAGGTCGCCGATCGCGGCGGCAAGCTGAACGTGCTACGCGGCGCGGTCGCCCGGGTGACCACACCCCTGCTGCCCGACGACTACCTGCATCTGGCCAATCCGCTGTGGTCGGCGCGGGAACTGCGCGGGCGCATCGTCGACGTACGCAAGGAGACGGCCGACTCGGCGACGCTGGTCATCAAGCCGGGCTGGGGTTTCGACTTCAAGTATCAGCCGGGTCAGTACATCGGCATCGGCATCCTCATCGACGGCCGCTGGAACTGGCGTTCCTACTCGCTGACCTGCCCGCCGGACTGGACCGGCGAGGGCGGCAAGCGGCTCATCTCCATCGCCGTGAAGGCCATGCCCGAAGGCAAGCTGTCCAGTCACCTCGTCAACGGGGTCGCCGCGGGCACCGTCGTCCGGCTCGCCGCACCGCAGGGCGGGTTCGTGCTGCCCCAGCCGGTACCCGAGAAGGTGCTCTTCCTCACCGCGGGCAGCGGCATCACCCCGGTGATGTCGATGCTGCGCACCATGGACCGCCGCGACGGTGTGCACGACGTGGTGCACGTGCACTCGGCGCCGACCGACGCCGACGTGATGTTCGGCGCCGAACTGCGCGCCCTGCACGACAAGCACCCGAGTTTCGTCTCGCACCTGCAGCTCACCGACGAACAGGGCCTGTTCGCGCTGTCGAGCCTCGACGAGCTCTACCCCGACTGGCGCGAGCGTGAGACGTGGGCGTGCGGTCCCGCGCCCATGCTCGACGCCATCGAAGCGCACTGGAAGGCGGCGGGCATCCCGGAGAAGCTGCACGTCGAGCGTTTCGAGGTGGAACGGTCCGCGGTCGGCGAGGGCGGCACGGTGACCTTCGGCACCACCGGACGCACCCTGACCGTCGACGGCGCGACGAGCCTGCTCGAGGCCGGCGAGTCGGTGGGCGTGCAGCTGCCGTTCGGCTGCCGGATGGGAATCTGCCAGACCTGCGTGGTCACGCTGTCGGCCGGACACGCCCGCGACCTACGCAACGGCGACGAACGCCAGCCGGGCGACAAGGTACAGACCTGCATTTCCGCTGCGGCGGGTGACTGCACACTCGACATCTGATCCCACCGTCACGCTTCGGTTACGGGTATCCTCGAATCATGCGCCGGTCATATGACTGACCGGCAGCGGCTGGTCTCGGCAGTGACGCCGAAGCGTCACCGCCGGGCCCCTCGTGTGTGGACCGAGCGTGCAGGCCGTCAACCGAACAAGAGAGGACCCCGGTGGCCATCACCGATATCCAGGCCTTCGCCCATCTGACGGCGGCCGACATCGAGACCCTGGGCAAAGAACTCGACTCGATCCGACGATCTGTCGAAACCTCGCGCGGTGAGCGCGATGCCAAATACATCCGCCGCACCATCGCCGCCCAGCGCGCCCTCGAGGTCGCGGGTCGCGCGGTGCTGTTCGGCAGCCGCAACCGCTGGGCGTGGCTCGGTGGCACGGCGTTGCTGTCGGTCGCCAAGATCATCGAGAACATGGAGCTCGGGCACAACGTCAGCCACGGGCAGTGGGACTGGATGAACGATCCCGAAATCCACTCCACCACCTGGGAGTGGGATCAGACGGGTCCGTCGGCGCAGTGGCGGCGCGCGCACAACTACTCCCATCACACCTACACCAACGTGCTCGGCAAGGACGAGGACCTGGGTTTCGGCATCCTGCGGATGACCCGCGACGAGGCGTGGGAGCCCAAGCACCTCGTGCAGCCCGCCGCGAACCTGCTGCTGGCCGCCACCTTCGAGTGGGGCATCGCCCTGCACGACCTCGGGATCGAGAAGGAACTCGCGGGCGTACCGACCAAGCAGCTGATGTCGGAGCCGAACAAGGACTTCGCCCGCAAGGCGGGCCGCCAGGTCGTGAAGGACTTCGTGCTGTTCCCGGCGCTCACCGGTCCGGCCTGGAAGTCGACGCTCAAGGCCAACGCCACCGCCAACCTGGTGCGCAATCTGTGGGCCTACGCCGTGATCTTCTGCGGGCACTTCCCCGACGGCGCCGAGAAATTCACCATCGAACAGCTCGACGGGGAAACCCAGGGCGAGTGGTACCTGCGGCAGATGCTCGGTAGCGCCAACTTCAAGGCGGGCCCGGTCATGGCGTTCATGAGCGGCAACCTCTGCTACCAGATCGAGCATCACCTGTTTCCCGACCTGCCGAGCAACCGGTACCCGGAGGTCGCCGCGCAGGTGCGTCAGCTCTGCGACAAGTACGACCTGCCCTACACCACCGGTTCGCTTGGCAAGCAGTACCTGCTGGCCTTCCGCACCATCCACAAGCTCGCGCTGCCCGACCGGTTCCTCAAGCGCACCGCCGACGACGCCCCCGAGACGTCCTCGGAACGCAAGTTCCACGGCATCTCGTTGCCGGAGGCGCTGCGCGTCGACCCGGAGACCGGCAAGCGCCTCGGCCTGCGTTCGGCGCTGCACGACGCGAAGGTGAGCCTCGAGGCGAAAGCACGGCACGAGAAGGAAGTGCTGCGCGAGGCCAAGGTGGCACTGAAGAAGCGCGCGCGGCAGGAAGAGGCGGCCCTCCGGAAGAGGGCGCGCGGTCTCAGATAACATCTGTGTCTCGATCGCGCAATAGGACACATCCCACAATCCATCGCGGAAATCACCAACCTACGCTCTCGTAACCTACGGTACTGTAACCGCCATGGCGATCTCGGATGTCAAGGAATACGCGCACCTCACCGCCGCGGATGTCGAAGCTCTCGGTGCGGAGTTCGACGCGATCCGCCGCGAAATCGAATCTTCGCGAGGCGAAGCCGACGCCCGGTATATCCGCAACGTCATCCGGTTACAGCGAGCCCTGGAGATCAGCGGCCGCACTGTCCTGTTCGCCAGCTTCCTGCCCCCGGCCTGGCTGGCCGGCGTCGCCCTGCTCGGCACTGCCAAGATCATCGAGAACATGGAGATCGGGCACAACGTCATGCACGGGCAGTGGGACTGGATGAACGATCCGGAGATCCACTCCACGTCCTGGGAGTGGGACAACGCGGGCCCGTCGGCGCACTGGAAGATCACCCACAACTTCCTGCACCACAAGTACACCAACGTCCTCGGCATGGACGACGACATCGGCTACGGCCTGCTGCGCGTCACCCGCGACCAGCGCTGGATGCCGTTCTACCTGGGCAACCCGATCTACAACTTCCTGCTGCAGGCGCTGTTCGAGTACGGCGTCGCGATCCAGCACCTCGAGCTGGGCAAGGTGGCGAAGAAGAAGTGGGACAAGGACTCCCCGGAGTGGAAGCAGTTCGACGCCGACCGCAAGCTGGTGCTCAAGAAGATCGGCAAGCAGGCCGCCAAGGACTACGTGATCTTCCCGTTGCTCACCGGCCCGTCGTTCTTCACTACCCTCACCGCCAACTTCGCCGCCAATGTGGTGCGCAATGTGTGGACCAACGCGGTGATCTTCTGCGGACATTTCCCCGACGGCGCCGAGAAGTTCACCAAGGCCGACATCGAGAACGAGACCAAGGGCGAGTGGTATCTGCGCCAGATGCTCGGCAGCGCCAACATCAGCGGCGGCCCGGTCATGCACTTCATGACCGGCAACCTCAGCCACCAGATCGAACACCACCTGTTCCCCGACCTGCCGAGCAACCGCTACGCCGCAATCGCGGTGCGGGTGCGTGAGCTGGCCGACAAGTACGACCTGCCCTACACCACCGGCTCGCTGCCGGTGCAGTACTTCAAGTCGTGGCGCACGATCCTCAAGCTGTCGCTGCCCAACAAGTACCTGCGCCACACCACCGACGACGCACCGGAAACCAAGTCGGAGCGCCTGTTCGAGGGCAAGGCCGTGCCGACGATCGACCCGGTGACCGGTCGCAGGCGCGGATTGCGCACCGCGCTGGCCGCCGGACGACGGATGGCACGTAGGTCGGCCTGACCCCGCAATGCCACACTGCACGGGTGTGTGCTGAGCAACTGAGCGTCTACGACGCGATCCGTCTGCGTCGCGATGTGCGCGCCGAATTCACCGGCGAACTCGTCGACGACGACACGTTGTGGCGGATCCTGTCCGCCGCCCACCGGGCGCCGAGCGTCGGCAATTCCCAGCCCTGGGACTTCGTCGTGGTCCGCGAAGCGGCGACCTTGCGCCGCTTCGCCGATCACGTGGCGGGTAAGCGCGTCGAGTTCCGTGACGCCCTGCCCGCCGACCGGGCCGCGACGTTCGACCCGATCAAGATCGAGGGGATCGTCGAGAGCGGTACCGGGATCGTGGTCACCCACGACGACCGGCGTGGCGGACCGCAGGTACTCGGCCGGGCCAGCGTCCCGGAGACGGGTGTGTACTCGACCGTGCTGGCCATCCAGAACCTGTGGCTGGCGGCGACCGCCGAACAGGTCGGTGTGGGCTGGGTGTCGTTCTACGAACCCGGGTTCCTAAGTGATCTGGTCGGCCTGCCGCCGGGCATCACGCCCATCGCCTGGCTGTGCGTCGGACCGGTACACGAGTTCCAGGAAGTGCCGGATCTCGAACGCTTCGGCTGGCGGGCCCGGCGGGCGCTCACCGACGCCGTGCACTACGAAAAGTTCGGTGGCTGAACGCGATCCGGGCACCCGCGCCCGCGGGTGCCCGGAGTTCAGGATGGGTCAGACCAACCGGATCAGACCGTAGTCGAAGGCGTGTCTGCGATAGACCACCGACGGCCGGTCCGTTTCCTTGTCGTGGAAGAGGAAGAAGTCGTGCCCCACCAGTTCCATCTGGTACAGGGCGTCGTCGACCGTCATCGGCGTAGCCGGATGGTCCTTCGTGCGCACGATGTGGCCGGGACCCTCGTCCTGGGGTTCCTCGTCGTGTTCGTGCGCCACGTGCCCGTTGGCCTGGGCGAACAGCGAGTCGTCGACCAGGGACGCGGTGGCCTGGGCTACCGAGACGGGCGTCTTGTCTCCGTAGTGCACCACCCGGCGCTTGTCCTTGGACCTGCGCAGCCTGCTCTCGATCTTCTGTGATGCCGACTCGAACGCGGCATAGAAGCTGTCGGCGCACGCCTCGGCACGCACGATCGGGCCACGCCCGCGTGCGGTGATCTCGACGCGCTGGCAGGCCTTGCGTTGACGACGGTTGCGCTCGTGGAACAGCTCCACATCGAAGAGGAAGATCGACGGATCGAAGCGCTCCAGCCGGGAGAGCTTCTCCGAGACATAGATTCGATAGTGGTCGGGTACTTCGACATTGCGACCGGAGACCACCACTTCCGCGTGGGGTGTCCGAGTCGAGTCGGCGGCACTGTCCTCCAGTGCCGAAGGGTCAGCATCGTGCACTGATGCCCGTGCAGAAGTCGTCACGCGAGTACCTCCCGGATATGGCCGCACACCAGAGCGAGTGCGGCGGGATTGAGCTGTGCCGATCGGGAATCGCTCGACACCAGAGTTCGCGGCGCCACCTCCCAGAAGCTGTGGTTCGGTGTGTGTTCGCGACGCTAGTCCGCCACGGACGAGTCCGCCACTGTTCACGCAAATTTCGCTGAGTCAAGCCGCACAGGTCACCAAAACAGCGCACGGATGTATGCCGATCCGGCTAAGAACACGTATCGACTCGGTGGCGGTGGCGCCGGTGGTCAACACGTCGTCGACCAGCACTACCTCGGCATTCGCCGGAATTCGCGCCCGCGCGGTGGCCGGGGTCACGGCGATGATCTTGTGCGCGAGATTGTGTGCGCGCTCGCGCGAGCCGAGCCCGACGGAGTCACGGACACCGGGCCGCAGACGAAGCAGTCCGACGGCCCGGCAATCGATCAGCCAACCGGCCGCGCGGGCCGTAGAACGGGCTACGGGATCGCCGCCGCGGCTGCGGGCTGCCGATGTTCGGGTGGGCGCCGGAATCAGCACCAGCGGGCGGTCAGCGGACCGTAACCGGGCCAAGGCCGCGGCGAGTGCGGCGCCGAGCGGGTCGGCCAGGTCTCGCCGGCCGTGCTCCTTGGCCGCCAGCACCGCGCGCTTGGCCGGACCGCGGTAGGGGCGAAGCGCCCAGCACGGAACACCGGGGTCGGTTCGTGGACGTACCCGCACCGGACCCGTCGTCAACTCGGCCGCGCACGCGCCGCACCAGGGCGTGCCCGCCAGCGCACAGCCGCCGCAGCGGACCGGCAGCACGAGATCGAGCAGAGCCTTCATAGCCGGTGAGCATGGCAGCGGGTACCGACAGATTCAGGTCGGCAGGACAGGGACCACGCCTTCGCCGGTGAGCCCGGGCACCTCGCGCCAGAAGCGGTCGGTCCGCGTGGGGTCGGCGGTCTGCAGTTGCAGCACCGCGCGGGAATCGGCGACGTACTGGGTCGACTGCGTCGCCGTGACCACCCGGACCGGCGGAGTCAGGTTCTGCGAGGTCACCGGCGTGAACTGGGAACCGTCGATGGACACGGTGAACACCGGGTCGACATTGCCTTCCCGGGCGACCATGAGGGTGTCGCCGGTGATCCAGCTCAGCGACACCGCGGGCGTGCTCAGCCCGATCGCGACCGGCAGCGCGGAGGTGAGCGCGTACTTGCCGTCCGGCCTGCGTTCGATCACCGCCACGTACACCTTGCCGTCGGCGATCAGCGCGGCCCGCACACCGGTCCGCGAGACGACCACCTCGGTGATCGGCAGTCGCGGCGCACCCGCGCCTTCGAACAGCCCCGCGGTGTCCACGTCCTGCAGCGACACATTGCCGGTGGCGCGATCGGTGACCGCACGCACCACCCGTTGCTCGTCGAGCACGGTCCACGCGGCGCCACCGTCCATGGTCCAGGACGGCCGTGCGATACTCGCCGCCTCGACCACACCGAACGCGCCCGCGCCGTAGTTGCCGATCAGCAGGGTGCGGCCCGGTTCCGGTGCGGGCCTTCCGGTGTCGGCGACGGCGGCGACGAACTGGCCGTCCGACGAGATGCCGACCGACTGCAGGTTCGTCGCCTCCCCGAAGGCCCCACTGGGCGCGACGATCCCGTCCGGTGTCACCTGGACGAGGGTGCCGTTGCGCAGTGCGTGCAGCCCGATCTTGTTCCCGCCGGGCGCCGCCGCACTGAACTGGTCGACATCCGCGACCGACCAGCCGCTCGCGAAGCGTTCGTCGAGCGGTTTGCCGTCGGCGAGCAACACATACGGGCCGAGGATGTCGGCACGCGACAGCGTCGTCACCACCTGGGCGGCCAGCAGTTCACGACCACGTTGATCGAGCGTCCCGATCCCGCCGAAGTCGATACGCACCCCACCGATTCCGACACCCACCTCGCCGGGGTCGTTCTCCGCCTTGATGATCGGGCTGCGCACCGCGGTCGGCGGGGCGAGCAGATTGCGGACCACCCCGGCGATGGCCGACTGTGGGCCGCCGCTGAGCAGGCCGACGAGCCGCTCGGTGAGTTGACCTCGTGGCACCGAGAGCCAGCGCGGATCCGGCACGAGCAGCTGGGAGGTGCTGTCGAAGTAATACAAGACGTAGCGCTGGTAGGTGCTCGCGAACGACGCCGAAGCCATCACGACGCCGTCGGGCAGGTCGGTGATGCGCCATTCCCCGTCGACCTTGCTCATCTCGATCTTGTTCTCGAGCATGCCGTCGGTGGCGCGGTAGACGCCGTCGCGGCTCAGCTCACCGACCTTGCGGGCGCGCACCACATACGTCGCCCGGTCGCCGGTGCGCGATTCGCGGAGCGTGTCGGGCCGATCGACGATGGTGATGCTCGCCTCGTCGTTCCACTCCCCCGCCGTGTCGTCGCGCATGTACTGGCGGGCGGCGGCGTGCCGGTTGGCCGGGTCGGCACTGGCACCGAGGAAATCGCCCACCAGCAGGTCGGGATCGCGGCCGGGCTCCGGCGGCGGCGGACCCGCCGACGTGGGTTCGCGCTCGATGGTGCCGAGGGCCTGCGGCGCCGACGATTCGGGCAGGCTCGCACACCCGGTGAGGACGAGCAGGCAGACGAGGGCGAACAGCCCCACACCCTTGCGAACACCACCCGCGTTGCTCATGACTCTCGGTCTCCGGTCTCGGTCGCTGCGGCTTCCTCGTTGTCGTCGGCGGCGTTGTCGCGCTGGATGTCGAGGACCTCGGGTTCCGGCTCGGCCTCGGGTAACGCGGGCACCTTGCGCAGCATCGGTTCCAGCGCCAGCGGGCTCGGACCGAGTTTGCGGCCGCGCACCATCGGCAGCAGCAACCGGAAGCTGGCGCCGACACCCGGATCGCCCCAGGCCTCCAGTCGACCCTCGTGCAGGTTGGCGTCCTCGACACTGATCGACAGGCCGAGACCGGTGCCGCCGGAGCGGCGCACCCGCGAGGGGTCCGAGCGCCAGAACCGGTTGAACACCAGCTTCTCCTCGCCCGGTCGCAGACCGACACCCTGATCGCGCACGACCGTCGCCACGGCATTGGCCTCGGCGTCGCCGCGCATCCGGATCAGGACCGGTTTGCCCTCGGAGTGGTCGATCGCGTTGGCGAGCAGATTGCGCAGCACCCGCTCCACGCGGCGCGGATCGACCTCGGCGACCACCGGTTCCTCCGGCAGGTCGACGACCAGCTCGACCCCGGCGTCCTTGGCCAGATGCCGCACGGTCGTGATCGCGGCCCGCGCGCACATCCGCACGTCGAGGGACTCCACCTGCAGTTCGGCCACACCGGCGTCGTGCCGGGAGATCTCGAGGAGGTCGTTGAGCAGGCCTTCGAACCGGTCGAGTTCGTTGACGAGCAGTTCGGAGCTGCGGGCGAGCGCGGGATCGAGATCGTCGCTGGAACCGTGGATGAGGTCGGCGGCCATGCGCACCGTGGTGAGCGGGGTGCGCAGCTCATGGCTGACATCGGAGGTGAACCGGCGCTGCAGATTGCCGAATTCCTCGAGCTGGGTGATCTGGTTCGACAGGCTCTCGGCCATCTCGTTGAACGCCTGCGCCAGCCGCGCCATGTCGTCCTCGCCGCGCACCAGCATGCGTTCCTTCAGCCTGCCGTCGGCGAAGCGGCCGGCGATGCGCGCGGCCGAACGGATCGGCAGCACCACCTGCCGGGTGACCAGCGCGGTGATCGCGGCGAGCAACACGAGCAGGACCACGCCACCGATGAGCATCGTGCCGCGCATCAGCGACAGGCTCGACTCCTCGCTGGCCAGGGGGAAGATCAGGTAGATCTCGAGGGTCGCGATCTCGGCGCTCGGGCTGCCGATGATCAGCGCGCGGCCACGGTAGCCGTCCGGGTCGGCGACGGTGGTGAACTGGTAGGACACCTGACTGCGCTGCACGAACCGGCGAAGTTCCTGTGGCACCTCGGAGATGAGATCGGTGGTGATCTCCTGCGGCGGGGTACCACCGACCATGGCCAGCGCGGAGTCGAAACTACCGGCGGCGCCCGTCGATTGCCCCGTGCCGCCCCGGCTGGACAGCGCACTGCGCGCGTCGGCCAGTTGCTGCTGGCGGCTGTTGGCGCCCTCGACACCGTTCAGCTCGTTCTCGATCGTGCTGCGGGCACGATCCATCTCCTCGACCGCCGCGTTGATCTTGGCTTCGAGGAGCCGGTCGGTGATCTGACCGGTCAGCACGACCCCGAGGATCGTGATCACGATGAGGGAGAGAGTCAGCGTGGAAACGATGACCCGCAATTGCAGCGAGCGACGCCACAGGTGACCCAGCGCGGTGCCGATGGTCTGGAACCAGTCGAGCACCGGGGTCGCCCACCGCCGCAGCCGCGCGATGAGCCCGTCGGTCACCGCGGCGCCTCACAGCGACCGATCACGGCGGTCCGGCCTTGTATCCGACGCCGCGCACAGTGAGCACGATCTCGGGGTTTTCCGGATCCTTCTCGACCTTGGCGCGCAGCCGCTGCACGTGCACGTTCACCAGGCGGGTGTCGGCGGCGTGCCGGTAACCCCACACCTGTTCGAGCAGCACCTCGCGGGTGAACACCTGACGCGGTTTGCGCGCGAGCGCCACCAGCAGGTCGAACTCCAGTGGGGTGAGCGAGATCTGTGTGCCACCGCGGGTCACCTTGTGCGCGGGCACGTCGATGACGATGTCGGCGATCGAGAGCAGCTCGGCCGGTTCGTCCTCGGTGCGACGCAGGCGCGCACGCACGCGGGCGACGAGTTCCTTGGGCTTGAACGGCTTGACGATGTAATCGTCGGCACCGGACTCGAGACCGAGGACCACATCGACGGTGTCGGTCTTGGCGGTGAGCATCACGATCGGAACGCCGGAATCGGCCCGCAGCACGCGGCATACGTCGATGCCGTTCATGCCGGGCAGCATCAGGTCCAGCAAAACCAGGTCGGGGCGGATCTCCCGCACCGCCGACAGGGCCTGCGTGCCGTCGCCGACCACGTGCGGGTCGAACCCTTCCCCGCGCAAGACGATGGTCAGCATCTCAGCGAGTGCCATATCGTCGTCGACGACCAGAATCTTGGGCTTCATAATCCTATGTTGTCATCTTCCAGGCCAGGATCGGGCCGCCACGCCATTAATGGTGTGAACCCGTCGCTTATCCAACCTTATCCGGCAAGAATTTCCGTGCACACAGTGAGCAGGGCGGGCCGGTCGTGTTCGGATCGGTATGTCCACCACCGGCCGAACCAATCGCGGTCGGCCAGTTCACGATAGACCTCGCCGGTGCGCTGCTGTAGACCGCTGTCCTTCTCGTAGGCGTCGAGGGCACGCGCGGTGTCGAGTTCGCCACGGCGACGGGCACGTTCGGCGGCCACCTCGGTGCCGACATCGATGAGCACGGTGAGGTCGGGCACCGGGAGCCCGAGCCTGCCGTATTCCAGATCGCCCACCCAGGCGACGATTTCGCCGTCGACGTCCTGCACGGCGCGGGCCGCGGAATAGGCGGCGTTGGAGGCGACCCAGCGATCGAGGATCACGATGTCGTTGGCGTCCAACAGGTTCGACAGCTCCGCGCTAGCGTCGGCGCGATCGAGGGCAAACATGATCGCCATGGCGTTGATCGAGCCGGCGAGATCGCCGTGCGCCCCGCGCAATGCCTCGGCCGCGAGGTCGGCGTGTATCGATCGGCCGTATCGCGGAAAGGCGAGGCTGCCCGCGCGAAGTCCTTTCGCGGACAGTTCGTCGACGAGCCCGTCGATAAGCGTGCGTTTACCCGCTCCGTCGAGCCCTTCCACCGCGATCAACACACCCATGCCGTGAGATTACCGCGCCGCATGCCACGCCCTTCGACGCGAGCCACTCCGGCGATTCCGGCCCATTACGAGATTGTGAGGTGTTTTCATTTCAGAGTCTGTTCTACCCAGGAGTCACCATGCGCTCACGCATCGCCCTGCACACCGCCGTCGCCGCCACGGCTCTCGGACTCGCCCTCGCCGGCGCGGGCACCGCCTCGGCCGCACCCGTCGACCCGATTCGCCACGGTCACCACAACAACCCAGGTCTGCTCTCCGGCTCCGCATCCGCGGGCTCCGCCGCCGCGGGGTCGGCCGCCCGCGGCTCGGCCGAACTGGCAGGCTGCCTCCTGCTGGAAGTCGTCGTACCCCTCCCCCTCTGCTTGCTGCTGAGCTGACATTTCGGGCGCGGCCTGTGACTCACGCGGGCCGCACCCCCGGAAACTACGGTCTGTCACCCACCACCGCACCGATCGCCGGCGACGCCGACGGCATCCACATCTGCGACACTCCACCGCTGGGGTAGAGACGACGGTGGGCCCGCCGACCGCAACGGTCGGCGGGCCCACCGGGAGTCGACTCAGTAGCGGTAGTGGTCCGGCTTGTACGGGCCTTCCACGTCCACGCCGATGTACTCGGCCTGGTCCTTGGTGAGCTTGGTCAGGGTGCCGCCGAGGGCCTCGACGTGGATCTTGGCGACCTTCTCGTCGAGGTGCTTGGGCAGGCGGTAGACCTCGTTGTCGTACTCCTCCGGCTTGGTCCACAGCTCGATCTGGGCGATGACCTGGTTGGAGAAGCTGTTGCTCATCACGAACGAGGGGTGACCGGTGGCGTTGCCCAGGTTGAGCAGGCGGCCTTCGGACAGCACGATGATCGACTTACCCGATTCGAAGGTCCACTCGTCGACCTGCGGCTTGATGTTGATCCGGGTCGCGCCCGAACGCTCGAGGGCGGCCATATCGATCTCGTTGTCGAAGTGGCCGATGTTGCCGAGGATCGAGTGATCCTTCATCGCCTTCATGTGGTCGAGGGTGATGATGTCCTTGTTGCCGGTGGAGGTGATGACGATGTCGGCATCGCCGATCGCCTGCTCCACGGTGACCACGTCGTAGCCGTCCATCAGCGCCTGCAGGGCGTTGATCGGGTCGATCTCGGTGACCTGCACGCGCGCGCCCTGACCGGCGAGGGACTCCGCACAGCCCTTGCCGACGTCGCCGTAACCGCAGATCAGCACCTTCTTGCCACCGATGAGCACATCGGTGCCGCGGTTGATGCCGTCGATGAGCGAGTGGCGGGTGCCGTACTTGTTGTCGAACTTGGACTTGGTGACCGAGTCGTTGACGTTGATCGCCGGGAACACCAGCTCACCCGCGGCCGCGAACTGGTACAGGCGAAGCACGCCGGTGGTGGTCTCCTCGGTGACGCCCTTGACCGAGTCGGCGATGACGCTCCACTTGGTCTTGTCGCGCTCGAGGCTCTCGCGCAGCAGATTCAGGAACACCGTGTACTCGGCGGAATGCTCCTCGTCGGCGGGCGGGACGACCCCGGCCTTCTCGAACTGCGCGCCGCGCAGCACGAGCATGGTGGCGTCACCGCCGTCGTCGAGGATCATGTTGGCGGGCTCGCCCGGCCAGGTGAGCATCTGCTCGGCGGCCCACCAGTACTCCTCGAGGGTCTCGCCCTTCCACGCGAAGACCGGCACACCCTTTGGCTCCTCGACGGTGCCGTGCGGGCCGACGACGACCGCGGCGGCGGCGTGGTCCTGGGTGGAGAAGATGTTGCACGACGCCCAGCGAACCTGCGCGCCGAGGTCGACAAGCGTTTCGATCAGGACAGCGGTCTGCACCGTCATGTGCAGGGAACCGGAGATACGGGCGCCCTTCAGCGGCTGCACGTCGTGGTATTCACGGCGCAGCGCCATCAGGCCCGGCATCTCGTGCTCGGCCAGGCGGATCTCTTTGCGGCCGAATTCGGCCTGCGACAGATCTGCCACCTTGTAATCGATGCCGTTGCGGACGTCAGCGGTGAGCTCGGTGCGCGGGGAGAGTTCTGAGGTCGTCACGCAGGCAAGGCTACCGTCTGCGGCCGCCCCTGTTCCCGCCTCCGCCCAGGTCGGAGTCAGGCGGGGGCGCGGTATCTGGCCAGCAACCGTCGCTGTTTGACCGGCGCCACGTTCGCCAGGCTGAGATCACCGCCGTAATGGGCGGCCACCCGGGGGTCCATCACCGCACGCCACAGGGGTGGCACGGCCGCGAGCAGGATCATGGTCGCGTACCCGGCGGGCAGCTGCGGTGACTCACTGGTGCTGCGCAGGGTCTGGTAGCGGCGGCCGGGGTTGGCGTGGTGGTCGCTGTGGCGCTGCAGATGGAACAGGAAGATGTTGGTGACCAGGCGATCGGAGTTCCAGCTGTCGCGCGGGGAGCAGCGTTCGTAGCGCCCGTTGGGCTTGCGCGCGCGCAGCAGTCCGTAGTGCTCGACGTAGTTCACGGTCTCGAGCAGCATCACCCCGATCACCGCCTGCAGCGCCAGCCAGGGCACGATCGCCGGCCCGAAGACCAGCACCAGCGAACCGAACAGCAGCACCGACATCGACCACGCCTGCAGGATCTGGTTACCGGGGTTCCACCAGCCGAGACTCTTCCTGGCCAGGCGTGCGCGCTCCAGCTGGACGGCGGAGCGGAAGCCACCGATCACGCTGCGCGGCAAGAACTCCCACAGCGACTCGCCCATGCGGGCACTCGCCGGATCCTCGGGTGTCGCGACCCGAGCGTGATGGCCGCGGTTGTGCTCGACGAAGAAGTGACCGTACCCCGACTGGGCGAGCGCGATCTTGGACAGCAATCTTTCAGCACGCTCCACGCGGTGGCCCAATTCGTGGGCGGCGTTGATGCCGATGCCGCTGACGAAACCGACCGTGGTGGCCAGGCCGAGCTTGTCGACGACATCGAGGTCGTTGCCCGCCCACATCGCGCAGGCCAGCAGCAGGCCGATGAGCTGGATGGGCAGGAACAGATAGGTGCACCAGCGGTAGTAGCGGTCACGCGAGAGCGCCTCGTAGTCCTCGTCGCGCGGGTTGTTGCCGTCCTCGCCGACGATCCAGTCCAGGACGGGAATCGCGATCAGCACGATGACGGGACCGATCCACCAGAACGCTTCGGCGCCGGTGCGGTACACGAGCTGGGAGGGCAGCAGCGCGCACGCCGGCGCGATCAGCCCGAGAGCCCAGAGATACCGTTTGGGATCACGAAAACCCCCCGGTTTGCCAACCGTTTGCACACCCGCTCCGCTACAAAAAGACCAACTGCCGACGGATGTGAATACTGACAGACCAGGGGCACGTTACACAGCGGCCGCTCCTCAAACGTGGTGATGGTTACATCACCACGAATAAGAGCTGATCACCCCTTATAGTGATCCGTCCCACTCCGTCTAGGGGCGAATACCGCGTGCCTGAACAATCGCCTCCACATAGGGACTCAGCAACGCGGCCATCTCGGCGGGTGCGTCGCGTTCGGGAACCGGCGGATTGGGGATGTAACTCAGCGCGATGCGCACCAGCGCGTGCGCGAGGACATCGGCCTCGGTGCCGGTGGCGTTCACCCAGCTGTGCTGAAAGACGTCGGCCAGCCGCGCGGTGGCGTGTTCGAGCAGGGGGCCCGCGTCGAGGGTGATGAGCCGCAGCAGATCGGGCTTCATCTCCCCGGCGAGCAGCGATCGAACCAGCGGGTCGGCCGCGGCGGCGAAGAAGAAGCCGGTCATGCCGTCGCGGATGGCCTCGCGCGCGTCGCCGACGTGCCGGTGGATCGCGTCGCGCACCTGGTCGACGAGGGAGTCGGCCAGGCGAAGCGCGTAGGACTGGGAAAGGCCCGCGCGCGACCCGAACTCGTTGTAGAGCGTCTGCCTGCTCACCCCGGCCCTGGCGGCCACGTCACCGAGGGTGATCTTGGACCAGTCCCGTTCGGTGAGCAGCTCGCACATGGAGTCCAGGACCGAAGTGCGCAGTAGTTGGCGCGCGGCCTCCTGGTACGGCGGACGCGCACCCTGGCGCGTCGCGCTCACGAACGTTCGATCTCGACCATGAAGAAATCGGATTTGCGGGCACCGCAGTCCGGGCAGGTCCAGTCGTCGGGGATGTCGTCCCAGCGGGTGCCGGGGGCGATGCCGTCGTCGGGCCAGCCCTGCGCTTCGTCGTATTCGAATCCGCACTGGGCGCACTGGTAGAGCTTGTATTCGGTCATCGCGCTACTCCTACCGCCTCGAAATCGATTTTCTCCCGCACTCCGCAGTCCGGACAGCACCAGTCGTCCGGCACCGCCGACCACGGGGTACCCGCCGGAAAACCTTCGCGCGGAGCGCCTTCGGCTTCGTCGTAGACATAATCACAGACGGGGCATTTGTACGCACTCACGGCGCCTCCGTTCCATACTTCGCCAGCACCTGCTCGCGGCGCTTGGGCTCGATATTGGCCAAGGTGACATCGCCGCCGTAGTGCGCGAGCAACCGCTTGTCCATCACCTTGCGCCAGATCGGCGGGAAGTAGCTCAGCAGGATCATGCTGGCGTAACCGCTCGGCAGGTTCGGTGCGCCGTCCCAGCTGCGCAGCGTCTGATAGCGACGGGTCGGGTAGGCGTGATGGTCGCTGTGGCGCTGCAGGTGGTAGAGGAAGATGTTGGTGACCAGGTGGTCGCTGTTCCAGCTGTGTTCGGGGGCGGGCCGCTCGTAGCGCCCGCTCGGTGTCTTCTGCCGGACCAGGCCGTAGTGCTCGAGGTAGTTCACCGACTCGAGCAGGCTGAATCCGATCACCGCCTGCAGGATCAGGTACGGCAGCACCTCGATACCGAAGGCCAGGATCAGCCCGAGCCACAGCACCACCGACATCGCCCAGGCGTTGAGCACGTCGTTGCGCAACGTCCACGGGCCCTTGTCCAGGCGGGCGAGCCGTTCCTTCTCGAGGTGCCAGGCCGAGCGCAGGCTGCCCCAGACGGTGCGCGGCCAGAAGGCCCAGAAGGTCTCGCCGAGACGGGAACTGGCCGGGTCCTCCGGGGTGGCGACCCGCACGTGGTGACCACGGTTGTGCTCGATGTAGAAGTGCCCGTAGAACGACTGGGCCAGCGCGATACGCGAGAGCCAGCGCTCCAATTCGACCTTCTTGTGGCCCAGTTCGTGCGCGGTGTTGATCCCGATGCCGCCGATCATGCCGACGCTGATCGCGATGCCGATCTTGTCGACCACATTGGCGCCGCCGGGGAAGCCGAGCCAGTGCAGGTTGTCGGCGGTGATGATGTAGCAGGCGAAGATCAGCGAGGCGTACTGGAACGGCAGGTACAGGTAGGTCAGGTAGCGGTAGTACTTGTCGTTCTCCAGCTGTTCCATGACCTCGTCGGGCGGATTGTCGCCGTCGGGGCCGAACAACAGGTCGGCCAGCGGGATCACGATGTAGATCAGCACCGGGCCGAGCCAGAACGGCACTTCGGCCAGGCGGTGCCAGCCGAGCTGGTTGAGGCCCCAGATCATGGGGATCGCGATCGTGAACAGTCCGGTGGGTGCGAACAGGCCCCACAGCCACAGATATCGCTTGGAATCGCGCCATTGCGGCGGCGCTGCCGTCCGCTCGGACGGGTTGGCGTCGGTGGACATCGTTGTCTCCATCCTGAGGCACATCTCACACCTGTGATGTGCGTAACTCTCTGTCACAGACGATAGGCCGCTCCTCCGGTCGGTGTCTAGACAAATTTGTGAATTTGTAAAGTGGATAACGGTGAGATAACGGAAAAGGCGGCCACATCCGTTCGGATGCGGCCGCCACGAGCGCCGGTCAGCGAGGGGTCAGGCTTTCAGCGCCACGTCGGCGCCAGGTGGTAGCCCGTCGACCGGCCACCACCGCAGATCGGTGGATTCGGCGCTGCGCACCGGGACCGCACCGGGCGGCGCGATGACCTCGAACAACAGGTCCAGATGACGAGTCGGCACACCGAGCGAACAGGTGATCGGATGCGCCTGCGCGCCGTACAGACCGGGCACCAGCGACAGGTCGGGGATACCGGATTCCTCGACGGCCTCGCGCAGCGCGGCGTCGGCGACGGTGTCGTCACCGGGCTCGCAATGGCCGCCGAGCTGGATCCAGCGGCCCACGCGCGGGTGCAGCGTGAGGATCACCTCGCGACGGTCGTGCGACAACACGATCGCCGAGGCGGTGATGTGGCCGGGCGCGTGTTCGCGCAGACAGCCGCGCGGTGCCGACCCGAGAAACGCCAGCATCGCTTCACGCAGTGAGGAATCCGCGTCGGTGGGCGGTTTCCAGGAGGTGAGCAGTTCGGTCGCGGAGGCGTGCAGCGATTCGGCGCTCATGACGGCGTCTCCGCACCGGGCCGCACCGGGCGGCGCGCCGTCACCGGCCTGCTCACAGCCGGGCGGGCGACAGCGCGCCGACCATAGCTGCGTGCCGCCCCCGAACGGCTCACAGTTCGACCCGATACGGGTCGGCGTCGCTGACCGTGGCCGCACGCCGTCGCTGTGCGGTTCACAGTTCGACCAGACCGGGGCCGGGATCGCCGACCGTGCGCGGCTCGGGCGTCTCCAGCGGATTCCCGATAGCGATGGCGCCCAACGGATTCCAGTCGTCCGCGAGGCCGAGGACTTCCCGGGTCACCTCCGGCGCGAAGATCGTCGAGCCGATCCAGCAGCTGCCGAGACCGTCGGCGGCCAGCGCCACGAGCAGACCCTGCACGGCGGCACCGACGGCGACGGTGAACATCGTCTGCTCGGCTGCCTGGCGACGCGCGTCCGGGTAGTCGTGCGCACCGTCGGGCACGCAGAACGGGATCACGACCTCCGGCGCGTCGGCCAGGATCCGCCCGCGCGCGACGCGACGTTCGATCCGCTCCTGGTCGAGGCCGTCGGCCGCGAGATCGGCACGCCACTTGTCGGCCATGGCGGCGAGCAGCCGGGCACGCACATCGCGATCGCGCAGCCAGACGAAGCGCACCGGTCGGGTGTGGTGCGGAGCCGGGGCGGTGAGACCGGCGGCGACGGCGGCCCTGAGCCGTTCCGGGTCGACCGGTTCGTCGCTGAACGCGCGCACCGAACGACGAAGCGGCACAGCCTGTTTGCGGCCGAGTTCGATCGCCTCGGCGGTGCCGAGCCAGAACAGGTCGTCCACCCCGCCGCGCAGCAGCGACGCCGCGGTGGAGCCGTCGTCCACGGTCGGCAGGCCGCGGACCACCGCGATCGGCACCGCGCCTAGCTTGCCCTTCACCAGGTCGGCGGCGGCGGCCAGTTCGTCGGCGACGGCCACCTGGGTGACGTGTAGTTCGTTGCCCTGCCCGTCGACCGCGCCCGCGTAGTCGTGCAGCACGCGCAGGCCGGCCGAGCCGATGGCCGCGTCGATCTGGCCGTTGCGCCAGGCGCGGCCCATCGTGTCGGTGACGACCACGGCCACGTCGACGCCGAGCCGCTGGGCGACGGCCGCGCGCAGCGCTTTGGCGCTGGCGTCGGGATCCACCGGGAGCAGCACCAATTCGCCCTCGGCCACATTGGAGCCGTCGACACCGGAGGCGGCCTGCACGATGCCGAGCCGGTTCTCGGTGATGAGGGTGCGGCCTTTGCGCGCGAGTACCCGTACCGCCTCGGCGTCGACCAGCTCGCGGCGGGCGGCGTCGCGTTCCTCGGGGTCGGTCGGGGCGGCGACGATGCGGCCCTCGGCCTTGGAGACGATCTTGCTCGTCACCACGAGGATGTCGCCGTCGGCGAGCCAGGGTGCCTGTGCCACAAGGTGTTCGGCGATGTCGTCGCCGGGCCGGAACTCCGGCAGTCCGGTGACCGGCAGGATCCGTAGTTCGCCCGCCGCGTGGTCGGTGGGCGTGCTCACGCCTTCACCCCCGCGAGTTCGAGTGCGGCACGGGCCATTTCGGCCGTCGCCTCGGGATCGGACATGAGCAGCGGCACGCTGCGCACCTCCACACCGGGCACCTCGGCGGTGTCGGTGGAGTGGACGAGCCAGCCGTCGAGGATGCCGGTGGCCGAGCGGGCGCCGTAATGCCTGCCGACTCCCTCGGCCGTCGATTCCACCCCGATCACCTTCAGGCACTCATCGGCCATGCCGCGCAACGGCTTTCCGTCGATCACCGGAGACAGGCCGACGACCTTGGCTTCGGTGGTGCGCAACGCGCCGCGGATACCGGGCACGGCGAGGATCGATCCGATGCTCACGACGGGGTTCGAGGGGGCGAGCAACACGGCGTCAGCCGACGCTATGATATCGGTCACATTTGGTGCGGGAGAGGCTTGTTCGGCGCCGATCGAGGCAAATCCGTGTGTCGGAAGCGCCGCGCGGTACCGCACCCACCATTCCTGGAAGTGGATCGCGCGACGTTCGCCAGCATTGTCGGGATCGCTGACCACCACGTGGGTTTCGCAGCGGTCGTCGGTTGCCGGAATGAGTTTCACGCCCGGCTGCCACCGATTGCACAGCGCTTCGGTGACCGCGGACAGCGGAAATCCGGCGCGCAACATCTCGGTGCGAATGAGGTGAGTGGCGATATCGCGATCGCCGAGCCCGAACCAATCGGGCTTGGCGTTGTATTTCGCCAGTTCCTCCTTGGCGTGCCAGGTCTCGTTCGCGTGGCCCCAGCCACGTTCGGGATCGATGCCACCACCGAGGGTGTACATGCAGGTGTCGAGGTCGGGACAGATGCGGAGGCCGTGCATCCAGACGTCGTCACCGACGTTGACGACGGCCGAGATATCAGCGTCGGGCAGCAGCTGCCTGACGCCGAGGAGGAACCGTGCACCCCCGACACCACCGACGAGAACGGCGATCTTGGGCTCGCGCACCGCGTGTTGTGCAGTCACAGGGACACAGCCTAAGTGGTGCCGGTTGCCGGGTTGTTTCCCCATGCCGAAGAACAAAGTTGCTGGTCATTTGCCACGGCACATAACAAGATCAACACGAAAGGCGGGTCCGGAGTGTAACGGAAGGGTGACGGCGGGTTGACCACCGGCAAGTGCGGCGTGTCTAATCACAGACATGTCATTCCGGTCACCGCGAGAAGACATAGCGCGGGGGCGTTTGCGAGAGGGTGCCGGCGCGCCGGAAGGCAGGCTCGGGGAAGCCCGCGAGACTACGTCGCGGTGTTGGGCCGTCGGGGTTCTAGTTGGTCCGACGGAAATCATTCTGCGCTAACACATAGTGAGGAGGCGGAACGATGACCGAAAACCTGGTCTCGCCGACCGATTCCACAGCAGGCGCAGCTCACGCTGTCTGCGCTGAAACGAGCTGGCCGGAACCGGACGCGGCAAGCGAAGTCGCGGCCCCCCGGCTGAGTCTGGTCGTCACGGGCTTCGACGAGATGTTCGAGTCGATCGAAGAGCAGTGGCAGGAACGTGCCCTCTGCGCTCAGACCGACCCCGAGGCGTTCTTCCCGGAGAAGGGCGGCTCGACCCGTGAGGCCAAGCGCATCTGCTTGGGCTGTGAAGTGCGTGACCAGTGCCTGGAATACGCGCTGGCGCATGACGAACGTTTCGGCATCTGGGGCGGTCTCTCGGAACGAGAGCGTCGCAGGCTGAAGCGCGGAATCGGATAAGTGACTGTTCGAAAGTAGACTCTCCAGGCCTGGCCCGGAGCCACGCAGGCGCAGTACGTCGGTGTCTCCGGGCGAACGCCCGTTTACCGGTCAGGCGAGAGAGGCGAAGTACCCATGGCACGTTCCCGGCGACATCTTCCGGCGCCGACCGCTCGTTCGGTGACCCGCCGCGGTCGCGGTGTCCGTGGCCCCATGCTCCCGCCGACGGTGCCCGCCTGGCGCACGCGCGGGCAGAAATTCGACCGGCTGGTGCTCGAGGCCTTCGCACCACTGGACACCCGCTGGCACGACCGGCTGACCAAACTCGACATCGCCGTCGACGATGTGCCGAAAATCCGTCCGCTGCATCCTGATTCGGTCACCTGGCCGGACGAGGTCGTCGCCGACGGGCCGGTTCCGCTTTCCCGGCTCATCCCCGCGGGCGTCGACCGTCACGGTGCCGCCACCCGCGCGCGCGTGGTGCTCTTCCGCAAGCCGCTCGAGCTGCGCGCCGCCGATCCCGACGATCTCGTCGAGCTGTTGCGCGAGGTGCTGGTGCAGCAGATCGCGACCTACTTGGGTGTCGATCCCGACCTGATCGACCCCGAACCGGAGTAGCGGCGCGCGAGAACGACGCCCTCGTCACCGCGTGTCCGTATCCACTTTTGTGGGCGGGAGGGTTAATCTCGACGTCGTGATCCCTATGCGTCGTTGCTGCCGACCCGGCTGCAAGAACCCGGCTGTAGCGACGCTGACGTATGTGTACTCCGACTCGACCGCCGTCGTCGGACCCCTGGCCACCGTCGCCGAACCGCATTCCTGGGATCTGTGCGAAACCCACGCCTGCCGCATCACCGCCCCCAAGGGCTGGGAACTGGTGCGCCACGAGGGCGGCTTCTCCTCCAGCACCCCCGACGACGACGATCTGACCGCCCTGGCCGAAGCCGTTCGCGAAGCAGGCCTACGCCGCCGCCCCGCCGAACCCGACCAGCCCGGCTACCGCGACACCGCCACCCCGGCCCCCCGCCAAACCCGCACCGGCCGCCGCGGCCACCTACGAGTCCTCCCCGACCCATAAGCTCACCCGCCGCTGTCCCGCCTCCCCGCGACTTCAGGCCGGACTCGTGCGCGGAGAGACCTGCGTCGGCGGCCAGACTCACGTGCCGGGTCACCGGAGCCCGTGCCCGGGGAGTCACCCATGTGCTTGCGAGATCCGGCGTTGCGACTCCGGGCCACGTGCCGCTCGGTTGCCCGCCAACGCCTCCTTCCCCCACATCCGAGTCCGACAAAAGTCCCGCAGGCAGCAGGTGAGCACATGGGTAACTCACCGGGCACGGGCAAACCCGGCACCCCACCCAAGTCTGGCCGCCAACGACACCTCCCCTGTGCCTGAGTCTGGCCAAAAGACCCGGGGAGGCGGGTGAGCTAGGCTTTGCGGCATGACGACCCTCGCGCGCTCTGGCGAACTCGTGAACGCCGTGATCAAGGCTTATGACGTCCGCGGGGTGGTGGGCGAGCAGATCGACGCCGGGTTCGTGCGCGATGTCGGTGCCTCGTTCGCCCGGTTGATGCGTGCCGAGGGCGCCGAGCGCGTTGTCATCGGCCATGACATGCGTGAGTCCTCGCCCGAGCTGGCCGAGGCGTTCGCCCAGGGCGTGCAGGGTCAGGGCCTGGATGTGGTGCACATCGGGCTCGCCTCCACCGATCAGCTGTACTTCGCTTCGGGCAGGCTGGGCTGTCCGGGCGCCATGTTCACCGCCAGCCACAACCCCGCCAAGTACAACGGCATCAAGCTGTGCCGGGCCAACGCGCTGCCGGTCGGTCAGGACAGCGGCCTCGCCACCATCGCGGCCGAGGTCGTGTCGGGTGTGCCCGCCTACGACGGTGCGCCCGGTTCCGCCTCGACCGTCGATCTGCTCGCCGACTACGCGAGCTTCCTGCGCGAACTGGTGGATCTCGACGAGGTCCGTCCGCTCACCATCGCGGTCGACGCGGGCAACGGCATGGGCGGGCACACCGTCCCCGCTGTGCTCGGAACGCTCGGGCCCGTCACCATCGTGCCGCTGTACTTCGAGCTCGACGGCTCCTTCCCCAACCACGAGGCCAACCCCCTCGACCCGAAGAACCTGGTCGATCTGCAGGCGCTGGTGCGCTCGAGCGGCGCCGACATCGGCCTGGCCTTCGACGGTGACGCCGACCGCTGCTTCGTCGTCGACGAGCGGGGCGAGCCGGTGTCGCCGTCGGCGATCACGGCTTTGGTCGCGCAGCGCGAGCTGGCCAAGGAGCCGGGGTCGACCGTCATCCACAACCTCATCACCTCCCGCGCGGTGCCCGAGCTGGTCGAGGAACTCGGTGGCAAGCCGGTGCGCACGCGGGTGGGTCATTCGTTCATCAAGCAGGAGATGGCCGCCACCGGCGCGGTGTTCGGTGGTGAGCACTCCGCGCACTACTACTTCCGCGACTTCTGGGGCGCCGACTCGGGCATGCTCGCCGCGCTGCACGTGCTCGCCGCACTCGGTGAGGGCGACCGGCCGGTGTCGGAACTGATGGCCGCCTACGACGTGTACGCGGCCTCGGGCGAGATCAACTCGACCGTCGCCGACGCCGCCGACCGCACGGCCGCCGTGCTCGCGGCCTTCGCCGACCGCACCGTGTCGGTGGACCGCCTCGACGGCGTCACCGTCGACCTGGGCGACCACGCCTGGTTCAACCTGCGCGCCTCCAACACCGAACCCCTGCTCCGACTCAACGTCGAGGCCGGATCGCAGGCCGAAGTAAACGCACTCGTGACCGAGATCCTGAGCATCGTCCGCGCCTGACTGGGAACATGGAAACCAGGATGCGGAACCACATGATCAGGGACCGGCAGAACGAGTCCAACGGCTCTGTTCGATACCGAGATCCTGAGCATCGTCCGCGCCTGACTGGGAACATGGAAACCAGACGGCCGTGGAGCACACAGCGCGATGAGGGGAGGTGGACTCGGCGATGATCGCTGGAACACCGGTTTTCGACCTCGATGATGCCGCGTCGCTCGAGGCGGCCGACACCGGCGGCTTCTTACGGTCGGCGGCCTCGGGTGGGGCCCAGGTACGGGCCACCGCCGCCGCGGTCGCCGAGACCTCACTGATCGAACGGCTGTCGGAATTGCAGCCGCGCAGCCTGGTGCTCGTCACCGGTTCGGGCCGCGCCGCGCGGGCAGCCGGACTGTTGGTCGCCACCCTCGGTGACCGTGCCGGACTGCCGATCGTGCCCGTCACCGCGCTGCCGCCGTGGGTCGGGCCGCTGGACGTGGTGCTCGTCGCCGGCGACGATGCGGGCGACCCGCGCCTGATCGACGCCGTCGACCGGGCCGTGCGGCGCAGCGCCGAAGTGGTGATCGCCGCCCCCAACGAGGGCCCGCTGCGGGCGGTCGCCGCCGGTCGCGCGATCGTGCTGGAACCCCGCGTGCCAGTGCTCGACCACAACCGGCTGCTGCGTTTCCTCGCCGTCGGCATCGCGGTGCTGCGCGGTGTCGACGCCCAGCGCAGTGTCCCCGCCACCCCCGATCTGACCGCGCTCGCCGACGTGCTCGACGCCGAGGCCCTGCGCGACGGACCACACAACGAAGTGTTCCACAACCCGGCCAAGACCCTCGCGACCCGCATGCACGGCGTCGGTGTCGTCCTGGCCGGCGACTCCCCCGCCGCGGTCGAACTGGCCGGACACGGCACCGAGGTGCTGTTGCAGTCGGCGGGCAAGCTGGCGTCGGCGGCCGATCTGGCCGACACGGTCGCCGCCGTCGGCAGGCTCGCCCAGGCAGCCGGTGGCGCCGCGCCCGGTTTCGATCCGCTGTTCCACGACGAGGAGCTCGACGGTCCGGCCCCGGTCGACCGGGTCCGTGTGCTCGCCCTCAGCGTGCACCCTGATCAGGCGGCCGCGCGCCGCAAGCTGGCCGTGTTCGAAGGCGCGGGCGGCGGGCTCGTCGACGCCGATCTCGTGCACGCCGATGTCGACGTACTCCAGTCCCAGCTCGCCGAACCCGGCTCCGAACCGTCCGCCGAGAGCGCGACCGCCACGTCCGCCGCAGGGGGCGGGCACGGCAGTGAGCTCGTGCAACTGGCGGTGCTCGCACTGCGGCTCGACATGGCCGCGGCCTACCTCCGCCTCGGCTCGCACGGTGCGGCCGCGAGCGACCAGGACCGATATCACGACGGGGGACGCTACTAGTGCAGGAACTCGTTGGTGCGCTGCGTTCTTACGCATGGGGATCGCGCACCGCGCTCGCTCGGTTGTGTGGCAGGCCGGTGCCCTCGGCGCATCCGGAGGCCGAACTGTGGTTCGGCGCGCACCCCGCCGACCCCGCGCACGTGAAGTCCAACGGCAGCTCGCGTTCGCTGCTCGAGGTATTGGCCGCCGATCCGGTGCGTGAATTGGGCCCGGTGGCCGAGGGTTTCGGTCCTCGGCTGCCGTTCCTGCTGAAGATCCTCGCGGCGGAGGAACCGCTGTCGCTGCAGGCGCATCCGAGTTCGGCGCAGGCGCTGGCCGGTTTCCAACGGGAGAACCGTGTGGGTGTGCCGCTCGACTCGCCGCTGCGCAACTACCGCGACGACAGCCACAAACCCGAACTGGTCGTCGCGCTGGAGCGTTTCGAGGCGCTGGCCGGTTTCCGTGACCCGCAGCGCACCGTCGACCTGCTGCGCGCCCTGAATGTGCCCGGTCTCAGTGTGTACGCCGAACTGCTTGCCGCCCAGCCCGATTCGGCGGGCTTGCGCACGCTGTTCACCACCTGGATCACCCTGCCGCCCGCCGCCCTCGCCACCCTGCTGCCCACGGTGCTCGAGGGATGCGTGCGGTATCTGTCGTGCACCGGACCACGCGAGTTCACCGCCGAGGTTCGCACCGCGCTGGAACTGGCCGAGGTGTACCCCGGTGACGCGGGGGTGCTCGCCGCGCTGCTGCTCAACCGGCTCACCCTCGAACCGGGCCAGGGCCTCTTTCTCGCCGCCGGAAATCTGCACGCCTACCTGCGCGGCGTCGGCGTGGAGATCATGGCCAACTCCGACAATGTGCTGCGCGGCGGGCTCACTCCCAAGCATGTCGACGTGCCGGAGTTGCTGCGCGTGCTCGACTTCGAACCCATCGACCTGCCGGTGATCGAACCCGAACCCGGTCCCGACGGCAGCGTCCGCTACCAGACCCCGGCTCCCGAATTCGCGCTGTGCCGGTTCGATCTTGCGCCCGACGCCGAACCCGTCGCCCTCGCCGACGCCGGACCCGGCATCGTGCTGTGCACGCACGGAACGATCGAATTACGTCACGACGGGCGCGAACTCACCTTGGCGCCGGGCAGCGCCGCGTGGATCTCGGCGGCCGACACCGACATCCGCGCGCGAGCACTCGGCGGTGCCGCGCAGCTGTTCAGCGCCTGCGTGGGCGACGGGAACTAGCGTCGGGGCGAACTTTTCGCGCCACTCCCCTTAGGCTGTTGCGAGCAAAGCGTGTTCGGCGAAGCGGGAGGACGGGGACAAGATGTCGGCTGGTGGCGGCAAGAAGGCGATCATCGCCGCATTGACGGCCAACGCGGGGATCGCGGTGGCCAAGTTCATCGGCGCGGCGATCACCGGATCGGCGTCGATGCTGGCCGAGGCGGTGCACTCGGTGGCCGACACCTCCAATCAGGGTCTGCTGCTGTTCGGTCAGCGTGCCGCGGCGAAAGACGCCGACGAACTGCACCAGTTCGGCTACGGGCGCAACCGGTACTTCTATTCGTTCGTCGTGGCGCTGGTGCTGTTCACCCTCGGCTCGGTGTACGCGATCTACGAGGGCATCCACAAGATCCAGCACCCCGAGGAACTGAGTCAGCCGATCGTCGCGATCGTCATCCTCGGTATCGCGATCGGCCTCGAGACGTACAGTTTCATGACCGCGGTGCGCGAGTCGCGCCCCCTCAAGGGTGACGCCAGCTGGTGGCGGTTCATCCGCACCTCCCGCAGCCCGGAGCTGCCCGTGGTGCTGCTCGAGGACACCGGCGCCCTGATCGGTCTGATCCTGGCCTTCGGCGCGGTCGGACTCACCATGATCACCGACGATCCCGTCTACGACGGCATCGGCACCCTGTGCATCGGCGTGCTGCTCGGCATCATCGCGGTGGTGCTCATCATCGAGATGAAGAGCCTGCTCATCGGCGAAGGCGCCACCCCCGAACAGGATCGCGCCATCCGCGACAACCTGATCGACGGCGAGAAGATCACCTCCGTCATCCACCTCAAGTCCGAGTACATCGGTCCGGAGGAAATGCTCGTCGCCGCGAAGGTCGCCATCGCGCCAGGCCTCGGGATCTCCGATGTCGCCGACGCCATCGATGCCGCCGAGACACGCGTGCGCACCGCGGTCCCGTTCGCCCGCCTGATCTACCTCGAGCCCGACCTGTACCGACAGGCGAAGTAGACACGGCCCCGGGTCGGGGGCGGAGGCCCTGCGCGGCCGGTAGCGTGCCCCGGTATGGCCGCTGAAGGTGGAGACAGCAAGACCGCGGTCCTGGCCGCGCTCGGCGCGAACGCCGGGATCATGGTCGCGAAGTTCATCGGTGCGTTCATCACGGGCTCGTCGTCCATGCTCGCCGAGGCCGTGCACTCGGTCGCCGACACCGGCAACGAGGCGCTGCTGCTCGTCGGCCGCAATCGGGCCGAGCAGGCGCCCGACGTGCTGCACCCCTTCGGTTACACGCGCAACCGGTACTTCTATTCGTTCGTCGTTGCGCTGGTGCTGTTCACGATGGGCTGCCTGTTCGCGCTGAACGAGGCGGTGCACAAGATCCGGTTCCCACACGAACTGGAGTCGCCCGAGGTCGCGATCGTTATTCTGCTGGTGTCGATGCTGCTCGAGGGCTTCAGTTTCCGCACCGCGCGCCGGGAATCGGAGCCGTTGAAGGGCAAGCACTCCTGGTGGCATTTCATCCGCAACAGCCGCAATCCCGAGCTGCCGGTGGTGCTGCTGGAAGACCTGGGCGCACTGGTCGGGTTGATGTTCGCGCTGGCCGGTGTGGGCCTGACGGTGCTCACCGGCAACGGGGTGTGGGACGGCATCGGCACGCTGCTCATCGGCACGCTGCTCGGCTTCAACGCCATCGTGCTGATCGTGGAGACCAAGAGCCTGATCATCGGTGAGGGCTCCACCGCCGCCGAGGACCGGGCAATCCGCGACGCGCTGCTCGCCGATCCGCGCATCATGCGGGTGCTTCGCCTGCAGACGCAGTACCTCGGTCCGGAGGACCTGTTGGTGAACGCCAAGATCGCCATGCAGCCCGAACTCGACATCAGCCGCGTCGGTGCCGCGATCGACGCCGCCGACGCCCGCATCCGCGCGGCGGCGCCGAGCGTGCGCACGGTCTATCTCGAGCCCGACGTGTTCCGGCCCGAGAAGGCCGGTGCCACCGGCAGTCACCGATAGGCGGGTTTCTCGCCGCGCAACAGGTCGAGCGGATCGGTGACGATGCCGAACCGGGTGCGCAACATGTGGTGTGTCGCGTGTAGTCCGGACATGCCGTGCACGCCGGGGCCGGGGGACGTCGACGACGAACACAGGTAGGTGCCGGGAATCGGAGTGGCGTACGGGTTCCAGCGGGCCAGGGGCCGGAACACGGTCTGGCGCAGGGTCATCGCGCCCGCGGAGATATCGCCGCCGATGTAGTTGGCATTGTGGGCGGGCATGAACGCGGCGGGGCGCACGTGCTTGGCGAGGATGAGGTCGCGGAAGCCGGGGGCGAAGCGTTCCACCTGGGCGATCACGTCCTCGGTGATATCGCGATCGGATCCGTTGGGGACGTGGGCGTAGGTGTAGAAGGTGTGCTTGCCCTCGGGGGCGCGGGTGCTGTCGACGACGCCGGGCTGAATGGCGAGCACATACGGGCGATCGGCGAATCTCCCTGCGGCGATCTGCTTTTCGGCCCGCATCGCCTCGGCTCGGGTGCCGATCAGGTGCAGGGTGCCTGCCAGGTCGGCACCGGGTGCGGTCCACGGCACCGGGCCCGACAGGGCGAAGTCGACCTTGCATGCCGCCCCGCCGTAGCGGAAACGGCCGAGGCTGTTGCGGTAGCGCTCGGGCAGGCGGTCACCCGCTATGCGCAGCAGTTCGGCGGGTGAGGTGTCGAACAGGACGGCGCGGGCGGTGGCGAGTTCGGCGAAATCGTCGACGCGATGACCGGTGACCACCTCGCCGCCGAGGCGTTCCAGCTCCGCGATCAGCGCGTCGGGGATGGCCTGGCTGCCGCCGCGCGGGATCACCCAGCCACCCGCGTGGGCGAGAGTGCCGAGCAGCAGTCCGGCGCCGACGGCGGGAATGGCGCGCGGCTGGGTGATGGCGTGGGTGGCCACCCCGGTGAGCATGGCGGGGGCCACGTCCTCGTGGAAACGGTTGTTCCACAGCGGTGATGCCTGTTCGAGCACCCGCAGCCCGAATCGCACACCCGTCGGGACGTTCAGCGGCGGGTGCCGCAGGTCCGACATCGCCAGCTCCACCACCGCGGGCCAGTGTTCGACCAGCGGGGCGAACAGCGAACGCCAAGCCGGACCGTCGCGGCCGAGGTCGGCGACCGTGGATTCCAGATTGCGCCAGGCAAGTCCGGCGACGCCGCCGTCGAGCGGATGCGCGTAGGAGACGGTGGGGGCGAGTAGTTCCACACCGTGCGCGGCGAGGTCGAACGCACGGAAGAACGGTGAGGCCAAGGCCATGGGATGCGCGCCCGCGCACACATCGTGATGGAAGCCCGGCAGGGTCAGCTCGGCGGTACGTGAACCACCACCCGGCTGCTCCTGTGCCTCGAGCACCCGCACCGACAGCCCGGCGCGCGCCGCGATCACCGCCGCGGCGAGCCCGTTCGGCCCCGAACCGACCACTACGACTTCGGCCATCGCCGTCCCTTCGCCGACCGACTTTCTCTCCAACCTACGCGGCGAATCCGCGCCGGCGGGCGAGTGCCGCGTCACGTCCCGGGGCCGGACCGGGGCCCGTCGGTGTGTCCCGTCCCCGGTATGACGCCGCGCACACGGCGATGATTTCGGAAGGTGCGCGCCGTCTTCACCGGTAACGCGCACGAGGAGAGATTCATGGCAAACGCACCGCACGGCCCCGCGTCCTACTTTCCCACCATCGAGACCGAACACGGTCGGCACGTGGACGAATGGCTGACGATGCTCGCCGCCACCGACGGCTCCCACAGCGTGCTGGTGAACTGGCTGAAGTCCGAGCACGGCCTCGGGCACGGGCACGCGACCGCGCTGGTGCAGTTCCACCTCAACCCGGGAAAGTGGGCCCGCGCCTGAACACCGGAACAGTGGACCGGCCCCGAGCGAGACGGGGCCGGTCCACTGTTCTACTGCACTGCGATAGTGGCAGGCTCGGTCACGGGCTTGGGCTCGGTCTCGGGCTTGGGCTCGGGGGCGCCGTGTTCGTCGTCGACCATGGTCTCCTCGTCGAAGGGGAGTTCGCGGTCGAGGACGCGGCGGGTGCGGTCGGCGTCGACGGTTTTGGTCCAGGTGCCGATGAGCAGGGTGGCGACGGCGTTGCCCGAGAAGTTGGTCAGCGCACGGGCTTCGGACATGAACCGGTCGATGCCGACGATCAGGCCGACACCGTCGAGGAGTTCGGGGCGGTGGCTCTGCAGACCGCCCGCCAGCGTTGCCAGGCCCGCGCCGGTGACGCCCGCCGCACCCTTGGACGCGATGATCATGAACAGCAGCAGGCCGATCTGCTCGCCGATACTCAGCGGCTGACCGAGGGCGTCGGCGATGAAGATCGAGGCCATCGTCAGGTAGATGGCCGTGCCGTCGAGGTTGAACGAGTACCCGGTCGGCACGACGACACCGACCGTGGTCTTCTCCACCCCGGCGTGCTCCATTTTGGCGATCAGCCGTGGCAGCGCCGACTCCGAGGACGAGGTCGCCACGATCAGCAGGTACTCCCGGGCCAGGTACCGGCACAGCTTCAGGATCGACACACCCGACACGATCCGCAGCACCGCGCCGAGCACACCGAAGACGAACACCAGGCAGGTCAGGTAGAACGCGACCATCAGCGTCGCCAGCTCCACGACCGCCGACCAGCCCGTGCGCCCGACGACATTGGCGATCGCACCGAAGGCACCGATCGGCGCCAGCCACAGGATCATCGACAGGATACGGAACACGAGCTTCTGCCCGATCGACACCGCCCGCAGGATCGGCTCGCCCGCCGCGCCCATCGCCTGCACCGCGAATCCGACGAGCAGGGCCACGAACAGCGCCTGCAGCACGCTGCCTGCCGTCAGCGAGGACACCAGCGTGGTCGGCACGATGTCCTGGATGAAGTCCCAGGTACCACCCGCACCGTGCGCCTGCTCGGCGTACTTGGCGCCCGCACCGGGATTGGCCTCGCCGAGTCCGGAGCCGGGTTCGATCAGGTTGCCGACCACCAGGCCGATACCGAGTGCGGCCGTCGACATGGCGAGGAAGTAGGCGATGGCCAGGCCGCCGACCTTGCCGACGGTGGCCGCCGCCCGCACCGAACCGATGCCGAGCACGATGGTGCAGAAGATGACCGGCGCGATCATCATCTTGATCAGATTCACGAAGAGGGTGCCCAGCGGCGCCAGTGACTGACCGAACTCCGGTGCCAGCCTGCCGACGAGAATGCCCGCGAGCACCGCGATAATCACCGCGATGTACAGCCAGTGGGTATGGTCTCGTTTTCGCGCGGTGGTTGTGCTCATGGCAGCGAGCATGCCCTGCTGGTGTGATCGTCGTCACGTTTGGTACATAACGTGCTTTAGGTACATAACGTTCAGTTCGAGGTCGGAGGGCAGGATGCGACGAGGACGACTGTCGCTTGCCGGACAGGCCTTCGTGTGGCAGCTGGTGGTGCTGGCGCTGATGATCGGCACGGGTACGGTGCTCGCCGTGCTCGACGCCAGACGCGACCACGATGTGGCCACGGAGCTTCAGGTCAGGGATGTCGCCGTGTCGGTGGCCAGAGCGCCGTCGACGCTGGCGGCGGTGAGCTCGCCGTATCCGAGCGGACTGCTGCAACCGACCACCGAGCGGATCAGGGCCGATACCGGGATGGATTTCATCGTGGTGATGGCGCCGGACCGCACCCGCTACACCCACACGAATCCGGAGATGATCGGCAAGCCGTTCTCCGGCAGCATCGACCAGGCGCTGGCCGGGCAGACGTTCACCGAGACGTTCACCGGCACGCTCGGCCCGTCGATCCGGGCGGTGACGCCGGTCTACGACCGCGGCCGGGTGGTCGCGCTGGTATCGGCCGGGGTCACCAGGGCCAGGATCGGCACCCAGGTGGCCTCGCAGCTGCCGCTGATCCTCGGGGTGAGCGCGGCGGGGCTCGCGCTGGCCGCGTTCTCCTCGTTCCTGCTCAGCAGGCGGCTGCGCAGGCAGACCCACGGCCTGGCACCCGACGAGTTGCGCGCGCTCTACGAGCACCACGACGCGGTGCTGCATTCGGTCCACGAGGGTCTGGTGGTGTTCGGCACCGGCCCGGGGCCCGCGGAGGTGGTCAACGACCAGGCGCGCACCCTGCTCGATCTGCCGCAGGGGCCGGTGTATCGCGACGACCTGCCCGTCTCGTTGCGCCAGGAGCGCCCGGGCGTGGTGCGCGACGAAACGCATGTGACCACCGACCGCGTGCTGCTGGTGAACCAGGACGTGGTGACCTGGGAGGGCGAGCAGATCGGTACCGTCCTCACCATCCGCGACCAGACCGAACTGCGCGCGGTGCTCGGCGAGCTCGACACGGTGCGCAATTTCGCCGAATCGCTGCGCGCCCAGGCGCACGAGGCGGCCAACAAACTGCACACCGTGGTCACCATGGTCGAGCTCGGCAGGCCTGACGAGGCGGTGGCATTCGCCACCGACGAGCTCGCGCTCTCGCAGGTACTGATCGACCGGCTGCTGGCGGCCGTCGGTGACGCGGCGCTGGCTGCGCTGCTGCTCGGCAAGGTGGACCAGGCCGCCGAGCGCGGCGTGAGTCTCGCCATCAGCGAGGACACCGCGCTCGATTCCACCGACCCGCTCTCGGCGCAGGAAACCGTGACGCTGGTCGGCAACCTGGTCGACAACGCCATCGACGCGGCCGCGGGCACCATCGACAAGCGGGTCGAGGTGTCGGTGAGTCACCGCGACGGGCACCTTTGTGTGCGCGTCTCCGACAGCGGCCCCGGTATGTCGGCGCAGATGTTCGAGCGCGCCGCCGAACGCGGCTACACGACCAAATCCGATCATGCCGGCCTCGGCCTGGCACTCGTGCACCGTCTCGTCGATCGACACGGCGGTGCCATCACCACAACGGCCGCACCACACAGCGCGGTCACCGTCCGAATTCCGTTGAGGGAGAACCCATGATCCGCGTCCTGATCGTCGAGGACGAACCGTTGATCGCCCAGGCACACCGGGCCTATCTCGAACGGCTCGACGGGTTCGTCACCGGCGGCGTCGCCCATACCGGTCATGACGCGCTCAATCTCGCCGCGTCGGCGATCGCCGACGGCAATCCGTTCCACCTGGTGCTGATGGATATCGGGCTGCCCGACATCAACGGTCTCGAGGTGGCCGCCGCGCTCAACGGGCTCTCCCCGCGTCCCGATGTCATCGCGATCACCTCGGCGCGGGAGCTGACCATGGTCCGCAGCGCCGTCGCACACGGGGTGGTGCTGTATCTGCTCAAGCCGTTCACCTTCGCCGCCTTTCGCGAGAAGCTGGAACGCTACCGGGATTTCGACACCGCCCTGCCCGCGGGCGAAGCGGCGCTGTCGCAGTACGACATCGACCGCGCGCTCGGTGCGCTGCGCACCGCCGACCAGCGCGCGGGCGCCCCGAAGGGCGTTGTGCAGCACACCCTCGAGGAAGTGTCGCGGGCGGTGCGCGCGGCCGAGGCGGGCATCACCGCCACCGATGCCGCCGCGGCCGTCGGCGTTTCCCGGATCACCGCGTGGCGGTATCTCGAGAAACTCGCCGACGACGGCCTCGCCGAACGCCGGGCCGACTACGGCCGGGCCGGGCGCCCGAAAACCCGCTACCGCTGGCGGGTTTCGACCTAGGTCACCCCTGGGTGGTGGCGCCCGCCAGATTGTCGGGCGCCCCGGTGCGCGCTACCGGACCGAGGTCGACCGGCATGTGCTCGAACCCGTGCAGGGTGAACAGGTTGCGGCGCACCGGTTCTCCGCGTAAGCGCAGATCCGGGTAGCGGGCGTAGAGCGCGCGCAGGGCGTGTACCGCTTCCATCCTGGCCAGGCTCGCGCCGAGGCAGGCGTGGATGCCGCTGCTGAAGGCCACGTGCTCCTTGGCATTCGGGCGGTCGATGTCGAAGCGGTCCGGATCGGCGAAGACCGAGGGGTCGCGGTTGGCACCGGCCAGCGACAGGATGACGGTGGCACCCGCCTTCACCGTCATCCCGTCGACCTCGACGTCCTCGAGCGCCACCCGGGCCGTGGTCTGCACGGGTGGGTCGAACCGCAGCGTCTCCTCCACCACGTCGGGCCAGCGGTCGGGGTCGTTCTGGGCGATGGCGAGCTGGTCGGGGTTGGCCGACAGCGCGGCCACCGCGTTCCCGATGAGGTTGACCGTGGTCTCGAAGCCCGCGCCCATCAGCAGTCCCGCGCCTGCCTGCAGTTCGCGCATCGTAAGGTCGCCGGAGGTGACCAGGCTGGAGAGGATGTCGTCGCCCGGTTCGTCACGCAGCTTCTCGATGTGCTCGGCCAGATAGTCGGCCAGGGTGTCGGTGGCGGCCATCGCCTCCCGGTAGGAGCGCCAAGAGGTGCCGATGTCGAGCAGCGGGGTGACGCGGTCGCCCCAGCGCAGGAACAGCTCGCGGTCGGCGGCGGGGAACCCGAGCATCTCGGCGATGATCGCGATCGGCACCTGGGCCGCGAAATCGGTGACGAGGTCGATCGAGCCGTGCGCGGGCATCGCGTCGAGCAGTTCGGTGGTGACGGTTTCGACCCGGTCGCGCAGCCTGCCGATGGCACGCGGGGTGAAGGCCGACGCCACCGGCTTGCGCATCCTGGTGTGCTCGGGCGGATTGAGCACGAGCATCGACGGCGGCTCGACCGGGCTCGGCGGCGGAACCACTCGTTCGGCCAGCTTGCGCAACGTCGGTGGCACCTCGGGACCCAATGCCGGGAAGACACCGAATCTGTTGTCGCGCAGGATGCTTCGCACCTTCGCGTGCTCGAAGCACGCGTACGCCAACGGCGTGCGTCGCAGACCGGGGCCGCGCAGTTCCTCGATGAGCGGGTACGGATCGTGCAGCCCCCGCTCGCCGGCGAGCAGGGTGGCGAAGGTGTCTCCGCGCCGCGCACGCCAGCGCAGGAAGGCACGGGGAATCCCGTGCTGTGCCGACCAGCGGATCCAGTACCCGACGTTCATAGCCGCCCCTTTGCGCCGTACTGCCGAAGATGTCTTCCACAGTACGGACGGGGTGTGACAGAAACCACGTTCCTCGGGCGGAGGCCGACCTATACCCAGGTAGGAGACGAGCGGCTCAGCGCCGCACGGTCACCCGTTCGGTCTCGGCGCGGTGCTCGGTGGCCGTCGCGTCGGGATTGACCACCTGCACCAGCGACGCACCGGCGCCGAGAACGGCGAGATACCCGTCGATCAGCTCGGCCGCGGTGTCCCACGGCGCGCTCGACAGCACCCGGTCACCGGCGGAAATACCCTGCATCGCCGCCGATTTCTTCGCCGCGTCGAGTACCTCGCCCACCGACATACCGTCGAGAGCGGCCCGGAAACCACCGGGCAGGAACTGGTCACCGTGCACGCGCACCGCGGTGGCGAAATCGGTGACACCGACCGGCAGGTCGCGCACGGGTGTGCCCATGGCGTCCAGCGACAGCACCGCGACCTCGCCGACGCCGTCGGCGTCGTCGAGCCGGTCGGGCGTCACCAGGGCGAGGTCGGCGTCCGGATCGGGGCTGAGCACCACTTCGGTTCCGGCCCACCAGCAGCCGAGCAGCACCGCGGCCGTCTGCCAGTGCGCGGGCAGCAGCACCGCGACCCGCGCGCCAGGGGTGAGCGCGAACTCGTCGCGGATCAGGTTAGCGGTCTTGGCCGCCCAGTTGGCCAGCGTCAGCCCGGACAGTTCGATGCGGGCGCCGGTGGCGTCGTCGTACCAGGTGACGCGCGGTCCGGCGGGATCGCGTTCGAGGATCGGGTCGAGGAGGGCGTCGGTCAGTGTCGAATTGGGCTCACGCATAGGTCAATTCACGCATTTCGGTCCGTTCTGGCCTGCGTCGATCGGTGGGGCGGGCGGTACTGGCGTGGCGGTCGCCGAGGATGTTCCGTCGAAATCGAACATGCCTGCCGCGGCCGAGCCGGGACCAGAGTAGTCGCTCGCCAGCACCACGCTCACCGAATCCGCCGACAGCGACGGATCCGCGACCACGGTCAGGCCGCCGAGTTCCTCGGCCACCGCGACGGCCTTGGGATCGGCGCTGTCGGCGGCGAGCACCCGGCTCGAGCTCACACTCCCCCCGGAATAGTTCCCGACCAGACCCTCGCGGAAACCCTTACCGGTCAACGCGGCCGCGACCTTGGCCGCCAAGCCCGTCGCGCCACCGGCGTTGAACACGCTCACCGTCACCGTGGACGGGTCGACCTTCTTCTCCTCGGCCGGTTTCTCCTCGCCGACCAGTCCGGCCACGTAGTCCTGCACGGCCTTCGGTTCCACCCGAACCACCGATTCGCCGTTGGCCGTCATGCTGTTCAGGTCGGCGACGGGAATGGTGTCGAACTCGACCTGGCCACCGGAGAGGTCCTTGAGCTGCTGCAGGAAGGCGAGCACGTCCCAGTCGTCGTCGAGGACGACCGTGCGCCCGACGGCTTCGCTGATCTCGCTGAGCTTGCCGGGATCGGCCAGCGTCTTGGCGTTGAGCAGCTGACCCACCAGCTGGGCCATGAACACCTGCTGACGCACGATCCGGTCGATGTCGCCGCGCGGCAGATCGTGGCGCTGCCGCACGAAACTCAATGCCTGCGCACCGTCGAGACGCTGATTTCCCGCCGGGAACTGCGCGCCGGACATGTATTCGTCGACCGCGTTGTTCAGGCACACCTCCACCCCGCCGACGGCATCGGTGAGCAGCACGAACCCGAGCAGGCTCACCTCGGCGTAGTGGTCGACGGTGACGCCGGTGAGATCGGCCACCGACTTGATCAGCGCCTGCCTGCCCGTCTTGGTCGAGTCGCGTTCGGCGTCGGCCTCGGCATCGCCGTCGGCGAGCATCTTGGCGCGTTCGGTCTCTTTCGTCGCGCCGTAGGCGGAGTTGATCTTGGCCTTGCCCTGACCGGGGATATCGACGTAGGAGTCGCGGGGGATGGAGATGGCGGTGGCGGAGCGGCCGTCGTTGGGGACGCGGACCAGCACGATGGTGTCGGTGTTGGTGCCCACTTCGTCGCCGGCGTGCAGCATGGCGCGTTCGGCGCTGGTGAGCGGATTGCCGTGGGCGTCGGTGCGGCTGTCGACACCCACGAGCAGGATGTCGACGGCGCCGTCGCGGCCGCCGCCCAGACCGAGCCCACCGATGCGTTCGATATTGGCGATCAGATTGTCGACGCTGCGCCAGGCGAACCCGGTGATCGCGAGCACCAGGACCGCCGCGATCGCCACCATCACCTTCGCCGGTCCCGCAGGCGTGGTGGCCGACGGTGATCCTGTCGACTCTCGCACTCGTGCTTCCTCTCGACCTCGCGGCGCCCCGCCCTGCACGCCTCCCCGCAAACCCCACTGTCGTGAACACAGGCTAACCAACAGTTACCACAGTCGGGCCGACCCGCAGGTGTTGCGGCGTGCCAGACTGGCCGCGTGAATGCCGATTTCCCCACTCGAGCTCCCCTGATCGTAACCGGCGCCGGTGGGCTGCTGGGGCGGGAAATCCTGCGTCTGGCCCCGCACGCGCGCGGCCTCGGCCGGTCGCAGGTCGACATCACCGACCGCGCGGCGGTGGAGGCGATACTCACACCCGGCGCGGTGGTGCTCAACTGCGCGGCCTACACCGCCGTCGACGCCGCCGAAACCGACCGCGAGGCCGCGTTCGCCGCCAATGCCACCGGTCCGGCCGTACTCGCCGCCGCCTGTACCGCCACCGGCGCACGACTGATCCACGTGTCGACCGACTATGTGTTCCCGGGCACCGCGAGCACACCGTACGAACCGGACGACCCCACCGGTCCGGCGACGGTCTACGGCCAGTCGAAACTGGCGGGTGAGCGGGCCGTGCTCGACGGCTGCCCCGACGCGCAGGTCGTGCGAACGGCCTGGGTGTACGCCGGTGTCGAGGGGGATTTCGTCGCGACCATGCGCAGGCTCGAGCGCGAACGCGACACCGTCACCGTGGTGAACGACCAGCTCGGGTCGCCGACCAGCGCGATCGACCTGGCCGCCGCCCTGCTCGAGCTCGCCGAGCGCCCCGACGCACCCCGGGTGCTGCACGCGACCAACTCCGGCACCGCCACCTGGTTCGACCTGGCCGTCGCCGTTTTCACCGAGCTCGGCGCCGACCCGGCCCGGGTGCTGCCGTGCGATTCGAGCGCGTTCCCCAGACCCGCGCCGCGCCCGCCCTATTCGGTGCTCTCACCCCGCGTTTGGAACGACGCGGGCCTGACCCCGATGCGGCCTTGGCGTTCCGCACTCACCGACACACTTCGCCGTTTGTCCGACTAGGCTGCGCACTCGTGAACGCAGCCGAATCCCCCGCCCCCGCCGGTCTGGCCGTCGTCACGGTGACCTATTCACCGGGCGAGCATCTCGAGCACTTCATCACCACCCTCGCCGACGCGACCAGCGAGAAGCCGCAGGTGATCCTGGCCGACAACGGGTCGACCGACGGCGTGCCCGAGCTGGTGGCCGAGGCCAACGCGCACGTGCGGCTGCTGCGTACCGGCGGCAATATCGGCTACGGCGGCGCCATCAACCGGGCCGTCGCCGAGATCGATCCGTCGATCGAATTCGTGATCCTGGCCAACCCGGACATCCGCTGGGGTGTCGACTCCATCGACAAGCTGCTCGAGGCCGCGCAGCGCTGGCCGCGCGCGGGCGCCTTCGGGCCGATGGTGCGCGAACCCGACGGCAGCGTCTACCCCTCGGCACGGCGGGTGCCCGGCCTGGCCGATGGTGCGGGGCACGCGATCCTCGGTGCGATCTGGCCGAAGAACCCTTGGTCGGTGCGGTACCGGCAGGAGAACGAGGAGCTGTCGGAGCGGGTGGTCGGCTGGCTGTCGGGCTCGTGCCTGCTGGTGCGTCGCGCCGCGTTCGACACCATCGACGGCTTCGACTCGCGCTACTTCATGTACATGGAGGACGTCGACTTCGGTGACCGCATGGGCAAGGCGGGCTGGCACAATGTGTTCGTCCCGGACGCCGAGGTGACCCACGCCAAGGGTCACGCCGCGGGCAAGCACCCGGAATTGATGCTGCCCGCCCACCATGCCAGCGCCTACCGTTTCCAGGCCGACCGGCATCCGCACTGGTGGCAGGCGCCGCTGCGGCTCGCATTGCGGGCCGGACTTGCGGTTCGCTCCCGGATTGCGGTTCGATCGGCGCTGCGTGAGAAAGCGCGAACCGGCGCCTGAGTAGGGCCGGTCCACTGTGAACAGGGGAAACTCGATGGCAGGCAATGCAGGCACCGACGCGGTCATCCTCGTCGGCGGACAGGGCACGCGGCTGCGTCCGCTCACCCTCTCGGCGCCCAAGCCGATGCTGCCGACGGCCGGGCTGCCGTTCCTGACCCACCTGCTGGCCCGCATCGCCGAGGCCGGGATCACCCACGTCGTGCTCGGCACCTCCTTCAAGGCGGAGGTGTTCGAGGAGCACTTCGGCGACGGCTCGGAGCTGGGACTCGACCTGGAGTACGTCACCGAGACCGAACCGCTCGGCACCGGCGGCGGCATCCGCAACGTGCTCCCCAAGCTGCGTGCCGACAATGTGATGGTCTTCAACGGCGACGTGCTCGGCGGCACCGACCTCGGCGCGATCCTCGACACCCACGAGTCGACCAACGCCGATGTGACCCTGCACCTGGTCCGGGTGAGCGATCCACGCGCGTTCGGCTGTGTGCCGACCGACGAGGAAGGCCGGGTCACGGCGTTCCTCGAGAAGACCCAGGATCCGCCGACCGACCAGATCAACGCCGGTTGCTATGTGTTCCGCCGCGAGTACATCGAGAAGATCCCGACCGGTCGCCCGGTGTCGGTGGAGCGCGAGGTGTTCCCCGCGCTGCTGGCCGAGGGTGCCCGCGTGCAGGGTCACGTCGATGCCTCCTACTGGCGCGATATGGGCACCCCGGAGGACTTCGTTCGCGGTTCGGCCGACCTGGTCCGCGGCATCGCTCCCTCCCCCGCCCTGCCGGGACAGCGCGGTGAGTCGCTGGTGCACCCCAGTGCGGGCGTGGCTCCCGGCGCGCTGCTCATCGGCGGCACCGTGGTCGGGCGTGGCGCCGAGATCGGCGCGGGTGCCCGACTCGACGGTGCGGTGATCTTCGACGGCGCGGTCGTCGAGGCGGGCGCGACCGTGGAACGGTCGATCGTCGGTTTCGGCGCCCGGATCGGTCCGCGTGCGCTGGTGCGTGACGGTGTGATCGGTGACGGCGCCCAGGTCGGTGCCCGCTGCGAACTGCTGCGCGGGGCGAGGGTGTGGCCGGGCGTGGAGATCCCCGACGGCGGCATCCGCTTCTCCACCGACGTGTGACACTGCTCAGCTGAAGCCGACGGCGTGGTCGCCCCAGGCGGTGTGCAGTTCGGCGTCGGGATTGTCGACGACCCGGTCGATGGTGTCGATGAGCAAAGTGGTCCGGTCGGTGGGCAGATAGCGCGGCCAGTGCTTGGAACCGTCCAGTGCCGCGGGCACGCCGTGTTCGGCGAAGGCCAGCCAGCGGCGCTGCATCCGGCCCGAGACCGCGAGCGAGACCTTGCGACCGCCGAGCCAGAAGGTCGGGTCGTGGTTGAGCGTGCCGAAATTGCCGAACACATAGGGCAATTCGGTGGCGTGGCCGGCACCGACCCGGGCCGCCTTCAACATCGGTGTCGCGTAGTCGAACCGGTACTTCCAGGTCGGTGAGTGCTGGGCGTGCCCTTCGGCGACCCACGCGGCGGGCATACGGAACGCGGCATCGGTCGACATGGCGAGCGCGCCACGGATCTTGGTGAGATCCGGATACGCGGAGGTGATCTCGGCGATCCGTTCCGGCGACATCTCCGGGTGCGAGGCGGCGACGTCCTGCAGCATGGCGTTCACGGCGTCGGGCGTCACCGGCATGATCGGGGATTTGAGCACCCGGAACAGGGAGGCCTCGTCCTTGTTGCTGCCGATCAGCAACGGCACCCGACGGGAAAGGCCATGCTGGAAACGGTCGATCGGATAGGCGGGCAACAGGTCCCCGTCGACGACCGGGGCGGCGGCCAGTCTGCCCGGTTCCTTGGTCGGCACCTCGTCGAGCAGTACCGCACCGACCTCCACGAGCTGTTCGATCGGCAGCTCGAGCAACCGATCCGTTTCGCCCGCACCGAGTTCCAGCAGTTCCAGGTACCGCTGTGCGACGACGGCGGCGCGTTCCTGCCCGAAAACCGTGGTAGCGGGCGGACTCTGGGCGATCGCCTTGTGGAACAACCCGTCGGCGGCCGGTGCGGTGAGCAGCGCGGTGACGCAGCCCGCACCGGAGGATTCGCCGAAGACCGTCACATTGCCGGGGTCGCCGCCGAACGCGGCGATATTGTCGCGGACCCAGGCGAGGGCGGCCAGCTGATCGTGCAGGCCGAGGTTCGGGGTGAACTGGTCGCCGAAGGACGACAGGTCGAGGAAACCGAGGACCCCGAGCCGGTAATTCACCGTCACGACCACCACGTCGCCCGCTTCCGCGAGTCTGCGCCCGTTGTAGATGGTCTGCGCGGCGGTGCCGAGGCAGTAGGCGCCGCCGTGCAGCCACACCATCACGGGGCGCGGTTCGTCGTCGCTGGGCTGGGGCCGGGGTGACCACACGTTCACCCACAGACAGTCCTCGCCCATCCGCAGATCCGAGTCGACGGGCACCATCGCGCCCATCGCCTGCGGTGCGATCTCACCGAAGACCGCGCAGTCGCGCACGCCCTCCCAGGGCTTCGGCGGCTCGGGGAGACGGAATCGAGCCGGGCCGGAGGGCGCTTTCGCGTAGGGCACGCTGCGCCACACGGCGACCGGCCCCTCCCAGATTCCGCTGACCGTGCCGTACTCGGTGTGCGCCAGTGGTTCGGCTTCGTGGGTCCACGTGCCTTGGTCGAGATCGGGCTGAATGCTCATCGCACACCTCCTAGCCGGCGCGATCCACGAGTGCCTGTGCGTTTGCTCCCGCGGGCCGCAGCACCTGGTGACTCCTTACGAGAGTACGTCGGCACGCCACTGGCACGCCGCCAACGCACCATTTCCGCAGGTAACGGTTACTCGCCGGTACAGCTTCGGCCTCCTCACGGTGTCATCGCCCGGCGATCTGGACTGCCGGAGCCGCGTTCGGGCAGCATGCCTTCGATCGACGTCAGCGCGGTGCGCGGCGAACCGCACCGCACCGAAATTCGATAGCTGCGAGTGTGCTGACCGGCCAGGTGTCGGTGCGGCCGTGGCGACTTACACTTGCCGCATGCCGAACTACAGCTTCCGGTGCCGCTCCTGCGGCGACACATTCGAGGTGAACCGGCCGATGGCGCAGTCCTCGGATCCGGCGTCCTGCCCGGCGGGCCACGACGACACCGTCAAACTGCTGACCACCTTCGCCACCGTGGGTCGCGGCGCCGCGCCGATGCCCGCGGCACAGCCCGCGGGTGGCGGATGCTGTGGTGGGGGCGGCTGCTGCTGATCAGTCGCGCCGGTCGACGTGCCCGAGGTCGCGCTCGGGTGCGATCCGGTCGCGAACCCGCTGCTTGAGCACCGCGATCTCCGGAAAGCCGCCGTCGGCCTTGCGTTCCCACAGCTGATCGCCGTCGAGAGTGATCCGGAAGACGCCGCCCTCCCCCGGCACGAGCGCCACCTCGGCGAGATCGGTGCCGAAGGTGCTCAGCAGTTCCTGTGCCATCCAGCTCGCGCGCAGCAGCCAGCGGCATTGCGTGCAGTATTCGATCGCGATGCGGGCCACCGGTGCAGTATCCCCGGTTCAGGCGGCGAACACACCGTCGAGGTACACCCAGGCGCCGTCGACGCGGACGAAGGTGCTCACCTCGTGCATGCCGTCGCGCGTGCCGTCGAGCCGGTAGTGGGCGATGAACTCGACAGTGCCGTTGTCGTCGAACGGTCCACCGCGTTCGGTGCGCACTATCTCGAGGAACAACCAGCGCTGGTCGGGATCGAGTTCGAGGTCCTTCGGGCGGGTGTCCGGATGCCAGGACCGCAGCAGGTAGTCGGTGTCGCCGACGACGTAGGCGGTGTAGCGCGAGCGCATGAGGGTTTCGGCGGTCGCCGCCGCGCGCGCACCGGCCAGGATCGGGCCGCAGCAGGCATCGAACGGTTCGCCGCGCCGGCACGGACATGGTTTCGCTTCACCCATGGGGCCATCCTGCCGGGTGTGTGCGGGCGGCCGATCGCCGACCGTGCTCAGCCGAAGGTCTGGTGCGTCAACGGGACCAGTTCCAGGGCCCGCCACAGTTCGGTCGTCTGGTCGCGCCAGCGGCGCAGGTCGGTGACGCTCGGCGCCATCTCGTAGTCGAGGTGGTGGGCCGCGCGCGAGAGCGCCGCCCAGAGCGCACCCACCTGACCTGCGGTTTCGGGACCGGCATAGACCCGAAGGGCGAGCAGCTGGGCGCGCATCGGGCAACGCATGAGTTCCGGCGCGATCTGGGCCCACAGTTCGTCCACAGCTTGCTCCAACGCCAACCGCAGGATCCAGGCGACGGCCCGCGACCACACTCCCCCGGCGTCCGAGACCGACCCGTTCAGCAGGTCGTCGGCGGCCACCAACCGTTCGGCGACGGAAGGACGCGGGGTGAACTCGGCCCGCCGCGGCCTGCCACGACGGTTCACCACGGCCCGACCAGCCTTGCCGCACAACGTCTCCCGGCCGGCCCTGCCGCACGACTCTCGGCCACCCGGCGCCCGGGGGCGACGCCGCGCCCGAGCTGGGGTCGCCCCCGGCGGCGCGCACGATTCAGGTGCATCGCTACACCGACGAGGTGGTCGAATGCGCGGCCGGACCGGACCGGATGCCCGTTCACGACCGCACCATCGCCGGTTCGTGGGCGCGCAGCCAGGCGATGAATCGTTCGGTATCGCTGATCAATTCGCGCATCGGCCGGTCGATCGGCACGTGGGCGCCCGCGGTGGCGTCGCGCAACACCCCGACGAGCCAGCGCCCACCGACCGCGCTGAGGTGCTTGTTCAGGTCGTCCACGCGGGCGCGGGGACCCATGATGGCCAGGGTGATCATGGCGCGCGTGGTGTGCGCGTTGCGAACCCGGCGCTCCACTTCGCCGTGCGCGAGCCCGGCGGCGAGCAGCTCGTGGCGCGCTTTCGCCAGCCCGGCGGCCTCGATGGCCGAACGGCAGCAGGTGGCGACGAGTTCGTCGGCGATCGCGGGCGGTAGTTGCGGTGTGCGCAGCAGGGATCGGGCGTCGTCGAGGTAGCGGCGCACCGGGTCGCCGGTCACCCTGACCTCGACGACGGAGCGATCGCGGCGCTGCACTTCGAGCACGGTGGCGTCGAGCTGCATGCGGCGCACGGCTTCGACGAGGCGCTCGTCGTGGGTGAAGACGACGACCTGCCTGGTGAGGGCGACCTCGGCGAGTACCCGGGCCAGTCCGTCGACCTTGGCCGGGTCCATCGCCTGTACCGGGTCGTCGATCATCACGAACCGGAAAGGACTGTGCGCCACCGTGGCTCGCGGCAGGAACAGCGACAGCCCGAGCGCGTGCAGCTCGCCCTGGCTCATCACGCCGAGCGCGGCGCCGTCCACCTCGTCGACGGTGACGTCGAGGAGCACCCGCCGCGCCGTACCCGCGCTGCCCTGCAACCGGATCGCCCCGAGCTCCACATTGCTCTGCTGACGCAGGGTGCTCCACACCCACCGCGCCGTCGCCTCCAGCGGCCGCATCCGTTCGCCCCGGATGGTCGTCGTCGCCGACTTGAGCCAGTCCGCGGCTTTGCGCACGATCCGCAACTCGCCCGCGTCGGCCGCGACGGCCCTGGCCGGTTCGAGCCAGGCCAGGATGCGCGGGACCAGCGGCGACCACACCGTATCCAGGCGTTCGAGTTCGATGCGTGCATCGCGTTGCAGGGCAGCGAGTTCGGCGGCGAGGTCCTGGTAGGTCGTGCGGAGGCGGTCGGCCGACTGCTCGTCGTAGTCGGCGGTCGCGAGCGCGGCCCACTCTTCCCAGCATCGCCGGACCGTGTCGCGGCGCTTGCCGAGTACTTCCGATCGGATCGGCGCATCGGGCTGCGGCGTGCCGGGTTTCACGGCCCGGTCCGTGGGCTGGATCGCCGGAGCCAATTCCTCGGGCACCGGCGTCGGAAGGGCGCGAGCTGCCGCGAGGGCCGACTCGAATTCCGTTCGGGCGGAGCGTAGGGCGTCGAGATCGGCACTGCGCCTGGCTATCTCGGCGTCGGCGGCGGTCAGCCAGTCGTCGTCCAGGTCGCCGCGGCCGCAGACCGGGCAGGGGCAGGCGCCCGCGGTGGCGGCGTGTTCGCGTGCGCGGGTGAGCAGTTCGAGGACGCGGAGGTCGGATTCGGCGTCGATCGTCGCGTGGGCGGACAGGTCGGTGGCGGCGCGGGTGAGCCGGTCGGCGACGGCGGCCACCTCCACCGGATCGGGCAGGGACAGGCGCAGGACGGCGCGCAGGCCCTCGGGTCCTTCGGCACCGAGGACCGAGCCCGCCACCTCGGCCGCGATGGCGTCGAGGTCGGGGTCCGGGTCGCGGAGCAGGTCGGCGACGCGATCGGCGCGGTCGTCGGCTACCTGGGCGAGTTCGTCGAGCAGGTCGGCGCGGTCCTGCCGCGAATTCTTCACGGCGCGTTCGAGTTCCAGCTTGCGTAGCCGGATGCTCTCGGCCGCCGCGGCGAGCTGGTCGAGGCCGAGGAGGCGGTGCAGCGCGTCGAACAGGTCGCTCGGTTTGCCGTCGACGAGGGCGCCGAGCTCGCTGTAGGACAGGAACGGGCGATACAGGTCGAGGCGTTGGCGCCTGCTCACCGGGTCGACGACGGCGGGCGGCGCGTCACCGCGCCGTTCTGTCCACTGCGCCTCGGTCAGCTCGGCGCCGGGCGCCCAGTGCGTCGCGACGGTGACCGCACCGCCGCCGGTGAGCAGCTCGACCTCGATCCGGGCGAGATCGGGCTCGTGCAGGTTGCGCCAGCCTTCGCGCCAGGCGCTGGTGCGCCCGTCCCAGCGGCGATTGCCGCCGGTCAGCGCGAATTCGGCGGCCTCTGCGAAGCTGGATTTCCCGCTGCCGTTGCGGCCGACCACCAGGGTGAGACCGGGTCCGGGATTCAGCCGGAGGGTGGCGGTGGGGCCGATCCCGCGGAAGCCGTGCACGGTGACGGCGCGAAGGAAGACGCCCGTGTCACCGGCATCGGCGGTGTCGGCGGCATCGTCGACCTCGGTGAGCGCCGCGAGCACGCAATCGGCGACCCGGTCCTCCACAGCCGGGTCGGCGGCGAGCTCGCGCGCGACCACCTCGGTGATGCGGTCCGAGCACACTGGCGACACCCCCCTTCACGCCCCGAGCGCAACTGTGCCCGAAACGCTACCCGATCGCCGGGCGTTCGCCCAGGGGATGCGCTGCGCCCCAGCGAATCTGCCCGCGGGAGTGGAATGGCCATCGTGGCGCCGCGACCGGCCCTCGATGTCCACCCCTCGCCCACCCCGGCGGGCAGCTCGATGAGGTGCTCTCACCCGCGCTACGCTGCGTTGAGCGGCCCGGGCGGTCCGGTCGAGCCGAACAGGTCAGAATGCCAGAGTTCGCCCCACACAGCAAGAGGTGCGGCGCGAATTTTCCACGGCACCAGGCTTTTCCAGGTCCTTCACCGTGAACGGGCGAAGTTGTCGGTGGGCTCGGGTAGATATTTCGGCGACAGAGAACGGGGGAACCGATGACCGACACATCCGCGCTGTGGACCGAGGACCAGGTCCGTGCGCTCGCACCCGATGCGAGCTCGGTGGCTGCCGCGCGCAAGCTGGCGAGTCGCTGGCGCGACACCGGTGCCGGGGGGAACGCGGTGTGGGGGCTGTGCCAGGGCAGCGGGGCCAAGCCCTACCAGACGATCGTCGATCTCTCCGGTCCCGCGTACAAGTGTTCGTGCCCGAGCCGGAAGTTTCCCTGCAAGCACGCCCTGTCGTTGCTGCTGGTGTGGTCGAGCGGCGCGGTGCCGACGCGGGACGCGCCCGCCGACTTCGCGGCCGAGTGGCTCGCGGGCCGGGCCGCCAAGGCCACCGCAGCACCGAAGGCCAAGTCGGCGCCGTCGGCCGCGGCGGTCGAGCAGCGGCGCGGCCGGGTGTCGGCGGGGCTGGCCGAGCTGCAGGTGTGGCTCACCGACCAGGTTCGCACCGGCCTCGCCCAGACCGACCGCTCCTATGCCGCCTACGAGGCCGTGGCGGCGCGCATGGTCGATGCCCAGGCACCCCGGATCGCGGAGGCACTGCGCAGGCTGCCCACGGCGGTGGCCACCACCGAACACTGGCCCGAGCTGCTGCTGCGCGAATACGCCCGGCTGCATCTGCTGGTCCTCGCCCACCGCACCCTCGACGCGTTGCCGGAACCGTTGCAGGCCGGCATCCGCTCCCACATCGGCTACCCGGTGCAGGCCGAAACCGTGCTCGCCGAACCGGCGGTGCGCGACCGTTGGCAGGTGCTCGGCATGCGGGTGAGCGAGGAGGAACGGCTCTACGCGCGACGCACCTGGTTGCGTGGCCGTGCCGGCGGCCGCTGGGCGCTGCTGATCGAACACTCCTTCGGCACACCGAATTTCACCGGCGAAGTGCCCGCACCGGGCAACGAGGTCGACGCGGAACTGCACTACTACCCCGGCCCCGTACCGCTGCGTGTGCAATGGGGTGCCCGCCACGGTGCGCCCGAACCGTTCACCACCGTCCCAGCCGCCGGTACCACGATCGGCGATGTACTCGACGCCTACGCCACCGCGCTGAGCGAGGACCCGCTGGTGCGTTCTGTTCCGGCGCTGCTCACCGATGTGGTTCCTGCCATCGACGAGCACGGTTGGCATCTGGTCGATGCCGAGGGCACCGCGCTGCCCCTGCCCACCGGGGTCCGGCCGTGGCGGTTGGCCGCGGTGTCGGGTGGTCATCCGGTGACGGTGACCGGTCAGTGGTCGGCCGAGGGTTTCGACCCGGTGTCGGTGTTCAGCGCCGGTGAGGTGTACGACCTGGAAACCGAGTTCCCCACCGGTTCCGCCGCGAGCCCCGAACTGGCCGAACTGGTTTCGATCGCCTTGCTCGGCACCGCTCGCCGTGGACTCGACGGCGTGCATCTCGATCCGGCGGTCGCGGGCGCGGTGCCGCAACGTGGTGGTGGGGACACCGCGGCCAAACTCCTCGAGACTGCCGCCTTGCAGGATCTGTACCTGCGAGGTGGGCGCCTACCCGGTACGGCGCCGAAACCTGAACCCGCGCTCGATGATCCGCGTCCACTGCTGCCGCGCCGGTCGGCCGATCGGCTCGGCCGCCTGCTCCGGGAGAAGTCGGCGTTCCTTCCCGAATGGTTCGCCGCCGCCGAGCCGTTCGACTTCCGATTGCCCGAGGTGCTGTGTGTGCAGGCCTTGTCGGCGGCGTCGGATCCCGCGCTGCGTGATCCGCTGCTGCGGTTGGCCGGGCGACGGGGGCGGTGGCTGGCGGCGCGTAATCCTGCCTGGTCGAAGCTGGTCGACGAGTTTCCCGTCGACCGGGCCCTTTCCGGGGAGAGCACTGCGGCGCGCCACGAATCGTCGGCCGGGACCGATGCTCCGACCGCTGCGGATTCGCCTGTGGTCGACGGCGGTTCCGTCGAGGTCGCTGCCTCGCACGATGTGTGGCTGTTCGGCACTCCGGGTGAACGCAAGGACTGGTTCGCCAACCTGCGTCGGGTCGACCCGGCGCGCGGGCTAGAGGTGCTGACCAACGCGTGGCCCAAGGAATCGGGGTCGATCAAAGCCGAACTCCTCGGCCTGCTCGGCATCTGTGCGAACGCCGCCGACGAAGACCTCCTGGAACGGGCGCTCGACGACCGGCGCGGCGACGTACGTCGCACGGCCGCCGGTCTGCTCGCCCGGCTCCCCGATTCCGCGTACGGCGCCAGGATGACCGCGCTGCTCACGGCGTGGATCCGGGTCGGCTCCGACGGTGGGCTCGAGGTGGATGTCCCCGGCGACGTGGGCGCGCAAGCCCGCCGCGACGGCATCACCGACGGCACCGAACAGCCGAAGCTGCGCTGGGATACCTCCGACGCATCGGTGCAAACCCTGCACCAGGTGATCGCCGCGGCACCGCTGTCGGCGTGGACGCGGATTCTGGGCACCACCCCCGAGAACACCGCCGCGACGGCACTCGCACTCGCACTGCCTGTGCGCTATGCCAAGGCGATCGTCGACGGTTGGGTCGACGCCACCCTCGCCGCCCGCGACACCATCTGGGCGCGTGAACTTTTCGCCGGGGCGACCCCGACCGAACAGGCGGTGCTGCGCCGCCGCGAACTGTTCACGCTGCTCGATCCCGCCGACCGTGTCGAGCACGTTCTCGACCTGGACGCGCATCAGCTCACCGAACTGCACGCGATCCTGCCCGGACTCGACCATCCCTGGCCGGACCGGGTCGCCACCCACGTACTGCGGCTGCTCGGCGAACGCGCCCGCACCACGGCACGTCACCCGCATTCCGGTGCGGGTGTCTACACCGATCGCGCCCTGCTCACCGCGGCAGGCGTGCACCTCCCCGTCGGCCTCGCCGCCCACGTCACCGCGCTGGCCGAGGCCACCGACGACCCCGCCTGGCATCAGGCCTTCCGCACCCTCGCCACCGATCTCACCGAACGCGCCACCATGCTCGAGGAGCTGTCATGACGACGACCGAATCCGCAACCACCCTGCTGCGCCCGCACGCCGAGCAGGCCTTCGCCGACGAGCTCACCGCGCTGGCGCGCGTCGACGACCGGCCGCGTCCGCCGTCGTGGAAGTTGTCGCCGTGGGCAGTGGTCACCTATGTGCTCGGCGGCACGCTGGCCGACGGCACGGTCATCACACCCAAGTACGTCGGTCCCCGCAGGCTGATGGAGGTGGCCGTGGCGACGCTGGCCACCGACCGCGCGCTGCTGTTGCTCGGTGTGCCCGGCACCGCGAAAACCTGGGTGTCGGAGCATCTTTCGGCGGCCATCAGTGGTGAGTCGACCCTGCTGGTGCAGGGCACCTCGGGGACGGCGGAAGAAGCCATCCGATACGGCTGGAACTACGCGCGGCTGCTCGCCGAGGGGCCGAGCGATGCGGCGCTGGTGGCGTCGCCGGTGATGACGGCCATGCGCACCGGCGCGATCGCCCGGATCGAGGAACTGACCCGCATTCCCTCGGATGTGCAGGACGCGCTCATCACCATCCTGTCCGAGAAGACGCTGCCCGTCCCCGAGCTCGGTGCGGAGGTGCAGGCGGCCAAGGGTTTCAATGTGATCGCCACCGCCAACGACCGCGACCGGGGTGTCAACGATCTGTCCTCGGCGCTGCGCCGCCGCTTCAACACCGTCGTGCTTCCGCTGCCCGCCGACGAGGATTCCGAGGTCGCGATCGTCAGCCGCCGGGTCGAGCAGCTCGGTGCCGCACTGGAGTTGCCGACGGTCCCGGCTGCCGCCGAGGAGGTGCGGCGCGTGGTCCGGGTGTTCCGTGAGCTGCGATCGGGCATCACCGCCGACGGGCGAACGAAGCTGAAGTCGCCGTCGGGCACGCTGTCCACCGCCGAGGCGATCTCGGTGATCACCAACGGTCTCGCCCTCTCGGCCCACTTCGGTGACGGTGTGCTTCGCGCCTCCGACATCGCCGGCGCCGTACTCGGTTCGGTCGTCAAGGACCCGGTCGCCGATGCGGTGATCTGGACCGAATACCTCGAGGCCGTCGTCCGTGAACGCCCCGACTGGGCCGATTTCTACCGCGCCTGCCGCGACATCGCCGGCTGACACTCGCGCGACGGGGAGGACGGATCACACAGCACACATGGGGTTTTCGATGAGCGAACAAACAGGCGGTACCCGGCCGGATCAGGCGCGGGACGAGCCGGCGACCGGTGAACCCGTGACGCGGGTGTTCGGTATCCGTCATCACGGGCCGGGGTCGGCACGGTCGCTGGCGCAGGCCCTCGAGGAGTTCCGGCCGGACACGATTCTCATCGAGGGGCCCGCCGACGCCGATCCGCTGGTCGGTTTCGTCGCCGCCGACACGATGAGCCCACCGGTCGCCCTGCTGGCCTACGTCCCGGATTCCCCCGCCCGAGCCGCCTTCTGGCCCTTCGCGGTGTTCTCCCCGGAGTGGCAGGCCATGCGCTACGGCGTCGACAACGGTGTCCTGGTCCGCTTCTGTGATCTGCCTGCCACCAATGTCCTCGCCATCGAGGACGACACCCGCGTCGACCGCACCGACCCCCTGGCGGCCCTCGCTTCGGCCGCAGGCTTCGACGACGCCGAACGCTGGTGGGACGCGGTCGTCGAATCCGTCCCCGACACCGCTGCTTTCGACGCCATCATCGAAGCCATGGCGGCCCTGCGCGAAGACACCCCGACCAGCACGAACTCGGCCGCACCCCAGGCACCGGCCCGCTCGGCAGACCCGGATGCACCGGCTGGCACAGCCGAACCCGCCACGCCGATCAGCTCGGACCAGCCCGCGACCCGCACCGAAGCGGACGACCTGGCGACATCGACCGATCCGCTGACGTCGTCGGACAGGGAGTCGGTGGAGAGTGCGGGGCTCGAGCACCTGCTGCCCGAAGCGGTGGGGGCCGGGCCGCTGGTGGTCGACGAGCACACCTTGCGGCGCGAGGCATACATGCGCCAGACGATGCGGCAGGTGCTCAAGGGCGGGGCTCGTCGGGTTGCGGTGGTATGCGGGGCGTGGCACGCACCCGCACTGGTGGGGCCGCTGGGTCCGGCGGCGCCGGATATGCGTCTGCTGAAGGGACTCCCGAAGACGAAAGCCGCTCTGACGTGGGTGCCCTGGACGCACTCCCGGTTGGCATCGGGCTCGGGGTACGGGGCCGGGGTCACCTCACCCGGCTGGTATCACCACCTGTTCACCGAGACCGAGCGGCCGGTGGCGCGGTGGTTGACGAAGGTGGCGGGGGTGCTGCGCGCACACGATCTGCCGGTGTCGAGCGCGCACATCATCGAGTCGGTTCGCCTGGCCGACACGCTCGCCGCCCTGCGTGGCAGGCCGCTGGCGGGGTTGTCGGAGGTCACCGAGGCCGTGCGATCGGTGATGTGCGGCGGGGACGAGACCATGCTGCGGCTGGTCGTCGACGAGCTCGTCGTCGGCGAAACGCTCGGTGCGGTGCCGGAGAACACGCCGACCGTCCCGCTGGCCGCCGATCTGCGGGCGCGCATCAAAACCCTTCGGCTCAAGCAGGAAGCCCTCATCCGCACGGTCGACCTCGATCTACGCAAGGAACGCGACGTCGAACGCTCGCACCTGCTGCACCGGCTGCGGCTGCTCGGCATCGAGTGGGGCACTCCGACGGTCGGTGAGGTGCGCAGCACCGGCACTTTTCGCGAAACCTGGTCGCTGCGTTGGGAACCCGAGTTCGAGGTGCGCATCGTGGAAGCCGCCGTGTGGGGTACCACCCTGCGCACGGCGGCGGAAGCCAAGATCCTCGACACCGCGAGCCGCGACGGTGTGTCGGTCACCGAACTCGCCGACGCGCTCGAGACGGCGCTGCTCGCCGACCTCGGCGGCGCCACCGACGGTCTGATCGCCCGCCTGGAGGCGGCAGCTGCCCTCGACCACGACGTCACCCACCTGCTCGGCGCCCTGCCCGGCCTGACCCGCACCCTGCGCTACGGCGACGTGCGCGGCACCGACACCAAGGCGCTCGAGCACGTGGCCGACGGCCTGCTCGTGCGCATCTGCGCCGGTCTCCCCGGTGCGGTGACCGGCTTGGACACCGACGCCGCCGAGGCGCTGCGCCGTCAGATCGATGCCGCCCACACCGCCGTCAGCACCCGCGACGACACCCGCTCGACCACCGAGTGGCTGGCCACCCTGCACCGCATCGCCGACCGCGACGACGTGCACGGCGCCATCGGCGGACGCGCCGTTCGGCTGCTGTGCGATGCCGAACGCATCGACGACGCCGATTCGGCACGCCGGCTCTCGGCGGCCTTGTCGGTGGGCAACACCCCCGCGGCCAAGGCTGCCTGGATCGACGGGTTCCTCGGCGGCCGTGGACTCCTGCTCGTCCACGACCGAGACCTGTTGCGCCGCATCGACGACTGGCTGCGCGAGCTCCCCGAAGACCAGTTCGTCGCCACCCTGCCCCTGCTGCGCCGCACCTTCGGTTCCTTCGAATCGGGCGAACGCCGCGCCATCGGCCAGGCCCTGCGCGACACCGGTCCAGCACCGGCCGCCACCGCGAACGCTACGGCCGTCGACCCGGCGCGCGGACAGCTGGCCCTACGCGCCGCCGCGAGCATTCTCGGCGCCGCCGGATGAGCGCAGTCTTCGCCCATCGCGTCTCGAGGCGCGAGTCCTCACCTGTCCGACGAACCCGGCTCGATCATCAGGAGCGTCAACCATGACCGGTAACGACGAAACGCATGCGCGCCGTTGGCGTCTCGTGCTCGGCTCGGCCGCCGAGGAACAACTCGGCGGACTGGGGTCGGGGGCGGATCAGGCCATGGATCAGGCACTGAGCGCTTTGTACAACACCGGTGAGGCCGGCACGTCGGCGAAAAGGTCCGGCGGGCTGGGCGGTTCGGCGCCCCGGGTGGCGCGCTGGCTCGGTGACATCCGCACCTACTTTCCCGCCACCGTGGTCGAGGTGATGCAACGCGACGCGGTGCAGCGCCTCAACCTCACCCAGCTGTTGCTGGAACCGGAACTGCTGGAATCGGTCGAACCCGATGTGCACCTGGTCGGTACCTTGCTCGGTCTCAACCGGGTGATGCCCGAGACCACCAAGGCGACCGCCCGCATGGTGGTGGAGAAGGTCGTGCGCGAGATCGAGCGACGCATCGCGGCCAAGACGGTGGCGGCCGTGTCGGGCGCGGTCAACCGGGCCGCGCGCACCCACCGCCCGAAACTGCGCGATATCGACTTCGATCGGACCATCCGCAAGAACCTGGCGAACTACCTGCCCGAACACCGAACCATTGTGCCCGAGCGACTGGTCGGGTACGGCCGCAAGTCGCAGGCGATCCAGCGCGACGTGGTGCTCGCGATCGACCAATCGGGGTCGATGGCGGCCAGCGTGGTCTACGCCTCGGTGTTCGGCGCGGTGCTGGCGTCGATGCGGTCGCTGAAGACCTCGTTGGTGGTGTTCGACACCGAGGTCGTGGATCTCACCGAGCAACTCAGCGACCCGGTCGACGTGCTGTTCGGCACCCAGCTCGGCGGTGGCACCGACATCAATCGCGCCATCGCCTACTCTCAATCGCTCATCACCCGGCCCACCGACAGCCTGTTCGTGCTCATCTCCGACCTCTACGAGGGCGGTGTGCGTGAGGAGATGCTGCGCCGGTGCAATGCGATGAAGGAATCGGGCGTGCAGGTGGTGGTGCTGCTCGCGCTCTCCGACGAAGGCGCGCCTGCCTACGATCACGACAACGCGGCGGCGCTCGCGGCGCTCGGCATCCCGGCTTTCGCCTGTACACCGGACAAATTCCCCGACCTGCTCGCCACCGCGCTCGACCGCGGCGACATCACCCGGTGGGCGCACACCCACGCACCGGCGGTGTGACAACGACTCGGCGAGCGCACGCGACCGATTAGGCTGCCAACGATCGGATTCGGTGAACGGGGTGAGCGATGGTGCGGCGCGGGGCGGTTTTCGCCGGTTTCGTCATCGAACGAGAGCTGGGGCGCGGCGGGATGGGCTCGGTGTACGCGGCGAAGGACCGCAGGCTGCCACGCCTCACCGCGCTCAAGCTCATGCATCGGGAGTTGTTCGCCGACACCGAGATCCGGGCCAGGTTCGAGCGTGAAGCCGATGTGATCGCCCAGCTCGATCACCCGAACATCATCACCGTCTACGACCGTGGCGTCGAGGACGAACGATGCTGGATCGCCATGCAGTTCGTCGACGGAACAGACGCGGCGGCGGTACCGGCGGCGGAGTTCGGGACCGACCGCATCACCCAGATCGTCACCCAGACGGCGGGCGCGCTGGACTACGCGCACCGCCAGGGTGTGCTGCACCGGGACGTGAAGCCCGCCAATATCCTGCTCTCGCGCACGGCGGGCGTCGGCGCGGGATTCGACGAACGGGTGGTGCTCACCGATTTCGGCATCGCCAAGCTCCTCGACGATACCGGCGGCCTGACCCGCACCGGCCAGTTCACCGCCACCATCGCCTACGCCTCCCCGGAGCAGCTCAGCAGCGAACCACTCGACGGACGCGGCGACCAATACTCCCTTGCCTGCACCGTTTTCCGGCTGCTCACCGGCGCCGGCCCCTACGACGCGCCCAACCCCGCCACCGTCATGCTCGGCCACCTCAACGCCTCACCCCCGTCGGCGAGCTCGCGGCGTACCAGCCTCCCCGCCGCCGTCGACGCGGTCCTGGCCAAAGCCCTCGCGAAGAACCCGGCCCACCGCTTCCCCACCTGCACCGCCTTCGCGACCGCGCTCACCGAAGCACTCCGCCGACCCCCGCACACGGGTCAGCAACCGGCAGTGCGGCCGCACACCGGTGACCACCCGCAGACACACCGCCGCAGCGACCCCACCGCCGTCAGCCGGCCTGTCCACCACGGCGCCGCCGCTCGCCCCGCCACCGGAACGGCCACACCCACCGCGAACCCAACCGCGTCGGCAGGTATCCCGGTGATCCACCCCGGCACCGCCGATGGTTCGCCATCGCGATCGCACGCATCCCCCGCCCAGCAAAAACCGCACTCGGACAGCGGCAACGCGCAGCGCACCGGTACCGCTCGGTCGCAGGGCCCGGCGGAATGGCTGAACGCCGTGCACGGCTGCCTGATCGGTGGCGCGATCGGGGACGCACTCGGTGCGCCGATCGAGACCATGTCCCTGCGCAGGATCCGCGACGAGTACGGCTACCTCGGGGTGACCGACGAGGCCGACCAGCTTCGGATCTCCGAGGAGACGCAGCTGACCGCGTTCACCGTGGAGGCCCTCATCCGGGGTTCGGTGCGCGCGCGGGCGAAGGGCATCGGGGGTGCCACGCTCGGTCTGCTGCAGCAGGGGATGCTCGTGTGGTTGCGCGGGCAGGTGGGTGAACTGCCCGAGCAACCGACCGCCCTGCACAGTTCTTTGGCCGGTCATCGCGAGCTGGTCGAACAGCGCGGCGTCGCGAACTCGGTGTACACCTCGCTGCGTGCGGTGGCCGAGCGGCGGGAGCCGACGAACCCGCTGGGCACCCGCGACCGGCCGATCAACAATTCCAAGGGCAGCGGCGCGCTGATGCGATCCGCTCCGTGCGGGTTCGGTTACGCCGCCGACCGTTCCGGTGCCGCCCTCACCGCCATCTTCGAATTGGGCTGCGACACAGCCGCTCTCACGCACGGACACCCCAGTGGGTGGCTGCCCGCGGGCGTGCTGGCCGCGCTGGTCTACCAGATGAGCCGGGGAATCGGCACCAAGACCGCGCTGGACCGGGCACTGGCCGAACTCGCGACCTACCCGCACCACGAGGAGACCACGGCCGCCCTCGACGCGGCGATCACCCTGGCCGCCCGCACCGCACGGCCCGCGCGCGTGCCGAGGCCCGAAGACCTCGAGACCTTGGGCGAGGGCTGGATCGGCCCCGAGGCTCTCGCGATCGCTGTGTACGCGATGCTGGCGGCGGAGACGGTCGGCGGACCCGGACACGTGATCGTCCGCACCGGGCTGCTGCTGTCGGTGAACCACTCCGGCGACAGCGACGCCACCGGCTCGATCGCGGGCAGTCTGCTCGGCGCGCGCTACGGCCGCGGCGCCCTGCCGCATCGCTGGTCGCGCACGGTCGACGCCCGGCCGGTCCTCGAACGCCTGGCCACCGACTACTGCACCGAATTCGGCCTCACCCCACCACGAGACGAACACGGCCAGCCCACCCGCGACTGGTCCACCACCTACCCGGCCTGACCGCCGGCGATCGCGGACGACACGGCACCGGCGTCGGCTCGGCCTGGACGCGGTGGTCGGGCCCCAGCAGCCGCTCGGAGTGCAGACCAGCATGCGTCGCCGACCTGTCTGCCACTGAGCCGGTACCCCGCAGCCGGACGCGCACAGCCACAGCATTCGGGCCTCCGGAAAGTGTCTCCGAAGGCCCGAAAATGCTTGCTGCTCCTACAGATCCGCGATAGCCGCCAGCGGTGGCGTCCGCGCGGCCCGCACACCCGGCCACACCGCCGCCAGCACACCGACCACACCCGAGGCGATCAACATCGCCACCAACTGCGACCACGGGATATCGATCTGATCGATGCCCATGTCGCGCAAGGTGCGCAGGAATCCGACGCCGAGGGCAACGCCGAGAAGCAGTCCCACGATGGCGCCGAAGATCGCGATCAACATGGATTCCAGGTAGATCGTGCGGCGTATCTGCGAACGCTGGGTGCCGACGGCGCGGAGCATGCCGATCTCCCGGCGACGTTCCACCACAGACAGGGCGAGAGTGTTGATGATGCCGAGCACCGCGATCACCACCGCCAAGGCGAGCAGACCGTAGAGGATGGCGAGCAGCGTATTGATCTGCTGCCCTTGTGCGCCCTTGAACTGTTCGTGGTCCTGTACCTGCACCACGGCGAACGGTTCGGTGGCCTTCTCCAGGTTGGCCCGCATGGCGGTGAGATCGGCACCAGGCTGCGCCTTGACCAGCACGATCAGGTTGGTGCGCAACTTCTGCGGCATCAACTGCTCGTAGAGGCCCGGGTCGACGACCATCGTGCCCAGCAGCGGCGAGTCGGCGTAGATGCCGCCGACGGTCAAGTCGATCTCGGCGTTGTCGAGGCTCGTGATGGTCACCTTCTCGCCGAGCTCCCAACCACGGTCGGCCGCTTCGGTTTCGCCGACCAGCATGCCCTTCTCCGTGATGGTGCTGGAGCCTTCGCGCATCTCGATGTCCATCACCGGGTCGATCGGTCCGTCGAGTGTGGTCGCCCCGACCCGTTCGTCACCGAGCCGGAACCCGACCGCGCGGATGCCGGTGACATCACTGACCTGCGGAACCTGCTGGCGCACCGCGTCGACCGCGCCGATCGCCGCACCGATCATCGGCGGACCCGCCAGGACGTATTCGGCCTTCACGCCCTTGTCGATCAGCACGTCCACGCTGGTTTTCGCCGACGCACCGAGGATGCCGATGGCCGAGACCAGCATCAGACCCAGCGTCAGTGCGAAGGCGGTGGCGGCGGTGCGGCGCGGATTGCGCACCGCGTTGTTGCGTGCCATCCGGCCCATCGGCCCGAACGGCCGCGTCAGCACCCCGAGCACCACCACCACGGGCCGCGACAGCGCGGGCGCGGCGAGCAGTACGGCCAGGATCAAGCCGAGCGCACCGACTCCGACGGTGATCGCCGCGCTCTTGCCCGTACCCTGCGCACCGAGATACACCAGCACACCGCCCGCCACGGCGAGCACCGCGCCGATGACGGTACGCACTCGCAACGACTCACCAGCGCTGGCGAATTCGGATCGCATGGCCTCCACCGGCGGCACCTTCGCGGCACGGCGGGCGGGCGCGTACGCGCTGGCCACGGTCACCACCAACCCGACGAGCAGGGCGACGATCGCGGTGCGCGGCAACACCGTCAGCGAACCGGTCGGCAGACCGAGATCGAAGGCATTGAGCAACGCCGACAACCCGAACGCCAGCGCGATACCCGCCGCCAAGCCGATCGCACTGCCGATCAGCCCGATCACCACGGCCTCGGCGACCACGGACCGGCCCACCTGCTGACGGCTCGCCCCGATCGCGCGCAGCAACGCGAGCTCACGCAACCGCTGCGCGACGATCATCGAGAAGGTGTTGTAGATGATGAACGTGCCGACGATCAGCGCGATCGCACCGAACGCCAGCAGGAAGTAGTTGATGAAGGTGAGCGCCTCGGAGATCTCCTTCTTCATGTCCTCGCGGACCTCGTCGGAGTTCTGCACCTTCAGGGTCGGCAGGCCGACGGCGAGCCGATCGCGCAGGTCGTCGGCCGAAACACCCGGTGCGGCACGAATATCGGCGTAGGCCACGTAGTTGCCGTCGGTGAACAGCTTGCGGCCCTGCGGTTCGGTGAACATCACCGCGACCACCCCGCCGCCCTCGGCGCCCGGCATCTCGTAGATGCCGGTGAGCGTCACCTCGAACGGGTCGCCCTTCGACGGGACGAGCACCTTGGTCTTGTCGCCGACCTTCAACCCGGCCTTCTCGGCACCGCCGGTGTTGAGCGCGATCTCGCCCGTCTGCGACGGCGGCGCGCCCGCGACGAACTTCTCCGGTTCCTCGACGGCCTGTTCCGGCGGCAGATACGACAGACCGAAACTCGGTGCGCCACCGGTCTGGACGGCCTTCTTGCCGTCGGGTTGCAGGAGCACGACCGGGCCGTTCACCGCCGGGGCGACGCGTTCGACACCGTCGGCCTTGGCCAGCGCGGCGACGATATTGTTCGGCACGCCGAGCGACTGCTGGTCCTTCGGGCCGACGCGCACGTCGACGCCCTGGGCCTGGCCCGCGAAGATCCCGTCGAAGGTGCGCTGCAGGGTGTCGGTGAACACGAACGACCCGGAGATGAACGCGGTGCCCAGCACCACCGACAGCACCGTCAAAGCCAACCGCACCTTGTGCGCGGCGAGATTACGCAAGGCGACCTTGCGCATGGGGTTGTTCATTTGGTCTCCAGCGCCTTCATCCGGTCGAGGATCGAGTCCTGCGTCGGATCGCGCAGCTCGTCGACGATGCGGCCGTCGGCGAGGAACACCACCCGGTCGGCGTAGGCGGCCGCGCGCGGGTCGTGGGTGACGATCACGACGGTCTGGCCGAACTCGTCGACCGAGGCGCGCAGGATCGAGAGCACCTCTCCGGAGGAGTGCGAGTCCAGGTTGCCGGTCGGTTCGTCACCGAAGATGATCTCCGGCTTGCCGACCAGGGCGCGGGCACACGCCACGCGCTGCTGCTGACCGCCGGACAGTTCGCTCGGCCGATGGGTGAGCCGGTCGGCGAGCCCGAGCCGCTTCACCACGGTGTCGAGCCAGTCCTGGTCGGCCTTGCGGCCGGCGATGTCGAGCGGGAGGGTGATGTTCTCCAGCGCGGTGAGCGTGGGAACCAGGTTGAACGCCTGGAAGACGAATCCGATGCGGTCGCGGCGCAGCGCGGTCATCTGTTTGTCGGACAGACCGGTGAGCGCGGTGTCACCGATGCGGACCTCGCCCGCGCTGGCGCTGTCGAGGCCGGCCAGGCAGTGCATGAGGGTCGATTTGCCCGAACCGGACGGTCCCATGATGGCCGTGAACTCGCCGCGCGCGAAGTCGGCCGATACCCCGTCGAGCGCCTTGACCTGGGTATCTCCCGAGCCGTACAGCTTCACCAGGTCCTGTGCTGCGGCGGCGATCTCGGTAGCGGCCGCCGACTCGACGGCCTCGGTCCCCATGGGGTGTGAAGTCATGGTGTCCAGTCTGGCGGCCGACCGTCACCGGCGCCATCCGGGATCCCCCCGATACCTACCGGATGACCCACTCGAAGGCGTCGGCTTTCGACCGCGCGCCCTCGGCGGTGCGCGAGCGGTTGGGTTCGCCCAGTTCGCCGAGCAACTCCTCGGTCAGCCCGACCAGCCGCGCCAGCTTCTCGGGACCGAACCAGGACGGGCGGGTGGCGAACAGCATGTCCTCGGTCGCGGTGTTGCCGCTGGCGCCCGGTGCGAACGGGCACCCGCCGAGGCCGCCGAGGGCGCCGTCGACCATCCCCGCGCCCGCCTCGATCGCGGCGAGGGTGTTGGCCACGCCCATGCCCCAGGTGTCGTGCCCGTGGAAGACGATGCGCCGCGGCGGGGTGGTGTCGCGTACGGCTCCGACCAGCGCGCTCACTTCGCCGGGTGCGGCCTGGCCGAGGGTGTCGGCGAGGACGATGTCGGTGGCGCCTTCGGTGCGTGGGTCGCGGGCGATGCCCAACACCCGTTCGGGATCGACAGGTCCGTCGAACGGGCAGGTGAAGCTGGTGGCCAGGCACAGCTGGATCGAGCCGTTCGCCTCGTGCGCCAGCCGGATCGCGTCGGGCATGGCGGCCACCGAGGTCTCGGTGTCGCGCCCGATATTGGCCTTGTTGTGGGCGTCCGACACCGAGAAGCAGTATTGGAAGTTGCGTGCCCCCGCCTCGGCTGCCTTCTCCACATGCCGTGGCGTGGCCACCCACACCCAGCATTTCGCCAGCTCGTCGGGGGTGAGGGCGGCGATCAGCTCGAGCGAGTTGGCCATCGGCGCGACCAGATCGGGGCGGGCCATCGAACCGATCTCGAGCGCGGGCACACCGGCGGCCAGCAATCGGCGCACCACGTCGATCTTGTACTCCACCGGCAGCACCTTGCCGGTGAGCTGCAACCCGTCACGCAGGGTGACATCGCGCAGCAGCGCGGTCATCGCCGGTGCTCCGGTTCCTGCGCCGGCACGCACATCACCCCGCCGCACGGTTTGTCACCGACACTGGCCGGAGTCGGGTGCACCGTCGGACGCACATGGCCCGGCCCGCGCGGTTCCCACTTGCTGCGCGCCGGCGGGCGGCGCCGACCGTGTACTCGTCTGGTCACGATGCCTCCAGCGCGTCGATCTGATCGTCGGTCATCCCCAGCAGCCCACCGAGCACCTCCCTGGTGTGCTCGCCGAGGTCGGGGCCGACATTGCGGATCGGCAGCGACTCACCCCCGATCACGGGGACGATGCCGGTGAAACCCACCTGTTTGGGTTCGGGCTCGCCCACCTCGACCGGGAACGACTGGATCATGTTTCTTGCTCGATACTGCTCGTCGGCCACGATATCGGCCGCGGTGTAGATGGGACCGCACGGTATGGCCGCGGCGTCGAGCAATTTCAGCGCCTCGTCCCTGGTGTGGCGCACCGTCCATTCGGCGATGGCCGCGTCGAGGCGCTCGCGATTGCGCCAGCGGCCCGCGTTGTCGGCCAGCTCCGGGTCGGCGGCCAGGTCGAGACGGTCGATGACCTGCATGTATCGCTGGAAGATGGCATCGCCGTTGCCACCGATGATGATGCTGAAGCCGTCGCTGGTGGGGTAGGCATTGCTCGGAGCGATGCCTTCCATGCGGCCGCCGACCCGTTCCCGATTGATGCCGTAGGCCAGATGGTCGGGCACCAGCGACTCCATCACCGACAGGATCGACTCGTTGAGCGCCACGTCGATGATGCGCTCGGCCTGGGGCACCCGGCCGATGCGTTCGCGCTGGAACAGGGCCATGACGGTGCCGAACGCGGCGTAGATGCCCGCGATCGAGTCACCGATGGACACCCCGACGCGCACCGGCGGCCGATCGGGATCGCCGACGAGTTCACGCAGCCCACCCACGGCCTCGGCCACGGCGGCGAAACCCGGCCGCGACGCCATCGGACCGGTCTGCCCGTAGGCCGAGATCCGGGTGATGACCAGGTTCGGATTCACCTGCTCGAGCACGTCGGGCCCGAGCCCCCACTTCTCCAGCATTCCGGGACGGAAGTTCTCGAGCAGCACATCGCAGTGCGCGAGCAGGTCGAGCACGACGTCGCGGCCCGCCTGGGTGCGCAGGTCGAGCACGATCGACTTCTTGTTGCGGTTCACCGTGCGGTACAGCATGGAGGTGTCGCCGCCGTAGAGCCGCCAATTCCGCAGTTCGTCGCCGGAGCCGGGCCGTTCGACCTTGATGACCTCGGCACCGAAATCACCGAGGATACGACCGGCGGTGGGAGCGGCCACGTAGTTGCCGAGTTCCAGGACCCGAACACCGTCCAACGGCCGAATACACTTATCCGCCACCCCGCCGACTCTAGCCCATCCGCCTCCCCGCGACTCTGGCCAGACTCAGGTGCGGGGAGGCTGGGGACGCGGCAAGCTTTGGGGCGCGTGGTGAGTTGGCCCGTGCCCGGTGAGTTACCCACGTGCTTGCGTGATCAGGCGAGACTTTCGCTCAGGTGGGTCAGGTCGGCGGCGGTGTCGATGATCGAGTAGTGCTCGGCGTTGCCTTGCAGCGGCTTGCTGGGCTGTCCGTCGACGCCGACCGGAATGTCGCCGGCCAGGGTGATCCGGATGAGGCGGCGCGGCTGGTCGTCGTAGTCGTCGATCGCGTAGTGCTGGGTGGCGCGGTTGTCCCAGATGGCGACGTCGCCGTCGGCCCAGTACTGCTCGGACTTCGGCCGGATCGGCTCCACATTCTTCGCCGCGTAGTCGTACACAGTGGTGTGCACCGCACGCGAGTTGTCGGCGAGCAGCTTCAGCGGCTCGGGCAGCGAGTTGTAGGCGGCCACCGTCGACGCCCAGGCCGTCGAACCGCCGTAGGTGGGCAGATACTCCGCCCGCAGGATCGACGCCTTCGGGATCCGGTCGACGAACGTCACGTCGGTATGCCACGAATTGGCGCGCCCGTTCTCGGAGTCGATGGAGCACACCGCGAACCCACTCGAACAGACAGGTTTTCTCTCCGGTTGATCCGAAACGTCCTCAGCCCAGGGTTTCCCGCAGGTAGGCCAGGTCGTCGGCGACACCGTCGACGGGAGTTTCGAGGATGACGGGGGCGCCTGCGGTGCGGCAGACCTCGGCGAGCAGCTGCGGGTCGATGGTGCCGTCGGCGAAGTTGGCGTGCCGGTCGGCGCCGGAGTCGAATTCGTCACGCGAGGAGTTCAGGTGCACCAGGTCGATCCGACCGGTGATGGCCTTGATCCGCTCGACCACCCCGACGAGTTCCTCACCACCGGCCCAGGCGTGACAGGTGTCGAGACAGAATCCGGCACCGTAGTCGCCGACGGCGTCCCACAGCCGGGCGATCGAGTCGAAGTGCCGTGCCATCGCGTGGTTGCCGCCCGCGGTGTTCTCGATCAGGATCGGCACGGCGAAGCCACCTTTGTCCTGCTGGCGTTCGAACAGCTTGCGCCAGTTGTCGATTCCGGTGTCGATCTCGGCGTCGGAGCGCACGTGCCCGCCGTGCACGACCAGGCCGAACGCGCCGAGTTCGGCGGCTGCCTTCGCCTGCTGGGCGACCGCGTTGCGCGAGGGCATCCGCAGCCGGTTGTTCAGGCTGGCCACATTGATCTGATAGGACGAGTGCACGACCACGTCGATCGGGCTGGCCAGGATCTCGGCCGCCTTCGGATGCGGCTGCGGTTTGTCCCAGCTCTGCGGATCGACTACGAACATCTGGATGACCTCGGCGCCGAGCTTCTCGCCGAACCCGATCGGATCGCCCTCGTCGCGAACGTGTGCTCCAATGCGCATAGCTGACACCCTAATCCGCGGCACCGACAAGGTCGGAAGATGTTGCATGTGGGAGGCGGCAGGAGATACATCGGTAGAATTTCGACGGGTGCTCTGCCCTGGAGGGGGTGACTTCGCGTGTTGGTCAAAGGCGACGTGTTCGCCGGCTACACGATCCGGCGTGTGCTCGGCCACGGTGGCATGGGCGTGGTGTATCTGGCCCGGCATCCGCGTCTGCCACGCCTCACCGCGTTGAAGCTGCTCAGCCGCGATCTGTCCGCCGACGAGGAGATCCGCCGCCGGTTCGAACGCGAGGCCGACCTGGTCGCCCAGCTCGAGCACCCCAATATCGTCAACGTCTACGACCGCGGCACCGACGACGACCAGCTGTGGATCTCCATGCAGTTCGTCGCGGGTACCGATGTGGCGACCGCCGATGTGAACGTGCTGACGCCCGGCCGCGCCGTGCAGATCGCCGCCGAGACCGCCACCGCGCTCGACTTCGCGCACGCGAGCGGGGTCCTGCACCGCGACGTGAAACCGGCGAACATCCTGCTCGCCAAACCGCCCATCGGCCGTCCGGAGCGGGTGGTTCTCACCGACTTCGGCATCGCGGCGGTGCGCGACAGCGAGACCACCCTGTCCTCGGCGGGCTCCATCACCGCCACCCTCGCCTACGCCGCGCCCGAACATCTGGCCGGTGGCCCGATGGACCATCGCGCCGACCAGTACTCGCTGGCCTGCACGCTGTTCTGGATGCTCACCGGCTCGGTGCCGTTCCCCGGGCCGAGCCCGGCGGCGGTGATCCAGGCGCACATGAGCACCCCGGTCCCGCCGCTGCGCAGTCTGCGCCCCGACCTGCCGTCGACGCTGGACGCGGTGCTGGCCAGGGCGACCGCCAAGCACCCGGCGGCCCGGTACGCCAGTTGCACCGAGTTCGCCGACGCGGCCAGGGCGGCGCTGTTCGCCGTGCCGGGCCCGTGGCATCACCAGCCCCAGTACACCTCGAGCGGTGTGGTGCTGCGCGCGAGGGAAAACCCGCGGCCCTATCCGGCGCCGCGACCGTCGACACCCGCGCAGCCGTATCCGCACGTCGCGCAGCCGCATACCCAGCGCCCGTCGACGGGTGGGAATCCGATCCCGCCGCGGCGACCGGCCACCCGGCCGGGAACCATCGACTTCCCCGGTGGCCGTAACCATCCCGGTTACATCGTGCCGCCGCAGCACCGGCGCCCACCGTGATCGTGTGCCCGCTGTTCGCGGGCCCCGTCGGTGTGGTCACCGACTGCTATGGTTTCGATGATTTTCGGTACGCGCGTGCGCTGGTGGGTCCCGGCGCACGGCGGGAAGTGGAGCAGACATGCTGGCCAATGGAGATGTCTTCGCCGGTTATGTCATCGAACGGCAGCTCGGCCGCGGTGGCATGGGTTCGGTCTACCTCGCCAAGCACCCACGCCTACCGAGGCTCACCGCGCTGAAGCTGCTCAACCGCGAGATGTTCTTCGACCAGGAAGTGCGTGCGCGTTTCGAACGCGAGGCCGACCTGGTCGCGCGCCTCGATCACCCGAACATCGTCACCGTGTACGACCGGGGCCTCGACGACGAGCAGCTCTGGATCTCCATGCAGTACATCGACGGTATCGATGCCGCCTCGGTGGAACCGCAGTCGCTGCCCCCGGCGCGCGCGCTGCAGATCGTGAAGGAGACCGCCGACGCGCTGGACTACGCGCACGGCATGGGTGTGCTGCACCGCGACGTGAAGCCGGCGAACATCCTGCTCGCCCGCTCGGGCGCGGGCCGTGGCGAACGCGTGTATCTCACCGACTTCGGTATCGCCCGACTGCGTGACGACACCGGTCATCTCACCCAGACCGGCACCTTCACCGCCACCCTCGCCTACGCCTCCCCCGAGCAGCTCACCGGCGCCTCCCTCGATCACCGTTCCGACCAGTATTCGCTGGCCTGCACCCTGTTCTGGCTTTTCACCGGGTCCGGCCCGTTCGCGGCGACCAACCCGGCCGCGGTGATCCAGGGTCATCTACAGCAACCGCCGCCGCCGCTGAGCAGTGTGCGTCCTGGTCTGCCGCCCGCGCTCGACGGCGTGCTGGCCAAGGCGATGTCCAAGCGGCCCGACGACCGGTTCGCCACGTGTTCGGATTTCGCCGCCGCCGCGATCGCCGCGCTGAACAATCCGAGCTCACCCGCGCTGCCGCTCGCCCGACCGAGCACGGGACCGGGGATGCCGATCACCGGCGGCCCCCGACCCACCACGGGCGGCGCGATCCCGCAGACCGGTTCGCCGTATCCCCTTGCGGCACAGGGCCCGATGACGGGCGCCGGGATGACCGGCAACGCGATGACGGCCGGTCCGATGGGTACCGCGCACACCCAGGGCCCGATGACCGCGCCGCCGATGCGCAACCAGACACCCGCGCCACACACCGGCGGCGCCTACAGCCAGCAGTCGCACCCGCAGTTCGCGGCGCCGCGTCAGCCCACGGGTGGCAACTACACCCAGTACCCGCAGCGGCCGCCGTCGAAGTCCAACACCGGGCTGATCGTCGGCATCGTGATCGCCGTCGTGCTGGTGCTGGCCCTGCTGATCGGCATCGGTGTCGCGGCGAGCGGCGGCGATTCGAGCACCACGGCGACCACGTCGACGACCTCGACCACCGCGGCCAAGCACGTCACCCCCGACGCCGCCGCGATCAGCGCCGAGTTCAGCCGGATGGTTCCGCCCGATGCCGACAGCGAGACCGGCTACAACGGCGCCACCTGCTGGGAGACCGATCCCAGCTACACCCCGACGGACAACGACGGCGATCCCCAGTTCGGTTCGTGGGCGTGGCAGTGGCGCTGCTACGGCGGCGGTGACGAGCAGGACAACGACCCGTTCTACCGCTTCTACGTGTACAACTCGGCCGCCGACGTGCAGGCGGTGATCGACGGCCTGCCCGCCAACACCAAGTCGACCGACACCAACGGCGGCAAGCAGTACACCAACTACAAGTACTCCGACAACGGGAACAAGATCATCACCGTGTTCACCGGCGACCCGGATCGTGCCCAGTTCCTGATGTTCACCGACAGTTACGGCGAGCCCGAGGACGTGCTGCGCTGGTGGCGTTCGGCCCCGCTGAACTGATGCGGGAGACGACGGACGTCTTCGCCGGGTACACCATCGAGCGGCTGCTCGGCCGTGGTGGCATGGGTTCGGTGTATCTGGCCAGGCATCCGCGCCTGCCCCGGCGCACCGCGATGAAGTTGCTGAACCGGGAGTTGTTCTTCGACAAGGAGATCCGGGCCAGGTTCGAACGTGAAGCCGACCTGGTCGCCCAGCTCGAGCATCCGAATATCGTCACCGTGTACGACCGGGGTGTCGAGGACGACCAGCTGTGGATCTCGATGCGCTACATCGACGGTGCCGACGCCGCGTCGCTGCCCGATCCGGTCGACCCGGCGCGGGCGGTGCACATCGTCACCGAAACCGCTGCGGCGCTGGACTTCGCGCACAGCCGTGGCGTGCTGCACCGCGATGTGAAACCGGCCAACATCCTGATCGAATCGGTGCACGGCGCCGAGCGGGTGTATCTCACCGATTTCGGCATCGCCCGCCTGCACGACGACAATGCCGCGAAGCTCACCCAGACCGGAAGCTTCACCGCCACCCTGGCTTTCGCCTCACCCGAGCAGCTCACCGGCGTCGCGCTCGACGGTCGCGCCGACCAGTATTCACTGGCCTGCACCCTGTTCCGGCTGCTCACCGGGGCCACCCCGTTCGACGCGCCGAACCCGGTGTCGGTGATCCAGGGTCATCTGCAACAGCCGCCGCCGCGTGCGAGCGCCTTGCGTCCCGATCTGTCACCGGCGATGGACGCGGTGCTCGCGCGCGCGATGGCCAAGCGCCGCGAACACCGGTACGCCACCTGCGCGGAGTTCGCCGCTGCCGCCGCCCAAGCGCTCACCGCTCCCGTTGCCGCTCCGCGTTTTCCGGTGCACCAGGCGCCCGCGCCGGCGGCGTATCGGCCCAGCTGTCCCCCACCACAGCAGTGGCAAGCCGCGCCTCGGCAGGCGCCGAGGAAGAAGCCGGAGAAGTCCGTCGCGGAGGCCTATCTCGGCCCGAAGCGGACCTCACGCTGGCAGGGCTCGGTTATGGGTTGGCTGTCGCTGATCGCGCTCTTCGTCGCCGTCGGCTGGGTGATCGTCGCCGCGCTCAGCGGCTGAGCTCGTAGTTCAGGAAGTCACGCACGGGCCGGAATCCGATTCCCTCGTAGATCTTGTTCGAGGTGGGGTTGTCCAGATCGGTGAACAGGCACACGTCGGCGCCTTCGGCCCGGATCGCCGCCGACACCGCCGCGGTGAGCGCACTGGCGTACCCGTTGCCGCGCCACGCGGTGGGGGTATAGACGGGTCCGATCCGCGCCCAGCCGAACACCCCGGTCTGCCGGGCGACGAAGCTGCGCGGGGCGCCGTCGACCTCCCACAGCCACCACCACCCGCGTCCGATCAGCCGCAGCGCCCGTTCTTCGTCGAGGGCACGCACGGCACCGATCTCGCGGTCGAAGTCGGCGAACCATGCCAGACACAGCTCCACGTCGTTCGCGGTGGCCTGCCGGGCGACGCCGGGAACCTCGGGCACGTGCAGTGTTTCGAGCCGGTAGAGCCGCGTGGTGTAGTCCAGGCGGTGCGTGCCGCGGTGTGCCGCCGACCAGTGGGCTAGGAATGCGTCGACTTCGGCGCTGGAACCCTCGACGCTGCGCAGGTTCTCGATGTGCTCGACGAGGGTGTCGACCACGGCCGGGATGCTCGTGGCGGGCAGGTCGCCCAGGTAGACGCGGCCGTCGTCGGTGCACTGGGCGAGCCCGACGACGTCCTCGTCGCGCACCGCCACGAATCGGGTGCCCGAGAAGTTGCCGTTGATCTGGTTGACGACGCTGCTCGCGATCACCGTGTTGCGCAGGGCATCACGGCGCAGGAAGTTCTCGGCCTCGGGCAGGAACCGGGCGGCGTCACCGGTGATATCGATTCGCACCACATCGACGGTAGCGCCTACCCGTCGGTGGTGGAATCGGATCGTGCAGTGGCTCAGGCGGTTTCGCGCGGCTCCTGATCGGCGCGCAGCTTGAGCAGGATCAGGCCCGCGGTGCAGGCCAGGATCAGGCCCGCCACGGTGATCTCCACGTGCAGCCCGGCGATGCCGAGGCCGGCGCCGACGAGTCCGCCGACGAAGAACAACCAGCCGAGTACCCGGGCCACGACAGCGAACGCGCCGTTGCCCGGCGAGGTTGCGGTGTCGGGGATCTCGGGGGCCTCGGTGGCCGGATCGGGGTTCGCCTCGGCCGTTTCCAGCCGGGGTGTCGAATAAGCTCCCATCAGACTCTCCTCGATGACGCCGATCTGATTCTTGCGTCGCGCAAACCTCGCGCGTCAGGGGTTTCGGTCCGGGCGTCTCATGCGTAACTTTGCTCACACACGCTACGACCCTCTCGCTACGAAAGCCCGCGACACGTCACCACGACACGCCTACGAGACCAATCCGATATCTGAATCATTCATGTTTACAATGAGCCGATTTTCCCGGGCTGCACTACTGTGAGGCGACCCGAAGCCGACGAGGAGTACAAGGCGATGGAAGACAGCAGGGCCAAGCTCGTAGGTCCGGCAATCGCTGTTGGCGCGGTGTCGCTCGGACTGATCGTGATCGGTGCGTGCGGCGTCGGACAGCAGGACGTCTACGTGACGCCGCCACCGCTGCAGGCCGGGCTGGCCGCGGCACCGAGCCAGGTCGCCGACGACCCGACCTCCACCACGGTCCGCGTCTCGATCCCGCCGTCACCGACCTGGCGTATCGCCCCGTACATGTCGCCGCGAAAGCCGTTCAGCCTCAGCTCCACCGAGACCTCCCCTTCGGAGACCTCCGCGCCGGACGAACCGACGAGCGAGGGTCACCCCACCGAGGCGACAACCGAATCCCGCCCGCCGGAAACGACCACCGAGTCCCCCGAGACCACCACCGAGGATTCGACGCCGACCACCACCCGCCCGCCGCGCACCACAGCCCCCACCCGCACGGTGAGCCCGCCACGCACCCGCCCGACCTACGAGGGCGAGTTCGAAGACTCCGACTTCCCCACCACCAACGCCCACGACAACACCACCCGCACCCCCGAACCCACCACGGCCCCACCGACAACCACCCAGGCCGACGGCTGACCGGAAACGCCACGCTCAGAGGGTTCCCGGACAAGAAATGGTGCGCGCCCACGGGGCACGCACCATCAGTGGTCTTCTACAACTCCGGCAAGTCGTAACTGCCGACGCGATCAGCGAGCACCCGCCGGTGTTCCAGTTCTCCGCCGAGAGTCTGGCCGATCGCGGTGAGGCGGGCGACGTAGTGGCTCACCGGGTATTCGGCGGTGACGCCGATTCCGCCGTGCATCTGGATGGCCTCGCGGCCGATGTGGGCGGCGGATTTGCCGATCTGCAAGCGGGCACGGGAAGCGACGATCGGGTCGTTGGAGCCGTCGGCGAGGGCGGCGGTGATGTAGAGGTTCATGCTGCGGGCCAGTTCCAGTGAGACGTAGCAGTCGGCGGCGCGCTGGGTGAGGGTCTGGAACTTCGACAGGGTTACGCCGAACTGCTTGCGCGACTTCAGGTAGTCGGTGGTCGAGGTGAGTGCTACCTGCATGGCGCCCACCGATTCCGCGCACAGTGCCGCTTGGGCGTAGCCCTGGGCGAGCGCGATCTGTTCGGCCGCGTCGACCGTGTCACCGAGCAATTCGCCCGGCGCCGAGGCGAAATCGAATTGGGCGCCGCGGCGGCCGTCGAAGGTGCGGTAGGTGCGGCGCTGCACGCCGGAGCCGGTGGGGTCGACGAGGAACAGGCCGACACCGCCGCCGGGAAGTACCGCGCTGACGATCAGCTGATCGGCGCAATCGCCGCGCGGGACCGGATTCTTCACACCGGTCAGGGTGTACGAATCACCCTGCTGCTCGGCGGTTGTGGTGACCTCGGTGGACGGCCAGCGCTGTCCCGGTTCGGCATGGGCGAAGGCGAGCAGGAGGGTACCCTCGGCGAGCGCGGGCAGCAGCCGGTGGCGCTGGTCGGCACTGCCGGTGAGCCGGATCAGCTCGGCCGGAACGACCACGGCGTCGAGCACCGGTTCGGGGGCAAGCGCACGGCCCAGTTCCTCCTGCACGAGCATCGCCTCGACGGGACCCGCGCCCACGCCGCCGTCCTCCTCGGGGATGGTCAGGCCGAGGACGCCGAGGTCGGCGAGTTGCTTCCAGACCGTGCGGCTCCAGCCGGGATCCGTGTCACCCGCCTTGGTGAGGGCCTCGCTGTCGTAGAACCGGTGCAGCAGTTCGCGCACGGTGTCACGCAGCATCGTCTGTTCTTCGGTCAGTGCCAGATCCATGTCAGCGCCTCACAATCCGAGGATCGTGGAGGAAATGATCGAGCGCTGGACCTCGCTCGAGCCTCCGTAGATGGTCACCTTGCGGTAGTTCAGGTAGCCGGGGCCGGTGTGCTGGGCCCAGGCGGGTGAGGCGATGTCGTCGGCGTCGACGGGAAGGGCGTCGGCGCCCGCGATGTCGAGCAGCAGTTCGGTGGCCGCCTGCTGCAGTTCGGTGCCGCGCAATTTCAGCACCGAGGAGGCCGGGTTGGGTTTGCCGTCGGCCGAATTGGACACCACCCGCAGCTGGGTGAGTTCCAGGGCGAGCAGTTCGTTCTCGAGTTCGGCGATGCGCGCGGCGAACACCGGGTCCTCGATCAGGGTGCCGTGGCCGGTGCGGATCGAGCGCGCGTGGTCTTTGGCCAGTCCGATCTTGACCTTGGTCTTGCCGACGCCGGTGATGGAGGTGCGTTCGTTGCCGAGCAGGAACTTGGCGTAGGTCCAGCCCTGATTCTCCTCGCCGACCAGCTGATCGGCGGGCACCCGGACGTCCTCGAAGAACACCTCGTTCACCTCGTAGCTGCCGTCGATCAGTTTGATCGGACGCATGGTGACACCGGGCGACTTCACGTCGAAGAGCAGGAAGGAGATGCCCGCCTGTTTCTTGGGTGCCGACGGATCGGTGCGCACGAGGCAGAATATCCAGTCGGCGTACTGGCCGAGCGTGGTCCAGATCTTCTGCCCGTTGACGATGTAGGAGTCACCGTCGCGGACGGCGGTGGTGCGCAGCGAAGCCAGGTCGGAACCGGCGTCGGGCTCGGAAAAGCCCTGGCACCACCAGATGTCGAGGGCGGCGGTGGGCGGCAGGAAACGCTGCTTGAGCTCCTGGGAACCGAACTGGGCGATCACCGGGCCGACCATGGAGGCGTTGAAGGTGAGCGGTTCGGGCACCGAGGCCAGCTGCATCTCGTCGAGCCACAGGTGACGCTGCATCGGCGTCCAGTCCTTGCCACCCCACTCCACCGGCCAGTTCGGCACGGCGAGCCCGTGATCGTTGAGGATCTTGTTGGCGGTGACGATGTCTTCGCGGGAAAGCTCGTGTCCGTATTTCACACGGTCACGGATCTCGACGGGGATCTCGGTGTGATAGAAGTGCCGGAGCTCATCGCGGAAGGCGACCTCTTCCGGGGACAGGGCTAGCTTCATACGGGTCTCCCAGCGTCTCTAGTAGCCGTCCTGGTGAAACCTACCCCGCACGGCGACGCCGCGACACCACCACGCTGCCACCGGCCCGTCGAACTGGTACGTTGCCACACGGACCGGGGAACCGGTGGGCGAGCAGCAGGGAGTTACGGGTGAACGGCAGATCCATCGCAGGTAGGGCGGCGGCGGTGACCGCGGCGAGCATCGGTGCTGTGGTCGTGCTCGCCTCGACCGCGAGTGCGTCTCCTCTCGACGACGCCATCACTCACTTGCACGATCTCGCCGGCGAGGACGTGAGCACCAAGGCCGGTGTCGACGCGATCGCCAACTTCACCGGCATGGTCGGCGCCGACCGCCTGCGTGACATCTCGGCCCAGTTCATCCCGCTGGGCTACGCCGCCCCCACCTTCGGCTGCGGCAGCAACGGACCCATCACCACCATCATCGCCGCCGCGACCGTCGAGGGCCCCGGCCCGCGCACCGGAACCAGCCTGACCCCGGGCGATGTCCGGTTCAGCGCCAGTCCGGCCCACACCGGTGTGCCGCTGGCCTCGGGCCTGAGTGTGGCCTGGGTGAATGTGAACAACGGGCAGAGCGGTATCGCCGCCCTCGACGACCTCACCGAATACCAGCTGCCGTCGCTGTCGAAGACGATCACCAGCGGCGCGGGCACCGTGGTCGCCTCCATGTGGGGCACCATCGATTACCCCGGTGCGCGCTGCGTGATGACGCCGACCGTCGGCACGTTCGTCGTTCCCGATCTGCCGGTGGCGGCTCCCGAAGCACCGGCCGCCCCGCCCGCGCCGGAACCGCAGGCCCCCGCCCCCGGTTCGGGTGCGCCCGGTGCCGGTGCGGCACAGTCGCAGGCGCCCGCCCCCGAAACGCCCGCTCCGGCCCCGGCCCCGGCGGAGGCGCCGCAGCCGGCTCCCGCGCCCGCTCCCCCGGCTCCGCCGTCGGCGCTGAGCGTCGACGGCTGATCATTCGGCGCCCGAGGCGCCAGGATTCGAAAACGGCCGTCGACTGATGTCGGCGGCCGTTTGTCGTGCGACAGGGTTCGGGGTCAGCCGCGCGGGCGGATGCGCAGGACGGTTCCCTCTTCGGTGCCCGCGAGCAGCGCCGTCGAGTCGGCCGGGTCGGCGACGACGGCGGTGAGCGGCTGGGTGGCGGCGATCGTGCAGGCACCGCCCGTGGCCAGGTCGACGCGCACCAGCTGTCCGGTCAGGGTCGTCACGTACAGGGCGCCGTCACGCAGGACCAGGTCGTCGACGAAATCGGGCAGCGAACCGAACGAGGTCAAATCGGCGATGGTCGTGCTCACCGCCGGATTCGTGCGCGACAAGCGGAGCACTCGGCCGACCGGACCGGCTGCGCTGTCGACGTAGTTCGCCGTGACGTAGACCGAATCACCGGAGACCACAACGCCATTGGGCCCCTCGACGGTGGCGCTCGACCACCAGGTCATGTCCTCGGTGCCGTCGGGAAAGAGGCGGTGCACGCCGTCGCGGGCGGTGACGTACAGGTTGCCCTGGGCGTCGAAGGCGGCGCCGTTGGGGTGGATGAAACCGGTGGCGAAGGGTTCGGGCACCGGTTCTGCGGCGGTCGGGTCGAATCGGACGACACCGCCGGAATCCGACAGCGGCGAATTGCCGGTGACCACGTAGAGCAGGCCGTCCGGCCCGAGGCGAACGGCGCCGGGAGCGGCGATATCCACCGTGGCGGTGAGCTTTCCGGCGCTGTCGTAGCGCTGTACTTCACCGCGCAGCACGCGCGACACCCACACGTCGCCGCGCTCGTCGATGCCGAAGTTCTCCGACCAGTCGAGTAGCGGGACCGTCGAGTGGATCGCGATCTCCTGACCGGCCCGCCCGCAGGCGGCGACCGGGTCGGCACCGGCGACGCCGGTGACCGCGGTGCTCACGCCTGCCGCACCGACGACAATGCTTGCCACACAACGACGCAACGACAACATGGACGACCTCGACTCTGAACCGGGTGGACTGGCGAAGTGTAACGGCTGGCGCGATGCTTTGGCAGGTGCGGATAATCGGCTGGTGCCCTACTTCGACAGCGCGCGTGGTCGTCTGCACTACCGGCGCAGGTCACCCGGCCTGGTCGCCGCGACCGTCGTGCTGCTGCCCGGCACCGGTCAGCACAGCGGGCACTACCACCGATTCGGTGCCGCGCTGGCCGCCGCCTGCATCGAGTTGTGGACCCTCGACACCGCGGGACAGGGCCTGAGCGAAGGCGATCCACACGCGCCGGGCACCCTCGACGAGCTGGTCTCCGATGCCAGGGGCCTGCTCGAGGTGGTGCGCGCCGAAACCACCTCCGCGCCGGTACTCATGGGCCACTCCCTCGGCGCCGTCACCGCGCTCGCCGTCGCCGCCGATCAGGCCGCCGACCTGCGCGGACTCGTCCTGTGCGGCACCCCGCGCCGGGCCACCGAGACCGAGCCCGACCCGCGCCTGGCGACGCTCGCGGTGCACGGAATCGACGACCGCCGGGCACCGATCGATGCGATGCGGCTATGGACACAGCGGTATCGATCGGTAGATTTGCGCGAGTACGCCGACGCCGGTCACGACCTGTTGCACGAGCCGGTGCGGGACCGCGTGGCCGACGATATCGCGCGGTGGGTACTCGCCACGGCGGACTGAACGACGAAGGGGGAAGCGGTGCAATCGAATCGCACGGGGCTGCCGAATACGGCGGCGCTCGGTCAGGCCGTCGAGGAGGGCGGACTGTGGGTCGACGGGGTGCTCGTCGCCGACGGCGCAACCGAACGGTGCGCGTTGCGCTACGAACGTCTCGCCGCCGCCGTCGACGCGCAGGTACAGGCCTTGACCCAGGCCGCGACGCTGCCCGGCTTCGGCGGGCTGCCCTCGGGTGCCGCGCTGCGCACCGGCTTCGAGACCAAGACCGGTAACGCCCTCGACCAGTTGCGTGCCTACGCCGCGACGGCTCGTCAGCTGGCCGCCGTGCTGCGGGCCGCCGGGGCCGCCTACCAGGAGAGCGATCAGGCGATGGCGAGCGCGGTCCGGGCGATCGAGACAGGTGATGGACATGCGTAGCATTTCCGGTGCACCGGGGACCGACCCGGACTACGTGGCCGTCGTCGAGGTGTTCGACAGCCTGTCGCATTCCGAAATCCACACGGCAGTACAGCAACTCGACCCGGCCGCCTTGAGCAGCGGCGGGCAGTTGTATCTCACCGCGGCCACCGCCGTCGGTGACGAGGTCGACAACGCGCATGCCGAGATCCGGGCCGCGATCGCCGACGGGTGGCGCGGGTCGGCGGCGCGGTCCGCCGTCGATGCCCTTCGCACGTTCGAGCAGGTGGGTCGGCAGATCGCGGATGTGCTGACGGCGGTCGGTGTCCGGCTGTGCCAGGCGGGTGATGCGGCGGAGTCGATTCGCGCCGCTGTCGCCGAACCCGCTGCGGCGCAGCCGGATCCGGACGGCGCGCTGCTCGATCCGCAGCAGGCCACGGACAATGCCACGATTTCGCGGGAAGCCGAGAACGCCCGGCTGGACGCGGTGCGGGCGATGGAGACGATCTACGCGGGGGCCTTCGTACCCACCGGGTCGGGCGTGCCCGCGTTCGGTGAGATCAGTTCGGGCACAACTGATGTAGAAGTCGGCGGTGCGCTCGGTGCGGTGCCTTCGTCGGTGGTCACGGCGGTTTCCGGTGAGGGATCCGATGTCGCGGTCACCGATACGGCAGCAGGGAGCGCCGTTGGCGATGCGGTGGGAGGGTCGACGGCCGACGGCTCCGGTGCCGTGGTTTCACCGGCGAGTGTGAGCAGCTCGACGGCGAGTACTTCCCTGTTCACAGGCGGTTCCGCAGCGGTCGCTCCGGCGGCGACCGCGTCCGGCACCGGTACGTCGAGCGCCTTGTCCGGGGCAGGCGGGTCCGTCGCCGCGAATGGGGTACCCGTCGCGGGTCCTGTTCCCGCCGGCACGCTCGGACGGACCGGGAAACGCGCGAACGCCTCGCGGAAGGAATCCGGGTCCCCGGCGACCCAGGCGGCTTCGCTCGGCGAATCCGGTTCTCCCGCCACGCGATCGGCGTCGTCCGAGGATGTCCGCCAGGACCCCACGGTGGCCGGTGGTGAAGCGGCTGCCGGAATGAGTGCGGGCGCGATCGGTGGGCTCATGGGTGGGGCGATGGTCGCGGCGGACCACACCCGCGCACCCGGCGGCCCGCGCCCACCCGCCCAGCCCGACATCGAGGACGACGACGACGAATTCCTGCGCTTCCTCGAGGAGGAACCCACCTTCCTCGAACCCGCCGACGAGGTGAACCCGCTGATCGGGAAGCTGGAACCGACCAGTCCCGCCGTGCTCGGAGAGTGGACCGAGCAGGAGTGAACTGGCACCTCACGCCCGACCAGTTCGCGCTGGCCTGGGCGCGTACCGACGGCGACCGGATCCCGTATCCGCTCGCCGTTCGCGCGTCTACCAGAGACACCGCCGAGCGGGCGGCCGCGCAACCGGCACTCGACGCGTGGTGTGCCCGCACTCTCGACCCCGACCTCTCGGCGGCGCTGCGCGTGCTGGCCAAACCGGAGATCCGGGTGGAGGTGTGCGGACACGCGCCCGCGCCGGTGCGCATGCTCGGCGCCGTCGCGGGGGACGTGGCGGTACTCGCCGTGCAGTCGCCCGGCACCTCGGCCGACCGAGGTGGCGACCTGCACGTTCAGGTCGGTGCGACGAAACGCTTCGCGCCCCAGGTCTTTTCCCGGATTCCGCGTCAACCGGTCGGCACCGGTCCGCGGATCGCCGCACCGGCGGCGCGCGTGCGCGAGGACAGCCGCGACCTGGTCACCGTCCCCGTCGCCGGACCCTCCGACGCCGCCCGCATCCGCAAACTCCTCCAACGCCCGCGCACCGGCATCGGCCAGATCCTCGTCGCCCCGGGGGCCGACGAACCGGCCACGGGCGTCCTGTCCTGGATCGACGTCACCGGCGACGGCCGGTACCTGATCCACTCCGGGCACCAGGTGTCGGTCGCCCCGGCGACACCCGACACCGCCGCCGACTGGCTGCGGCGGCTGTTGCGCGCCGCTTGACCCGCGGCGATCGGTTCAGGCGGCCCTCGCAGCCACAGGTAACGACGAGGTCGCCGGTGCGCTACATGCGGCGGCCGGGTTCGGCGTAGGGGCAGGCGGTTGAATCGGTCGGAGCTGATGGGCGGTATCTGATCTAGGCGTAGACCGCGCCCACCGTCACAGCTCGCGGGGCGAATTGCCGATCGAGTGCGTGCGCCTGCGCCGTGCGACGGTTGATGTGCCGCCGGGTGCTCAACCGAGCTGGAGGAAGCCGCGCAGGGCGGCGAGTTCTTCCGGAGTGTCCGGGAGGTACTCGGTGAGCAGCGGCGAGCGGATGATGATCGCTTTCCACATGGCGCGGCACAGGGTGGCGTGGATGACGGTGCGCGAGAGGAGGGCTCGCATACCGAAGGGGGCGTCGTCGGGTGTGGAGGTGGTCATCGACAGCACGACGACGGCGGCTTCACGGCCCCGGAAACGGTCGGGGGTGCCGACGAGGACGTCCTCGATCTTGGCGCGCGCCAGCAGGGTTCGGATGCGCGCCACTTGCGCTGCGTAAGGGGCGACCACGAAGACGTCGTGCGGGTGCAGTTTGCGGGTGCGCGCACCGGAGGTCCAGGTTTCGCCGAGCAGGGCGCGCACGCGGCGCACCACCTCGCGGGCCTCGGCGTCGGACTCGGTCGCGCTGCCGCGATGTTCGACGAACACCGTACTCACCCCGGGCGCGATCCCGGCGAGATCGCGGGCGCTGGTGACGGCCTCGACCGCCGTGAGCTTGCCGTCGTAGCAGCTCACCGACACCGGCGCGCACACCGCCGGGTGCATCCGCCAGGTGCGGTCGAGGAAGTAGCCGTACTCCGGCGGCAAGGTGGCCGCGCCGTCGCACAACCACTCGAGGGCCGAAACATGAATCGGCTCAGGGTGTTCGGCCTGGGCGAGCGCGGGCTCTGGATCACCGACGAGCAGCAGGTTGCGCGCGCTCACCGCGACGGCGACGGTGTCGGCCAGCGAGCATTCGCCCGCGTCGGCGATCACCAGCAGGTCGAGCGAGCCGGGGGCGATGAGAGTCTCGTCGACGAAATCGGCGGTGGTGCCGCCGATCACGCACCCGTTCACCGCGTTGTCGAGGAATCGGGGATACCGGCTGCCCTCGATCGCCGACCATTCGCGGCCCACCGACGCCACGTCCTTCTTCGCGACGAGTTCGGGCAGCAACCCGGCCTCCACGACCGCGTCGAAGATCCGCTCGATCACCTCGTGCGAGCGTGCGACCACACCGATCCGCCACCGCTTGCGGGTGACAAGGCGCTCGATGGCGCGGGCCGTCGTCCCGGTCTTGCCGGTGCCGGGCGGTCCGTGCACAGCCAGGTAGGAGGCGTCGAGTGCGGCCGTCGCCTGGGCCGTGGCGTGTGCGATATCGCCGTCGACCTGCGGTAACGGTGCGCCCTCGTGCAGGCGGGGCGTGCGGCGCAGCAGCAGGTCGTAGACCGCGTTCGTGGGCACGGACGGCAACGTCACCAGCAGGTCCTGGGCGGTGGCTTCCAGGGCCGCCTCGAGGTCGGCCTCGCCGTCGGGCGGGCCGGGGGCGATGGCGGCGGGTAGGTCGTCGTAGGGCGGGCAGCCCGCCGGGAGCAGTTCTTCCAGGCGCACGGTGTCGTCGAAATCGGCGTCCACCGCGCAGCCGAGGACGGTGGCCGTGGCGGTGGCGCGTCTGCCGAGCGTCTGCGTCATGCCCGCTGCCGCCGCACCGTCGTAGATGGTGATCATCTGGGTGCCGGGGGTCAGCGTGGCACCGGTGCCGAGGCGACCGGTGAGGGTGAGGTAGCGGCGCATCGTCGGAAGCTGGGGTGTGCGATGCCATTTGGTGTCGACGGTGCCCCACTCGGCGACCAGGACGCCCGGCGCGTCGGCCCACTCCCCCACCGGGTGCCCGAGCCGGTCGATGTGCGCCCACCATCTGGGCTGCCGTTCACGCCGGTGATACCCGAGCACCGCGGCCGTGAGCGCGGCCGCCCGTGCCGCGTCGCCGTGTGCGTCGGCGGCGAATTCGGCCAGCGCGGCCTCCAGTGAACCCGTGCGCAACGACGGCGGAATGTCGGTCTCGGCCACCGCGAACCGTGGGCCGGGCACCTCGATCCCCGCCTCGGCTGCCCGTTCCAGCAACCAATCCCTGATCCCCAGCACGGTGGCCGCGCGACCGTGTGCGCCCGGCACCAGGGCGGCCAATCCGGCCACGTCGTAGGACTGCTCACCGATCAGCAATGCGGTCCGCACTACGGGTGCCAGGTCGACCAGTGCCCCGGCGGCGAGCAGTTCGTCGAGCTGATCGGCTCCGACACCGAAGCGCCCCGACCAATCGAGCAGCGCCGTCCGAACCGCCGACCCGTAGTGATAGACCCGCACATCCGGATCCAGCGCCCGATACTCACCGATGATGTCGAGCAATTCCTCGAGCACGTCCGGGCCGTACCCGTCCTGTGTCGACGGCCCGAGCTCGCCCCCACCCGTCGCTGAAGTTCCGAGCCCTCCGGCGCCCCTCGCGAAAGCTCCGAGAGCGCCACCGTTCCCCTCGTCAAACCCGAGCCCGCCGTTCCGGGCGAATGATCCGTAGTCGCTCGCCTGCGCGTAGCGCGGATCGGTCGACGCGGTCGGCGAGGGGTCCGGGCGGAAGACAGTGGTTGTCGTGTCGGCGAGTTCTACCGAGGTGATGGTTCCCCGGCGGTCCAGGTCGATGAGCAGTGCCAGGTCGCCGGGGCGCGGGGTGGGGAGGGCGCCGAGGGCGGTGGCGTCGCGCAGGGCGTAGGTGGGGGTTGCGGTGCGTTCGCGGGTGAGTTGGATGTCGGCTTGGCGGCGCAGTTCGGTGACCGTGCGCGGGGCGAGGCCGGGGACGGGAACGGTGGTGGCGGCGAGGCGGTCGACGGTGAGCACACCGGCTTCACGCAGTCGGGCACGCTGGGTGGGCCGAATCCCCGCTACCAGCAGCAAGTCCCGTGCGGTCGCGGCCGCCGCACGGCACGTCGGGCAGTGTCCACACGCGAGATAGCGTGGGTCACCCCACTGCACGGGCAGCAATTCGGTGAGCTTCTCCTCGACGACGTGTTCCACCCGCGCCCGCCGCGCCCGGTAGATCGGCCCGAGTTCCGCTGCGACCACGCCACTTTCACCGGTCGGCGACGAAATTCGCGCCACCGGGTCGACATCCACCCCGGCCGCCGCCAATGCCTCGACGCACGCGGCCACTTCGACCCGCGCACACAACTCCAGCCGAACCGGATCGACCCCCACCGAACGCACCGACGCCGAAACCCGCTCGAACGGCGTCCGCCCCGCCGCGAGTTCACGCCGCAACACCCGATGGTCGTCGGCATCAACGAACCCCGCGGCACCAGAACGTGGCTCAGCGAGCACGGGCGACACGCCACTGTCCGCGTAACGGTCAGCCTCGGCGCCCCGGTCCCAGCGCGACTCGCCATCCACGTCGCGGTCCTGCGCGTCGTCATCTCCACGTGAACGCCTGGGCAAGCCGATACCCGAAGGCCCGCAGTCGTCATGCCGAGGCACATCGCCCGGAGCCCCGACTCGCGCAGGTGCGACGGCACCGTGCACTACGTACCGTGAACCGTCGCGCACGAGAAGGTCTGCCTGGCAGACGAATCGACCGTCGAAGAAGACCGCACCGTCGATCGCCTCGGCACCGGCACGCAGGGCGTCGGTGGTGCGTGCGGCGGCTTCGGTGAGAGTGGTGGCGTCGACGGGATCGGGGGTGGGGATGTGGATCCACCCGTCCCCGAAGTGCCGCAGCAACTCCGGGGAAACGTCGACGGCGCGCACGAGATTCGCGGCGGCGTCGCGGGTGCCGGGGAGGTTGCCGAGGGCGGCGTCGACCGCGCGCAGCAGCGCGAACTCACAGTCCGCCGCGCGCACGAGATCGCCGACAGCACCGATCACCCGATCACCGGAGACGAACAAACGCGGCCCTCCTGTGTTCACGCACACCCGACGGCAACACCTTAGCCAGCGCCGAGACAGCCCATGGAGCGACCCATGGACTTGTCTACGTGCGGTGGTGCGCTACGTGCGCGGCTTACGCCGTTCGGTACGCGGACGGGCCTCACGGTCACGCCGGGGACCACGGGAGTTGAGCCGCTGCGACGGCGGACCCTGATCCGGCTGCAGCTGGATCAGCACACCGCTGATCCTGGTGCGCCGCAATGCTTCCAGCGTTTCGTTGGGCAGGTTCGCGGGCAGCTCGACGAGGCTGTAGTCGGGCCGGATGCTGATGTGCCCGAAGTCGCTGCGCCGCAGCCCACCCTCGTTGGCGATGGCGCCGACGATCGCGCCGGGCACCACCCGATGCCGCTTGCCGACGCTGATCCGGTAGGTCGCCAGCTCCGCACCGCTCTCGCGGGAGAACGACGGCGGACGCGGTCCACGGTCCTCGTCGTCGAACTGGCGCGGGGCACGCTCGCGATCACGGTCCCGGTCGCGTTCGCGACGCGGTGCGGGCTCCGGCTCGGGCGCCATGAAGAAGTTGTCCCCGTCGTACCCACCGACCGCCAGCGCGGCGGCGATATCGACCAGCGGGGTGTTGTGCTCGGCCTCGTAGTCCTCGATCAGCTTGCGGAACAGCTCGATCTTGTCCGAGGCCAGGTTCTCGGTAATGGAGTCACCGAACTTCGCGGCGCGGGTCGCGTTCACATCGTCGACGCTCGGCAGCTGCATCTCGGTGAGCGGATGCCGGGTGGCGCGCTCGATCGCCTTGAGCAGATGACGCTCACGCGGCGCGACGAACAGCAGCGCCTGACCCGAGCGGCCCGCGCGACCGGTGCGGCCGATGCGGTGCACATACGACTCGGTGTCGTGCGGGATGTCGTAGTTCACGACATGCGAAATGCGGTCCACGTCGAGACCACGCGCGGCCACATCGGTGGCGACGAGGATGTCGAGCGCACCCGACTTCAGCTGACCGATGGTGCGTTCACGCTGGTTCTGCGCGATGTCACCGTTGATCGCGGCGGCGGAGAAACCACGCGAGCGCAGCTTCTCGGCCAGCTCCTCGGTGGCCTGCTTGGTGCGCACGAAGATGATCATCGCCTCGAAGTCCTCGACCTCGAGGACGCGGGTGAGCGCGTCGAGCTTGCGCTGGTGCGACACCTGCACATAGCGCTGGGTGATGTTGGTGTTGGTCGTGGTCTTGGACTTGACCGTGATCTCGACCGGGTCGTTGAGGTACTGCTTGGAGATCTTGCGGATCGCGCCCGGCATGGTGGCCGAGAACAGGGCGACCTGCTTGTCCCGCGGAGTGTCGCGCAGGATGCGCTCGACGTCCTCCTGGAAGCCCATCTTGAGCATCTCGTCGGCCTCGTCGAGCACCAGGTAGCGCAGCTCGGTGAGATCGAGCGTGCCCTTCTCCAGGTGGTCGATGACGCGGCCGGGCGTACCGACGACCACATGCGCGCCGCGGCGCAGACCCGACAGCTGCACGCCGTAGCTCTGGCCGCCGTAGATCGGCAGCACGTGGAGACCGGGGATGTGCGAGGAGTACTTGCCGAACGCCTCGGCGACCTGGATCGCGAGTTCGCGGGTCGGCGCGAGCACCAGTGCGCTCGGCTTCTTCTGCGCGGTGTCCAGATTCATCAGGATCGGGATCGCGAATGCGGCGGTTTTGCCGGTGCCCGTCTGGGCCAGGCCGACGACGTCAGCGCCGGAGAGCAGTGGGGGAATCGTGGCCGCCTGGATCGGCGACGGCGACTCGTAGCCCACGTCGGCGATGGCCGCGAGGACACGGTCATCGATCCCGAGATCGGCGAAGGTCGGGCCGTTGTCGTGCCTGTCGTCGTCGGCAGGAACGCTGTCGACCTCATTTGTGTTCATTGACCACGAGTTTACTGCCTGGCGGTAGCTGATCGGGCCACCGGGTGAATACGGTGTGACCTATGCAGCTGCACAACGGGTCATCGCATCAGGAACACGCCGCGACGACGGTGCCGATCGCGGTCGTCCAATTCGCCCCGCAGACCGACACGTCGGCCAACCTGGCCGCCTTGCGCGAACACGTGCGAACCGCTGCCGAATCGGGTGCGCGCGTCGTGGTCGCACCCGAATACTCGATGTTTGCGGTGACCCGTCTCGACGAGCGGGTGGTGGCCGCCGCCGAGCCGCTCGACGGGCCGTTCACCACCGGACTCGCCGCGCTCGCCGCTGAATTGGGGGTGCATCTGGTGGCCGGTGTCGTCGAATTGCCGACACCGGACGCGGACCGGATCAGCAATACCCTCGTGGCGCACGGACCCGACGGATCACGGCTCGCGCTCTACCGCAAAGTGCACCTCTACGACGCTTTCGGGCACCTGGAATCCGATGTCGTCGCGGCCGGTCCGCTGGTGGCGCCCGCCACATTCACCGTCGACGGTGTGATGTTCGGCATGCAGACCTGCTTCGATCTGCGCTTTCCGGAGGGATGTCGGCGTGTCGCGGCGGCGGGGGCGCACGTGCTGCTGCTACCCGCGCAGTGGATTCCCGGCCCGGCGAAGGTCGACCAGTGGACCACGCTGCTGCGCGCGCGGGCCATCGAGAACACCGTGTACGTGGCGGCGGCCGATCAGTGCGCGCCGCTCGGGGCGGGCGCGTCGATGATCGTCGACCCGGCGGGCACCGTGCTCGCCGAACTCGGCGACGAGCCGGGTGTGCTCACCGCATCGATCGACCCCGCCCACCTCGCCAGGGTGCGTACCGCCAACCCGAGCCTGTCGCTGCGCCGCTTCACAGTTTCGGCCGACGCCACCGCGGAGTAGCGTCGAAGCGATGGTGTACCCGGATCGCGCTGCGGCGGGCCGCGCTCTCGGCACGGCCCTGGAACATCTGCGTGGCACGCACCCGCTGGTGCTCGGGTTGCCGCGTGGCGGTGTGCCGGTGGCGGCCGCCGTGGCCGATGCGATCGACGGGGAACTCGATGTGCTGCTGGTGCGCAAGCTGGGTCTGCCGCAGCATCCGGAGCTGGCGATGGGTGCGCTCGGCGAGAACGACGTGCTGGTGCTCAACGAAGACGTGGTGGCACGCGGCCGGGTGAGCGAGGCGGCGTTCGCCGAGGTCGAGCGCGCGGAACGCGCCGAACTGGCCCGCAGGCGAACCCTGCTCCGCGACGGCGAACCGGTCTCCATGACCGACCGGACGGTGGTGATCGTCGACGACGGAATGGCCACCGGCGCCACCGTGGCCGCCGCCTGCCGCGTCGCCCGCGCACAGCGACCCGCCCGCTTGATCGTGGCGATGCCGGTCTCGGCCCCCGAGGCGGCCCACCGGGTCCGCCCCGAGTGCGACGAGCTGGTCTGCCTCTGGACCCCCGACGACCTGGGCGGCGTCGGCGGCGCCTACCACGACTTCCACCAGCTCACCGACGACGAGGTCACCGAACTGCTGCGCTGATCAGCCGAAGCACTGGCCTTCGCCGCGATAGGTGGGAACGGTTGTGCGAGTTCCCGATTCGTCGACGAGGTGGATCTCGGCGAAGCGTTCGCACAGCTCGCCCGCCTTGGCGTGGCGGAACCAGACGCGGTCGCCGATCTCGAGTTCGGATCCACCGGCGAGCGGGGTCTGTACCTCGCCCGCGCCCTCGGCGCCGAGCAGCTTCAGGCCCGCGGGCCAGACCGGCAGCGGTACCCGGCTGGGGCCGGTCGGTCCGGAGGCGATGTAGCCGCCCGCGAAGACGGTGGCGATGCTCGGGGTGGGTTTGCGCAGCACCGGCGTGGCGAAGAACAGGGCCGGCCGAGGGGTGAAGGACCGGTAGTGGTCGAAGAGGGTGGGCACGTAGAGGCCGGAACCGGCGGTCACCTCGGTGACATCGGGATCGCTGATCGAGACCTCGATCGAGCCGGTGCCGCCGCTGTTGACGATCTCGAGCGGCCCGGTCACCATGCGCACCGCGTCGAGCACCTGGGTGCGGCGGCGGGCGATCTCGGCGGCCGAGAGTCGCTTGACCACGCGCACGGCCGGATTGTTGTCGGGCAGGCCCGCGATCTGCGCCTCATAGGTCATCACGCCGACCACCTCGAAGCCGCGGGCGCGCGCCTGCGTCGCCAGGACGGCGGCCTCGCCGGGGGTGCGGATGGGGGAACGGCGAACGCCCAGGTGCAGCGGGCCGATGCGCAGCGAGGCGTCGACGTCGAGGCAGACGCGTGGATGGACGGTGTCGGTGCCGAGGGCAGCGCGGGCCAGGTCGAGCTGGGCGACGTCGTCGATCATCAGGGTGATCGAGCGCAGCAGCGTCGGCGCGCCCGCCAGTTCGGCCAGCGCGGCGCGGTCGAGGGTCGGATAGCCGAGCAGGATGTCGCGGGCGCCCAGGCGAGCCAGCCAGATGGCTTCGCGCAGGGAGTAGGCCATGATGCCCGCGAAGCCGTCGGCCGCGGTGAGGTCGGTGCCGAGGACCCGCTCGAGCACGGCCCGGCAGCGCACCGATTTGCTCGCCACCCTGATTGCGACGCCGTTCGCGCGGCGGCGCAGATCCGCGGCGTTGGCGTCGAGCCGGGACAGATCGAGTGCCGCCAGCGGCGGGTCGAGGTCAGCGGTGGCGTCGTGCAGGTGGTGCAGCGCTGTTGTCTCGGTCACCCGTCTACTGAACCACCTATCTGGTCACTCGTCCAGTAAATCTCAGGCTTCGACGGCCTTGAGGGTGAGACAGCCGACGAGATCATCGGTGACGACAAGGATGGTCTCGTCGTTGCCGTCGGCGAGCCAGCGCAGTACCGCGCCGTGGAAGACGGAGACGAGGTAGCTGGCAATGGAGTCGACCGGCTCGAGCCACTGCGTACCCGAGAGCTCGGCACACAGCTCGAGGAACTCGGTCGCCTCGGCATCCATCTCACGGAACATCACGATCGCGGACGGATCGCCCACGTTGCCACCGGGCTCGATCCACCGCTCCCGCAGGGTCCGCAGCGCGGTCTCGTAGGACCTGATGCTTTTCGCCGGGGCGGCCTTCACCACCGGCCAATACGCACTGAGCCCCGCATGAAGGCAGATTCGCAGCGCCCGCAGCCCGGCGGTATCCGAACTCGCGGCGGCTGCTTCCACGGCCCGGCGAACGACGGGTCGCAAGGATGTTTCGGTTAGTTCACGACTGGCGCTCAACGACAACTCCTCGGCAACAAAATTCGCTGCCCGCGGCGATGCGAGCTGGTCGGGAAGAGGCCTCATCGAGGTCAACCACATCCCGCAAGCACGATCTTAGAAGGTTTTCTGGATTCACGAACTGGTTCAGCCATCCTTTTCAGACTGAAAGATTGTTTTGTTACCCGAATGCGACCTTGATAAAAACCGACCATACGGCTCGATTTTGTTTTCGCGCTCGAATAGATGCCCCCGCTGTATTCGCTTACCTGTCGATGGTACAAGTCGTGGTAGCCGCGCTCACGTTCCTGTGGGTGAGCACACACGTGTCGCGCGGGGAAACGCACGTCACATACTTCGTGACCGATCGGCCGACTCCGTCCACGCCGGGTCGAACCGCCGATAACCTGGACGGGTGACTCTCTCGCCTCGCGCCGACCAGTTCGCCCTCAGCGGCACCTTCAATTTCCGCGATGTGGGCGGGCTGCGCACCGTCGACGGCGGCACCGTCCGCCCCGGCGTGCTGCTGCGCTCGGCACAACTCAGCGGTCTCGACGAACAGGGGCATGCCACCTTGAGCGAGCTGCGGGTCACCGATGTACACGATCTGCGCGGCCCGGTCGAGATCGACCACATCGGCCACGACACCCTGCCCCAGCATGTGCGCCTGCACGTCACACCGTTCGACTCGCGGATGGAAGAGGCACCGCCACACGAGGCGGCGACCGTCAGCGCGTTCGCGCACATGCTCGAGGTGTACCGGCAGTTCCCGCTGCTGCCCGAGGCGGGCGCGGCCATCACCCGGCTGGCCGGCTCGATCGTCGACGGCGACGACGCCGTGCTCGTGCACTGCGCGGCGGGCAAGGACCGCACCGGCTGGGCGGTGGCCACCGTGCTGCGCGCGGTCGGCGTGCACGAGGACGACATCTACACCGACTTCCTGGCCAGCAATGCGGCGGTGGAACCCCTGCGCGTCCTGCTGGAACCGAAGATCGGCGGTGGCGAGGCACTGTCGGTCGACATCCTCGGCGTGCGCGAGGAGTACCTGCGCACCGCCGATGCCACCGTGCACAAACGCTACGGCGACACCGAGGGCTACCTGACCGAGATCGGCCTCACGGGCGACCTGCGCTCGGCGTTGCGCGCCAAGCTGGTGTGAGTCAGCCGGCCGGCTCGGCGTAGACCAGGCCGTCGGTGTCGATGCGGACGAAATCGCCCGTGTGGAACCAGGTTCCGCTGAACCGGGCGACGGTCGCGTCGGGGTTGTTCCAGTAGCGTCGGCTGACATTCGGTCCGCGACAGAGCAGTTCGCCGCGACCCTGGCGAGCCTGCGGGCCCGACAGCGCCAATTCCGTTCCACCGAAGGCGAACCCGAGCGCCGCCTCGGTGCGATCGGTGTCGTCGACGAGCAGGCCGATGCCGCTGGTCTCGGTGGCGCCCCACACCGACCACTGCCGCGCCTCGGGAAACAGCGCGCGCAAGGCAGCGGTCAGCGGGGCCGAGGCCGGGGCGGCGGCGCGTTCGGAGCGGTGACAGGCCTTGCTCACGCGCCGCACACCCGCGCCCGAGCGTCGCTCGGCGAAGGCTGGCAGCAGGTCGGCGAAGATGCGCGGGGTGGCCGAGACCGTGTCGATCCGCTCGCTGACCAGCACGTCGGCCAGGCTGCGGGCACCCGGTGCGAGGACGACGGTTCCGCCGACGGCGAAGGTCGGCAGCAACTGGTCGACACATCCGCTGGCGTGGGCCAGCGGCAGCAGCACCAGATTGCGCACGCCGTCGGCGGGCAGGCCGAGCGCGCCGACCATCGACGACACCGCCGACAAGAGGTTCTCGTTGGTGAGCTCGACCCCGGCGGGCACCGGACCGCGTGCGGCGGCACCGGTGTAGCAGAGCAGGGCCGGATCTCCCAGTGCCGCACCGTCATCGATGTAGGCGGTGCTGTCGGGCAGTGGCCCGTCGGGGCCGAGCACGAAGTCGGCGCGGCTGTCGGCGATCACGCGCGCCGTCAGGTCGGCGCCGAGCCCGTCGGGGATCAGGACCGGTACCGCACCGGACAGCAGGGCGCCGAGGAACGCCTGCACCCAGCGCGCGCCCGTCGGCATGTGCACCGCGACCCGGTCGCCGTAGCCGATGCCGTGACCCTGCAGGCCGCCCGCGATGCGGGAAGCGCTGTGCCACAGCTCCCGGTAGGTCAGGCGTGGGCCGCCGACCTCGACGACCGCCTCCCGATTCGTGAAGGCGTGCACGCGCAGGTCGAGCAGTTCGGTGAGCGCGGGGTGCAGGTCGCCGTAGCGGAGCACGCCGTCGGGGCCGCGCCGCAGCTGTCCGCAACCCAGCACACCGGAGCCGACCGGGGACGACCGGAACGCCCGGAACTCGGGTCCACTCGTGATCGGCACCCGAGCCTCGGAGCCGGGCCCTCGCTCCGGCGCGCCACCCTCCGAGCGTGCGGTCGTGTCCGGTTCCGGCTGACCCATCAAGACCTCCACGTCCTCGCCCGGCATGCATCTCCGACTATATGACGTGGATCACATTTCTGTCAGCCGCTCGGGATTCACTCGCCCTTGTAGGTCGCCTTACCTGGGCCGACATCGAGGAAACTGCGAACGGCACCGCGCAGGTCGGCGGTCTCGAACAGGGCGCCCGACACCTCCGGTGTCACCGAATCCGCGTGTGCCACACCGCCGGAACGCCATGCCTCGATGATCCGCTTGGTCGCGGCGTGCGCGCGGGTCGGTCCGTCGGCGAGGCGGGTGACCAGCGCGCGGGCGGCCGTGTCGACGTCGTCGTGGACGGCGTTGACCACACCCCAGTCGGCCATGGTCGCGGCGTCGTAGAGATCGCCGGTCATCACGAACTCGCGGGCCCGGCCAGAACCCGCCCGCTCGGCCAGCCGCTGCGGGCCACCCATCGACGGTGTCAGGCCGACCACCGTTTCCACCAGCCCGAACTTCGCCTTCGGCGCGGCCAGGATGATGTCGCAGGCCAGCGACATCTCGAAGGCGGCGGTGAGGGTGAGCCCGTGCGCGGCGAACACCACCGGGCACGGCAGGGCCTCGAGCGGATGGATGATCCGGTCGAACAGCTCGCGCCACAGTTGCGCGCCCTGCTCGGCGCTTCGCCCCTCGAAGACGTGCACGTCGACACCGCCGGAGACCACCTTGCCCTCGGCGCGGATGAGCACGGCGCGCGGCGGCTGCGCGGTGAGCGCGGCGAGATCGGCGATCAGCGCGTCGATCAGGGGCCGGTCGAAGAGGTTGAGCGGCGGATGATCGATGGTGATCGTGGCGATCTCGGCACCGGCTTCGGTGAACTCGCGCGTCAGTCGGGTCGGGTTCGTTTCACTCATTTGGTCAGCGTAGAACCCGGGCACCGGTCGTGGGAGTGGAGAGCGTGCCCACATCGCGGAACCACAGGGGTGTCGGTAGTCGTTGGCATGATGGGCTGTCGGGACCACAGGTGCCCTACAGTTCGACTCGTCGGTCGAAGAGGAGGACGACGCCGTGTTCAAGAGTGCGATCGAGAAGGCCGTAGTCGATGTTCTCGACACCGGTTCCAAGCTGCAGGCCCCTGCCGTGCGGCGCTATGTCCAGTACCTGCGGGAACGTCATCCCGGGGAGAGCCCGGCCCAGATCGCCGAACGGCTGGAGAAGCAGTACCTGCTCGCGGTGACCGGCAGCGGTGCCGCCGTCGGCGCGACCGCGGCCGTGCCGGGCATCGGCACGGTGGCCGCCCTCGGCGCGGTCGGCGCGGAGACGGCGTTCTTCATGGAGGCCTCGGCACTGTTCACGCTGGCACGGGCCGCCGTCCAGGGCATCGAGCCGCATGACCAGGAGGCCCGGCGCGCGCTGGTGCTCGCGGTCGTCCTCGGTGACGCGGGCATCGCCATCGTGCAGAAGGGGTTGCGCACCCAGTCGAAGAACTGGGCGAACACGCTGGCGGGCAAGGCGACCGGCATGGGCGCGATCAACAGCAAACTGCTGCAGCAGTTCATCAAGCGCTTCATCACCAAGCGGGCCGCGCTGATGGCGGGCAAGGTGCTGCCCGCCGGTATCGGTGCCGCCATCGGTGGCGCGGGTAACCGGGCGCTCGGCAAGGCCACGATCGAGAACGCGCACAAGGCCTTCGGGCCCGCGCCAGCGCTGTGGCCGACGCCGCTGCACAACGTGATCGACGCCGATCCGCTGCCCGCGATCGGTACCGACCCGGCCCGTAAGCAGTGAGGAAAGCCGGGGGCGACGCCGTGCTGGTGCGCGGCGTCGGAAAAGTCTTCGACCAGGTCAGCGCCGTCGACGGCATCGACTTCGCGGTGCCGTCGGGTGCGGTGACCGCGCTGGTCGGGCCCACCGGGGCGGGCAAGACCACCCTGCTGCGAATGGTGCTCGGGCTGCAGCGGCCGAGCACCGGCCGGGTGGAGGTGACGGTGGGGCACGGACCGGCCGCGGTCGGCGCGGTGCTGCATCCGCGCGGTCTGCATCCGGCGCGCACGGTGCGCGATCAGCTGTCGTGCTACGCCCCGGTCGCGGGCGTCGGCGGTCGGCGGGTCGAGGCGGTGCTCGAGACGACGGGTCTCGGCGCTCTCGCCGATACCGTTGTAGCCCAGCTGAATCCGGGTCAGCAGACCCGCCTCGCGCTGGCCACGGCGCTGCTCGCCGATCCTCCGCTGCTCGTCCTGGACGACCTGTTCGCCGATGCCGACGGCATGGAACGCGGCTGGTTGCAGGAGGTGCTGCGCGGGCATGTCGGGCGGGGCGGCACGGTGCTGGTGAGCGCGGGCAGCCTGGCCGACGTGGTGTCGGCGGCCGACCACCTGGTGGTGCTGAGCGAGGGCGCCGTCGTCTGGCAGGGCACTCCCGCCAAGCTGCGGCGCGGCCATCCCGACCGGCTCGTCGTCGCCTCCTCCCCGTCGATCGCCTTGGCCACGGCCCTGGCGACCCGGGGCTTCACCGATGCGGTGATGCGGCCGGACGGGCGCCTGGCCGTCGCCGAGGCCGACGAGGCGACGATCCGTTCGATCGCCGAGGCGGCCTCGGTGCGGATCGGCAGCATCGTCGCCGACCCCATCCACCCCGACCGGGTCCTGGCCTCCTTGACCAAACCCCGCAGGCATCAGCACCGCCTTCCCACGCCGTCGAACGCCACCTTCGCGCCGGCCCCGCCGTCGTACGGGGTGTCCCGATGACGCCGTCGGCCACAGATCGACCGGTGCGCCCCGCGTGCCGAAGCCGTCGCCCGTTCTCGCCGGCTCAGCGCGCCGCGTGCGGCTCCGGCCTTCGCGGGGAGGTCCGGGTAGCCGGACTCCGACCGGGGCGTGTGCGCGCATCCATTTCGGTCATGACTTCGGAGGGGATCACCCGATGACCACTGTGCTGCCCGAGGATCTGCTCCCCGGTCTCGACGCCGAAACACGCAAGGTGTTCACGCTGCGGCCCAATCGGTTGCTGCTCGTCGGCCCGATCGCGGTGGCACTGGTCGCGACGCTGATCACGGCGCTGATGTCGGGCCGCTACGACCCGACCGGACAACCCCTGACGGGGGCGGCCACCATCGGCCTGTACCTGGCGCTCGTCGCGGTGTTCGTGGCCGCGGCACTGCTCGGCATCGGCGTGACCGGTGGCGAGTACAAGCGCAAGACCATGGCGCTCACGGCCCTGTTCGCCCCGGATCGCGACCGGCTGGTCATCGCGAAATACGCCGCGGTGGCCGGTATCGCGCTGGTGGTCGCCGTCGTCGCCGAGGTGGTCGCGATGCTCGTGCTCGCCGCCGCGGGCCGTGGCAAGTTCGAGTTCGGCTGGCCGCTGCTGGAAGTGCTCGGCGCCGGGTTGCTCGTCGCGATGTGCTGGGCGGTGCTCGGTGCGGGCATCGGGTTGTTGCTGCGCACGACCGGAGCGGCGGTGTGGCTGGTGCTCGGCTGGGCATTCGTGCTCGAGCCGCTGATCTGGTTGGTAGCCAAGGGTTTCGGGGCCGGTGGTCTCACGACCGTGCTGCCGGTGTCCTCGACCGTGGCCGGAGTGAGCGCCGGTTCCTTCGACGAGGCCGAGGTGTTCGCACCGACGCCCGCCGCGCTCGTCGTTCTGCTCCTGTGGACCATCGCCGTTGGTGCTGCCGGGTGGTGGGACCTGCGCAACCGCGACCTGTAGTGCACGAGCCCGCTGTGATGACGCGGCGCGCTGACCGGCCCGGCTGGTTCCGCAGGCTGTGGCGCCTGTGCCTGCGGCATCCGCGGCTGCTCGCCGTCATCGCGGGGGCGGTGCTGGCCGGCGCGGCCGTCTCGATCGCGGCACCCCTGGCCACCAAGCGCGCCGTCGACGCCGCCGAAGCGGGCGACACCTCGGTCATCGGCAGTGCCGCCGCCCTGCTCGCGGTCCTCGCGGTCTGCCGGTTCGCGGTGACCTTCGCCCGCCGGCTATGGGCTGGTCAACTGTCACTGGAGGTGCAACACGACCTGCGTGTCTCACTGCTCGCCGCGCTGCAGCGCCTCGACGGAGCGGGCCAGGACGCCATCCGCACCGGCCAGGTGGTGTCGCGTTCCATCACCGACCTGCAGCTGGTGCAGGGCTTGCTGGCGATGGTGCCGTGGTCGGGCCTCGCCGTGCTGCAGTTCGTCGCCTCGGCGGTGGTGATGGTGTGGCTGAGCCCGCCGCTGGCGCTCGCCGCGCTGCTCGTCGCGCCGGTGATGGCGGTGGTTGTGCTGCGGATGCGGCCCCGGCTGTACGCGGCCACCTGGTCGGCGCAGCAGCGGGCCGCCGAGCTGGCCGAACACGTCGAACAGACGGTCACCGGGGTGCGTGTGGTGAAGGGCTTCGGGCAGGAGGCCCGGATGGTCGACGAACTCGAGCACCACGGCCGCGCCCTCTACGCCGAACGGCTGCGCGCCGCGCGGATCAACGCCCGCTTCGCCCCCGTCGTGTCGGCACTGCCGCAGGCCGGGCTGGTCGCCGTCATCATCGTCGGCGGATTGCTCGCCTCGCGCGGCGCGATCGGGATCGGCACCTTCCTCGCCTTCACCGCCTACCTGGCCACGATGACGTCCTCGGCGCGCACGATCACCTCGGTGGTCATCATGAGCCAGCTCACCAAATCCGCCGCCGACCGGGTGTTCCAGGTGATCGACGCGGCGCCGGTACTCGTCGACCCCGACAAGCCGACCGAGCTGCCACCCGGCCCGCTCGGCATCGAATTCGACGGTGTCGGATTCGGTTTCACCCCCGGCGAGCCGGTGCTCTCGGAACTCGACCTCACGATCCGGCCGGGTGAGACCGTCGCGATCATCGGCCCGGCCGGGTCCGGCAAGTCGACGCTGTCACTGCTGCTACCCCGCTTCTACGCACCCGACGCGGGCACCATCAGCCTCGTCGGCACCGACGGCACCCGGGTAGACCTGGCCGACCTGCGCGCCGAGGATCTGCGCGGCGCGCTCGGCGTGGTCTTCGACGACCCGTTCCTGTTCTCCGACACCATCGCGGCCAATATCGCCCTCGGCCGCCCGGAGGCCACCGACGCCGAGATCCGGGCGGCGGCCACCGCGGCGGTCGCCGACGAGTTCATCGCCGAACTGCCCGACGGGTACGACACCGTCATCGGTGAACGCGGCCTCACCCTCTCCGGTGGCCAACGGCAGCGGATCGCGCTGGCCCGCGCGCTGCTCACCCGGCCGCGCGTACTCGTCCTCGACGACGCCACCTCCGCCGTCGATGCGGTGACCGAGGCGGAGATCTTCCGGCGGCTGCCCGACCCGGGCGGGCGCACCACGCTGATCCTGGCCCACCGCGAGTCGACCCTGGCCCAGGCCGATCGGGTCATCCGGCTGCCCGCGCCCACCGGCTCGGTCGTGCCGACCGTGCGCGTCGACAAGCGGCCCGTCGTCGGTGATCGGCCACGGTCGATGGCGGCCGCCGACCTCAGCGAGACCCCGGAACTGCGCGCGGCCGTCGACGCGCTACCACCGGCCACCGAACAACCCGACCTGCCCGGCGATCTGCGCGGCCCCCAACCCGACTTCGGTCTGCGCGTCCTGCTTCGACCGGTCCGCAAGCTGGTCGGGCTGGTCGTATTGCTGCTGATCGCCGACGCCATGATCGGCATCGCCTTCCCGCCGCTGGTCCGCTACGCCATCGACACCGGTGTCACCGGCGGGCAGAACTCGGCGCTCGCGGTGTCGGCGGTGATCGGGATCGGACTGGTGCTCGCGAGCCTGATCGTCGGCGCTGCCGTCACGGTGCTCACCGCGCGCACCGGCGAACGCGTGCTGTTCGGGCTCCGGGTGCGCAGCTACGCCCAGTTGCAGCGGCTCGGCCTCGACTTCTACGAGCGCGAACTGTCCGGCCGGATCATGACGCGGATGACCACCGATGTCGACGCCCTGTCGACCTTCCTGCAGACCGGTGTCGCCACCGGCCTGGTCGCGGTCATCACCTTGATCGGCGTGGCTGTCGGCCTGGTCGTCATCGATGCGGGGCTGGCGCTGGTCGTGCTCGCCACCGTGCCGCCGATGCTCATCGCGACCCTGCTGTTCCGGCGCGTCTCGACCGCCGCCTACACCGTCTCGCGCGAACGGGTCTCCGCCGTGAACGCCGACTTCCAGGAGAACATCGCGGGCCTGCGGGCCGTGCAGGCCGCCCGCAACGAACCGGTGGCGGCGCGCCGCTTCGCCGAGTACTCCCACCGCTACCGCGAGGCGCGCATCCGCGCCCAGCGCGCGATCGCCTGCTACTTCTCCTTCGGCCTGGCCTGGGCCGACCTCGCCCTGGCCGTCGTCGTCTATCTGGGCGCCAACGCGGTGGCCGACGGACGAACGACCACCGGCACGCTCGTCGCCTTCGTCCTCTACCTCGGCCTGCTGTTCAGCCCGATCCAGGAACTGTCGCAGGTGTTCGACGGCTACCAGCAGGCCAGGGTCGGGCTGCGCCGCATCGGTGACCTGCTGCGCACACAGTCGTCGATCGCGGCCGACCCACCCGACGCGGTGCGCATCGACCGTTTGCGCGGTGAGGTCGTCTTCGACGATGTCCACTTCCGCTATCCGGGAGCGAACTTCCCGGCGCTGGACGGCGTGTCCTTCACCCTCCCGGCCGGGCGAACCCTTGCGCTCGTCGGGCCGACCGGCGCGGGCAAATCGACGATCGTGAAACTGCTCGCCCGGCTCTACGATCTGCCCGCCGAGCCGTCGGCGGGTGAGATTCGGGTCGACGGTGTCGATTTACGTAAATTCGTGCTCACCGAGTACCGCTCGCGGCTGGGAATTGTGCCCCAGGAAGCTCACCTGTTCAGCGGTGATGTCGCGAGCAACATTGCATTCGGACAACCTTTCGCCACATCGGTGGACATCGCACAGGCGGCGAGCCACGTCGGTGCGGCCGAAATGATCGCCGGATTACCCCGAAAAATGAACCAACCGGTCGGTGAAAGAGGTCGCGGGTTATCCGCCGGACAACGTCAGCTCGTCGCCCTCGCCCGCGCCGACCTCGTCGACCCCGACCTGCTGCTTCTCGACGAGGCGACCTCGACCCTCGACCCGGAGACCGAGGCATCGGTGCTGGTAGCGAGCCGTTCGCTGGCCCGGGGCCGCACGACCGTCGTGGTCGCCCACCGGCTGGCCACCGCGGCCCGCGCCGACTTCGTCGGCGTGGTCGAACAAGGACGTATCGTCGAATTCGGTAGCCACCGGGAACTGCTCGCCCGAGGCGGGAGTTACGCGCGACTCTGGTCGGCGGGACTGCACGAGGAGCGAATAGTCTCGGGCCACTAGCTACGCCGACATGCCACGGGGCATATGCTCGGTGAGGGCGCATCGGCAGCCATCCGCTGATACCCCTGCCGGGCACGTCACAAACGTCGCAGCGCGAAGAACGAAATGAGGCGAACACCAGCTGTGAGCAGCTCAACTTCCCAGTTCGGACAGAACCAGTGGCTAGTCGACGAGATGTATCAGAAGTTCAAACAGGACCCGTCCTCGGTCGACGCGAGTTGGCACGAGTTCCTCGCCGACTACACCCCCGAGGCCACCGACTCCGCTAACGAGCAGGCTCCCGCCGCCACCGCGCAAGCGGCGCCGCAGCAGGCTCCGAAGGCCGCACCGCAGGCCCCCAAGACCGCCGTCGCGACGGCGCCCAAGCCGGCACCCGCGCCGGCTCCGGCACCCGCCCCGGCTCCGGCACCCGCCCCGGCTCCGAAGCGGGAGAACGTGCGCGCACCGCAGACCACGCCCGCCCCGGTGTCGAACGCCCCGGCCACCGCGCCCGCCAAGACGAGCACGGGCACCGACGAGTCCAAGGTGCTGCGCGGCCCCGCCGCGGCCATCGCCAAGAACATGTCGGCCTCGCTGACCATCCCCACCGCCACGTCGGTGCGCGCGATCCCGGCCAAGCTGATGATCGACAACCGCCTCGTGATCAACAACCACCTGGCGCGCACCCGCGGCGGCAAGATCTCCTTCACCCACCTGCTCGGTTACGCGATCGTGCAGGCCGTGAAGTCGTTCCCGAACCTGAACCGGCACTTCGCCGAGATCGACGGCAAGCCGAACGCGGTCACCCCCGCGCACACCAACCTCGGCCTGGCCATCGACCTCGTGGGCAAGGACGGCAACCGCACGCTGGTCGTCGCCGCAATCAAGGGCACCGAGGAGATGAGCTTCGGTCAGTTCCACGCCGCCTACGAGGACATCGTCCGCCGCGCCCGTGAAGGCAAGCTCGGCGCCGAGGATTTCTCCGGTGTCACCATCTCGCTGACCAACCCCGGCACCATCGGCACCGTCCACTCGGTGCCGCGCCTCATGCCGGGCCAGGGCGCGATCATCGGTGCCGGCGCCATGGAGTACCCGGCCGAGTTCCAGGGCATGAGCGACGAGCGCCTGGCCGAGATCGGCGTCGGCAAGCTGATGACGCTGACCTCCACCTACGATCACCGCATCATCCAGGGCGCCGAGTCCGGCGACTTCCTGCGCACCATCCACAACCTGCTGATCTCCGACGAGTTCTACGACGAGATCTTCCACGGCCTCGGCGTGCCGTACGAGCCGATCCGCTGGCGCAAGGACATCAGCGAGCGCGGCGTCGACAAGAGCGCCCGCGTGCTCGAGCTGATCGCGGCCTACCGCAACCGCGGCCACCTGATGGCCGACACCGACCCGCTGCGCCTGGTCAAGGACAAGTTCCGCAGCCACCCCGACCTCGACGTCACCTCGCACGGCCTCACCCTGTGGGACCTGGACCGTACCTTCGACGTGGGCGGTTTCCACGGCCAGGAGCGGATGAAGCTGCGCGATGTGCTGTCGATCCTGCGCGACGCCTACTGCCGCCACGTCGGTGTGGAGTACACCCACATCCTCGAGACCGACCAGCTCAAGTGGATCCAGGACCGGGTCGAGCAGAAGCACGTCAAGCCGACGGTCGCCCAGCAGAAGTACATCCTGAACCGGCTCAACGCCGCCGAGGCGTTCGAGACCTTCCTGCAGACCAAGTACGTCGGTCAGAAGCGGTTCTCGCTCGAGGGCGCCGAAGCCGTGATCCCGATGATGGACGCCACCATCGACCAGTGCGCCGAGCACGGGCTCGACGAGGTCGTCATCGGTATGCCGCACCGTGGCCGCCTCAACGTGCTGGCCAACATCGTCGGCAAGCCGTACTCGAAGATCTTCACCGAGTTCGAGGGCAACATGAACCCGGCCGCCACCCACGGCTCGGGCGACGTGAAGTACCACCTCGGTGCGCACGGCCAGTACCTGCAGATGTTCGGCGACAACGAGATCGAGGTGTCGCTCACCGCGAACCCCTCGCACCTGGAGGCGGTCGATCCCGTGCTCGAGGGCCTCGTGCGCGCCAAGCAGGACCTGCTGAACAAGGGCGACGGCCCCGAGGGCTTCTCGGTGATGCCGCTGATGTTGCACGGTGACGCCGCGTTCGCCGGTCAGGGCGTGGTCGCCGAGACGCTGAACCTGTCGGGTCTGCGCGGTTACCGCGTGGGCGGCACCATCCACATCGTGGTGAACAACCAGATCGGCTTCACCACCGCGCCGGAGAACAGCCGCTCCACCGAGTACTCCACCGACATCGCGAAGTTCATCGGCGCGCCGATCTTCCACGTCAACGGTGACGACCCCGAGGCCTGCGACTGGGTCGCGCGCCTGGCGGTCGACTTCCGGCAGAAGTTCCGCAAGGACGTCGTCATCGACCTCGTCTGCTACCGCCGCCGCGGACACAACGAGGGCGACGACCCCTCGATGACCCAGCCGGAGATGTACGACGTCATCGACACCAAGCGTTCGGTCCGCAAGGCCTACACCGAATCGCTGATCGGCCGTGGCGACATCTCCATGAAGGAGGCCGAGGACGCGCTGCGCGACTACCAGGGTCAGCTCGAGCGCGTGTTCAACGAGGTCCGCGAGCTGGAGAAATACGTTCCGGAGCCGTCGGAGTCCGTCGAGGACGACCAGAAGGTGCCCGCGACCGTGCAGACCGCGGTCGACAAGTCGGTGCTGCAGCGCATCGGCGACGCGTTCCTCAACACTCCCGACGGTTTCAACGTGCACCCGCGCGTGAAGCCGGTGCTGGAGAAGCGGCGCGAGATGGCCTACGAGGGCAAGGTCGACTGGGCCTTCGCCGAGTTGCTCGCGTTCGGTTCGCTGATCGACCAGGGTCACGATGTGCGCCTGACCGGTCAGGACTCGCGTCGCGGCACGTTCACCCAGCGCCACTCGGTCATCATCGACCGGATCAACGCCCAGGAGTACACCCCGCTGCACAACATCGGTTCGGAGAACCCGGGCTGGTTCGCGGTGCACGACTCGGCGCTGAGCGAATTCGCCGCTGTCGGTTTCGAATACGGTTACTCGCTGGGCAACCCCAACGCACTGGTGTTGTGGGAGGCGCAGTTCGGTGACTTCGTCAACGGCGCGCAGTCGATCATCGACGAGTTCATCTCCTCCGGTGAGGCCAAGTGGGGTCAGCTCTCCGATGTGGTGCTGCTGCTGCCGCACGGCCACGAGGGTCAGGGTCCCGACCACACCTCGGGCCGTATCGAGCGGTTCCTGCAGTTGTGCGCCGAGGGTTCGATGACCGTCGCGGTGCCGTCCACCCCGGCGAACTACTTCCACCTGCTGCGCCGCCACGCCCTCGACGGCATCCGTCGTCCGCTGATCGTCTTCACCCCGAAGTCGATGCTGCGCAACAAGGCCGTGGTGTCCGACATCAAGGACTTCACCGAGTCGAAGTTCCGTTCGGTGTTCGACGAGCCCACCTACGAATCGGGCGTCGGCGACACCGCCAAGGTCAAGCGCATCCTGCTGACCTCGGGCAAGCTCTACTACGAGCTCGCCGCGGAGAAGGCCAAGCACAAGCGTGAAGACGTGGCCATCGTCCGGATCGAACAGCTCTACCCGATCCCGACGTACCGCCTCAACGAGGCCCTGGCCAAGTATCCCAACGCGACCGACATCGCCTGGGTCCAGGAGGAACCGGCCAACCAGGGCGCCTGGCCCTTCTTCGGCCTCAACCTCCCCGAGGTCCTCCCCGACCGCCTGGGCAAACTGCGCCGCATCTCCCGCCGCGCCATGTCGGCCCCGTCCTCGGGTTCCTCGAAGGTCCACGCCGTGGAGCAGGCCGAGATCATCGCCGAGGCCTTCGAGCCGACCGCGTAATTTCTTCCCGCACAACGGCGAACGCCGGGTGGATCATCACGATCCGCCCGGCGTTCGCCGTTGTCAGGCCCGCAGGTTGCGCATCACCACGCGAACGTGGTGTTCGGTCAGCTGTCGCAGCTCGGCGCGGCTGATCCGGTTGCCATCGATCGTCAGTGTGGTGTCCACGTGCAGGTTCTCGTCGAGCACGCCGATCCGCACTTTTGTCACCGGACGCCCGGCCCGGTCGGCCTCCTCCTCGACGAAGGCGTCCTCGCCGAGCCCGGCCAGGTATTCGAAACTCGTATTCGGATCCGAGACACGTTGTCCGACAAGATATTTGAACCTGTCGTGCCCCCCTCGCCGGTCGCCTCCCGCCCGCGTGACATGGAGACTCAGCGACACAGTGAGGTCACCGAAAGCGCCGGAGCAGTAGCCGGTCGACCCGATGGGCTCCTGATCGTCCTGCTGCCACCCGGCGCTGCCGCGACGCGTGAGTTCGGCCAGATCCATCAGCTCGCAGTGATTGCCTTGCTCCAGCTCGCGGTACTTGCGCGAGGTCGGGGTGTCGACCGGTGTGCCCGGCGTCCACCGCGTGTTCGCCGCCCCGTCCTCGCGCCCCAGCCACATCGCGGCGGCGATCACGGTGACCACCACGAGCGAGCAGGCCGACACTGCCGCAGCCGTCCATGGCAGCGAGAACCGTCGTGGTGTCATCCGAGGCGCTCCCAGAGTATTCGGCCCTGATGCTCACAGGCCGTCACCATCTCCGAATCGTCCACCTTCGACTCCGCGGGCGTGCTCAGCGTCACCGCGACGACCACGTTGTCGTCGAAGAGGCCGAGCTCGCAGGTCGGGCCGTACATGTACGGCAGTCGGCGCACGTAGAAGTAGGAGTCGTCAGCGAGCTCGAGCCGGTGGTCCGCCCGGATCGTGGCCCCGCCCAGACGAACCAACTCCAGGTCGTCGCGGAAGAAGGCCTCGGCGCCGTGTCCATCGTTCACGACCTTGGCAAGCACAGTGGCTGCCAGACCCCGGTAGGAGACCGAGCAGTGGTGGGACGAATATGGCTCGGAATCAACGGATTCGGAATGGATGGGCGGATCGGGCGGCGCCCCACCGAGTTGTTCGAGTGCGGGCAGATCGAGCAGGTCACAGGCGTTCGCGACACTCTGCGTGGTGTAGACCCGGGTCGGCTGGCCACGGATCAGGTCGGTGGTCGTCATGACGACGAGCAACGCGACCGTAGCGGTCGTCAGCACCGCGGTGAGCACCGAGGGCAGGAGCGTTCGCGCGGCCCGGGCACGCCGTCGACCTGGCAGGGCGGCTGGAACACCGGCCGTGACCGGATCGGTCGGCGACGGGCTCGGGGACGGCGCGCGCACCGGCGCCCCGGTGTCGAACGCTCTGCTCGCCGCCGCGGCGAGGTCGGCGCAGCGGGCAAATCGGTCCTCCGGCCGTTTCGCCATCGCGGTCGCCACGACCGCGTCGATGGCCCGCGGCAGCTCCGGTCGTAGCTCGGTGGGCCGGGGCGGTGCCGCGCCCAGATGCGCGGCGATCACCGCCGCCTGGTCACTACGTGGAAACGGCGTCCGGCCGGTGAGTAGCTGATACAGCGTGCAGCCGAGGGAGTAGATGTCGGCGCGATGATCCACCAGGTGCCCGTGGAATCGTTCGGGCGCGGCGTAGGCGAAGGTGGCGGCCATCGCCGACAGCGTCACCGTGTCGTCGAGGCTGCGGGCGATGCCGAAGTCGGTGAGCAGCGCGGTTTCGCGGCCCGCCGCGTCGCGTTCGATCAGCAGGTTGGCCGGTTTCACATCGCGGTGCAGCACCCCGTGCGCGTGCGCGAAATCCAGTCCGGCGGCGGCACCCCGGATCAGCCGCAGGGCTCGATCCGGTGCCAGGCCGGTGGGATTCGCGCGCAGCAGGCCGATCGCGTCGCCACCGTCGACGTATTTCATCGACAACCACAGCACCGGGTCCTCGGGACCGCTGCGGTCGTACACGGCGACGATGTTCGGGTGTTCGAGCCGCGCGGCCAGTGTCGCCTCACGGTCGAACGCGGTGCGCACCTTGGCATCGGTGGAAATCCCGTCGCCGAGTACCTTCAGCGCGACCCGCCGACGCAGCCGCGGATGCTCCGCGAGATACACCGACCCCATCCCGCCCGCGCCGAGCAGCCGTTCGACCACGTATCCGGCGAACACCGTCCCGGATTCCACCGCCACCCCGACCCACCTCCGCTTCGCCCGCCGACGCTTGAGCGGAACTATGGGCCCACCCGATCACGGATGAATCTAAGGGCAGCCCTCCGGACGAGCAAGCCACCGGCACGCGACAGCAGAGGCGGACCCGGGCGGGCCGCCCCTGCCGCCGTTTCGCTACTGGTTGAGGGTGATCCAGGCCTGACCCGAAAGCTGTTCCAGGTCATAGTGTTGCGGGTAGGTGTCGGTGGTGGCGACGATCTTCGCCTCGACCCGGCCGGGGCCGGGGCCCATGCCGAAACCGGTGATCACGCCGTCGGGCGCCTGTTCGATGACACCGTTGGCATCGACCCGATGGGACTGACTGTTCTCACGGCCGGTGTCGAGGTTCTTCCACCGCACCGAGATCCGGTACGGCTGGCAGTTCTGTCCGTCCTGAATGATTTTCACGCGAACACCGAGGTGCCCGGCCTGCGGCTGGGGCACGGTTTCCGCGTTGACGATGGCCGAGCATCCGCCCGGCACCCGGACGAGTGTCGGTACGAAGTGGACGACCTGATCCGACGGCAATGCCGCCGCCGGACCACTGAACCCGACGAGCGCGGTAACGGCCGCTGCGGCGGCCACCCCGACCTGAACCGAAACCCGTTGACCTTGCTTGCTTTTCAGACTCATGCTCCGAAATTCGCGACTCGCGCGGAGATCGTTAACCACCGTAATGGTCTCGATGTGACAACGGCGCCGGAGACCTGGGTCACAGACTTTCCTCAGACATGCGGCACTCCGCACTCACTGTTGCCCAGTAATGTCCGCGGCGAACTATCGGATTGGAGACAACAGGTGAGCGGACGCAACGGATTTCTGCTGCTCGGCGGGATCTCGTCGGTCGGGGCGGGGGCGGTGCACTTCCTGGCCGCCGGAATGCACAGCGACCACGCCACACTGGCGCGGCTGATGGTCGTGCTCGCCGCGATGCAATGCGCCGTCGGGCTGACGGTGCTGCTGAGTGATCGCAAGATCGTCGTGTCCGCGCTGGCCGCGGTGAACGCGATCGCGGTTGCGGTGTGGGCGTTCACCCGTTTCGCCGATATCCCGTGGGTCACCGGGCTGACCGCGGAATCACCGGGTGTCGCCGATACCGTCTGCGCCGCGCTCGGTGCGCTCGCTGTCCTCGGCGCGGCCGTCGCACTGCTGCGGCCGGGTGCGACGCTGCCGCCCATGCGGTCCGGGTTCGCGGCCGCCGCCGTCGGTGTGCTGGCGCTGGCGGCCATGCTGAACGGTGTCGGGCATGTGCACAGTCACGGCGACGATCACGCACACGCGGCGGGCGAGGACCACGGTGACACCGGCGACTCCTGGCCCCGGGCGTTCGACCCGGGCAAGCCGATCGATATCTCCGGCGTCCCGGGCGTCACCGCCGAACAGGAGCAACGCGCGACAGCCCTGATCCAGAACACCCTCGACAAGCTGCCTGCCTTCGCCGACGTCACCACCATCGGCGCACTCGGCTTCCGCTCGATCGGCGATGCCGCCACCGGCTACGAGCACTGGATCAACACCGGCTACATCCGCGACGACAGCTTCCTCGACCCCACCCGACCGGAGTCGCTGGTCTACCGGGTCGACGGCCAGAACCGCACCCTGGTGTCGGCCATGTACATGGCCAAGGGCAAGAAGATCGACGACCCGGCCCTCACCGAGTACGCGGGCCCGCTGATGCAGTGGCACGTGCACGACAACCTGTGCTGGAAGGCAGGCGACAACGGTCCCCAGGTCGCAGGCGTGACCGACGAACAGGGCAACTGCCCGCCGAACTCGATCAACCCCGGCGCGGGCAATCCGATGGTGCACGTGTGGATCGCTCCGCACGAATGCGGCCCGTTCGCGGCGCTGGAGGGTCACGGTGCCGGTCAGGCGGCCACGGACGGTCGACGCACCGACACCTGCGGCGGCCACGACCACGGTGGCGGCCACAAGTAGGACGGCTGCCCGGCGGGCGCGCGTCTCGACTGCCTATAGTCAGCGGGCGTGCAACCCGCGGCGCAGCGCGTCGATGGTCGTCTCCGGAGAAGTGTTGAAGCAGAACCGGATTCCCGGCGCGATCTCGGTGGCGACATTGATGAGGCGTTCGAACAGCAAGGTGTGCTCGGGCGCCATCCGCACCCCGGCGCCGATCATCGCGACCCCGAACGGCCTGCCCGCCGCGCAGTCGCGCAGCGTCGCCTCGGCGGCGTCGGGGTCGGCCGGGACCTGGCAGGTGACGATGTCGAAGCCTGCCTCGCGCAGGGCCGTCTCGCCCGCCGCGATACGCGCGGTGAGTGTGGCTTCGTCGATCTGCGGGTAGCGGCTGTAGTCGACGGCGCTGGGGTGCAGGCCGATCGAGAGCACGGTGTCGGATTTCTGTTCTGCCACTGCGTCCTCCGTTGTCATCAGATAGGCGGCGACCGCCAGCAGCCCGGCCGCGAGCACCGCGCCGAGTTTCACCACGGCGCGGTGCCGGTGCGGTCGACGAATGCGCCGGTGGGTCCGTCCGGGCCGATGGTCGCCATGGCCACGATCGCGTCGGTGCCTTCGGTGACGGTCTGGAAACCACTGTGCCCGTTGAGGTCGGTCGCCGTATAGCCGGGATCGACGGCGTTGACCTTCATGGTGTCGAGTTCGCTCGCGTACATGACGGTGAGCATGTTCAGCGCGGCCTTGGTGCTCGGATAGCCGAGGGCCGGTGGCAGCAGGCCTGCCCACTTCGGGTCGGTGATCGTGGCGATCGAGCCGATGCCGCTGGAGACCATCACGATGCGTGGATGCCCGGACAGGCGCAGCAGCGGCAGGAACGCGTTGGTCACCCGAATGGGGCCGAAGACATTGGTCTCGAACACCTCGCGCAAGTCTTCGGGCCTGGTCTCGCTCGGCGCGGTGCGTGGGCCGCCGATGCCCGCGTTGTTGATCAGGACATCGAGGCGGCCCGCTTCGGATTTCACGGTGTCCGCGGCGGCCATGACGGAGTCGTCGGAGGTCACGTCCAGCGCGACGAACCTGACGTCGGCACCGGCTGCGGCGAGTTCGGCGGCCGCCGCCGCACCGCGCCCGGTGTCGCGGGCGGCGAGGAACACCTGCCAGCCCCGGCCCGCCAGCCGGCGAACCGTTTCGCGGCCGAGTCCCTTGTTTGCCCCGGTCACCAGGGCGATCGTCTGTGTCATGCCTCCAGATTCACGCCACAGCGAGCCGCGCACCAGTGCCGGAGAGGCATAGGACGGGCGGTACCACGCCCTATCGAGCGAGAACAGGCGAAGCGACCTGCGCACCGGCGACGCGGATACCGCGCAGCAGCAGGATCGCCGCGATCACCACCACCGGAGCGGGCGTCGGCTCCACGACGACGGCGCACACCACGCCCCAGCCGAGCACCGCCCACGCGAGGAATTCGGGTGGGACGATGCCACGCCGGTCCATCCACACGATGAGCGAACCGACGAGCAGCAGCGGCCAGCCGAAGCCGGCGGGATTGGCCCAGAAGCTGTTGGCTGCGGGGGTGTCCTCCCACCAGTGGCCCCAGAGTTCGAAGGTCAGCCACTCGTCGAAGGAGGATGAGCTGACCAGTCGCTTATACGGTTGCGTATAGATCTGGCGGATATGCCGTGCCGCACAGGGGGTGGGATTCGCGGTACCACCCGGCCGCCACCGACCTGCGGCACCATGGAAACGTGGACAGAGCGGAATTGGCGACGGTACTGCGCGGTGCGCGCTCCCGGCTCTCGCCCGTCGACGTCGGCCTGCCCGCCGGAGCCCGCCGACAGGTCCCCGGGCTGCGGCGCGAGGAGGTGGCGAGCCTGGCCGGCGTGAGTGTCGATTACATCGTGCGCCTCGAGCAAGGACGTGGGCCCAAGCCGTCCGATCAGGTACTCGGTGCCCTCACCAGGGCACTGCGGCTCACCGATGTCGATCGGGATCTGGTCTACCGGCTCGCCGGTTCCGAACCACCGCAGGCCGGGCGGATTCCGATGGTCATCCGGCCGAGCGTCCAGCGACTGCTGGACCGGCTCACCGATCTGCCGGTGCTCGTCCTGTCCGCGAAATCCGACGTCCTCGCCTGGAATCCGCTGTCGGCCGCACTGCTGGGCGACTTCTCCGCCATCCCGCCCGAGCAGCGGAACATCATGTGGCAGCGCTTCCTCGGTACCGGCATGGGCCGCGTCGTCATGACCCCCGAGGAGGCCGACAGCAACGCCGCCGCCTGCGTCGGCTGCCTGCGCGCCGTCAAGGCCACCTACCCCGACGACCCCGACCTCACCCGCCTGCTCACCGAACTACGCACGCGCAGCGCCGAATTCGAGGCCCACTGGCAAGCAGGTCGTTCCAGCACCATGCACAGCCTCACCAAAACCATCGCCCACCCCGACCTGGGCACCCTCACCCTCGACTGCGACGCCATGCACGTCCCCCACACCGACCAAACCATCGTCATCTACTCCGCACCCCCCAACACCCCCACCGCCACAGCCCTCGACCTCCTCCGAGTAACCGGCCTCGAAACCTTCGGCCCCAGATAGCCGAGACCGGGCCGGTGGACGCGAGATCCTCGAATACTGGATCCCGGCAGAGGATCTCACCGAGTTCAACCGCAATATCGTCGGCACGATCGAGGTGGTGCGGCAGTTTCCCGAGGATGCGCCGATACCGGGGTGACTCAGGCTTCGGAGTGCTGCTTCACTCTCGCTGCCTTGATCGCGCCGATGGCGGTGTGTGGATCGTCGGCCCAGAAGGCAATGGTCGACGAGGTCAGGTCGCCCTGTGGCGTGGAGAAGGTGTGCGGCGCGGCCAGTTCCAGGCGAATGTTGGTGGAACTGCCGACCGGGAGGGCGAGGGTTCCATTTGCTGTGCGGTGCAACGACTTCGATTCGTCGTAGCCACGCATGTCGGGGCGCACAGCACGCAGGGCGGAGAGCGGGATCGTGAGTTCTGTGCGGCGCAGGTAGCGCAGGCGTAGGTGCTCGGAGGTGAGCACGTGCGGGTACGCGTGGTGAGCGGCTAGCAGGCCGAGCATCCACAACAGTCCCCAGATGCCGAGCGCCAACGCGGCCAGGCGGACCGGTGCCCACGGGATGATCAGGTGCACAGCGGGAATCTCCACCGCGCTGACCACGACGAACGCCCAGAGGATGGCCGACATGGCGCCCGCGTAGCGAATCGGGGTGCCGCCCGCCGTTTCGGGCTTGCGGGCGATCGCGCGGGCAAGGCTCACCCACAGATCGACTTCGAACCGGACGAAACGGCGTACGAGCCGCAGGACAGGACGCACGGCGACCTCCTTTGCAATACAACTGCATTGTAAAGAGGTGCACCATGGCAATACAAGTGCATCGTGAAAGAATGACCGCATGCCGAAACGGGTCGATCACAGTTCGCGCCGAGCCGAGATCAGCGACGCCGTGATGCGACTGCTCGCCCGCGACGGACTCGAGTCGATCAGCCTGCGCCACGTCGCCGCCGAAGCAGGCGTCTCCGCAGGCCAGGTGCAGCACTACTTCCCCACCAAGGACGCGATGATGGAATTCGCCGCGACCACCATCGCGGGCAGAATCGGCGAGCGCATCGCCGCCGCGGGCCCCGCCCCCGACCTCCACCAGATCCTCACCGCCCTCCTCCCCACCGACGCCGAATCCACCGCCGACACCCGCACCCTGATCGGCTACCTGGCCTTCGCCTCGGTTCGCCCCCAGATCGCCGAAACCCTGGCAACCAACGGCCGAGGCTTCCGCGACCACATCGCAGGCCTGCTCCCCCACCACCCCGAGCCGACCGCGGCGGCCAGCACCCTGTTGGCCCTCCTCGACGGCCTGGCCTTACACGTGACCGTTGGCCAGATCCCCGCCGACGACGCACGCGCACTGTTGACCAGCGCCATCGATGAAGCTCTCGCGCGACGCTCGCGTGGGCGATGAGCAGAGGCGACGAGCCCGCTCCCGCTGCACGTTCGGCAATGGCCGATGACCAGCAGTCCCGGCGCACCGTTCGATGCGCCGGGACCGGAACTCATCCAGTGACAGCGGCACCTTCCGAAGCCCGGAGCCGCTCGACTGCCGCGGCGGTGTCGGCCATCACCAGCTCCGCGTTGATCTGCGCGCCCGCCATCGCACCGGCCGCCGCGGCCGCACCGACCTGCGCCATCGGGTCGGTGGCGTTGCCCGCGATCCACACGCCGGGGACCGAGGTGCGGCCGGTGGGGTCGGCGGGGATGTGGTCGCCGACTCCGCTCGGGTGGGGTTGCGGGGTGAGGCCGAGGTCGGCGAGGAAGGTGGCACGGGTGCTGAAGCGGGGGCCGACGACCAGCGCGTCCCGGTCGATGACCGTGCCGTCGGCAAGCCGGACGCCGCTCAGCTTTCCGTCGTCGGCGAGCACCTCGACCACCTCACCGCCGACCACGCGAACACCCCGTGCCGCAAGCTTTTCCGCGTCTTCGTCAGTCGCGGGAGCCGTGTGCGACAGGAACACGATGTCGTCGGTCAACTGGGTGAACAGCAGCGCCTGATGGACCGCCATCGGGCCGGTCGCCAGGACCGCGATCCGCTGGTCGCGCACCTCCCAGCCGTGGCAGTACGGGCAGTGCAGCACGTCGTGCCCCCAGCGTTCGCGGAGCCCGGCGATCGGCGGCAATTCGTCGGCGAGCCCGGTAGTGACGAGGATGCGCCGCGTGAAGACGGACCGGCCGTCCGCCAACTCCACCCGGAATTCGCGGGAGGCGTCATCATTTCCGGGCGTATCGGAGGAATGACCCGCCCCGGTGGCGGAGTCACCAGCGCGGTCGACAGCGACCACCTCGCCGGTCACCACGTGACCGCCGTACCCGCGCACTTCCTCACGCCCGAGCGCGACCAGCTCCAGCGGCGGCATCCCTTCCCGCCCCAGCAGCCCGTGCACCCCGTCGGCGGGCGCGTTACGCGGCGCACCGGCATCGATCACCAGCACCGATCGCCGCTGCCGCACCAGCATCAACGCACCGTTCAGCCCGGCGGCACCCCCGCCGATCACCACCACGTCGTAGCACTCGTTCAGCTCTGTCATGTCGACCTCCTTCTGGAATTCACAGTGCACCAACGGACGAAAAACTGGCAAGCATGTTTGCCGCTATGGCAAACTGGTGGACATGGACGACCTCGAACAGACCCTCGACTCGGTCGGCCCCCGTCTGCGCGCCCTGCGCAAACAGCGCCAGACCACCCTCGCCGACCTGTCCACCGAGACCGGAATCTCGGTGAGCACCCTGTCGCGCCTGGAATCGGGCGACCGCAAACCCACCCTGGAACTACTACTTCCCCTGGCCAAGGCACACGGCGTCACTCTCGACGAACTCGTCGACGCCCCACCCACCGGCGACCCACGTATCCACCTACGCCCGGTGACCCGGCACGGCATGACGATGCTCCCGCTCACCAAACGCGCGGGCGGTATCCAGGCCTACAAGATCGTCATCCCCCCGGGTGCGCGCGACCGGCCCGACACACCCCAAACGCACGAGGGCTACGAATGGCTCTACGTTCTCAACGGCCGTCTACGCCTGATCCTCGGCGACCACGATATCGTCCTCACCCCCGGTGAGGCAGCCGAATTCGACACCCATGTCCCGCACTGGTTCGGCGCGGCCGACAACCAGCCCGTCGAATTCCTCAGCCTGTTCGGCAAACAGGGCGAACGCGCCCACTTCCGCGCCAAACCGCGCGAGAACGGTTGACGCTCAACCCCGCAGCGCGGAGATCAACGCGGGACTGAGCGCGAGCGCGGGCAACGACTCGACCAGTAGATCGACCAAAGACTCACGGCTGATGGGCTTTTCGACCATCCAGGTCAGAATCGTCTCCTCCACGAACGCGATCCAGCCGCGGATCGCGAGGGTGAGCCGCGCCAGGTCGGGGTCGTCGGGCGGCAGCGGCAGTTCGCTGACGATGAGATCGGCGATGGCGCCGCGGGTCTCGTTGACGTAGTCGGTCATGTCGGGGGTGCGGCTGGCGGGTCCGCGCAACACCGAGTGGTAGGCCGCGGAATGGCCGATGGCGTAGTCGACGAACCGTTCGATCGAATCGCGCAGCATGTCGAACAGCGACAACTCGCGATCGGGCATGACGGCGGCATAGAACTCGGTGCTCACATGCCGCGCGATCGCCTCGTGGAACTCCTGCTTGGAGGCGAAGTAGTGGAACAGCAGACCCCGCGAGATGCCCGCCTGCTTGGCGATGTCGTCGACCGAGATGTCCTCGAGCGGTCGATCGGCCAGCATCTCGGCACCGAGGTGGATCAGCTGCAGTCGCCGCTCCTCCGGGCCGAGCCGGACACGCTTGGTCGCTCCCGAACTTCTGCTACTCACATCGACCATCCTAGCCACTACTGAACTATGCTCAATAGCTGTTGACTCCGGCTCAATAGCGACGTAGTCTGCATTACATGAGTCGCAAGGTTACAGACAATGTTGTCGAACCCCGAACCGTGGACAACCGCGCCCGCCACGTGAAGACGATCATCATCGGCAGCGGTTTCGCGGGTCTCGGCCTGGCCATCCGCCTGTCCCAGCAGGGTCGCGAGGACTTCCTCGTGCTCGAGCGGGGCAGCGAGGTCGGCGGCACCTGGCGTGACAACACCTATCCGGGCGCCGCCTGCGACGTGCCATCGCACCTGTACTCGTACTCCTTCGCGCTGAACCCGGACTGGACCCGCTCGTTCTCGCGCCAGGGCGAGATCCAGGCCTACATCAAGAGCGTCGCGGAGCGCTACGACGTGCTCGACCGGCACGTCTTCGACTGCGACGTGCGCCGCGTGCACTGGAACAACGAGACCAGCCGCTGGGAGATCAGCTCCACGCAGGGCGAATTCACCGCCGACACCGTCGTCAGCGCGGTCGGCGCCCTTTGCGAGCCCGCGCTGCCCGACATCAAGGGCATCAACGAGTTCGAGGGCGAGATCTTCCACTCCGCGCAGTGGAACCACGACGCCGACCTCACCGGCAAGCGCGTCGCCGTGATCGGCACCGGCGCCTCGGCGATCCAGATCGTGCCCGCCATCGCCGACAAGGTCGCCACCCTCGACGTCTACCAGCGCACCGCCCCCTGGCTGCTGCCGCGCATGGACCGCCCCTACCTGCTGCCCGAGCGCCTGGCGTTCAAGCACATTCCGGGCGTGCAGCGCCTCAGCCGGGCGGCCATCTACGCCGCGCGCGAGACCCAGGTCGTCGGCCTGGCCAAGTTCCCGGTGCTGATGAAGGGCTTCGAAGCCCTCTCGCGCGCCAAGCTGCAGCTCGAGATCCGCGACCCCGAACTGCGCAAGAAGGTCACCCCGAACTACCGGATCGGCTGCAAGCGCATGCTGATCTCCAACGAGTACTACCCGGCGCTGGATCGCGACAACGTCGACGTGATCACCGACGGCATCGCCGAGGTGAAGCCGGGCTCGATCGTCACCGAGGACGGCACCGAGCGCGAGATCGACGCGCTGATCGTGGCCACCGGCTTCCACGTCACCGATTCGCCGACCTACAACAACATCGTCGGCCGCGACGGGCGCACCCTGTCGGAGGTGTTCGACGAGATCGGTCAGCAGGCCTACAAGGGTTCGGCGATCGCGAACTTCCCGAATATGTTCTTCCTGGTCGGCCCGAATGTGGGCCTGGGGCACACCTCGATGGTGTACATGATCGAATCGCAGATCAATTACGTCAGCGATGCCCTGGCTACCATCGACAAACTCGCCCTGAAAACTGTCGAGGTGCGCGAGGACATTCTGCGCGAGTACAACACCGGCTTGCAGAACAAGCTCGCCAAGTCGGTCTGGAATACCGGCGGCTGCGCCAGCTGGTACCTCGACAAGCACGGCAACAACACCACCCTGTGGCCGGACTTCACGTTCGAATTCCGCAGGATCACAAAGCATTTCGACGTTTCCGCCTACAATACGACAACCGCAGACGCCCCCGGCGCCGATCTGAAAGTGGTGGCAGCACAGTGAGCAAAGATGCTTACTTCACGAACAAGGTATGTGTGATCACCGGTGCCGGCTCCGGCATCGGGCGCGCGCTGGCCGAGAACCTGGCCAAGCGCGGCGCCAAGCTGGCACTGAGCGATATCGACACCGAGGGCCTGGCCGAGACCGTCCGCCGGTGCGAGGCACTGGGCGCGCAGGTGAAGTCCGACCGGCTCAATGTGGCCGAGCGCGAGGCCTTCCTGGTCTACGCCGACTCGGTGAAGCAGCACTTCGGCGTGGTGCACCAGGTGTACAACAACGCGGGCATCGCCTACCACGGCGACGTGGTGAAGACCGAGTTCAAAGACATCGAACGCATCATGGACGTGGACTTCTGGGGTGTCGTCAACGGCACCAAGGCGTTCCTGCCGATGCTGATCGAGTCCGGTGACGGCCACGTGGTCAACGTGTCGAGCCTGTTCGGTCTGGTCACCGTGCCGGGCCAGGCGGCCTACAACTCGGCCAAGTTCGCGGTGCGCGGCTTCACCGAGGCGCTGTACCAGGAGATGAAGATCTCGAAGGCGCCCGTGCAGGTCACCTGCGTGCACCCCGGCGGCATCAAGACCGCTGTGGCCCGCAACGCCACCTACGCCGAGGGCATCGACGGCGCCAACACCGCCTCGCTGTTCGACAAGTACCTGGCGATCCACAGCCCGGAGATGGCCGCGCAGACCATCACCGAGGGTGTGCGCAAGGGTCACGCGCGCGTGCTGATCGGCTGGGAGGCCAAGCTGCTCGACGTGAGCGTGCGCTTCCTGGCTTCGGGCTACAACCGGATCTCGGCCGCTGTCAACGGCCGCTTCATGCCGCACTGACCCTCTCGAGATCCAGGAAAACGCCATGCGCGAGTTCAAGATTCCGCTGCCGGTGGTTCGCGCGCTGCTCGATCCGGTCTTCCGGGTGACGCTGCACGCGCGACTGCCCGTCGCCGTGCAGCGCACCCTGCTCGACGTGTCCTCCCGGCTGCAGTTCATGCCCGACGGCGCCGTCGTGCAGCAATTGCAGCTGGGTGGGCGGCCCGCCGAGCGGGTGATCGCCGAGATCGCGATCCCGGGTTCGCGTACCCGGGCCGTCCCGCCGGAGCGCGCGGCGGGCGCGATCCTGTACCTGCACGGCGGCGGTTACGTGGTCGGTTCGCTGGCCACCCACCGCTCCCTGGTCGCCAGGCTGGCGCTGGAGAGTTGCTGTGCGGTGTACTCGCTGGACTACCGGCTGGCGCCCGAGCACCCCTTCCCGGCCGGCCTCGATGACGCGGAGGCCGCGTTCCTGGATCTGGTGAACAATGTCGGCTACCAGCCGGATCAGATCTGTCTGGCCGGCGATTCGGCGGGCGGTGGACTCGCACTGGCGCTGGCCCAGCGGCTGATCGAACGCCACAAGATGACCCCGGCCGCGCTCGGGCTCATCGCGCCGTGGGTCGACCCCACCGACCCGCCGAGCCGCGACCGTGACCTGGTGATCAACCGGGCGTGGTCGCGCCTGTGCGCCGCCCACTACCTGGGCGACGGCGACGCCACCACAGCGGGTTACGCCCCGCTGTCGGGCAACCTGATCGGCCTGCCACCCACCTATGTGCAGGTCGATGTGAGCGAACTTCTGCACGACCAGTGCCGCACGCTCGTCTCGGCCCTGCGTGGAGCGGGCGTGCACGTCCGTTTCACCGAAACCCGCGGCCTTTGGCACGTCGCGCAACTGCAGGCCGCGCTGGTCGCCGAGGCCGCGCTCGCGCTGCGCGAACTCGCGGACTTCCTGCGGGAAGCAATCCAGCCCGTATCGATAGACGACTTACGATAAAGCCAGGTGACGGGCATTTCGGGCGGCGATATCGCAACCGGGCCGAACGTGTCGTAGATTACTGGCGAGTAGAACCCACTGGAAGGGCACTGATGCGAGAGTTCGAAGTTCCGGCTTCCTACACCATCCCGGACGATGCGAACAATTCCGACAACGTCTTCCGCTTCGGCGAGGAGACGCCGAACGCGGTGTTGTTCAACGTTCCGAACGGCAGCGGCGGCTGGAATGACGTCACGGCGGCACAATTCGCGAAAGCCGTCACCGGCGTCGCCAAGGGCCTGATCGCCTCCGGCGTCGAACTGGGCGACCGGGTCGCGATCATGGCGGCCACGCGATACGAGTGGACGCTGCTCGACTTCGCGATCTGGGCCGCCGGTGGCGTGACCGTCGCGATCTACGACAGCTCGGCCGCCGAGCAGGCCAAGTGGATCCTGCAGGATTCCGAGACCAAGCTGCTGGTCGTCGAGAACGACAAGCACAAGGCCACCATCGACGAGATCGACGCCGCGTCGCTGCCCGCTCTCGCCGAGACCCTGCAGATCGACAAGGGCGCCGTCGACACCCTCACCGAGCGTGGTGCCGACCTCGACGACGCCGTGGTGCACGAGCGCCGCAAGCAGGTCGGCGCGGCCTCGCCCGCCACCCTGATCTACACCTCGGGCACCACCGGCAAGCCCAAGGGCGTGCAGCTCACCCACGCCAACCTGTGGGCCGAGTCGCGCTCGGGTGGCATCGAGCTCAGCGCGTTCGTCGCCGAGGGTCAGAAGACCCTGCTGTTCCTGCCGCTGGCGCACGTGTTCGCCCGCGCGGTCGCGCTGATCGCCTTCGATTCCAAGGTGACCATCCGCCACTCCTCGGACTGGACGACCCTGGTCGAGCAGTTCGGTGAGTTCAAGCCGGACTTCATCCTCTCGGTGCCGCGCGTGTTCGAGAAGGTCTACAACTCGGCCAAGCAGAAGGCGCACGACGGCGGCAAGGGCAAGATCTTCGACGCCGCCGCCGAGACGGCCATCGCCTACAGCGAGGCGCTCGAAAAGGGCGGCCCCGACCTGCTGCTCAAGCTCAAGCACTTCGTCTTCGACAAGCTGGTCTACAGCAAGCTGCGTGCCGCCCTCGGTGGGCAGTGTCTGGCCGCCGTGTCCGGTGGTGGCCCCCTGGGCGCTCGCCTCGGCCACTTCTTCCGTGGCGTCGGCGTCACCATTTACGAGGGCTACGGCCTGACCGAGACCACCGCCGCGTTCAGCGTGAACACCCCCACCCACATCCGGGTCGGTTCGGTGGGTCGTCCGATCCAGGGCCACGCCGCCAAGATCGCCGAGGACGGCGAGCTGCTGCTCAAGGGCTCGGTCGTGTTCGCCGGTTACTGGAAGAACGACGAAGCCACCGCCGAAGCATTCGAGGACGGCTGGTTCAAGACCGGCGACCTGGGCGCCATCGACGCCGACGGCTTCATCACCATCACGGGCCGCAAGAAGGAAATCCTGGTCACCGCGGGCGGCAAGAACGTCTCCCCCGCCGTGCTCGAGGACTCCCTGCGCGCGCACCCGCTGATCAGCCAGGTGATGGTCGTCGGTGACGGTCAGCCGTTCATCGGCGCCCTGATCACCCTCGATCCCGAGGCCCTGCCGGGCTGGAAGGACCGCAACGGTGTCGCCGCCGATACCGCGATCGAGAAGCTGATCGAGAACGAGGCGCTGGTCGCCGAGATCCAGGCCGCCGTCGACGAGACCAACAAGAAGGTCTCCAAGGCCGAGGCCATCAAGAAGATCCGTATCCTCCCGGTCGACTGGACCCAGGAGACGGGCGAGCTCACCCCGAAGATGTCGCTCAAGCGCGCCGTCGTCATGAAGCAGTACGCCGGCGAGGTCGACAAGATCTACAGCTGACGTAGCTGAACAGAAAAGGCCGGTTGCTTTGTGCAACCGGCCTTTTCGTTGTTCTCGATACGTTTTCAGAACCGCTGGGCCGCGAATTGGGCTGCGGTGACGGTCATTCCGTTGACGCTGTAGAGGGTGTGCAGGGCATTGGGGTAGGCGAGCGGGGAACCGTCGCAGATGTTGTCGCCGTCGATGCACAGGTCGATGGTCTTGTTCCGGTAGGACGCGCCGATCGACAGTGCGGGGGCCGCCGCGTCACGCAGGAACCGTTCGGAGGGTTTGCCGAACAGCACGACGGCGGCGACGTGCTCGGCCACCTCGGCCCGCATCGGCTCGGGCAGGTACTGCTCGTATTCCGGCGGAACCCCCTCGGGCACACCGGCACCCGTCGCGAACCCAGCCAGCGCCGCACCCTGCGAATACCCGCCGAGCACGATCCGCGTACCGGGACAATTCGCCGCGACGAACTCCACCCGCCGCTGTGCGTCATCGATCCCGCGCACCACCGACTGCGCGAACCCGAGCCGATCCGCGAAATCACTACTGGCCGGATAGTCGACCCCATAAACCCCCACCGACCGCCCACCGGCATTCGCCCGTAGCGCCTCGACAAAGGACATTCCGGTCACCCCGACCACCCCACCCGGCTCCGCGGTCCCCCGCGCGAACACCACCTCCACATCGGAACACGGCGCCGCGTACGCGGACTGGATGGGCGATACCACTGGAATCGCGGCTGCCAGGAACACTGCAGACACGAATCGACGAAGAGAACGTGCTGTCATGCCGCGCAGACTACCTACCGGCGGCGCTGACCAGCCCCTTTCCACACCGACTCGCCGACCGACGATCGATAACGCGCGGGCCCCGAGCCCTCGAGAAGCTGCAACACCTGTTGAACTTGCTGGCAAGATAGTGGATGTTCGTGCACGAAGCAGCACAACCTAGGAGCGCGTGTGTCCGCCATCTTCGACTGGGCGACCAGCGACAACTTGCAGCCGGAGCCGGTCACCCTGGAGATCTGGCGCAAGCTGTCCGAGGACTACTGCCGTCAGGTCGAGGTGGTCAACGGTGACATCGTGCGCGCGGAATCGCCGAATCGCGCTCATCAGAAGGCCGCGCGACGCTTGGCCGACCTGGTGGAAGCCGCCGCGCTCGCACATGTCAACCGATGGGGTGGGTGCCTGGATGTAGACACCGACTTCGATGTGGTGCTGTGGGAGTTTCCCCGAGTCACCATCCGCCGTCCTGATGTCGCATTGTTCGACTGCGCACCGAACGATCTGCGCCCGCTGCCCGCGTCACTGGTGAAGATCGCGATCGAGGTGATCTCCCCCGGCACCGAAATGGTGGACAGCGCCGACAAGAAGACCGAATACGCCCTGGCCGGAATCCCCTGGTACTGGCTGGTGTGGGTGTCGGACAACAGCGTCAGCATGATCAAGATCTTTGTCCTCGACCATGTACAGGGGCAGTACGTCCCGCACCTGGAGTTGCAGCCTGCCGACGGTGATTCCGTTATCGAGGCGCCGGTCCGCTGCCAGATCGATTGGAAGCGGTTGAGCGACCTGGTGCTGTGACGGCGACTTCCGGTTTCGCCGCCGACTTCGCGTGGCCGACGAACAGAGCCGAGGCGAGCACGCCCACGAGCAGGATCGCGGCGGGCAGCAGCATGGACTGGGCGAGCGAGGTACTGAATTCGTCGATGACGTGGGGTGGGAGGGGACCGGTGCTCGCGCCCTCACCGATCGGGGCATCGCCGCTGAGTCCGTTGGCGCTGAGCCGGGCGGCGATGAGGGCGCCGATGGCGGCACTGCCGAGAACCGAGCCGACCTGGCGGGTGGTGTTGTAGACACCCGCGCCCGCACCGGCCTGGGTGACCGGCAGATTGTGGGTGGCGGTCGAGGCGAGCGGAGCCCAGATGCAGGCGTTGGCCAGACCGGCGAGACCGCCGACGATCAGGAACGCCACGATCGACGAATCCGGCTTCATCAGCACGGCGAAACCGACGATGGAGGCGGCGAACAGTGAGAAGCCTGCTGTCGGAATCAGGCGAGGCGGTAATCGGTCGGCGAATTTCCCGATGAACGGCGCCGCGATACCGGTGACGATCGCCATCGGCGCGAACATCAGTGCCGACGTGGTCGGTGACATCTCGCGCACACCCTGCAGATAGAAATAGGCGGGCACCATCATCGACGTGACGGCGGCGCCCATCGCGGCGATCGCCAGATTCGACAGGGCGAAATTGCGGTCACCGAACAAACTCAACGGCACGAGCGGTTCGCCGGTATTACGCGCCTGATTCACGACGAACAGCACGAGCATCACCACACCGAACGCGATCAACGCCCAGATCCACGGCGCCCAATCCTGCGCGTTGCCTTCCTGGATACCGAAAACCAGGGCGAGCATGCCGATACCGCTGAGCAGCACACCGACGAAGTCGAACTTGTGCTTGCTGGTCGGCAAGGCAGGTACCAGCCACATCGCCAGGCCGAACGCGATGACACCCACCGGCAGGTTCACGAAGAAGATCCATTCCCAGCCGAGCCCGTCGACCAGGACGCCGCCGAGAATCGGGCCGATCAGCGTCGCCAGACCGGCCACCGCACCCCACAGGCCCATGGCCGCGCCGCGCCGGTCCGGTGGGAAGGTTCGGGTGATCACCGCCATCGTCTGCGGTGTCATCAGCGCGGCGCCGATCCCCTGGGCAGCGCGGGCCGCGATCAGCATCCCGATGCTGCCCGACAACCCGCACCACAGCGACGCGCCGGTGAACACCGCCAACCCGATCAGGTAGATGTTCTTCGGCCCGAATCTGTCCCCTAATCGCCCGGTGACCAGCAGTGGCACCGCGTAGGTGAGCAGGTAGGCGCTGGTCACCCAGATGACATCGGTGATGTCGGTGTGGAACGCGCTCATGATCGCCGGATTGGCGACGGCGACGATCGTCATGTCCAGCAGGATCATGAAGAAGCCGACCACCAGCGCGAACAGCGCCAGCCATGGATTGCGTTCGGTGGTCATCGATACGTCCTATCGAGGGATTGATCGGGTGACGATCCGGCCGTTCATGATCGTCGCACTGCCGAGCCTAGGCCCGGGCACCGACACGATGCCCGACGAGCACCGGCTGCACCCCTGGATAAGTCCTTCTGGCTGGTCGAGGCTGCGGTAACGTTGGGAAATCTCGACAGGGGGAGTGGAAAATGAGTCGTCCCATAGCTTTTCGTGCCGTGCGTGGGCTCGCCTCAGCCCTGGTCACGCTGATCGCCGTGGTCCTGGTGCTCGAATCGGCCGTGGTCGTGGTGCGATGGCTCGGCTACCTCTCGGTCTCCGGACGCTACGCGGGCACCGTGAGCAGCGCCGAATACAACGCGAGCCGCGACGTCATGATGCCGCTCGAGGTCGGCCTGTGGCTGCTGTCGTTGCTCCTGATGTTCGTCTCGTGGATCGTCTTGGTCGTCTGGATGCTGCGGGCACGCGGCAACGCCCAGATGGTCTCCCCGTCACCTCATCACCTGTCCACACCCTGGGCGTTCTGGGGCTGGGTCGTCCCCGTCGTCTCCCTGTGGTTCCCTCCCCTGTTCCTGCACGACATCGCGAAAGCATCGAGCCCCCAGCAACGCGGCACCCCACTCGTACCCCTCTGGTGGATCACCTGGATCGCCGCCTGGCTCACCTTCTGGACCGGAACCATCCTCACCGCATCCGGCATCTCCGACGACCACGACACCATCCAAACCCTGCGCGACACCGAGGTCGACTCCCTGTTCACCTTCAGCCTCCTCCGCACCCTCGCCGCCCTCCTCTTCATCTCCGCAGGCATCCTCCTGTCGACCACCGTCCTGAAAATCACCCGCACCCAATCCCACTGGACTCCGTCACGCCTCTAAATTAGGACGTGCGTCACATTACTCGCGCAAAAGAAACCATGGACTGGTGCGTCGCGTCCAAATCGGTGAAGCAGCGCAATTTCTCGTTGCTCACACGAAACGCCATCAAAGAGGAGGATCGCATGACTGAAAGCCCAGGCGGGGCCACGTTCGCGATCGTGCCGCAGGAAGTCACGGACGCTGGGCAGTACGTCCAGCAAGTCGCCGAGTCCCTGATCAACGGCTTGAGCTCGCTGGATTCCGAGATCGCCGGCGTGCTCAGCAACTGGCGTGGGACATCAGCCGACGCGTTCACCGCGGGCTGGGCCGAAACCAAGGAGGGCGGTGCTGACGTACTCGACGCGTTGGCCGTGATCGCCGAGCTTTTGGGAGTAACCAGCAAGACCATCGCCCATGAGGACAACTCGGGCGCTAGCAACCTCAGCTCGCTTGACCTTCCGACGTTGAATTGGTAGAGAATTCCCGGCCATTCCGGGTCGATCTGGACGAGCTTGACCAACTCGTCACTCGCGTATCCGGCTTCACCGGTTTCCTCAACGAGAGCCTCGATGGGCTCAAACAGCGCATTGCCGCTGTACAGCAGACGTGGCATGGTCAAGCCGCAGACGCTCAGGATGCGGCCTTCCGTGAGTGGCATCTCGGTGCCACCGAAGTTGCCGAAGGCATCGACGCGATGCGCGCTGCGGTACAGGCCGCACACACCCGCTACACCGCTGCCATCGAGGCCAACCGACAAATGCTCGGCCGCTGATGAGCAGTACGCCTCGCCATCCCGACGGCCTGACCTATGTATGGGCAGATCTCGCTGCTCGGGCTCGACTGACGTCTGCAGGTTGTCGCCAAACAGAACCAAACCCCGTCCGAGCCCTGGTCACCCGGCGGCAGTTGCGATGAGGGCTAGGAGACCAAGGAAACCTTGGCAGCGGGCCATGTCGGTTAGCGCGTCGTCGATCGCGGGGGTTGAAGGCAGCCACGTCGCAGCAGACTCCGTCGAATCGGCTCGTACCATCAGAAGCTCGCCAAATCTATCGAATCCGCGACCGCACTTAAATAAATATTGAGGTATTCACGGTGACCACTCTTGTCGTTGACCCCATGGTGTATTCACTGGCCGGATCATCGCTATATTCGTGGGCGACAGAATATCAGAAGTTCTATTCAGCGCAAATGACCGCACTGTCCGACACGGGCAGCATGGGCGGTAACGTTGGAGAATCGCTGGACTGGTCGAAATCCTACGATACAAATGTCTCCACCGCAATGAACATGACCGAGCTGTTGATCACCGCCATGGGAAACTATGCAAGCATCTTGCAGGAACTCGGTTACAGCTACGCGTACGCCGACTACGAAGAAGGCTCCGGTCGACCCGAACCGATTACCCCGACTCCTTTCGCGCCTACCTGGCTTTCCTGCGTAGTACCGCCACCATCGGCCAGCGGCCCCAATAGTGGCCTATTCGATGATGTCGGTTTCGCGGTTGGCGCATTAGAACAATTCGGCTGTACCATTCCCGACGGCGAGCCACATAAGTTGGAGACCGCCGCGAATGTGTGGTTGAAATTCGCTGGAACATCTGGCGTCGGCAATCTACCGACCTTGCTGGAGAACCTTGCGCGGTCGTTCGACAGTGAAACCGCACCCGAATTGTCCACGGTGGACGATGACATCCGCCATATGAAGGATTCAGCCGAAAGACTCATCGGCCTCTACACTGAACTAGGCAACGCGTGTAATCAACATCGCACCGCTATCCTGGACTTCCGCACCTATCTGGGCCAACTCCTCACTGACCTTGCCCACGATCTGGCTGAAGAGATCGCGGAAACGGTTATTCTCAGCGTGATCGGCGGTGCCCTTACCGCAGGATTCGGAGCAGCGGCGATCGCTGCAGCCAAAGCCGGCAAACTCGCCATCAAACTCAAGAAGTACGTCGACCGTGTTCTCGAAGCCAAACGCCTAGCCAAATTCACAAAAATCCTCGACAAGGTAACCGAAGACGCTCAAGCCAAGAAGTCAGAAATTCAACGCATCGCCGACCTACTTGCCAAACGCCTCGATGAACTTTGGAATAAGCCGTGGAATGCACTGCACAAACGGCCCGACAATGTTCCTGAAGGCTGGGTTTCGAAGCAGGCCAGGGGAGATGGTGTAATCTGGCAGAAGCCGGGTTCCGTGGGCGATGCTGATACAATCAGAGTTATGGCGCCCACTGATAGATATCCAAATGGATACGTCAAATTCACAAATTCACACGGGCAGCCACTGAAACTCGACGGAAAACCTGGATCAAAAGCGGAAACACACTTTGATCTCAATGCCGACGGCACATTCACCCTTCCAAAAGGTTGGTAACCATGAATAGTCTCCCCATTATCGGTTTGCTCTGCAAAATCAAAACTGTCGAGCCGATGCTGTCTGTCGATCTGGGCGCTGGAAAATATCAACTGATGGCAGAATCAGGCGTAGCGGTGCGCAGCACTACTATCAGCGCGTCCGGCGAGGAACCGGCAGAGATTGAAGATGCATTAGTAGCCGCTATTGATAATCGTTTGATCACGAGTGCCCACATCGGCCAAGACGGCTCACTGTCGATGCGCTTGGCCAACGATGTCGATGTAACTTTCCTCCCGGACCCAGATTATGAATCGTGGTGGATAGTCGGAACCGATGGATTCCGTGTCGTATGCCTGCCTGGCGGCGGTCTTGCGGAATGGGATCCCGAGCCCGTATCCAACGACAAACACCTTTAGAAAGCACCACGTCTGAGCATGCTCATCCAGTGCAGGATCTCGAAAATATCAGGTCTGCGAGGCAGTGTGGTATCTGTTCGGACCGGTGACCCGCTCATCAGGGCTTTTTCACACGGATAAGAGCCCAGGAACGTGACGAGATCCTAAGCGAGCTCGAGCAAGACTGTATCACCGCCGGCCTACTCCAGGCGCCTTCCGTAAGTCATGAAAAGGCTCTTGACGGAGGTCGGTGCAGAGCTGATGGATGTCACGCTTTTCGACTAAAGCCCGGTTGGTAATGCCACGCGGGCATAGCCGCTTCCGCCTGACGCAACAATTCATTTCGTTCGATCAGTCCCCTCGCTCGGCATGATCATCATCGACACCGTCACAGCCGTCCGCACGAAAGAGATATCTCCCCCAGTGCCAGAATGCGTCATCTGTGCCAGCGCAGTGTTGCCGCAGTGACGGTGGGGTGGTGGCCGGCGAATGGTGTGCCGGATTCCAGGCTGTTGGCGAGGGTGGTGAACAAGTCGGTGAGGGACGGCCACAACTCGCCCTCCGAGGCGCCGGTGGCGCTGTATTCGGCGATGCAGCCGGAGCGGGCGCCGGGGCGGGTGTCGAGGAAGAGGGTGGAGCCGTCGAGGTCGGCGAAGGGGATGAATTCGGGGAGGAAGAGTTCGCTGGGTGAACCCGCGGGTTCGGCGCTGAAGGTTGCCGGGTCGTAAGCGGCGGCGTACTCGGGGATCCGGTTGCGCTGGTCGTCGATGATCTCCAGCCACAGAGTCCAGATGCGGTGGGCGCCGGACAGGGTGAGCAGGTCGTGGTCGGGGAGGAGGCGGGGCGGGAAGTGGTCGACGTGGTTGAACAGGACGGCGAGGTCGGCGGGGATTCGCTCCCACCAGCCGTGCGAGACGTCGGCGGGATCGTCGTCGCCGGTCGCCACGGGGGCCAGTGTCGACTCCACCCAGTTCTGAACGCGGGTCAGCGGGGCGGTCAGGGCGCGGGCGGGCGAGTCGGTCATAGTCGCCGGTCCCACCGGGAGGGGGTCGAGGTCGATGCGGCGGCTCTGATCGGCATCTTTCGAGTATGGCGTCCGAGGCGGGCCGAATCGTGTTACGCGCCGCGCCAACCGGCCCGCTGTGATCTAGATCGGCGAGATCGTCCGCCGCTTGCCCGGCACCCGGTCGGGGCGGCGGGGCTGGACGCGGCCGAGCGCCTCGAGCAGCAGTTCGCGCGTGCGCGACGGCAGGACGACGTCGTCGATGCCGAACCCGTCGGCGGCCAGCAGCGGGTCGATATTGGCCTGGAAGAGCTTGATGAGCTGGGTGCGGCGCTCGGCGGGGTCGGGCGCGGATTCGTAGTCGGCGCGGAAGGCCACGTCGACGGCGCTGTCGATGGGGATGGCGCAGATCTCGGCGGTCGGCCAGGCCAGCGACAGATCCGCGTCGACGCTTCGCCCGCCGCCCATCACGATGTAGGCGGCGCCGTAGGCCTTGCGGGTGACGATGACGAAACGGGGCACCGTCGCGTTGGCGAGTTCGTAGCCCAGGCGCGCGCTGCGCCGGACCAGGCCGGTTTCCTCGGCGGCGGTACCGACCAGGAAGCCGGGCAGGTCGATGAGGATCAGCAGCGGCAGGCCGAACGCGTCGCAGACGGCCACGAAATGGGCGGCCTTCTCACACGCCGCGCTGTCGAGCGCACCCGCCAGGTGCAGCGGCTGGTTGGCCACCACACCGACCGGGCGCCCGCCGAGGCGCACGAACGCGGTGACCACATTCGGCGCGTTGGTGCGTTTGAGTTCGAAGAGCGTGTCGCGATCGGCCAGGGCCTCGATGACCTCGCGGACGTCGTAGCCCGCACGCAACGAGGCGGGCACTAATGCGTCGATCTCGCCTGCTCGATCGCCGGGTTCGAAGGGAGCCGTGCCGAGCACGGGAGCACCGTCGGCCGACGGCGGGAGGTAGGACAGGTAGAGCCGGATGGCGTCGATGGCTTCGTGTTCGTCGTCGGTGACCACGTCGACGACGCCGCGTTCGGCCTGGATGTCGGCGCCGCCGATCTCGTCGTTGGTCAGGGTTTCCCCCGTCGCGGCCTGCACGAGCGGCGCCGACGACATCCCGATGGTGCCGATCCCCCGCACGATGGTGACGAAGTCGCAGCAGGCGGCGAGGTTGGCGGGCGCGCCGAAACCGGGCCCCATCATGGCCGCCACGATCGGGACGTACCCCGACAGATCGGCCAGCCGCATCAGCAGCCGCGAGCCCGGCGCGGCCAGTCGCGAGTCGAGCGCCTCCTGCATGCGGTGCCCGCCGCCGTCCATCAGCATGACGAGCGGAATCTTGTCCAGCAGTGCGCGTTCAACACACCGGTCGAGTTTGGCCATGCCGGTGGCGCCGTTGCTGCCGCCGAGCACGGTGAAGTCGAACGCTGCCAAAGCGAGCGGGCGGCCGTCGACGTAGGCGATGCCGGTGACCACGCCGTCACCGGGCGCGACCAACGGCGCGGCACCGGCCTGGGCGGGCCCGGGCCCGGCGAGCGCGCCGAATTCGTAGAAGCCGCCGTTGACGAGCAGCGCGACCCGTTCACGCGCGGTCAGCTTGCCGCGGGAGTGCTGCTTGGCGACCTTGTCGGCGCGCGCCTCGTCGGTGACCGCGGCATAGGCCTCGCGCACCCGTTCGATCAGCGGGTCCACCTGGGGATCTGTCACGGCACACCTTTCACCCACGACGGCATCGCTCGTTGCCGCGTCGGTGACGACCCTAGCGTTTTTGGCTCAGTGCCAATAGTCGATCCGGCTCAGAGACCGTGCGCGTTCAACCATTCGCGCGCGGCGTCGGCGGGCGCTGTCCCACTCTCGACCCGTCCGAGCAACTCGACCAGACCCTCGGTGGTCAGCTCGCCCGCCACGTAATTGAGCTTCTTCAGCCGCACACGGTCGAAGATGCCCGAGCGGAACAGCGCGAGAACGTTCTGCGCGCGCAGGTCGTAATTCTTGTCGTCGAGCATGACGAGATCCTCGGTCGCCACGACCGGACCCGACAGCACGGCGACCTGAACGTCCCCGTGGCGCAAGGCTTCGAACAGTTGCGCCGAGGACGGATAACGCACCGTCGCGGCGAAGGAACAGTCCTCGATGCGTGGCGGTTCGGTTGGCGCGAACCCGGGCACCTCGACGAAGCCCGCCGTGGTGTTCGCGCACGTCAGCGCGTCGATGGTGCGCACGTTGTCGCGGGCGGCGGTCTCCTGGGTGACCAGCAGTCGCGCGCGCAGGTCGGTGCCGTCGGCGGCATCCGACAGCGACAGTCCCTGCGGCAGTGCCGCATTCACGGCCGCGCCGACGTCGTCGGGCTTGCGGGCCGACGACGACGGATTCCATAGATCGAGCAGGGCGCCGTTGCGTGCGGGCAGGACGGCGATCCGCCCGGCGTCCAGATCCGCCACGGGCGCGGCGGACTCGGCGGCGACGGCTGTTTCCATGCCCGTGCGAGCCAGGGCCTGGGCGTAGATCTCGGCGAGCACCCTCGCTTCGACCGAACCGTCGGCGCCGACCGTCACCACCGGGCCCGGTTCGTCACCGGCACAGGACGCGAGGGCGAAAACGCAGGTGGCGGCCACCAACACGGCTGCGCTCCGCCGCAGGGCGCCCGAGATCATCCGCCGACACCAACTTTCTGTCTTTGCCGTCAACCCCCGCAATTCGCCGCGACGCGGGGCAATATGAACACCCAGAATGTACCTGCGGCGTCCGCGCCGCACGCACAGCGCACTGCCCGCCTTTGCCGGAAGGACTCCAGTGAGAACCTCTGCACACCGACAATGTCGACCGGCACACCGCATGGTGGTGCGGATGGGCCGGATTCTGGCCGCCGCGGTGGCACTGGCCGCCGCCATGGTGGTGGCATCGTGCGCCGACTCCGAGCAGCAGATGGCCCACGGCGATTGCGCCAGCGACGAATTGATCATCGGCTCGGCCGATTTCCCCGAGTCCGAGACCGTGGCGACCATCTACACCGAGGTGCTGCGGATCAACGGTTTCAAGGTGGCGACGAAATTCGATTTCGGAAATCGCGAGGCGTATCTGCCCGCCGTCCGCCGATGCGTCATCTCACTGGTCCCCGAATACACCGGAAACCTGCTGCGGTACTTGAACAAAGACGCGACCGTGACCACCCCGGCCGAGGTGGATACCGCGCTGAGCAGCGCGCTCGGCGAAGACCTCGCCATCGCCACCCCCGCCCCCGGCCAGAATTCCGACGCGGTCGTCGTCACCCGGGCCACCGCGCAGCGCTGGAACCTCACCACCATCGCCGACCTCGCACCGCATTCGGCCGAGACGACCTTTGCCGCCAAACCCGAGTTCGCCGACCGCCCCGGCGGCCTACCCGGCTTACGCAAGAACTACGGCCTCGATATCAGCACCCAGAATTTCGTCGCCATCGCCGACGAACCGGAGACCGTCCGTGCCCTGACCGACGGCCGGGTCACCGCCGCCGATATCTACACGACCTCGCCGGCGATCATCCAGAACGACCTCGTGGTCCTCACCGATCCCAAGAACAATTTCGCCGCCCAGAACGTGGTGCCCCTCTTCCACGCCGCCAAGAAGACCGACAAAGCCGTCGCGGTCCTCGACGCCGTGTCGGCAGAACTCACCACCGCGGAACTGATTTCCCTCAACACCGCCGTCTCCGGCGCCGCCAAGATCGAACCCAAGGCCGCCGCCCTCGCCTGGCTCACCGCCCGCGGCCTCGACACCCCGATCGCCTAGGCGATTCAGTCGTCGCCGAGCAGCGCACGCACCGGAAGACGACGGCGGCCCCGCTCCTAGGGGAGCGGGGCCGCTGTCGGTTGTGCGTTGCCGATCAGGCGACACCCTCACGGCGCGCGGCCTCGGCCACGGCTTCGGCGACGGCGGGAGCCACGCGCGGGTCGAGCGGGCTCGGGATGATGCGGTCGACGGCCAGTTCGTCGGCGACGACGTTGAAGATGGCGTCGGCGGCGGCGACCTTCATGCCCTCGGTGATGCGGCGAGCGCCCGCGTCCAACGCGCCCTTGAAGACGCCGGGGAAGGCGAGGACGTTGTTGATCTGGTTCGGGAAGTCGCTACGGCCGGTGGCCACGATGGCGGCGTACTTGGCGGCCACCTCGGGGTGGATCTCCGGGTCGGGGTTCGACATGGCGAACACGATCGAGTCGGGGGCCATCGAGGCGATGAGCTCCTCGGGGATGGTGCCCGCGGACAGGCCGAGGAACACATCCGCGCCGGCCAGCGCGTCGGCGGCGCCACCAGTCAGGCCGCGGGGGTTGCTGCGGGCGGCCAGGTCGGCCTTCACGCCGTTGAGGCCGTCACGACCGATGCTCACGATGCCCTTGGAGTCGAGCACGACCACATCGGGAACGCCCGCGGCCAGCAGGATGTTGGCGCAGGCCACACCCGCGGCACCGGCACCGGAGACGACGACCTTGAGCGCCGACATGTCGCGGCCCTGCTGCGCGGCGGCACCCTTGAGCGCGGCGAGCACCACGATGGCGGTGCCGTGCTGGTCGTCGTGCATGACGGGGCAGTCCAGCGCCTCGATGACGCGGCGCTCGATCTCGAAGCAGCGCGGCGCCGAGATGTCTTCCAGGTTCACCGCACCGAAGCTGGGGCGCAGGCGGATCAGGGTCTCGACGATCTCGTCGGGATCGGTGGTGTCGAGCACCAGCGGGATCGAGTTGAGGCCCGCGAACTTCTTGAACAGCGCGGCCTTGCCCTCCATCACGGGCAGCGAGGCGCGCGGGCCGATGTCACCGAGGCCGAGCACGGCGGTGCCGTCGCTGACGACAACGACGAGGCGATCGGTCCAGGTGTAGGTCTTGGTGAGGGCGGGGTCCTCGGCGATCGCGCGGCTCACCTGGGCGACGCCGGGGGTGTAGGCGATCGACAGGTCGCGCTGGGTCTCGAGCGGCGCGCTGAGCTCGACCGACAGTTTGCCGCCGAGGTGACCGGCGAAGATCTCCTCGTTGGTGATAGCAGCGAGGCTGGCTGCGTCATCGGCCTGGGGCGCCGCGGTGGCATTCGGTGCGTCAGTCACAGGTGACACGATTTCACTCCTGCTCGAGTCGGGCTCAACCGGGGGACGGTTACCGCCGGGTTTTTCTGAAAGCCGGGTTTATCTGGAATACGGGATACATGACGCTCATCGGGTGCGCGGCCGCCCGCGTTTCCGGACGGAACCGGATGCGGGGCGCGACACTGAACCGCAGAGCGGAGCCGGACGGGTGGTCCGGGCGAGCAAACGGGTCGACCTTCGGCCACGACGGTGCGTCGCGAGGCGGACGGTCTCCAACATCCCCGAACCCGGCGGTGGCAAGGGAAGGGAATTCGCACCATTCTGCCAGCCCGGTCGACCGGTTGCCAAACCGGTGCGGCGTGTCAACGAGCTGGGCGTCATCCGTCGAGCGTAGCCGTGTCGAATTGCCGTGGAGTTAGCGAAAACTCGCAGCACCGGTGCGGTCGCCGGTGAACAGTCACACCGTGACGGTGGTGTTCGCGGTGAGCTCACCGCCGCGGGGGTCGGGCCGTTGCTCCGGACGCACCCAGACCGCGTCGAGCCCACCACAGCGCAACCGCAGCCGCCACTCGGCCAGCACATCGGGGTGGTCGATGCGCCGGTGGATGCCACGGCTCTCGGTGCGGGCGAGGGCGCTGTGCCCGGCCCACCGGGCGACGGCGAGCAGGGCGGCGGCCTCGCGGGCGCGCAATCGCTCGGCACCGGTGCCGCCGAGCTCGAACCGGGCGCCGGGCCACATGGCGTCGAGTTCGGCGATGCTGTCGGTGAGGCTGTCGGCGCTGCGCCGGAAGCTGCGGCGCAACGGCAAGGTGTGTTCCTGGACGAGTCCGATCACCGAGCGCGGGTCGATGTGGGCGTGTGGACCGAGTCCGGCGCCGGGTGCGGGCGGCAAGGCGACATCGTCACGGAAGGCGGTGGCCGCGCGGGCGGCTCCCTCCCCCGCCCAGCTACCCGAGGCGAGCGCCCAGGCACCACGCAACCCGCCCGAGCACCCTGCTGCCCCTGCGACGACCTCACGACCGGCGACACCGCCCGCGGCGAAGAGCCCGGGCACGGTGGTCGCGCAGTCGGCGCCGGCGAGGGCCAGCCCGCCGGAGCCGCGCACGGTGCCGTCGAGCACCGCGCGCACCGG
>NZ_BDBI01000016.1 GCF_001612905.1 Nocardia ignorata NBRC 108230 | reverse complement strand
GTTCGCCGCGCGCACCGTCGGCGCCCTCGCCGAGCGCGCGCAACTCACCGCCGAGGCGACCACCCGGACCGGCGCCCTGCCGCTCACCGCCACCGCCGCCCAGCTCCTGGGAGCGGGGGAGCAGGCCGTCGAACCACGTGCCCTGCTGCTCGACGTGCCCGCCGACTGCCCCGACGAGGCCGTCGCCGCCGTCGCGGCCGCGGTGATGAACCAGCACCCCATGCTGTGGGCGGTCCTCGACCGCACCGAATCCGACCCGGTACTGCGCATCCCCCCGCCCGCGGAACGCACCGGTGGTGCCTTCCGCAGGCTGGCCGGTGAGGACGGCGAGGCCTCGCTGCCCGTGGACGACATCGTCGCCGCCGCGGCCGCCGCGCTCGACCCCGACGAGGGTCGCAACATCCACTTCATCCTCACCGGCGACGGCCCGTCCACCCTTGTCGTGGTCGCCAATGCGCTCGTGCTGGACGAGGTTTCCTGGCGGGCCGTGGTCGACCAGCTCACCACCGCGTGGAGCCGCGGCCGTCACGCCGCACCCTCGGCGCCCGACGCGGGTCTCGGCGACCTGATCCGCCGCCTGGCCGACTACCCGTCCTCGCCCGCCGCCCGCGCCGAACGCGAGTACTGGCACCGCGCCGTGCGCGCCAGGACAGCCGACTCGGGCGACCTGCGCCAGCGCCGCCGGGTATCGCTGAGCATCACCGGCGAGGGCACCGCCGCCGTCGGCACCGTCGCCGAGGCCTACCGCGCCACGGTCGACGAGGTGCTGCTCACCGCCGTCGCCATCGCACTGCACACCGCCGCCGATTCGGCGGCCGTCCGCGCGATCGGCAGCGTCGTCCGGTTGCGTGCCGACCAGCGCGTCCTCGGACGGCACGACGCCCAGAACGTGGTCGGCGGATTCACCACCGACTTCCCGCTCGCGCTTCGCCTCGACGGCGTCGACCCGGCCGACGCGCTCGTCGGCGGCCCCGCCGCGGGCACGGCGTTGTCCCAGATCAAAGAACTGTGCCGCACGGTCCCGGCCGGCGGCGCCGGCTTCGGACTGCTGCGCTACCTCGACGCAGACGCGGCCGACACCGTGCGCACCGTCGACCGCGGCCGCTTCGCGCTCCGGGTGCGCGACCTGCGACCCGCCCGCGTCCACACGGACGTGGCCGTCGACGATCTGGTTCTCGTGCTCACCGTCGACGCCACCGCCGACGGCATGGTCGCCCGCTTCGACTACGCCGCGACGGTCCTCGACGCCGACGCGGTGAAGCACTTCGCCGAGCACTGGATCCGCGCCCTCGGCGGACTCGCCGAACACGGCCTGCGACCCGACGCGGGCGGGTTCACCCCGTCGGACTTCGCCCTGGTCCGCCTCGGCCAGACCGAACTCGACCGCCTGGTGCGCCGCTACCCCCGGCTCAGCGACATCTGGCCGGTGACACCGCTGCAGTCCGGAATGCTGTTCCACGCCCTGCTCGCCGAGAACTCGGTCGACCCCTACATCACCCAGTTCGTGCTCGACCTCGACCCGGCCGTCGACACCGAACGCCTGCACACCGCCGCCCAGACCGTGCTCGACCGGCACGACAACCTGCGCGTCGCCTTCTCCACCGACCCGTCGGGCACACCGCTGCAGGTGGTCCTCGACGACGTGGACGTGCCGTGGCAGGTGATCGATGCCGACGAAGCCACCTACGAACGCATCCGAAGTGCGGACCTGGCAACGCATTTCGACATGGCCGTGGCGCCACAGCTGCGTTTCACCCTGGTCCGGACACCCCAGCGCGCACACCTGCTGGTGACCAGCCACCACATCCTCATCGACGGCTGGTCGATGCCGCTGCTGCTGCAGGAGCTGCTCGCCGCCTACACCGTCGGGCGCACCCGCCGCCTGCCGAAACCGGCGCCCTACCGCGACTACCTGGCCTGGCTCACCGAACAAGATCTCGACGCCGCCCGCCAGGCCTGGCGTGGCGCGCTCACCGGCCTGGCCGAACCGACCCCGCTGGCCCCGGTCGAGAAGGGCCGCGAAATCGCCTCGGGCACCGGGGAAACCGGCTTCGCGCTCACACCCGCCGATACCGCGGCCCTGACCCGGCTCGCCGCCGACCTCGGTGTCACGGTGAACACCGTGGTCCAGGCGGCCTGGGGTCTGCTCATCGCCCGCCTCGTCGACCGCGACGACGTGGTGTTCGGCGCCACGGTGTCGGGCAGGCCCGCCGCGCTGCCCGGCGTGGAACGCATGGTCGGGCTGTTCCTCAACGCCATCCCGGTGCGGGTGCGGGTGCGGCCCGAGCACACCGTCGCCGAGCTGCTGCGGACCCTGCAGGACGAGCAGGCCGCCCTGTTCGACTACCACTACCTCGGTCTCGGTGAGATCCAGGAGATCGTCGGTGTCGACGCGCTGTTCGATTCGCTCGTCGTGTTCGAGTCGTTCCCCGTCGACCGGGCGGCGATCGACCGGGCCGCCGGTGGGTCGGCCACCATCACCGGTCTCGACGCGACCAACGGCACCCACTACCCGCTCACCGTGCAGGTGGTGGCTGGCGAACAACTGCGCGTGTCGGTGAAGTACCTGCGCGACGTGTTCGACGCCTACACCGCACACCTGCTGTCCCAACGGTTCTCACTGCTGCTGGCCCGCTTCACCGCCGACCCGCAGTCCCGCCTCGGCGCACTCGACGTGCTGCTCGCCGACGAACGCGGCACCCTCACCGCGCTCAACGCCACCGACGCACCGGAACTGCTCGACGAGTCGACGCTGCTGACGCTGTTCGACGCCCAGGTGGCCCGCACACCCGACGCGGTCGCGGTGATCGACGGCGAGAACAGCTACACCTACGAGCAATTCGACGCCAGGTCACGGAAACTGGCCGCCACGCTGAGCGCGCTCGGAGCCGGTCCGGAGGTGCTGATCGCGGTCGCCATGCGTCGCGGTATCGACCTCGTCACCAGCATCTACGCGGTGTTGCGCACAGGGGCGGCCTACGTCCCGGTCGACCCGGACCATCCGGCCGAACGCACCGAACGCGTGCTCGCCGCCGCGGCACCGCTGTGTGTGCTCACGACCACGGGCACCGGATTCCACAGCAGCGCAAGGGTCGTAGAGATCGACACCCTCGCTCCCGATTCCGCCCTGCCGGCCGAACCGGCACCGGACAACCTCGCCTATGTGATCCACACTTCCGGTTCCACCGGAAAACCCAAGGGCGTCATGCTGACCCACCGTCAGCTCGTCGCCCAGTTCCGCTGGGCCCAACGCGACTACCTGCACAGCCCCGGCGATGTGGTGCTGCACAAGACACCGGTCACCTTCGACATCTCCACCTGGGAACTACTGTGGCCGTTGCAGACCGGTGCGGCGGTGGTCATCGCCCGGCCGGATGGTCATCGCGACCCCGACTACCTCGCCGAGGTCATCACCGAACATTCCGTCACCACCGTGCACTTCGTGCCGTCCATGCTCGACGCCTTCCTGACCGACCGCCGGGCGGGCCAACTGCCCTCGCTGCGACGGGTGTTCGCCGCAGGTGAGGCGCTGCAGGCAGCGACCGCGCGCCGGTTCGCCGAGGTGCTCCCCGGAGCCGACCTCGTCAACTGGTACGGCCCGGCCGAGGCCACCGTCGTCACGGCGACCGAAGTGACTGCGGGGGAGCAGATTCCGATCGGCGTACCGGTCGCCAACACTCGCGTCCACGTACTCGACCGGCACCTGCGGCCGGTCCCGCCCGGCATCGCGGGCGAGCTGTACCTCGAAGGCGTGCAGCTGGCGCGTGGGTACCTCGCCGCGCCCGCGCTCACCGCCGAACGGTTCGTCGCCCACCCGGGTGGCGGCAGGCTCTACCGCACCGGCGACGTGGTGCGGCTCGACGCCGACGGCGCACTGGAATACCTGGGGCGCAGCGACTTCCAGGTGAAGCTACGCGGTCAGCGGATCGAGCTCGGTGAAGTCGAAGCGGTCCTGCGCGGGCATCCGGCGGTGCGACACGCCGCCGTCGCCCTGGTCCACGGCCCGACCGGTGACCGCCTCGTCGGCTATGTCGTCCCCGCCGAAACGCGCGCCGAGCAGCCGGGAACCGTCACCCCGGCAGCTGGCTACTCCATCGAAAGTGGCGCGGGTACAAGTCGATTGGACGAAGCCGAAGTGCTGTCCTATGCCCGAACCGCGCTCCCGCCGTACATGGTCCCGGCCACGTTGGTCGTGCTCGCCGCGTTGCCGCTCAACGCCAGCGGCAAGCTCGACCGCAAAGCCCTGCCTGTCCCGGCGGCGACCACCCGGCCCTACCGGCCGCCGACCACCCCGGTCCAGCGCGCGGTCGCCGAGGTCTTCGCCGAGGTGCTCGGCGCGGGCAAGGTCGGCCTCGACGACGACTTCTTCGAGCTCGGCGGCAACTCGCTCGTCGCGACCAAGGCCATCAGCAGGCTGCGCACCCGCGTCGGCGCCGACGTGCGCGTGCAATGGTTCTTCAGCGACGCCACCGTGGCCGCGCTCGCCGAACGCATCGACGCCACCCAGGCGGGCGCCGGCGACTACGATCTCGAATCCGACGACGCCCTCGGCGTGCTGCTGCCCATCCGCAACCGCGTGCCGCACGGCACCGAGGCGGGTGGACCGCTGTTCTGCGTGCACCCGATGTACGGGCTGGCCTGGTGCTATGCCGGGCTGGCTCAATACATTCCGGCGCGCAGACCGATCTTCGGCCTGCAGTCACCCGCGCTCAGTGAGTCCGGATATCTGCCGGGCACCCTCGCCGCCATGGCCCGCCGCTATGTCATCGAGATCAAAGCCGTCCAGCCACAAGGCCCCTACCGGCTGATGGGCTGGTCGCTCGGCGGTGTGCTCGCCCACGCCGTCGCTACCGAACTGCAGGCCGACGGCGAGCAGGTGAGCCTGCTCGCCATGCTCGACTCGCATCCCGACATCGACGTCCCCGATTTCCACACCGCCGTGCGCGACGCGCTGGCCGAACTCGGGGTCGACCTGAGCGCCGCCGTGGCGACCAACGGGGTGCGCGAACTCAGCGACGAGGCGCTGGCCGCCCTGCACGCGATCATCCCGGCCAACATGGCCGTGCTCACCCCCGAGCGGGTGCGCCGCATCTATCGCAGCGCGGTGCGTTCGGCGGAACTGATCGCCGAGCACCGGCCCGCCGTATTCCGGGGCAGGCTGGAGTATTTCAGCGCGCTCGGACACGAGAAGGCGGCCGCGAACTGGGCCCGGTATGTCGACGGCGAAATCCGCGATCGGCCGGTCGCGGTGGTGCACGATCAGATGACCTCACCGCAGGCACTCGCCGAGATCGGGCCGCGGCTGGCGGAACTGCTCGACGCGGGCGACCGGGCAACCGGGGCGCGGTGAGGCGGCTGTGGCTGATGCGGCATGATGTGACCGCGCTGTTGTAACGATTACTACTGTTGTATCGAGTGCATAACCCGTAAGGTTCTGCCGTGGTGCAACTACGCCCCGGGAAACCGGGTGCGGACCGAGTCGGAATTCGAGACGAAGCGAAGGTGCGAAAGTGATCCGTCGGCACACCCGGCGTCGTGGCCTCCGAGCCGCGGCGATGATCGCGGCAACGGCAGTGGCCGCCGGACTGTTGTCCGGCCTCGGCATCGCACCGGCTTCGGCCGACCCGATCATCGATTCCAAGAGCCTGCTCGCCAACCCGGTCTCCGAGGACGGTTCCAAGATCGTCAAGGCCGAGGTGAAGGATTCGCGCAGCCTGCGGTTGCACGTGTACTCGGCGGCCATGGACCAGAACATCATCGTCGACGTGCAGCGTCCCGCCGACGCCTCGGTCCCGCGCCCCACCCTGTACCTGCTCAACGGTGCGGGCGGCGGCGAGGATTCGGCGTCCTGGGTCGCCAAGACCGACGCGCTGGAATTCCTGTCGGACAAGAACGTCAACGTGATCCAGCCGATCGGTGGCTCCTGGAGCTACTACACCGACTGGATCAAGGACGACCCGGTCGTCGGCCGCAACAAGTGGAAGACCTTCTTCACCGAGGAACTGCCCCCGCTCGTCGACGGCGCACTCGGCACCAACGGGGTGAACGCCATCGCGGGTCTGTCGACCTCCGGCACCACCGTCCTCGCGCTGCCGATCGCCAAGCCCGGCCTGTACAAGGCGGCCGCGGCCTACAGCGGTTGCGCGCAGACCTCCGACCCGGTCGGTTCGGAATTCGTGAAGCTCACCGTCGAGACCTGGGGCGGCGGCGACACCATGAACATGTGGGGTCCGCAGGGCTCGGAGGAATGGGTCAAGAACGACCCGTATGTGAACGCCGAAGGCCTGCGCGGCGTGGAACTCTACGTCTCCACCGGCAACGGCCTGCCCGGACCGTACGACACCCTCAACGGTCCCTACGCGCTGCCCGGTGCCTACGGTCTGGCCAACCAGATCGTCATCGGCGGCATCATCGAGGCGGGCACCAACTACTGCACCAACAACCTGGCCAACCGGCTGAAAGAGCTGAACATCCCGGCCACCTTCAACTTCCGTCCCAACGGCACCCACTCGTGGGGCTACTGGCAGGACGAGCTGAAGCTGTCGTGGCCGACGCTGGCCCGGGGTCTCGGCCTCTAAGTTCCCCACGATTCCACCCGAACCGTCCCGCTCGCACCGTCGCGAGCGGGACGGTTCGCGTTTGCCCGACTTCGTCACGCCGTTTGCGAATTGTGGTTAACTTAGGTTGACTGGTCCAGCGCCGTTGCCGGACGGCGCCGAGCCGTCGACGACGGTTCGCGCAACGGGAAGTGAGCAACGTACATGGTCGCCGATCGCAGGGAGTCCCACCGCGGCCCCGAGCAGGCGACCGCGCAGGCCAAGGTGGTCCGCCGCAGGCCAAAGGACCGCAAGATGCAGATCATGCGCGCCGCCGCCAGGGCGTTCAGCGCGCGCGGCTACTACCCGGTCGGCGTCGACGAGATCGCGGCCGAGGTCGGCATCTCCGGCCCCGCGCTCTACCGGCACTTCGCCAACAAATACGCACTGCTCGTCGCCGCCGCCGAAGAGGGCGCGCGTGGGCTGCGCGACGTGGCGAAAGCGGCCGATGACCCGGCACTGAGCCCGCACGACCGCCTCGACGCGCTGCTCACCGCCGTGGCCGAGCACAATATCGACATCCGGCGCGAAGCCGGTCTGTACCGCTGGGAACGTCGCTACCTCGAGCGTGAGGACCGGGTCCGTATCCGCGCGTTCTACCGGGAACTCGAGGCGATGGTCGCCACGCCCATCGCGGAATTGCGGCCCGACGCGAGCCCCGAGGACATCACGCTGCTCGCCGTCGGCGCACTCAGCGCCCTGGCGAGCATCGCCGCGCACCGCACCACCCTGTCGCATTCGCGCATGCTCGCCCTGCAACTCGACATGGCCTGGTCCATCGTGCGCGCCGACCTGCCGCCCACACCGGCGCCGGCCGAGCCCGGCAAGCAGAATCGTGGGCTGCCGGTGACATCGAAACGTGAACAGCTGCTCACCGAGGCGATCCGCATCTTCGGCCGCAACGGCTACCACGAGTCGGGTATCGAGGAGATCGGCGCCGCCGTCGGCATCAACGCCTCCAGCGTGTACCGCCACTTCGACAGCAAAGCCGACCTGCTCGCCGCCGCCTTCCACCGTGCGGGCGACCGCCTCGCCGTGGGGATCAGCGAGGCGCTCGCGCAGTCGAACGACCGCGCCGACGCCGCCCGTCGCATCGCCGACGAGCACGCCCGCCTCACCTTCGCGACGCCCGAGATCATGCCGGTGTACTACGCCGAATTCAGCAATCTGCCCCAGGCCGAACAGCATCGGCTGCGCGCGATCCAGCGCCAGAACATCCTCGAATGGGCCAACCTGCTCGACGGCGACCCGATCGAGGCGCGGTTCCGGGTGCACGCCGCGATCGGTCAGATCATCGACGTGGGCAGGCTGCTGCGCTTCGACTCCCGGCCCGAACAGCTCGCCCGGCTCGGCGCGCTCACCGGTGCGGTGCTGCTCGGCGGGCAGTCAGCGCCCGTGGCGTAACCGGAACGCCGCCTTGGCCAGGCGCAGATGTCCCGGCCTGCGATCGAACGTCGACAGGCGCACCGGCGCGCGGAAGCGCCTGCGCGCGATCGACATCGTCCGGCTGAATTCCTGCAAACCCTGCTGACCGTGGCTGTGCCCCTGCCCGTACTCGCCGACCCCGCCGAACGGCAGGGCCGGGATACCGGTGAAAGCGGTCGACGAATTCACCGTCACCACACCGACTTTCAGCTGGGCGGCGATGAACTCGGCGCTGACGATATCGCGGGTGAACACGGTGACGGCGATGCCGTTGCCCGCCGCGTTCACCCGGGTCACCGCGTCGGCCAGGTCCGACACCCGGTTCACCACCAGCACCGGGCCGATGCCCTCGCCGGTGATCGCGATGCTCTCCTCCGGCACCTCGGCGAGCACGATCGGCTCCACGTAGGGGTCGCGGAAGGAGTCGAGTCCGCCGAGCACGGCGTGCCCGCCGCGGGCGATGGCATCGCGCACCTGGGAGCGCACCACGTCGACCTGGTCGGCATTGATCATCGGCCCGTAGGCGGCGCGGTTGTCGGCGCCCGGCCGCAGCTTGGCGGCCCGGTCGGCGGCGCGGGCGAGGAAATCGTCGAAGACCGAGTCGGCGACATAGCAGCGCTGGATGCCCGAGGCGTTCTGACCGGAATTGGCCATGGCCCCGAACACGGCGGCCTCGGCGGCTTCGTCGAGGGCGGCGTCGACGTGCACGATCATGCTGCCCTTGCCGCTGTGCTCGACGACCACCGGCGTGAGCGAGCGCGCACACTGCGCGATCACCTCGCGGCCACCGGCCTCGGGACCGGCGTAGGCGATCTTGTCCACCTCCGCGCCGCACAGCGCGGTCGCGGTGCGCGCGTCGCCCGTCACGGCCTGCAGCACCGGATAATCAGGTACCACGCGCGACCAGCTCGCGGCCAGCCAGAGGCCGACACCGGTGGTGATCTCGTGCGGTTTGAACACCACCGTGTTTCCCGCGGCCATGGCGTAGGCGATGGAACCCATCGGCGTGAACACCGGGTTGTTCCACGCACCGAGCACGCCGACCACACCGAGCGGCAGATACCCCACCGACGCGTATTGATTGCGGGTGAACCAGCCCGAACGCAATCGTTTGCGGCCGAGTGCGCGTTCGGCATTGCGGGCGGCCCAATCCAGGTTCTCCACCGCGAGCATCACCTCGAGCGCGGCATCGGCCTCCGGTTTACCCGTCTCGTTGCGCAGGATCTCGACCAATTCGCCACTGCGCCTGGCGATATGGCTGCGCCAATCCAGCAGCAGGCTCCGGCGTTCACCGAAATCCAGTTCCCCCCACCAGTTCTGTGTCGCCCTCGCGGTGCGGACCGCGCGCGTGACCTCGGCGCCGCCCTGCACCGGATATTGCGCGAGTTGTTCGCCGGTGCGCGGATCGAACGACATCAGCAGATCGGTACGGCCCGGCAATGCGGCGGCCGATTCGGCCATGGTCACCTCCCTCTACCCGGATGCCAGGGTATGGGCGTGTCGTCGCGGCGACAAGGAATCGGACCGAATCTCCCCGGGCCTGCTGGAGTACCGACCCGGAAAATCGCCGGACCGGTAACATCGCGCCGAACGGTATGGATCACTTACCGGGAAGAAAAATTCCGTGGCGCGCACCCGTTCGATCGGCGCCGCCGCGGCCGATGGTGGAGAGTTGATGCCGAGTTCTATCTCAGTGGATTCGCCCGTGGGCGGCGTCGCGTCGCACGGCGGTGAGCCCGCGGTGCTCGTTTCCGACGTGCGCAAATCCTTCGGCGACGTGCACGCGCTGCAGGGCATCAGTTTCCAGGCAGAGAAGGCCAGCGTGCTCGGTATCCTCGGGCCCAACGGCGCGGGCAAGACCACCACGGTCAAAATCCTGTCCACGCTGCTGCGTCCGGACTCCGGCACCGCCGTCGTCGCCGGGCACGACGTGCTCACCGATGCCGCGGGCGTGCGCCGCTCGATCATGATGACCGGCCAGTACGCCGCGCTCGACGAGAACCTCACCGGACGCGAGAACCTCGAACTGTTCGGTCGCCTGATGGGCCTGACCAAGTCGGCCGCCCGCAAGCGCGCCGAGGTGCTGCTCGAGGAATTCGACCTGGTCAGCGCCGGTAAACGGGCCGTGCGCAACTATTCGGGTGGTATGCGTCGCCGGGTCGATATCGCCTGCGGGCTGGTGGTCCGGCCCGAGGTGGTGTTCCTCGACGAACCGACCACCGGGCTCGACCCGCGCAGCCGCCAGGGCGTGTGGGACCTGGTGACCGCGCTGAAGAACCAGGGCATCACGGTGCTGCTCACCACGCAGTACCTCGAAGAAGCCGACGTGCTCAGCGACAACATCATCGTCATCGACAAGGGCACCGTCATCGCCGAAGGCACCGCCGACCAGCTCAAGGCCAAGACCGGCGGCAGCTATTGCGAGATCATCCCGCTCGACCTCAGCCGCATCGCGGCCGCCGTGCAGGCCCTCGGCGACCTGGTCCCGGCCGCCGTCGCCGCCGAGATCGCGGGCGCCGACAAGCTGTCCATCCCCGCGCCCGACGGCGCGGCCACCCTCGCCGAGGCGCTGCGCAGGCTCGACAACGCGGGCATCGAACTGGCCGACATCGCCCTGCGGCGGCCCTCCCTCGACGACGTGTTCCTGTCGATCACCGGTCATTCGGGCGGCCACTAGTGAGCGTGTCCACCCCCGCGGCGCAGGGGCTCTTCGCCGACCTACCCGCGGTGCATCAGAGCAGTTTCGCGCAGTGGCGCGCGCTGACCGGTCGCATCGTGCGGACCATGGCGACCAAGGGTGAACTGATCGTCGCCGTGCTCACCCCGCTGGTGGTGACCGTCGCGTTCTACCTGCCGCTGCGCTACGTGATGAAGGTGCAGGGCATCGACTACGCGCAGTACGTGATGCCCATCATCGTGCTGCAGACCATGGCGATGACCATGATGTCGAATGCGCAGCTCGCGGCGTTCGAGGCGCTCACCGGGTTGAGTACCCGGTTGCAGACCATGCCGATCGGGTCGCTGGTTCCGCTGATGTCGCGGATCTGCGCCGGTCTTGTCCGTTCGCTGGTCTCGCTGGTCGCGACCGTCGGCTACGGGTACCTGATCGGATTCCGGTTCACCGGCGGCGTGGTGCAGGCACTGGCGTTCTGCGGGTTCGCGCTCGCCGTCGGTGTTGTGCTCACCCTCGGCGCCGACGCGCTGGGCAGCCTCACCAAGAACCCCGAGGCGCTCAGCCAGGCACTCACCCTGCCGATCCTGATCTTCGGCATGATGTCGACCGGCTTCGTGCCCGAGAACAGTTTCCCCACCTGGGCGCGCGGGTTCGCCCGCAATCAGCCGATCTCGCAGTTCGCGCAGACGCTCAGCGACATGGCCGCGGGTCAGCTGTCGTGGGCGGGTACCTGGGTGTCGCTGGTGTGGCTCGGCGTCGCGGCAGTTGTTTTCCTCCCACTGGCGGTGTGGGCGAGTGTGAGGCGATCATGACGACAACGGAAACGGCGGCCCAGCTGCCGGTGGTGCACGCCAAGCCGGAGAACTCGGTGTCGGTGTGGTTCAGCCACAGTCTCATCCAGACCAAACGACTGCTGATGGTGTGGTTGCGCGACCCGTCGACCACCATCCAGACCATCGCCTACCCGGCCGTGACGCTGCTGATGTTCCGCATCGTCCTCGGTGACTCCATCACCGCCGCGACCGGCACACCCAGCATCTACGGCCAGGCCGCGCTGCTCACCCTCGTGGCGGCGATGACCGGTGCGGTGGTGAGTGCGCTCGGCTTCAAACGCGAGAAGGCCTCGGGCCTGCTCAGCCGCTTCTACACGATGCCGCTGAACAAGGCCTCGCTGCTCACCGGGCGGCTGATCGCGGAGGCGTTGCGCATTCTCATCACCACGGTGATCGTGCTGCTCGTCGCCGTGCCGCTCGGCTTCCTCTTCATGGAAGACCCGCTCACCAATATCGCGCTGGTCTGCGTGCCGATCCTGTTCGGGCTCGGCTTCGCGGTGATGGTGACCGCGCTGGCCACCATCACCGAGGGCGTGATGCTCATCAGCCTGATCGGCATTCTCAACACCCTGCTGATGTTCTTCAACACCGGCTTCGTCCCGATCATCGCCTACCCCACCTGGTTGCAGACCGTGGTGGCGAACCAGCCGATGAGCTGCGCGATCGACGCGATGAAGGGGCTGTCCTACGGCGGTCCCGTCGCGGACCCGCTGCTCAAGACGGCCATGTGGACGGTGGGGATGATCGCGGTGTTCGCCTACCCAGCCATCCGTGGCTACAAGAAGGCCGCCGAGACCGCGTAGTTCTGTGGAAGGCCGCGCCGTTGCCCGGCGCGGCCTTTCTCATGCCGGTGCCGCGAACGGGTAGTCGACCCAGCGGTTGCGGTTGGTCCAGCCGACCAGGTCGTAGCGCCAGCGGAACGGCCAGGTGTGGGCGACGGTGTTGAACAGCACCGCGCCGAGGGCGGTGTAGTCGTCGTGGGCCGACAGCAGCGCGCGCTGGCCGCGTTCTGACTCGGTGAAGAACGCTTCGAACATGGCGATCGACTGGTCGGTGGTGAGTCGGCCCAGGCCCCACAGGCCGCGCATCCGCATCCAGTACACCGCGCGCGCCTGCCACGGCCACAGCGCCTCGACGGGGTCGGTGCCCTGCTGCACGGCCGAGACGGCGGTGTCGATGAGGGCGAGCGAATCGGCCACGCTGTAGCCGGTGCACGGGTGCATCATGCCGCCACGGGACCCGAACGGGATCGCCGCCGCGGCGCCCTTCTTCGGTGGCGGCTGGTCGAGCGGGTAGTGGGCGGCCTCGTGCGGTTCGTCGCCGGTGAGCCGAATACCGTGGGCGGCAAGACGATTCAACGTCCGCCTGCGCAGTTCGTGCTGGGGCATACCGCCGCGCAGACCAAGGCTCGTCTCTTCGAAGATGACGGTTCCGTCGCCGAGCGGCACCGCGTACAGGAACGACGGCGGTTCGTCCGGGCCCGCACCGTTCTCCGGTCGCCAGTCCAGCAGCAGACCCTCGCCGTCACCGACCATCGGCGCCGCGGTCTCGGCATCGACGAAGATCCCGTGCGCCGACGCCGCCCGCCGCTTGCCGAGCGTCGGCAGCCCACGGGTGTCGAACACCGTGCCCGCTGAGATCACCGTCCCGTCGGCCAGCTCCACTTCGTGCTGGTCCACCCGCCCGGCCCGCTGCGCGAACACCGTCGCGTCGTCGATCGCGAGCGCCGCGTGCAACCCCGCCTTCGACAGCACACAGTAGGCGCGCTCGATCCGATGCTCGGTCTTGGTCCACACCGTCGGCGCCGCGATCCGCTGCGCGATGGCACTCTCGGGCAACCAGCCCGGCAACTCGTCCACCCAGCACGAGAACGTCGGCGGAAACAGCCGCTCCGGCCGCGGATCCACCGCCGCCACCCGCAACCCGGCCCCGGCAGCCCGATGCGCCAACCCCCGCCCAGTCGGCCCCAACCCGACCACGCAAATATCGAACTCCCGCACACTCACCCCCGCATTCAATCCACACCCCACACCCGGGCGCAAGGAGACGTGACCGGTGTCCCGGTGTCAGTCCTCGAGGGCGAGGGCTTGGCGGAGGGTGAGGCGGCCCTGGGTTTGCATGAGGGAGCGGCGGTAGATCTTTTCGGCCAGGATGACGATGGCGTAGGTGGCGGCGGCCATCAGGGTGAGGGCGATGAGGGGTTCCCACCAGGCGGCGGTGCCTTCGGCCAGGCGGCTCGGCATGGCGATGATCGAGGTGATGGGGACGTAGGAGGCGATGACGCGGGCGGTTCCGGAGAGGAAGATGCCCGCGAACAGCACGATCATGATGAGCATCGACAGGGGAGTGGAGGTGGACTGCAGGTCCTCGCTGCGCGTCGACAGGGAGCCGGCCACCGCCCACAGGCTGGCCAGGGCGAGGAAGCCGACCACGAAGAACACGATGAACCAGCCTGCGGCACCGGCGATCCGGCCCAGCTGATCGGCCTTGCCGAGGAAGACCAATCCGCCGAGCCCGGCTGCGACGAACAGCACGAGCTGCCCGAACGCCAGCACCGCATTGCCGACCACCTTGCCGATCAGCAGCTGCCGCAACGGGATCGCGCTCGCCAGGATCTCCACGATCCGGTTCTGCTTCTCCTCGACCACACTCTGTGCGATCGACATCCCGAACAGAATCGACGCGAGATAGAAGAGGAAGGCGAAGACCAACGCCACGATTTTGGCCAGGCCAGGATCGATCGCGCTCTTGTCCAGCAACGTGTAGCTCACCTGGGCGCCACGGGTGAGGTCGTCCATGGTTGCCCCGAAATCGGCGGCATTGTGTTGCAAGGCCAGCTGCTGTGCGGCGGCGGTGATGTAGGTGGTCGCGTCGTCGTTCTCGGCGGAGTTGCCGATGAGCTCCCACCCGCCGGGTGTGGGAGCGAGACCGGCTTCCGCCTTTTCGTTCCGAACGTTCTGCTCGACCTCGGCTCGGTCGCGGGCCTGGTACCCCCGGAAGCTGATGTCGGTTCCCGACCGAGCGGCCAGCTCGTTGGCCAGGCTCAGCACTTCGCCTGCGCCGCTGCCGGTGGCGACGATGTCGATTCGTTCGGGTCTGCTGCCGAGAAACCCGCTCACCGCCACCGAGGCGATGATCGCCACGATGGTCACCACCGTAGAGATCACGAAATTGCGATCCCGCAGCTTCACCACGATCTCGCGCGCGGAAACGATCCGCCACACCCCGTTCACGCCGCACCTCCTCGGCACGCCGCGATCACGCGATCCGCTGACTCCGGCCGCATCACGCCGTCACCTCCCGATAGATCTCGGCAACGGTCGGCCTGACCTCGGTGAACTCACGCACCGATCCACGCGACAACGCCTCTTTCAGAATGGCATCGGTCTCCGAGGCCTCGAAAACCGCACGCCCACCGTCTATTTCAACGGACCGAATCCCGGGATGGGACCGTAACCACTCCGCGTCACCGTCGACGACGAGCCGATACCGCAACCCACCGGCGGAGCGGAGCTCGTCGACCGACCCCTGCCCGACCACCCGCCCCGAGGACAGAATGACGAGCCGGTCGCACAACCGCTCGACCAGATCGAGCTGATGCGAGGAGAACAGCACCGGCACACCCTTCGCCGCGTACTCCCGCAACAACTCCACCATCGAGTCGACGGCCAGCGGGTCCAGCCCGGAGAACGGTTCGTCGAGAATCAGCGCCGACGGCTCCGCGATCACCGCGGCCGCGATCTGCACCCGCTGCTGATTGCCGAGCGACAGCGACTCGAGCTTGTCCTTGGCCCGGTCGGCCAAACCGAACCGGTCGAGCAGGCCGAGCGCACGGGTCTCGGCCTCCTCGGCGGGCACAGCACGCAAGCGTGCGAGGTAGACGAGCTGATCGAGCACCGGTTGCTTGGGATAGAGCCCGCGTTCCTCCGGCATGTACCCGAAGGAGCGGCGATCCAGCGCCGTGACCGGCCGCCCGTCCCAGCGGACCTCGCCGGACTGCACGGCGAGCACGCCCATGATCATCCGCATGGTCGTGGTCTTGCCCGCCCCGTTCCCGCCGACGAACCCGGTGAGCATCCCCGGCGCCACCGTGAACGACACGTCGTCGACCGCGACCTTGTCGCCGAACCGGCGGACCACATGCGCGACTTCCAGCATCGAACCTCCCCGTCTGTAGCCGTGCTCACAACCGTACCGGCCCAACGGATTACCGTGGCGTGACCCAGGTGGTGATCTCGGCGTGCACCACCTCGACGCCGTCCTTGTCGAAGATCGACACCGGCACCGTCAGCTCGCGCCCTTCGGTGATCGCCGCGAAATCGGGGATCTCGGCCAGCTTCGCGACCGCGCGCAACCCCGACTCGGCCTTCGCCAGGTACTGCACATTCATGCCCTTGGGGATCCAGCGATGGGTGGTCGGCACCGTCGCCTCGCTCAGCATCCCCATCGCCACCTCGGCCAGATTGCACGCGGCGATGGCGTGGAAGGTGCCGAGATGATTGTGGATGCCGAACCATTTCGGCGAGGTCACCTCGCACAGCCCGGGCTCGAGCCGCACCACTTGCGGCAGCACCGTGCCGAAGTAGGGGACCCGGGCCACCATCCCGAGTGAGAACAGCGCGTGCCCGATGCGGTTGTCGGGCAGCTTCTTCCAGCCGCGGTACGTCGCGGTTTCCTGTGCCATCCCCGTATCTTACTCAAAAGTAAGATAAGCGGGAAGCCCACCTGACCAGCGCCGGTGACCCGCCAGCTACCATGGTCGAGCACAGTCCGATCAGTGACCGATGCCTCATGCCCCCCGATTTGAAGAGCCTTGTCGGCATGGTGCATACTGTTCGGGTTGCCTTGCGCAGGATCGTCGCCCTTCGGGGCCGACGGGTCGAGCAGGGCAGGCAGCAGTTGTGTATCCCACCGGTTCGCCGGTGTGGATACGTTCGGGACCACGTTGTAGCAAAAAGGGCGACACGCCCGACCGCGTGGACCGGAGAACCATGACAGATGAACAGCGGCGAGGACTGGGCGGTGCCCGGTGGCGATCTCGAAACCTCACGTGTGTTCGGGCTGTGCAAATGAGGGTGGTGCGGGAGCTTGCTCCTGTGACCACGAAGGAAAGCGGAGAAAAGGACACTTAGCGTGGCGGGACAAAAGATCCGCATCAGGCTCAAGGCCTATGACCACGAGGCGATCGATGCGTCTGCGCGCAAGATCGTGGAGACGGTGACCCGCACCGGCGCCCGTGTGGTCGGGCCTGTGCCGTTGCCCACCGAGAAGAACGTGTACTGCGTCATCCGTTCGCCGCACAAGTACAAGGACTCGCGCGAACACTTCGAGATGCGTACACACAAGCGCCTCATCGACATCCTCGACCCGACGCCGAAGACGGTCGACGCGCTCATGCGCATCGACCTGCCGGCCAGCGTCGACGTCAACATTCAGTGACGGGGACTCGAGATATGACTGACAACAAGAACCGGCCCGCAGCCGGCATCCTGGGCACCAAGCTCGGCATGACCCAGGTCTTCGACGAGAAGAACCGCGTCGTCCCGGTCACCGTCATCAAGGCGGGCCCGAACGTGGTCACCCAGATCCGCACCGTGGAGCGCGACGGCTACTCGGCCGTCCAGATCGCTTTCGGCGCCATCGACCCGCGCAAGGTGAACAAGCCGGTTTCCGGCCAGTTCGCCAAGGCCGGTGTCACCCCGCGCCGCCACGTCACCGAGATCCGCGTCGCGGATGCCTCCACCTTCGAGGTCGGCCAGGAGCTTTCCGCCGACGTCTTCGAAGAGGGCACCTACGTCGACGTGACCGGAATCAGCAAGGGCAAGGGTTTCGCAGGCACCATGAAGCGTCACGGCTTCAAGGGCCAGGGCGCCTCGCACGGTGCGCAGGCTGTGCACCGTCGCCCGGGTTCCATCGGTGGCTGTGCCACTCCCGGCCGCGTGTTCAAGGGCATGCGCATGTCGGGCCGTATGGGTAACGACCGCGTGACCACGCAGAACCTGTCGGTTCACAAGGTCGACGCCGAGAACGGCCTGCTCCTGGTCAAGGGTGCCATCCCCGGCCGCAAGGGCAACGTCGTGATCGTCAAGAGCGCCGTGAAGGGTGGTGCGCACGCATGACCAGCCTCGAGAAGAAGGCCAACCTGACGCTGACCGTTAAGGCTGCAGGCGGCAAGACCGAAGGCACCGTCGACCTCCCCGCGGAGATCTTCGACGTGACCGCCAACGTCGCGCTGATGCACCAGGTCGTCATCGCGCAGCTGGCCGCCGCTCGCCAGGGCACCCACGCCACGAAGACTCGTGGCCAGGTCTCCGGTGGTGGCAAGAAGCCTTACCGCCAGAAGGGCACCGGCCGCGCCCGCCAGGGTTCGACCCGTGCGCCGCAGTTCGCCGGCGGTGGCACCGTCCACGGCCCGCAGCCGCGTGACTACAGCCAGCGGACCCCCAAGAAGATGAAGGCCGCCGCCCTGCGCGGTGCCCTGTCCGACCGGGCCCGCAACGAGCGCATCCACGTGATCACCGAACTGGTCTCGGGTCAGACCCCGTCGACCAAGGCCGCGAAGAGCTTCCTGTCCGAGCTTTCGGACCGCAAGAAGTTCCTCGTCGTGGTCGGTCGCGAGGACGTCGCCGCGTGGAAGAGCGTGGCGAACCTGCAGAACGTGCTGCCGATCGCCCCGGATCAGCTCAACACCTACGACGTCCTCAACAGCGACGAACTGGTGTTCAGCGTCGAGGCCCTGAACGCGTTCGTTCACGGTCCCGCCGAGGCGGCCCAGGAGGAGAGCAAGTGAGCACCATCGCCGACCCCCGCGACATCCTGCTCGCACCGGTCATCTCGGAGAAGTCCTACGGACTGATCGAGGAAGGTACCTACACCTTCCTGGTGCACCCGGATTCGAACAAGACGCAGATCAAGATCGCCGTCGAGAAGGTTTTCGGCGTCAAGGTCACCAGCGTCAACACCGCCAACCGTCAGGGCAAGCGCAAGCGGACCCGCTTCGGTTACGGCAAGCGCAAGGACACCAAGCGCGCGCTCGTGACCATCTCGGCCGACAGCAAGCCCATCGAGATCTTCGGAGGACCGGTCGCGTAAGCGGCTGGCGATCCAGAAAGCAGAGAAGAACTCATGGCAATCCGTAAATACAAGCCGACTACACCGGGCCGTCGTGGCTCGAGTGTCTCGGACTTCGCCGAGATCACCCGGTCGACGCCGGAGAAGTCGCTGCTGCGCCCGCTCACCAAGTCCGGTGGTCGTAACGCGCACGGTCGCATCACCACGCGTCACCGCGGTGGCGGTCACAAGCGTGCCTACCGTGTCATCGACTTCCGTCGACTGGACAAGGACGGCATCCCGGCCAAGGTCGCGCACATCGAGTACGACCCCAACCGCACCGCCAACATCGCACTGCTGCACTTCGCCGACGGCGAGAAGCGCTACATCATCGCGCCGAAGGGCATCAAGCAGGGCAGCCCGATCGAGTCCGGCCCCACGGCCGACATCAAGCCGGGTAACAACCTGCCGCTGCGCAACATCCCGACCGGTACCACGATCCACAACGTGGAACTGCGTCCGGGCGGTGGCGCCAAGATGGCCCGTGCCGCAGGCATGAGCATCCAGCTGCTCGGCAAGGAAGGGCCGTACGCGACCCTTCGTATGCCGTCGGGTGAAATCCGCCGTGTCGACGTGCGCTGCCGCGCCACCGTCGGCGAGGTCGGCAACGCCGAGCAGTCGAACATCAACTGGGGCAAGGCCGGCCGTATGCGCTGGAAGGGCCGTCGTCCTACCGTCCGTGGTGTCGTCATGAACCCGGTCGACCACCCGCACGGTGGTGGTGAGGGTAAGACCTCCGGTGGTCGCCACCCGGTCTCCCCGTGGGGCCAGCCTGAGGGCCGTACCCGCAAGCCCAACCGCCCGAGCGACAAGCTCATCGTCCGCCGTCGCAAGACCGGCAAGAAGCGCTAAAGGAGGAGGTAAGAAATGCCACGCAGCCTCAAGAAGGGCCCGTTCGTCGACGACCACCTCCTGAAGAAGGTGGACGTCCAGAACGAAAAAGGCACCAAGCAGGTCATCAAGACCTGGTCGCGTCGCTCGACCATCATCCCCGATTTCATCGGTCACACTTTCGCCGTCCACGACGGTCGCAAGCACGTCCCGGTGTTCGTCTCGGACAACATGGTCGGCCACAAGCTCGGTGAGTTCGCGCCGACCAGGACGTTCAAGAGCCACGTCAAGGACGACCGGAAGAGCAAGCGGCGATGACTGAAACCAACACCGAAACGGTTCAGAACCCGACTGCCCGCGCTACCGCTAAGCATGTGCGGGTCACCCCGATGAAGGCGCGTCGCGTCGTGGACATGGTCCGCGGCAAGCGTGTCGAGGACGCGCTGGCCATCCTGCGGTTCGCCCCGCAGGCCGCCAGCGAGCCGGTGGCCAAGGTCGTGGCTTCGGCCGCGGCGAACGCCGAGAACAACCTCGGCCTCAACCCGGCCACCCTGGTCATCTCGACTGCGTTCGTCGACGAGGGTGCCACCATGAAGCGTTTCCAGCCGCGGGCCCAGGGCCGCGCGTTCCGGATTCGCAAGCGCACCAGCCACATCACCATCGAGGTCGAGAGCGTGCCCACTGCCGGCGCTGCCACTCGTAGCCGCCGGAAGGGAGGGGCAAAGTAAATGGGACAGAAAATCAACCCCCATGGCTTCCGCCTCGGTATCACCACCGACTGGAAGTCGCGTTGGTACGCGGACAAGCAGTACGCGGAATACGTGAAGGAAGACGTTCAGATCCGCAAGCTCCTCGCCACTGGCATGGAGCGGGCCGGCATCTCGAAGGTCGAGATCGAGCGCACCCGTGATCGCGTCCGTGTGGATATCCACACCGCGCGTCCCGGCATCGTGATCGGTCGCCGTGGCGCGGAGGCCGACCGCATCCGCGCCGAGCTGGAGAAGCTCACCAAGAAGCAGGTTCAGCTGAACATCCTCGAGGTCAAGAACCCCGAGTCGGATGCGCAGCTGGTTGCTCAGGGTGTCGCCGAGCAGCTGTCCAACCGTGTGGCGTTCCGTCGCGCGATGCGTAAGGCCATCCAGTCGGCCATGCGTTCGCCGAACGTCAAGGGCATCCGTGTGCAGTGCTCGGGCCGCCTCGGTGGCGCCGAAATGTCGCGCTCGGAGTTCTACCGTGAAGGTCGCGTCCCGCTGCACACGCTGCGCGCGGACATCGACTACGGCCTCTACGAGGCCAAGACCACCTTCGGTCGCATCGGCGTGAAGGTCTGGATCTACAAGGGTGACATCGTCGGTGGTCGTCGTGAGGTGACCGCTGCCGCTGCCGCTGCTCCGGATCGCCAGCGTCGCGAGCGTCCGAGCCGCCCCCGTCGGTCCGGTGCCACTGGCACCACCGCGACCAGCACCGAGGTCGGTCGCGCCGCCACCGCAGTGGCGGAGGCTCCGGCAGAGAACAAGGAGGGCTGACGCATGCTGATGCCCCGTAGGGTCAAGCACCGCAAGCAGCACCACCCCAGCCGCTCCGGCATGTCCAAGGGCGGCACCGCGGTGGCGTTCGGTGACTACGGCATCCAGGCTCTCGAGCCTGCCTACGTCACCAACCGTCAGATCGAGTCGGCGCGTATCGCGATGACCCGCCACATCAAGCGTGGCGGCAAGATCTGGATCAACATCTACCCCGACCGCCCGCTCACCAAGAAGCCTGCCGAGACCCGCATGGGTTCCGGTAAGGGTTCGCCGGAGTGGTGGGTCGCGAACGTGAAGCCCGGTCGGGTCATGTTCGAGATGTCTTACCCCAACGAGGAGACCGCTCGCGAGGCCCTGCGCCGCGCGATGCACAAGCTCCCCATGAAGTGCAGGATCGTGACCAGGGAGGAGCAGTTCTGATGGCTACCGGAACACCGGCCGCAGAGCTCCGCGAGCTCAACGAAGAAGAGCTCGTGGCCAAACTGCGCGAGTCGAAGGAAGAGCTGTTCAACCTGCGCTTCCAGATGGCGACGGGTCAGCTCGACAACAACCGTCGTCTGCGCGTCGTCCGCCACGAGATCGCGCGCATTTACACGGTCATGCGTGAGCGCGAGCTCGGCCTGGCCACGGCGCCCGCGGGCAAGGGAGATGCGGCATGAGCGAGAAGAAGGAAGAGCGCGGCAGCCGCAAGGTTCGTAGCGGCTACGTCGTCTCGGACAAGATGAACAAGACGATCGTCGTCGAGCTGGAAGACCGTCACCGGCACCCGCTCTACGGCAAGATCATTCGCACCACCTCCAAGGTGAAGGCGCATGACGAGAACGAGATCGCCGGCGTCGGCGACCGCGTTCAGCTGATGGAGACCCGTCCGCTGTCGGCCACCAAGCGCTGGCGTCTGGTCGAGGTCCTGGAGAAGGCCAAGTAAGGTCCCTCCTCGATCCATCGAGATCGTTGCCACGAAGGCCCGTTTCCCTCTGGGAAACGGGCCTTCGTCGTTGGTCTGGTCCATGTGGTGTCATGGTTGATACCATGTGCTCATGGCATGGACGATGCGGCTGACCGATGAGGAAGAAGCGGCGTTGGCGGCACAGGCCGACGGTGAAGGCCGCTCCAAGAACGAGATCATGCGCGATGCGCTGCGGGCTTATCTGCTGCGGAATCGCGTATGGGACACACCACTGTTGACGGATGAGGAGACCTTCGACCTCGGCGGGCCCATCGGTAAGGACGATATTCACGATGCGATGAACCGATCCGCATGATCGTCGTCGCCGATACTTCCGGCCTGCTCGCCATGTTCAACCGCAGTGACCCCGAGCATTTCGCTGTGCGCCGCGCGGCGGATTCAGCGAGTGCGCTCGTGGTGAGTCCGATGGCGTTGACCGAGGTACATCACGTCGCGAGCGTTCGCGCGGGTCGAAAGGTTGCCGATCGCATCATCGAGTTGCTCGCCGAGCGGGTCGCTTCGTCGCGTATCGTCCTCGCGGAGGTGGATGCGATCCAGCTCGCAACGTCGATCAAGGTTCGTGCGAACTATGGCGGCCTCGATCTCGATCTCGTCGACGCCGTGTGTGTGGTCCTGGCGGCCGAGTTCGATACCGACGCGGTCCTCACACTGGATCGCCGCGATTTCCGCGCACTCCGACCGCTCAACGGGTACCCGGCATTTCGTGTGCTTCCGGACGACGCCGACTGAACAATCGGCCATTCGAAGAAGGGCTTATGAGCAGCACTCATTCGTACAGCCGAGACCGCTTTCTTGCGGAGTTCTTCCCGGATGTGAACGAGCGCCGCGTGGTAGAAGAAGGGGCTCGGCGCATTGTCGCTGCCGGATTTCAGCGCTTCAGCGGGGTCTCAGCCGGTGAAGGCGTAGGGGTGGCGAATTTTTCGGGCGAATTCGACGACGTTGGTGACGGTTTTGCCGGGGACGCCCACTTCGGCGCCGATGCTGCGGGCTGACCAGGACTGGTCGGTGAGTTCGAGGATTTCCTCGATTTGTTCGAGGGTCAGGCGCAGGGGGCTGTGGGTGGCTATGCGGCGGGCCAAGGCGCGGACTTCGGTGTCGTCGTAGTCGAAGTCGTCGACAGGGTGGTCTTCGAGGAGGTCGTCCTCTGGGGCGGCTTCCTGCGCGGTGAGCGGTTCGTCGGCATCTGAGGTGTCAGTTGGCAGTGCGACCGGCGCAGTGGGCTCGGGGTCTTCGGCGGACGTCTCGGTCGGTGCGACCGGCTCAGATGTTCGGGCCGACGGTTCGACCCGTGCGATCGACTCGGATTTGCGGGTAGACGGGGTGGCCGGCGCGACGGTCTCGGTGACCGGGGTGGCCGGTGCCGTGGGCTTGGCGACTGCGGTGGCCGACGCGATCGGCTCGGTGACCTCAGTGACCGGTGCGACGGGCTCGGTGACCGCGGTGGGCGATGCGACGGGCTTGGTGACCCGGGCGGGTTCGGGCTCCAGCACCAGTTGCTCGGCGGGTTCCGTGGCGAGGGTGAGTTGTTCGGGCTCGTCGGCGGGGGCCGGTGAATTGTGTTGCGCTACCACCGGAGTGGGGGCAGACGTGTCGCCGTTGTGGTCACGGGCGACGGTGCCGGCGTGCGCCGTCGCCTCGGGAACGGGGTCGGTGCCGGTCGCTTCGCCGGGAGTGGGCTGGGCGGCGGCGGTGACAGGTATTCGCCGCAACGAGGGGGTGGCGCCATTGGTGTCGGCGTGGCCGTTGCGGCGGTGGTCGGCGGCGGCCCGGTGGATGAGTTCGAGAGTGCCGGGAGCAGTGTGTTTTTCGACGCTCGCGCGACGGCCGCCAGGGCGGTGGGCGGTCACCGGAATCTTGTTGCCCGCGCCGACTGCCGAGCCGGTGCGGGTATCGGTCGGGTCGCTGTGCGGGGCGGTGCCATCGTGCTGGACTTCATCACTGGACGTGGCGTCGTCGTCGGCCTGTGGGGATTCGCCGCGCTGGGCCTCGCTGTCGTGCGTGGCGTCGGCGTCGAGCGGGACGTCGGCATAGAGCGTGGGCTCGCTGCCGAGCTGGGTGCCCTTGCGGAGCCGGGCCTCGCTGTCGAGCGGGGTGTTGTTGTCGAGCCGGGCTTCGTGGCTGAGAGAAGCGCCGTCGCGAAGCGATTCATCGCCGCCGAGCCGTGCGCTGTCGCCATCTCGATCGCCTGGGAGTGTGCTCTCACCGTGTTCCGTGCGGTTGTCGAAGACGGCATCCTCGCCGACGACCACCGCGGGCTCGGCCCGGTCGGAATCCACGGGCCTTGCCGCACCGGCAGCAGCCGTCTGTGCTGTGGGGAGTGTCGCGGTATCGACCGTGGACAGGCGCGGGTCGTTGCCGATCGTCGACAGCGAGTTCGGCTGGGCGACAGCAGTATCCATCCGTTCGGCAGGCGAGTAGCTTCCCGGCACCTCGACCGAGGCTCCCTCGATCAACATCGCGTACCGCGCCGAAACCCAGGCATGCAACCAGATCACGACACCGACCATCACCGGCGCGATGGAGAACTCGGCCGCCCGCCCCCATGCACCGGAGGCCAGGTGGGGCCCGGCGTTGAGGGCGACGGTGGTGCCGAGGAGGGCGAGTTCGAACACGATGACCTTGCCGCGTTCGAGTTCACGCCCCCAGCGGGCGGCGGTGGTCGCGGCGATCATGATGACGATGATCGGGATGGAGATCATCGCCTCGATGCCGAAACTGAGCCAGTACAGCGGGTCGCTCATGTCCCCGCTCGGCACGAGGTTGTGCTGCACGTTCACCCCGGCCCACACCATGCCGAGCAGCACCACACCGATCAGTGCGCGCGAGGACCATTCGGCGCGCCGGTAGAGCTGCGCGAGCCGCGCGTCGGCACTCGACACGCGGCGGCGCGCGGCCAGTGCTCTGCGGTGCCAGCGGGCGTCGGCTTCGTCGGTGCGCCGGATCAGAGCGCCGGTGCGACGGTCACGTTTGTCGGCGGCGAGTTCGTCGGCGACAGCGCGACGCCGCTGTTTACGGCGCTGGGCCCGAATCCATTCGGCGAGTTCGCGTTCGGCGCGGATCTCCGCTTCCGAGAGGGCGTCGTAGAGCGCCGTGTCGTGCTGTAGCGGCAGCTTGCCCCTGGCGGTGGCGACCTGCTTGGCGAGGGCCGTGATCTCGGTATCGGCAGGGTCGATCGACCGATCGTCGGACATCTCGCGCCTTCCGCGTCACTCGAACATATGGACTATCGAACATATGTGTGATTGCAGAGAGCGTAAACGCCGACCGTTCCCGGGTCAACGATCATGGTGTGAAATCGGAGCGGAGAAAGCCTTCAGTCCCCGGAATCGCCGTCGAGTAAACGCTTTTCGTAAGTGGCTCGTGCGGACGAACCGCTAACGGCCGCAAGCTGATTCGGAACGGTCCGCCGCAGTATCAGATCTCGGGCCCACTGGGGAAGCACTCCGGCCCATCGCAGCATCGGCCCGAGCGATCCCGGCACCGTCATCTCGAACCGTGGCCGCTGGATCACCTCGACAACCGCCCGCGCCACGTCGACGGGCTGCAACAGCGGCGCCGCACCGGTGGACGTGCCCTTCGCGAGTTCGGTGTCGACGACCCCCGGCATGATCGCGCTCAACCGCACACCGCTACCGCGCAACTCCTCACGCACCCCCGTCAGGTACCCGAGCACGCCGTGTTTGGTCGCCGCGTAGGTCGCCTCCCCGGCGGGTGACACCTTCGATGCCACCGAGGCGATGGTGACGATATGTCCCCGCCCCCGTGCGCGCATGGCGGGCGCCGCCAGCCGCACACCCCGGATCACCCCGTGCAGATTCACCGCGAGCATCCGCGCGGTAGCACTGTCGGGTTCGTCGTCGAACGCCCCGACCCACATCACCCCGGCATTGTTGACCAGCACGTCGACCGGCCCGAGTAGCGCCTCGGTGACGGCGAGGAAGTCGTGGAACGACCGCTCCGAGGTCACATCGAGCTCGCACCCGTGCACCGTCCCCGGCAACTCGGCCGCCGCCGCCCGAGCCGCGTCACCGGACAGGTCCCCGATGCACACCAAGGCCCCCGCGGCCCCGAGTTCCCGGGCGATCTCCCGCCCGATCCCGGCCGCCCCGCCGGTCACCGCGACTACCAATCCGACAAGCACACGTTTCACCGGACCGATGCTAGGCCAGTGCGGTGTGCCAGACGAGGGCCGCGGCGAGGGCGCCTGCTCCGTTGAGGGACCAGTGCAGGGCGATGGGGGCGAGGAGGCTGCCGCTGCGGCGGCGCAGCCAGGTGAAGACGACGCCCGCGGCGGCGGTGGCGGCGACCGCGAGGGTGATGCCGATGACCTGACCCGCTAGGCCGCCGCCGACGATGCCGGACAGGCCGGTGTTGCTCGCGGTGAGGCCGAGGGAGGAGGCGATGTGCCAGAGGCCGAAGAGCAGCGAGCCCGCCGCGAACAGGCCGCGCACGCCGAGCACCCGGTCGAGGGTGCCGTGCAGGACGCCGCGGAAGGCGAGTTCCTCGGGGATCACGGTCTGCAACGGGATGACGATCATCGACGCGATCAGGGCGCCGGAGATCGTCGCGTACCGGTCGGCGAGGAAGAAGGGCCTGGTGATCGGCAGTAATGCCCCGATCGCGACAGCCGTGAGCACGATCCCCACCGCGCCGAGCGCGTAGACCGTTCCGCGTCGCCAGTGCCGAGGCGACAGCCCGAGTTCGGCCCAGCCGAGCCCGCGTTTGCGCATCAGGGCGAGCAGCAGAAAGGCCGCGACCGGCACTGTGACGATATTGGCCCAGGCGGTGGTGAAGTGTGCGATCAGATTGGTTCCGGCGAGCACAACCACCACGACGGCGATATCGATATAGGCGTGCAGTCCGGGTCGGGGATCGGCGGAGACGGGCACCCGGTCGAGTGTACGGATTTATTACAGAAGGGAAACGGTCCGTGAGCTACTCGACAGCTGATCCGGACCAACCGGGCAAATCGTGCCACGCCTGCAGAGTTCGCCGCGATTCGAATCGCCGTGGCACGCGACTGATCGGGTCGGTGAATTCGAGGGTGGCCGCCAGTAATTGCAGTGGCCGCGTGTAGTCGTCGACGGATTTGTCGGTGACGGCCGGATAGAAATCGTCACCGAGGATCGGCACGCCGAGGCTGTTCATATGCAGCCGGAGTTGATGGGTGCGCCCGGTGTGCGGCCGCAATCGGTACCGGCCGAGCCCGTCGCGATGCTCGACGAGCTCCACGTGGGTCTCGGCATTGGGCACTCCGGGCACTTCCTGCGCGGCGAGCACATGCTTTTCCTTGATGATCCGGCTGCGCACGACCCTCGGCAGTTCCAACGCGGGGTCGTAGGGCGCGATCGCCTCGTATTCCTTGCGCACGGTCCGGTGCCCGAACATCGTCTGATACGCCCCGCGCACGGCCGGGTTCACCACGAACAGGATCAGCCCGGCGGTCACCCGGTCGAGGCGGTGCGCCGGGATCAGGTCGGGCAGGTCGAGTTCGCGCCGCAACCGGACCAGCGCGGTCTGCACGATGTGCTGACCGCGCGGAATGGTCGCGAGGAAATGCGGTTTGTCGACGACGAGGATGTCGTCGTCACGGTGCACGATGCCGATCTCGAACGGCACCTCCTGTTCCACGGGCAGGTCGCGATGGAACCAGACCGCACCGCCCGCGACGTACGGCGCGTCGGGCGCGAGCGGCCCGTCCAGGTCGACGATCTCGCCCGCCCGCAACATCTCGTCGATGCGCGCCGGATCCACGCGCGGCAACCGCTCGACGAGGTGGTCGCGCACGGTCGCCCAGTGCCCGTCCTCCGGGAGCCGGAGCCGGGCTGGGTCGAGGCCGTGCCGCTTGGGCAGCGGCGGCTGCTGCCTGCGTCGCATACCGACAGTCTCGCCGCCGGACGACCCGGCCCCGTCACAGCCCCCCGGTTCAGACCGTGCGCCGGGCCAGACCCGGGTAGTCGACGATCAACCCCGCATCGTCGTAGGACAGGGTGGCACGGTAGTCGAAATCCGACGAGGTGTAGTCGTAGCGTGGCCCGTCGTCGCCGTCGGTGGCCCGGCGGTAGTGCTGCGGCAGTCGCACCGTCTTCAGGTCGGCGGCGCGGATGTAGACCGCGGGCGCGTCGGCGGAGTCGCCGATGTCGAGTGCCAGCCTGCGCACCGGGAGCGAGTTGGTGAATACCGATGCCTCGAGGTCGACGTCGAGGCACCCGTCCAGTTCGGGTGCGGTTGCGCCGTCGACCTGCCAGCGTCCGAGCCCGTCGGATTGCACGGTGAGCGTGCGCCTGCCGTCGGGATAGCGGCCGGTGATCTGCGCCGAACGGGTGTGCCAGCTGCCGTCGAGCCGCAGCCGGTAGTCGATCACCCAGACGGCGCCGTCCTCGGTTCCGGTGGCGCACCCTTCGACGAGCACGCCACGATCACCGTCGCGGAAATACGTCACTTCGAAACCGGTTCGCGCCTGGTGCTGTATCCAGGCGGCCGATGGGGGCAGGTGAGTGAACACGAAGGGGGCATGCCCCGAAATTCGGGTATCAATCCTCAGCCGGCGCGTTGATCCAGAACCATCAATTTCGCCTCGACGAGAATCTGGCGCGCACGCCGCCGCACCCGGCACAGGTCGACGCTGCATTCGAGGTGTATCTGCATGGCCCGATGCGCTTGTTCGGGTGTCATATTCCCGGGGTCGGTCCGGCAGTCCGCAATTGCCGAAATAATTGACGTGACAAACATTTTCGTACTCCCACCGCGTCGATGGATAACAAGGTAGGAGCAAATTACGCCCGATTCGGTGCGATATCGCCGGGGTTGACTGGCAGTTCACGCAACCTTCCCCACCCGGCCACAACCACTCAACTTAGGCTAACCTACATCGGCAGAGCTTGCTGTGGACCGGTCGAGAGGGCAGAACGTATGACGGTGCAGGTAGCGCCGCCGCGGGGGGTGGAGTCGGGCAACCGGCCGTCCAAGGCGGCCGCGAAAGCGCAGAAGCGACGAGAAGCGCAGGCGCGCAAGGACATCCTGGCTCCGGTGGCGGGCATGCTCACGGCGGCGAGCCTGATCGTCGCGGTGGCGTCGGTGTGCAGCGTGGTCCCGTTCCTGCTGATCGTCGAGTCGTGCCGCGAACTGCTCGCGAGCCCGGTCGACACCGACCGGGTGTGGTGGCTGTTCGGCGCGGCCGTCGCGGTCCTCGTCCTGCGGGCGCTGCTGCAGGCCGTCGCGCTCACCTGGTCGCACGCGGCCGACGCCGGTTATCAGCTCACCCTGCGCCGTCTGCTCGCGGCCAAACTCACCCGGGTGCCGCTCGGCTGGTTCGGCGAGCGCAGTTCCGGCGAGGTGAAGACCTATCTGCGCGACGATGTGGAGGCACTGCACTACCTGGTCGCGCACGCGCGGCTCGAGTTCGTCGGCGCGCTGGTGGTTCCGCTGGTCACCCTCGGGTACCTGTTCACCGTCGACTGGCGGCTCACGCTGGTGCTACTGATTCCGCTGATCGCCTACTTCGTGCTGTTCGGCCGGATCATGGACCGCGACGGTCGCGACCGGCTCGCCGTCTACACCCGGTGGGAGCGGCGCACGGCCGAGGCAACCATCGAGTTCGTCGACGGCATCCAGGTGGTTCGTGCGTTCGGTCAGGCGGGCAAGGCGCACAGCGAGTTCCAGGCCGCCGTCGACGGTCAGGTGGATGCCGCGCACCGGTTGAAGATGCCGATCATCCGGGTGCAGTCGGCCTCCGACATCGTCGTCACGCCGGTGTTCGTGATGCTCGTCGTCGTGCTCGCCGGGCTGGCGTTCATCGGAGCGGGCTGGGTGGAGCCGCTCGACCTGCTGCCGTTCCTCCTGGTCGGGCTCGGTATCGGCAGTTCGCTGCTCGGTCTCGGTTACGGGTCGCAGGCGTTGCGGGCCGGTGGCGCGGCGGCGCTGCGGTTGCACGAGCTGCGCCGGACGCCGGAACTCGAGATCGCCGAGTCGACCGGTGACGTGCCGGTCGAGCGCGGCGTGATCCGCTTCGAAGGTGTCGAATTCGGTTACCGCACAGGGCACAACGTGTTGCGTGGTATCGATCTGGAACTGGCGCCGGGCACCATCACCGCGCTGGTCGGCCCGAGTGGTTCGGGCAAATCCACCCTCGCCAAACTGCTGCCGCGTTTCTACGACGTCGGTGCGGGACGGATCACCATCGACGGTCGCGATATCCGCGAGTTCAGCAGCGAAGCGCTGTATCGCACGGTCGGTTTCGTGTTCCAGGACGTCCGCCTGATCCGCGGTTCGATCCGCGAGAATCTGCTGCTCGCCCGACCCGGTGCCGACGACGCGGCCATCGAACGGGCCGCCCGCGCCGCCCAGATCCACGACCGAATCGTCGCATTGCCGCGCGGATACGACTCCGAGATCGGTGACGACGCCACTTTCTCCGGGGGTGAGGCACAACGACTTTCGATCGCCCGGGCGCTCCTGGCCGACACTCCGGTCCTCGTCCTCGACGAGGCGACGGCCTTCGCCGACCCCGAGTCGGAGGCCGCCGTGCAGGACGCGCTCGCCGCGCTGGTGGCGGGCCGCACCGTGCTCGTCATCGCGCACCGCCTGCACACCATCACCGGTGTCGACCGGATTCTGGTGCTGGACAACGGGACTCTCGTCGAACAGGGCACCCACGACGAACTGCGCTCCACGGGCGGTCTGTATCAGCGCCTGTGGGACATCAACGAGGCCGCGCTCGGCACGCTCGCCCTGGTGGAGGAAACACGATGATCCGCAAGGTTTTCCGCCTCGTCCCCGACGAGCTCGCCCCGCTCGTTCCGCGTCTGCTGGCCGCCATCGTGCTGCAGGCCGTGTGCCAGGCGATCGCGTACCTGTCGCTCGTTCCACTGCTCGAGTCCCTGTTCGGCGACGACCTGACCGGCGCGTGGAAGTGGGCACTCGGCATGACCGTGGCCGTGGTGGGCGTGGTGGTGTTCGGGTACCTGCAGGCCGTCATCGGTCTGCGCATCGGCTTGGGTATGCAGCGTGGGCTGCAGACCCGCCTCGGCGACAAGCTCAACGAACTGCCGCTCGGCTGGTTCGAAGGCCGTGAGGCAGGCCCGCTCTCGCGGGTGATGGTCGAGCAGGTGCGCGAGATGCAGGGCCTGATCGCCTATCTGCTCACCAAGGTGCTCACCGGTGTGATCGTTCCGGTGGTCGTCGCGCTCGGCATGCTGTTCATCGATTGGCGCATCGGTGTCGCGATGCTGCTGGCCGCGCCGGTGCTGTACCTGGTCAACGCGGTCGCCAACCGCGCCTACACCGGTGCCGACGCACGGCTGCACGAGGCGGCGGCCGAAGCCGATTCGCGGGTGGTCGAATTCGCGCAGGCCCAGCCGGTGCTGCGTGCGTTCGGCGCGGTCGGAACTGGCAACAAGGCGCTCGAGGCGGCGCTGGTCCGCCAGCGTGGCGCGGTGCTGAAAATGATGGTGGCCACGGTGCCCGGCCTGATCGTGTTCGCCCTGTTCGTGCAGGCGGTGTTCCTCGTGCTCGCCTACCTCGCGGTGGTTCAGGTGACCGACGGGGCCATCTCGGCGGCGGCCGCCATCGCCCTGATCGCGGTGAGTTCGCGGTTCATCGAACCGGTGAACCAGGCCGCCCAGCTGGGCGCCGCGATGCGGTCGGCCGCCTCGGCCGCCGACCGCATCACCGAACTGCTGGCCGAGCCGACCCTGCCGATGCCGACCGAGCCGGTCACGCCCGGTGCGCCCGCCGTCGTCTTCGACAAGGTGAGCTTCGGCTACCGCCCCGGCGAACCCGTGCTCAGCGACCTGACCTTCACCGTCCCGGCGGGCACGACCACCGCCATCGTCGGGCCGAGCGGCGCGGGCAAGACCACCCTGCTGCGCCTGGCCGCCCGCTTCTACGACGTGGATTCCGGCGCGGTCTCGGTAGGCGAACACGATGTGCGCGAACAACCTTCGAACACACTGCTCGATCAGCTCGCCCTGGTCTTCCAGAACGTCTACCTGTTCAACCGCTCGGTGGCCGACAACATCCGCATCGGCAAGCCCGACGCGAGCGAGGACGAGGTGCTGCGCGCCGCCCGCGCCGCACGAGTCGACGAGATCGTCGACCGGCTGCCCGAAGGCTTCGACACCATGGTCGGCGAGGGCGGCGCGTCGCTCTCGGGCGGTGAGCGTCAGCGCGTGTCGATCGCCCGCGCCTTGCTCAAGGACGCCCCGATCGTGCTGCTCGACGAGGCGACCAGCGCGCTCGACCCGCACAGTGAGGCCGTCGTGGTGCGCGGCATCCACGAACTGGCAAGGGACAAAACCGTTCTCGTGGTCGCGCACCGCTTGGCGACCATCGCCCACGCCGACCAGATCCTGTTCCTCGACGGCGGCCGCATCGTCGAACAGGGCACGCACGCGGAGCTGCTCGCACTCGACGGCCGGTACGCCGCGTTCTGGAACGAACGCGAGCGGGCTTCCGGTTGGCGGCTGGAGCCGGTACCGGCCTGAATGCCGCCGGGTGGCTACCTCGCGGTGACACCCGGATGACGCGCGGCCGCCTGCGCGATCTCGGCGTGGTCGCCGAGCAGGAACGGCGTGAGGATGTCGTTGCCGAGCCGCTGGGTGTCGGCGGGTCCACGCGACCCGCCGACGAGCAGCGACGCCACGAAACGCACCGGCGCCGAGACGAAGTGCGGTGCGTCGGTGAAACTGATGTGGTCGGCCTCGCCGATCTCGTAGCGGAACGAGGGAGCGCGCAGCCGTCGCAGCAGGTCGGCATTGCCGTCGAGGTAGCGGTCCGAGTGGCCGGTGATCTCGCGGTCGCTTTCCAGAATCAGCACCGGTCGGTCGATCGTGCGCTGGGGGAGGTCGCCGTAGAGGGTGCCGTCGAGATTGGCGGCGGCGACGAGCCTTCGGTCCGCGGAGAGAGCGGACAATGCCGCTGCGCCGCCGAAGGAATGGCCGATGGCGGAGATATGGGTCAGGTCGAGCCGGTCGGCGAGCGGGCCGAGGTCGGTGCCCCCGCTGATCTGGTCGAGGACGAATCGCAGGTCGGCCGTGCGGATCGCCTGACGTTCCACCATGAAGCGCGGGTCGTCGACGGGCATGGTCTCCACGGTGTGGGCGATGGTGCCGTCGGCGAGCTCGGTGACGGCCGCCTCGTAGGGATGGTCGACGGCGAGGACGACGAAACCTCGGGCGGCGAGGTCGGCGACCAGCCCGGAATAGAAAGCCCGAGGTGCGCCGTAACCGGGGGAGAACAGCACGACCGGCCAGCGCTGCCGCGCCTGCGATACCGGAACATCGGCGTAGGCGTGGGTATCGATGCGGTCGTAGGCGCCCATGATGAGGCTCGGAACCATGGCGACCTGAGAGGGCAGATCCTCTTGTCCGTCGAGATAGACCCAGCGCCGCCCGGAGGCGAACTCGGCCGGATACCACGCCTGCACAACCACATTGCGCCGGTCGTCGGCCTCGGTGCGCGCCTCGGGCCGCGCCTGGTCCACCCAGCGGAAGATCGCCGACCCGACGGCGCGGGGCCCGGTCGGTTCCGGCAGTTCGGGCACCGGCGGCACCAGCCACACCGCCGCCGAGATCGCGGCTAGCACTCCGATGCCGATGCGTCCCAGCAGTTCCCGGCCGGTGGTCGCGACGAACACGAGCATCGCGACGAGCAGCAGGTACAGCGGCCACCACTGCCGATAGGGTTCGACCAGCCACAGCCCGGCGTGGCCGACGATCAGCACCGGCACGGCGACAACGCCCACCCGCCTGCCGAGTCGCGGCGAGACGACCAGCAGGATCGCCGCCGCCACGGGTGCGGCGAGCATCACGGCATCGATCACGGACACGGCGCGCTCGTTTCGATCGGGCCGGGGCGGAATCCCCGGCGTGATCGGACCAGCGTGCCGCACGAGAGCGTGCGTCCGCATCAGCCGACGGGCGCTCGCTCCTCATCCCGCAGGATGATTTCCTACTTCCAGTAGGCCTGGTACTTGATGGCGCTCTTGGGCAGGGCGTGATGGGTCTTGAGGGTTTTCACGATCGAGCGGGTGGTGTGGCCGTCGCAGGCGACCCAGGCGAAAGCGTCTGCGGGGCAAGTCATTGCGCTCGCCGCTTCGCGCAGCAGACGGCCGTCGTCGATGCGCTGCACCCAGGTGACCGTGTGGTGCGGCTTGTTGTGCACGGGGATCGTCGTGTCGGATTCGTACTGCCATTCCAGCCACACTCGCGTGGGGGTGTCGCCGATGGCGTCCAGTAGCGAGTTGATAGCGGGGAGCGAGGCGGTGTCGCCGAAGACGACGTACTCGCTCGGGGTCTGCTCGGGCAGTTGGAAGTCGGAGCCGAGGACGCTGGCGTCGAGCGGGTCGCCGGGCTTGGCGCGGCGGGCCCAGTTGGCGGCGGGTCCGTCGTGCAGCGCGAAGTCGATGCAGACGGTGTCCTCGGCCGGGTTCTGGTTCACCAGGGTGTAGCCGCGGTGGTGCAGTTTGTCACTGTGCTCGTCGGGAATCCACAGGCGGATCCACTGCGTGGGGTGCACCGGGTTGTCGGCCAGCAGCCCGCCCGCGGTGAAACTGATCCGCACGAATTTGTCCGTGATCTGCTCGTTGGCAGTCACCGTGAGGCGGTAGTCCGAGCCACCCCAAGCCTTGACCATCAGGCCGTTGAATCCCTTACCCATGAACGTTAGGTTAGCCTAACGACACTTACTTGTCTGCCCCCGGTGGATAAATAAGGTAAGCCTATGCAACCATGGGCCGTGCTTGAGAGAGTGGAGAACGAACCGGTGCAAACCCTGCTCGTGGTCGGCGCGGGGCCGAAAGCCCTTGCGGTAGCGGCCAAATCGCATGTCCTGCGCTCACTCGGCCTGCCCGCGCCACGCGTGGTCGTCGTCGAGGCGCACGCGGTGGGTGGCAACTGGTTGCCCACCGGTGGCTGGACCGACGGGCGGCACCGGCTCGGCACCAGCCCCGAGAAGGACATCGGGTTCCCGTACCACTCCACCTGGGCCCGCGGCCGCAATCGCGAGATCGATCGGGCCATGTCGGCCTACAGTTGGACCTCGTTCCTCATCGAGCACGGCACCTACGCCGAGTGGATCGACCGTGGCAGGCCCAGCCCGCAGCACCACGTGTGGGCGAAATACCTGCAGTGGGTGGCCAAGTCGATCGATCTCGAGCTGGTGATCGGCCGCGTCGAGCAGATCCGCCACGACGACCGCTGGCAGGTGCGCGTCGTCGACGCCGACGGCGCGGCCACCGAGTTGAGCGCCGACGGCCTGATGATCACCGGCCCCGGCCGCAGCAGCCGCGCGCTGGCCGCGCATCCGCGCGTGCTGAGCATCGCGAAGTTCTGGGATCTGGCGGGCAAACGCAGTCTGCCCGCCGCCTCGCGGGCCGCTGTGATCGGCGGCGGCGAGACCGCCGGCTCGGCGCTCGACGAACTCGTGCGCCACGAAATGCTCACCATCTCGGTGATCTCGCCCATGGCGACCATCTACACCCGTGGCGAAAGCTATTTCGAGAACGCGCTGTTCAGCGATCCGGTGAAGTGGAACGCGCTGAGCATCCAGGAGCGTCGCGACGTGATCCGGCGTACCGATCGCGGTGTGTTCTCGGTGCGCGTGCAGGAGAGCCTGCTCGGCGACAGCCGGGTTCATCACCTGCAGGGCCGGGTCACCAAGGTGGTGCCTGCCGGTGAGTCGCTCGCGCTCACGCTGACCAACGAGCTGCGCGCCGATCAGGTGCACAACTTCGACCTCGTCGTCGACGCGACCGGCGGCCAGCCGCTGTGGTTCTTGGAGATGTTCGATCAGCAGACCGCCGATCAGCTGGAACTCGCGGTGGGCGGCCCGCTCACGCAGAACCGCATCGAATCGTCGATCGGCTACGACTTGGCCGTCAACGGTCTGGCGAGCAAGCTTTACCTGCCGAACATGGCCGCCATGGCGCAGGGCCCCGGCTTCCCGAACCTCAGCTGCCTCGGTGAGCTGTCGGACCGCGTGCTGCGCACCGAGCCCGCACGCGGCCGGGTCGCCGTGGCCCACGCGACCGCGCGCTGACACACGAAAACGCCCTTCCCGGAGGGTTTTCGGAGAGGGCGTGCTGCTGTTCGGCTCAGCGTGCGACGGGTAGATCCGCCGGGGTGCGCGGAACCGTGTACAGCCCGATGCGGCGGTCCGGGCGAACTTCGAACGCGCCGATACGTTGCCAGATCGTCTTGTCGAGGGTCCGCCGGATCGCTTCGTTGCGAAGATCGGGGTCGCCCATCATGCGCTTGCAGTCGGGATTGGCAGCGAACACGGCGGCAGGTAGGAGTGAGAGCCAAGCCGTCATGATGCCTTTGCCCATCACCGCAGTCTCGGCGGTGGCGATGTGGACGCCGATGTCGCCGGGATCGGCGTGGTAGAGCTTGCCGATCTCGTCCTTGGCAGCGCGATACAACTCGATGTAGGCGACATCGACAAGGCCGCGTTCCGGCTGACCGATCACGGCCAGGTCGAGGCTGAGAATGCAGGGGCGTGAATAGGTTCCGGCCAGCTGGGTGCGGAAATTCTCGCGACGGCGCTGCGCGTCCCAATCCTGTTCCCAGGACTCGAGCAGATGCGGGCGGGCCATCCACTCTTCGAGCATGTCGGGGTCGGTACCGTCGGGATCGGCCATCCGCAGAGCGAAGGGCGCCTCGAACACCGGCAGGTTCGGCGCGGGGGCGGCGGCTACGTCGGCGGGCAGGTCTGTCTGCTCGCGGGGGAGCGCGGCGGGGGTCCCGGCGGGGTTCATCTGCTGGGTGCTCCATTCCATCGTTACCTTGGTCACCTCAATTGGTAAGGCTAGCCTATACTAATGGGTTGATGCTACTGTTGCCCGACCGATCGCCCGGTGGTTGCCGGAGCGCGCCCGGAGCTGGTTCGGGCTCGGCGGCAACAACATTCGCCCAGGTCCCGGACGACTGCGCCGGGTAGGCCCGTGTCCGGGCCCGGCGAGAGATAGTGCGAAACGGCCGCAGCTGGACGCGGTCGGTGAGGGAGAGCGACATGGCAAGAGAACTCGGCTGGATCAGGCAATTCCAGGCCCCCCGGACCGACTCCCTACCGCCACTGATCGTCTTCCCGCACGCGGGCGCGGGCGCATCGGCCTACCGGGTGTTCGCCAAGCGTATGGCGCAGGACTTCGACACCGTGATCGTGCAATACCCCGGCCGTCAGGACCGTCTGCGCGAACCGGCCGCCGAGACACTGCCCGAACTCGCCCGCGGCGCCTTCGAGGCCTTCCGTGGCTCCGCGCGCGACACCGGCGCCCCGATCACCGTGTTCGGCCACAGCATGGGTTCCATCGTGGCCTTCGAATTCGCCCGGCTCGCCGAGGCCGCCGGGTTGTCCGTGCGTTTGCTGGTGGTTTCCGCGGCCGCCGCGCCACAGCGGATCGCCGAGCTACCTGGTCATCCGACCGAGGACGAGGAATTGCTCGACCACATGGCGGCCCTCAATGGAACCGGCGCCGACGTGATGGCCAGCCGCGAGGTGATGCGCATGGCGCTGCCCGTGCTCAAGGCCGACTACCGCGCCTTCGACGCCTACTCCTGCGGTGCCGATGTGCGCGTCGCCGCACCCGTGCTCGTACTCGGCGGTGACGACGACCCGTTCGTCGGCCCGCGCGACCTCTACGGCTGGGACCAGGCCACCACGGGAGAAGTGGAGGTGAACCTCTTCGCGGGTGGGCACTTCTACGTCGACGAGAACATCGACGGCATCGCCGAGGTGCTGGCCGGGCAGGCGCTGACCCGATGAACGTGGATCCCATCGTCATCGTCGGGATGGGCGTCGAGGCCCCCGGCGGCATCGAAACCCTGCCGGACTTCTGGTCCGCGCTCGCCGGCGGCCGGGAGCTGATCGGCCCGTTCCCGCGCGACCGTGACTGGCCGCTGGCCGAACTGTTCGCCCTCGGCAGGCTCGACGGCTGGGCGCCCGTCCGCGACGCCGGTGGATTCCTGGACGGCGCGACGGAATTCGACGCCCAGTTCTTCGGCATCACCCCGCGTGAGGCGGTCGCGATGGACCCGCAGCAGCGGGTGGCCATGCGGGTGGCGTGGCGCGCGCTCGAGCACGCGGGCATCAACCCCGGTGCGCTCGACGGTGATCCGGCCGGTGTCTTCATGGGCGTGTCGATCACCGAATACGGTCCGCGCGCGGCGGGTGTCAACGAGTACAGCGGATACCGGGGCACCGGCACCGCGCTCGGTGCGGTGGCCGGGCGGATCTCGCACGGGCTCGGGCTGGTCGGCCCGTCGATCAGCGTGGATACCGCGTGCGCGTCGTCGCTCACCGCCGTGCATCAGGCCGGGTCGGCGATCCGGGCGGGGGAGTGCGACTGGGCGCTGGCAGGCGGCGTGTGCGTGATGGGCACGCCCGGCGCGTTCTACGAGTTCTCCAGGAACAACGCCCTGGCCACCGACGGCCACTGCCGTTCCTATGCCGCCGACCCGACCGGCACCCTGTGGGGTGAGGGCGCGGGCGTGATCGTGCTGGAACGAGAATCGCGCGCGAAGGCGCTGGGCCATCGGATCTACGGGCAGCTACTCGGTTCCCGGGTGAACCACAACGGCGCCGGTGCGCCGATCGCCGTGCCGAGCGCGGACGCACAGCGGCGACTGATCGAGGCGACCGTGGCCGCCGCGGGGGTGAGCGTCGACGATATCGGCCTGATCGAGGGCCACGGCACCGGAACCGCCGTCGGCGATCCGCTCGAATTGACCGCGCTCGCCGCGACTTACGGCACCCCCGATCGCTCCGATGCCCCGCTGCTCGGTTCGGTGAAGTCCAATGCCGGTCACGCGCAGGCGGCCTCGGGCATGCTCGGACTGATCAAGGTGCTGCTGTGCGGCGAGCACGGCACCATCGCGCCGAGCCTGTGGGCGGATCGGCCGACCACCGATATCGACTGGGGCGCAACCACTTTGCGTCTGGCGGCCGAAGCGACCGAGTGGAAGCCGCGCCCCGACGGGCTGCGCTACGCCGCGGTGTCGTCGTTCGGTGTCGCGGGAACCAACGCGCACGCCATTGTCGGCCTTCCGGTGCTGGAGGAAACCAATCATGGCTGAGTACCGTCTGCCCGACGGCAGCGTTCCTGTTCTGCTGTCCTCCGACAGTGCCGACGGACTGCGTGCGGAGGCGGCTGCCCTGCGCGACTACGTCGACGCGCACCCGGCGGTGACACCGGAACGGCTGGCCGACATGCTGTTTCGCACCCGGATGCCGCGCCGTCGGCGGGCGCTGATCGTGGCCCGGCCCATTGTGCGCGGGAACGGTGCCGAGTCGTCGAGTGAGCTGCGCGCCGCGCTGAATGCGATCGCGACCGGCGCCGAGCACGACACTGTCGTTCTCGGTGACGTCCCCGCGAGCTCTCGCCGCATCGGTTTCGTCTTTCCCGGTCAGGGCAGCCAGCGACCCGGCATGGGTGCGCTGTTCTACGCGCAATCGCAGGCCTACCGCACCGTCGTCGACGAGTGCGCCGCCATCCACCACGAACGGTTCGGCCACTCCCAGCCGATGCACTACCTGCTCGGCGACGAGGGGCAGTACGAGGACACGGTGTGGGAAGTACAGCCCGCCCTGATGTTCCACATGACCGGCCTCGCCGCACTGTGGCGGGCCGCAGGCGTGGCGCCGCAGGCGACGATCGGGCACAGCCAGGGCGAGCTCGCCGCCGGTGCGGTGTCGGGTGTGATGACCCTGCGCGACGCGGTCCTCGCCGTAACCCACCGCGCCCGCCTGGTCGAGCGCATCTCCCCGCGCGGCTACTCGATGGCCGTGCTCGGTATGGACCGCGAGTCCTGCGAGGCGTTGCTGGCCAGGCATTCGGGCTGGGCCGAGCTGTCGGTGGTGAACTCGCCGCACATCCTTGCCATCTCCGGTGACCGCGAGACGATTGTCGATCTGGTCGCCACCGCGACCGAACGCGGCCAGTTCGCTCGCGAGATCCGCGTGGCCTACCCCGCACACACCTCCATCGTGGCCGAGCTGCGCGCCGATTTCGTGGACATGCTCGGCGACGAGATGAGCGGCACGCACTTCACCGAATCCGAGATCGATTGCTACGGAGCGACGCTCGGCGCGAAGATCGGCTCCGACCTGAATCACCAGGACTACTGGTACTGGAACCTGCGCAACCGGGTGCGTTTCGACAAGGCCGTGATCGCGGCGGGTAGCGATGGCGTGGACCTGCTGATCGAGGTCGCCGAACACCCCGTGCTGCAGCTGGCGCTACAGGAGAACCTCGGCCTCGTGCCGTCGCGTCCCGGCCTGCCGCAGCGCGACTTCCGTGTCCTCGGAACGTCGCTGCGCACCGCCGAGGGCCTCTCGGAGTTCACCCGCAATCTCGCCCAGGTCGCGGTGCTCGACGCCGGCTACCGCTGGGACGCGCTGCGCGTGGACGACACCGTCACGCTGCCGCTGCGCGACTTCCCGCATACCGTCACCGCCCCGAAGCGCCTCTGGGCCGCCCCCGACGAGTCGGCGACCCCGCCCGAACTTCTGGTCACCACGCCGAAACCCCAACGGCTGGTCGAACAATGGACCCCACTCCAGCGCCGCACCCTGACCGCCCCGCGCAGCCTGCTCGTCGTGGACCACACAGGTGAGTGTGCCGCTCTGGCCGCCGCCCTGGTGAAGGCCGCGGACCGTCACGGTGCCGAGGCTCGTGTGCTCGGTCCGTCAGAACTGAACCCGGCTGTCGGCGCGGGCGCTGAGGCGGACGATCGAGGACCCGCCGCCGGTGCGATGAGCTCCGCCGAACCCGGTGAAGAGCATGCCGCGCGTGGCCTGCCCGACTCGGTGCGTACGCAGCCGTTCGATTCCGTCGTTGTCCTGCTGCCACCGTCGGCGGCCGACGACACTGCGACGGCTGTCGATGCACTGACCTCGTTTTTCGCCGAAAGGCACTGGGCCCCAGCGCTTTCCGTGCTACGTCCGGGCGGCGAATGCTGGCTGCTGACCGTCGGTGGCGAGACCGTGCACGAGAGCGATCCGATCCCCGGTCTGTTCCAGGCAGGCGTCGCGGCCGGGTTCCGCAGCGTCGGGATCGAACAACCCGGCACCGTGTTTCGCCATCTCGACCTCGCCGCGAACGAGGATCCGATCGCGCAGGCGGGCAGGATCGTCGGTGCGGTGCATTCCAGCGGTGAGGCTGAGCTGGCGCTGCGAGCGGGCAAGCTCTTCGTCAAGCGATTGGTGGTCGACGAGTCCGCCGAAACCGGTTCGCTCGCCGAGGGTCTCGATCATGTGGTGATCGTCGGCGGTACCGGTCAGCTCGGCCTGCGCTTCGCCGATCAGCTGGCGCGCACGGGCACCGGCCGTGTCACCCTGCTCAGCCGCAGCGGTGAAACCCTCGCGCTGGCAACGGAACTGGCGCGTCTGCGTGGCCTCGGTGCCACTGAGATCGTCGTGCGGTCCTGTGATGTGAGCGATCCGGAATCGGCGAAGGCCTTCGCTGCCGAGATCGCCGATCGCCCGGCCGACCTGGTGATCCACGCTGCCGTGAACTACGTCGACGCCGAACTCGACCAGGTCACCGCCGAGGCCGTCCACACCGCCGCCCGCGCCAAGCTGCACGGCCTCGACACCCTGATCGACATCGTGCCGCTGACCACCGACTGCCGTGTGCTGCTGTGCTCCTCGATGGCCGCGACCATCGGCGGGCGCGGCCAGATCCTGTACGCGGTCACCAACCGCATGCTCGATGTCGCCGCCCGCAGGCTGCGCGCCCGTGGCATCGCCGCGGCCAGCCTGCAGTGGGGGCTGTGGAGCGTGGCGGGCCCGCTCGACGACGCCGGGTTCGCCCGCGTGGAAGAGGCCGGTGTGCTCCCCATGGTCCCTGCCGACGCCATCGGGGCGGGTTTCACCGCGCCGGTGCGCGACGGCATGATCATCGCCGCCGACTGGGACTTCCTGCGCGAGGTACTCGGCGCGTTCGGCCAGGACAGCGTGCTCACCGGACTCGAGTGCGCGACTGTACCGGTTTCCGCTGTCGCGCCGAAGCCCGCGCCGGTTTCAATTGTCACCCAAGGGATTCCGCTCACGTCCGCGCAGTCGTCCGCGGCCGTATCCGCCGAATCGGCGGCGCGGCCCGACAACTCCTCGCTCGAGTTGCGCATGCGTACCGAACTGCTGAAGGTGATCGGAGGCGACAGCGCCGAATCCATCGACGCGACCATGCCCTTGGTCGCCCTCGGCCTGGACTCGTTGCAGGCCTTGGACTTCCGCAAGCGCGTGAAGGCGGAGCTAAACCGGGATCTGCCGATCGCGGCGATTCTCGGCGGCGCGTCGCTCGACGACGTCGTGCAGCTGATGGCACAGAACACCAACCAGGGCTAGGGGCCGAAAGAAGATGTCAGACACCGAAGCCACCCTGTCCGTCGCGGAACGCCGCAAGCAGCTGCTGCAGCAGAAGCTGCGCGAGCGCGGCATGGCCGCGTCCACCGCACCCGTCGCCGTGCCGCGCATCGCGGCGGGGGAGCACCGCCCGCTCACGCCGGGCCAGCGCCGCATGTGGTTCCTGCAGACCCGCGACCCGCAGGACACCGCCCTCAACATCTGCGTGGCCTACCGCCTCACCGGTCCGCTCGACGCCGACCGCCTGCACACCGCGTTCGACGCCGTCGTCGCCCGCCACGACATCCTGCGCACCACCTACGGTGTGGACGCCGAGGGTGAACCATTCCAGGTCTTCACCACCGACGCCCGCGCCGAGTGGACCACCCACGACCTGACCGACCTCGCCGAATCCGGCCGTGACCTGCGGGTGGAGGTGCTGGCGCAGCGCGAGTTCAGCCGCCCCTTCGCCCTCGGCACCGAGCTGCCGTTGCGCGCCACCTTGATCCGCACCGGCGCCGACCAGCACGTGGTGCTGTTCACCATCCACCACATCTGCTGGGACGACGACTCCTGGGCTGTCTTCTTCACCGAGCTCAACGCCGCCTACCGCACCGTGCCCGCGCAGGACGGCAGCGCGCCCGCACAATCCGACGGCATCCCCGGCCGGGCCAACAGCGTCCCCACGCCAGCCGACAGCGCGCACGCGCAGGCAGACACCGTGCAGTTCGCCGCCATCGCCCCCACCGCTGAACCCGCGGCCGACGACGTCGCCTACTGGCGTGACGCCCTGCGGCCCCTGCCCGAACCGCTAGAACTGCCCGGCTCGGCCTCGGCCACCGCGGGCAGACAGGCGCAGCGCCGCACCCACCGGCTCCCGGCCGACCTCGTCACCCGCACCGAACAATTCGCGCGCGAACACGCCGCGACCCCGTTCATGGTGCTGCTGGCCGCCTTCGACGCCCTCGTGCACCGCTACACCGCCGCCGACGACTTCCTCGTCTCCATCCCGGTTACCGACCGCCCGGCAGGTACTGAACAGCTCATCGGCTACTTCGGCAACACCCTGCTGCTGCGCGCGGGCATCGGTACCGGTGACGACTTCGCTACCCTCGTCGCCGCCGTCCGCGAGACCTGCACCGGTGCGTTCGCGCGCCGCGGTGTCGGTATCGATCGCGTGGTGCGTGAGGCGAACCCGGACCGCGTCGCCGGTCGCGACGGTCTCGACCAGCTGGTCCGTCTCGGCTTCAGCGTGCGCAAGAGCGCCGACGGTTTCGCCTTCGACGGCGTCTCCTCCACCCTGCTCGAACTCGGCGCCGTGAGCGCGCAGGTGCCGCTGGCCTTCGCCGTGGTGCTCGACGCCGACGGCACCGCCGTCGTCGAGGCCGAATACCAGACCGATGTGCTGTCCGACGCCCTGGTCGATCAGTTGCTCGGGCATTTCGGTGTGCTCCTCGACAGCGCGTTGCGCGAGCCGACCCGCAGGCTGCGCGACCTCGAGATGCTCGCCGCCGACGAGCGCGCCGCACTGCTCGACCGCTCCCACGGTCTGCTCGTCGACCAGCCCGCCACCACCCTTGTAGCCCTGTTCGAATCGGCCGCCGCCGCATCACCCGACGCGCTCGCACTGGTCTCCGACACCGCCGAACTCACCTACGCCGAGCTGCACACCCGCGCGAATCGCCTGGCGCACTGGCTGATCGGGCAGGGCATCGGCACCGAGGACGTCGTCGGCCTGCGCCTGGGCACCTCGGTCGAGTTCATCGTCGCCGTGCTCGCCGTGCTGAAGGCGGGCGGCGCGTACCTGCCGATCGATCCGGCCTACCCGGAAGACCGCATCGAGTACCTCGTCGAGGACGCGCAGCCCCGATTGCTGCTCGGTGCGGCCGAATTGGCCGCCGCCGAGGAGGCGGCGGCCGGGCTCCCCGGCTCGGCGCCGACCGACGACCACCGGTTGCGCCCGCTGCGCCCGGCCAACCTCGCCTACGTCATCTACACCTCTGGCTCCACCGGTAAGCCCAAGGGTGTTCCGGTGCCGCACAATGCGATCGCCGAACACATCGTGTGTTTCTGCGCCGAGTGGGACATGACGCCCGCCGACCGGATGATGCAGTCGTCGTCGGTGAGTTTCGACGCCTCGCTCGCCGATATCGCCATCACGCTGTCGGTCGGTGCGCAGCTGATCGTGCCGAAACCCAAGCCGTTCCGCGACATCCGCTACGTCGCCGACCTCATCATGCGGCGTCAGGTGACCGTGCTGCACATGGTCCCGTCGATGCTGAGCACCTTCCTGCTGCTGCCCGAGGTGAGCGAATGGCGTTCGCTGCGTCAGGTTCCCGTGGGTGGCGAGGCGCTGCCCGGCGAGGTGGCCGACCGCTTCGCCAACACTCTGGAAGCCGAACTTCGCAACCACTACGGGCCTACCGAGGCCGTGGTCTGCTCGACGTACATGCCGGTGCACGGGCCGCAGGGCACCGGCGTTGTGCCGATCGGTGTGCCCAACCGCAACGTCTACACCTACGTCCTCGACGAGGCGCTGCAGCTGGTGCCCGATGGTGTGGTCGGTGAGCTCTACCTCGGCGGCGATCAGCTCGCCCGCGGTTATCTCGACCGCCCCGCGCTGAGCGCGCAGCGTTTCGTCGCCGATCCGTTCACCCCCGGCGCACGGTTGTACCGGTCCGGTGACCTGGTGCGCCGCAACAACTTCGGTGAGCTCGAGTTCATCGGCCGGGCCGACGAGCAGGTGAAGGTGCGTGGTTTCCGCATCGAACTCGGTGAGGTGGAAGCCGCCGTCGCCGCGCACCCGTCGGTCGCCCAGTGCGTGGTCGTCGTGACCGAGGACCCGGCCATCGGCGCCATGCTCGCCGCCTATGTGGTGCCCGCCGAGGGGTTCATCGACCTCGAGCAGATCCAGGCCTTCGCCGCGGCGGGTCTGCCGGACTTCATGGTGCCCAGCGCGTTCGCGGTGATCCCGGAGGTCCCGCTCACGGTCAACGGCAAGCTCGACAAGCGCGCCCTGCCCGCCGCTACCCCGGCCGTCGCGCGGACCCACCGCGCGCCCGCCACGGCCACCGAACGCAAGATGTGCGCACTGTTCGGCGCCCTGTTCGGTCTCGACGAGGTCGGCGCGGAGGACTCGTTCTTCGAACTCGGCGGACACTCGCTGCTCGCCGCCCGCCTGGTCGCGCAGGTCCGCGCGGAATTCGGCATCGAACTCGACGTGCGCGTCATCTTCGACAGCCCGACTCCCGCCGCGCTCGCCGCGAATCTGGTCGCCCGGTTCCTCGCCGAGTTCGACATGGACCTGGATGCGGTCGACTCCGATGTCGACGAGGCAGCCGAACCGGCGCCCGCGGCGAGCGCCGATGCGGTCACTGCGGCACCGACCACCCGGCCCGCGATCGGCGGACGACCGCGCGGCGAGCGCATCCCGCTGTCGTACTCGCAGCTGGCGATGTGGTTCCAGTACCGCATGGAAGGTGCGGGTTCGGTCGGCAACCTCCCGCTGGCCATGCGCTTCGACGGCCCGCTCGACATCGCCGCGTTGCGCGCCGCGCTCGGTGACGTCGTGGCCCGCCACGAGTCCCTGCGCAGCACGTTCCCGGAGTACGAGGGTGTGCCCTACCAGGTGATCCATCCGGCTACCGAGGTCGCGCTGCCGGTCAGGGAGATCACCGCCGACCAGGTGTCGGCCGAGCTGGCCGAGACCGCCCGCTACGCCTTCACCCTCGACGGTGAGCCGCTGCTGCGCGCCGAACTCCTCGAAGTCGACGCGAACACCCACGTGCTGTCGTTGCTGGTGCACCACATCGTCGCCGACCACGCCTCCTTCGGTGTGCTGCTCGACGACCTGACCACGGCCTACCGCGCCCGCAGCGAACAGGACAGCGCCCCTGCCTGGGAGCCCCTGCCGATCCAGTTCGCCGACTACGCCCTCTGGCAGCGCGAGTTGTTCGACCAGGCGGCCCCGAGCGAGTTCGCGCAAGCCCAGATCGACTTCTGGCGCACCGCGCTGGCCGGGGTGCCCGACGAGATCTCGGTGGCCCACGACCGTCCGCGTCCGCCGGTGCTCGGCAAGCGCGGCGAGGTGGTCACCTTCTCGTTGCCCGCGAGCGTCCGCTCCGGTCTCGAGTCCCTCGCGAAGGGCAGTGGCGCAACCGAATTCATGGTGTGCGAGGCGGCGGTCGCGACCCTGCTGCACACGCTCGGCGGCGGCACCGACATCACCCTCGGCACGCCCGTCGCGGCACGCACCGATCCGGCCACCACGAACCTGATCGGGCTGTTCGCGAACATGGTCGTGCTCCGCAACGATCTGTCGGGCGCGACCACCCTGCGCGACACCGTGATCCGGGCCCGTGACGTGGTGCTCGATGCCAACGCGCACCAGGAACTGCCGATCGAGCGCCTCGTCGAGGCACTCAATCCGCGCCGTTCGCGGTCGCGGAACCCGTTGTTCCAGAGCATGATCCACTTCCGTGGGGCCGACTGGGCGCCGACCACCTTGCCGTTCGCGACCTCCGGTGCCAGTACGGTCACCGTGCTGCCCGCCGACTTCGACGTCTCGTTCCTCGATCTGAACCTGAGCCTGAACGTGACCGCCGAGGGCGGCATGGACGTGCGCGTCGTCGTCAACGCCGACCTGTACGAACCGGCTACCGCCGCGCTCATCGCCGACGCCCTGGCCGCCACCCTGCGCGCCTTCGCCGACAACCCGGACCAGCCGATCGCCGACCTGCGGGTGCTGCCGCAGGCCGACCTGGACCGGCTGCTCGCCGTCCCGGCACCCGTCGCCACGACGGCCGCCGCCGGGGGAGCCGCCGATTCGGACACCGAGCGCACCCTGATCGCCCTGATCGAGGAGCTCCTCGAGATCGACGACGTCACCGGCGACGACAACTTCTTCGCCCTCGGCGGCGACAGCGTCATCTCCATCCAGTGGTCGGCCCGTGCCGCCGCCCAGGGATTGCCGCTGACCCCGCAGATGGTGTTCGAGTGCGCGACCATCACCGAACTGGCCGCCGCCGTCGACGCCGCGCCCCGCGAGGCGGAAACCGAAGTGCCCGAGCAGGTCGAGCACGCGCCGATGAGCGCGTCCGGCCTCGACTCCGACGCCCTGTCCGCCCTCACCGCGGCCTGGTCCGCACAGGGATGAACAACGGCTCGACCACTAGGAAAGGACGCAGCATGAGTGCGCCGCAGATCGAAGACGTACTCGCGTTGAGCCCCCTGCAGGAGGGGTTGTTCTCCCTGTCGCGGATGGCCGGGACCGAGATCGACCTCTACACGATGCAATTCGTGGTCGACATCGACGGCCCGCTGGACACCGCCCTGCTGCGCCGCAGCGCCCAGGCCATGCTCGACCGTCACCCGAACCTGCGGGCCGCGTTCTGGGACACCGACGTGCCCAAGCCGGTGCAGATCATCCCGTCGCACGCCGAGTTGCCGTGGGCCGAACGTGACGCGGTGGCGAGCGAATTCGATTCCATCGCGGAGTCGGAGCGGCGCGTGCCGTTCACCCTGAGCCGTGGTCCGGCCCTGCGGATCCTGTTGCTGAACGTCACCGACGCGCCGCAGCCGCGCAAGCGGATGATCCTCACCGCCCACCACATCCTGATGGACGGCTGGGCGGTCGCGGTGTTCTTCACCGAACTGCTCGCGGTGTACCAGGCGGGCGGCAGTCTCGACGGGTTGCCCGCCCCGCGCCCGTACCGCGACTACATCGGCTGGCTCGGCGCCCAGGACCACGATGCCGCCGCGCGTCGCTGGGCCGAGTACCTAGGTCAGGTCAGCGCGCCGTTGGTGCTGGCCGACGGTACCGGTGCGCGCGATTCCTCGGTGCCCGAGACCACGCGACTTCGCCTGTCGGCCTGCGAAACCGAAGCCTTGCAGCAGTGGGCGCGCGCCAACGGCATGACGCTCAATACCGCCGTGCAGTTCGCCTGGACGGTGCTGCTCGGCCGGATCACCGACCGCACGGACGTCGTCTACGGCACCACCATCAGCGGCCGCCCCGAAAAGCTGGCCGGTGTCGAGGGCATGGTCGGGCTGTTCATCAACACCGTCCCCGTCGTGTACCGGCTCGAGTCGACCGAACCGGTCGTCGCGCAATGCGCTCGGCTGCAACGTGATTCGTCGACCATGCGCGATATCGGCTACCTGAGCCTGTCGACCCTGCAGCGCGCGGCCGGTCACGGCGCCCTGTTCGACACCCTGTTCGTCTTCGAGAACGCCCCCATCGACGACGCGATCAAGACCGTCACCGCCGCCGACGGCGCCCAGTTCCGGCCCATCGAGATGGAAAGTCTCGCCCACTACCCGCTCACGGTGGTCTCGCACATGAGCGAAGGGGAACTGCTCGTCCTCGTCGAGGCGGTGCCCGCCTTGCTCGGCCACCTCGACCCCGCCGACCTCGGCGCCCGTCTGGTCGCCATCCTGCGCACTCTGCCCACACTCGACGCCGAGGCGACCCTCGACGCCATCGACCTGCTCACGCCCGCCGAGCATGCCGAACTGGCCAGTGCTGCCGCGGACCTCGTGCCCGCGCCCTCGTCCACACCCTGGGAGCTGTTCGAGCAGCAGGTCGCCGCGACCCCGGACGCCACCGCCCTCACGACCACCTCGGGCGAACGCTTCACCTACCGCGAGCTGCACGATCGTGCCTGCCGCCTGGGCGCCGAGTTCGCCGCACACGGTGTCGGCCCGGAAACCGTTGTCGCCCTGATGCTTCCGCGCGGCACCGATGCGATCGTGGCCATTCTTGCCACGTTCGCCGCCGGTGCGGCCTACGTCCCGGTCGATATCAGCTTGCCCGTAGGTCGCATCGAATCGATTCTGCGCCAGTCGAACCCGGTGATCGCCGTCGTTCTCGGCAAGGATCCTCACCTGCCGGACGGGATCGCGGGCTCCGGCGCCGCGGTGCTCACGTTGGACGACGCCGAGGTTGTCCAACGGATCGCGCGCCGCCCCGCGCAAGCCCCCGTCGTCCGTCGCGAACTCGACCACGCCGCCTACATCATCTTCACCTCCGGCTCCACGGGCGAGCCCAAGGGTGTCGTCGGCACGAACGCCGCGCTGGCCGGATACTTCGCCGACCATCTCGAGCGGTTCTACCGCCCGGCGATGGCGAAACTCGGCCGCCCGCTGCGCATCGCGCACGCCTGGTCGCTCGGGTTCGATGCCTCCTGGCAGCCGATGGTCGGCTTCTTCGCGGGCCAGGCCCTGCACCTTTTCGATGCCGACGAGATGCGCGACGCACACCGAATCGTCTCGGGCATGGCTGAATTCGACATCGACATGATCGACACGACCCCCTCGATGCTGGCCCAGTTGGCGGCGGCGGGCTTGCTCGATCGTGAGCTGTCCGTCCTCGCACTCGGTGGTGAGGCCATCGACACCGCCCTGTGGGCACGTTTGCGCGCGCTCCCGGGGACGGCTGTGTACAACTGCTACGGGCCGACCGAGACGACCGTCGAAGCCGTCGTCGCCCCGGTCGCCACCTCGGAAATCCCGACGATCGGCACCGCCAACGGCGGCATGGTCGGCTACGTCCTCGACTCACGGCTGCGCCCGGTTCCACAGGGAATCGTCGGCGAGCTGTACCTGTCCGGCGTGCAACTGGCCCGCGGCTACCTGGGCAAACCTGCCATCACCGCCGACCGGTTCGTCGCCGACCCGGCCCGCCCGGGGCAGCGCATGTACCGCACCGGTGACCTCATCCGCCGCCTGCCGGGTGGTCGCTTCGGTTACCTCGGCCGCGCCGACGCGCAGGTGAAGGTGCGCGGCTACCGCATCGAGGTCGGCGAGATCGAGACCGCGCTGCGCCGCTCGGCCGATATCGACACCGCCGCCGTCACCGTGGTCCGTCGTGCCGGTGGCGCGTCGCTGGTCGGCTTCGTCGTCGGCAAGGCCGGACGTGCCGTCGTGGTGAGCCGGGTGCGCGCCGACCTCGCCCAGCGCCTGCCCGCGTACATGATCCCCGCGCGCATCGTCGTCCTCGACCGGTTGCCGGTGAACGTCAACGGCAAACTCGACGGGCACGCACTGAACGAGCTCGCCGAACAAGCGCTTTCGTCGGCCGACAGCAATGCCGCCGCCGAGACGCCGACCGAGATCGCGCTGAGCGAGGTCTTCGCCGAACTCTTCGACGGCCGCGCCCCCGGTATCGACGCCGACTTCTACGAACTCGGTGTCGACTCCATCGTCGCCATCTCCCTGGTGAACAAGGCCCGCCGCCGAAGCCTCGCGCTCAACCCGCGCATGGTTCTGGCCTGCCCGACCATCCGCGAACTCGCCGCCGCGGTCGACGACGCACCCGCCGCCGCCCAGGCAGGCGCCGACTCCTACGGTGTGGTTCCGCCGCTGCCGGTGGTGTCGTGGATGTACGAGTACGGCAACTACCGCCGCTTCACCCAGACCGCACTGCTCCGCCTGCCCGCCGGAATCGACCGTGCCGGCCTGGAATCCACGCTCCAAGCCCTCCTCGACGCACACGACACCCTGCGTGCCGTGCTCACCGATACGCCCGATGGTCCGCGCCTGCTCACCCGCGCGCCCGGTGTCGTTGCCGCGGGCGACGTGGTGATCGAAGCGCCGCGTGGACTCGCCGGTTCCGAACTGGATTCCGTCATCACGGAATACGCGCGTATCGCCAACGACGCGATCGACCCGAGGTCGGGGGAGATGGTGCGCGCGGTGTGGTTCGCGGGTGCACCGGGCTCGTCGGAAGTCGACCAGAGCTCGCGCGACGCGAAGAATTCCGGGGACGACGCTGATGGCGATCCCGGCGACATCCTTTTGCTCGCGGTGCACCACCTGGCTGTCGACGTGGTGTCCTGGCACATCATGATCGACGGACTCGCCGCCGCCTGGCAGCAGATCCAGTCCGGCGTCACCCCGAAGATGCTGCCCGAGTTCACCTCCTACCGGCAGTGGTCGGAGGGCATGTGGCAGCGCGCCAGCACACCGGAAGTGCTTGCTCAGCGCGACTATTGGGCGGCCCAGGTGCGCCAACCGGACGCGCCCCTCGGTTCCCGGCACCCCGCCCCCGCGTCCGACACCTGGTCGAGTCTGCGCGTGAACACCGTCGCCACCCCCGTCGAGGTGACCCAGCGCCTCCTCGACCGCATCGGCAAGGACGAGGGCGTCCGCGAATTCCTGCTCACCGCCCTCACCATGACCATGGCCTCGCTGCACGCGAACAACGGAAACGATCCAGCCGCAGGCGCTTTGATCGCCCTCGAGGGCCACGGCCGCGCCGACGCCGAACTCGGCACCGACACCGCCAACACCCTCGGCTGGTTCACCAGCGTGTTCCCCGTCCGACTCGGCGTCGGCGGCCAGTGCGTGGATGTCGCACGCGCCCAAGCTGATCCGGCTTCCGCGCGGTCACTGCTCGACGCCGTCACTCGGCATATTCGTGAAATTCCCAACCAGGGACTCGATTACGGCCTGCTCCGCTACGTCGACCGGGTCCCCGAACTCCGCAACGCCGCCGAACCCCAGGTCGAATTCAACTACCTCGGCCGAATCGACCTCAGCGGCAACAACACCGACCCGTGGTCTCTGCTGGTCGGCGCCCACGACACCGCCCTCCCACTCGACCCCGAACCCGACCTACCCCTGCGCTACGCGATAGACGTCATCGCCGGCATCGGCACCACCGCCGCCGGCCCCGCCCTGACGACCAACTTCCGCTGGAGCACCGCCCTGTTCACCGAAGCACAGGCCAACCGTTTCGCCGACCTGTGGACCCTGGCTGTGCAAACCCTGGCCGCCGCTCTCTGAGCACCTGGACGCGGGCAGCCTCGCCTGCCCGCGTCCGGCATGCCCCCCGCGATGGATCCGCCTGTTCGGCGTTATCGCTGGTTACGCTGGTTCTCGACCGTTTTCCATTCGACGCAGTCCCGCTGTTCTTCGGAAGGAAGCACCATGAGTCCCGCCATCGGCGCCGTCGTCATTCCCGTCTCCGACCTGGAAGCCGCCAAAAAGGTCTATACGGCCCTCTACGGCCAGCCCCACACCGACCAGCCGTACTACGTCGGTTACAACGTCAACGGCTTCGAGATCAGCCTCAACCCCCAGGGCGACCGCGCCACCGGACCGGTCGCGATGACCGACGTCGACGACCTCGACGCCACCCGGAACGCCCTGCTCGCCGCAGGAGCCACCGAGAAATCGGGCCCGCAGACAGTTGCTCCCGACCTCCGCATCTGCACGCTGGCCGATCCCGACGGCAACCCCTTCGGCCTGCGCGGCAAGTAGGTCACCGACGCGCTTCGATGCCGTCGAGCACCTGCTCGAGGCCGGTGTCGAACTGCCAGCGCAGGTCGTCCTTGCGCCGTGCCTCGTGCACATAACGCTGGAAGGTCGGATAGTGGCCGGTGCCGAGCAGCCAGGTCATCTGAGTGGACAGACCGGTGCGCGCCTGTGCGCCGGTGGTCCAGCCGCGATCGTCCATGAGCGCGCGTAGGCCGATCTCGGCACCGGTCGCACCCTGCACATACGCGAAAACCGTTCGCGCGGCCGCCATTGCCGTGTCGAGGTCGAGACCGAGGTCGTCGTGGAGCGCGGTCAGGGCGTGCTCGGTCACGGCCATGCGGTTGGGTGTGAGTTCGTAGACCAGCTCCGGTGCGGTGAGCCGGGTGAGCCAGGGGTGCCGCAGGATCAGCGCCTGAAGTGCCGTCGCCAGCTCACGTAGCGTCGCGCGCCAGCCGTCGCCGGCCGCGTATTCGACCTCGCCGTAGACGAGGTCGACCATCAGCTCCAGCACCTCGTCCTTGCTCGCCACATGCCGGTAGGCAGCCATCGGCGCCACCCCGAGCTCCGTGGCGAGCCGGCGCATCGTGATGGCGTCGAGCCCGTCGACGTCGGCCACCGCCACCGCGGTCTCGGCAATTCGCCTGGCGGACAAGGGTTTACCGGCGTTCCGGTCGCCTTCTGTGAGCCGTTCCCAGAGAGAAGTCACGCCTGTTCCACTCCTGATGTGTACTTAGTACGCACGAAATGTGTACTTTGTATCTGTGAGCATACGCAGTACACATCTGCTGGTGGCGGGCACCTTCGGTCCGGCCGTCTTCGTCCTCGGCTACCTGATCAACGGCGCACTCCAGGCCGGCTACGACTCCTCCCACGACACCATCAGCGCCCTCAGCCTCGCCCCCCACGGCTGGATCCAGAACAGCAACTTCGTCCTCTACGGCATCCTGACGGTGCTCTTCGCCGAAGGGCTCCGCCGCACCGCGTCCCTGCGCACCGTCGGGTACCTCGCCCTGCTGGTCGCCGCCGCCGGACTGATCGTCATCGGATTCTTCCCCACCGACCCGGTACTCGGCTTCCCCGAAGGCGCCCCGACGGTCGTCACCGCGACCGGCGGAATCCACAACCTCGGCGCCCTTGTCGTCTTCACGGCCTTCCCCGTGGCGGCCCTCGCCGCTGTCACCCGCCGTTCCCGCCTGTGGTCGGTCTTCTCCATCGCCACCGCCGTGTTCTCGATAGCAGCGGTCGGAGCCTTCTTCGCCGCCGTGGAATCGACACCGGTCGGCGGCCAATCGTCGGCCGGTTTCTACGAACGCCTCCCGACGCTGTTCATCGGCCTCTGGCAATTCGTCTTCGTCTACCGGGTCCTCACGAAAAGTAGATAACGTGCCGTTCATCGGGAGACGACGTGGCGACCGGTCGGGCGCGAACCTACCGTCCCGGAACGGGTCGCATTCATACACCAGCGTGGGCCCACACCGGTTACTCGAGGAGTCCCTATGCCCCAGATCGCGTCACGTCTGTCCGTGGTCATCGCCGCGGTTGCCATGATCACCGCCGGCGGCGGAAGTGCGGCCGCCGCACCGCAGACAGGTGAAATGACCCTCACCTTCGTCCGCCACGCCGAATCGGCCGGCAACGCATCAGGCCTGATCGACACGTCCGTCCCAGGCCCCGACCTCACCGACAAAGGCTGGGAGCAAGCCGCCGCGGCCGCGCTGCGCCTGGCCGACTGCAAGTTCGACGGCGTCTACGCCTCGACAATGGTGCGGACACAGCAGACCGCACTACCCACTTCGGAACTGTGCGACCGCCCCGTTGTCGTCGAGGAGGGCTTCCACGAAATCGAAGCCGGAATCTACGAAGGCACACCCGAGAAGGACGCGATGGCGAACTATTTCGCCGCACCGGTCCAGTGGATGCAGGGCAACCTCGACGCCCGCATCCCCGGCTCGATCAACGGCCACGAATTCAAAAAGCGCATGGACGACTCGATCCAGGACATCCAGGACCGCGGCAACAAACGCGCCACGATCTTCTCTCACGGCGGCTCCATCATGGTCTGGACCCTCATGACCGTCAGCAACCCCGACATGACCAAACTCCAGTCCGACCCCATCCGCAACACCGGCCGCGTAATCGTCAAGGGCAGCCCCGCCAAAGGCTGGAAACTCGTCACCTGGGACGGCACCCCCGCCGCCTGACCCGCGCGGCCCCCGGCTGACCAGCCGCATCGAATCCGATCGACGGTGGGTTCATCTGCGATCGGTGAAGATGGCTATGTGCCTGGAGAGACGATGCTCCAACTCGGCGGGTGGGCCGGGGATCACGGTGAAATTGTCGGTGTCGTGGTGTTGCAGGAGGTAGCGGCCGTCGTCGGGGTAGTCGAGCCAGAGGAACGCCTTGCCGTCGGAAGTGGGCCGGGAATCGACCTGGAACCCAGGGAAAACGGTGATCTCGCCCGTGCCGATTCGGGGGCGCCGGAAGAAGCGTTGCGTGTGCTCGACCGGGGACAGGCGGGTGGGGTGGCGAGCGAAGGTCGCCGTCTCGAGATCGCTGCGCCTGCCCTCGAAACGCTGTGTCGAACCACCGTGCAGGCGTGGCAGTTTCGCGACGATCGCCGCTGCCAGGTCGGCCAGGCGGACAACGGAGAGCGTGATGTCGCCGCCTTGCTCGCGCGTCGGCCCCGAGGCCTGAACGGCCAACGCCGCGTGATCCTCCACGATGCCCGCATAAACGCGCACGACCTCGGCCTGACCCGGTCCGTGCAAGCCCTGGATCTCCACCCGGACCTCGGGCTCGAGAACGGCCCGGAACACCCTGTCCAGGACCGCGTCGTACACCTGGGCCAACCTGTGCCCGGCAGCTTCCCGCCGCTGCTGGTGAATTTCCATGGTCTCGGCGAACTCGGGCCGAAAGGTCAGCGGATACGGCATCCGATCCCGACCGTGCGCTTCCAGCCCGATGGCGAAGGCGTGTGGATCGAGCACCCAGGTGTGATCAAGGGCCGGTGCTTGGGCTCGGCTCATGCGCCGATCACCCCGCCCGGCGGCAGCGTCGGTGGCAGCTGCCCGATGAGTTCGTGCTCGCGATCATGGATGAGGTAATCCGGGGTGGTGTGCTCGTTCTCGTCGTCACGCCCACCACCTCTTCCGCCGCCGCCCATCATGCCGGGCATCCCGCTCATCCCGCGCGCACCCGCCGCCGAGGCCCCCGCGCGAGCGCCGGAGTTCTGCGCCCCCGCGGCTCCGGGTGTTCCCGCAACGGAGCGTCCCGCGGCCGGTACTCCGGCGCCGGGCACGCTCGAGCCGGGCGACCCCGACCCCGGCGATCCTGAGCCGGGAGATCCGGTGCCAGGAGACCCGAGTTTGCTGTCGCCGGGTGTGGCCGGTGTCGTCGTCGGCGTCGTAGCAGGCGTTGTGGCCGGTGACTCGGTGCTTGCCGGGCTGGTCGAGTCGTCGTCTGTGTCGTCGTCCTCTTGATCATCGCCGGGAGTGGTCGACTGCGGTGTCTCGGCGGTCGGATTCTCGGTCGTACCAGCAGGATTCGTCGATGCGCCGCCACCGTTGTCAGTGTTGTTGCCCCCGCCGTTCGCATCTCCCGGCGTACCGTCGCCCGGCACTCCGCCGCCCGGATCCGTGACATTGTTCTGGGGGAGCGGCAGCACCGGTGTTTGTTTGTCGACGGTAAGCGCACCTGGCTGATAGGTGCCGATCATGAACAGCTGAGCGTCTGCCTCCGCTTCGTTCGCCCGATGCTGGGCGGCCTTGACCACACCGTTGCCCGGGATATGGCCGACGAACTCGTCGAAGGCGCTGACCTCTTCCGGTTTCGGGATGGCGATTTTGGCTTGTCCGAGAAGGCCTTCCATGTAATCGATACCGTTGGCGACCATCTGGAAGGTGGTCGGCAGTTTGGCGGCCTCGGTGGTGTAACTCTTCACCGCCTCGATCGCCGCAGAACCCGAAGCACCGGACCACTTTTCGGTCAAGACCCGTTCGAAGTTGGTGCGGTAGTTGTTGACAGCGGTTTCGGTGCCGGTGGTGAGCCGGCGCCAACCGTCGGCCGTCGCGTTGATCTGCCCGGCATCGACCCCGCCCTGACCGTCCTTGCCCTGCAAGGCCTCCCAGATCCGCTGATGCGGCCAGGCGCTGAACGGCTCGGGATCCTTCACCGCGGCCTCCTGCATGGTGACATCCGCGCCCGCACGCAACCGCGCCCACTCGTCACCGATGATGGTCCGGTCGCCCTCCCACGCCAGCTTGCCCTGGTCATCGAGGGCACGCCGTTGTTCGTCGGCGTTATCGGACCGGTCATGGTTGTCGATCACCTTGAAAATTCCGAGCGTGCCGACGTGGAAGACACCCATGCCGATCGACTCGAGGGGATCCCAGAACCCCATCAGATACTCGCCCCCGCATTGCCGATCGCGCCCGCGGACTGCTGATCGACGGCCTGCAGTTTGCCGATGGCGGCGAGGAAGGTGTCGCGCTGGTCGCGGGCGATGGCGATGTGCTGATCCAGGCGTTTCACGGCGGAGTCGTCGGGGTCGTGTGAGCCGCCTGCTACTGCCTTGTTCTCGTATTTGCCGCGGATCGCGTCGGCGGAGGGGAGGCTGCCCCAGCCGGTCAGGCGATCGAGCTTGCCCGCGATGAGTTTCTGCGCTTCAAGATCGAGGACGTATTGGTTGACGACGTCGGCGAGAGCCTGCCCGAGGTCTTCCGCGAGCTTGAGCTCGCCATTGATGGCCTGCTGCTTCATGTTTCGCCAATACGTGGCGTGATCCTGAGTCATCTCGGATGTCCCCTCCTACTTCGGCAAATGCGGCTCGAGCGCCGCCGCGTACTTCTCCGCCATCTCACACAGATCCCCGCCCCGAGGACCTTCTGTGCTCAACCACGCGGCAGTCACCTCGAACATGCCTTGCTCGGCCTCGAACGAGACATAACAGATGTCGGGAGTGCTGTTCTCCTTCGATACAAGGCCCGGACGGGAGTTGACCTTGGTATCCCGGATAAGGGTGACCCCTTCCTTCGCTCGCGCTTCTGCCAGAGTGTGGCTGGTCGAGCCCACACCGACCATGCGCCGACCCGATCCGTAGCGATCGTCGGTAGGCGCCCAGTCGCAAATTCGCCACGCGGATACCCCGCTTGGAGGATCGGTGGTGACTAGTTTCGTTGCAGGGTCGAGCCCGACGCTGCGCAGCACCTCATCCGACAACGCCCCCCGGCACGGGTTGAACACCTCGATCGTGTCCGGATCCCGCACGGTCGTAGTAGGCCCGGCCGACCCTTCAGTACTCTCCCCACACCCGGCAAGCACCGCCGCCCCGACCGCGCCACACACCACGGCCCGCATCACCCCAACGCTACGCACAGCACTCCTACCTGATCGCCCACGGCCGAATCCCACCGCTACAAACTTAGACGCACCCCACCGCCATCCGGTTCCCCCTTCTTCACCCGACCGGAACTGGCCAGGCAACCGAGGGGGCGGCGGTCGGTCCAGAGCGCGTCGCCCGCAGTGGTGAACCGCTTGGCCAGTTCGGCCCGAGCGTCGGTGACACCGATGGTGCCGAACGCCCAGAGTTCAGTTCCCGCAAACCGAGGGAAATGCCGAAAGGTCCGGCTGCGCTCGTGGTTCGGGGCATAGGATCCCGTCTATCCGGGATGGCCAAGGTGCCTTACGTCTGCATACCGGGTCTCGACCCGCATCGGAGGCACGGAGGAAGGGAACTGGCGTAACTCTCCTGTTTCCCGTTCCACTACAAGCGGTGTCGAGCCGCGACTCTGGAAACTCAGTACGACGCGCCAGCTGAAATCGAATTCCCTGAGACCGAATTCTTCGGACTCGAGGAAGGCATGGCCAATTTCTCTGGCCTGGGATTCCCCTATCATATTCGCTACCGGTCGATCGTTTCGTCGGTCGGCCAGGATCCCGTCGTTCTGCTGAGCATCTCGGCCCACGCCGTGGCCTGCGACAGCGGTCCACCGCTCGGCTGGAAGTGCAGGGTTTCCTTGTCGATCGTGACCAGTTCCGTCGTCGGCGGATTGTTCGGTTGCTCCAGCTCCGTCACGTGGACCTGATACTGGACCGTTTGTGGGTCCTCGAAGGTCTTCAGTAGATGGATCCGATGGAGCGGGGGATATACCCGGCTCCCCTGCACCGGTTGGCCCGTTTCGATCGCCTGGTCGAACTCCTCCCCGATCAGTTCCGGCGGCAGGCTCCGATGCGCCGTGATCACCCCGGTGTGTTTGTTCAGGACGTAGTTCCCCTGCCCGAGTCCCATCCCCTGCGACGTCTCTTCCGCCGTCATGATCCCACGACCCACCCAGCCGTGTTCGGACTCCACCACTCGGAACTCCCGATTCGGGCCGAAGACCTTGGCCAGCAGTTGTCGGGCCCGTTCCAGAGTGAGAACTTGTTCCGGCATGGTGCATTCCTCCATTGGCGTCGACAGGAAAGAAGTGCAGCGCCACCGATCTCGCAACCATCACGGGCGTGATCGTGTAGAGCCTGGAACTGTGACCGGAATCGGCACAGCCCCGAAGTGGAGCGGCGCTTCGCCGAGCCATGTGGCCGCGCGCGGTTCCGCCTACTTCACTGTTGCGGTTGTCCCGGTTGCCGTCAGGAAGGGCGTCCGGCCACCGCAGGGCCGATACCTGGGGAAAACCATCGAACGAAGACAGGGCCGATCTCGTCTCCACCCCAGCATTCACCTTCGGCCGCGATCACCGCAGCCAGCTGCTGAGCCGCTGTCGTGATGGTCGAGGCGACCGATGTGAAGGCCGGCTGGGTGTTGCGCAGGCCGTCCGGGTCGACGTTCAGCGAACTCATCGCAGGTAGTTGCGGTTGCGGAAGTAGCCGTCTTCGTCGTCTTCGTCGTCGACGAGACCGCGCGGCGCCTCGGCAACCGGTTCCGGTTTCGGTGGTGCGGGCGGGGCGAGCTGGGCCATCAGTTCTTTGATGCTCGGTGCGCCGGGAACCAGGTCGGACAGGTCGGGCATGGCCGCCGAGATCGGGCTCAGTGCCTCTTCTTGGGTACGGGCGGTCTGCCGGGCGAGCTCGCCGAGGGCTTCGGTGACGGAGCGGCCGAGGGATTCAGGAGTGGACCGTTTGAAGGCGTCGGGCTCGATGTGCACCTCGGACACCCCGGCGATGTTTCCCGAAGCGCGCACCAGCCCGTCCTCGGACCACACGCTCACCAGTTCGGTCGCACGCGCCTGCATTCCGAGCAGCGCCGACTTCTCCGACGCGAACATCTCGAGCATCGAATCGATCTGCGCACGCAGGGCGTTGTTCTCCGCACGAGTCGGCGCCGACCAGTCGTCGTTCATGAAACCCTCGCTCCGCTAGAAAGCACGTCGATTGGTTGGACGCACTCCCCGCGCGGCGGGTTGCATCTTGTGACGTAGCTCTCACATGAAGTTTCTCAGCGAGCAGGCGAGCCGACGATGATGCTGCCGACGTTGCACTCCTCGAGTTCGTCGATGCCGGTGGCGGTGGCGAAGGCGGAGGTGTCGGAGAAGCCCTGGGCGACGACGCCGAGGTTCATGGCGGTGGCCGAGAGGTAGACGGTCTGCATGAAGACGCCGACGTGCTTGAGGATGTTGGCGTAGGCGACCTGTTCGTAGCTCCACATCACCCGGCCCGCGCGGGCCGAAACCAGCAGGACCACTTGGGGTTCCGCGCCACCGGCCAGAGTGGCCGAGGTGGACTTCACCAGTTTCTGGACGGCGGGGGAGTCGAAGGGGGCCACGTGACGCAGGGCGTGGTCGACCGAATCGTAGTGGTACAGCCCGCTTTCCAGGCCTGCCACATTGCGCACCGCGGGGTAGACCTCGAGCTCGTAGGCGCCGCCGCCGGAGGGGTAGGGGCGGGAGCCGTCCTCGCGGGTGCGAGCGCTGCGGAAGAGCAGTTCGCCCAGCTGGGCGGCAGTGACGGGGGCGCTGTCGTCGAAGGCGCGGGTGGAGACGCGGTCCTCGAGCGCGGCCGACAGGCTCGGGTCACCGACACGAAGCGCGACGAGATCGGGCTTGGGGAGGAAGATCGGGTCACCGGCGAAAGGCGCCCGGCGAGCGGGCAATTCGGGGAACTTGCCCTCGGCCCAGCGGGTCGGCCCGAAATCGTCCCAGGTGACCGTGCGGGCGCCGAGCGTGCTGCGCCGGTGGAACCACAGGTCGGGCGCGTTCCAGGAACGGGTGGTGAACTCGTGCTCCTCCTCGTCACCGTCGACGAGGAACCCGCACCACTGCAGGTCCGCCATGAACTGCGTCTTCACCGCGGCGGCCACCGGCGAGTCGGCGGCGAGCGGACCGTCGAGCAGGGCGAGCAGGCGCGGATCGTGAATGCGCAGATCGCACCACGAGCGCGGATGCTCGAGCACGAAACCCTGTGCGTCGCGGTGCAGCACGGCGAACTTCGACAGCGTGGCCGACCAGGTCGGCAGCGCGACCTCGGGCCGGGGCGCGGGCTGGGCGAACGGGCGGATGCTGTAGAGATCGCGGCCGCCGTCGCGCACGGTCACCGCGAGCCAGCCGCCGTCGGTGAGCTTGCGCATCAGGCCGGTGATGTCGTCACCGGCGGCCGCGGTCGCCATCTCGGCGGCGGTCGCCGGGCCCTGGTTCAGGGTTTTCAGTGCCTGCAGTGCCCCCGCGCCCAGACCGGTCAGCTTCTCGTTGCGCGGCGGATTGAGCAGCACCGCACCGGCCGGCGTGGTCAAACAGGTGACGCCTGCGCGGAGGGCGAACCGAGTCTGGGCGGGATATGGGGAGGCAAGCACGGTGAATCCTCGAGTTGTGGGTGGAGCTTATTTCGCGGCGGCGGCGAACGCGGGTTCGAGTTTGTCGAGCATGTAGGGCACCGACAGGGCGGTCGGCTGGTTGATCGCGCTGATCTCCTGCGTGGTCAGGAACACCACCGAACCCTTGCGCACCGACGGCAGATCCGCGTAACCCGGCAGCTGGCGGTACTTCTCGTCGAGACCGGGGGAGTAGCCGGCCAGCAGCAGATCGGCGGTCAGTTCGTCGACGCGCTCCGGCGACAACGCCAGCCGACCCTGGTTGGCGGGCTGCGCGGTGAGGTTCGCCGGGATCGACATGCCGAGCTGGGTGAACACCTTGGCCGAACCGTCGTCGGGGTCGGTGAGCACCATCAGCTGGGCGGGGCTGGCCAGCCAGGTGCTGGCGAAGGTCTTGCCCTTCAGACCCGGGTTGGCGGTGGTGATGGCGGCGATCTTGTCGTCGACCTTCTTGATCGTCGCGGTCGCGTCGGACTCCTTGTGCAGCACCTTGCCGAGGGCCGTGACCTGGTCCTGCCACGGTGTGACGGCGTCCTTGGTGAGCGCGGGAATGGTCGGCGCCACCTTCGACAGGTCGTCGTAGGTCTTCTGATCGGCGATGAACGGGTCGGCCAGGATCAGGTCGGGTTCCAGCGCGGCGACCTGCTCGGCGACGCTGCCCTGGGTGTTGAGCGCGGTCGCGGACTTCAGGCTGTCGGGCGTCCACGGCGGGGTGCTCTTGGACAGCGCGGAGACATTGTCGATGTAGCCGACGGGCACCACGCCGAGCGCCAGCGTGGAATCGAGCCACTGATTGCCCAGGGCGACAATCTTTTTCGGCGTCCCGGTGACGGTGGTCTCGCCGCGGGCGTGGGTGATGGTCACCGCTTCGCCCGAGCCCGCCTCGTCCTCGGTGGAACCACAGGCGACGACACCGAAGGCGAGCGCACCGGCGAGCGCGGCCACGGCGGCGCGCCGCCAGCCGCGGGAAGTCCGAACTGACGTCATGAGCGCATCCTCCATCGAGCAGGTTTAGGTCAGCCTAGGCTAACCTATGGCGAATTGGGAGGGTGCAAGCCCCGTCTACAGGGCGACGCGCTGGTCGGCGGGCATGAACAGCTTGTCGCCTTCCTTCACCTCGAAGGTCGTGTAGAACTCGTTGATATTGCGCACCACCTGGTTGCAGCGGAATTCGTTGGGGGAGTGGGTGTCCTGCAGGCCCTGCAGCGTCGCCTCGACGGTCTGCTTGTCGCGCCACTGCCGCGCCCACGACAGGAACACCGAGCGGAAATCGGGCGTCTCGCCGGACCGTTGCGCCACCTTCTTGTACGCCTCCAGCGCGATCTGCAGGCCGCGCAGGTCGGCCAGGTTCTCGCCGACGGTCAGCGCGCCGTTCACATGCTGCCCCTCCGGTGCGCCCTCGGGGACGAGCACGTCGTACTGCGCGATGATCTGCTGGGTCTTGGCGTCGAACGCGGCGCGATCCTCCGGCTGCCACCAGTCGCGGCGGTTGCCGTCACCGTCGTATTTGGAGCCCTGATCGTCGAAGCCGTGGCCGATCTCGTGGCTGATCGTCGAGCCGACCGCGCCGTAGTTCACCGCGTCGGTGGCGTCCTTGTCGAAGAACGGTGGCTGCAGGTAGGCGGCGGGGAAGACGATCTGGTTGGTCGTCGCGCTGTAGTAGGCATTCACCGTCTGCGGCGACATGCCCCACTCCGAGCGGTCGACCTCGGTGCCGAGCCGGGCGAACGCGCGCTTGGACTCGAAAGCGTTGATCGCGAGCAGGGATTCGATCAGCTTGCCACGCTTGATCTCCACCGAGGAGTAGTCGACCCACTTGTCGGGGTAGCCGATCTGCGCCACGATCTTGTCCAGTTTGGCGATCGAGGCCTGCCGTGTGGCCTGCGACATCCAGGTGGAATTGGTGAAGTTGTCGCGCCACGCGGCGGTGACATCGGCGACCATCTCCTTGGCGCGTTCCTTCGCCGAGGGCGGAAAGTGCTTGTCCACGTACAGCTTTCCGAGCGGCTCGCCCAGATTGTCGTCGACGACGCCCACGGCGGAGCGCCACATCTCCGGCTTCTCCTCCAGTCCGGCCATCACCCGCCCCACGAATTCGAAGCGCGCGTCGGCGATCGCCTTGGGCAGGAACCGCGCGTAGGTGTCGGCGACGTGCAGCTTGAGGTAGTCGCGCCACAGGGCGATGTCCACCTCGCTCCACAGCTGCGCGGCCGCGGTGACGAACGACGGCTGCCCGACGACCATCTTGTCGAACAGTGACTTGGGCCGGTCGGTCATGCCCGAAAGCCAGGGATCCCAGTCGAACTGCGGTCCCAGCTCGGTGAGCTCGTCCCAGCTCATCAGGTTGTAGGTGGCGTCGGTGTCGCGCAGCCGCACGCTGTCCCAATGCGCGGCGGCGATGCGCTTCTCCAGGTCGAGCACGCGCTGGGCCACCCCGGCCGGGTCGGGCAGGCCGATGCCCTGCGCCAGTTTCTCCAGGTACACCTGGTAGCCCGCCAGCTGCTCGGCGAACTCCGGCTTGCGGTAGTACTGCTCGCCGAGCATCAGGCCCGACTGGCCGACGCTGGGGATATAGGCCTTGGAGTTCTTCCGGTCGATACCGATGCCCATCCCGATCAGGCCGGCGATCGGTGCGATCGCCATCTCCTTGGCCAGCTCCGGCTTGCCCGGGGCTTTGTCGATCGCGGCGAACAACCCGGAAAGCGGCGTGATGCCGAGGCGCTCGATCTCGTCGAGATCCAGGCGCGCGTCGTAGAGATCCTTGATCTGCTGCGCCTCCGAACCCGGCTCGGGATCGGAGATGGATTCGATGATCGCGCGCAGCTGATCGAGGGTCCGGTCGTTGGCGTCGGTGATCGCGCCGACCGAGGCCTTGTCCGGTGGCAGCTGGTAGTCGCGCAGCCAGGCGCCGTTGACGTGGCGGTACAGGTCGTCCTGCGGGCGGATAGCCGGATCGCCCCCGCTCAGATCCACCCCGTTCAACTGTGCCGCGGGCGCATCGGACGAGCACGATGCCAGGGCGACGGCCACCGGCACCAACCCCATGGCGGCCAGGAATGCGCGGCGGTCGACAACCGACGGACGGCCGGACTGTGTCACAGGACTTCCTTCCCCGATGCGGCAACCGCACCCGTGCTCGTTGCGATCCAGCTCGCACAGGCTACCGGCGCGGCTGCCGTCTCGGGGGCTGCGGCGATCAGGAAGAGCTGCCCGCGCTGCCGGTCGCCAGGTCGCAGGCCAAACCACTGCCCGCGTTGATGATCCGCATGACCGTCGGCACGCGCTTGGAGACCAGCGGCATGCCGGTGGCGTGCAGCAGCGCCGTCAACTGCACTTCGACCTCGGATTCCACGTGGTAGAACGCGGTGGCCTTGGCGACGGTGACGCCGCCGACGGTGACCTCGAGGTCGACAGTGTCGCTGGCGAAGAACTTGCCGTTGGCGACGAAATCGACCTGGGCGCCGACGTAGTCGTCGAGGCCGACGACGTCGATCTTCGAGGTGCAACCGACCGTGAGGGTGTCGGTGAGCATGTCGATGACGGGCCCGGCGGCGGCCTGCGGCGCGAGCACCGTGAGGACGGCGGCGAAGGCAGTGGAGGCAAGGGTGAGTTTCATGGTGGCTCCTCGTCGGCTCGTCCCCGCGACGAGCAGGGGGACCGTAACAACGGGGCACACGCGCGCACGGGAGTTTGAAACATATTCGCTTCAAAATGGCCGACGACCCCCCGATTTGGGTCGACCTGGGGATTCACCTACACTAGACCGGTTGCCTGCGGGAGCTCTGCCCTCGCAATCCGGCCGTGAACCCCCAGTGGTGGACAAAACCGCTGGCAGGCGCGCGTCTGGTGGGTGACTGACCATGTGCGTCGGGTCGGCAATCCGGCGTACGTATACATCCAGGTCCAGGAGGTGCTGAAGTGATTCAGCAGGAGTCGCGACTGCGCGTCGCCGACAACACCGGGGCGAAGGAAATCCTTTGCATCCGCGTGCTCGGTGGCTCGTCGCGTCGCTATGCCGGTATCGGTGACATCATCGTCGCCACCGTCAAGGACGCCATCCCCGGCGCGAACGTCAAGAAGGGCGACGTCGTCAAGGCTGTCGTCGTGCGCACCGTCAAGGAGCGCCGCCGTCCGGACGGTTCCTACATCAAGTTCGACGAGAACGCCGCTGTGCTGATCAAGGCGGACAACGATCCGCGCGGCACCCGTATCTTCGGCCCCGTCGGCCGTGAGCTGCGCGACAAGCGTTTCATGAAGATCGTTTCGCTGGCCCCGGAGGTGCTCTGACATGAAGGTGCACAAGGGTGACACCGTGCTCGTCATCTCGGGCAAGGACAAGGGCGCCAAGGGCAAGGTCATCCAGGCCTACCCGGCGACCGGCAAGGTTCTCGTCGAAGGCGTGAACCGCATCAAGAAGCACGTCGCGGATTCCGCCAACCAGCGTGGCGCCTCCTCGGGTGGCATCGTGACCCAGGAAGCCCCCATCCAGGTTTCCAACGTGATGGTCGTCGACTCCGACGGAAACCCGACTCGCGTCGGCTACCGCACCGACGAAACCACCGGCAAGCGGGTTCGGATCTCCCGTAAGAACGGGAAGGACATCTGACATGACCACCTCTGAGCAGACTCAGCCCCGGCTGAAGGCGCGCTACCGCGCCGAGATCAAGGACGCGCTGAACAGCGAGTTCGAGTACGCCAACGTGATGCAGATCCCCGGCGTGGTCAAGGTCGTCGTCAACATGGGTGTCGGCGACGCCGCCCGTGACGCGAAGCTGATCAACGGTGCCGTCAAGGACCTCGAGCTGATCACCGGCCAGAAGCCGGAGATCCGCAAGGCCACCAAGTCGATCGCGCAGTTCAAGCTCCGTGAGGGCATGCCGATCGGCGCGAAGGTCACCCTTCGTGGCGACCGCATGTGGGAGTTCCTGGACCGTCTCGTGTCCATCGCGCTGCCCCGTATCCGCGACTTCCGCGGCCTGTCGCCGAAGCAGTTCGACGGCAACGGCAACTACACGTTCGGCCTGAGCGAGCAGTCGATGTTCCACGAGATCGACGTGGATTCCATCGACCGCCCGCGCGGTATGGACATCACCGTGGTGACCACGGCGACCAACAACGAAGAAGGCCGCGCGCTGCTGAAGCACCTCGGCTTCCCGTTCAAGGAGAACTGAGCACATGGCTAAGAAAGCACTGCGCATCAAGGCGGAGGCCAAGCCGAAGTTCGCCGTCCGCGCCTACACCCGCTGCCAGCGTTGCGGCCGCCCCCACGCGGTCTACCGCAAGTTCGGCCTGTGCCGCGTGTGCCTGCGCGAAATGGCCCACCGCGGTGAGCTCCCGGGCGTGCACAAGAGCTCCTGGTGACCCCGCGCTCCTCGTGAGCGCAGCCACCTAGGCGAATACCGTACGAAGGCACGGACTTCTCACCGAAGTCCGTGCCTTCGCGCGTTTCGGGCCCTGCTCAGAGCACCAGATCTCGCCACGGAATGGTGATCGGGAAGGGGAAGCCGATGGTGATCTCGGTGGAATCGCCCGGCGACCATGCGCCGACCAAGATGTAGTTGGCCTTGTGTAGCGGCGATACACCCGCGGGCAAGGGACCGGTACCGGATTCGAGGCCGAATGCCTGCACGTAGGCGATCTCACTGCGCCGCGGATGCAGGGTGACTTCCCAGTACCAGGGAATTCCCGCTGCCGCGTATTTGGCCTTCTTGGCTTCCATTTCGGCGGCGGTGTTCGAGGGGGAGAGGACCTCGCCGACCAGCAGCGCGTCGTCCGCGCGGACGTAGGCGTAAGGCTCGTCCAGGCATCGGTGGACCATGAAATCCGGTGTCACGAAGTCGGATTTGCCCTCCCGGCCGAAGAAGACGTTGGTCTCGGTGCGAACCTGCCAGCACTCGTCGGGTCTGTTGTCCATCGCGTACTTGGCGTCGCGCCGGAGAGCACTCCACAACAGGTTGCTCGCTTCCTGATGCTCCCCTGGTCCACGTCGCGTCCAGACCACACGACCGTCCCACAGTTCGATGTGCGAGGCGATTTCCTCGGGCTGCTGCTCGAGTTCCTCCCACGTCATATATTCGGGCAGCTTCGGGCGCCGGTCGTGCGCGTTCGTCATGGCGCAATGATAGGTACGGGTCAGGGGAAGGGGGAGTGGTCGACGCCGCAGCGCATGTCCTCGGGTGGGAGTTGGCCGGTGAACAAGTAGTCGCGTTTGGCTTGTTCGGCGCAGGTGCTGGGCACGTACATGCTGCTGTGGCCGGCGCCTTCGATCACCAGGACCCGGGCGGTGGCCAGTTGGGCGGCGCCGGCGTAGGCGCCGTGCAGTGGGGTCGCGGGGTCGTAGCGGCTGTTCATGACCAGGATGGGGGCGGCGGTCTGCCGGTTCCATGGGCCGGTGTAGCGGTCGGCGTCGCGGGCGGGCCAGAACGCGCAGGGCATGGCGTTGAAGACGGCGGTGCGGCCGAAGTAGGGGTTGTGCAGGTCTTCGACGGCGGCGACGCGGCTGTAGGCCGCGGGTTCGGTGGGGACCATGCTGTCGGCGCACTGGATGGCGTAGAACGCTTCGGCCCGGTTGGCGGGGTAGGCGGGGTCGAACAGCGAATCGGGGACGAGGGCGGGGGCGCTGGTCGCCGCGTCGAACAGTTGCTGCAGCAAGGTCGCCAGATCGGCATAGGTTTCGGGGCGCGACAGGCTGCCCGCGGCGGTCACCACCTGGGAGAACGTCCACGGTGTTCCGTCGAGCACGATGGGGGCGTGGCGGGCCCGTTCGGCCAGCGTGAGCCACTTCAGCTTCGGATCGCCCGCCGAGAACGCGCAGCGCGGGCCCGCCGCCGAGCATTCGCGCAGGAACGCGTCGAAGGTCTCGGCGATGCCGACCGCGACACCCTGCCTGGTATCGAGCGGAAGATGGGTGCCTTCCGCGCCGTGCCCGTCGGCATTGCCCTCGAAGTCGAGCGAACCGTCGAACACCATCGCGCGCACCCGGCGCGGAAACATGTTCGCGTAGACCGCGCCGACCTGCGTGCCGTAGGAGATGCCGTGATAGGTCAGCGCGTTGTCGCCCACCGCGCGACGCAGCAGCTCCAGATCACGGGCGGTATTGGCGGTGGAGGCGTGATTCAGGATCGGGCCCGCCGCCTGGCCGCAGCGTGCGGCGAGATCGGCCGAACGCGCGAAGAAGTCCGCTTCCTGACCCGCGTCGGTGGGGGTCCCGGGGAAGGCGCCGAAGTATTCGGCCTGTTCCTCGGCAGTGGCGAAGCAGTGCACGCCCGCACTGCGTGAGACCCCGCGCGGGTCCCAGGACACCAGGTCGAAGCGCGCGCGAAGCTCCTCGGAGAACAGCCACGGCCAGCGCCCCCGTTCCCGTAACCGGTCGATGCCCGAGGGCCCCGGACCGCCGAAGTTCACGAACAAGGTGCCCAGGCGCCTGCTCGGATCGCTCGCTGGGAGCCGGATGGTGGCCAGCTCCAGCTGCGCCCCCGCCGGTTCGTTGTAATTCAGGGGCACCCGCGCCAACGCGCACTGGAAACCGTCGTCGCAGTCCGACCAGCTCAACTCGGGAGTCGCCGCGGATTCGGCGAGCCGGTCGACATAGGCGTCGGCGGCGCGAGCGGGGGAGGGAAACACGAATGTGCCGACACCGAGCAGAACAGCCAGCGCGTAGAAGCCGCCTCGGCGGGTTCCACGGCGCACCGAGCGCGAAAACACCTGCCGAGCCTCCTGCGCAGATCCGACGAACTCCGTGAAGCTACCACACCGCCACCTGGGGAAATCGGTTGTCGCCGAACCTGTTTCGACGCCACACCGGGTAGTGCGTTGGATTCATAAAAGTCACACAGAATTCATCGGGAATTACCGGGTTACCTGTGTATTACCGGAACCTGATAATCCTGTGTCTTCTCCGAGAATGTGATCCGAGCAATGGCCGGCAATTCCACTTCTCGCTACCGTCGGGGTTGTCACGACAGCGGGAAGGGTCAAAGTCGATCCCCGATTCGATTCGATGCGAAGGATGTGGGATTGTGACTGCGACCACAGTAAAAAGGGCACGTGACCTGGGCAACCGCCAGCCGCTGCGGGGTATACCGGCAGGCGCGATGACAATGGTGGCGTTTCTTTCGATATTGGCGGGGTTTATCGGCGCAGCAGCCTATACGCATTCCGCCGGATACTTCGTGACATTCATGACCGGAAATACCGAACGCGCGCTCCTCGGCTGGTTCGACGGCGACTACCTGCTGGCCGTCGGGGCGATATCGCTGCTGTTCGCCTTCGGTCTCGGCGTCTTCGTGGCCTCGCTGCTGCGACGGCGGCTGTGGCGCAACGGCCACTACGGCGCCTCGGTGGTGACCACGGTCGCGCTGGCCGCCGCGGTGGTGGTCGACTACGTGGTCGGCCGAACCGGCGGGCAGGAACTGGATTTCGTCCCGATCATGTTCGTGGCGTTCGCGGTCGGCGCGCTCAACACCGCCTTCGTCAAGAACGGAGAGGTCAGCGTCCCGCTCAGCTACGTCACCGGAACGGTCGTGAAACTGGGCCAGGGTATCGAGAGCCACGTCAGCGGCGGCAGCGTGCGGGATTGGCTCGGCTACGGCCTGCAGTACGCGGCCTTCGCGACGGGCGCGCTGCTCGGTGGCGTGATGAGCATGCTGGTCGGCGGTGAGATGATGCTGATCGTGGCCACCGGCGTCTCGGCATCGGCGATCCTGGCCACCTCGAGGTCGAACGAGCCCGCGCCCTGACCCCGGATTTTGTCCTGACCACGGCGTTGCCTACACTAGAGCGGTTGCCTGGGCAGATCTGTGTCCGCTCCACGCTCGCCGTGGGCGGATCGTGCCGGGCGCCGAGGGCTCGTGAAGAGTACTCATCCGGTCGGTAAGTGCCGCCCGGACCAGCCGAATTGTTGTAGGCCCACGGTCGCCTCGCGAAAGCGGGGAGATGCTGCATGGGAACCGCAGCGAGAAAGGTGTCGAGGTCTAACCATGACCATGACTGATCCGATCGCAGACTTCTTGACGCGTCTGCGCAACGCCAACTCGGCGTACCACGATCAGGTGAAGGCTCCGCACTCCAAGCTCAAGGCGAACATCGCCGAGATCCTGAAGCGCGAGGGTTACATCGCCGATTACCGCACCGAAGACGCGCCGGTGGGCAAGGCCCTCGTCGTCGATCTGAAGTACGGCCCGAGCCGTGAGCGCAGCCTGCAGGGCCTGCGTCGCGTCTCGAAGCCGGGTCTGCGTGTGTACGCGAAGTCCACCAACCTGCCCAAGGTCCTCGGCGGCCTCGGCGTGGCGATCATCTCCACGTCGACCGGCCTGCTCACCGACCGGCAAGCGGCCAAGCAGGGCGTCGGGGGCGAAGTCCTCGCCTACGTCTGGTAAGGGAGGTCTGGACTAATGTCGCGTATTGGTAAAAACCCCATCGCAATCCCGGCCGGTGTCGACGTCAGCATCGACGGCCAGGTCGTCACGGTGAAGGGTCCCAAGGGCACCCTGTCGCACACCGTTGCCGAGCCGATCACCGTCAGCAAAGACGAAGCCAACCAGCTCGTGGTCGCCCGTCCCAACGACGAGCGCGCCAACCGTTCGCTGCACGGCCTGAGCCGCACCCTGATCGCCAACATGATCGAGGGTGTCACCAAGGGCTACGAGAAGAAGATGGAAATCTTCGGCGTCGGTTACCGCGTTCAGGCCAAGGGTTCGAACCTCGAGTTCGCCCTCGGCTACAGCCACCCGGTGCCGATCGAGGCCCCGGAGGGCATCACCTTCGCGGTGGAATCGCCCACCAAGTTCTCGGTTTCCGGGATCGACAAGCAGAAGGTCGGCCAGATCTCCGCTGTGATCCACGGACTGCGTAAGCCCGACCCGTACAAGGGCAAGGGCATCCGCTACGCCGGCGAGGTCGTTCGCCGCAAGGTCGGAAAGACGGGTAAGTGATCATGGCGCAAACTGCTAACCAGAAGGCCAAGCGGATTCCGCTGGGCAAGGACGCATCGACGAAGCGTCGTCTGTCGAAGACCCGCCGTCACTTCCGTCTGCGCAAGAAGGTCGTCGGCACCACCGAGCGTCCGCGCTTGGTCGTCAACCGTTCCTCGCGGCACCTGCACGCTCAGCTCGTCGACGATTCGGTCGGCAAGACCATCGCCGCCGCGTCCTCGATCGAGGCCGATGTGCGTGCGCTGGAGGGCGACAAGTCCGCCAAGGGCGCCAAGGTCGGTCAGCTGATCGCCGAGCGCGCCAAGGCTGCCGGTATCGAGTCGGTCGTGTTCGACCGTGGTGGTCACGACTACCACGGCCGCATCGCGGCGCTGGCCGATGCCGCTCGTGAAGGTGGGCTGAAGTTCTGATGACTGAATTTTCGAACGGAAGGAACGTCTGATGCCGGGACGTCAGCGGCGTGACGGCGGCAACGGACCCGCCGGACAGAACAACAACAACCCCAGCGGTGGCCCCGAGGGCAACCGTCGCGGTGGCGGCGATCGTCGCGGCGGCGGCGACCGTCGGGACAACGCGGCCGAGAAGAACCAGCTCGAGCGCGTAGTCGCGATCAACCGTGTCTCCAAGGTCGTGAAGGGTGGTCGTCGCTTCAGCTTCACCGCCCTCGTGATCGTCGGTGACGGCAACGGTCTGGTCGGCGTCGGCTACGGCAAGGCCAAGGAAGTTCCCGCGGCGATCCAGAAGGGTGTCGAGGAGGCTCGCAAGAGCTTCTTCCGCGTCCCGATGATCGGCTCGACCATCACCCACCCGGTTCAGGGTGAGGCGGCGGCCGGTGTCGTCATGCTGCGTCCGGCTTCGCCCGGTACCGGTGTGATCGCCGGTGGCGCGGCGCGTGCCGTGCTCGAATGCGCTGGCATTCACGACATTCTGGCCAAGTCGCTCGGTAGCGACAATGCGATCAACGTCGTTCACGCGACGGTTGCCGCGCTCAAGATGCTCCAGCGTCCCGAAGAGGTTGCCGCGCGTCGCGGTCTGCCGATCGAGGACGTCGCTCCGGCGGGCATGCTGCGTGCGCGTGCGGGACAGGGAGCCTGACATGGCAGATCTCAAGGTGACCCAGATCAAGAGCACGATCGGTGCCAAGGCGAACCAGCGCGCGAGCCTGCGTACCCTCGGCCTGCGGAAGATCCGCCAGTCGGTGGTTCGTGAGGACAACGCTCAGAACCGCGGTCTGATCAATGTCGTGCGCCACCTCGTAACAGTTGAGGAGGTCTGACATGACCATCAAATTGCACCACCTGCGTCCTGCGCCGGGTTCCAAGACCGAGAAGACCCGTGTGGGTCGCGGTGAGGGTTCCAAGGGCAAGACCGCCGGTCGTGGTACCAAGGGCACCAAGGCCCGCAAGAACGTCCCCGCGGCGTTCGAGGGTGGCCAGATGCCGCTGCACATGCGCCTGCCGAAGCTGAAGGGCTTCACCAACCGCTTCCGCGTGGAGTACCAGGTTGTGAACGTGGGCCGCATCGCGGAGCTGTTCCCCGAAGGCGGCACGGTCGGTAAGGCCGAGCTCGTCGCGGCCGGCGCCGTTCGCAAGAACGAGCTGGTGAAGGTCCTCGGTGACGGCGACATCTCCGTCGCCGTGCAGGTGACCGCCGACAAGGTGACCGGCTCCGCCAAGGAGAAGATCACCGCTGCCGGTGGCACCGTCACCGAACTGGCCTGACGGTACTGTAGTCACAGCGACACCGGACGAGTCGAGCACTCGTCCGGTGTCACTGTAGAGTCTCAACAAGTGTTGTCTGCCAAGCTCGTCATCGGCTGACGTCTCCACCACGACGCCGTGTTGGTTCAGTCGCATGGCATGACCATGTCGTTCGCCAGGAGGATCTGTGCTTTCCGCCTTCGTATCGGCCTTCCGGACTCCGGACTTACGGCGGAAGATTCTCTTCACGCTGGGGTTGATCGTGCTGTACCGGTTGGGTGCCGCGCTGCCGTCCCCCGGCGTCAACTATCAGAACGTCCAGGAATGCGTGAAGCTGGTCTCCGGTGGCGAGTCCGCCGGTATCTACCAGCTCATCAATCTGTTCTCCGGTGGTGCGCTACTGCAGCTTTCGGTGTTCGCGATCGGCATCATGCCGTACATCACCGCGAGCATCATCATCCAGCTGCTGACCGTGGTCATTCCGCGCTTCGAGGAGTTGCGCAAGGAAGGCCAAGCAGGCCAGACCAAGATGACGCAGTACACCCGCTACCTCTCGATCGCCCTGGCGATCCTGCAGGCCACGGGTCTCGTCGCGCTCGCTGCTCGCGGTCAGCTGCTGCAGGGCTGCCAGGAAGACATCCTCGAGGACACCGGCATCTTCGGCATGATCGTCATCGTGCTGGTGATGACCGCCGGTGCGGCCCTGGTGATGTGGTTCGGCGAGCAGATCACCGAGCGTGGTGTCGGTAACGGCATGTCGCTGCTGATCTTCGCCGGTATCGCCGCGCGTATCCCGCTCGACGGCAAGGCCATCCTCGATACCCGTGGCGCCATGATCTTCAGCCTCGTGTGTGTGGGTGTGCTGCTGATCATCGTCGCGGTGGTCTTCGTCGAACAGGGGCAGCGCCGGATCCCGGTGCAGTACGCCAAGCGCGTGGTCGGTCGCAAGATGTACGGCGGCTCCTCGACCTATCTGCCGCTGAAGGTCAACCAGGCCGGTGTTATCCCGGTGATCTTCGCGTCTTCGCTGCTCTACCTGCCCAACCTGATTTCGCAGCTCACCTCGTCGAGCACCGCGACGGACCCGAGCTGGTGGCAGGAGATCATCCAGAAGTATCTGGTCGATCCGACCAACCCGGTCTACATCGCCGTCTACTTCGGTTTGATCGTGTTCTTCACCTACTTCTACGTCGCGATCACCTTCAACCCGGAGGAACGCGCGGACGAGATGAAGAAGTTCGGTGGCTTCATTCCGGGCTACCGCCCCGGCAAGCCGACCGCCGACTACCTCAATTATGTTCTGAGCCGCATCACCCTGCCCGGCTCGATCTACCTCGGCGCGGTCACCGTCCTGCCGAGTATCGCCCTCGGCAGCGGCAGCACGGGCCAGTCGGCGAACATGTCCTTCGGCGGTGCCGCGGTGCTCATCATGGTCAGCGTGGGTCTCGACACGGTCAAGCAGATCGAGAGCCAGCTGATGAATCGAAATTACGAAGGGTTCCTCAAGTGAGAGTTGTTCTGCTCGGTCCGCCGGGTGCCGGCAAAGGTACTCAGGCCGTCCTGCTGTCGGAAAAGCTGGGCGTTCCGCACATCTCCACCGGAGACCTCTTCCGCGCGAACATCAGCCAGCAGACCGCCCTCGGTCGCGAGGCGCAGAAGTACATGGACGCCGGTGACCTGGTCCCCAGCGATGTCACCAACCGCATGGTCGAAGCCCGCGTCGCCGAACCGGACGCCGCGAACGGTTTCGTCCTCGACGGTTACCCGCGCACGGTCGACCAGGCCGACGCGCTGAAGAAGATCCTCGAGCATCACGGCACCGCGCTCGACGCCGTGCTGTGCTTCGTGGTCGCCGAGGACACCGTGGTCGAGCGCATGCTCGCCCGTGGCCGCGCCGACGACACCGAGGACGTCATCCGCAACCGGCTGCGGGTCTACCGCGAGGAGACCGAGCCGCTGCTCGAGTACTACGACGGTCTGGTCGTGACCGTCGACGGTCTCGGCGAGGTCGACGACGTCAACGCGCGAGCGCTGAAGGCTCTCGGCCAGTAATGGCATTCGGTCGGAAGAAGAAGGTCGTGCCGTTCCGCACGGCGGGCGAACTCGACGCCATGGCGGCGGCGGGCGCGATCGTCGGACGGGCGCTGGTCGCCGTGCGCGACGCCGCCAAGCCCGGGGTGTCGACGCTCGAGCTCGACGAGGTCGCCGAGCAGGTGATCCGGGAGGCGGGCGCGGTTCCGTCGTTCAAGGGTTACCACGGCTTTCCCGGCTCGATCTGTTCTTCGGTCAACGACCGTGTGGTGCACGGGATCCCCTCGGCGAGTGAGATTCTCACCGAGGGTGATCTGGTGTCGATCGACTGCGGCGCCATCCTCGACGGCTGGCACGGCGATTCGGCCTGGACCTTCGGCGTCGGCAACATCATCGAAGCCGATCGCCTGCTCAGCGAGGCCACCAAGTGGTCGATGGAGGCGGGCATCGGCGCGATGGTGCCCGGCAACCGGCTCACCGATGTGTCGCACGCGATCGAGCTCGGCACCCGGGCCGCCGAAGAGGTGCACGGCCGCAAATACGGCATCGTCGACGGCTACGGCGGCCACGCGATCGGCCGTGAGATGCACATGGACCCCTTCCTCCCGAACGAGGGCGCCCCGGGCAAGGGCCCGCGCCTGGTGGTCGGATCGGTCCTGGCCATCGAGCCGATGCTCACCCTCGGCACCACCGAAACCACAACCCTCGACGACGACTGGACCGTGGTCACCACCGACGGTTCCCGCGCCGCCCACTGGGAACACAGCGTCGCCGTCACCGAGGACGGCCCACGCATCCTCACCCTGCGCCCGGAGTGACTTCGCGAAAGTCTTTCGCGACTTTTCGGTGAAGTAATGTTTCGAATCCGGCTCGGTGCCGGGGGAATCCTGTATCTCTGAGTAATGAGATCTGGGATCGCGCTGATCGCCGTCGTCGCCACCTGTGCGGTGACGGCGTCGCTCGTCGGTTGCGGTGAGCCGCCTGCCGAGTCGCGCTACACGGGATCGGGCAATACCTACGGTTCGGCGAATGCCGATTTCGAGACCTGCATGGTGACCGATGCGGGCGGGGTGGACGACAAGTCGTTCAACGAATCCGGCTGGAACGGGGTGAAGGCGGCGATCGACGCCAACCCCGGGGTCTACGGTTCCTACCGGCAGTCGAACAGTTCCGCCGATTACGAACCCAACCTGCGGGCCTCGGCCGATGACGACTGCGATCTGGTGATCGGGGTCGGCGGCCTGATGGCCGAGGCGGTGGCACAGGTGGCGGGGGAGTACCCGGATCAGCGGTTCGCCATCGTCGACGCGCACGTGGAGTTGGACAACGTCTATTCGATGGAGTTCAACGCCGCCCAATCCTCTTATCTCGCAGGCTATCTCGCGGCGGGGATGACCAAGACCGGCCGCGTCGCGACCTGGGGTGGCATGCAGATCCCCGCCGTGACGATCTTCATGGACGGTTTCGCGGCAGGCGTGGCCAGGTACAACCAGGTTCACGGGACGGGTACCGAGGTGCTCGGCTGGAATGTCGCCGATCAGAACGGTTCGTTCACCGGCAATTTCGACGACACAAGTGCCGGTCGCTCGCTGACCGAGAATTTCATCGCCCAGGGCGCCGACATCATTCATCCGGTGGCCGGTCCTGTCGGCATGGGCGGTGCGTCGGCGGTGCAGGATTCGCCGGGGGTGAGCATGATCTGGGTCGATTCCGACGGGTACGAAGCCGTGCCGGAATACAAAGACATCATGTTGTCGTCGTCGATGAAGGACATTTCCGCCGCGGTGCGCGTCGCGATCGACAACGCTTTCGCCGAGGGACCGAAAGACGGCCGGTACGTCGGCACGCTCGGCAACGGTGGGGTCGGCCTCGCGCCGTTCCATGATTTCGACGGTGCCGTGCCCGAGCGGCTGAAACAAGAGCTCACGGCCCTGCGCACCGAGATCGTCGAAGGCCGGATCGTGATCGACTCACCCGCCGCCCCCAAGCTTTGAGGACAACGACATGCGACTCGAAGTACGGGGACTGACAAAAGCTTTCGGCGATTTCCTGGCCGACGAGAATGTCGACCTGGTGGTGGAACCCGGCCAGGTGCACGCGATTCTCGGTGAGAACGGCGCGGGCAAATCCACCCTGATGAATATGCTCTACGGCATTCTCGAACCGACCAGCGGCGACATCCTCATCGACGGCGCACCCGTGCGGTTCCGTTCACCCAGCGACGCGATCGCCGCCGGAATCGGCATGGTGCACCAGCATTTCAAGCTGGTCGGCCCGTTCAGCGTTGCCGACAACGTGCAGCTGGGTCGCGAACACGCCAAGCGCGGGATCCTGGACCGGGCGGCGGCACGTGACGCGGTGCGCGCGGTGTCGGATCGCTACGGTCTCGCGCTCGACCCGGATGCCATCTGTGCGGACCTGCCGGTGGGTGTGCAGCAGCGGGTGGAGATCGTCAAGGCGCTCTCCGGCGACACCGACCTGCTGATCCTGGACGAACCCACCGCCGTGCTCACACCGCCGGAAGTAGCCGAACTGCTCGGCATCATCCGCAATCTCACCGCCGCTGGCATGTCGGTGATCTTCATCAGCCACAAGCTCAAAGAGGTGAAGGCCATCGCCGACACCATCACGGTGCTGCGCCGGGGCAAGGTGGTGGCCCAGGCCTCGCCCGAGGACAGCGAGGCCGAGCTGGCGGCGGCGATGGTCGGGCGGTCGGTGATCCTGACCGTCGAGCGCACGCCCGCCGATCCTGGTGCGGTCGCCTTGGCGGTGCGGGATCTGACGGTGCTCGGCGAGCGGGGCACGGCGGTGCTCGACGGGCTGAACCTCACGGTGCGAGCCGGGGAGATCGTCGGGTTGGCCGGGGTGGAGGGCAACGGCCAGACCGAACTCGCCAGGGCCGTGCTCGGCACCGTCCGCCCGGACGGCGGAACGGTCGAGCTGGGCGGGGTGCCGGTGACCTCGTGGGATCCGTACCGGCGCATCGTCGCCGGGCTCGGCTACATTCCGGAGGACCGTGGCCGCGACGGGCTGGCGGCTGACTTCACCGTGGCCGAGAACCTCGTGCTCAACCAGTACCGCGACGCACCGCTGTCGCATCGCGGCGTGCTCGACAGCGACGCCGTGCGCACGCTGGCCGACAAGGCCATCGCCGACTTCGACATCCGCACCCGCGGGCCGGGCGAGCTCGTGTCGGCGCTGTCGGGTGGCAACCAGCAGAAGGTGGTGATCGCCCGCGAATTCTCCCGTCCCCGTGCGGTTCTCGTCGCCGCACAGCCCACCCGAGGGGTGGACGTGGGCGCTATCGAATTCATCCACAGCAGGCTCGTCGCCGAACGTGACTCGGGGACCGGGGTGCTGCTCATCTCCGCCGAACTGGACGAGATCCTCGCCCTGTCCGACCGGATCGCGGTGATCCACAACGGGCAGATCGTCGGCGAGGTCGGGCCGGACACCCCGCGCGAGATCATCGGTCAGCTGATGGCAGGCCACCGCCCCACCGAATCCGCCACCCCGAGCTGAACTGGCGCCGACATCCTCGAGGATTCCCATGCCGAGTACGACCACCGCGCCGGAGACCGAATCGCCCCGGCCCGAAAGACCAGGTTTCGGCCGCACCTTCACCCGGTACCTGACCGAAGCCAACAGCGTGATGGTGACCATCTATTCGCTGCTGCTCGCCTTCGCGATCGGCGCGCTGCTCATCATCGTTTCCGATCCGTCGGTGCGCCGGGCCTGGGGCTACTTCCTCAACCGGCCCTCCGACGCGCTGAGTTTCTCCTGGCAGGCGGTGAGCACGGCCTACCGTGACCTGTTCGAGGGCGCCATTCTCGACATCGGCCGCCTGCAGGAGTTCTTCGACGGCACGGCCACCCTCGCCCAGGTGCTGCGCCCGATCTCGGAGACGCTCACCTACGCCACCCCGCTGATCTTCACCGGGCTCGCCGTGGGGTTGGCGTTCCGGGCCGGACTGTTCAATATCGGTGGGCACGGGCAGTTCATCTTCGGCATGCTCGGTGCGTTGATCGTCGGTTTCGCGACCGATCTGCCGCCGCTGCTGCATGTGCCGCTGGCGCTGGCCGCCGGTGCGCTCGCGGGCGGGATCTTCGGCGCGGTTCCGGGTGTGCTGAAGGCGAAAACCGGTGCACACGAGGTGATCTCGTCGATCATGCTGAACAATATCGCCACCTATTTCCTGCTCTGGGCGTTGAGCACCACCTTCATCCACTCGCTGACCTCCCAGGAGCTGGTGTCCAAGCCGGTCGACATCTCGGCGCGGCTGCCCCGGCTCCTCGGCTGGGCGGGGTCGGGGCTGCGGGTGAGTGTCGGTCTGCTGATCGCGTTGGCGCTGGCGGCGGGGATCTGGTGGCTGCTGCGCAAGTCGACGTTCGGGTACCGGATTCGCGCGGTCGGGGCGAATCCGCACGCGGCGCAGACGGCGGGCATCGACATGGGTCGCACGTTCATCACCACGATGGGAGTGTCCGGAGCGCTCGCCGGGATCGGTGGTGGGGCGCTGGTGCTCGGATTGAACCCGTACACGGTCAACCCCGGAACGGTAGCCGAGTTCGGCTTCGACGGGATCACCGTCGCCTTGCTCGGACGGGCGCATCCGGGCGGGATCGTCGCGGCGGCGCTGCTGTTCGGTGCGTTGAAGTCGGGCACGCTGCACATGCAGCCCGCCATCCCGGTGGAGATGTCGACGCTGCTGCAGGCGGTGATCGTGCTGTTCATCGCCGCGCCCGCCCTGGTGAAAACCCTGCTGCACCTGCGCACCCCGCGCGGTGGGCTCAACACGCTGGAAGCGAGGGGCTGGTGAGTACCGCTGTCGCCGAATCGAAACCGGTCGTCGTGACCGAGACCGTGCGTCACCCGGTGGGTGGGGCAGTGCTCGTCGTCCTCGGGGCGGTGCTCGCCGTCGCGGCATTGCTGTGGATGCCCGACGGGCGGGCCACCACGTTCCGTCTCGATCAGACCGTCGAAAACAGCTGGACTGTCAGTACTTTCGGCATCGTTGTGACGCTTGCGGTGCTCACCATTCTGCTCGGAGTGCTGATGCTCGCGCGGGCGGTGAGTGCGCGCACGCACGGGGTGATCGTGGGGGTGGCGGCGACCGCGCTGGTGATCGCGGTGCTGTCCTGGGTGGTGACGCCCGGCGTCGGGTTCCCGGTGGAGTTCGTGCTGGCCACCACGCTGTTCCTGGCCTTGCCGTTCATCTTCGGCGCTCTGTCCGGGGTGGTGTGTGAGCGGTCCGGTGTCATCAACCTCGGCATCGAAGGACAGTTCCTGGCGGGCGCCTTCACCGCCGTGCTGTTCGCCTCGATCACCGGCAACCCCTATGTCGGCATCCTCGCGGCAGTGCTCAGCGGCATGGTCTCCACGCTGCTGCTGGCCTGGCTGGCCACCCGTTTCGAGGTGAATCAGCTGGTCACCGGTGTGATCCTGAACCTGCTCGCGCTCGGTCTCACCGGGTTTCTGTTCGAGCGGCTCATGCGCATGGACCATTCGCTCAACCAGCCGAGCACGGTGCCGCGCATCGGCGGATTCCTGCACGACATCGGCCTCGGTTTCCTCACCGACATCCCGATCCTCGGACCGGTCCTCTTCGACCAGAACCTCTTTGTCTACGTGGCGCTGGCCTGCGTGTTCGGCCTGTCCTACCTGCTGTTCCACACCAGGTGGGGGCTGCGGACCCGTGCCGTCGGCGAGCACCCGGCCGCCGCCGACGCCGCCGGCATCGACGTGAACCGGCTGCGATTCTGGAACGTCACCTGTGCGGGTGCGCTGTCAGGTTTCGGTGGCGCGTTCTTCACCATCGCCAACAATGTGGCCTTCAGCAAGAACATGACCGCGGCCCTCGGTTTCGTCGCGCTCGCGGTAATGATCGTCGGCCGCTGGAACCCCGTCGGCGCCCTCCTGGCGGCCCTGCTCTTCGGCTTCTCCAGCGCCCTGCAACGGTTCCTCAACACCATGCCCGGCAACCCGATCCCCACCGAATTCCTCGGCATGCTGCCCTACGTGGTGACTCTCGTCGTGGTCGCCGGATTCATCGGAAAAGCCGTCGCGCCCGCCGCAGACGGTATTCCGTACCGGCCGGGTGACAATTAGTTCAGCCTTCGAGCAGGACGGTGACCGGGCCGTCGTTGGTCAGATCTATGTGCATGTGCGCGCCGAATTTTCCGGTGGCCACGGTGGCACGCAGGTCACGCAGGGCGTCGGCGAAGGTGTCCACCAGGGGTTCGGCGACCGGGCCCGGGGCGGCCGCGTTCCAGGAGGGGCGGCGCCCCTTGGCGGTGTTGGCGTAAAGGGTGAACTGGCTGACGACGAGGATCGGCGCGTTCAGGTCGGCGGCCGAACGTTCCCCGTCGAGAATGCGCAGACGGAAAGCCTTGTCCGCCAGCGCTTTCGCGAGGTCCTCGGTATCGGTGTGGGTCACACCGACCAGCGCGAGCAGGCCGTGCGGCGCACCCGTCGCGGCCGGGTCGATCCGGCCGACGACCTGATCGTCGACGGTTACCTGGGCGGTGGTCACACGTTGCAGCAGTACTCGCACAGTAATCGATCATGCCGGGTGACCCGGATCGACGGTAATCGGGGTGCAATCAATTGTCGCGAACAATTCGACGATTCCGAAAGCATTGCCCGGCTGCGGTTTACATTTGCCGCCGACAACAGATACTTTTACCGGTATGACGGAAGAGCAAGTGCAGCAACGTAAGAATCTATTCATGGGGGGAATTGCGGCACTGGCAGGCTTCGGCCTGTTCATTCTGATGTTCTCGGCATTCGGTATGGAGCCGAGCGGCTTCACCAGCGCGATCACCACGGGCCTGCTGGTGACGGCAGCAGCCTGCTTCGGCAGCGCGGCCCGAATCAAACGAGACGCGAACCGCAACTCCTGAGCACACAAAAGCCGTCGCTCCGATGCGGGGCAGCGGCTTTGCGTGCTTCAAGTTGAATACCGCAGGTTCCCAAGCGGTTTCACTCGAGCTCGGAAGGCGATCCGCACGGCTGTGCGGTAGGTTCGCCCTAGCTCACCGCGAAGGTGGGTGCTGTGGCTTCCGGCCGCGTGAAAGCCGGGGCCGGTAGATGGGGAAATTCGGGGGAATGCGCGGTACTGCAGTGCTTTCAGGGGTCATTGCCGCGGCGATGCTGGTGATTGCCGGTTGTTCGGCGGATCCGGTGGTAGAACCACCACCTGAACAGGTGGTCGATCTCGCGAAACTGGATGTCGGGACGTATCCGACGGTGCCGCGCGAGATCACCACGACACCGTCTTGGGAGCTGGCTCGGTATATGGAGGGTGTGCGGCTGGGTTCCGTGCTGCCGTTGCCGGCGGAGATCGATCCGCAGTTCGTCGCATCGGCAACCGGCGGCCGGGCCTTTCCGACGCCGACGCAAGATTTGAACGAGGTCTTCGGAGACGGGTTCGGCGAGGACGCGAAGGGCCTCATTGCCGGCCTCACCAGCGTTGCCCGGTCCCACGAGGACATCAACATCTCACAGACGCTTTCGGTGCAGGCCATGCTGTTCGATTCACCCGAGGCGGCGCAGTCGGCCGCCGTCGCGCTCCATCGGCGAGGTGACGGCCCGGATGCTGCGGTGGAGCAGATCGAATCGGCATACCATCCGAGCGCGCTCATGGTGTGGCGCAATGACGCTCAGCGGGTGACCGCCTGGATGGCGGCAGCGCGCTTCGTCATCAAGGTCGGTGTGTGGAGCGACGAGAACAAGACATTGGCGATCTCCGATCAGGCAGCTTTGGTCCCGTTGGCGGACAAGGCCATGACAGTCACCGCGCAGCGGTTGGCCGCCTACATACCGACGCCGGTGGACCGCTTGCCCTCGATCCCCGTCGATCCGGACAAGATGCTGGCCCGCACCCTGCCTGTCGGCAGCGAAACCGGAGGCGCACGTGAGTTCCCCACTCTCGAAGACGGACACGGCGCGCTGCACGGGGCGGTTGATCTGGTGAACACCCGACGCATCAACGAGGCGGCCGGGGTCGATCGGGTAGCCCAGGACAAGAGCACCGTCTATCGCACGAGGGATGCCGAGAGCGCACGCTGGTTGCTCGCCGAAGCCGGTCACGACAAATTCCTCCGACCGATCGAGGGCCCGGTGGGGCTCGCCGCCGCCGCGTGCTACGAGTCTCTGCGCCCGAATACCGGTTCGCGCTATTTCTGCGGCGTGAGTCATGACCGCTACGCGGCGGTGGTGTCGTCTTCCCAGGCCAGCGATGTGCGGCAGGCGATTTCGGCGCAGTACGCGATTCTGGTGAACGCGGGATGAGGCGGCGTCGGATGGTGCTGCTGCTCGCCGCGTCGCTCGTCGTCGCCGCGTGTGGTGGCTCGATGCAGGGGCGAGCGGGGCCGGGCGAAATCGATGTCCGGAAACTCGATGTCGGAAAATACGCGGTCCTCCCGTACGAATTTCGGGAAGCGGTCTATCACCACACGGTCAGCCAAGGTCGAGCGCTTGCCATCGCGCGTTTGGCGAACAGTGTCGCGCTGGGCACCGAGATAGACCCGGCCCTGCGGTACGGCATCGAGCGGCATGCGATCGACGAGCCACGCGAAGTGGCTGCGGTGCTCGCGGATGCGACGAGGAGCGTTGCCGAGAAACACGGAGTGATGTTCGGGTTCTCTGTGCGCAGCCGCACCACGCCGCTGCGGGAAAACACCTATGCGAGCGAGGTCTTGGAGGGCGAGCCGGACCAAGGCGACACGACTGCGGTCGGAATAACCGTCCTGCAGCTTCCCGACCAGGCGCGGGCACGGGCAGCGGCCCTGGAACTGGAACAGGCGGACTTCTGGCTCGCCCCCGATCTCAATGTGCCGGTATTCCTGGACAACTATCCGGCTGCCCAGGGACATTGGCGCCCCGGCGTCCGGTCGATGGTTTCGGTGGTCGCTCACGGACAGTATGTCGTGCACGTCTACGCCGTCGCGCCGAAGCCGGAGCTGGGCGCACTGCGCTCGCTGACCGAACGCACCCTCGCGGCCCAGTTGCCACTGCTCGACGCGTTGCCCCCGCTCTCGCCCAGGGAAGTGCTGCGGCTCGACCGCGACCCCGATGGCGTGCTCCGCCGAGTTCTCGACCCCCGCGAGCGGATGCCGAGCCAGCCCGCATTCGACGTCGACTACACCACGGCCACTATGACGCCCCGTGCGTTCCTGCAGCTCACCGAGGACAGGCAGGAGTGGAAACGCATCCTCGACCTCGGCGGCGTCGACCGTATCGCCACCGTCTACGAGGGTGCTTTGTTGCTACGCGCCCGTGATCGTGACGCCGCCGAGCGGGTGTGGCAGGCCCGCAAGGATCTGCCGACGACCACACCGTTGGCGGGCCCGCAGGTGCCCGACACGTTCTGCTTCAACAATGCCGAGAAGTATTCGCCTGCCGGCCCGTACGTGTCGCGGGAGACGCGATACCTGTGCGTTCTGCGCTACGACCGCTACGTCGCCGTCGTCATGAGCAATCAGGTCCCCGACCTGTATCAACGGGCTGCGGCACAGTACGCGCTCCTGGCCAACAGCGCCTATTTGTAAGGGATGTCGATGACTCTGCTGCCGGGCACCGTGATCGGCGGATACCGGATCGAGCGTCTGCTCGGCACCGGGGGGATGGGCTCGGTCTATCTCGCGGCGCACCCCAGCCTGCCCCGGCGCGACGCGCTCAAAGTGCTCAGTTCCGAGCTGACGCGCGACACCGAATTCCGTGCACGATTCCAGCGTGAGGCCGACCTTGCCGCCGGCCTCGACCACCCGAACATCGTCGCCGTTCACGACCGTGGTGAAGACGGCGGCTATCTGTGGATCGCCATGCAATACGTCGACGGCACCGATGCCGCGGCCGAATTGGCCAGGTCCGCGCAGGCGATGACGCCGCAGCGCGCGTTGCGGATCATCACCGAGGTCGGCACGGCGCTCGACTACGCGCATCGGCGCGGATTGCTGCACCGCGACGTGAAGCCCGCGAATTTCATGCTGTCCACGCCGGGCCACGAGGACGAGCGGGTGCTGCTCACCGATTTCGGCGTCGCCAAATCGCTGGCGGATACCAGCGAACTCACCGCGGCAGGCGCGATTCTGGCGACGATCGCGTACGCGGCACCCGAGCAGTTGCAGGGTGGACGGCTCGACCATCGCACCGATATCTATGCGCTCGGCTGCGCGCTGTACAAGCTGCTCACCGGTGCCAACCCCTTTCCTGCGACGCAGCCCGCACTGGTCATGGCCGGTCACCTGTACGAGCCGCCGCCCCGCCCGAGTTCGCTCGATCCACGGCTACCGCCGGCTCTCGACGACGTGATCGCCGTAGCCATGGCCAAGGATCCGGCGGGGCGGTTCAACAGCTGTCGCGAGCTGAGCGACGCGGCGCACCGGGCGCTGACAGTCGGTGCACGGCCGGTGCGTGTGCGCAACAGCCGGAGACGGCTCCTGTCGGCCGCCGTCGCGGGTGTGCTGGTCATCGGAGCGGGAGCTCTGGTGCTGCGGCCGAGTGCCGACGCGCCGAACACCACCGCGGTCGCTACCTCCCCGGTACGCATGGGCGCGACATCGGCGGCACAGGTGCGGGCCGACAATCCGCAGTTCGCGGGCAAGACGATCGGGATCGTGGATATCAGCGCCGTGGAAGCAACGGCCGCTTCCGGGTACAGCCCGGCCGCGACGGCGATTCATCTCGCGCGGACACCGCAGGCTGCGTTGCTCGAATCGTTCGGGTTCGCGTACTACAGCGGTTTCGGCCGGGTGGGGGACGAGCCGTCACCGCGGGCGCTCGACAATTCTGCTCGGTGGCGGTTGTTCGGCGACCACTACGCCGCGGACTACCTGCTCGTCGTCCGTAGTGATCCGGGCTCCGGAGCCGGATCACTGCTCGGCCTCGACTGGTATATCACCGCCGTGCGTGCGCTGGTCATCGTCATCGACGATCCCAAAGCCGTTGCGGCGCTGTGCAACTACGGCACCGGTTCCGATCAGCAGGCACTCGACTCGGTGGTGCCGATCTTGCGCCACCACATCACCTGAGTTCAGTCCTTGCCGAAGAACAGGATGTCGGGGCCGTAATCGGTGAGTGGGCCCTTTTCGGCGGCTTGGCGGATGCCGCTGCCGGGGAGTTCGGTGACCTTGGCGAACATCGCCGCGTTGCCGAAGGCCGCGCGGACCTGGGTTTCGGAGGCGTAGTCGGCGCCGTAGTCGGCGAGGGTGGCGAAGTCGAGGGGGGCCAGGGGAGTGTCGAGTGGTGCTTGGCCCGCGGGGCGGCCGAGGGCGGCGTACTGGGTGGCCACGCCGTTGTCGTAGAGGCACAGCTCGTAGGAGATGTTCTCGATGGTGGCGACGGTCAGCACCGGCCACTTCGCCGACAAGGCGACGGCCAGGGGGTGTTTGCCGAGTGCGCCGATCTCCCAGTTCAGGCTCTTCACCGAAACCCAGCTGCCCGAGGCTTTCTCGACGAGCACCACATCGGCGCCGAGTTCGGCGTCCGGGTTCACCTTCGGTTCCTTGACGCCCCAATGCCTTTCGTGCACACCGGCGAAACGACCCGCGTCGACAGGAGTGGCGCCGTGCGCGGCGAAGGCGGCGGTGACAGCGGCACGAACCTGCTCCAGCGCGTCGGGCGCCGAGCAGCGCACCGCGATCGCGCCGTAGGTCGCGGTGATTTCCACGGGTCGCGACGGCGGCTCCGGCATGGCACCGGCGGCCAGCGGCTTGAGTCCGACAAGAGCGAGGCGCCAGTTGATTTCGTCGATGGTCGCCAGGTCGCCACCCGACTGGTACAAAATCTGCTGCTGGGTCAACCGGCCGGCGCGCTCGAGTGTCGGCGCCCCGAGCTTGTGTAGTGCCTGGGTGGTCTTCAGGGTGAGATCGAGGTCCTCGATCCGGGTTTCGCGCAGCTGCGCCGTGCTCGCCGAGGTGGTGACCTCCGAATACAGCGCGCGATAGCTCGCGATGGCCTGCTTGCGGGAGCGCCCGACCATCAGCGTCCGCAACAGCGTGCTCAGGCTGGCCAGATACTTGCCCGGCTGCTCGGGTGCCCGCGCGTACATCGCCGCCCGGATCCGCACCGCCGACTCCGTGGCGGCCACCGCCGCCTCGTGATCGAGCCGCATCAACCACACGCCGCACTTGGACAACCCGTCGGCACACATCGCCTGCACATCCGGATAGTCCTGTGCCACTTGCCGATAGGCCGAACACGCGCTGCGGATGGTGTTGGTGGCGAGCTGGCGATGCCCGACCAGCCGTGTCGCCTGCTCGAACAGCCGAAGCGCGTCCTGGAGCGCACCCGCGTACTCGTAGGAGACGAAGCCCTCGACCAGCCAGTGCAGCCGGATCGCCACCGCTTCCTGTGCGGGCTCGAGCGCCTCGGCGGTGCGGTCGCGACCGGACGGGTCGTCGCGAGTGGCGAGCAGCCCCTGGGCCAGTTCGGTGAGCGAACCGGCCAGGCGGAGGTAGTCCTCGGGCTGCTGGCTGCGGGTGTTGGCGCGATCGGCTGCAACGCGCCGTTCGAGGCCGCTCAGGTCGGTCATGAGCGGTTCCGTCGCGACGTCAATCTCGGGCCCCATCATCGTTGCTGCGCAGGTCGGCGCACCGACCCAGGTTGTGGTCTACCGAGTCTGCCACAGTTGGCGCGACCGCGCGGCTCAGCTGTGGATGCGGCTGTCGCCGTGATGAACTCCTGGTGACCAGTGGGTGCGAAACCGCAGGAAAGGGCCAGTATCGGTGTGCGCCTGTCGTTCTGGAGGCCTGCGTGCGGGTGCTCGCCGTGGCATACTCGACAGGTATTACCCGATGGTGGAGGAGCGTCGAGATGGCAGACAAGGTCGAATTCGATGAGCATCTGTTCCGCGGTGCGGCTGCCAAGACCGGTCACGTGAACGACCGGGTCACCAGCATCATGGACACCCTCAAAGCCTCGGTCGAGAGCCACCACGGCTGCTGGGGACACGACACCATCGGGACAACCTTCGCCAATGGCCAGGACGGCTCGGGCGGTTACATCAAGTCGAGCAAGTTGCTCACCGACAACGGTGACGCGGTGGCCGATGGATTCGCCAACATGTCCCAGTCGCAGGTCGAGACCGCCGAGTTCCTGCACAATATGGAACTCGACAACCGCTACGGGCTGCGCTGAGCTGGTATTCGCGACAATGGTGAACGAGCAGGCCAGGGCCGATATGGCCGACATTCTCGAAGGTGTGCAGGAACAGATGCGCACCATCGCCCGGCTCCAGCAGGAACGCGCGACCCTGACGGCCAGTGCCACGGTCCGCAGACACGTCACAGTGACGGTGAACGCGGACAATGTGGTGATCGAGACGAAATTCGGACCCGACGTCGAAGACCTCAGCTACGCCGAGATCGCCAAGGCGGTCACCGAGGCCGCCAAGCAGGCGTCCGCCGAGATGGCGCGCAAGACGAGCGAGCTGCTGGAACCACTGAACACCCAGCGCGCACGCATGCCGAAACTGTCCGACCTGGTGGAGGGCATGCCCGAGATCAAGGTCCCGGAACCGGTGAAAGCACCCACTTCGCCGCCGAATTCGCCGGCACGTCCGGCCGAAGACGACAAGCCGATGGAGTTCTCCGGAACCGTCGACGTGGACCTCGGCCGTGATCGAGGCGGTTCGGTCACCGACTCGAGCTGGTGAGTCCGGGCTTTCACGGGTAACCGAATATGGCGATCACCATCCCGGGGTGGCTACAGCACCTCGAAATCCTTGCGGGCATGGAATGGCCCGAGGGCAACGAAGACCAGATGTGGCAGCTCGGCGAGGACTGGCGCACCGCCGCCGCCGAGCTGGAAAAGGTCATCAGGGATGTCGAGGCGGCGAAGGCGGCTTCGATCAAGGCGTATCCGGCGGGCGACGGCTACACCGAGATGGTCAATTCCTTCGACAGCCTGCTCCGCTCCGGTGGTGATCCCGAAAAAGACCGGTCGCTGAAAACGCTGGCCAAGTATTTCAAGGAAACCGGCGACGGCACCTACGAAGCCGGCACCGAGATCGAATATGCCAAGCTGATGTATATTTCGTCGCTGGCATTGCTGGCGGCGGAGATGGCGGCATCTTTCGCGGCCGGTCCGTTCAAACTCGGACTCGATGCGCTGGCTATCGGTGCGACCCGCATCGCTGTTCGCCTCATCGCGAATCGGTTGCTCGCGTCGATTATTCGCGCGGTCGGCAAGATTGCCGCCAATGCGGTGGTGAAGTTCGTTTTCCGGCACATCATGATCGATACCGTCATCGGTACGATGCAGGAATTCGCCATTCAGCAGTACCAGGTTGAAAAGGGTCATCGCAGCAAGGTCGATTGGGACCAGGTCGGTCTCACGGCACTCAGTTCGGCGGCCGGTGGTGCGGCGGCGGGACCGCTCGCCGGGCTCATCAACAAGCGCTTGATGCGCGGGGTGGACAATCCCTCGTGGGCGCGGCAGTACATGAACAGTCAGATCACCGGTATTTCGGCGGGTTTGGCGGGTGCCCTCGCCGGTTACGCGGTGACCATTCCCTTCGGGGCGGGACCGTTCGACTACCGGATGCTGACGGCGGGCGGTCTCAGCGGCTCGTTGACGGGTGCGGCGCGGACCGCCGGTAGTCACGCCTGGCAAAAGGGCGCGCCGGTGCTGTCGAGTCGTCCCGATCTCGCGACACGGATGAACAGCCTGTTCGGCGATGTGGGTGGGCCGCGGGTCGGTGCCGAACCCGGCGGGACAGGCGCGAACCCCGGAGCTGGGACCGGTGGGTCGAACTCGCCGGGCCGGGCGGGCGTGGCTGGGGACGGGTCGAGCAGTCCGGGCTCGCAGACGCGTCCCGCGGCCGCGGGCGGCGGGAACCAAGCGGCCTCACAGTCCTCGGGATCCGCTGGATCGCACAGTAATTCGAGCAGCTCGGTACAGAGTGACTCGAGTTCGGGAAGCGACGGCGCAGGTTCCCAGAACGGTAGATCTTCCGCTGCGGATGATTCCGCGTCGAGCGATGGGTCTTCGTCGGGCGAAGGTTCCTCGAGCGATCGTTCGACCTCGGGGGAGTCGCCGAGCGCGGAGGGCGGTTCGTCCAGTGACCGTTCCTCGAACGACCAGGCGGGCGATCGCGGTGCGGGTCTGGCCGGGGAGAACGGTTCTCAGAGTGGCAGTTCTCCCTTCACGGCCGATCCGAATATCGCTGCCGCACAACAGAACGGCCCGCTAGCTGGTGGTGCACCGGTAGGCGCCGATGGTGTCGCCGGCGCACCACAAGCGGCAGCTCCGGTGACTGCGGGAGCCCCTGCCGGAGCCGGTGCTCCGGCGACAGCGGGTGCTCCGGCGACGGCAGGCGCACCCGCCGCCGGTGCTCCGGCGGCCTCGTCTCCGGCCGCGAACCCAGGTTCTCAGTCGAGTCCCACCGCAGGCGACAACCGCTCCGCGGGCGGCGGCGAACCCCGCACCCAAAGCGCGAAGCCGGATGCCGCATCCAGCCGTGCTGGTGTCGCCGATTCGGCACCGGCACCCAGCTCAGGCGGTCCCGCCGTGCACGCCGCACCGACCGGCGAGCAAGTGCCCCAAGCGAATTCGCGCCAAGAGGCTAAGGACACGCTCCAGGTGGCAAGCGATTCGGGCATTCCCGAAGCGGGCACCGCGCCCCGCGCAGGGGCGCCGGACGGACCCGGCCTGCCGCCGCGCACAGGCGAGGCAGACACCGCCGCCCCGCGCACCGCGTCGCCCGACGGCAACGGTGCTCCGCCGCGCCTCGGCGGAGCGAACGACGCGGGTACTCCGCCGCGCGCGGGCGCCTCTGATGGTGACGGCATTACGCCTCGCGTGGGCGAGTCCGATGGTGAGGGAACCCGACCGCGCGCAGGCGAACCCGATGGGGATGAAACTCGTTCTCGCCCTGGTGATTCCGATGTTGGTGGTGCCCGGCCACGTGTGGGTGAGTCTGACGGTGATGGCACTCGCCCGCGGGCAGGCGAGGTCGACGGCGATGGTGCCCGGCCGCGTGTGGGCGAGGTCGACGGGGATGGTGACGGGACCCGGCCCCGTTCGGGTGATTCCGATGACGACGGGGATGGGAGTCGGTCCGACGACGGGTTGCTCGTTGTTCCCTTGGCCGGAGGTGACGGGGACGGGCGGCCCGGGCGTCGGACGGTGGACGGTGATGGTTCGGGGCGTCGGGATACGGATGGTGACTCGACCTCGGAGCCGGATGGGGATGCGCCGCAGCGTGATTCGGATAATGATCCGCCGAAGAATCCCGCGCAGGAGGCGTTGCGCGAGATCAAGGAAGCCACGGGGACGCGGCGGATCAAGCCGCCGAAGGGGCCGGTCGGCGAGGTCGGGATGTCGTTGCGCGACATCGAGGACGCGGCCGGTGGGCGGATGCACGAGTTCCCGGCGGGCACGGCCGATCAGCCGCGGCACCAGGGTGTGGCCGACGAGCTGGTGCGGATGGCGGAGGGGCTGAGCGCGCGCGATATCGCCAAGGGCAAGTTGCCGCGCGCCCTGGTCGTCGCCGAACACGTGGTGAACGGTCGCGGTGTCGGCGCCGACGCCTACGTACTCACCGCGCGTCCCAATTCCGACGGCGGCTTCGACGTGGTCGCCTCCGGTACCCGCCCCGACACCGTTGTGCCGAGCGAGGCACGCAACGTCTCGGCCGTCCTGTTCAATGGCAACGGAAAAGCCGTGTCCCCCAGCGGTTCCGACAGTCGCGTGCGCCCCGCCCACGAGCGGTCGATCTACACCCGCGAGGGAACGATCGAAGGCCGCCGCGACGGCGAGACCCCCAAGCAGCACAGCTGGCGCATCCGCGCCGAACGCTCCGACCAGCTCGCCACCCGGGAAGCCGACCGAGCCGCCGCCCTGCGCGCCCTCATCGCCGCAGGCGGCGACAGCCTCGACAAGGACACCCGCAAGAACCTCATCCGCGAGGCCAAACGCGCCGAATGGAACGCGAACAACTACCGCAAGAACGGCGACGCCCAATGGAAGGTCATCGGCGGCCGCCCCGAAACCCCGGACCCGACCCCCCGCACCCCGAACCCCGACACCACCGACCCGGCCCCGCGTACCCCCGACTCCGAAGCAACACCGCCGCGAACCCCGGATTCGGATGTGACGCCGTCGCGCACGCCAGACTCCGATGGACGACCCACCCGGACCGCGGATTCGGACAGCGTGCCTTCACGCTCGGACTCCGGTGATGCGCCGGCGCGCCGCCCTCACACCGATGAATCTCCGCGAACCCCTGACGCGGATTCGGGCCCCACGCGGACGCCCGATGTCGCCGGACTTCCTCCCCGCGCAGCCGACCCGGACGGCACGCAGCAGCGCACGTCCGATGCCGACGGCGCTCGTCCACGTACTCTGGATGCCGACAGCTCGGCCCCGCGTCGACCCGATGCGGACCCCACCCAGCAGCGCAGGCCGGACACGGTGCGGCAACCCGATGGGGAGACCACTGCCCCACGGCGCAACGACCCTGACTCTGCCGCGTCGCGCAGGACCGACGTGGACAACACCCGCCAGCGCACGTCGGAGGCGGATTCACTGCGGACGCCCGTCAGCGCCGGGCCGCAGCGGACACCGGATGGTGCGCAGCGCAATCCGGAGGGGAGCGGAAGTGACGCGCCCGCAAGGCGATCCGATGGTGCGGGTCGCAACCGCGAGGTCGATGGTTCGGTGCGGCCCGAGGACGTCCGGGATCTCACGCGGCGTCCACCGCTGGACGAGACACCCGACTTCCTGGCCGAGTCCGATGACATCGAGGAGGGCCTGGAGAACGACGTCTATCAGTCGGCGGACGGAAAGTGGCATCATGTGCTCGACCCGGCGGGGACGTTCCGGGATGTGAACTTCCGGCTGCACGATGCCAACGGGTTCTGTCGTGATCCGCTCACCAGCAGCGAGTTCCGGTATCTCGCGCAGGAGGGCCCCAAGCGCACCTACAAGGTCGCCGATCCCGAGATCGCCAGGCAGATGGCCGACATCGTGGCCGACCGCACGGTGGTGCAGAAGCGCAGCGATGACGCGCTGAAGATCGTCAACCGGTTGATGGGCGAGTTCGGTGTCGCCAAGCTCGGCGACATCGCCAGCAGCCAGAAGCTGGACAAGGTCGCCGCCGAACAGCGGCGCAAACTCGAGGACGCCTACGACGACCTGCAACGCGACCTGGCGGACCGCCCGCACGACCCCCAGCTACAGCGCCGCGAATCCGAGATCATCGACAAACTCGAGCGGCTCGACGAATTCGAGCGCGCGGCGGCCTCTTTCAACAGGCTGCGGCCACAACTCGTCGCCCACTCGAAGGCGCTCGGCGAGCTCGGTGCTCGCGCGTTCGGTCTCGACCCGGCCGAATTCCCTGGCGCGGTGCTGCTTTCGCCGTTCGACGGGGACATCGACGGCCGTCCGGTCATCGACGGCGCGAATGTGCTCGACGTGGTGGTCTACGTGCCGGGTACCGACGGTGCGCCGCCGGCGCTGATCTCCCACGAGGCGAAGGGCGTCGGCTCCAAGCTCGGTGGCTCGAAAGTCGCGAGCGCGGAACAGGGTTCGCCGGAGTACTACCGCCGCACCCTGCGCATCGACAACAACCTGCACCGCATACTCGGTGAGACCCCCGAACAGATGCGGCAACGCGGCATCGACCCCGAATCGCCCGAGGGTCAGGCGCTGATCCGCGCCAGGAACGACCTGCTCGACGCGCACCAGGCGGGCACGCTGCGCTTCGAGTACCACCATGTGCACGCCGACCGGAACGGCAACGTGACTGTCAGCGAGTTCGACCTGGTGCGCGACGGCAACCTGGTGCGCATGGACAATGTGGGCGGATACGATTCGCCCGCACTGCAATCCGATGGGGTTCCGCGCAATGACGACGACGCCCCTGTGCGCCCGGAAAATCCCGACCAAGCGGCTCGTTTCGACGCCGACCAGCTCGGTGCCCCCGACGCCGACGAGTGGTCGAACCGCAGTCCCGAGGAAGTCGCCGAACGCCTCCAGGATCATCTGCGCCAGGTCACCGGCAATCCCGAATTCGAGGTGTTCGGTTTCGATTCCGACTCCGTGAATCCGGAGGTGGCGCGCGAATACGCCCGCGCCATGGTCGACCTGTTCGACCGCAACCCCACCGTCGACCTGCGCCGCGTCGGCATCGGGGAGCTGCCGACGGGCGTGATCGGAATGTCGCAGCCGAGGATCGACCCGGTGACCGGCAGGCTCTACACCGAATCCATCGTGCTCAGCCGCGACCACGCCCAGAGCGCCGAGTTCTTCCGGCAGCGCATGCAGATCGGTGTCGACAACAATCGCTTCGCGCCCGAGGTGCTCAACCGGCCGGTGTACGCGGTGCTCGCCCACGAATACGGGCACGCGCTCGACTACGCCGGCCAGCAGAACGCCCGCCACCAGGCCGAAGACCTCCTCCTCCAGCGCTACGCCGACGACACCACCCGCGACCCAGCCCAGTCCTACGACGACTGGCTGCGGCAGCTCAGCGGCTACAGCTTCGACGGCAACGGTCGGCTGCGTCCCGGCGAAGCCGTGCCCGAGGCGTTCGCGGCGCAGATGCTGCGCACCCTCGGTGGCGACGACACCAGCCCGGAACCGGTACGCGCGCTGCATGATCTGGTCACCGATATCGCCGCGCGTCCACCGGAATCGGTCACCTGGCCGCTGTCCGAGGACGCTGAACGGGTCGGCGAACCCGACGACGTGCCCGACCGCGCCGACCGCGACCTCCTGGCCGACCCGGTGAACGACGAATGGTCCGATCTGCCACCGGCCGAGGTGGGGCGGCATCTGGCCGAACGGATGCGCGACATCACCGGACACGAGGTCGAGACCTTCGGCTTCGACCAGCCGAACGTGCATCCGGCGATGGCCCGCGAACTGGCCCGCGGCATCCTCGACATGCAGACCCGATACCCGAATGTCGATGTGCGCAGCATCGGTATCGGGGAGACCGGACCCGGCCGAGTCGCGGAGACAGCGCCCGAACGCGACCCGAACGGCGGCTACCGCGCCAAGTCGATCACGTTCAACCACCAGTACTTCGCCGGCAACGGCAGCCTGTTCCAGAACCTCATGCGCGCCAGCAAGCCCGGCTTCTACACCCGCAGCCTGTGGGATCGTCCGGTGTACGGCTTCGCGGTGCACGAGTTCGGGCATGCCCTCGACTACGCGGGCGAACCCCGAACCCGAAAACGCGTGGGGCTGCGTCTGCACGACCACTACCACCGCAACCGGCTCGGCGACCGCGACGGCTTCAACCCTTGGCTCGCGGGCGAACTCAGCGGCTACAGCATGAACAGCAGGACCGGCGAGCTCAATCCGGGCGAAGCGCTCGCCGAGGCTTTCCGCGAAATGGAAGCCACCCGTGATGCGGACGGCGCGCTGCACCCGGAACGGGTGAGCCCGGCCGTGCGGATCATGTACGACCTGCTCACCGACGCGGCGGAGGTACCGCGCTCCGACGCGATGACCGTGGATCGCGCGGCCGACGAGATGCAGCTACGTCCGCCGTGGGAGGACGACATCCCGGACCTGGGTGATCTCGGCGCGCCCCGCGACGACGAGTGGTCGGACCTCTCGCCGAGCGAGGTGGGCGACCACCTGCGCGACGTGCTCCGCGAGGCGATGAAGAACCCGGACTTCGACGTGTACGGCTTCGATCTGCCCGGGCTCGATGCCGAGGTGGTTCGCGATTACGCCCGCTCGATGGTCGAGCTGTACAACGCCTTCCCGCAGACGGATCTGCGTGCCGTCGGCATCGGTGACCTCGACTACGGTGTGCTCGGCCAGACCACACGCACCCCCGACCGGACCACGGGCCTGCCCTACACCGACATCACGCTCGGCTACGACTACGCGATCAGTGCCATCCACCTGCGGTCGTCGATGCAGGAGTCGGTCGACTCGGGTCACTTCCATCCGGGCGTGCTCGACCGGCCGGTGTACGCCATCGCCGCGCACGAGTACGGTCACGCGCTCGACGCGGCAGGCAGGCTGGCGGCTCGGGCCGACGCCGACGGGACGCTCGACGAAGCCTTCCACGACAACCCTGACGGGTACGCCGATCCGGACTCGTGGCGGCGTCAGCTCAGCGGTTACAGCCGCAGTGGTGCCGACGGTCGGTTGAACCCGGCGGAGGCGCTCGCCGAGGCGTTCACCGAAGTGCTCATGGTCGGCCGCGACCGAGCGAGTGGGCCCGCCCGCACGCTCTACGACCTGCTGATGCGGGAGGCGGAGAATCCGACCCGCGACTATGTGCACAATCTGCCCGAACAAGGCTCCGATCATTTGGAACTACCGGACGGCGGGAATTCGGACCGGTCGGAACCGGACGATTCGGACCCGGACCGCGCGAAACCGGAAGGTCCAGAACCGGATGCCTCGCAACCGGATCGCTCGCGACCTGATGGCGAGCTGACGCGCGACGGTGTACACACAGATCCACCGCGCGCCACCCCGTCGCAGCCGGAATCACCACGCCAGAACAACGCCCCGGAGGAAACGCCTCGCCGGCGCCGGTGGTGGCGTTCGGAACAGCCCGCGATCCCGGCCGAACCGGAACGACGGGTCTTCGTCGACATCGACGGCGAACAGGTGGTCGTTCCGCTCTACCGCGATGCCGACGGTGAGTGGCAGGTGGCACCGCAAGACACGACCATGCGACAGGCGGAGCCCAAGCCGTTCCTGAAACGTGCACTCGCGCAACTGAACAACCACTTCCCGATCCTCAAGCAGCCGTCCGGCGCGCCCAACATCGGTGACAGTGCGGGACAGGCCGCGATCCGCGACGGTGTCCTCGGGATCGGCGACATGATCGCCAACCCTGGCCCGGCGCAACTGCCACCGCCCAGCCCGACGCCGCCGGGAGTTCCGACGGTCGGACCCGGACCCGAGGCCTCGGCCCCCGACCCCACGTTCTTGCGGATCGCCCAGCAGACCCCGGTCTTGATCCAGAACCGCGAGTACCTCCCGCTTTTCGGCAAGTTGTCCGGCCGGGTGCGTCGATCGGGCGGCGAGTATCCGGCGATGCGCAACGAGGACGGGACCGAGTATCGTCCCGAGCTCAGCGATGCCGACGCCGACCTGGTGCGCAGGCAGATCATCAGCGACCTCCGGGTCGAGCGCGTCACCTCCGAGGACGCGCGCAACGATCTGCTCGAGGCCTTCGAGCACGCCGGGCGTGGACAGCGCGAACGCATCCTGCGCGACATGCTCGCCAACGACCTGATCACCCAGGACGAAGCCGACGAACTGCACAACAAGCCGCAGCCCGACCCGCTGCCGCCGCTGCCACCACCCGTCGACCCCCCGCCGCCCGGTGGGGAGACGCTGCGCGAGATGTTCGACCGGTTGCTCGGCGTCGAGGTGGCCGACGAGCCGGACGCGCTGCGCCGGGAAATCGACCGGCAGCAATACATGGTGATGCGGCAGACCGCGGCCATCATCGGTCTCGGCGATGCCTTCATCCGCGCGCACATCGAGCAGAACGCGCCCTACACCTCCGCCGACGGCGAATCGCAAGCTCCGGTGCGCTTCGGCGGACGGGTGAGCATGATCGACCAGAACCCGATGGGCCGGTTCCTCACCGAGTTCATCGCCGCGTTCGGCCGTGATCCCGGCGTGCTCGCCACCACCCCGCTCGACAACGGCGCCGAACCGCTGCCGATGTTCGGCGACCCCGACGCGCTCGGTCGCGACCAGGGTCTGCGCGACTTCTTCGTGCACGCGCTGCGCCGCGACCAGCTGGCCCACGAATTGGATACGTGGGCAGGGACATTCGGCCTCGGCCCGCACCAGCTCACGCCGGACACGGTCGACGCGTTCGTGCAGAGGCTGTTCGAGATCAATCAGATACGGGCCGAACGGCTCGCCGAATTGATCGCGGCAGTGGAGGATCGGCTGCCACCGCGCGACACCGACGGGCCGACCCTCGGTGAGCCGATTCGCGACCAGGTCGCCCGGCTGCCGGGCGGTGACGGCGCGCCCGATCGGCTCGTCATCACCGATGGGGCGCGCGAGCGCGACCAGGTTCTCGCCGATGTGCTCGCCTCCCAACCGGATCTGGCCGCGCGGATCCGCGACGGCGATCTGCTGGTCGACTACCGCAAGCTGCTCACCGACTTCAGGGGGCAAACCCACCTCGAGCCGGTCGACACACCGCAGGTGCGGAATCACACCGAAACCGTCGACGGGCGCGATGTGCGCATCACCCTGCTGCGCGCAGGCGACGGCGCGTGGCGCCCGATCATCGGTTCGGACGAGATTCCCGGCGACGGTGCGACGGTGCAGCGCACCCGCGAGCAGTTGCTCGCCGACCTCGTCGACCTGGCCCGCGACCTCCACCTCGGACCCGGCGATCTGCTGCCCGGCGATATCGACGACCGTATCGCCGAACTCAAACTCGACAATGCGGTGCGCGCCGCGCAGGTGGAGGGTCTGGCCGACTTCCTTCGCACCGGAAACCTTGTCGAGGACTTCCACACCGTCAGCAACGCGCGCGGCCGTCTCGCCGCCGCCCTCGGCCTGACCCAGGAACAGATGACCGCGGGCAAGCTCGGTGAGCTGCTTGCCGACGATTCTCGGCGAAAAGCGCTGCGCGGACAGAACTTCGACGATCTGGAACGGTACTTCGGTACCCTTCGCGAACTCGATTCCAAGGCGCTCGACGCGGCGCGTCAGCGGCTGGCCGACCGGCTCGTGCCCGACAGTCACATCCATCCGGCGCACCGCCACGACTCGCTGCCCGCGGACGAACGCCCGACGACCACCGAGCGGCCGACCCGCAAGCAGAAGCGGCTCGCACGGTACGCGGAACTCGCGGGTGTCGACCATCGGGTCGCGGCGCTGCTGCCCCCGGGCCGGGTCGAGCGGCCGGGTGGGCGCAAGGACGACGACAAGGTCTTCGCGGTCGACCCGAAGGGGTTGAGTGGGAAGAAGCTGCATCAGCTCGTGCGGATGCACGAAAAGCAGGGCAATGGCGAACTGGTGCGTGAGGCACTCACCGAATTCGCCAAGGCGCTGCGCGATATCGACAGCTATGCCCTCGCGCCGACGGACACCAAGGACGTTGTGCCGTCGGACAATCAGAGCACCCCGAAGTCGGACGGCAAGGAGATCGCCGATCCGAGGCTCGTCCGCGAGTCGATGCCGCTGCAGGGGCCCGACAGCATCAACGCCATGCGCCGGGTGATCGCCGACGCGCTCGGCAGTGTCGATGTGGCGGACTTCGCCCGCGCGGTCGCCGAGGCCGCGGGCACCCTCGATCTGACCGTCCCCGGTGATGTCGGCAATACGAACCGGCCCTCGGCAAGCCGTGACTGGGCACGCCTGGTCGGCGTCGACCTGGCCGGTGCGGACGGCGTGACATACGCCAAGATCTACGAGGCGTTCCGCGACGGCAAGATCGAAAAGCACGAGGGCTTGAAGCCCGAGCAGATGGCCGCCGTGATCCGGGCCTTGCGCATCGAGATCGCCGATCGCGCGGCCAAGCTGACGGCGCTGCGGCAGTTGGTGCACGACTACTTCGGTACGAACGACAACCATCTCGGCACGCCGGGCGAAAACACTCCGCCCCGGCAGCCGGGTGGTGGGCAGCGGGGAGAGGGCGCGCCCGGTCGGCCGAATTCTGCTGAGCAGCAAGGGGAGCCCGGTGCGGCCCGTCCCGAGAACGGTGGGGGCGGAAAGCCGCCTGCGCAGCCGCCTCGGTTGTCGTCGTCGCCTGATGAGCCGGAAGATGGTGGGTACGAGCGCGATTCGGACGGCAACCCGTTCGGCGACGCGGCCCGCCGGAAATCCGCGGCTACCGACGAGGTGTTCGATCGGCACGATGACACCGCCGACGCTCGCCTGACGGAGACGCTCGAGCGATTGACACAGGTCCAGCAGGAGCTGGAGCAGGGACTGAACGAGTCGCCCGCACCGCAACCCGAAGAGTCGGTACCCGCCCGCGACCCACAGGCCCAGCCGACGCCGGAAAGCCGAATTCGCGACATCCTCGACGAGATAAGCCAACTGCGTCGTGAACTCGACGACCGTTCCGTCGACGCCGAACTCGACCGCGAACAACTCGCCGCCGACCTCCTCGCCAAGGCCAGAACCCTTCGCCTGGAACACCTCCTGGACCAGGCCCGCCAGGAAATCGCCGCCCAATTCGACGAACTCGACCGCCGCGACGACGAGGGCCCCGACGAAGACGGCCTCCCCGCGTCCCCCGACCCGACACCGTCCAAGCCCCCGTCCACCCCCGGCGCGGCCCACCAGCCACCAGCCCAACCGGGCGTCAACCCGGTACCGCCGATGCCTTCGGCGCCGCCCCAGCCGTCGGCACCGCCGATGCCTTCGGTACCGCCGATGCCGTCCGCGCCCCCGATGCCTTCGGCGCCGCCCAAGCCGTCGGCACCGCCGATGCCTTCGGTACCGCCCATGCTGTCAGCGCCCCCGATGCCGTCCGCGCCGCCCATGCCTTCGGTACCGCCCATGCCGTCAGCGCCCCCGATGCCTTCGGCACCACCCATGCCGTCGGCACCACCCAAACCTTTTGTGTCGCCGCCGCCGTCTTCATCACCGACTACGCCTGTGCCGCAGACACCTTCGTCGCCGTCGCAGTCGCCCTCTGTGCCCCATGCGCCGTCGTCGCCAGAGTCGCCGCAGACGCCGGACACCCCGACGCCGGGCGGTCCGCCCATGCCGCCGACACCGCCCTCGAGCTCCCCTGATTCGGGGGACAACTCCCAGCCGCGCAGGGGGGATCCACTGCGCGATGTGGCCGAGTTCCTGCGGGAACAGCGGGATCTTCCGGGACAGCGGGATGCGGCGCCCTTGTCGGAGGATGCGGCTTCGTATGCTCGGGCGTTGGGGGAGGCGCTCGGGTTGGGGGAGCGGTTCTCCGGGTTGCGGCAGCCGTTGGCGGCGTTGGCCGAGCTTGCGGAGTTGGCGCGGGCTCGTGGGTTCCTCGACAGCGCCGACGGGCCGGCTATGCGGTACCCGGTCGACTTCGGTCCGCTATCGGACACCGAGCTCTACGGTGACGAGCAGTACTGGCTCACCGAGGCCGACGATGCGACATTGCGTGAGGTCCAGGACGATCTTCGGCGCGCCGGTCTGCCGGTGGACGAGCCGTCCATGCCGACGCAGCAGGTGCCGCCCGCGCAGGGTTCACCGATTCTCGCGTCGAATCCGAATGGCCCCGCAGCCAGGGTGCCGACGCCCGGCTCGGGTCCGGATCACGCCGCCGACCACGTGCCCACGCCCGAGTCGGTGGATCAGACCCGTGATCGTCTGGTGCGCCGATTCGATCTCAGCGATGCCGATCTCGCCCAGCTCGGCGATACCGTCGCACACCTGCGGTATCGAAACTTGTTGCGCGCGGCCATGATCGAGGCCATGGCCGCTGCGGCGGACCGCGTCGCCGGAATCAGCGATCCAGCCTTGCGTGCCCAAGCCGAAGCCGCGCGTGACGGCTGGGCTCGCAGGCTCCGCGTCGATCCCGACACACTCGCGCGCGACCCGGATCGTGCGATGGCCGATGCTCGCGCCGATGCCCGCCGGGAAGCCACCGACATCCTCGACCTCGCCGATGCGGTCCGTGTCACCGAGAGTGGTGACAATCCGGACGGTTCCCGCCGCTACAACATCCAGGTCGACGGGGACTGCGTACCCGCGCGCCTCGTGCCCGACGGCGATTCCCGCTGGCGGGTCGAAGAGGCCGAACGCCTCGACCCGCCCGACCCGACCGCGGCCGACCCGTCAGACGAGCCCGCGCCGCGCAAATCCCTGCTGCGCCGCCTGTGGGACGCGGTGAACTTCGGGTACGAAGGTCATACGCCCAAGTACCCGTCAGGTTCGGGTATCGACAGCGCGGGCCAATCGATGCTCGGTCACCAAGCGGGTCTGCCGCTGACCAGTCAGCGCGACCCGAGCCCGGCGCCGGGTGACGAATACGATGTCCTGAGTACCAAATTCAGCCCGGTGCGCATTCTCAAGGAAGCCATCACGATGTGGCGCAGCCGCGAGCTGGTGCCGTTCTTCAAGCACCTCACTTCGCGGATCGCCGATCAGGCGGCACCGGACAACCGCCCGCCGACCCTGCGCGACGGCTCCGAATACCGGTACGCGCTCGACGAAGCCGACCCCGACCTGGTGCGTCGGGAGCTCGGTGTCGAACTCGAGGACCTGAAACGGCAGGCCGATGCCGAGGCCCGCGAACTCGCCGCAGGCGAGCAGCGCCCGGAACTGCCTGCGCAGCCGGACACGCTGCCCGACAACGCCGAGGTCGCGCGCTCGACTGCCGAGATAGGCAGCTGGACACGGGAACTCGAGGACGCGGCGACCCTGCGTGACGACCTCGCCGACACGCTGACCGATGCCGCCGACGACCTCGAGGTCACCCTCGGCGACCCGACACCGGAGAACGTGCGCCGCGCCCTCGACCAGATCCGCTACCAGCAGCTGCGCCGGATAGGTGCCCTCACCGGCATGGCCGAGGCGGCCCGCCGCTTCGCCGCCGAACACCAGCGCATCCCGTTCACCGACCAGATCGACTTCTTCGACAGCGACCCGATGACCCGCTTCCTGATCGAGGTGGTCCGGGCCAACCAGGGCAACCCGACCCTGTTGAACTGGCAGGGAGTGAACAACGGTGGCGAACCGGGGCGCGACTGGGGCGACCTCACCTACTCCGATCAGCCGGGCATCGACCAGGGCATGCGCGAGTACTTCGAGAACGCGTTGCGGCGAGACCAGATTCGCGACGAACGCGCGGTGTGGGCGCAATTGCTACAGACCGACCTGTCCGACCTGGACGCGGGTGACCTGCGTGACGTGTTCACCGCCGAAATGGACCGCATTCGTGAATATGACGCGCTGGCAACCGATTTCGCTCGCGACGCCGAAACATTCCTGCGCGCGCACAGCGAGGCTGCCGAACTCACCGATCTGATCGGCGACATGGCGAGCCGGGACTGGGTGCTCTCGCGTGGTGGCGCCATGCTCGACGACGGAACCGGAATCGGCCTCGTTCCAGGCGATTCCGAGGGCTCGCTGCGGCTGGTCGTCCTCGACGGGCCGACGGGACATGATCGAGTGCTCGCCGATGCGCTCGGTCGCTACCCGGATCTGGCGCAGGCGGTCAATGACGGTGTGGTCGACGTGCGCTACATCGGTACCGATGTGCGGCCCGGGCGGACCCTGGCCGACGGTCAGGCGATACCCGAACGCATCCTCGTGCTCGACCAAGGGTTGCGCGACGTACGGCACTTCGGCGGTGCGGTCGACGGTCGATCCGTTGATGTGACCGCTGTGAACGACGGGTCGGGGTGGCGGGTGGTTCCCGACGAACCGGTCGACGACGCGCTCGCGGTGACCGACCCGGCCGAGAGTGCCGATCTTCGCTCGCCTGACGAAATCAGCGCGGCTGTCGGCGAACTCGTGGATCGGCTCGGCATCACCGAGGCCGATCGATCGTCGGCGCAGTCGCTGGCGGACAAGCTTGCCACCCTGCGGGCCGAGAACGCGGTGCGCGCCAGCCAGATCGAAGCGATCATCGACTACGCCCGCACCGCATGGGATATCGACACCTTCCACCAGGTGGAAGCGGCGCGGCACCGCGTGTCGCATCGGCTCGGACTCGACGCCGAGGAGATGACGCCGCGCAGGCTGGCCGAGGAATTCACCGATCAGCGTCAGCGCAACCCACGCAGGCAGCAGCAGGCCGAAGCGCTGGTGAAGTACGCGAAAGAGTTGAGCGGCATCGACTCCCAGCGTGTCGCGGCGGCCGACGACCGGCTGGTCCGCCGACTCGACGCGCTGCGCAGGCCGCCGGGTGCCGACGAACCGGTGGTGACGTCGATCAAGCAGCTGGGCGAGGTGGTCGCCGATCTGGTGCACCGCAACGGCATTCGTGAAGAGCTGGTCGACGCGCTCACCGACTATGCGGAAGAACTCGCCGAGATCGACCACTTCGATCCGCGCGCACATGGTGACAACGCCGTGGACCCGCGCGTCCCCGACGCCGAATTCCCGGTGCACGACAAGGCTGTCCGGCATCTGCTCGACCTCGTCGGCGATCCGTCCGCTCTGGTCGACGTGCCCGAATTGCTCGGTCTGCTGGACGGTCACACCGATATCGCGCCCGGTCCGGACCGCGGTGCGAGCCGCGACTTCGTCCGCATCCTCGGCCTGGATCTCACCGACGCCACCCCCGAGCGCTGGGCCGAGGTCTACGAGATCTACCGCGACGGCAAGATCGACCAGCACGAACGCCTGACCCCCGAACAACTCGCCGAGGTGCAGGCCGAACTGCGCGACGAAGTCCTGCGCCGCGCCGCCGACATCACCGAACTCACCGAACTGCTGCACCGCGCCGCCGACCTCGAGGTGCAGCGCCTCACCGCGCAAAGAGCGGAAGCGACAAGGGAACTCGCCGACGCCGAAGCCGCCCTCGGACAAGCCCGCCAGGGCCTCCCGATCAACGAATCCGACCTGATCGACCCCCGTACCCGAACCGACGCCATCGCCGAACTGCGCTCCCGCACAATGCGAGTCGACGAGCAACAGCCATGGCAAGACCGCCTCACCGCCTTGGAGCAAGCTGCCCAGCGCGTCGACGATGCCCGCACAACGCTGACCGACATCGATACCGCCCTCGACAACCCCACCCACCTACCCCCGGGGAGCCTCACCCGCCGATCCCCACTTCCCGCTCAGCCCCAACTCTCCAACGAGCTGGGCGCCGACGGTCCCGTCAACAGGGCCCCCGCCCCGAACGAGCATGGTGGCGGCGGCACCAACCCGCCGGTTGTGAACACGTCCGACGACACAAGCGTCAACGGTTCCGTCGGCCCTGCCCCCATTACGGACGGTCAGGTCGGCGGCGATCGCGCTGCGCACGAGCCCGATGCGGACACCTCGGATCATGAGGTGTCCGGTCCGAACCTGCCCGTCGACACTGGCCCTGGTACGAGCCGGCCCGTCAACACCGGCGCTGACGACGTCGACACGGATGGGGCAGGCGAGAGGGAACTCGGCACCGACGAAGGAGGCAACGATTCTGCCGATCGCGAGGTACGCCCCGACAGTGATACCGACAGCTCGTCCAATGGCACCCCGGGCGCGCTGACCACTACACCACCTCACGCGGCACCCGAGCCGGCAAACCGCCCCGTCGGCCCAACTCGCTCCCGAATCCCGCACCCCCCGAAGGACTACGACTTCGACTTCCCCGTCCCCCCACCCATCTCCCCCCTTCCACCCCTCGAATTCGACCTAACCCCTTCAGACCCGACCCCTCCACCGACCCCACCGACCCCTCCGACCCCGCCAAACCCTCCGACCCCGCCAAACGCTCCGACCCCGCCCAACCCTCCGACCCCGCCTGGCCCGTCGAACCCGACGCCGCCGGATGTGCCGACGCCGCCGGATGTGCCGACGCCGCCGGATGTGCCGACGCCGCCGGATGTGCCGACGCCGCCGGATGTGCCGACGCCGCCGGGCGTGCCGACCCCGCCGGATATGCCGACGCCTCCGGGTGTGCCGCCGGGCTTCCCGATTCCGCCGGGTGTAACGATGCCACCGGGTGTACCGACGCCACCGGGTGTACCGACGCCACCGGGTGTACCGACGCCACCGGGTGTACCGACGCCACCGGGTGTACCGACACCACAGATGCCGGTGCCGCCAGAGGTACCCGGTCTGTCTGTGCCGCCGGGAATTCCGATGCCTGGCTTCCAGGTGCCGCCGGGTATCCCAGGCTCGCCGGACATGCCACTTGTTCCTGATCCGATGTCCTCGGACGGTCCGAATGAGCTGCGGCCAGCGCAGATCGGGATTCCTGGCAATGCCGCGGCTCCGGATTTCCTTCGGGGACTACAGGTTCCGTCCAGCGAAACGGATGCGCCCCGCACTCCTTGGGCGCAGCATGGGTACGAAGCGAACCCAGCATCCGGGTCGTTCGTGCCACCTCCGGGTATCGAGGCGGGGGGATCAACTCCTGCGCAGTTGCCGCCGTACCCGAACGCGGCATCCCCGACGGGCTCCGCCGATCAGGGTCGATTCCAGTACCCGACTGGGCAGGACCGCTCCGGATATCCGGCGAATGGCCAGACCGGCCTGTACCCGAACGGGAACGAATCGTCCCCACACAGCTCCTCGCCCCAGTACCCAACGACACAGGGTGCACAGGGGCAGTACCCGTCAGCGCAAGGGAACTACGGGACGACACCAATCCCGCAGGGACAGCACTCAACGGCCTCGAACGGGCAGTACCCCACGGCCCCCGCCCAGGACGGGCAGTACCCCATGGCACCGGGCTCGCAGAACCCCGCGCCACAGCCCTACCATCCCACAACCCAACCCCCGCTCGCCCAATACCCAGGCACCGGGCACTCACCCCCCGCTCCGCCGGCGAACCAACTTCCGTTCCAACCTGCCCACACACAGGAACCCACCTATGGCGTCCCACCGGCCATGCCGATGTCGGCGCCCCCGTCCACTGCCGGAATCAACGGACACCCCGCCCGCAACTACCCCAGGACCATCTCGACCGACGGCCTGGTCGTACGCCCCTTCGCCGGCTACGGCGTCCGTTCCCTGTTCGACCCGATCACCGGTGCCCTGCAGGCCGGGCAGTCGGCAGGTCACGACAGCGGCGTCTACGGTGAGCTGAACGGTGTGAAGATGGTGTTCTACCGGTCGATGGACGGGTTGGCCGTGCGGGTGGGGGATCGGACGTTCCCGCTCGAGGGCGACGCCCGGGTCGACTGGGGAACGGTCGCCTGGCGGACGAACCGGTTCGCCATCGTCATCGGCGATACTGTCGTCTGTGAGCTGGTGTATCGGGCGCTGCCACCGGAGCTGGACCTCGGTGCCTACATCCGTGATGTGGTGCACGATGACCAGCGGCGGACCACGATTTTCGCCCGATGATGCTCAGGCCGCGACGATGTGAGGAGGCATGCGGTGCGGGAGACCGAACCGACCGAGGCCGAGATTCGGCAGAACTTCGACAAGATGCTCGCTTCGGTGCTCAGCGGTGGCGGCATCCATTCCGAGACCGGACTCGACATGAAGACCGAGGACGCGCTGTGGCAGGTGGCCCGTGCCTACCCGAACGCCTCCGACGACCTGGTCCAGGCAGCGCGGGCGGCGTTCGCGGGGCAACTCGACGGCTCGAACGCGCGCGAAGCCGACCTGGTCCGGCAGCGCAGGCTCGCCGATCTGGCGAAGAAGCGCCGATGACCGAGGAGGTGCAGGCATGAGCGCGGACCGCCGTCGGGTGCTGACCGACGAACAGCTCACCGAGATCGCCACCGGCCTGCGCGAGCTCGGCGGCGCCAAGCAGATGGATTCGCTGCCCGACCTGGCTGCCCGCTTCGGTTGGCGGGTGCTGAGCCCGCACGCGGACCGCGCCCGTCTCGATATCGGCTTCGGTCCGACCAGCGGCCGCGTCTTCGCCGAGGACAGCCGCATCGTGGACATCACCCTGTGGCTCACCAAGGGTGTCCCACAGGACGACGAGGGTCGCGCCTGGGCGCGTGACACCTTCGCCCGGTGGGTGGGACTACTGACCGAACTGTTCGGCAGGCCGACCGCACACCTCCCCGGCGAGGTGTCCGCGGTGCGCTGGGCGGGCGAGGCCGACACCCTGATCCTGCGCGACGTGGACGGTTCCCTGCAGCTGACGCTGATGGACAACAACTGGCTCGCGCTCGGCGATCAAGCCGACGCCTTGGCTGCCGAGGAATCCCGGTGACCTGGGACGATTTCGCGAAAGCACTGGCGGGAGAGCTGGCTCGCCTGCCTGCGGGCGCGATCGTGAAGATCGTGGAATCACGCGAGGAACGCCCGTCGAGGTTCGCTCAGTTCCTGCAGACCGATACCGAACTGACAGCCGAACTCGTCGACGACGACCGGCTGGCCACTGAACTCCGCGCAGGTCGGGAGGGCACGGCGGTGATCCGTGAACTCGGCTGGCAGCCTCGCGACCGCTACCACGAGAATTGGTGGACCCGCCTGACCTGGCCCGCGTCGTCAGCCGACTATCGGCGACTCGCCGACATGGTGGTCGGCGGGTTGCGCGACGGATTCGGCCTGGCGACACCGGATTCGTTCACCTACGACGCCTGGAACGAACGCCAGGGCAACACCCTGATCGAGCTGCCGCAGCTCGGTCTGCCCCTGGCGACCTGACCGATCAACCGATGAACCAGATGAGGGGATTTCCGCCCGATATGACCAGCGGAGGCGACCGGCTCGACGAGCGCACCACCGAACCGGACCACGACGAATCCACCGAATCTGTTCCCGCGGAACCGAATTACGTTCCGGCCGAACCGGACTCCGCACTCGCGCAAGCCGACACGGCTACCGGCGGCGAGTCCACCGAGGACGAGCCCGATGTCGGTTTCACCATGGCCGACGACGAACCGGAACCCGAGGACCCTGCCGAGCGGGCCAGGAAGATCATGCACCAGGTCGCCCGCGATCTGGCTTCGCTCGCCCCACCGGATTGGCAGCGCCTGCACGCGGCCTTCGCCCTCACGGTCCTCGAGCATTCCTCGGTCGCCCTGTTCTCCGGCGACACCATCGAACCCGTGCAGGTGACGCCGCCGCAGGAGATCATCGACCTGGTGTGGGAGCACCGGCTGCTGTCGGCCGAGCTCGGTGACGGGCCGTGGTGGCGCCTGGTACTGAGTCTGTCGGGTGCAGGCGAGATCGACGTCGACTACGACTACGGTGACGAGCCGTTCCCCGACGAACACCTCCTTGCCCAGGACTCCTACCGCGCCGACCTGGCGGCGTTCCCGCGCCGGTCGGTGCCGGTGTGGTTGTCGGCATACGTGGGGCACGACGACAAGCAGATCCGCGCACCACGCACCGCGGCCGAACAGGAGCTCGCCGACCGACGAAAAGGACTGCGCGCCAGCGATTCCGACGTGGGCCTGCCGCCCTTGCCGCTGATGGTGGCGCGCTGGGCAGTGCTGTCGGCGGCCTTCGTCGCGGTCGGTTCGGAGTTCGGCCCGCGCTCGCTGCCCTCGCTGAACTGGTTCGAAGGGGTGCGGCGCAGCGGAAGTTCGCTGTACCTGCTGCCCGGCAATCGCGCCGTGCTCTCCGGTGGCGTATGGAACTCGCCGGAACTCGCCGCCGCCTACGCCGAGGGCGGGCCGCCGACGGGGCTCTACACGGGTGCGCCGTCGTGGGTTTCAGCGCAGGTGCTCAACCACCGTGCCGCAGGCGGAATGTTGTCGTTCTGCTACTGGTGGACCAATGGGCGCTGGTACCACGGTGATTCGCCTACCGCCGACGGGATCGCCGAGGCCGTACCCGGCTTCTGGAGCTCCGAGACCGTCGCCAGGATCGTCACCGACCTGCTCGGCGTTCGTGCCGACGAGCACCAGCGCGCGGGTGTCGAAACCCTGGTCGCGGCGGCCGAAGCCGGTGTGGTCACCCGCGACACGGTCGTCGAAGTCTTCAGCGACGCTGAGCTTTTCGATGTCGACGCCGCCTTCTTTCAGCTCACCATGGCCGGGGTGACCGCTCGCCTACCCGAACCGATGGCGCGCGAAGACGCGATCGACGTGGTGCGCGCGCACTTGACCGAAACGTCCGCCGACCCCGTGCGCTATCCGCCCGACGAGTTGCAGGCGGAACGAATCAGTGTCGGCTGGATGGTTTTCGTCCCGGTGCAACCTGGTGAGATCGCGGTCGGCCGGGCGATCTTCTACGTCGCCGACGACGGTGTGCTGCATCGTTCTTCGTCGGCGGTGGCGCCCGAGGTGTTCGCGGTGGAGTTCGCGGAGAACTTCTACGAGCGACATCGGTCGGTCGTATCGTCCTGATGCGGATACGCGCCGGTAACCCTATAATCGTTAGCGTGATTTAAGAATGGTGTTGCCGCGTTGTAAGACTCGGCTGCCATGTTTGCGGGGGCACGACCGGCCGGTGTGCCAGCGATGAGGAGGGGCGTCTACGGATGAGGAACCGCACCGTCGAGACAGTGGGAGTGTGACCTCGTGGGCACACCGATGGAGGACTGGCGGGGATACCGGAACTCGGGGTCACTCAAGCTCGAGGACGGCGCGGCGACGGAAGCCGCCGGATACTGCGCGGATGTGCTCGACATCATCGCCCTGGTCGAGGGCAAGGTCGGTGAAATCATCTCGCCTGACACGACGGGGGCCGGTCAAACCGAGAACCTCCTCGGTCACCTCACCTCGGGCCGCGCGCTCACACAGGAGTTCTACACGCTGGGGCGCGAGTTCCGCGACGACATCTTGAAGGACCACAAGCAAGTTCTCAACGACATGGCCTTGTCGTTCCTGATCGCCGGGAACAACTACAAGAACAAGGACCAGGAGTCGAAAGACGAGTTGAGCAATATTCTGTCCACCCGGAATCCGGCCGACAGCATCGTCCACGCCGAACAGCACTTGGGACAGATCAATCCGCGTGACACCGCCTGGATCGACGACACACGCGGTCGGGAACCAGGGGAATACAAGAAGACCGATACGGACAAGAGCGGTCAGTACGGCGGCCTTCCGTCGGGTGCCAACACCCCGAAGGAGAGCCTGAAAACGGTGTCGGCTTCGCACACCGCGGAACCGGGATCGACGCTGAACTACACGGACTTCTACAACCTGGGCATCTCGTTGCGGCGATCGAGCTGGTTGCGGGACATGTCGTCGGACTGGCACCGGATGGCCTCGCAGATGAGCCGCGGCTTCAGCGACTACGACACCAGAATCAGGACTCTGGTCGACAACAAGGAACGCTGGACCGGGCGCGGCGCCGGGGGCGCGCGCGACGCCGTCCACCGGTACACCGGGCGGGGCCTCGAGTTGACCCGCACCATGTACCGAGTGAGCGAACTGCTGCTCGACGCCTACAACTGGGCCCAGACCACCCAGGCGAACATGCCGGACAAACCGGCCGACCAACTCAATGCCTACGAGCGGAAGACGTGGGAAGATCACGCGCGCACCGTCTTCAACAACTGGTACCGCCCGGGTTACGCGGCGGCGATCGGTGCCCTGCCCGCACTGCCCGGACCGGCGGGCACCGGGAAGGTCGCCGAGAACCCGCCCGGCAACCCCACCAACCCCGGTAATCCCGGAAGCCCCGGAAATCCCGCGGGTGGCGGTGGCGGGTCGCAGAACAACGACGCGGCGACGGCCGCCCAGCTGAAAGCCCAGCAGGACGCCGCACACCAGCAACAGCTCGCGGCCCTGCAGCAGTCCGAGGCGCAGCGGAAAGCCCAGGAGCAGGCCGCCAAAGACGCGGAACGCGCTGCCGCGCAGCAGGCCGCACAGCAGCAACAGCAGCAAGCCCAGGAGACGGCTTCCCAGGCCTTGCAGCAGCTCGCCTCCCAGGCCGCCTCGCAGGCCTCGCAGATCGGCGAGCAGATCTCCGCCGCTGCCGAGCAGGCCGCCTCCCAGGCTGCCCAGCAGGCGAGTATGGCCGGGCTGAGTGGAATCCCGACCAGTGCTGCGGCATTGGACGAAGCCGCCAAGAAGATGGGTCTCGCCGGTTCCAAGGGTGGCGGTGGCGCGGGTGGCGGTGCCGGGGGTGGGCTCGGCGCCAAAGTCGAGGGCCAGAACCTCGAGAAGGCGTCGAAACTGTTCCCCCGCGCGACGGCCACCACCGATCTCGCCGCCATGGCAAGCCGGGCCGGTCTGGCCAATGCCGCCGGTGCCGGAGCGGGCATGCCGATGGGTGGGCCCATGGGCGGCGGTGGCGCGGGCGCTGGTGCCGGTGGTCAGCAGAAGGACCACAAGCGGGCCGACTACCTGGATTCGGTCGAGCATCTGGAAGAGGCGATCGGCGAGGCGCAGACCGTGGTGAGGCCGGTCGTCGAGCAATGAACCGCACGTGGAACCTGACGGAACTGGAGATGTTCACCCTGTGGGAGTGGGCCACCTCCGATTTCGTGCCGTGGCCGTTCTTCTGCCGGACCAGAACCCTGGACGCCGATGAACTGGACCGGCAGAAGGCCGACGCGCTCGCGGGGTTGCGGCGCAACGAGCCGGAGTTCGTCAGCTTCGTGCTCGAAACGCTGCTCGATCCCGACATCAAGGTCATCGTCCACGGCCACGACGGCGTGGACGACATGAGGGTCGACGCGCTGGTGCGGGTGATGGGTTGCAGGCGCGGCGACCGGGGTTACGTGGTGCGTCAGAAGCCTGGCGACACCTATTGGGACAGCGGCGGTTACGTCGTCACCGAGTGCGACGCGGTAAGTCTGGCCGAATACGTGGTTCGCGAACTTCCGGAGAACGCACCCGGCCGCGAGGCCGATCTGGTGCTCGAAACAGGGGACAAGGCAGCACAACTCGACTACTCGTACGCCATCTCGTCGGTCCATGATTCCTTCGACGACCCGGCCCCGCTGCGCGCCAAGCAGTTCGAGTCCGCGCCGCTGCTGCGCGCAGGCGAGGTCGAGGTCATCCAGGGTCGCTCGCGGTTCGGGCCGCGCGGCGTCACCCGGCACAAACTGAGCTGGCGCGACGTGGTCGACGACGGCCGCTATGTGATCGCCGAAGAAGTGCCGCGGGTGGCGACGGCGGCGGATGCGAAGCGTTTCACCGAGCTGATCAACCAGCGCATCGCGGAAGTGGTGCGGGCCATCAAAGATGAACGAGTCTGAGGGGGCGAGGCGATGACGTCGGCACAGCAGGACGAATTTCCCACCGAGTTCGTATCCACGTCGATGACGGGAGCGATCTCGGTGCGGACCACGGAAAATGGTCTGCCCCTGGGTCTTCGGCTCGAGCCCGACCAGTTGCGCCGCGATCCGGCGCAGCTGGCCGCCGAGGTGCTCCGCCTGTGCAAGCAGTCGGCCAACCGGGCGGGCATGGCGCGGCGCGAACAGTTCCGCGCGGCGGGGATGTCCCCGGAAATGCTCGCGCTCACCGGCCTGCCGACCGAGGAAGAGGTGGCACGCCAGGAGATCATCGACGAGCAGGACTACGACACCGAACCGCAGAGCTGGCTGCGATCGGTCTGAGCGGCAGGTGGATTGGGGAGGCGACATGGTCGAAACGATGGACGAGCTCATCGCTCGGGTGCAGAAACAGCTCTACCGGCTCACCGATCTCCAGGATGCGACCAAGGCCATCCTGGTGACCGAGACGTCGCAGGATGGAACGGTGACTGTCGAGGTCGACGCCAACGCCGCTCTCGTCGGCCTGAGTTTCGCACCGGGCATCGCGAAACTGACGCCCGCCGAACTCGAGCAGACCCTCGTCGACACCGCGCGCACCGCCGCGCATCGTGCCTTCGCGCAACGCGGCGAACTCATCACCGCGTTCAACGAGGAGAGCACGGGTTAGTCATCGACTGTTTACCCTTGCGCGATCGTCGCGCGCCGGCTCGGCTGGTTAAGGTTGACTACGAAACATCAAGTGATGTTTCGAGATTGGACGATTGACATGAGCCACTTCGAAGTTGTCCCTGATGCGTTGCGTGCCTACGGAAGCGCGTCGGCGGCGATGGCGTCGGGTGTCGCCTCGGCCGCGGCGGTCGATCAGGCCGCGACAGTCGCCGCGGTCGTGCCGGTGTTCGGGCTGATCGGGCAGGAACTGCTCGCCTCGTATGCCTTCGCGCAGGCCAACCACCTGTCCTCGGTCGCCGAACTGGCCGCGGTGCACGCGGGCACCGCGTTGACCGCGCATCAGGGTGCGGCCACCTACGAGGGTGTCGACGGCGCCTCGGGCATGGACATCGGTTCGGTTCGCACCCAGTCATGACATTCCCAGGAGCGACCCCGCCGCCCGGCGCGGATCCGCTGGATCCGACCGTGCTGGAACTGCTGCGCGGCAGTTCGCTTGCCCCCATGCTCGACATGCCGGTGAACGACATCCTCGGCTCGATGGGGCTGCCCGCCCTGCCGCAGGTGCCGGAGTTCGTGCAGCTGCCCGAACTGCCGCCGCTGCCGACGATCGATCTGAGCGCGCTGATGCGCCCGCTCACCGATCTGGCGTCCGCGTTCGGTACCGGTCAGCTCGGCACCAACTCCACCGGCGACGGCACGGGAACCACGACGGACCCCACGGAAATGCTGTCGAACGTGAGCACCGTGATGCAGACGGTGATGTCGCTCGGCTCGACGGCGATCCAGACGGTGATGTCGGTATGGCAGGGCATCGCGGCGATGGAGGCCGCGCAGAAGGCGAGCGAGGCGCAGACCGACGCGGGCAAGCTGGCGGCCCAGAGCACCCAGGAGAAGGCGGTTCTCGCCAACGGCGCCGTCAGCGTCGCCACCGGTGCGGGGCTGATGGCGGCGGTGATCGCGAAGTTCTCGGCGACCATGGCGATGGCGCCGCTGCTGATGGGCTCGGGGGCCGGTGCGGCCTTCCTGGTCGCCTCGGCCGCCTCGTCCACCGCCGAGGCACTGGCGATCACCGTCAAGACCAAGACCGAACTGGTCGGGCACAGCGCGAGCATGACCGCAGCGGGCGAGAAGGTGCCGATCACCAACGCGCCCACCGGTGTGAACTCGACCGAGCAGCTGACGCAGCTGATGAGCATGATCACCCCGCTGATGTCGACGGCGACCACGGTCGCGCAGTCGCTCGGTGAGCTGGCCGCGGCGAATACCTCGCTGTCGGCACCGAAGACCACCACCGAGGGCGACAACACGACCGCCGAGGGAACCGTCGACGGTGCCGAAACCGATGGCGCGGGTGGTGGCGCGAGTGGCGGAATCGGCGGCGGAGCCGGTGGCGCCGTCGGCGCGATCGCCGCGGCGAGCACCCCGTTGAGCCCGTTCCCCAACACCCGCTCGGTCGGCGGCGCGCTGAGCACGCTGCCCGGCGCGATGGGTGCGGCGGCCGCCTCGACCACGTCGGCCGCGGCCGTCACCTCGGGTGGGTCGTCGGCTGCCGGCACGGGCGCGATGCCGATGGGCGCACCCATGGGTGCCGGTCTCGCGCGCGACGGCGAATCGTCAACCGACGACGCGGTGCGCGGTCAGCTGGTCACCGGCTCGCACGGCGACGAGGTGATCGGCCGGATCGAGGGTGTGTCGCTGCCGGTTGTCGGCGCGGCCGACACCACGACCTCGGAAGCGCCGCCCGACAAGGAACTGACGCTATGACGCAGATTTTCGTTCGCACACAGGAGGTTCACCATGGCCGACGTGACAGGTGAGATCTACGACGGCGTGCAGTTCGACGCCGCGACGGCGAGTCAGGCCTCGTCCGGGCTCGACTCGCTGGCCGACCGGCTCGCGGCCGACCTGCAGGCGGCCGAGCACGCGCTGACCGTCGCGCCCGCGGGGGCCGACGAGGTGTCGGGCCGCTCGGCGCAGACCGCCAACGAGGTGGCCGCGTCGTATCTGACCCGCGCGCAGGCCGGCGTCGAGGAGATGCGCAAGCTCGCCGCGACGCTTCGCCTGCAGGCGAACCGCTTCAGCGGGATGGAAAGCGACAACACGGCGGACTTCGGAGGTACTCCGCCGCAATGATCGAACCACCACAGCCAGGGTTCACCGGCGTGGTGTGGTCGGCGCGTCCGCCGGAACAGCTGGCGCGAGACCTCACCACGGGGGCGGGGTCTGTCCCCATGGCTGAGGCGATCGGCGCGTGGACACAACTGGCCGCGTCGTTCGGCGCGGCCGTACTGGAATACGAGAAGGTGCTCACCGACCTGCGCGGCGCCTGGCAGTCCGGGCGCAGTGACGAAGTGGTGCAACGGGTTACGGCGCTACGTGAGTGGCTGCTCGAGACCTCGACGGCCGCCGCCGCGAACGCCGCGAAATTCCAGGCGCAGGTCGCCGCCTACGAGGTGGCCCGGCTGGCGATGCCCAATACCGCCGACATCGAGGCCATCCAGCAGGTGCAGCGCACCCTCGAGTCGGTGAGCGGGATGCTCGGTGCGCCGATCAAGGCGGTCGCCGCCGATACCGACACCGAGCACGATGTCGCGAAGGCCGTTGCCTCGCGGGTGATGGAGAACTACGAAAAGGCCACCGAGCCCTTGGCTTCGGCTTGGCAGCACCAGGACCCGCCGCCGATCGCGCCCGCCACGGCGCTGGCCGCCGAGCGAGCCGCCGTGCCGCCACAGCCGACCGCGACCCATCCCGGCGCCATGCCGGGATTCGGTGGTATCCCGGGAATGCCCGCCCTGCAATCGGTTCCGCGCACGCTGACCAGCTACAACGCGCCGGTGTACGCGCAGTCGGCCAGCAGCGCCGAGGTCACCGCCCGGCCGAATCCCGTGGTCACGGCCGCCGCGGGCACACAGGCGGCGCCGATCGCGCCGGGCCCGGTCGGCGCGGCCGCGGCCCAGGACACCGCGCGGTTCCCGCGGGCGAGCCTGCCCGAGCACACCGAGGAGTTCAGCCTCGACGGCGAGATCCGCGCCGCCCCCGCGGTGCTCGGCGATCACGGCCAGGCGGCCAGGGCCGTGAGCACCGAACAGGGTGGGGCGGAGCCGGGAGGCGGGTCGTGACAACCCTGACCAACGACGCCCTGCTCGCCGTCGCCGATCGCCTCGGCGTGCAGACCTTGCCGCTGACGCTGCGCGTCGGCCTGCAACAGGACTCCTACGAACAGTGGCGCCGCGCCCATGAGCAGGCTGTCGCGGACCTACGCGACAGCGGTCTCATCGACGCCGAGGGCGAGGTCGATCCCGGCCTGGCCGACGCGCTGTTCGTGCTTGCCCAACCGGATCGTGAACTGGCCGTTCGGATCTACGCCGAAGACGGCACCAAGCGCGTCTGCGTCGTGCGCCGGGGCGGCGCCCATGCGATCGCCGTGCGCACCGATGACACCTTCGAGGTGAATTCGGTGTGGTGCGACGGTTCGGCCGAGGAACTGGCGCGCCCGGTCCTGGCCGCGCTCGGTCACCGCGAGCCCGCGCAGTTCAGCGGCTTCAGCGCGCCCGCCGACGAGCTGACCCGGCGACTCGACGGTGCGACGACAGCCGCGGAATTCGCCGACGGCCTGTACGCGCTAGATGCCACCGAGCGCGATGCCACCGTGCTCGGCGCGGCGTTCGCCTCCTGCACGGGGCACGCGGAAATCGTCGTCTACAGCCACGAGGACGGCTCGACCACCCGCGCGCCTGGTGCTGTCGCGGTCTACGACACGGGGCGCGGGCGCATCGTCGCCGCCCCGACGATCTCGCCGGATCGACAGATCTGGTCGACGCTCACCACGGGTACCGATCACCGGGTGACCCAAGCGGTCGCAGCGCTGATCGAGGGACTGCCCGGGGGGAGGTGGATGCCGCCGTAGTTCCGCGTCGCAGCGTCGGTCTGCGTCCAGCTCAGCGAGATCGATCGGATCCTCGCGCACACACAAGTTCTGATGAAAGGTTCTGAAATATGTCTCTTACCAACCTCGGTGGTGGCGGCTCGGGCGACTACGGTGTCGACGAAGGCGGCATCAACAATGTCGTGAGCCGGATGGAAGACGCCATCTCCACGCTCAAGACCTCCATCAACCAGATCGACGACTCCGTGCAGGCCGTCGCCGCCGGCTGGTCGGGTGAGGCGCACGGTCAGTTCAAGACCGCCGCCACCGAATGGCACGACGAGGTCACCCGGCTCAACGAGAAGCTGGACCGTCTGTCGCAGGCCGTCACCTCCGGCAAGCAGACGATCGTCGCCTCCGACCAAGAGGGCCTCTGAGCTCCGCGCTGAGTAGCCGTTCACGACAGACAAGGAACAGATCATGACGATTCAGTACAATTCGCCGAAGATCACCGAGATGGTCTCGGACCTCAACAACTACGGCTCCAACATGCGGGCCCAGATCGAAGAGCTCAACGGCGCCGCCAACGCGTTCCGGGAGAGCCTGCACGGTCAGTCGGCTGTGGAGAACTTCAACGCCGCGCACACCAACGTCACCAACGAGCTCGACGACACCCTCATCAAGCTCGACAACCTCGGCAAGAAGGTGGAGAACGCGCTGGGTCGCGCCATCGAGGCCGACGGCAAGGTCGGCGACGGCTTCGCCGATTTCTGATCCGCCTCCCCGGGTCTTTTGGCCAGACTCAGGTGCGGGGTGAGTTGTTGACGCGGCAAGACTTTGGGGGATGGGAGCGTTAGCCCGTTCCCGGTGAGTTACCCATGTTCTTGCTGGATCAGGCGAACGGCCCGACGGTTTGTGTCGGGCCGTTCGTTGTTTGGTCGGGTGGTCAGCGGGCGGCTAGGGATTCGCCGATGTAGTGCATTTCTTCCGGGGTGGTCACCATGTTCACCGTCGCGGTCGCGGCGGGTGTGCGCACCGTGATCCGGTTGGGTGCCGAGGGATCCTGGATGAGGGTGACATCGGCGTCGATTCCGCCGCCCTGCTCGTGGGGTGCGCGCACGTGGACGATCGTGGCGCCACCGGCGTGCGTGGTCGGTTCGATGCCGTCGAACACCAGCACCGTCGTGCTCGGGTAGGGCGCGGCGGGCATCGGCGGCGGGCCGGGCGGATGATAGCTGGCACCGGCCGACCGGGGCGCGAGCGAAAGCACCTGGGGTGCATTGAGATTGGCCATCATGGAATGCCATGCCTCGGGCCGTGCGGTGTGCACGATGGCGTGCGCACCGAGCGCGGTGGCGCGCAGGATCACCTGCTGGGCGAGGTCGAGGTTGCCGATCACCTCGAGATGGCGGGTGCCGTCACCGATCAGCGACACCGCGATGCCCTGGCCGCGTTCGTCGGCGCCGATCAGCTGCCCGCAGCCGGCCGTCGGCACTGCGATGTCGGTGAGGGCGGTCAGCGTTCCCCGGTAGCCCTCGCCGTCGGACCAGCGGCCGAGCGAGGCGACCGGGAGGGTGTCGAGCAGGGTGCGCAGGTGCCCACCGGTGATGTCGCGCAGACCCCGGATCGGGATGTCGGTGGGCTCGACCAGGGTGTCGAAGCGCACCACCGCGTTGAGCACCACGGTGCCCGCGTGATCGCTGCGCTGGTCGTGGCGCGGTGCGCCCGGGCGAAGCCGCAGTGTGAGCGTGGTCGACAGGCTCGGCACCGCCCAGATATCGGCCAGCCCGCGCGGCGTGATGAGTTCGGCGCCCACCTGGTAGTGGGTCAGGCAGCGGCTCGGTGTGGTGAGCGCGGTCGGCGTCTCCTCGAGCTGATCGATCTCGAATCCGTGGGTGAGTTGCCGTACCGCGCTGTTCATCTCCGACGAGGTGAGCACCGAGGCGGCGATGTCGCGGGCCGCCAGCCGGTTCGCCACCCGCCGCGTGGCGATGATCGCGGTGCGCAGCGCGCCCTCGGCGCCGCCGCCCCGCTTCTCGACGGCTTCGGCATTGGTCAGTGGGTCCATCCGCAGCACCAGCCACAGAGTCCGGTGCGCGACGGCGGGCAGCGGGCCGAGGATGCGGTCGTACAGATAAGAAGCCACACCGGTACCCGCCGTGCGCGCACCGGTGGACACCACGTCGATACCCGCGAGGGTGATGTCGAATTGATCGAGGCAGCGCGCGATCTCGGTGAGCGGCAGCAGCTGGTCGGTGCTGAGCGAACCGTGCCGCAGCAGCGTCAGCGTGTCCGGCGGCGGGTCGATCCGCAGCATGGTCAGCAGCAGGTCGCCGTCCCAGCGCACTCCGCAGTTGCCGCCGTCGGCCAGGGGGACGTCGAACGCGGGCGCCTGGGCGAGTCGTTCGGTGGCGCCCCGGCCACGCCGCCGCCCGAACCCGATCGCCATCCGGCCGGCCAGGGTCGTTCCGCGCACGGGAACGAGGCCGATGAGCACGATCAGCGCACCCGCGCCAACCGAACCCCACACCGAGTCCGAGAGCGCCAGCACCACCCAGGCCATCACCGCCGCGACAAGCGCGACACCGACCACCGCCCGCAGCGGGAAGATCCGGAACAACCAGAACTCGGGATCGCGCAGAGTGTCGTACGGCGACACCGGCTTCCGCTGCGCTGGGACCTGCTCCTCGGCCTGATCCCGTTCCCGCTCGGGAAGGGTTCCGGCGCCGGTTCTCCGGCCGTTCATCGTGTCGTTCCCCATCGTTGTCCCAGCTCGGCGTGCGTTCGAAAGTTGGTTCAGGGCAATGTCGGATTTAAGGTACCGTGTCGGCTGAGATGGTGATGGATAGCTCGATGGAGGGGCCGAGTGCCGGCACAGCTGACAACCCGCGCCCAGGTCAACGGCTACCGCTTCCTGCTGCGTCGTCTCGATCACGCGCTGGTGCGCCGAGACGTCCGGATGCTGCACGATCCGATGCGTTCGCAGGTTCGCTCACTCTGGGTGGGGGCGGCCCTCGGCCTGCTGGTCGTCGCCGGTGCGGCGATTCTGGGATTCCTGCGACCACAGGGTGCGATCGGTGACAACCTGATCGTGTCGGGCAAGGATTCCGGCGCCCTGTACGTGGTCCGCCATACCGCCGAAGGCGACAAGGTGCTGCACCCGGTGCTCAACCTGGCCTCGGCGCGGCTCATCACCCAGAGCAACGCCGAACCACACGCGGTGAAGGACAGCAAGCTCAACGATCTGCCGCGCGGTCCGCTGCTCGGCATCCCCGGTGCGCCGAGCGCGCTGCCGGGCTCCGGCCAGGGCGACAGCTCCACCTGGTCGCTGTGCGAGACCATCCAGCTGTCCCAGGGCGGCAGTGCGGCATCGGCGAGTGGCGCGACAACCGCCGTCGTCGCGGGCAAACCGGAACTGGGCGAGCGCATCCGCACCGCCGACCCCGCCGCCGCCCTGTTCGTTCGCCACGAGAACAAGACCTACCTCGTCTACGACGGCAAACACGCCGCGGTCGACCCCGAGGACAAGGTGCTCGCGCGCTCGCTCGGGCTGGCCGCGCATCGGCCACGCCCGATCGGTCCCGGTCTGCTCGGTGCGACCGCCGAAGTGCCCTCGCTCGCGCCGCCGGTCATCCCGAACGCGGGTCAGCCGGGCCCCGGGCCCCTGTCCAAGATCCCGGTGGGCGGTGTGATCGAGGTGGCGAGCTCCGACCGCACGGCGAAGGCCGAGACGTATGTGGTGCTGGCCGACGGTGTGCAGCCGGTGAGCCCGTTCACCGCGCGAGTCATCCGCAATGCCGATTCCCATGGGCTGAGCGAGATTCCGACCCTGCCGCCGGACGTGCTCCACGAGGTCGCCGTGGTGCGCACGCTGCCCGTCGACGACTTCCCGGAGCAGACACCGGAGATCCTGGCCGCCGAGGACGCGCCCGTCGCGTGCGTGTCCTGGACCAAGACACCGGGAACCAGTCCGGCGCAACGCAAGTCGGAAGCGGGCGACGGACCCAACGAGCGCGCGGTGGTCTCGCTGCTGGCCGGCACCCGCCTGCCCATCCCGGAATCGGCCAAGGTCGTGGAACTGTCGACCGGCGACGGCACCGGCGACCGCGTCGACGGCGTCTACGTGCCGCCGGGCACCGGCGAATTCATCCAGGTGACGGGCATGGAACCGGGCAGCCCGCGCCGGGGGAGCCTGTTCTACGTCGGCGACAACGGTGTGCGCTACGGCGTGCCCGATATCGCGGTGGCGACCGCCATCGGCCTGGGCGGCAACCCACGGCTGGCACCGTGGTCGGTCATCGGCCAGCTGGTTCCAGGACCGACCCTCTCGCCCACCGATGCGCTGGCGTCCTACGATTCGCTACCCTCCGGACGCTGAAACGAGCAGGGCCGGACGCTTGTCGCGTCCGGCCCTCGGTTTCGTCTGTCAGGCAGGCCAATTCACGTTCAGCGTGCTCAGCAGGCTGGTGAGCGCGGTGCGCATATCCGGTTCCTCGATGCGCATGAGCACCGACTCGTCCACCGCCGACAGGTCGATCGAATCGTCGTTGGCCAGCCGGAACTCGCGCTCCTCCTCGGCCGCCTCGATGACGTTGCGAATGAAGCGGCCGTTACCGGCGAGGTCGACGCCGCGGCGCGGCTGTCCGCTCTGGTCGGTGCTCTCCTGGGCGTAGAGGTGCGCGCAGGCCTCGACGAGCAGCGCGGCGGCGCCGTCGGAGAGTTGCGAGTCGCGCTTCTTCGCGATCACCTGCCCGATCCGGCCGAGCTCTTCCGGCGTGTAGGACGGGAACTGCAGGCGCTTGGAGAACCGTGATGCCAGACCGTCGTTGGCGGCCAGCAGGCGGTCGATCTCACCGTCGTACCCGGCGATGATCACCACCAGGCGGTCGCGGTCGTTCTCCATCCTGGCCAGCAGGGTGTCGACGGCTTCGCGGCCGAACGCGTCGCCGCCGGACAGGCCGGTCTGGATGAGTGTGTAGGCCTCGTCGATGAACAGCACACCGTCCATGGCCGTGTCGATCAGCTTCTCGGTCTTGATGGCGGTGCCGCCGAGGTTCTGGCTCACGAAGTCGACACGCTTGGCCTCGACCACCTTGTCGGTCTTCAAAAGGCCGACACCGCAATAGATCTTGGCGACCACACGGGCGATGGTGGTCTTACCCGTTCCCGGCGGACCGGTGAAGGCCAGGTGCTGACCGCGGGCCGCCGAGGCCAGGCCCTTCTCGGCCCGGATCTTGGCCAGCTGCGCCGACGACTGCAGCTTGGCCACCTGGGTTTTCACCGAGACGAGGCCGATCTGGTTGTCGAGTTCGGCGCGCGCCTCGGCGAGCACCCGCTTGGCCCGGTCCTCGGTCTCGGCCTGTTCGATCGCCTGCAGCGACGGTGCGGTCGCGGGATCCCACTTGTCGGTGCGGGCATCGATGGACTCGCGGCTGGTGACGGTGATGCGGTAGGTGCGGTCGCGCATCGCGGCGGTGTTGGCGCTGAAATCCGGTGCCTGCGAATACACCTTCTCGAACAGCGCCTGCGCCTCGTCCTCGCTGCCGGTCTCGCGCAGGCACAGCCCACGGCAGAACATGGCGGTGGAACGGGCCATCGGGATCGGCCCCTGCTCGGCGGCCTCCATGCGGCGGATGGCCTCACCGAACAGCCCGAGCTGCGCACACGCGGTGCCGACCATCACGTGCGCGCCCGCCGCCAGATACGGGTCGTCCCACTCGGCCGAACCGGCGAGCACCGTCATCACGTCGGGCCAGCGCTGGGTGTTGTAGTGCAGCACGCCGCGGATGTAGGCGCTGATCCGGTTGTCGACATCCTTGTCCGGGTCCGAGAGCAGGGTCGCGCGGTGGGCGGCGAGGTCGTCGAGCGTGCGCTCGGCCTCGTCGTACTCTTTCTCCGCGATCAGATGCGCGGCCCAGGCCAGCGCGACCTCGGTGTAACTGGCCAGCGGATAGTCGATGTAGAGGCCGGGCAGGAAGCGGCCCGCCAGCGCGCGCGGCGGCAGCCCGAGCCTGCGCTGCTCGCGATACAGACTGGTGCCCGCGGTCTTGTACAGGTTGAACAGGACGTCCTTGGTCACCTCGCCCGCGGCGGCACGGCCGAGCCAGGCGTCGCACATCGTCGGATCCCACTCGGTCGCACGCTGGAACGCGAGCTTCGCGTATTCCAGATCGCGCTCGGATTCCTGTCCCTCGATGGACAGACCCAACGACAGGATTCCGGCGTCGAAGGCACGCTGAGCTTGGCGATTGCCGGTCATTTCTGTCGAGTCCCCGAAGTCTTGGTGTGTGGTTTCTGCGCTGTTCACTTGTTACCCAGACTACCGATCGCGGGGGTCTGGTCTGTCCGTTACATTAGGTTCAGCTGCCGAGAGGTTGCAACGCAAACTGTCTTCTACGTGTGAGAGTTCTTGGCTGGTGTCAGAGTTGTTCACTCAGGGGGTGTTCCGCCGCGTGCGGTGTTTCGGGATCGAACGGGCGAACGACAACTCGTGGTCGGCGGGTGCGAACCGTGATTGACGCACCAGCGGCGAATCAGCGTTCACTCGAACCTGATCTGTGCCGGGTATCGGTGATCGGCGGGAACACTCAGGTGGACGTCGGTCTGCCCGTGGCGGTTCCGATCGCGGGGTTCATCGGCGATCTCGTCGAACTGATCGAGTCGCGCAACCCCGACCCCACCGATTCCGAGGACGAACCCGGCGCCTTACGCGCCAAGCACTGGACCCTCGCCCGGATCGGCCGCGACGCCATCCCACCGAGCCGCACGCTCACCGAAGCCGATGTCTACGACGGCGAACTGCTTGTGCTCCGGTCGGTTTCGGCCAAGGAAGCGCCCGCGCTGTTCGACGACGTGATCGACGCGGTCTCGCGCCTGACCACCGAGGAGTTCCGGGGCTGGACCGGTGTGTCGGCCCGCTGGCTCGGCCTGGTCGCGTCCACCCTGACCGTGCTCACCGCGCTGGTGATGCTGGTGATCTCGCGCGGCGAGGGCGATCCGCTCGCCCCGGCCTTCGGGCTCACCGGGTTCGGTGTGCTCGCGCTCGCTGTGGCGGGTATCGCCGCGCGCAAGTACGAGGACCGGCTCACCGCCGACTGGCTGTCGCTCGACGCGTTGTTGCTGTTGTTCGGTGGCGCGGCGCTTTTCGTGCCCGGCACCCTCGGCGGACCACATCTGCTGCTCGGCGCGGCTGTGACGATCGTCGCCGCCGTCGTCGGCCACCGGGTCACCGGGAGCGGGCTCACTCTGTTCACGGCGGCGGCGTCACTGGGCATCGTCGCGTGTGTCGCGGGCGGTGTGTACCTGATCTGGCATCCCGGGCTGCCCAAACTCTCGGCGGCACTGTTGTTCGCGGGCATCGCGATCCTGTCGATGGCCCCGCGCATGGCCGCGCTGCTTGGCCGGTTGCCGGTGCCGCCGGTGCCGACCGCCGGTGCCGCGATCGACCCGGCCGACCACGAACCGCGCCCGACCATCGAGGGCATCGGCGCCATCGGTGCCACCGCGCTGCCGTCGGCCAGCGGCCTCGGCGAACGGGCGCGCGCGGCCAATCAGTACCAGTCCGGGCTCATCATCGCTTGCGCCGCGACTGCCGCTCTGGGTGCGTTCGGTGCCGCCGACCCGCTCGGTGCGGCCCGCTGGCAGGGCATCGTGCTGGCGATCGCCACCGCGATAATCCTGTGCCTGCGTGGTCGCTCCTTCGCCGATCTGGTCCAGGCGGCCACCCTGATCGCGGGCGGTTGCCTCGCGTTCGTCGCGCTGCTCGTGGGAATCGGGCTGAGCGGCGACAACATCGAGCTGTTCGCCATCGGGCTGCTCGCCTTCGCGGCGGGCACCGTCGGCTTCGGTGTGATCGGACCGACGATCGAGGTGTCGCCGGTGACCAGGCGCGCCATCGAGATCTTCGAGTACATCCTCATCATCGCGCTGATTCCGCTCGTCCTGTGGATCATGGGGGTGTACTCCATGGCCAGGAACATATGACCGGCTCCGGTCGCCGGGCGCTCCGATTCGGTTGTGCCACCTTGGTTCTCGGTGCGGGTCTGAGCTTCGCTTCGCCGGCGCAGGCCGTTTCGCCGCCACAGATCGACGCGGGCGCGCTCGGTGCGGCCGCAGGGCTGAGTGGGCGCCCGGCACCGCTGGAACCCACCGAACCCTCGGCTCTGTGCAGCGAACCGCTGCTCACCGGGTCACCGCCCTCGGAACCGCCCATCTCCCAGCAGGTGCTCAACCTGCCTTCGGCCTGGAAGTTCAGCCGTGGCGCGGGGCAGAAGGTGGCGGTGATCGACACCGGCGTGCAACGGCATCCGCGGTTACCCGACCTCCAGCCGGGCGGTGACTACGTCTCCGGCTCCGACGGCACCGAGGACTGCGACGGGCACGGCACCCTGGTCGCGGGCATCATCGCCGCCAAGCCGAGCCCCGACGACGCGTTCGTCGGTGTGGCCCCCGACGCCCAGATCCTGTCCATCCGCCAGCTCAGCCTCGCCTTCGAACCGGTGAACAAGCAGGGTGGCCAGGACCCCGGCGAGATCAGCAACGACGGCTACGGCAGTGTGCTCACCCTCGCCGCCGCGGTCGTCCGTGCCGTCGACATGGGCGCCACCGTCATCAATATCTCCGAAGTGGCGTGCAGCCCGGCGGGTTCCGATACCGCCGATGCCTCGCTGGGTGCCGCGGTGAAGTACGCCTACGACCGCAATGTCGTCGTCGTGGCGGCGGCGGGCAACGTCCAGACCGACGGGGCGTGCAAGGAACAGAACAAGTCCTCGGGGTGGTCGTCGGTGAGCACCGTCGCCAGCCCGGCCTGGTTCGCGCCCTATGTGCTGACGGTCGGCTCGGTGGACGCCGACGGCGGCCCGTCGGAGCTGTCGCTGCGCGGACCGTGGGTGGGCGTCGCCGCGATCGGGCGCAACATCGTGTCCCTCGACAGCAAACCGGGAGGTACCGGTCTGGTCGACGGCGTGCAGACCACCGAGGGCGTCCGGCCCATCGAAGGCACCAGTTTCGCGGCACCCTACGTGGCAGGCCTTGCCGCCCTTGTCCGTTCGCGTTTCCCCGAACTCACCGCGCAACAGGTGATGGACCGCATCACCCGCACCGCGCACGGGCCGGGCAACGGCCGCGACGACGGCATCGGCCACGGCCTGATCGATCCACTGGCCGCCCTCACCGCGCAGCTGCCCGACCAGCCCGTCGCCGAGGGCGCCGACGTGCCCCACCTGGTCGCCGCGCCGGTGCTGCCGCCCGGCCCCGACCCTCGCGCGCGCCGCATCGCCGTGATCGGCACGACCGCGGTACTCGGCGGTCTGCTCATCGGGCTCGGCCTGGCCTACCCCTACCGGCGAAAACGGGCCGAGCTCGACCTCGAGCCGTAATCGAAAGGAACCATGGCTACCGAAGGATTCGTCCGTCGCCCACGGATCGCGCCGCCGCGCGCACCGGGTGGCGAGGTGGCACTCACCGCGCCACCCGAAGTGCCGCGCGCGCTGCCGGCGCCGTTGATGATGAAGATCATGCCGGTAGTGATGATCGTCGCTGTGATCGGCATGATCGCGATGATGGCGACCATGGGCCGCAATATGCTCGCCAACCCCATGTCGATGATGTTCCCGATGATGATGATCATGTCGATGGCGGGCATGATGGCCGGTGTTCGCGGTGGTGGCGGCAAGCGTGCCGTCGAACTGAACGAGGAGCGCAAGGACTATTTCCGCTACCTCGACCAGGTGCGCAAGGACGTGCGACGCACCGGCGGCAAGCAGCTCGAGGCGCTCGGCTGGAGTCACCCGGAGCCCGCGGATCTGCCCTCGCTGATCGGCGGTCGCCGGATGTGGGAACGCCGACCGGCCGACCCCGACTTCGGGCATGTCCGGGTCGGTGTCGGCAGCCATCGACTCGCCACCAAACTGGCACGCCCCGAGACCGGTCCACTCGAAGACCTCGAACCCGTCTCCACCGTGGCCCTTCGCCGCTTCGTCCGCACCCACTCCGTGGTGCACGAGCTGCCGACCGCGGTGTCGTTGCGCGCCTTTCCGGCCATCAATATCGCAGGGCCCACCGAGGATTCGCGGATGCTCGTTCGCTCCATGCTGATGGAGCTGGCCACCTTCCACGGACCCGATCACCTGGCCGTCGCCATCGTCTGTGCCGACCCGGACGGGCCGTGGGCGTGGGCGAAATGGCTGCCGCACCTGCAACACCCGAACCAGCGCGACAGCCTTGGTTCGGCCCGGATGATGTACACCTCGCTCGGTGAACTCGAGACCGCGCTCGCCTCGGAGCTGATGGAACGCGGGCGCTTCATGCGCAATCCGCAGCCGACCCAGGGGCGGTTGCACCTGGTCGTCATCATCGACGACGGGTACGTCAGCGGTAACGAGCGCCTCATCAGCGAGTCCGGCCTCGACTCGGTGACCGTCCTCGACCTCACCGCCCCGGAGAACGGCCTGGCCGCGCGCCGCGGTCTGCAACTGGTCGCCGAGGCGGGCGAGGTCTCGGCACGCAGCGCCTCCGGTGTGGAGAAGTTCGCCATCGCCGACACCGTCAGCCTCGCCGAAGCCGAGTCCTTCGCCCGCACCCTGGCCAGGTACCGACTGGCCACAGCGGCCCAGATCGTGAGCCTGGGGGAGGGGACCACCGCCGATCCGGGCCTGATGGCGTTGCTCAAGATCCCCGATGCCGCCCAGATCGACCCGTCGAAGGTATGGCGTCCGCGGACGGCCCGCGAACGTCTCAGGGTGCCTATCGGCATCACCCCCGACGGCACGCCCGTCGAGATCGATATCAAGGAATCTGCCGAGAACGGTATGGGCCCGCACGGTCTGTGCATCGGCGCCACCGGCTCCGGCAAGTCGGAATTCCTTCGCACACTGGTGCTTTCGCTGGTCACCACGCATTCGCCGGACGCGCTGAATCTGGTGCTCGTCGACTTCAAGGGTGGCGCCACCTTCCTCGGGCTCGACTCGCTGCCGCACGTGGCGGCGGTCATCACCAACCTCGAGGAAGAACTCTCGCTGGTCGACCGTATGAAGGACGCCCTGGCCGGTGAGATGAACCGCCGCCAGGAGTTGCTGCGTTCGGCGGGCAACTACGCCAACGTCACCGACTACGAAAAGGCCAGGGCCGCAGGCGTTCCACTCGACCCGCTACCCGCGCTGTTCGTGGTCGTCGACGAGTTCTCCGAATTGCTCTCGCAGAAACCGGATTTCGCGGAACTGTTCGTGATGATCGGCCGACTCGGCCGCTCGCTGCACGTGCATCTGCTGCTGGCCTCGCAGCGGCTCGAGGAGAACAAACTGCGCGGCCTGGAGTCGCACCTGTCCTACCGGATCGGTCTTCGCACGTTCTCGGCCAACGAGTCGCGCGCGGTGCTCGGCATCACCGACGCCTACCACCTGCCGAGCGTGCCCGGCGCGGGCTACCTGAAAAGCGATGCGTCCGAACCGCTCCGGTTCAACGCGAGCTATGTGTCCGGCCCGTACGTCGCACCGGCGGGCACTGTCGTCGACGACGACGGCGCCCCGGTCGGCAGGCAGCGCCTGGTGGAATTCACCGCCGCGCCGGTCGAGGTCACCGAGGCGGCAGCCGAGGAGGCAGACGAGCCTGCCCAGCGTGCCAGGCCGGAACTGCCGCCGCCACCGCCGAGCGGCGCTGTCGCAGGCGAGGAGGGCATCCCCGACTCGCTGCTCGACGTCGTCGTCAAGCGGCTCACCGGTCACGGCCGCCCCGCCCACGAGGTGTGGTTGCCGCCGCTGGAGGAGTCTCCCACCGCCGACATGCTGCTGCCCGATCCCGACTGGCGTTCGCCGGTGAACCGGCACGGTCAGCTGTGGATGCCGATCGGCGTGGTGGACAAGCCGTACGAGCAGCGCCGCGATGTGCTCACCATCAGCCTCGCGGGCGCCCAGGGCAATGTGGCCGTGGTCGGTGGTCCGCAGTCGGGCAAGTCGACGACCCTGCGCACCATCATCATGGCCGCCGCCGCGACCCACACCCCCGAACAGGTGCAGTTCTACTGCCTCGACTTCGGTGGCGGCAGTATGGCCGGTCTGGTCGGCGTCCCGCATGTCGGCTCGGTGGCCGGTCGCCTCGACGGCGACCGGGTGCGCCGCACCGTCGCCGAACTCACCTCGCTCATGCGCCAGCGCGAGGAGCGCTTCGCCGAACTCGGCATCGAATCCATGGCCGAGTTCCGCAGGCGCAAGTTCTCCGCTCTTGAGGCCCGCCAGATCAACGGGACCAAGGCCCCGGCAGGCGACCCGCTCGCCGCCGACCTGTTCGGCGACGTGTTCCTCGTCATCGACGGCTGGAGCGCCATCCGCGAGGAGTTCGAGGTACTCGAACCGCAGATCAACGCCATTGCCACCCAGGGTCTTTCCTTCGGTATCCACCTGATGATCGGTGCCTCGCGCTGGGCCGAGATCCGCCCGGTCGTCAAGGACCAGATCGGCACCCGGCTCGAGCTGCGCCTCGGTGACCCCGGCGACTCGGAGATGAATCGCCGGACCGCCCACCAGGTTCCGGTCGGCAGGCCGGGCCGCGGTCTCACGCCGGAGCAACTGCACATGCTGATCGCGTTGCCGCGCTTGGATTCCGACTCCGATCCCACGACCATCGCCGACGGTGTCACCCGGGCCCGCGAGGAACTCACGACTCTCTACCAGGGCAGGCGGGCCCCGGAAGTGCGCATGCTGCCGCTGAGCGTGCCCCGCGACCAGGTGGTCGCCGCCGCCAAGGCCGAGGGCGTGCACCTGGACCGCAGCAAGATCGTCGTGGGCCTGGGCGAGTCCGAATTGCAGCCGCTGGTCCTGGATTTCGCTGTGGAACCGCACTTCATGGCCTTCGCCGACGTGGAATGCGGCAAGACCACGCTGCTGCGCAATATCGTGATGAGCATCGCCGAACAGTCCACCGCCGACGAGGCGCGGGTGATCCTCATCGACTACCGGCGCACCATGCTCGGCGTGCTCGACGGCGACCAGCTCGCCGGATACTCCACGTCGTCACAGACCTGCGGGCCGATGATCTCGGAGGTGGCGGGCTATCTCAGCAAGCGCATCCCCGGCTCCGACATCACCCAGCAGCAGCTGCGTGATCGCAGCTGGTGGTCGGGCCCGGAGATCTACGTCGTGGTCGACGACTACGACATGGTCGTCACCGGATCGACGAACCCGTTCTCCCCACTACTCGAGTACCTACCCCAGGCACGCGACATCGGTCTGCACCTGATCGTGGCCCGCCGCATCGGCGGCGCCTCCCGCGCGCTCTTCGATTCGGTACTCGGCGGAATGAAGAACATGTCGGTGCAAACGCTCATCATGAGCGGCTCACGCGAAGAAGGAAAACTCGTCGGCGACGTACGCCCGAGCAAGATGCCACCCGGCCGAGGCACCCTCGTCTCGCGCAGTCTCGGCATCGAACTCGTCCAGATCGCCGACCTGCCACCGCTCTAATTGCGCTGCAAGGAGTAGGAGCCCGGGGCATTTGTCCCGGGTCGTACCCGCGGGGCCGTGCGGCGCTCGAACAGCGCGCGCGACGGGCCGGTGGCGCCAGGGCCTGCGATCCTGGCGAGCCGGAAACCGGCCCTGCGGTAGTAGTCGTGCAGGTCGGAATTGGTGGTCCACGCGTCGAGACGAACCCACTGGCGGTCCGCGAGCTGCGCCACCCGGTCGGCGTGGTCGAGCAGATGGCGGCCGACCTGCCTGCCCGCGAATCGCAGATCGACGATCATGAAGTGCACCACCACCGCCTCGGCGAGCTCCCACGGCGACCACAGTCCGGGATCGGCGCGTCGGTTGACGGTGATCGTGCCCGCCGGTTCGTCGTCCACCTCGGCGATCCAGGTCTCGCCCGCGTCGAGCGCGCGGCCAACCGCATCGGCGAAGATTTCGATCGGACGGCCCTTGCCCGCCACCGTCCATTGATCCGAACCGCGTGCGGCCAGCCATGCGGTGCGCTGCACCCGCAGGCGGCAGATCAGCGGCAGGTCACCGAGGGTGGCCTGCCGCATCCGCGCGGTCATGGCAACGCAACGGCGTGACCGGGTGCGATGCCGAGAGTGCGGGCGATGACGGCGGTCCCCGCCTCGTCGCCGAGTTGGTAGGCCAACCGGTTGCGGCCGGCCAGGGAGCGGTGACGGGTCGCCCGGGTGACCCGTTCGTGATTGGCTCCGATACGCAGATGATCCAGCAGTACGGTGCCGGTCGCGACGCCGAGCACCACCGCCTCCTCCGCGGTCGCGGGCCGGGCGACGACCGTGTCGCGGTGCGCGGTCTCGCCGTAGCCCCGGTCGGCCAGGCGCCGTGTGGTGCCCTCGGGGATGTCGTGCGGTGAATCGATCCCGGCTGCCTCGGCGAGGTCGCGCGGATAGAAACTCACCTCCCACGACCACGGTTCGTTGTCGAGGTACTGGACCACCGTCCGGGCCAGCACCCAGGAGGCGGGCGGGACGCCGAGCCAGTGCGCGACCTGGTCGTCGGCCGGTTCCATGCAGGTGCTGAATTCCTTGGCCGGTTGCCTGCTCGCCGCGCGCGCGATCTCCTCGAAGATGTCGTGCGCCGAGCGCGGACGATCGCGCCGGATGTGGTCGGTGACCACGGATTCGAGCACTTCCTGGTTTCGAACGATGGTTCCGCGGGAAGTCGCTGTATAGACCAGGTTTTCGGCGACGAGCACCTGGATGGCGTTGCGCGCGGTGGTGATCGAGACCTGCATCTGCTCGGCCAGCTCGGAATGACTGGGCAGCCGGTCGCCCGGTTTCCAGGTACCCGCGCGGATCTCCTCGCGGAGGAGGTTCGCGATCCGCAGATAGGTCGGACCGTCCGCCATCATGCTCCTCGGTAGGTCGTGCAGGTAACGAAGTGTACTCGTCTGGGTTACCTACGGCCGAGTAATGCTTGACAGTGAGCTTGCGAGGTTTATTGTAATGAACGTCCTGATCCGGTGCTGTGCGGCGACGACGGCGAGGCAACGTGGCTGGTGCGGAGAGTTCTACGGTTGTAATGGCTTTCCCCGACACATTGCGATGTGTCGATTCCGCAGGTTCTCAGGCTGATACCGGTTTACTGCCCTTTTCCGACCTACTGGTCCGGGCATGTCGCGGGCACCGGGTGGTCGGTGGGCCGTTGCTGTGGTTCGCGCGCGACCTCGCGGTACTGCACGAGAAGCGGGTGGTCGGCCGTGGCGGCCGCGTCGAGACCGACGCCGTGGTGTTGCGTGAGATCGATTGCCGACGAAGCGAATTGGTCCTCGCCATCGACGACTGGGTGTTGCGCGGCGTGCCGCAACACCGACTGGGCGCCACGCTGCACACCGAAACCATCGGCGCGGTCATCGACCGGTTGGCGGAGTCCTCGGTGCGGGCTCACCATGCGCTGATGACGCTGGACGCCAACGACGAGCTGCTGCACAGCGCCTGGCACCACCTGGCCGAATTGGCCGACGCCTACGACGATCTGGTGCGCGATGTGCTCGCCGGGCGGCGTCGGCTGCCCGAATGGTGACCGCTCAGCGGTAGCGGTTGTGTTCGGCGCCGAACTCGTCGGCGACCGTCGCGGCCAGCTCCACATACGCGCGCTTGGTCGACTTGTGCAGGCGGTGCAGGTCGATCTCGGCGCCTTCGGACAGGTGCTCGTCGAACGGGATGATGTGCACGGCACGGCAGCGCGACAGGAAGTACTCCCGCAACTGCTGTACACCGACATTCGGTGAACCCTCACGCGGGAGGTTGATCACGACCACCGCATTGCGCACGAGGTGGTCGTGCCCGTGCAGCGACAGCCAGTCGAGCGTCGCGGCGGCGCTGCGGGCACCGTCGATGGCCGCCGACGAGATCAGCACCAGCGAATGCGCCAGGTCGAGTACGCCGTTCATCGCCGAGTGCATCAGGCCGGTGCCGCAGTCGGTGAGGATGATGTTGTAGAACCGCTGCAGAATGCGGGCGACGGCCCGGTACTCCTCGTCGTTGAACGACTCCGAGGCGGCCGGATCGCGTTCGCTGGCAAGCACTTCCAGCCTGCTCGAACTCTGCGAGGTGTGCCTGCGCACATCCGAGTACCGTTCGATCGCCGGATCGAGCAGCAGGTCGCGCACGGTCGAGCGGGTCTGGATGGCCACGCGCTGGGACAGGGTGCCGAAGTCCGGGTTGGCGTCGACCGCGATCACCCGGTCACCACGGATCGACGCGAAGATCGACCCGAGACCGGTGGTGGTCGTCGTCTTGCCGACACCACCCTTGAGCGAGAGCACCGCGATCCGGTAATCACCACGCACCGGCTGCCGGATGCGGGCGACCAGCTCCTGCAGGCGCCGCTCCTCGGCCGACATTCCCGGGTTGATCGCGCCACCGGAAACATGGTGCACGGCCTTACGCCATCCGCTGCCCGGCGCCTTCTTGACCCGCTTGACCGGCACATTGTCCAGTGACGGAGGTTGATAGCCGGGGTTGCCCCAGCCGGGCTGACCGTAGGCGGGTTGCTGGTACTGCGGTGCGACATGTTGCGGTGCAACGTTGTTCGGGGCGTGGTGCGGCTGTGCCGGTCCACTGTGGGGTGTGCCGTCCGGCGCGTGGAAGGGCTGAACCGGGGCACCGTTGGGTGCTTGGGACCAGGTGCCGTCCGGCGCCTGGAACTGCTGCGGCGCGGCCGCCTGGTACGGCTGGGCCGGTGCGCCATCGGGTGCGCGGAGTGGTCCCGGGTATGGCTGCGCCTGGGAGCCGTCGGGCGCCTGGTACGGCTGAACCGGCGCGGCAGTGCTCTGTGAATACTGCTGGGTCTGAGCAGCATTCGGGCCCGCCTGCGCGGCGTTTCCGTGGGGATAGGTGCCCTCCGGCTGCACTCGCATGCCGTCAGGGCGGTACTGGGGGAGCCCATCGCTCTGGTACGGATGAGCGGGGCCCGCATCGGGTGCCTGCGGGTAGGCGCCGCCGATGGGCTGCTGTGCCGGATAGACAGTCGCACCACTGCTCTGTGCGGTCGGGTCGGCGGTGGCCTGCTGCGCGAGTTCGGGCTGCGAGGGCGTGGCGTCCGGCGTCAGCTGATGACGTGGAGGTGTTCCCTCGGGGCGGGAATGCGGCGCAGGCTGTGCGAATTCACCTGAGCGGTAGGCAGTTTCAGGCGGCCGACCCTGCGCGACGGCGGCGCTGTCGCTGGGCGACACACCCTGCAGCCGTTGGTCGTCGGCCCGGAACATCTCGGTCTGCGCATCAGGTGCGTGCACGGAAGCGCCGTGCGACAGATCTCCGGGAATCGAATCGTATTGCGACGCAGAGAAAGCCGGTCCCTGCGGTACCTCGCCGGACGCATAGGGCGAGACAGGCGCCACCGAAGCCGCGACGTCACCGGAGCTGTACGGCGACCCCTGCGCGGCCCCCCGCTGCTCGGCCTGGGCTTGGTCGGCGCGGTCCTCGATCTGTGTCGACGAAGGGCTTGCCGAATATCCGGCGTCAGCCGACTCGGCGGCGACGGAAGCCGCCGATGCTCCAGTGGTCGGCCCGGATGTCGGTGCACCAGAAGTGTTGTGCGGCGCCGCTTCTGGATGAGCGTCCCGGGTCGACGGATCCGGCTGGCCGCCGGTGGACGGCGCAGGTTCGGCTACCGGGCGCGAAGGGGTCGAGAGCGCTTCGATCGGAGTGTCCGATGACAGTGGATCGACGGGCGCCGAAACCGCTCCGGTAGCCGATGCCTGCGGATGCGCGGGTGACTGCGACCAGGCCGGAACGGCAGGCGGCGCCGGCGAGTCCGCAGGGGAAGGCGACGGCATCGGCACGGCGGGTGGTGCGAGCGGGTCGGCAGGTGCAGACGACGAGACCGGATCGGCAGGTGGCGCCGGCGGGTGTGCGGGGGAAGGCGACGACACTGGCACGGCGGGCGGTGCAAGCGGGTCGGCAGGTGAAGACGAGGAGACCGGATCGGCGGGCGGTGCCGGCGGGTCGGCAGGGGAAGGCGAGGGCACCGGAGACGCCAGCGGGTCCGAGTGCGACGGCGTGGCGGGCGCGAGCAGGCGGGGCGGCGCCTGGGTCGGGCGCGCCGGGGGATCGGGCAGCGGGGGAGGCGGCGGGAGGTCGGGCAGGCTGCGCTGGTTCGAGGGCCCGAGCGGTGTGAAGCCCTCGGACGGGGGAGCGGGGGTTCGCGTCGGGAGGGCCGCCGCGGCCTGCTCGGCAGGTGCCGGGGGCAGCGAAGGCCCCGAATGAGCAGGCGGAACGGCCGCATTCGGGATCGAGTGCGACGGCGAACTCGTGTGCGTCGGCGCGGCCGAGTGCGGGGCCGGTGTAGAGGACTGCCCGGTGTTCCACGGGGAGAACGCGTCCGGCCCGGGCTGCGACGGCATGAGCCGGTCAGGTGCGCCCTGTTCCCGGGGCCGAACGGCGCCGGCCGAGGACCGCGAGCCGGCGGCATGCTGGGCGGCGTCGCCAGTCGCGCTGGTGCCTTGCTCCCACGCGCCTGCCTGGGCTTGCTGGGTAGAGCCGTCCGAGTCCGACCGCGGTGGCGGAGCGAGTGGGTTCGGGGCGCCCTGAGCCTGCGGCCAAGGCACGCCGGTCGAGGCCGGTGGCCAGGAGGGGTCGGCGCCCTGAGTCGGCGCGCTCGATGTCGACGGACCGGGCATCAGCGGGTTCGCGGTCGACGGCGCCTGCGGATCGTGGAAAGCAGGGCCATGGCCCGCGGTGCCGGTTACCTGGCTCGGCGGTGCGGTCTGTTCGGGCTCGCGCTCCTTGCGGCGGCGGCCGCCCTTCTTCTCTTTGCGCGCGCTGTCGTCGCCGCGTAGGAACCGGCGGCGCTTGGGTGCCTCGTCGATCGGTTCGTCCTGTGGCAGGTTCTCGACCGGTGCCTCGTACCCGACCTGGGTGACTTCGCTCTCCGACAGCCATGGCGGCAACATGGGGAGGCTGTCGTTGTTGCGGCTCACCGGTGCGCTCCGCTCACCAGGGTCCCCCGATCTGATCGACCCACTACTTGCGACGCCGGTGAGTTTACGCGACAACCCGATCGGCGTGGCGGGCGCCTCATGCCTGCCCGCATGCCCACCGTCGACGTCTCCATTGTGCGACGTGCGCCACGTTCAGGGTGTACCGTCGGGGTCTTTTTGCCTCAGCGCACACGGCCCGGTAAGCTTGAGCGGCGGTGCACCTAGGCGCCGACTGTTCGCGTGCAAACCCGGGAAGTTCGTCGGGCCTGTGGGTGAGCAGCTACGAGGTAATCCACTCAAGGTTGAGCATAACCGGGATCGCGGAGGATATGGCGAAGAAAGACGGGGCCATCGAGGTCGAGGGTCGAGTTGTCGAGCCGCTGCCCAATGCGATGTTCCGGATCGAGCTCGAGAACGGTCACAAGGTTCTCGCGCACATCAGCGGAAAGATGCGGCAGCACTACATTCGCATCCTTCCGGAAGACCGCGTGGTCGTCGAGCTCTCGCCGTACGACCTGTCCCGCGGCCGGATCGTCTACCGCTACAAGTGATGCCTGCCTGACGTCGCGAGCCTGAGGCCCGCGGCGTCACACGGTGTTCCGGCCCAGGTCGGAACGCGACAAGAGACTTCCCCAGTCGTCGGCTGGGGAAAAACTGTGTTCACAGACCCTTGTGAACCCACGAAAAGATTGGACGGACGTGAAGGTTCAGCCGAGCGTCAAGAAGATCTGCGAGAAGTGCAAGGTGATCCGCCGTCACGGTCGGGTCATGGTGATCTGCGACAACCTGCGCCACAAGCAGCGTCAGGGCTGATCCAGCCTCACCGCCGGGCACCGATCGTCTGATCGGACTGACCGAAAAGAAGAACTCCCAGCTCCAGCGCGTACGCACGTGTGCGCGCCAACCACCGGTACGGAGGCCGGTGCCCCCATTTGCAAAGACGGGGGGACGGACAGGGAGCAGACCTCCGCAACCATTAAGGAACCTGCCACATGGCACGTCTGATGGGCGTCGATCTCCCGCGCGAAAAGCGCATGGAGATCGCGCTGACCTACATTTTCGGAATCGGGCGCACCCGCGCCACCGAGATCCTGGCTCAGACCGGCGTCAGCCCGGACCTGCGCTCGAAGGATCTCAGCGACGACGACCTGAGCAAGCTGCGCGACTACATCGAAGCGTCGGAGTTCAAGGTCGAAGGTGACCTGCGCCGCGAGGTCCAGGCCGATATTCGCCGCAAGATCGAGATCGGCTGCTACCAGGGCATCCGCCACCGTCGTGGCCTGCCTGTGCGTGGTCAGCGCACCAAGACCAACGCGCGTACGCGCAAGGGTCCGAAGAAGACCGTCGCCGGCAAGAAGAAGTAGGGATAGCGTATGCCTCCGAAGAGCCGGGCCGCTGGCCCGAAGAAGACTCAGAAGTCGCGTCGCCGGGATAAGAAGAACATCCCGCACGGCCACGCGCACATCAAGAGCACGTTCAACAACACCATCGTCTCGATCACCGACCCCGAGGGCAATGTCATCTCGTGGGCGTCGTCGGGCCACGTCGGTTTCAAGGGTTCGCGTAAGAGCACCCCGTTCGCCGCGCAGCTCGCTGCCGAGAACGCTGCCCGCAAGGCGCAGGAGAACGGCGTCAAGAAGGTCGACGTGTTCGTGAAGGGCCCGGGTTCGGGCCGCGAGACCGCGATCCGTTCGCTTCAGGCCGCTGGCCTCGAGGTCGGCTCGATCTCCGATGTCACTCCTCAGCCGCACAACGGCTGCCGGCCGCCCAAGCGCCGTCGCGTCTAGCGGGAAAGGAAACAGCTAAAAAATGGCTCGTTATACAGGCCCCATCACCCGCAAGTCGCGTCGTCTGCGCGTCGACCTCGTCGGAGGCGACCAGGCGTTCGAGCGTCGTCCTTACCCGCCCGGCCAGCACGGCCGCGCGCGGATCAAGGAATCCGAGTACCTGATGCAGCTGCAGGAGAAGCAGAAGGCCCGCTTCTCCTACGGCGTCATGGAAAAGCAGTTCCGTCGCTACTACGAAGAGGCCAACCGCCTCAAGGGCAAGACCGGCGACAACCTGCTGCGTCTGCTCGAGTCGCGTCTGGACAACGTCGTGTACCGCGCCGGTCTGGCTCGTACCCGTCGTCAGGCCCGTCAGCTCGTCAGCCACGGCCACTTCCTGGTCAACGGCGTGAAGGTCGACGTGCCCAGCTACCAGGTCTCCCAGTACGACATCATCGATGTCCGGGAGAAGTCGCTGCCCACCCTGCCGTTCCAGGTGGCGCGTGAGACCGTCGGCGACCGTCAGGTTCCGGGCTGGCTGCAGGTCGTCCCCGGCCGCCTGCGCATCCTGGTGCACCAGCTCCCCGAGCGTGCCCAGATCGATGTGCCGCTGCAGGAACAGCTCATCGTCGAGTACTACTCGAAGTAAGCGCTTTTGGTGGGGGCCGTTCCTACGACGGCCCCCGCAATCACTGATTAGGCGTCAAATAGCGGACGCCCTGAACAGGAAGTAGATCCTCATGCTGATTTCCCAGCGTCCGACACTGACCGAAGAGGTTGTGGCGGAGAACCGCTCGAAGTTCACCATCGAACCCCTCGAGCCGGGCTTCGGTTACACCCTCGGCAACTCGCTGCGTCGTACCCTGCTGTCCTCCATCCCGGGGGCCGCGGTCACGAGCATCCGCATCGACGGTGTCCTGCACGAGTTCACCACCGTTCCCGGTGTGAAGGAAGACGTCACCGACATCATCCTGAACCTCAAGGGTCTGGTCGTGTCCTCCGAAGAGGACGAGCCGGTCACCATGTACGTGCGTAAGCAGGGCCCGGGCACCGTCACCGCCGGTGACATCGTCCCGCCGGCCGGCGTCGTCGTGCACAACCCGGACATGCACATCGCCACCCTGAACGACAAGGGCAAGCTCGAGATCGAGCTCGTCGTCGAGCGGGGCCGCGGTTACGTGCCCGCCGTGCAGAACAAGGCGACCGGCGCGGAAATCGGCCGGATCCCGGTGGATTCGATCTACTCCCCGGTGCTCAAGGTGACCTACAAGGTCGAGGCCACCCGTGTCGAGCAGCGCACCGACTTCGACCGTCTCATCCTCGACGTGGAGACCAAGAACTCCATCACGGCCCGGGACGCGCTGGCTTCGGCCGGTAAGACCCTGGTCGAGCTCTTCGGCCTGGCCCGTGAGCTCAACGTCGAAGCCGAGGGCATCGAGATCGGCCCCAGCCCGGCCGAGGCGGACCACATCGCCTCGTTCGGTCTGCCGATCGAGGACCTGGACCTCACCGTCCGGTCGTACAACTGCCTCAAGCGCGAGGGTGTGCACACGGTGGGCGAGCTCGTCGCCCGCACCGAGTCGGACCTGCTCGACATCCGCAACTTCGGCCAGAAGTCCATCGACGAGGTGAAGGTCAAGCTGCACGCGCTCGGCCTCTCGCTGAAGGACTCGCCCGCTTCGTTCGACCCGTCCTCCGTGGTGGGTTACGACGCGAGCACCGGCACCTGGAGCGATTCCGGCACCTTCAGTGACACCGACGGCGGCGAGCAGGACTACGCCGAGACCGAACAGCTCTAGGCCATCGGGGGGCACCCCGGCTGCGCCTTTCACAAGGAGAATCCAATGCCCAAGCCCAAGAAGGGTGCCCGCTTCGGCGGGTCGGCGTCGCACCAGAAGGCGATCTTCGCCAACCTGGCCACGGCGCTTTTCGAGCACGGTCGGATCACGACCACCGAGTCGAAGGCCAAGGCGGTCCGCCCCTACGCCGAGAAGCTCATCACCCGCGCGAAGGCCGGCACCCTTGCCGACCGTCGCGAGGTCATGAAGGTCATCCGCAACAAGGACATCGTGCACGCGCTGTTCGCGGAGATCGGCCCCTCGTTCGAGGGTCGCGAGGGTGGCTACACCCGCATCACCAAGGCGCTGCCGCGCAAGGGTGACAACGCGCCGATGGCCGTCATCGAGCTGGTCCGCGAGAAGACCGTGACCAACGAGGCCGACCGCGCCCGTCGCGTCGCCGCTTCGCAGAAGACCGAGGCGCCCGCCGCCGAGGCCACCGAAGCCAAGGCCGACGAGGTCGTCGAGGCTCCGGCCGCCGACGAGGCCGCTGAGGACAAGAAGGACGCCTGATTCTCAGGAGTTCGACCGAGCCCGTCACCCTTCGTGGGTGGCGGGCTCGTTCTTTTGGTCAGAGTTGGTGAGGCAGGGAGGTCCGATGGACGAGATCGAGCGGGAACGGTCGCGCGTGCGGCTCGGAATCAGTTACGACGGCACCGATTTCATCGGGTGGGCGCGTCAGCCCGGGTTGCGCACCGTGCAGGGCGTGCTGGAGGAATCGCTGTCGAAGGTGTTCCGTGAGCCGATCGTGCTCACCGTCGCCGGGCGGACCGACGCGGGCGTGCACGCCGAGGGTCAGGTGGCGCATTTCGACACCACCGCCGAATTCGACGCCGACAAGCTGATGTACCGGATGGCCCGCTTCCTGCCCAAGGACGTCCGCATCACCGATATCCGCACGGCTCCACCGGAATTCGACGCCCGGTTCTCAGCGATGCGGCGCCACTACGCCTACCGCCTCACCACAGCCCCCTACGGTGCCGAACCGCTGCGCGCGCGCAGCGTGGTCGCGTGCAAGCCGGGTGTGGATCTGGAAGCCATGCGCGCCGCCTCCGGAAAGTTGTTGGGGCTGCACAACTTCGCCGCCTTCTGCCGTCGCCGCGAGGGCGCGACCACCGTGCGCGAACTGCAGCGTTTCGACTGGGAGCGTGAGGGCGACCTACTCACCGCGTACGTGAGCGCTGACGCGTTCTGCTGGTCGATGGTTCGCAGCCTGGTCGGCGCGGTGCTCGCTGTCGGCGAGGGACGCCGGACACCGGAATGGGTCGCGTCGCTGCTGTCGGAAACGGAACGCTCCAGCTCTGTGACCGTCGCCCCCGCACACGGCCTGAGCCTGATCGCGGTCGACTATCCCGCCGACGCCGACCTGGCCGCCCGCAACGCCCAGACCCGCGAGACCCGGACCGTCCCCGCCGCCGAGGGCTGCTGCGGCGACTGACTGCCGAGCGGCCGATGTCTCCGTCACCGGCCTGACCGGCGGAGGCCGCCGATCGAGCGTGACAAGGATCCTTGACCGGGGTGGCGCGAGCAACTCGGGAACTGGCGGGCGCGTGGGCATACGCGCTGGTAGGCTCTGGCCGGTTACGAGTCGAGCGGTCCGTCTGGACTACCATTGCGCCGCAGTCGATTTCAGGGAGTTATTGTGAATCCGCAGGACACGAATCAGGGTGCCATCCGCAACTCGCCGTTGTCCGCGGCGGTGCCCGAGCACCGGATTCCGCTCTACGACGAGGCATTCGCGGCCGATCCGCACGGTGCCTACCGCCGGATGCGTGACGAGTACGAGTCGCTGGTGCCGGTCGAGCTGTGGCCGGGTGTGCCTGCGACGCTGGTCATCAAATTCAGCACCGCTGTGCGGATTCTCAACGACCCCGCGAACTTCTCCGCTGATCCGAGGGCGTGGCAGGCGACCGTGCCACGCGACATCCCGATCATGCCGATGATCGAGTACCGGCCGAACGCGCTGCGTACCACCGGCAAAGGCCACACCCGTTACCGCGACGCCGTGAACGACGCGCTCGCCGGGATGGACCTCAATGTCATGCGCACCAGCGTGGAGCGATCGGCCATCCCGATCATCAACTCGTTCTGCACGGACGGGCACGCGGATGTGCTGCACCAGTACATCTTCCCGATGGTCTTCTCGGTGCTGTGCGAATTCCTCGGCTGCCCGCCCGAGATCGGCGCGGAAGTCGCCAGGGCCAATGCCGCGATGTTCGACGGCGTGGACACCGACAAGGTGAACACGATCATGACCAACGCCCTGCTCGACCTCACCGCGCTGAAGCGCTCGCAGCCGGGCGACGACATCACCACCCGCCTCGTCCAGCATCCGGCGCGGCTGACCGACGACGAGATGGTGCATCAGCTGGTGCTGATGTTCGCGGCAGGCGTCGAGCCGCCGATGAACCTCATCGCCAACACCCTGCTGCTGATGCTGACCGATCCCCGCTTCACCGGCGAAGGCAACTCGATGCCGTTGTCGACCAAGATGGCGATCGATGAGCGCCTCGCCACCGACCCGCCGATGGCGAACTACTGCATCACCTACCCGCGCCAGTCCGTGCCGATCGACGGTGTGCTGCTGCCCGCGCAGCAGCCGGTCATCATCAGCATGGCCGCCTGCAATACCGATCCGACGATCAACACCGGCGATTTCCTCGGCAACGGCTGGAATCTGGCGTTCAGCGCGGGCGAACACGCCTGCCCCGCGCATGCGCGCCCGTATGGCGTGCTGCTGGCGCAGGACGTCATCGACCAGCTCTTCGATGTCCTGCCGGAGCTGAAGCTCGGAGTGGCCCAGGACGACCTCGTGTGGCGTCCCGGGCCATTTCACCGAGCGTTGTCAGCGTTGCCGGTCGTGTTCCCACGAACGGCACCGCTGTCGCTGTAACGGCCTGTCAGCTGTTGATGCGGCTCTCCCACGCGCCGGGTAGATCGTCGAACAGCACCGGCGCGCCGAGGATCTCGTCGTCGAAGCCGAAGGAATCGAGCAGGGCCGGAACGTTGTCGGCGAGAGTGTCGATGGCGTCCCGGAGCTGCTGCTTGATGCCTTCGACAGCGGCAATGTCCAGGTAACCGCGGGTGAGGTACCACGCGGCATTCTGATCGAGGTAGTGCAGCGCGAAAACGTCACGCACGGCGGCGATTTCGGGCAGGTGCTCGTACCGGTGCAACAGCTGCAACGTTTCCTCCGCGCTGTAGGCCTCGGCGAGTTCGAGCGCTTCCGGAATGACGGCGAGCCGATCCGCGAGGTCGCCCGATTCCAGGTGCCGCTGGGCTTCCTGCACGATCGTGAGAGTGCGCGCGGTGAACAGCCCGAGGCGGTCGGTGGTGACGGCGGGATCGTGCAGACCGGTCTGCGGCGGTACCTTGCCCGCGAGGTGCCTGGCCAGGACGCGACCGGCCACAGAGCCGAGCACATGGCAGTCGCCTTCGCCGGTGATGGCCGCGTGGCAGACGCCGATGTAGTCGGCGACCCGGTTGGCACTGAACATGCCTTGCGCACCCATCTTGATGCGGCAGTGGGTCACCGTGTCCAGGGCGTGCAGCTGGATGAAGTGCTTGGCCAGCATCACCGAGACGACGGTGTCGCGATCGGTGAGGTCGCTGTTGGCGAGGGAGGTCTTGACCGCGTTGCCGAAGATGGTGCGCGCGACCGTGCCTGCCAGATCGGTGAGCAGGGTGTTGCGCACGTGCGGGATGTCGGCCATGACCGTCGTGGCGGTCGGCGTCAACGGCACCCCGCGCTTGGCGGCGTAGCGAAGCGCGATGTAGAGCGAGGCCCGCGCGGTGGCGTTCAGGCACGACGCGAGGGCCAGGCGGCCGACCGTCAGCTGGCTGATCGCGGAAGCGAACGAGCGGCGCTGGCTGTCCTCGTCGTTCCAGGTCAGGACACCGTTGTCGTCGATGGTCGCCAGGTTTCCACCCAGCCAGGCGCTGCGGTCGACGCGGAGATTGTCGAAGCTGATGACCGAGTTGTCCATGATGACCAGCGGCTGCCGGTCGAGCTGGGTGATCGTGACACCGGGTGCGGCCGTGCCGTCGGCCACCCGCAGACGCGCGGTGAACAGGTGCACGCCCTGATCGACACCCGCCGCATCGATGAAGCGGGCACCCACGACGCACACGCGCGAGACCGGGATACCGACGCTCGGCATGAACTTGCGGGCCCTCGGGTTCGGGGTGTTGATGACGAACCCGCCGTCTTCCCAGGTCGCCGTGGTCTGCATGAAGCCGATGTTGGAGCCGCAACCGTACTCGGTGAGCAGCATGACGCCGATCGCGGTGGCGTCGTCGAGGTCGTGCAGGTACGGCGCCGCCGAGTCGGAGTCGGTGAGCGTGGACAGCGAGCCCGACGCCAGGTTGAAGTGACCCGAGATCAACGGGATGAGGTCGGTCGCCAGCACCGCGGACCAGTCGAACAACGCGAACAGCTGGGGGAGGTTGGTCGCGACATCGCTGGCCTTGCCGAGTTCCTTGACCAGGTCGCGCAGCTGGGCGTAGGCGTTCTCGCGCCGCTGCGCCTGGCCCTGGTGCACGGTGATGGCGTAGTCGGGGTCGATCAGCAGTTGCTGCAACCGTTCCTGAAAATCTCGCTCACCGTGGCGGAGAAGTTCCGAAAGAGGGGTGTCTGCCGTGTTGCTTTGCGCCGTCATCATCGATCCTGCTCTCACGTGGGCGCCACGACGAACAGGTTCACGGCGCCCCTGAATACCGAAAATGCATTGTTGCACAGCGGATTACGCCAATTCTGTGAATCGTCACTTCACAACAGTCGGTGCAGGCAGACGCGGTCTTTCAGGATCGGACGAGTCGCGCGATGGCATCGGTGGCTTCCTTGATCTTCGCTTCGGCCTCGGGTCCCCCCGCGACGGCGGCGTCGACGACGCAGTGGCTGATGTGGTCTTCGAGCAGCCCCATCGCGACCGCCTGCAGCGCCTTGGTCATGGCCGAGACCTGGGTGAGGATGTCGATGCAGTACTTCTCCTCCTCGACCATGCGCTGCAGGCCGCGGGCCTGGCCCTCGATGCGGCGCAGGCGCTTGAGGTAGTCGTCCTTGGCGGTGATGTAGCCGTGGCCGTGGTGGTCGGCGTGCTCGTCGGCGGGCGCGGTGTCGGGGGTGGGTGTGGTCACCGTGATCTCCTCATGCGTCGGGCCCGCAGGCTGCGAGCTGATACCCCCCTAGGGTACAGTTTCCCGGGGCAATTGTCAGATGTGGTCCCGGTGCTCCTCGCGACCGGGCCGGACGGGAGAATCAGCGGTATGAGTTCGCATCCCCGGCCCGCCCTCGCCGTCATCGGCGGCAGCGGTTTCTATGACTTCTTCGACAACGACGCGGTGCACGTCGACGTCGACACACCGTACGGCACGCCGAGCGCCCCGGTCGCGATCGGCGAGGTGGAAGGGCGCCACGTCGCCTTCCTCCCGCGCCACGGCAAGCAGCACGAATACGCCCCGCACACCCTGCCCTACCGGGCCAATATGTGGGCGCTGCGCTCGCTCGGTGTGCGCCGGGTGTTCGCGCCGTGTGCGGTCGGCAGCCTGCGCGCCGACTGGGGGCCGGGGACCGTCGCGGTACCGGATCAGCTCGTCGACCGTACCTCGGGCCGGTCGCAGACCTACTTCGACGGCGGCGGTATCCACGTCTCCTTCGCCGACCCCTACTGCGACGATCTGCGCGGTGCCGCGGTGACGGCGGCCGGTTCCGGCGAGTTGCGGGTCGAACCTTCGGGCACGATGGTCGTGGTGCAGGGCCCGCGTTTCTCGACGAGGGCCGAGAGCCGCTGGTTCGCCGGGCAGGGCTGGGACCTGGTCAATATGACCGGCCACCCCGAGGCCATCCTGGCTCGGGAACTCGAAATGTGCTATGCCGCAGTCGCTCTGGTCACCGATCTGGACGCGGGCCTGGAGGAGGGCCAGGGCGTGCACGCGGTCGACGTGTTCGCGGAGTTCAAGAAGAACCTCGGTCCGTTCAAGGAGCTCATGCGCAGCGCCGTGGCGGCCGTCGACGGGACCGACACCTGCGAGCGCTGCCAGGTGCACGCCGGGGTGTCACTGCCCTTCGAACTGCCCTGAGACGATCTGGCTCAGCCTTCGGACTGCGTCGGAGCGAGTCGCACCTGAGCCAGGACGAACAACGGCGTGCCGTCACCGGGCGCGCCGGGCAGGGGTGACACCTCGACGTCGGCCACCAGCCACCCACCTGACTCGGTGGCCAGCCGCAACCCCGGCAGTGTCGCGTTCGTCGCCCCCGCCAGGATCTGCTCGCGCACCTCGAGGATCCTGATCCGGTCCTCGGGGTGCGGGATGTCGCGGTCGTCGACCCGGTGCCAGCGCACTCCGGGCAGCGGCTCGGTCACCCACCGGACCGGACGCGCCTGCGCGGTGTCGATGATGGCCAGATACAGCCCGGGCTGGGTGTCGCGCAGCAATTCGAGGGTGGTCGCCTCGAGTGATTTCGGTTGTGGCGCAATGCTGTCGGTGACGTCGATCGACACACCACGCCACTGGAACCGGTCGCCGGTCTCGTTGCGGGTGGCGATCAGCATCGACCGAGGTCCGATCCCGGAACGTATGGTGGCGATTCCCGACCAGCGACTGCCCGGTTCCGAACGGTTCAGTGCGGCAACGAGATCGAGCGCGGCGTCGAAGCGCTCCACCAGCTGGTACGGCTCGGCGCCACGGTATTCCCTCGGTTCGGCACCGAAATGGGCACCGAGTCCGCCGGGCCTGCTGCTCACCCGGCGGGTGCGCGCATCGATCCGGAACGGCGAGACACCGAGCTCCTCGGTGGGCGCCTGCCTGCCCACCCACACCTTCACCGCATGTGGCGCCGAGCCCGGCCACACCACGGGGACTGCGCGAAACCGGTGCTCCGACCATGGTTTCCGTGATTTCGGCAGCACCTTGTCGACCGGTTCGCCCGAGTCGTAGGCGGCCACGACCAAGGGCCGCAACTGCGCCGAGATCGCCCGCTCGTAGGACGTCCATTCGCGCGGTGTCGTGCCCGAGGTGAGCATCGACCAGGTATGCGCTTCCCCCAGTGTTTCCACCAACTGCCAGCGGTCGAGAATCATGAGCGTCCCCCTTCGTCACACGTCGCCGGAACATGAACGAACGGTGACCATCGTGCCTGATCCGCCCACTCGTATCGGCGCCGGGGCAGCATCGATAGGCTCAGGGTATGGATGAACCACTGCGGTTGGAGGTCATCGTGGCCAGCACCCGGCCCGGCCGGTTCGCGCCCGTGGTGGCCGACTGGTTCCTCGGGGCGCTGGCCGACCGGCCGGAATTCGAGGTGGGGGTGCTGGATCTGATCGATCACCCGATGCCGACCGAGCTCACCGAAACCCCGCAGGTCGCGGCATTCCGGGAACGGCTCGGCGCCGCCGACGCCTTCGTGGTCGTCACCTCCGAGTACAACCACGGCTATCCGGCCTCCCTCAAGGCCGCGCTCGACAGCGCCAAACACGAATGGCGGGCCAAGCCGATCGGTTTCGTGTCCTACGGCGGGCTGTCGGGTGGATTGCGCGCGGTCGAGCAGTTGCGGCAGGTCGTCGCCGAACTGCACATGGTCTCGGTGCGCGAATCGGTGAGCTTCGCCCAGGCCAAACGGCACTTCGACCCCACCGACGGCGCGGCGGTCGACGCCCGCGAGCGGATGCTTCGCCAATTGGCCTGGTGGGGAACGGTGCTGCGGGTAGCGCGGCCGACCTATCCCGGCTGAGACGCCATCGCCCGCTGACCGCGCGGCTGACCGATGTAGGTCGACTCGCGCGGAATGGAGACCAGCGTGAGGTTCACCCTTGTCGTGCCCGTTCGCAGCACCACCCGGTTGCCGACGGCACCCGGCTGGTAGATCTCGAGATCGGGGCGGGAGGCGGGCCAGCCGTTGGGGTCGGCGGTGAGGTAGATCGTGGTGACACCGGCGTGCGGGGCAGGCGCGAGCACACCGTCGACGATGGTCGCGGTGAATCCCGCGTCGGACTGGTGTGTTTCGACCGCGATGGTCAACCGCTCGGGGTTGCCGACGGTGGTCACCAACTGCTCCCAGGCCTGCGCGCGATCGGTGCGGATCAGCACCCGCTCGCCGACGGCGAGCGCACGGAACACCAACTGCTGGGCCAGGTACAGCTCACCGGCGACGTAGACGGTGGAGATACCGGCGCCGATGATGCGCGTCGCCACACCGTTGCCCTCCTCGTCGGAGCCGAGCAACTGCCCGCACCCGGCAGAGGGCAGGTGCAGCGCGCCGATGACGTCGATCGGGTACTCGGTGGTCGGTACCGTGTCGTCGACGCCGGGCACCGCGATCGGCAGGTGCGCGAGCAGTGCGTCGCGGTGGCGCCCGTTCATCGAGATCATGCCCTTGGTCTTGGCCTTCTCTGGCAGTTCGCGCGCGGTCAGGCGCCAGGCCGCGCCCACGCTCACCGATTCGGCGTCACTACCCGGGCGCAGCCGCACGGCGACGGTCGTACCGCGCGACGGCGCGACCCACAGCTGGGCGAGCAGGTCCGAGCCGAGCTGCGCGGGATCGACCGCGCTGCCGATATTGACCGCGTTGCCGATCTCGGCGTACTTCCAGCGCTGGGTGAGCGTGCGCGGATCGAGCCCGACGGTGATCTGCTGCACGGCTTTCCGGATTTCGGGCGCGGTGAGGATGCGGGCGTTGCAGTCGGCGTCTTCCAGCGTGCGCATGATGCGCTGGGTGGCGATGGTGACCGCGCGGGACGCACCTTCGGTACCGCCGCCGCGTCGTGCCGCGGCCTCGGGGCACTGCACCGCGTCGAAGCTGATCGCCAGCCACACCGTGCGATGCGCGGTGGCGGGCAGCGGGCCGAGCAGCGACTCGTAGATCGCGCCCGCGGGTGTGCCGGAGCGGCTGCGGTGGCCGTGGCTGATGATGTCGATGCCGCTGAGCAGGATATCGTGCTGGGTGAGGCAGGCGGCGAGTTCGGGCAGGGGTAGCAGGTGGGAGGCGTGCACGGCGGTGCGCGCGATCCGGGTGAGTCCGCCCTTGGGCGGCAGGACCTCGACCACGGTGACCACCCGGCTGCCGTCCCAGTACAGCCCGAGCGAACGGCCGTCGGCGCCACGGAAATCCACGGTGTCGCCGAGGGTGTAATCCCGCTTGCTCGCATAACCGCGGATGGTGGCGAGCCAGTCGAGGACCGTGCGCTTGCCGATCGGGATCAGCGGAACGAGCATCACCGCCACCGCCACCCCGAGCGACGGCAACGCGCCGAGGCCGACCACCAGCGCGACGAGCCCCGCGACGAGACCGAGGACCTGCGCGATGAGCAGATGCGGCAGCGAAATCCGACCGAACAGCGGACGCGGACCCGCACCGGTGAAGTCGGCCATTCGTTCCTCCCCCAAGTACCCGATTACCGATCGACCGATGGCCGAATGCGAACAAGTGCTGCCGGGAACTGTACTGTGTTGCCCGGACAAGAGCACTGTTCGGGGGAGGAACCATGCCTTCAAAACCCACTACGCGCTGGCAGGTCAGCGGTTACCGCTTCCTGGTGCGGCGGATGGAGCACGCCCTTGTACGGCGCGACGTGCGCATGCTGCACGATCCGATGCGCGCCCAAACCCGTGCCTACGTGGTCGGATTGGTTCTCGGCATCGTCGTTCTCGCCGGTTGCGGCGTGCTCGCCCTGCTCAAACCGCAGGACAAGATCGGTGACAACAAGATCCTGATCGGTAAGGAATCCGGCGGCGTCTACGTGGTGATCGACAATGTCGTCCACCCCGCGCTCAACCTCGCCTCCGCCCGCCTGGCCGCGGGTGAGGCGGCCAAAGCGGTGATCGTCAAGGAGTCCGAACTCGGCAAGAAGCCGCGCGGTCAGCTCGTCGGTATCCCCGGCGCCCCCTCGTCGATCCAGTACGACAAGGACGGCAAGGGCAGGCCCTGGTCGGTGTGCGACCGGCTCAAGGCCGACGGCAGCACCGACCTCACCACCTCTGTCCTCGCGGGCGCCCCCGAACTCGGCGACAAGGCATCCAAGGTCGAGACCGGTAAGGCGATGCTCGTCAAGGGCAAGGACGCCACCTACCTGATCTACGACGGCAAGCGGGCCCGCGTGAAGATGGACGACCCGCCGGTCACCCAGGCGCTCGGCATCAGCGGCGAAACGCCGCGCCCGATCAGCGAGGGACTGCTCAACGCGATTCCCGAGATGCTGCCGATCATCACCCCGGTCATCGACAACCCGGGCGGCACCCCGCCCTACAAAGTCGGCGGCCATCGGATCGGTGACGTCGTCCAGGTGTTCAACGAGCCCAACCAGAACTATGTCGTGCTCCACGAGGGACTGCAGGCGGTCTCGGCGTTGACCGCCCAGATCATCCGCAACTTCTACCCGACGGTCATGCCGGGCACCACGATCCAGGCGACGGACAAGACCTTCGCACCGCACGTGCAGACCCTGCGGGTCCAGGACTATCCCGCCGAGCGGCCGACCCTGATCACCGCCAAGGACCAGCCGGTCAGCTGCATCTCCTGGAAGCCGATCGCCGGTGCCACCGACAACGACGACAGCACCGCTCGCGCCGAACTTTCCCTGATCACGGGAATCGACATGCCGATCCCGAACAAGGCCAAGCTCGTCGACCTGGCTCAGGCCGACGGCGTCGGCCCGAACGCCGACTCCGTCTACATCCCGCCGGGCGTCGGCGCCTACGCGCAGTCCACCGGCATCGAGCCCGACAGCCGCCGCAAGGACAGCCTGTTCTACATCGCCGACACCGGCGTGCGCTTCGGCATCAAGAACGCCGAAGCGGTGAAGGCGCTCGGCCTCGAGAACGTCACCGCCGAACCGGCGCCGTGGGCGATCATCGGGCTGCTCGCCGGCGGGCCGAGCCTCGGCCGTGAGGACGCGATGGTCGCGCACGACGGTGTGTCGCCCGATCCCTCACCCGCGAAACAGCCTGTGGCGTCGGTGAATTAGCCACCGGGAGTTTCCCGGTCGGTGGTCAGCTCGGCCACCTCGGCACGCAGCGAACGCACCTCCTCGACCAGTTCGGCGAGAGTGCGTTCGGTGCGGTCTGCTACCTCGTCGACGGTTTTGAGCTGCTCCACCACCCAGCTGGTCATGGTGCCGATGGCGAAGGAGATCAGGCCGATGCCGAGCGTCATCAGCACCAGCGACACCAGGCGGCCCTCGGGCGTCACCGGGTAGACGTCGCCGTAGCCGACGGTGGTCACCGAGACCGCCGACCACCACAGCGCGTCGGCGAAGGACTTGGTCTTGCTGTCCGGCGCGCCGTACTCGGCGTCGAAGAACGCCAGGCTGCACAGCAGCAGGATGAGCAGCGAACTCGTCGCGACGAAGGTCATCAGCCGGGTGCGCGGTTTGGTCGCGCGGTTGAGGCTGTCGAGCAGCAGTAGTGCCACGCGCAAAAGTCGCAGCGGCCGGAATGGTGGGACCAGGACTACGAGCAGGTCGAGCGGGTGTTTGCGGACGAAACGGCCACGATCGGTCGACAGATACAGGCGCACCGCGAAATCCACCGCGAACGCCGCCCAGATCGCGACATCGGCCCAGATCAGGGTGATGTCGAGGGTGGGGGAGGCCTGGGTGTCTAGTACCCGCCAGGCGTAGATGAGCAGGAACGCGATCGCGAGCACCATCAACGGCAGGTTGGTGCGCTGCTCCCAGCGTTGCCGCCGGGTGAGCGGGCGCTCGGTCGTCGTTGTCATGGGGTACCTGCCTCGCTGGACTGCACGTCTGAGCAGGACAGTAGCGCGCCCGGCCCACCGCCGAGGACAGGGCCGGACCGACGAAAAAGGGGCTGCCTGCCCACCGGTCGAATCCCGTTGGGCGGCAGCCCCGTCCGTGCGAAAGCTACAGACCGCGCACCAGCGAGTAGAGATCGGCGACCCAGAACACCAGCGGAAGCACCGCGGCGACGAAGCCGTACTCGATGAGTTCGGCGGCCCGGCGCATCGGCGGGGTGGCGGACTGGTTGGGCACGATCAGGCCGATGATCAGCGCGGCGACCAGGATCACCAGCGCGGCCCCGAACACGACGAGCGGCTGTTCCATCCCGACCGCGACACCGATCAGCATCAGCAGCACGATCGCCGAACCACCCGCGATCAGCACAACGGCCTGCTCTGCGCCCGCGTAGGTGCGGCTGCGGAACATCAGCACCACCGCGCAGACCAGCGCGAGTGCGATGCCCGGCCAGTACGGGTCGTCGGCGGTCGGGTTGGTCGCGAGCAGCGCGCCGACGACGGTGACCAGCGTGGTCGCGCTGACCAGCCCGGCGAGGTAGTTGCGGGCCCGTTCCGAACGGGCGCGCAGGTTGTCGAGGGTCGGCAGGGCGCGGTGGTCGTCCGGGTCGTCCTCGGTGGGGTCGATCGGGGTGCCGGGGGAGGGGACCGGCGGCAGCGGCAGCTTGGCCAGCAGCATCGAAACACGCGGCGAGAGTGAAAGACCCGCGAGCGCCAGCGCCGCGACCACGGCGCCGATGGCCTTCACCGGCTGATCGGTGAGCAGACCGACCAGCGCGGCGGGAACGACGAACACCGAAATCGCGGCGGCACCGATGAACAGCGCGAGCCCCACCCCGGTCACCCGCCACGCGAGCACCGCCGTCGCACCGAACAGCGCGGCGCCGAGCAACAGATTCGCCCAGCCGTAGTGGTCGGGCACCAGCATCATGCCGCCGGTGAACGCGGTCGGCAGGGCACATCCGCCGAGGACCAGCGCGGCTGAGGTGTCGCCGTACATGCGGCTGAGCACGGTCCCGGCGATCACGCACAGCACCGCGACGAACAGCGCGAGCGACCCGCTCACCCAGAACGGCACACCGTCGGGGGCGGCGAGCAGGCCGAAGCAGCCGACCAGCATCGTGAGCGCGGCGAGCACGGAACCGGTGATGCGCGCGGTCTTGGGAGTCCAGCTGCGATAGTGCTCTGCGTCGGCGATCGCGACGTTGTACATGATGTCGTCGAACAGCGGCGTCGGCGCGGTGTGCGAGGCGCTCTCGAGCATCAGCAGCTCACCGTCGCGCACGCCGTGTTCCCCGAGGCTCAGCGAGTTCGAGAAGGGCGGGTGGCCGATGCGGGCCAGGACCCATTCGGCGGGTTCGTAGCGTTCGCCGTCGTTGTCGAAGTCGTTGGAGCGGCTGTGCGCGGCGACCATGTCGACCACACTCGGGATGACGAGCGCGACCGGAACGTCCACCGGAATCGCCATGTCGACCTGTGTGTGCTTGGCCAGAATCGTCACCCGGGCAAGGTCGGGTGCGCGAACGATTCCGCGCGCGGAATCCTCTTCCACATGATCGAGTCGCGCGTGCGTCAAAACTCCCCCAACTCCGTCTCTACCTCGCGTTTCCGCTCGACCGGTCAGCGGCCGACAGTTTGCGGAACCCACCGTTCGGACAGCAGAATGCCTGACGAACCATACGACATGTCGGCCGCGACCTCTACACTGAGCCCGTCGCGAGGACAGACAGCGAGTAGTCAAGCAGGGGGAGTCTTCGACCATGAGCACAGTCCGGTTCCAGCGCCGTGCCCGGCGCGAGATGCCGCGCACGCCCGGTGGCGAAGTCACCCTCCAGCCGCCGCCCGAGATCCCGCGCATCACCCCCGGAAATCTGCTGATGAAGCTGATGCCCGTGGTCATGGTGGTCGGCATGGTCGGCATGATGGCGCTGATGTTCACCCAGGGCAGCGGCATGCTGTCCAACCCGATGTCGATGATGTTCCCGCTGATGATGATCATGTCGATGGTCACCATGTTCGGCCAGGGAAACGGCAAGGGCGCCAAGGCCGCCGAGGCCAACGAGGATCGTAAAGACTACTTGCGTTATCTCGATCAGGTCCGCAAGGACGTCGACGAGACCGCCAAGCAGCAGCGCGCCGCCGTCGAGTGGAGTCACCCCGAGCCCGGCCTGATCTGGATGCTCGCCGGCACCAGCCGCATGTGGGAACGACGCTCCGGCGACAAGGATTTCTGCCACGCCCGTATCGGCCTGGGTGGTCAGCGCCTCGCGACCCGCCTCGTCGCCCCCGAGACCGGTCCCGTCGAAGAGCTCGAGCCGATCGCGGCGGTCTCCCTCCGTCGTTTCGTCCGCGCGCACTCCACCGTCCCCGACCTGCCGACGGCCATCGCGGTGAAGGGTTTCGGCACCATCGCCCTCGACGGCGACCGCGCCCAGGCCCGCGACATGACGCGCGCGATGTTGTTGCAGCTGTGCATGTTCCAGGCTCCCGACCAGGTGCTGGTCGCGGTGGTGTGCGGCCCCGACACCGCCCGTGAATGGGAGTGGACCAAGTGGCTACCGCACACCCAGCATCCCGAGGTGACCGACGGTGTCGGCACCCAGCGCATGTTCTACGGCTCCATCCGCGAAGCGATGTCGGGCCTGCACCCGCTGCTCGGCAACCGGGTGCGTTACTCGCGTAACCAGCCGAACAACCCGAACATGGTGCACGTGGTGATCGTGGTCGACGGCGGTCTGCTCGAGGCCGAGGACGACCAGCTGCGCGAGTCCGGTTTCGAGGGCGTCACCATCATCGACCTGTGCAATTACGCACCGCGCCTTGCCGTTTCGCGCGGCATCAAGATGGTCGTCGAGAACGGTGAATGCCTCGGCCGCGGTGCCACCGGCAATCAGGAACGCTTCGCAACCATCGACCGCGTCAGCGCCGAGCAGGCCCAGCAGGCCGCCCGTCGCCTCGCCCCCTACCGCGCCGCCACCCAGCGCAGCAGCGATGTGGAGACCGACGAGTCCGAGGCCATCACCAGCTGGGCGCAGCTGATGAACCTCGGCGACATCGGCAACTTCAACCCCGCCAGCGCGTGGCGCCCTCGCTATGGCCGCGAACGCCTGCGTGTGCCCTTCGGTCTCGGCGCCGACGGTGCCCCCGTGGAACTCGACATCAAGGAAGCCGCGGAGAACGGTATGGGCCCGCACGGCCTCTGTATCGGCGCCACCGGTTCCGGCAAGTCCGAGTTCCTGCGCACCCTCGTGCTCAGCCTGCTCGCCACCCACTCACCCGACCAGCTCAATCTCGTCCTGGTCGACTTCAAGGGTGGCGCCACCTTCCTCGGCCTCGACGGTGTCCCGCACGTCGCCGCCGTCATCACCAACCTCGAAGACGAGGCCGACCTCGTCGACCGTATGAAGGACGCCCTGGCCGGTGAGATGAACCGCCGCCAGGAAGTCCTGCGTCAGGCGGGCAACTTCGCCAACGTCTCCGAATACGAGAAGGCCCGCGCGGCAGGCGCCGACCTCGACCCACTGCCTGCCCTGTTCGTCGTGCTCGACGAGTTCTCCGAACTCCTCACCCAGCACCCCGATTTCGCCGAACTGTTCGTGATGATCGGCCGCCTCGGCCGCTCGCTGCACGTGCACCTGCTGCTCGCCTCCCAGCGCCTGGAAGAGGGCAAGCTCAAGGGCCTCGAGTCCCACCTGTCTTACCGCATCGGCCTGAAGACCTTCTCCGCCAACGAGTCCCGCCAGGTCCTCGGCGTCCCTGACGCCTACAACCTGCCCAACTCACCCGGTGGTGGTTACCTCAAAGCCGACTCCGGCGAGATCCAGCGCTTCCAGGCCTCCTACGTCTCCGGCCCCTACGTCGGCGGCGGCTCCCAGCGCGAGGTCACCAGCGCGGGCATCGTCGGCGGCGAGATCGACGTCAACGCCCGCCCCTTCAGCGCCACCCACGTCGACTTCCGCACCTCCGACCGCATCCCGCTGCCGGTCGAGGCCGAGTACGAGCCGGAGCCGACGGGCGACGAGAACGACCAGGTGTCGAACCTGAACATGCTCGTCTCCCGCATCCAGGGTCATGGGCGTCCCGCACACGAGATCTGGTTGCCGCCGTTGGACGAGGCACCGACGTTGGATCAGTTGATTCCGCGGTCGATTCTCACGGGGGAGTACTCCGCCGTCGCCACCCTGCGCGCACCCATGGGCCTGGTCGACCGCCCCTACGACCAGCGTCGCGACCCGTTCGTCGTCGACCTGTCGGGTTCGCGCGGCAACGTGGCCGTGGTCGGCGGTCCGCAGTCGGGTAAGTCGACCGCGCTGCGTTCGATGATCATGGCGATGGCGCTGACGCACACCGCGGAGCAGGTGCAGTTCTATTGCCTCGATTTCGGTGGTGGCACCTTGACCGGTCTCACCGGGCTGCCGCACGTGGGTTCGGTCGCCAGCCGTCTCGACGAGAACCTGGTGCGGCGCACGGTATCGGAGATGACCACCATCGTCCGCACGCGTGAGGCTCGTTTCCGTCAGCTCGGGATCGAGTCGATGGTCGAGTTCCGCCGATTGCGTTCCGTCGACCCGTCGTCGAGCCCTGCCGCCGCGGGCGCGCACGAAGACCCGTTCGGCGATGTCTTCCTGGTGATCGACGGCTTCGGCTCGATCCGCCAGGACTTCGACGCCCTCGAACAGACCATCATGAACATCGCCGTGCAAGGTCTTTCCTACGGCGTGCACGTCGTGATCGCGCTGAACCGCTGGGCCGAGGCCCGTCCCGCGCTCAAGGACCAGATCGGCACCCGCATCGAACTCCGCCTCGGCGACCCGATGGACTCCGACCTCGGTCGCAAGTTCGCTTCCCTGGTGCCACAGGGTCGTCCGGGCCGAGGCATGACCGCCGAATGCCTGCACATGCTGACCGCGCTGCCGCGCATCGACGGTTCCTCCGATCCGGGGAACCTGGGTCAGGCGGTCGCGGGCGCGGTCGAGACGATCGGCCGGATGACTCCCGGCCGGCATGCGCCGCAGGTGCGGATGCTGCCCGAGCAGCTGCCGCGCGAACAGCTGCTGTACCTGGCGGGCGATTGGCCGTCGCGGGTCGATCGCAGCACCAAGTGCACGCGGATCCCGATCGGCATCAACGAGGCCGAGCTCGCGCCGGTGTTCATCGATTTCGCGGAAAGCCCGCACTTCATCATCATCGGTGACTCCGAGTCGGGTAAGACGACGCTGCTGCGTTCGATCATCGACGGCATCGCCGCGGCCAACACCCCGAACGAGGCCCGCTTCATCGTCGGTGACTACCGCCGCTCGATGCTGGGCTTGATCCCCGAGGGATACCAGGCCGGATACGGTTCCACCGCACCACAATTCACCCAGAACATGGCCGATCTCGCCGCGTATGTCGCCAAACGGACCCCCGGTCCCGAGGTCACACCCCAGCAGTTGCGCGAGCGTTCCTGGTGGAGCGGCCCCGAGCTGTATGTGATCGTCGACGATTACGACCTGGTCGCCACGTCACAGGGCAACCCGGTATCGGCGCTCGTCGAGCACCTGCCGCACGCCCGCGACCTCGGCTTCCACCTCATCATCGCCCGTCGCTCCGGTGGTGCGGGCCGCGCCATGTACGAGGCAACGCTGGCACGGATGAAGGACCTCGGGTCGGCCGCGCTCGTCATGAGCTGCAGCCGTGACGAGGGTGTGCTGGTCGGTACCACTCGGCCGAGCCCCAAGCCGCCGGGCCGAGGCATGTTCGTCACCCGTAACGGCGAGGGGCTGATCCAGACAGCCTGGATGCCGCAGCCGGAATGACCGTCGTCGAGCTGGTCGTCAGCGAAGCCAAGGTGTGGGCGCGCGGCGCCACCACCCACTGGGACGTGGTCCCGTCGATCGTGTTGGGCAGCAACAATTCCGAACTGGTCGTCGGCGAACCGCTGACCCCACCCACCCAGGTGGTGTCGGCGGTGCAGTACCTCGCCTGCGACCGGATCGCCTTACCGCCGCGCATGCCGTCGGCGGTGCAGGGGTTGTCGGCAGTGCTCGCCGCGATAGTCGACGCCTTGCGGATTCCGGCGGAATGCGATCGTTTCGTCGTCGTTCACCCGACTGCGTGGGGTCAACGCACCCTCGATCTGTTCGCCTCCGCCGCGAGGCAGTTCGCGCACGAAGTCGTTTTCGAGTCCTGCGCGGTCCATGCTTCCGCCGTCGATCCGGCAGCACGTCGTAGTCGCCGCACCGCCGTCGTCGAGTTCGGACTGTTGTCGACGACGGCATCCACGGTGGGTTACGACGTGAACGGCACCCACGTCGAAGCCGTCGAAGCCGAACCGAACCTCGCCGCCGCGGAACTCGATTCCGAGGAAGGTCGTCGACAGCTTGTCGAGCTGCTGACGCGATTGCTCGCCGATCGGCCCGTCGACGTGGTGCAGGTCTTCGGCGCCACCAATCCGGCAGTTCGCGACGCGGTATCCGATGCTGTCGAGAGTGTCTGCGGCACAAAGGTTCCGCTGAGTCACCTGACAGGCGCCGACCTAGCCCGGCCCATCCCCACCGGCCCTACCTACACCCCTCGTATCCCACCCGACCCGGCCGCCGAGTGGATGCAACCCCTGCGTGCCAGGGCCGCTGCCACCAACGCCGTCGACCGTCGGCCTCTGTACTTCGGTGCTGCCGCCCTGGCCGCCGTCATCGCAGCCGCGTCGATCGGCGGCTTCTTCCTTCTCGGCAGCTCCACCGATCAACCAGCCGCCGCTGCGGTCGATCCCACCACGACAACTGTCCGCAGTTCATCGGCCCCGGCCCGTCCCACAACGACGAAGGCCCCCATGCCCGCCACCGAACAGCTCGGCCGCGTCGAACTGCTGATCCCGGTCGGCTGGCACCGGGCACCCGCCACCGACCCCACTCGAGCCGACCTGACCCCCGAAACCGGCCCCCGCCAACGCATCACAGTCATCCAGAAACCCCTCACCGCAGGCGCGGGCTACAACGAGGTCGCCGCCGATCTCGAAGCCCTGATCAAGCGGAAGCCGGCCGGGACGGTCTCGGAAGTAGCGCGCGACGTAGTCTTCGCCGGCCGACCGGGCTTGTCATACGAAGAACGTCCCGCCGACGGATCAACGGTCCGCTGGCAAGTCCTCGTGGAACACGGGGTCCAGGTCAGCGTCGGGTGCCAGTACGCGGCGGGCGGTTGGGAAGGTGTGATGGCGCCGTGTGAGCAGGTGGTCAGCGCCCTCCACATTCGGCCGTGAGTTGGAGCAGACCGGCGCGAACAACCACGAGGAGGCCGCTGCACCACGCGATATGGGAGAAAGGCCGAGGCTGGCGCAAGCGAGTGGGGTTCGGTATCGTGCAAGACGCAAGCTCATGCCATGGCGGATGAGCAGGGGAGGGGGGTTACCATCATCGCAGTGGGGGCCATCGTTCGCGCACCGGAGAAGGTGTACCGCGGCTTGCGTGCTGCCACGAGCCCGTCCTGCTCGTCGCCGCGGATCGAAGAATCTTCGCATCTGATGGAACCGATCCGGCATGGGCGGCGTCTAACCAAGTAGCAGGGTGCAGAGTGCGCCTTGGAGGGAACGTAAGGAGACGTAGGTGAGCACAACAAACGTTGACGTCCTTGGAATCGATAAACAGTCACAGAATTTCGAGCAGGTACACGGCGTCCTGCAGGCTGCGATCAACAATATCGATGATGAGGTTCGCGCGCTGGTTCCCTCCCTGTGGGAAGGTGACGCCGCGAACGCTTTTGTGCGGCTGATGGATCGCTACCAGGAGAAGGCAGCCCGTCAGCAGGCGCTCCTGATGGAGGCCTCGGGCCTGTTGAACTCCTCGTCGAAGAAGTTCGCCGCGAACGACGAAGACGGCTCATCGAAGCTGTCCGCGGCTGGTAGTTCTCTGGATCTGCCCTGACGACTGGCAATTCAAAACCTTAGGAGTATGGATATGAGCGTCAAGAAGGTTCTGCCGGGAGCAGACACGGCGTCCGAGAACATCCTGGTCAAGGCCAGGGCCATCGAAGCCGACCTCAAGGATTTCAAGGCAGACTTCGACGGCTTTTTCAAGAGTCAAGAGGGTGACATGTCCGGGGCGGCAATGGCTCGCCAGAACGAATGGGACACGATCTCCACGGAGCTCACCAGCATCTTGCAGCAGGCCACCCAGATGGCTCAGGAATGCCACACCGATCTGCGTGCGCTCGACAAGGCGCTGGCCGCGCAGATCGCCGGCTGAGTCGAGCACTCGGTCAGATATCGGTGGTACCGATGCCCTTCCGCAATTCTGCGGAAGGGCATCGGCTTTTGTGCCTACTCGGCCAATAGGCGATATTGCGCTGCAGCGCGCTGATGAGCATCCTGCAGGTTCGTGCCCGGAACGCGGACAACGTACCGTCCCACGGTGAAGCGGCAGTTCGGCGAGATGTTCATGTCCAGATCACCGGTGAAGCAGACGGCGGTGGGAAGACCGGGTGGGGGATCGGTCTTCGGGGTTTGATTGGGTGAGATCGCAGTGTCGTCGAAGGCGGACGAGAGTCGTTCTGCCGCTTCTGGATCACGAGTGCGGTAGACGAAAGCGTCGGCGACTACAACCAGGTCGACTCCGGCATCGGTGTACGCCAGTGCTGTTCGCGCGGGTGTTCGGGACAGTGAGAGCGCAACGTGCCCGGGGTAGATCGTGTGGCGGGTCAGGGGCTTGTCGGCGGGGAGAGTTCGGCTGAGGAGACCGTCGATGTCGATCGGCTGTGCCGCTACTTCCCCGATCGGCGTACGTGCGTAGTCCTCTAGGCTTTCTACCTGTGTATCGAAGAATCTCTTGACTATAGCCAGATTATCGGATTCGACGAACGGGCGACTCACATGATCAGTCACCCGGATGTAGAGGACCATATCCTCGTGCGCGAGCCATGTCCGCAACTTCGTCGTTTCACCGACAGTCAGCTTGGTATACGAGCCTGGATAGTTTTCGACCGTCCGTGTTTCCCCCGCTGACAACCGCGACATCTTTTCCGCAACGGCGCGTGCCTGTTCGGGCGTTTCGAACCGGAGGGTGTATGTATCGATAATTCGACCCATGTTCATCTGAGGTCGACGGGTCGCGAAGTTGTGCCAGCCGGCAACGAAACCCGGAAACTCGGTATGGAAGTCGGCCCGTTTCAGGCCGAACTCATCTATATAAGGCGGTTCCTGAGGGGTGATGATCTGGATTCGTGGGTAGTCCGGTCCGTATGCGAATCGGTGGTCGTATTCGAATGGAATCGGAGAATGCTCTCCAATTCTCACCGATTCACGGATAGCGCCCGCTGCAGGCGATCGTACTGCTTCCACATCGCGAGCCGAGGTCGGATAGTTTCCCGAGTCGAGCATGCCAGTGTCGACTGTTGTCGAATGTGTCGCGTCCTCGCTGCAACCCGAAATCATGCAGATGGCGGCGAGTGCTGCCGATGCGAATGCATGTCGCTTCATTCGAGTCCACACTTCTGTAGAATGATGTATTGCGCTGCTGCGCGCTCCTGTAGATCGCCATCGAAGTTGGCGAACCCGATCGACTTCGCCGTCACAACCGCGACGTACCGGCCGTATACGACGGCACACATGGAGTTGTGGTCACGGCCGTCGGTGGAATCGAATCGTACGCATTGCGCGTCCGCGATTCCGAGCGGAGGGTCCAATGCAGTGTCGTCCTTGCCTTTCGACGCAAGGTAGGTCTGGAGGAGGAATGCCGCTGCCGTATCCCGAGTTCGGTAGACGGTACTCGCCCGGCGACCGATGAGGTCCACTCCCGCCCGTTCGAACACGGCAGTTGCTTCCGCGGGATTCCGCTCGAAGTGCCGGATCCCCGCAGGTCGGTAGGTGCCGTAGGTGTCGGAGTAGTCAGTGCCGTAGCCCTCGTAGGGCACATTGTCGCGGACATCGTGATCCATCGCACGTCGCAAAATGTTCTCGCCATCGACGGGTACATCGAGAACCTCGTCCAGTGGAACCGGCCTGTGCGCATCGAGGGATCGCTTCTGTGCATTTATGGCATTATCCGAGAGTCGCGAAAGTTCCTCGAGAGATGGTGTGGGAATGCGTGCGCTGACCAGGATGACATATGGTCCGTGTGCATACCATGTGTCCTGCCGTGTGCCATCAGTTTCCGAGACAAAAGCATCTGCGGTTTCCCGGACCTGAATGTTCGTCCCAGCACCCAGGCCCGCACTGATCAAATGGAGCTCTCGTGCCGCACGACGGCTCTCCGTCGCGGAATCGAAATAGAATACGGCCAGCGTCATTTCTCGCGGATTTCGAACGCTGCCGTTTCGCTGGTTCGCGGCAACCCCGGCTACGAACTTGTAGTTGTCGGCGAGGACGGCTCGATGAGATTCGTGTAACCCCTGGAGCGTCGGCACGCCATACTCGTCGGCGAAGACCGTCGGCTTTCCCGGTATACGCAGCACTGGATCTATGTCCACGGGGTTGGCGAGATAATTGATCAGGCGGCGGCCTTCTACCAGCCGGATTTGCCTCGGCTCGTCCAGACCTTCTTTGAGCTCGAATGCAGCGGGCTCAGTCTGGAATGGACCGGTCCGCAAAGCGCTGACATCGACAGCAGAAGTTCCGGGCTGTGGTGTCCCCGAGACGACCGATCCACAACCGGCACACAGCATGATGGCACCGAGAAGCGCAATCATCCGTCTCTCGCGTCGATAGCTGTAGTTGCTCTGGAAATGCATGTGGTATCAGTTACCTTCCACGGTCGACTGCCAATAGCTTGTACTGGGCAGCGGTCCGCTGGTATAGATCTTGAATATTGTAGGAGGTGGTGCGTGCGAGATAGCGGTCAAAAGTCACGTAGCACACGGGCGGATAGCTGGTCGCGCTCGCCTTCGGATCTCTTCGGTCGAAGCATCTGGCGCCCGGAAGATTACGTGGTCCTTCGACAGCTTTGAGGACGTCGGTCTGTGGTTCGGTCAGGGCGACCAGGAGGCGCTGGGCGGCATCCGAATCCTTGGCACGGTACACGCGAGCTACCGATCCTTCGTTGGAAACCAAGTCGACGCCGGCATCGATGAAAGCGGGCTTGGTCGTTCCGGGGCGCTTGTCCCTGATAAGCGAAGCCTGCGCCGGCTCGACCGCACCCTCGGGGAGCGGGCCGACCCAATTGTCCCGGCTGCTTGGCAAGGTTCGGCTCAGCATTTCATCGGTGTCTATCGGCAGCTCGGCCATTTTTTCTTCAGGGGTAGGCGTATAGCTGTCGAGCATTTCGTCTATTTTGATATAGGCCTTCTTTATGAACTCGATCGCTGCAATCGCATCCGGTGGCTCCGTCATCGGATCCTCCAGTCGCACGCCGTACACCATCGCGTCCTGCGACAGCCATGAATCCACGGCATATCCTGCCCAATTGCTGCGCGCACCGGGGAATCCGGGGATTTCTACGCTGCTTCCCGGATTCCTCTCCAGCTGCTTTTCGGAGATCTTTCGGGCCGCGGTCGCAGCCTCGTCCGCGGTTCCGAAGCGGTACACGTAGATCCACGCCTGGCGTCCGAGGAAGGGCTGGATGCGACGTTCGCCGCTGGTTTTCCAACCCACGATGAGTCCCTTTGTGAGTTCGGGGAAGGCTTCTTCGTCGATCTTGGTCATCGAGCCGGGGATTTTCGACGTTGTTCTGACCTGTGGCGTGTTCAACCGTTGGAAGCCGTAGCTCGGGTCGACATCATAGGGGAGCGGCACGGCCGTGCCGAGGCGGATCGCTTCGAGCGCCTCCCCGGTGTCGTCTGCTCTCGCGACGCCAGGGTCGCGGGGCGTCGACTGGTAGTTTCCGGTGTCGAGCTGGTTCAAATCAACTATGGGTACAGGTTGAACGACGGTGTCGCTCCCGCACGCCGTGACGACAGTGCCAACCGCGACAAGGGCTGCGAAGAGGCGAACGTTGAGACGCATAGTTCTTCCTTTATTCGCTATTCGCGAGGACGGCGTATTGCGCCGATGCGCGCTCGTGAAGTGCTGGATCCACTGTCAGACCAAGTTTGGACCTCGACACGACGACACCGACATAGCGACCGCGAACTACTGCGCAGAGCAGGTCGTACTTGCGAATCGGGTCTGCCTCGTACAGTTGAATACAGCGAGCGTCGGCCAAGCCTGGAGGCCCAGTGATTTCTTTATCGTTCTTGTCGAGACCGACCAGCGCGTTCTGGAGGCGAAACGCGCTCGATAGGTCTTTTGTGCGGTAAACGATCCCAGCCCGTCTACCGATCAAATCGACCCCTGCGTCGGCGAAAGCCTGTTGGAGAAGTACGGGATGCCGTTCATAATGCAGGTGGCCAGACGGCTGGTAAACGGAAAAGTCCAGGTTGGAAGAGAACGGGTCGGAGTAGTCCTGGGCCGCAGGAATGGCGCGGCGCATAATGCCGTCTTGGTCGACAGGTCGATCGAGAATATCTTCGAATGGTGTGGGTTTCAGGTCGGCCAATTTTGCGAGCTGCAAATCCAGTGTCTTCGTGAGATTGGCCTTCACCTGGGACTCATTCGGTTTGGGGCCGCCATAGTTCGCGATCAGTAGCAATGGCCCCATCGGGACCGTGGCGATCCCTGCCGACCAGTCCTTCGAAGAAGCGCGGGCGGATGGATGCCCGTCGATCGTGAAGACGTTGGTCTGATCTTTCCGGGCGATATCGTTCATCTGCTCAGACGCCTTTTGCGCGGCCTGGTCGGTTGGAAACCTCAGTAGGAACAGAAGGATCTTCTCGAGGCTTCGAGGTGTGTCGTTTGTTCTGGCAACGTACGCGCCGGCGAGCAGCTGGTTTTCGGCCATTGCCGGACGATATGACTCCGGCATAACCGCCAACGTGAACGGATCATCGGCTGTGGCAAAAGTGTAGACGCCGACGAGCTTACTTATCTCCGGGTTCACATCTGTTGGAGAGATGATGTAATTCAGCATCCGCTTGGATTCGAGCCTGCGTACGTCTGCGGGCGTCGAGAAGTCATCGAAGCGATAGGCTGTAGCTTCCGGTGAGAAAGCGCCCAGCTCGAGCTTCGTGATGTCGACAACCGACATACCGGGCAGCGCAGTTCCGGCTGTTTCCGACCCACAGCTGGTAGCGGCGACGATACCGGCTGCCGCCAGCGCCAGCAGTCGTGCTTTCAACCTCATAGGACCCCCCTACGCTCTGAGACCACCTAATAGAGTGGCGTGGCGGCGATGTTCAGATTTCTCGCAATCGCTGCCCCGGAATTATGAACTGTCATGCTAGCCGATCGCCTTGTTGATTTCTGGGACCAGCTTATCGATGAGAATCTTTTGAGACTGGGCGCTCCAGACCTGAAAGGCTTGGACGGTGGCCGGGTCATCAATGATGACAGTTTTTCCGTTGCCGCTGGTGAGCGAATACGGCAGACCCCGGAACCCGCCGTTTCCGGCTTGACTGTCGGTGCGGAAAATCAGCACGATGTCGGTGGTGTTCTTCACATTGTAGTCGCCCACGGAGAGGGCCCTCGGCGACTTTTCGTCGCCGACGGCTTTGAACTCCGAGTTGTAATCGAAGTCCAGGTCCCGCAGGAACTTCCACTGGTCGCTCGGGTTGAGAACGACCGAGAGACTGGAGTTGCCGAAGTTGTAGGCCGTGATGGTTTTTCCGCTGAACTCGGGGTTCTGGGCCCTGGCTTCGCTCATCGGATCCCCGGCGGTCTGGGTGCCGTCCGGTCGGGTCAGCACGAACACGCCGGTTCCGACGAGTGCCGCGACGATGAGCGCGATCAACGCGGGTAGCAAGAACTTTCGCGCTCGTTTGGGAGAGCGCAATGATTGGGGGTTGCGCGCGGTAAGGATTTCGCGTTCCGGAACACCGCCGTAGTAGCCGGTGTTCGTCGCGATAGGGCGACTGGGGTCGGTGGTCCATCGCTGCTGACCGACCGGTTCGGTGGCGATGGTCCTTGGCCCGGTCGTGTGAGCAGTAGGCATGCTCGGTGTAGTGAGGAAACCCTGAGAGGCCGGGGCCTGCATGGGAGACCCGAAGAGGGCGTTGTGGGCGTCCTGGACGAACTCGCGGCAGGTGTTGTAGCGCTGGGCCGGGTCCTTGGCCATCACCTTGGCGATGACGTGGTCGATCGCGGGCGGGAGGTCGGGGCGGACCGCGGTCGGACGCGGTGGTGGTTCGTGCAGGTGGCCCATCATGACCATGGCCGACACTGTTGCCGGGTAAGGGTTTTGGCCGGTGAGGAGTTTGTAGAGGGAGCAGCCGAGGCTGTAGATGTCGGCGCGGTGGTCGAGCTTGGAACCCATCAGTTGCTCGGGGGGAGCGTAGGCGATGGTGGCCATGATGTTGCCGGTGGACGTGAGTTCCTGGCCGTCGTCCGACGACTTCGCGACGCCGAAATCGGTGAGCAGCACACGCTCCTCGTCACCGTCCTCGGCGGCGGCGATGAGGAAGTTGGCCGGCTTGATGTCGCGGTGCAGCAAGCCGCGGCGGTGGGCGTAGTCCAGGCCCTTGCCGACTTCGCCGATGATGCGCAGCGCGCGATGCGCGGGCATCCGCGCCGGGCCCTTCGCGACCTCGGCCGAGGCGTCGGTTCCGTCGATGTATTGCATGGCGATCCAGAGCTGACCGTCCTCGTCGCCGCGGTTGTACACCGCGACGATATTGGGATGGTCCAGGCCGGCCGCCAGGTTCGCCTCACGTTCGAAGCGGGCGCGGAACTCGGAGTCGGTCGACAAGTCGCCGCTGAGCACCTTGAGGGCGTCGCGGCGTGGCAGGCTGGGGTTCTGGGCGAGGTAGACGGTGCCCATGCCACCGGCACCGAGGACCTTGATCACTCGGTAGCCACCTACAATTGCGCCGGGCCGCAAGGCCATTCGCATCTCCTCATCCTTCGCGCGCCCCGCAGTGCACGTGCCGACCAGGGCAATCTAACAGGTGCCGCGTTACCGCACCGTCCACGCATTCATCAGCTGAAACCGTGCAGGAGCTTGTACTGGGCGGCCAGCTGGTGCTGGGCGTCCTGCAGATTCATGCTCTGGGATTTGATGACATACCGACCGATGGTCGTGATGCACATCGGCGGTGCGTCGGAGGCGTATTTCACCTCGGGTTTGGCGTTGTAGCACTCCGCGCCCGGCATCTCGGCCGGCCCGTCCACCTTCATGTGGTCCTCGGTCGTCGAATCGGTTGCTTCGGCGACCATGTACCTGATGGCGGCATCGGCGTCACGCGCACGGAACACCGATCCGCCGGCGAAGCTGGCGTAATCGATACCCGCATCGGTGATGGCGGCGATCAGCTTGTCGCGGCGCGAGCCCGCCAGATGCAGGACTGCCTGCACCGGGTAGGCCGCGCCCTCGTTTTCCTTCGTTTTCGCCGGAAGAGTGTGGGCGAGAAGGCCGTCGACATCGAGCGGTAGTTTCCCGAAATCGGCTACCGGCGTGGGTTTGTACGATGCGAGTAGTTCGAGCTGCTTGTCGAAGAAGCGTTTCACAATGTCGGCATCGGCCGCCGCGTCGAACGGAATGCTGATGGGGTCGGACAGACTCGCGTGGATGAGCAGGTCGCCCCGGAGCAGCCATGCGCGCAGGTACTGGGTCGTGTACGAACCCTTGTTGATATCGACACGGGTCTGGACATTCGGGTGGTCCGGAATCACGGGCCCGGGTACACCCTTGGTCCGCTTGCCAATTTCATCGGCGGCGAAGCGGGCCTGATCGGCGGTTTCATAACGCACGACCATGGTATCGATCTCGCGACCGGCGCTGAATTCTTCGCGTCGTTGCCCGGCTGTCTCCCATCCCGCGACCACACCGGGAATGGCAGCCGAAGTGTCTTTGCCGTTCTCGAAATCGGTACCGGGATACCAGGGCGGAGCTTCGGCCGTGACGGGGTGACCGGGACGGGCCGCGAAGATGAATCGATTGTCGTAGTCGTACGGGGTCGGCGAGGCGGCGGCGATCCGGATGGATTCGCGCAACGCGCCCGACATGGCGGTGCGGGTGTTCTCGACATCGAGCGGCGTGGTCGGGTAATTGCCGGAATCCAGCTTCGCCACATCGACCTGGGGTGCAGGCGGTGCGGCCGGTTCCGGATCGTCGCCACAGGCACCGAGAAGGAGAGCGAGGGCGGCAAAAGTGCTGTAGGCGCGTGTCTTTCGCATGGTCTACTCGCTCTTCTCGAGGATCAGATACTGCGCGGCGGTCCGCTCCTGCAACACCGGATCGGCCTGCAGTGCGGTGCGAGACGCGGTGGCCATTGCCATCACCACTGCGACGTAACGGCCGTGCACCAGCACGCAGAAGCCGTTGTAGCCGCGGTTGGGGTCGGCATCCGAGAGCCGCACGCACTGGGCGTCGGCGATGCCGGGCGGCGGATCCAGCACGGCGTCTTCTTTGCCACGTCGGGCCAGCGCGGTCTGTAGCAGGAACGCGGACTCGACGTCGCGCGTGCGGTAAACGGTGCTGTAGCGGCGGCCGACCAAATCGACGCCCGCCGCTTCGAATGCCTTGCGGGTCGCGAGAGTGTTGCGTTCGTAGTGCAAGATGCCCGAGTGCTGGAAGGTGCCGAAATCTTCCTGATGGAAACTCATGCCGAACGGGTCACCGGCCGGCGATTTGCCCATGGTCCGGCGCATGATGCCGTCTTGATCCAACGGTAGGTCGAGCAGGTCGTCGGCAGGAACCGGCTTGTAGGAGTCCAGCGCTTTGATCTGGGCGTCCAGCACCATCTGGATCTTCTTCGGCAAGGCCGTGCGGTCGGGCTGGGGCTGCTGGATCGAGGTGACGACCACGAACGGTCCGTGCGCCTGGAACGCATTGACGCTTGCGGCCCCGATGGTGCCGTTGGCCTGGGGGTAGCCGGGGATTTCGATCGGCTGGCGGGGTGGCTCGCCTCGCGTACTCACTTCGAACATGCCGGTGGAGACGTTCTTGGCATTCTCGGCTGTACCGAAATGCAGCACTCCCACATACATCGACTCGGTGGCGCGAGCACTGCCGTTGGTCCGGACTGTCGACACCCCGGACACGAGGTCGTTCTGGTCGACGATCGGGTTGAAAGTGCTCGGCAGGCCGCCGGTTTTCGACATTTCGGACGAATCGGCGAAGATCCGGGTGTGGTCGAGCTCGGTGAGGCTCGGCATGAAATCGATCGGGTGGACGAGGAGATTCAGCAGTTGCCGACCCTCGATCAACCTGATGCGTTGTGCGGTATGCGAGCTGAAATCGAGTTCGAACGGAGTGGGCTCGACGACCTGGGCGCCGGTTTTCAGCGCGGCTATGTCGACGGGGGTGATGCCTGGTTCGGCCTGACCGGAAACCGTTGACGCGCAACCTGATCCGAGAGTCAGGACGGTGAGCAGCCCGACAAGCCGCAGGGAAGTCTTCATCGCGGATTCCTTATCGAGCGGCCAGCAGAATGTACTGCGCGGTCGTCTGCTGGTGCAGGTCCTGCAGGTTCTTGTTGCGCACCTGCACGGCGTAGCTGTCCACCTGCAGATAGCAGATGTGGTCGACGGGTTTCACCTGGCCCTCGGAGTCTTTGTAGGTATTGGCGAAACACTTGACGGGCACCGGAAGCTTTTCGGGCGCTTCGACCTCTTGCTTGTCGTCCGCCGGGGCAATCGCCTCCTGGTACATGCCGTTCGCGCCTGCCGCTGTCGTCGAACGGAAGATGACGGCCTCGCCGAAGGTGATGAGGTCGATCTGATGCTCGGCGAAATCGGCCAGCACATCCGGTGACGGTTCGGCGAACAAACTCAACGCGCCGCGGCCGGTGGAGTACCCGTCGGGCTGCGCGCGTACGGGTGCGCCGGGATCCGAGGGCAGGGTGCGGCCGAGCAGCCCCGTGGGGTCGAGCGGGATGTGTTCGAGCTTGTCCGAGGGCGTCGGCACGAACTTGTCGAGCAGGGGGATCTGCACCTCGAGTGTCTTCTCGACCTGGCTAGTGAGCCACGGCAGGTCCGGTGCACGCGTCTCGTCGTCGATCTTCATGAAGATGACGTAGCGGTCGTGCACCGTCCACGAACCGATCGAGGACACCGACGGACGCCAATGCGCGAAAGTCTTGGGGTACTTGGTGATCGGCACCTTGACGTTCTCGGTGTTGAACGTGAAGTCGTCGTGCTCGAGGGTCGGACCCACGGACTCCGCGGTTTTCGCGTCGGGGAACATCAGCACCGAGAGATGCAGCTTGCGCGACTTGTTCTCGGCGTCGAGTTCGGTGGCCCACGAGTTCAGCCAGCCGGCGACGAGGTCTTCAGCGACCTCGTCGAAGGTGTCGTTGACGATGAGCCCGCCGAGACCCTTGCGGTTCAGCACGATCTGAGTGCTCGGAACGAACGAATCGAATCGCGCGTCACGGACGTACGCGGGATCGACCTCGAACGGGACCGCCACGTAGTCCGCGAGGCGCTGAGCCTCCCACGCTCGCGCCTGGGTCAGACTCTTGGCATTGCCGACCATCCGAGGTTCGGTCTGGTAGTTGCCGAAGTCGAGGCCCGAGGTATCCGGCGCCTCCCGCGTGGCCGAGCCGGACACCTGTCCGCCGCACCCGGCGACAGTGGCGGTGATGACGCCGGCGACTGCCACCTGAACTGCGAAACGGGTTATCGATGCGCCACGACAGAACCTCACGCCTCCCCCTCCAACTAACTCTTTCGATCCGATGTGAGCTCGATGGCCCACCTCGTCCCCGGTGATCTGGTTCGCGGGCATAGTAGCGCACCGACGGTTATGACTTCCTTGTCAGACGCTGGGCTCACTGGTACCCGGCAAGAAGCTTGTACTGAGCGGCGAGGCGCTGATGAGCGTCCTGTGGATTCGCTCCGACCGACCCGATAACGTATCGGCCCACTGTGGTCAGACAAGTCGGCGGCAGAGCAATGGCCATCGCTTTACCAGGTTTGGCTTTGTAACACCGCGCGCCGGGCATTTCGGCAGGTGCGTCCATCGGTTCGTACCTGGGGTCGATGTCGGCGGCCTCAGCCGCCAGGTACCGGACCGCTGCGGCCGCGTCACGTGTGCGATACACCGAGCCGCCTGCGGCCGCGGCGTAGTCGACGCCGGCGTCATCGAAGGCAGGCATCATTCTGTCGGGTCGATTTGCCAGGTGCAGCAGGGCCTGCCTGGGATATACGCGGCCGACTGCGAGTCCTTCGTCGGCGGGCAGGGTACGGGTCAGCAAACCGTCCACGTCCAAGGGGGCCTTGTCGATCTCGGCCACGGGAGTGGGGGAGTAGGACTCGAGCATGGCCAATTGCTTGTCGAAGAAGCGTTTGACGATGTCGGCGTTGGCTGCCGCGTCGAAGGGCACACTGACCGGGTCGCTCAGGGCAGCGTGGATGAGCAGATCGCCGCGAACCAGCCACGCGCGCATGTATTGCGTAGTGAACGAGTCCTTCGTGATCGCGACCCGTACCTGCGCATCCGGGTAACCGGGCACTTCTCCCGGGACACCGTTTGTGCGCTTGGCCAATTCCTCGTAGGCGAACCGTGCGTGGTTGTCGTCGGTGTACCGGATCACCATTGTGTCGATTTCGCGGCCGGTATAGATGTGGGCACGGCGGGCAGCGGCGGTCTGCCAGCCCGCTACCACGCCGGGGATGGCGTCGAGTGTTTCCTTGGCGTCCTTGAAGTCGGTCCCCGGGTACCACGGTGGTTTGCCTGTGGTGATTTCGCGGCTCACCCGCAGCCGGTTGTAGACGAATCGATGGTCGTAGTCGTATGGCATCGGCGACGCGGCACCGATCATGACGGATTCTCGAACAGCCCCTGAAAGTGGCCGTCTCGTCGCTTCGACATCGACCGGCGTCGTCGGATAGTTCCCGGAGTTCAGCTTGCTGATATCCACTTCGGGTGCGGTCGGAGCAGGGGGCTCCGATGAGCTTCCACAGGCGCTCGAGAGGATAATCAGGACCGAAAAGGCGGCGTAGGCGCGGAGCTTTCGCATATTCATCACTCACTCTTCGCCAGAATCGCGTACTGCGCGGCTGTGCGTTCCTGCAATGTCGGATCTGACGGCTGCGTGCTGTTCAACTGGGACGCCTGAGACATCACCACGGCGACATACCGTTCGTACACCAGGACGCAGAAACCGTTGTAGTTGCGATTCTTGTCCGGTTCGGCCAAGCGCACGCAGTGAGCATCGGCGATGCCAGGCGGCGGCTCGAGAACGGTGTCGTGCTTGCCGCGCCGAGCGAGCGCGGTTTGCAGCAAGAAGGCGGATTCGACATCCCTGGTTCGGTAGACCGTGCTGTAGCGGCGTCCGATGAGATCGACCCCCGCGTCTTCCAGCGCTTTGCGGGTTTCGCGAGGGTTGCGCTCGTAGTGCAGGATCCCGGACGGGAGGAATATGCCGAAATCCTCGTTGTGGAAGCCCATCTGAAAAGGGTCTCCCACCGGGGACTTGCTCATCGTGCGCCGAACCATGCCATCCTGGTCGAGTGGCAGATCGAGCAGGTCGTCCGCAGCGACGGCCTGGAACTTGTCCAGCGCCTCGATCTGCTTGTCGAGCACGTTCTTGATCATGTCGGCCGATGAGTTGCGGTCTGCTACCGGCTGCATCGCGGTGACGATCACGAATCGGCCGTGCGGCTGGAAAGCGTTGACGCTGCTGTCCGAAGCAGAGCCGTGCGCGCCCGGGTAGCTCGGAATCGCCACCGGCTGCCGAGAGTCCTCCTGCGTGAGTCCAACGGCGTACATCGCGGCGGCGGCCGCGACGGCGTTCTGCTCTGTGCCGAATTCCAGGATCCCGACGAACAGGGATTCGAAGTCACGGCTGCTGCCGTTCGTTCGTGTTGTGCAGACGCCGGCGACCAGATCATTGGTGGTGACAGCATCTTCGAACTTCTCTGGAAGTCCACCGGTCTTGGTCATCTCTTCGGCGTCGGCGAAGATCTTGGTGTAGCTCAACTCGGTCAGGGTCGGCACGAAGTCGGTCGGGTGGACCAGGACGTCGAGGAGCCGCCGCCCTTCGATCAGCCTGACCCGCTGTGCGGCGTGCGAGCTGAAGTTCAGTTCGAAGTCGGTCGGTTCGGTGACCATCGCGCCCGTTTGCAGGGCCGCGAGGTCGACCGGTGTCGTCCTCGGCGTGGCTTGGCCGGATACTGTTGCAGCGCAACCGGATCCGAGCACCAGGACCGCCGTCAACGCAGCGAATCGCTCGAGCCGCATGTTCCCCCTCCCACCGATCACCGCGTATCGCGGCGTTCAACCGATCGACAGGCTACCGCGTCTGCGACCGACGGCTACTTCACCCGGTTTTTCAGGATGGGGACGAGGCGGGAGAGGAGGGTTTGTTCGGAGGTGGTGGTCCAAGAGCGGATGGCGGTGACGGTGAGGGGGTCGTCGATGGGGATGACGGTGGCTCGGGAGCCGGTGAGTTGGTAGGGGAGGCCGAGGAGGCCGCCGCCGCCTGCTTTTTCGTCGCTGCGGACCGCGAGGATGTAGCTGTCGTCGGGGGTGTCGAAGCGGGTGGTGGTGCTGGTGACGGGGCGGGGGGAGGGTTCCTCTCCGGTTTTCGTGTAGTTGAAGTTGTAGACGAAGCCGAGGTCTTCGAAGAATTTCGTGGGGAGGGTGCCGCCGAGGTAGGTGGCGAGTTTGCCGTCGGCGGCCACGTCGACCATGAGGACGGTTTTGCCCGCGAAGGTGGGGTTGTCCTTGCGGGCCTGTTCCAGCGGGGTCAGGGCGGCGGTGGTGCTGGTCGAGGGGCCGGGTGGGGTGGAATCGCCGCTCGAGGCCCAGATGCCGATGCCCGCGGCGACCGCGACCACCGCCACTACGGCCGCACCCGCGAGGAGCAGCTTGTTCCTCGGCTTCTCGGGTGCCGGGGCGGCGGCTGCGGGAGGAGTGGGTGGTGACCACTGCTGCGGCACCTGGACGGGGTAGGTGGGGGCGGTGTGGTGGCCGGTGGGGTGGGAACCAGGCACGAGGGCGGCGGTCGCGGCGTCGGTGAATTCGCGGCAGGTGCCGAACCGCTCGTTCGGGTTCTTGGCCATGGCGCGGGCGATGACGTGGTCGATCGCGGGCGGCAGGCCGGGGCGCACCGCGGTCGGCCGGGGTGGCGGTTCGTGCAGGTGACCCATCATCACCATGGCCGGTTGCGTTGCGGGAAAAGGGTTTTGGTTGGTGAGAAGCTTGTAGAACGAGCAGGCGAGGCTGTAGATGTCGGCTCGGTGGTCGAGGTGGGCGCCGGAGAGTTGTTCCGGTGGGGCGTAGGCGATGGTGGCGAGGAAGTTGCCGGTCTGGGTGAGCTCGGTGGCGTCGTCGGTGGACTTCGCGACACCGAAATCGGTGAGCAGGACCCGTTCTTCGTCGCCGTAGCTGCTCGACAGCAAGAAGTTCGCCGGCTTCACGTCACGGTGGAGCAGGCCGCGCCGGTGCGCGAAGTCCAGGCCCTTGCCGACCTCGGTGGTGATGCGCAGGGCCCGCAGCGGTGTCATGGCCTGCGGGTCGCGGGCGAGTTCGGCGGCGGCGTCGGTGCCCTCGACGAACTGCATGGCGATCCACAGCTGGCCGTGTTCCTCGCCGCGGTTGAAGACCGAGACGATATTCGGATGATCCAGTCCGGCAGCCAGATTCGCCTCCCGCTCGAAGCGGGCACGGAACTCGGGATCGTTGCTGAGTTCGGCGCTGAGAATCTTCAACGCGTCGGTGCGGGGCAGGCTGGGGTGGGCCGCGAGATAGACCGAGCCCATCCCGCCCGCGCCGAGCTTCCGGATGATCCGGTACCCGCCGACGATGGTGCCGGGGCTCATCGCCATATCTCACGATCTCCTGACTCGGTGCATCCTGTCCCGTTCGGGCCGGAGCATAGCGAAACCGGCGTGGGCGGGGCGGTCATCGGGTATTGGCGAACAGCGCGTATTGCGCTGCCGCACGCTGGTGCGCGTCGAGCAACTGGTTGCCGCCGACGACACCCACGTACTGCTTGTACGCCACCACACAGCTGAAACGCTTGGCCCCGTCCAGGGTTCGGTTCTCGGTACAGGCGGCGTGGGGCAGATTGGGTGGTGGCGCCGCGTCGGCTTTGAGGTGGTGGGGAAGGAGTTTGTCGGTGACCGCGCGCAGGGCCGAGGCATGGTCGGCGGTGCGGATGGCCATCGAACCGTGCGAGAAGGCGACCTGTTCGGCATTCACCGCGGCGAATTGCTCGGCGAGTCGGTCGCGTTCGGGGGAGAGCGGGACACCGGAGGCGCCGGCGAAGTGGAGGGCGCCCGCCCTGGTGGTGACCGTGTGGGTGCCGTCGCCTTCGGGGAAGGTGAACTGGTCGGGGTTGAGGGTGCGGACCAGCAGGTGATCGGGGTCGAACGGGAGGGTGTAGACCTCTTCGTCGGTGAGGACGGGGACGTCGGCCAGCGCGCCGATCTGCTTGTCGTAGGCGGTGGCGGCCCGGGTGGTGAGGGCGTCGAGGTCGGGTTTGTCGACCGAGAGCAGGAACGCGAGCACGTAGGGGCCGTGGGGAAGCAGGGTGCGCAGGAACGGCGAGTCGGGGCGCCAGTGGGAGCGGGCGGCGGGGTAACCGGGGACGCTGACGGGCTGGTTGCGGCCCTCGTGGGAGGCGAGGTCGGCGTCGTGGAATTCCTGGGCCGCGGCGGTGGCACGGGCGGCGTCGGGGAATTGCAGCACCATGGTGGCGGCGGTGAATTCGTTCGTCGGTTCCTTGGACGGCCACCCGATCGAGCTCACGGTGGAGTCGGTCGAGGCGCCGGTGGACAGGAACCCGTAGAGCATCTTGTGCTTTTCGGCGATCGGTTCGGCGACATCGTCGTCGCCGAGTTCCCAGGGGGTTGTGCCGTCGGAGAAGGCGCGGGCGCCGGTGCCGTACTTCATCTGCGGATCGATGGCCGCGGCGTCGATGACGTGACCGGCGATACGCATACCGGCCACGTTGTACATCTCGTAGAAGTCGGGGACGGGATCGTCGTCGTGGGCGTTCACCGGTTCGGTGGGGAAGCTGCCGACATCCAAGGTGCGGATATCGATCTCGCCGGGCAGCGCGGTACCGGTGACCTCGGAACCACAGCCCGCGAGGACGGTGGCGAACAGGGCGAGTGCGAAACGGCGGATTCTCATGACGCGTTCACCAGCAGGGCGTACTGGGCGGCCGCGCGTTGCTGCACGTCGAGGAGTTGGTTGGACCACACGTACGCGGCGTAACGGTCGTAGGAGACAGCACAATAGAAGCGGATCGCGAAGCGCTGATTGCGCCCGATGTATTCCTTGCATTGGGCGCTCGGCAGATTCTTCGGTGGGTCGGCGGCGGTGAATTTGCGGGTGAGACCGCCCAATTCGTCGCGCACGGCCCGCGCGCCCGCGATATCGCGCGCCCGGTAGACGTCGGCGCCGTCACTGGCGTACAGGTCGACGCCGTTGTCGGCGATCATCGCCGTCGTGCTCACCGGGTCGGAGGTGAAATGGCGGGCGGTGCGGCCCGCGTAGACGCCGGGCGGGTTGAGCCAGGAATCCTCGCGCGGGCGGGGCGCGGTGCGGCCGAGCATGCCTTCGCGGTCACGCTGCAGAGTCATCAGATCGGCGGTGGGAGTGAATTCCGCGACCGAGGGCACGATGGTGTCGAGACTCTTGCGGGTCAGCTCGAGCAGGGCCTGCTTGTCGACCTTGCCGAGCCAGATCTTCAGATAGTCGAAGAACCAGGTGTAGATCACCAGATGCCCGGTGGCGAACCACGATCCGATCGACTGCTGGTCGGGCTGCCAATGTGCCTTCGCCGCAGGGTAACCCGGTATCTCGATGGGTTGGTTGTTGGGCGCGTAACCGAAATCGAGTTGCTCGAGCGCGGTCGCGGCGGCGGTGGCCTTCTGCGCGTCGGGAAAGATCATGACGGCGTTGACCATGTCGATGCCGCGGTTGTCGGGCGCGGTCTGGGCCGAACTCACGAATCCGCCGATGAAATCCGGGGCGATCTCGCCGAACCGGTCGATGGCCATGATCTTGCCGAGCGCGGCCTCGGGATCGATGAACACCGAGGCGATCGACGGGTTGGTGTGAACGAACCGGGGATCGATATCGGCGGGGGCGGGGACGTGATCGCCGAGGCGTTCGGCCTCGATGAACCGAGCTTGATCCATGCTGGCGACGGCACCGACCACCCGGGGTTGCGTCGGGTAGTTGCCCACATCGAGGGTGGCCAGGTCGACCGGCGGATCAGTGGCCGCCCCCGGTTCCTCCCCGGAACCGCACGCCAACAGGCCGGTGAGCAGGACGGTCGCCAGTGCGGCGCAGGCCGGTTTCCTCGACAGCACGGCGATCATTCCTCCCCGAAACGATGGTCGGCCGAATAGTAACCCGTTCTGCCGACCTACAAACTGTTGGCCAGCAGGGCGTATTGGGCGGCGACTTTCTGCCGGATCTCGGGTTCCTGCTCGGCACCGACAATAGCCAGGTAGCGCTTGTACGGAACGTAGCAGCGGTATTCGGAATCGATGTCTGAGTTGCCCTTCGAATTGAGTTCGAAGCATTTGGCGCCGGGCACATCGGTGGGCGCGGGCACGGAATCGTAGTGCTCGGCGGAATCGATGAAGCCCTGCATCAGCGCTTCGGCCCCCGCCTGATCGCGGACACGGGCGATGGCGCCACCTTCGACCAGGGCGTACCGGTCGGCGCCCGCGGCTTCGAGGAGGCGTTCGCGGGCGGTCTCGTCGTCGACCCGGCTCACGATGTGCTCGGGGCTGTACACGGCGAAAGTGCTCTGGTCGGGCTCGGTCTCGGTGGTGTCCTCGACCACGGCGCGGGCCAGCAGGCCGTCGGGATCGACGGGCAGGTCGGCGAGCTTGTCGTAGGGGGTCGGGGTGAACTTCGCGAGCTGGGCCAGGCTCGCTTCCAGCGACATATCGATCCAGGACACGAGGTCGTCGGCGTCGGCGCGCGGTCGCTGCACGAACAGCGAGATCACGAATTCCTTGTGCGCGTGGAAGGCGCCGACGGTGGGGATGCCGGGACGCCAATGCACATATGCCTCGGGGTATTTCGTCGAGGCGAGCTTGCGGTTGTCCGGGGAGACGCCGAGGTCGACGTCCTCGAGTTCGCGGGCGGCCAGCGTGGCCGAGGCGCTGTCGGGAAAACGCAGCACCGCGGTGGTGATGGCAGTGGCGTCGGGACCGGGACGCTTACTGCCGTCGGGATCGGCGCGGTCGGCGCCGAGCGTCACATAACCGGTGACGAACTTGCGGTTCTCCAGTACCGGACGCGACACATTGGCGATGAAATCGAGCGCGCGTTCCACCGACGGGATCACGGTCGACCCGCGCCCGTACGACATCGACGGATCGATCCGGACCGTCGGCGGCACGGCACCCGACATCCGCATGCCCTCCACGAGCGGACCTGCGCTACCGGCCTTTTCATCGTGCGAGCGCTTCTCGACGGCGAAGGCCCCCACTTCGAGTTCGCGCACATCGATCTCACCTGCGACGGGGGTGCCACTCACCGCGCAGCCCGTGAGGGCGATCGTGACTGCCGACAATGCGAACGCGACGCGGATCCTGATCATGGCTGCCCCTCGGTGTTCCTCCCGCTGTAGGTGTGAAGTTACCGGAACAAGCCCGCCCAGGGGGCCCTAAGTGTGGTGCTTTGCCATAGTCTGGATGTCATGTCGACGACCCTGCTGCGCGGTTCCGGTGGAGGCCGATACCTGTGAGGGATCGGCAGGTCGAAATCGTGCCGGGCGCGCATGCCGTGGCACATGTGGCGGGAGCGGTGATCGCGGTGGCGCACCGGGAGCCCGGACGCCTCACCCCGGAATCCACCGCCGCCATCGCCCTGGAATCGCTGGCCGAGCTCGTCCGCACCGCGGTGGAGGCGGAACCGGGCGGGCCGGGCGCCTCGGTCGCACGGGAGGCCACCCGGTGGCTGATGAAGCATGCCGAGCAGATCTCGCCAGGTGTGCCGATCGACTTCGGGGTGCTCTCGGCCGCCGACAACGGCGGTGTCGCGATCTTCCTGCACGGCGCGGTGACCGCCGTGCTCGCAGGCGATCGGGGGCCCGAGTACTACCGGGGTAGTGACGCGGCGTTCACCGTCGACCGGGTGGCCTCCGAACCAGCCAAGGGCGTGGCGCTGTTCGTCGACGACGCCAAGGGCCGCATCCCCGACCTGCCCGCCGAACGCGGCATCGGCTGGCTGGTCGAAGGCATCGCGCAGGCAGCCGGGGCCGTGGTGTGGGCCAACGATGTGCGAAGCCGCGTGCGCACCGCCGACCCGGACGCCCGCCGCCTGCCGCCGCCCACTGCCCGCATCGACCGGGAACCACGCCAGCCGCAACAGGATTCGCGCCCGGCCGAGGCGCCTGCCACGGGGATGCAGCCCGCGACCTCGATGCTGGACGCGGTGACCGGAACCAACCACGACCTCGTCGACCCGCACAACGCCGAAACCCGCACCGCCGGAACCAATCCCGCCCCCGAACCCGACCCCGACCTGCAGCGCAGGCTCGAGGCGACGGCCCGTTCGACGGTGCTGACGGTGAAGGTGATGGGATTCAAGTGCGCGCGTGCGCATCCCAGCGATCCGCGCTCGGCGTTCTGCACGGTGTGCGGCATGCCGGTCGACCAGACCCAGGCACTGGCCGAAGTGGTCCGCCCGCCGCTGGGCATGCTCGTCCTCGACGACGGCATGACCTACCTGCTGGCAGCCGACGCGGTGATCGGGCGCGACCCGGAGAATTCCGAAGCGGCACAACGCGGCCTGATCCCGTTGCGCATCGACGACACCTCCGGCGGCATGTCACGCGCGCATGCCGAAGTGCACCTGGTGAATTGGGACGTGCAACTGCTGGATCGCGGTTCCACCAACGGAACTCGCAGCCGGCTGCCCGGCTATCGCGACTGGATCCGGCTCACCCCGAACCAGCCGCTGGTACTCGTGCCCGGCACCGAGATCATGATCGGCAACCGGGTCCTGCGCTACGAACCAGCCGCGCCGCCCCCGTTCGGCTGAGTCAGCTGTAGCGGGATTCGCAGGTCGTCGCGCCGTTGAGGACGCCCGCGCGGAAGGCGTCGACGCGGGAGAAGCCGCTGGGGACGGTGTTGCCTTCGGCGTCGCTGGCGGCGAGGCCGTCGGTGAGCAGGCCGGAGACCGCTTCGTCCAGGTCGCCCGCGGAGAGCTGGATGTCGCCCTGGCTGACCGGACGGCCGGGCTCGGCGAGTTTGCCGGTGACCACACCGGACAGGCAGGCCGCGCGTAGGCCGGTTTTCGCGCCGGTGAGCGCTTGGCCGTTGCTGCGCTGCACGGCGAGGGTGTAGCGGGAGATGAACAGGACGTAGCCGTTGTAGTCGCCGCTCACCTTCACCGGGAGCGGGCCGTCGTCGCTGTCGTCGGCGGAACCGCGTTCGGCCAGACCGGGCACATCGGTGGCGATCACGTTCTTGGTGGGGCAGTAGGTGACCGGGTCGGTGACGGCGCCGTCGTCGCACTCCACCTGCGATCCCGAGTAGTCGTAGGAGGGTGACTGCCGCACCGGCAGGATCGCCTGCAGGGCCTTGCTCAACTCGACCAGATTGCTCTGAGTGATCGGGTACTCGCCGCGTCCCTGGTCGCCGGAGAAACTCTGCGGCAGATTGCCACGGCGCGATTCGATCTCGTCCTCGTCGATGCCCTTGCAGCCGCGCGCACCGTCGGTGAAACCGATCTGCACCGCCGTGACCCGCTCGAACGCCGAACCGTGCACGCTCTCCGGATCGTCGGGGTCGGAATCGCGAATCGAAACCGTGGCGGCCAGCACGGAATTGAGGCCGTCGGAGGTGTTGATGGTGAAGTGCTTCGACTTGCCCTCGGCGACATGACGCATGAACGCACCCGCGAAACAGTCGGCCTGCTGTTCCTTCACCAGTACCGGGGTCTTCTTGGTGACCATCTTGGCCATCGTCTGGATGGCGTGCCCGTATTCGTGGGCGAGCACCATCACCACCGACATCGGGCCGAAGGTCTCGCTCATCGTGGGCAGCAGCATCGCGCGGTCCCAGCCGATGGAGTTGTCGCTGCGGCAGTAGGCGGCGTTCACCAGGTGGTAGGTGGTTTCCTTGCAGAACTCGACCGCCGAGTTGCGTGGGGCGCGCGCGTCCCAGGAGATGAGGGTGGTGACCGGGTCGAACGTCTCACCACGGAACTCGGCGCCGAACACCGACTCCCAGTAGGTCTGGATGTCCTCGATGGCGTTGAGGGCGAGGGCGTCGACCTCGCCACCGTCACCGTTGGACGCGGTGAGCGAGGAATCCGCGACGCCGGGTCGTGGGCCGTTCGGGCCGCCGGTGGTCGGCAGACCGGCCACCCGGAAGGGGTCGTCGTAGATCGAGACCGCGCGGCCGTCGACCGCCCGTGTGCAGCCCACACTCAGCAGTGCGCATAGCACGGCGGTGATGGCAACGAGCACTTGGCCTTTCGGCATCGGTCCCCCTGGTCGGCCGGATACACGTGCAGGTCGGTCGCCGGATCGGGTGTGAAGCCGTCTCGGGGGCACCGCCGATGTCCGGGCGATGGCATAGTATCCGCTCCATGTCTTCACCGGGGGCGCAGACCATCACCGTGCGCCATGATGGAACCGAACGAGTCTTCGAAGCGAGCCAGCAGATCACCATGGGCCGCGCGCCCGAGGTCACCCTGTTCGTGGACAGTCCGCTGGTCTCGCGCGTGCACGCCACTCTGCGCTTCAGCAACGGCGCCTGGATACTCGCCGACAACGGCAGTACCAACGGCGTTTTCGTCGACGCCCGCAGGCTGAGTCAGCCGGTCTCGATCGACCGGCCGACCCAGGTGCGCCTGGGTGACGCGATCAGCGGGCCGCTGCTGCACCTCGTGCCCGCGGCGCCGGGGGCGGGATCGCGGCACGCGGCGACCATGGTCGCGCCGCCTTCGCAGCCGCAACCACAGCACCGTCCGCCACAGCGCCCGTCCTTCCAGCCACCGTCACATCCGACGCCTCAACAGCAGCAGCCACCTGCCCGGCCGCAGTACGTGCCGACCTCGCAGCTGCCGTCGCAGCCGGTCGCGCCGCAGGACAACATCAATATGACCCGCCGCGCCGACTCCTCGATGCTGCCGCCGGTGCGCAAGGCGGCCTCGACCGAACCGGTGGCGCGCGGTGACCGGATCCCGCCCGGCGGCCTGAGCATCGGCCGCACCTCCGACAACCAGATCGTGGTGAACGACCCGCTGGCCTCGCGCAAGCACGCGCGGCTGGTTTCCTCGCCGGAGGGGCTGGTCGTCGAGGACCTCGGGTCGGCCAACGGCACCTTCGTCAACGGTCACCGCCAGCAGCGCACGGTGCTGCGCGAGCGGGACATCGTCACCATCGGCAACATCGACTTCGTCGTCGCGCAGGGCGCGCTGGTGCACCGGCAGAAGCCGGTCGCCGAACTGGGTCTCACGGTGCACGGGGTCGGGTTCACCGTCGAGGGCAACAAGCAGTTGCTCGTGGATGTGAACATGCAGGCCGGGCGTGGCACGCTGACCGCGCTGATCGGCCCCTCGGGTGCGGGCAAGTCGACGCTGTCGAAGCTGATCGCGGGCAACACCCAGCCCTCGGGCGGTGTGGTCACCTTCGAGGGCCGCAACCTGCACGCCGAATACGAGGCGCTGCGTTCGCGTATCGGCATGGTCCCGCAGGACGATGTGCTGCACCGTCAGCTCACCGTCCGCCAGGCCCTCGGTTTCGCCGCCGAGTTGCGGCTGCCGCCCGATACCACCAAGGCCGACCGTCAGCAGGTGATCGACGGTGTGCTGCAAGAGCTTTCGCTCACCCAGCACGCCGACACCCGGGTCGACCGGCTCTCCGGCGGTCAGCGCAAGCGCGCGTCGGTGGCGATGGAGCTGCTCACCGGTCCGTCGCTGCTGATCCTCGACGAGCCGACCTCGGGCCTCGATCCGGCGCTGGACCGGCAGGTCATGCAGATGCTGCGCGAACTGGCCGACGCCGGTCGCGTGGTCATCGTGGTCACCCACTCCGTGGCCTGCCTGGACATGTGTGACCAGGTGGTGCTGCTCGCGCCCGGCGGCAAGACCGCGTTCGCCGGCCACCCCGGTGGCGTCGGAGCGGCGATGGGTACCAGCGACTGGGCCGAGATCTTCGCCAATGTCGCGGCCAACCCGGACCAGGCCTTCGCGGCATATCGGTCCAGGCAGGCCTATGTGCCGCCGCCACCGCCGCCGCAGCCGTTGCAGCGCGGCAATGCCGGTGCGCCGCCGCAGTCCAGTGGCATGCGGCAGTTCAGCACGTTGGCGCGCAGGCAGTTGCGGTTGATCTTCGCCGATCGCGGTTATCTGGTGTTCCTGGTGGTGTTGCCGTTCATCCTCGGTGCGTTGTCGCTGGTGGTGCCCGGTGAGAACGGATTCGCCGCAGGGCCGCTGGTCGCCCAGCCCGACGGGTCGTTCGCCAAGTCCGGTGGTAGCGAGACCCAGCAGCTGCTGGTGGTGCTCATCCTCGGCGCGTGCTTCATGGGTGCGACGCTGAGCGTGCGCGACCTGGTCGGTGAGCGGACGATCTTCCACCGCGAACGGGCGGTCGGGCTGTTGCCGTCGGCGTACTTGCTGGCCAAGATCGCGGTGTTCAGCGTGGTCGCGTTCCTGCAGTCCGCGGTGCTGATCGGCATCACCCTGCTCGGTAAGAACCCGCCCGGTGCCGGATCGCTGATTCCGAACGGCAGCATCGAGCTCTACATCGACATCGCCATGACGGCGGTCTGCTGTGTGGTGTTCGGTCTGCTGATGTCGAGCCTGGCCAAGTCCAACGAGCAGGTCATGCCGATGCTCGTGGTGATGATCATGGTGCAGCTCGTGATGGCCGGTGGTCTGATCCCGGTGACCGACCGCGTCGGCCTCGAGCAGGTGTCGTACCTGTTCCCGGCCCGCTGGGGTTACGCCTCGGGCGCGTCGACCGTCGATCTGAAGAATCTGTTCTGGGGTGCGCAGGACGATTCGCTGTGGACGCATTCGGTCGGCATCTGGATCCTCGACATCGCCATGGTGCTCGTGATCACCGCCGCCTTGGCGTTCCTCACCTGGACCCGCCTGCGGTTGAAGCGGTCGCAGGCATGATGATCGGGCAGGTCAACGCCGTTTCGGCGGACACACTGCGCGTGTCGAGCGCCGACCGGGCACACTTGAGCCTGTGACCGTTCGAGTTGGCGCCCTGCATCTGGGGTGGGATGTGGTGTCTGTCGCCGCGGGTGGCGGTGAGACCCCCATCCGCCCGGTCCAGGTGGAGGGCACCTACACCCCGCCCGCCTACCTGCTCGCCGACGCCGCGGGCAGGTTGCACACCGCCGGTGTCGACCGGCAGCGACCCGATCTGGGGATGGCGATCGCCGACGTGCGCGACATCCTCGGGCACCCGCAGATCGTGATCGCCGGCGCCACCTGGCCCGCCGAACTGGTGTTCCGGGCCAGGCTCTACAACCCGCTGGCCGCCGTCGGCAAGTATCTGCGCGGAAAGCCGCAGCTGGTGGCGTTGCCGTATCCCGACAGCTGGCCGGAGGAGAAGGTCGAGGTCTACGCGGGGCTGGTCGAACAGCTCGACGTGGTCGTCGAACCGCTACCGGAGAGCGTCGCGCTGTCGGGATACCTGCGCGCGCTCGGCCTGGTCTCTCCGCCGAGCGAGCGGCACCACACCGGTATCGGCGCCACCGGCATCTACTCCGACGGCCGCACGCTGCTGGTCGTCGCGGTGCACGGCGACGACGAGCAGCCGACCGAATCGGTGGAGGTCTCGGTGAACCCGGAGGCGCTGCGCGACGCGCGCACCGCCGACAACGTGGTGATCGAGGCGATGGCCGCGGCCCGTTCCATCGGCGCCGACACCTCGACGGTGCTGCTCGCGGGCAACGTGTGCTTCAACGACGCGCTACGCCTGGCCTTCCAGAACCATCTCGGACAGCGGCTGCAGGTGGCCGATCACCCGATGCACGCGCTGGTGCTCGGCGCCGCGCATCTGCTGGTCACCGAGCCGTTCGACGAGGACGACTACCCCGAACCGCAGCATCCCGGGCAGGCTTATGCCGCCCAGGTCGGCTGGGGTGCGCCGCCTGCCGCGCCGCGCGCCGCCCAGCCGCCCGGGCCCGCCGGTTTCGTGGCCGGACCGCCCGCCCAGTCCGGTGGGCGGCACGCGCTCGACGACGAAGCCGACCAGCGCGGAAAGCTCCTCGGCAAGGTCAAGAAGGGGTTCTTCGGCGCACCCGCCGTGCTCGGCGCGCTGGCGCTCGCCGCCACCGGCTGGCAGACCGACACCACCCTCACGGCCGACGCCTCGGACTGCGCGTTCACCCCGTACGTCAACACCACGCCCCCCGACGGCATCGCGACCGCGGACGGCAGCGTCGTCGACGGATGCGCCACCCCCGGCATCGACAACCTGCGCTACCTGATCCCCGGCCCGGCGCGCACCACCGACCCGGGCCCACCGGTGGTCATCTAGTCCGATTGTGGGGGCGTCATACCCGGCTGGTATCGTTGGCCGCTGGCGTGTGGAACGTCGACCCGTTCGCGGTTCGGTGTCTCCGCGATGTCCCGGGTCTCCACCGGCCGCCGGGACAAATCTCGACTCCGGGATCCATAACAGTTGGCCGGCAACACCGACGACAGACAGGGAACGACTGTGCCTACGTACAGCCCCAAGGCAGGTGACGTCACCCGCAAGTGGTACGTCATCGACGCCACTGACGTAGTCCTCGGCCGTCTCGCCGTGCAGGCCGCTGGCCTGCTGCGCGGCAAGGGCAAGCCGACCTACGCACCCCACGTCGATGGTGGCGACTTCGTCATCATCATCAACGCGGACAAGGTTGCCATCTCCGGCAACAAGAAGCAGGACAAGCTGATCCACCACCACAGCGGACACCCGGGCGGCCTCAAGTCGCGCACTGTCGGCGAGGTGTTGGCGACCCGTCCCGATCGTCTCGTGGAGAAGGCCGTCAAGGGCATGATCCCGAAGAACAAGCTGGGCAACGCGATCGCGGGCAAGCTGAAGGTCTACGCAGGCCCGAACCACCCCCACGCCGCGCAGCAGCCGGTTCCGTTCGAGATCAAGCAGGTGGCCCAGTGACCGCTCCTGAAGAGTTCACCCCCGAAGAGTTCGACGCGGTCGACGAGACCGTGGTCGAGGTCGTCGAAGACGGCGAAGGCTACGACGAGGGCGAGGCCGTCTACGAGGCGTCCTACGAGCCGATCGTCATCGATCGTCCCGTGCAGACCGTCGGCCGCCGTAAGGAAGCCGTCGTCCGCGTGCGACTGGTTCCGGGCTCCGGCAACTTCACCCTCAACGGCCGCACCATCGAGGATTACTTCCCGAACAAGGTGCACCAGCAGCTGGTGAAGTCCCCGCTGGTGACCGTCGAGCGGACCGAGTCCTTCGACATCGTCGCCCTGCTGCACGGCGGCGGCCCCTCGGGTCAGGCAGGCGCCCTGCGTCTGGCCATCGCCCGCGCGCTGATCGAGGTCACCCCCGAGGATCGCCCCGCGCTCAAGCGTGCCGGCTTCCTGACTCGTGACCCGCGTGCCACCGAGCGCAAGAAGTACGGCCTCAAGAAGGCCCGTAAGGCGCCTCAGTACTCGAAGCGCTGATTTCGGCACTGCCGACCACCGTCTTCGCCTACCTTGGCTGAGGCGGTACGGTCTGCGGAGCACGTGTGCGAGAGCAGGCTTCCAGCACGGCTGGTCGCCTGCTCTCGTGCTGTATAGGGACCACCTACAAGGGGCAGGTATGGGACGGCTTTTCGGTACGGACGGCGTTCGTGGGCTCGCCAACGAGTCTTTGAGCCCGGAGCTGGCGATGCGGGTGGCCGGTGCGGCGGCGCAGGTACTCAGCCGGGGCAAGAAGCGTCCGGTCGCGGTTCTCGGCCGTGATCCGCGCGCCAGCGGCGAGATGCTCGAGGCCGCGGTGACCGCGGGCCTGACCGCCACCGGAGTCGACGTGCTGTCCGTCGGTGTGCTGCCCACCCCGGCCGTGGCCTACCTCACCGGCCTCTACGACGCGTGCTTCGGCGTGATGATCTCCGCCTCGCACAACCCCATGCCCGACAACGGCATCAAGATCTTCGCGGCGGGCGGGCACAAGCTCGACGACGCCGTGGAACAGCGGATCGAAGCCCTGATCACCGACGGCACCACCGTGCGCCCGACCGGCGCGGGCATCGGCCGCGTGCGCGGCGACTACACCGTCGAGGGCACCCACGAACGCTATGTCGAGCATCTGCTCGAATCGACCGGGGAGAACCTGTCCGGGCTCACCGTCGTGGTCGACTGCGCGCACGGCGCGGCCGCCGAGGTGGCGCCGCAGGTGTACCGGGAGGCGGGCGCGACGGTGATCGCGATCAACGCCGAACCCAACGGTCTCAACATCAACGACGGCTGCGGTTCCACCCACTTGGACGCGGTCCGCGCCGCGGTGCTCGCCAACGGCGCCGATCTCGGTGTCGCGCTCGACGGCGACGCCGACCGGTGCCTCGCGGTCGACGCCGCGGGCGAGGTGGTCGACGGCGACAAGATCATGGCGGTACTCGCGCTGGCCATGCGGGAGTCGGGTGAGCTGGTCGGGGACACCCTGGTGGCCACGGTGATGAGCAACCTCGGTCTGCATATCGCCATGCGCGAGGCCGGTATTCGCGTGCTCACCGCCGCTGTCGGTGACCGCTACGTGCTCGAGGAACTGCGTCGCGGCGGGTTCAGTCTCGGCGGCGAACAGTCGGGTCACGTGGTTTTCCCGCGCTACGGCACCACCGGCGACGGTGTGCTCACCGGGCTGCGGTTGATGGCGCGGATGGCGCAGACCGGTCGCGGGCTCGGGGACCTGGCGTCGGTGATGAGCACCGTGCCGCAGGTGCTGGTGAACGTGAAGGTGTCGGACAAGGCCGCGGTCGCGGCTGCCCCCGAGGTGCGCGACGCGGTGGCCGAGGCGGAGCGCATGCTCGGCGAGTCGGGCCGGGTGTTGTTGCGGCCCAGCGGTACCGAGCAGCTGGTTCGGGTGATGGTCGAGGCCACCGATCCGGCGCAGGCGCGTCAGCTGGCCGACGACCTGGCCAAGCAGGTCGCCGCCGTCTGATCCGCTGGCGTGCCGTCGCCGCTGCATCTACTATCGGCGTACGCCGTAAGGACCTGTGTGCCCGTGGCGCGTGTGCTCGCTCGGCGCACCGGAAAGTTAGGCGCGCAGCATGATTCGAAGGGGGCCGATCATGGCGCCGCTGCCTGCCCGCAACTACCAGGATCAGTACTACGAGTACGGCGAGCCACACCGCTGCGGTGGGGCGTGTGGACGGCCGGGCTGTCGTGAAGTGCCGCAGGGGTATTCGCCGACGGTGCCGATCCGCGACGAAGGATACGGTCAGCGCATCGAGGCCGAGTCGTCGCGCAGCGGCGCGGTGGCGGTGCCACGGCCCTCGCCGCGCTCACGGTCGCTGATCGTGGTTGTCGCGATCCTGCTCGCCACGCTCGTCGCCGGGTTGGTCGGGATCAAGTTCGGGTCCGATATCGACCTGTTCGGTGCGGCGGAAACCGCTGTGGTCCAACCGATCTGATCAGAACTGACCGGCAATGAAACCGGTGAACAGCACGAGGAAGCCACCGACCTCACCCACGATCAGCCCGTACATCGACAGTTTCAGCGCGCCGGAGATCTCGCCGGCGAACTGGTCGGTGGTGTCGCGGCGCAGGCCGTGCATCACGTAGCTGGCGATCGCCCCGGCGAAGAACGCGAGTACCACCAGGTCGGCGGCCAGATTCACGGGCGTGGGCCAGGCGCTGAGCTCGGTGAACACGGCAAGCACCAGGCCCGCGAAGGAATACATCAGGGCCGCGCGGTGCGCGATGTCGACGTAGATGTGCGCGGCGCCGTCGACCCGGATGCCGCGATACTTCCAGATCCCGAGCAGCAGGGCGCTCAGGAAGATCAGACCGGTGACGAGCAGCGTGACGCGGGTGTCGATGCCTAATGCCATGGGTGTCTCATTTCTCGGTGAGCAGCCCGGCGGCCATGTGCCAACGGCGGGTCGCTCGCACAGAATCCAGCATGCGGCGGTCGTGTGTCACCAGAATCAGGGTGCCCGTGAAGGATTCGACCGCCTGCTCGAGCTGTTCGATGGCGGGCAGGTCGAGGTGGTTGGTCGGTTCGTCCAGGACCAGCAGGTTCACCCCGCGCGCCTGGAGCAGGGCGAGGGCCGCGCGAGTGCGTTCGCCCGGTGAGAGCGTGTCGCAGGCCCGGATCACATGCGGACCGCGCAGCCCGAACTTGGCCAGCAGCGTGCGGACATCGGCGTCGGGCCAGTCCGGCATGGCCGCGCCGAAGGTGTCGACCAGCCGGTCGGTGCCGCGGAACAGGCCACGCGCCTGGTCGACCTCGCCGATGGCGACACCGGAACCCAAAGCGGCAGAACCGGAACCGGGGGCGATCTTGCCGAGCAGCAGCCCGAGCAGGGTGGACTTGCCCGAGCCGTTGGCGCCGGTGAGCACGATCCGGTCGGCCCAGTCGATCTGGGTGGTGATCGGTCCGAGCGTGAACTCGCCACGGGTGACCGTCGCATTGTTGGCGGTGGCGACCACCGCACCACTGCGCGGGGCGGTGGCGATCTCCATCCGCAGCTCCCACTCCTTGCGCGGTTCCTCGACCACCTCGAGCCGTTCGATGCGGCGCTGCGTCTGCCGAGCCTTCGCCGCCTGCTTCTCGGTGGACTCGGCGCGCGTTTTGCGGCCCATCTTGTCCGAGTCGTTCTTGCCTTTGCGCCGGGCATTGCGCACGCCGTGCTCGAGCCAGTTGCGCTGCATCTGGGCGCGTGCCTCCAAACCCGCTTTGGTGTCGGCGAATTCGTCGAACTGCTCGCGGGCGTGTTTGCGGGCGATCTCGCGCTCGGTCAGATACGCCTCGTAGCCACCGTCGTACATGCCGTACTGCTGCTGGGCCAGGTCCAGTTCCAGCACACGATTCACGGTGCGCGCCAGGAACTCCCGGTCGTGGCTGATCACCATCAGCGGCACCCGCACGCCGGTGACGAAACGTTCCAGCCGTTCCAGGCCGTCGAGGTCGAGATCGTTGGTCGGTTCGTCGAGCAGCAGAATGTCGAAGCGCGACAACAACACCGACGCCAGCCCGGCACGCGCCGCCTGGCCACCCGACAGGCCCGTCATCGGGGTGTCGAGACCGCCGGCCAGACCATCGATGAGGCCGAGTTCGGCCGCCACCTCCTCGGCCCGCTGCTCGAGGTCGGCGCCACCGAGGGCCAGCCAGTGTTCCAGCGCGGGGGAGTAGTCGTCGTCTCCGCCCTCGCCGAGGCGCTCGGCCGCAGCGTCCATCACCCGCTGCGCGTGCGCCACGCCCGTTCGGCGGGAGAGGAATTCGAGCACAGTCTCGCCTTCGATGCGCTCGGGTTCCTGCGCCAGGTAGCCGACGGTGGCATCCGGGGGGCTCAGTGTGATCGTCCCGTCGCCCGCGTCGCGCTCGGCCAGCATCCGCAGCAGCGTCGACTTGCCCGCGCCGTTCACGCCGACCAGCCCGATCACATCGCCCGGAGCGAGGGTGAAATCGAGGTCGGCGAACAGGGTCCGTTCGGCGTGTCCCGCGGAAAGGCCGCTGGCGTGCAATGTCGTGCTCACCGCTCGAGTCTGCCCGATCTCAGGGTGTGACCCTGAGATGGGGTGGCCCGAAATCAGGGTGCGGATGGGTCCGTCGACCGATGCCGGGGAGTGGCACCCGACGGCACTGTGGAGTCATCACCGCTCGACCAGGAAGGCACACCATCATGACTGCCCCCACCCGCCGCTTCACCCGCTCGACCAGCGACAAATGGATCGCAGGCGTCTGCGGCGGCATCGCCGACTACTTCGGGTGGAGCCCGAGCGTCGTCCGCCTCGCCTTCGTCGCCTCCTGCCTGCTGCCGGGACCCCAGTTCCTGCTCTACCTGATCCTGTGGCTGATCATGCCCAAGAAATAACACCCGACGTGGCCGTGAGCCGCTCGCGGATGACAGGATGGTGGAGTTCCGCCGCGCCGTCATCCGCGAGTTTCCCGTTTGAGGAGGAGCCATGGTCACCTCGGGCGACATCCCCGGCTTCGGCCTACCCGACATCGACGCGCACACACCCCTCGACAGCCTCGGCCCCGTCGAACTCAACTCCCCCTCCCAGGACCTCGACACCGACGGCGTAGCCGACTCCCTCACCCACACCGACCCCAACTCCACCACTATCTGGTCCGACTACGACGAGGACGGCCTCGCCGACCACGTGACGGTGATCGAGGAGGACGGGGACTATGCGGCGTGGGAGTACCACCGGCATCCGGATGGGACTTCGGAGTGGAGGAAGACTGATCAGGGGAATCTGGGAAAGTAGGGTATTCGTGGGAACCGGTGGAGGGGTTCGCGCGTCGAAGTAGGTAGGCGTCATCCGGGCGCCGTGTGTTCTGCGGAGGTGGGGGAGATGGGTACGCAGGTTTCCGGCGGTGTCGTCGTCGACAAGACGGCGATGGACAAATCGGTCAGCAGCCTGCGGGCAACTGTGACCGAAGTGCGCACGGCGGCAAAAAATGTGGCGAACAACGACTGGGGCGACGGCACCGAGGCGGGTCGTGCCTACGCCGCTCAGGGCGTTCGGATCTCACAAGGTCTGGACCGGGCCGTCACCTGGCTCAGGGTGTGGACGACTTCGGTCGAAGCCACCGCCGACGCTATCGGCAAGGCCACGGTGGAATACGCAGAGGTGGACAAGAACACTGCGCGCGCCCTCGATCAGGCAGCAGCGAAGTGAGCACTGACGTGCGGCGGGAGGTTCTGCGATGACCAAGACCGTTGATCAGATTCTCGATGACGGCGCGAAGGGGCTCCTCTATTTCGAGCAGCTGTTGCCGCTGTACCAGGAGGCGTTCGGCACAGACCTCGGTTGGCCGCTGCTGAAGATTCAGGCGACCTATGACCAGGAGCGCGAGATGAATCTCGCCAAGATGCAGGCGTCTGCCGATGCTCTGAAAGCGATGATCACTGTTGCCGACACACAACGAGGTGTGCAGCAGACCACGGCGAACAGCTTGGGGGCGAGCTGGCAGGGGGCGGCCGCAGAGGCCGGCATCGGGCGGCTGCGTGAGGTCGTCGGGTTCGCGGAACAAGATCGCAACCCGGTGCAGACCCTTGCGAACGCGATGTCGGATGCCGTACCAACCCTTCGGCAGATCGTGGAGCAGAAGGCGACGACTGTTCTACAGATCGCGGCCGGATACCGTGAACGAGGCGGGCAGACGGTGATCACGGTCAAAGAAATGCCCGCAGACGACATCCGGCGGATCATCGACGCCAGCAAAACCGGCGACATCACGGATATGTTGCTGAATACGTTGACCGACCTCGACGGCATCGAAAATCGGACCGAAGATGTCAAGCGACATTCCGATGAGTGGAAGCAGGCAGTCAAGGAGACCTGCAAGGAGTGGCTGGACGAGGTCTTCAAGCAGGCCTACAGCGACAAGCTCGATGTTTTCAGAGCCCAGTGCAACGTTGCGCAAACCGGCATCGAGGGCAAATTCAACTACCTCCAGGCGCTTGCCGACGCGATCCAAGAGCGTGCGTATCCGTCGGTCGCGGGGGTTGCTGCGGCACCGGTCGAGGAGCCCTCCAAGGGCGACCAGTCCGGAGCCAAAGGAAACCAGAACTCGGACGGTAGTTCCCCCGGTGCCGCCGAAGGCAGCCAGAACTCGGACGACCAAACCAGTGCCGCGGGCACGCAAAAGGGCGACACCTCGTCACCAGTCAAGACCACGACGCAGGACACCGACGACGACTCCGACGACGACAGTTCCGATACCAGCACCGCGCTGAGTACTCTCGCCACGACGCTCAGCGAGCTCGGGACGACGGTGTCGAGCGCACTGACCGGGGATCTCGGGAGTTCGTTGACTTCTGCGGTCGAATCGGTCGGCACCTCCGTCAGTGAGGGCATCGAACAGATGACGGAGCAGGCGAGCAGTCTGCTCTCGGGAGAGCACGAGGCGTCGTTCCAGTTGGGCGATACGAAGGTGACGATCCAGGCGGGTGCGGAAGGCCTGTCGTTGACGACGACAGGCGCCGACGGCCAGACAAACGAGTATCGGCTGACCTTGGACGAGAACGGAGTTCCCGTGGTCACCACGGAGTCCGGTTCGGAAGGCTCGACCGGCGATCAGGGCGAGACGGGTGTACTCGGCACGGGGGCACCGGAATCCGGGACAGGACAGGGCACGGCGGGCCTCGAAGACGCTGGGTCGGGAGCGGGGGGTGGCGCGGATGCCACGACGTCTGAAACTCCCGACCTGACGAATGCGCCGGTGACCAGCGAAGTCGGTGCGGGTGACCCCTCCTCGGGTTCGGTGGCCGGCGGCGTTCCGGTCGGTCCGCGGTCGCAGCAACAGGAGACCGACGGTGAACACACCTCGAGCGTCGAGGACCACCAGGCAAGCAATCCGGGTGACAGTGGTGCGGTCCTGGCCGAGGCGGGTCCACTGTGAGCACGGACAGAGCTGGCGGATCGCGCCGGACGCCGGGAGAATGATCCATCGTGGACTACGCGGCGGAGTTCGAGCAGATCGCGGCCGAGACCCTTCGGCGCTCGGTCATGCTGCGAGAGGAACTCGATGACATCGACCGGCAGACGGTAATTCGCGCCCAGCAGGTAGCTGCCAATGCGGCCCGACGCTTCGATGAAGTGGTGGAACTGCTCGCACAGGAGGCGGCCGAAGCCGAAATCGCCGAGCCACAGCCTGATTCACATGAGGTGCAGGAGGAGCGCATCCAGTCCATTGCCCGCGCTGTGGCCCCACCGCCGCCTCCGGTCTTCCCCGCAGAACCCGACCCGACCCTCACTCCTGAGCAGCAGCGCCAGGCCGAGATCCGCGCCGCCGTGGCGCGAGCGCGGGCAGCGAGGGAAGCGCGCTCGGTCGTTGCCCCCTCCGATGGTGACTACGACTCCGAATCGGAGTACTACCGGCGTTCGACCTGGCTGGACTGATCCTGCATATTGTGATGATTCGCCTCGGTATGGCCGGTGCGAGGGTGCGGGACGGTGCCGACTGTGGACCGCTGACGAGGGGAACGACTTGATAGGCGCCGGGTCTGTCGCAGGATACGAGTTAGAGCGCCTGCTCGGGCGCGGTGGGATGGGCGCTGTCTAGTTGGCGCGGCACCCGAGGTTGCCGCGCTCGGTCGCCGTCAAGGTGCTCGACGAGCAGATGTTCGGTGATGCGGAGGCGCGGGCACGGTTCGAGCGCGAAGCGGATCTTGCTGCGCGCCTGGATCATCCGAATATCGTCACCGTCTATGACCGGGGCGTCGACGGAAATCGGCCCTGGATCGCGATGCAATACGTGCCGGGGACCGATGCAGCAACAGTGGGAGTTCTCGAGCCTCTACGTGCTGTACGGATCGTGTCCGAGGTCGCCGAGGCGTTGGACTTCGCGCACAGTCGAGGTGTGCTGCACCGGGATGTCAAACCCGCCAATGTGCTGCTCGGGGCGACGGAGCAAGGTCGGCCGGAGCGTGTATTGCTGGCCGATTTCGGCATCGCCCGTTTGCATTTCGATCAGAACCCGCTCACGCAAACCGGAACATTCACCGCCACATTGGCTTACGCGTCGCCGGAACAGCTGGCCGGATCGGCTGTCGGTCCACAGTGCGACCAGTATTCGCTCGCCTGCACTCTGTTCGTGCTGCTCACCGGCGCTCCTCCGTTCGCGGCAAACAACCCGGTTGCGGTGATCCAGTCCCACATGTCAGCTGATCCGCCGGCGATCACATTGCAGCGACCGGACCTACCTGTCGGGCTCGACCATATGCTTCGCTGCGCGATGGCAAGCGCCCTGAGGATCGGTTCGGGTCGTGTGGTGAATTCGCCGGGGCAGTGCGGTCGGCGTTCCAGCCGGTCGGGGCCGCAGCCGGTTTCGGAACGTCGACTGCAGCGCGACGGATAGCCGTCACCATGGTCAGCCCTGCACCGGCACCCACGTCCGAGCCGGACCCGGGAAACGCGCCGCCCAGACCGCCGAGCATTCAGCGGCACCGCACCGAATCCCGCCCATCGAGTCGGCAGGTGCGACAACGAGCCGAGAACGTGGGCGTTGTCCTGGCCTTGGCCTGGATCATTGCACTGATATTGCTCGTCGTCCTGACGTGATCGGCAGCGCGGCGGGCCGTCGAATCAACCCGAGGTGCGTGAGGTTTCGGTCAGCCGCGAATGAGTTTGGCGATCGTGCCGACGGACAGTTTCGGCGCTTCCACTTCCACCTCGGCGTGGGGGTCGACGACCGTGGTGTGGGGGATGGCGGCTTCGGGGTCGGCGAAGGGTTTGTATTTCTTCTCGCCCTGGAGGGTGGTGAGGAGGTAGCCGGTGAGGAGGGCTCGGGTGGCCTTGTCGGTTTTGTATTCGTAGCGGCCCGCGCCGAGGGCGGCGAAGAGGCGCCGGCCTTCGATGATGCCGTTGTGGGTGGCGCCGTCGAGGCGGCGCAGGAGGCAGGGGCCCGACCAGGCGGTGGCGAGGGGGCGGGCGTTGGAGTTGATGGAGTCGAGGTCGTCGCCTGCCAGGATCAGGGCGGGGGTGTCGAGGTCGGTGGCGATGTTCTCCGCGGCGGGGGAAGTGGGCGCGGGGAAGAGGGCGGCGACGGTGGCGACGGGACGCTGGGCGGCGGCGATCACGGCGGCGCCAGCGCCCATGCCGTGACCGGCCAGGGCGAGCCGGTCGGGGTGGACGCTGATGGTGCCGTCGCCGAGGCGGACCTTGCTCACGATGTCGAGGGTGGTGAGCAGATCGGTGGCGAGGTCGAGGTGTGACGGGATCGGTCCGCGTTCGGTGTCGGGGGCGGCGACCACGAAACCCCACGACGCGATGTGCTCGAGCAGGCCCTTGTAGTTCTCGGCGCTGGTCAGCCAGCTGTGCGCGAACGCGACGGCGGGCAGGTTCAGCCCGGACTCCGGGGTATAGACCACGCCGGGTTGACCGGCGATGCCAAGGTTGCCACGCAGCACCCGGTGAGGACCGCGCATGGACAGGGTGCTCAGGAGCGATTTCACGGAGTCCGACACGGCGTGAAGAGTATCCGATCATTGACATCCTCCCCGGCCCGAGGCCCGGGATTCCTACCATCACCCTTGACGGGCGCCTTCGGTGGGTTCCTGTTTCACAGAGGCTTGCTTCCCGCTAGGCAGGAAGGCCGACAGCCCCTCCGCAGGCGTTTAACCTCTCGGCCTGCCCGGCCGCGAGGATATTGACCGCCGCGTTGAGGTCGCGGTCGTGCGTGACACCACAAGTGCACGTCCAGTTTCGAATGTGCAAGGGCATGTTGCCGCCCAGGGCACCGCACGCCGAGCACAATCGGGTTGACGGGAACCAGCGATCCACCTTGCCGAAGGTTCGGCCGTATCGGGCCGCCTTCTCTTCCAACAGGCGGGTGAACATGCCCCACCCGGCGTCGTGAACCGACTTCGCCAGCGGGGTGCGGGCTATACCCCTGACGCACAAGTCCTCGACGAACACCGCTTGGTTGTCGCGGATGATCGACGTGGAATACTTGTGCGCCCAATCTCGGCGCTTGTCAGCTACCTTCGCATGGGCTCTCGCGAGTTTCACCCGCGCCTTCGCCCTGTTCGCGGAGCACTTTTTCCTGCGCGACAACGTCTTCTGGGCCTTGCGGAGCTTGCGTTCGGCGTGGCGGAAAAATCGCGGCGAGGCGATCGTCTGTCCGTTCGACATCACAGCGAACGTCGCCAACCCCAAGTCGATACCGACCTCGGAATCCGATGGCGGCAGCCGCTGATCGCCGACCTGGACGACGAACGACGCGAAGTATCGACCCGCCGCGTCCCTGATGATCGTCACACTCGACGGCTCTGAAGGCAGGTCCCGCGACCAGCGAACCGTGACGTCGCCGATCTTCGGAAGACGCAACCTCGCGCCCGCAGTGATCGCGAAGGAGGCGTTGCGGGTGAACCGAACCGACTGACGAGGGTCCTTCCGGGACCGCCACCTCGGCGGCGCAACCCTCGGACCCTGGTGCTTGCCGTAGAGCGAAGCGAAGAAATTGCGGTACGCGGTGTTCAGGTCTGCCAACGCTTGCTGCAACACCACCGCCGATACCTCACCCAGCCAGGCCCGTTGCGGGGTCTTCTTCGCCGCGGTCAGCCGCTTCGACAGCTCCGCGTCGGAGATGCGTGGCAGTCCCTGCTCGAACGCTGCTTTACGGGCGGCCAACCCGTCGTTGTACACCACGCGTGCGCACCCGAATGCCCGAGCCAACGCGATCTGCTGGCCGGGCGAGGGGTCGATACGAAAGTTGTATCGGAGCTGCACGGTTGCCACGATATAGCCCCCGCAATGTCGGCGACTACTATTTGTGGTTGTGCCGGCTTCAGCTACCGCACCGAACGACACGCCAGCACACCTTCAGTAGGGTGGTGGACCATGTGCGGAATCGTTGGCTACGTCGGATACCGGGATGCGCTCGGCGTTGTCGTCGACGCGCTGCGTCGCATGGAGTACCGGGGCTACGACTCCGCGGGGGTGGCGATTCTCGACGGGAACGGGGGAATCGCGGTCGAACGCAAGGCGGGGCGGCTGGCGAATCTGGAAGCCGAACTCGACGTCGCCGACGGCGCGAAATTCGCCGGGACCAGCGGAATGGGCCACACCAGGTGGGCCACGCACGGCGCGCCGACCGACCGCAACGCCCACCCGCACCGTGACCCCTCCGGCAAGCTGGCCGTGGTCCACAACGGCATCATCGAGAACTTCGCACCGCTGCGTCGCGAACTCGAGGACGCCGGGATCGAGCTACTCAGCGACACCGACACCGAGGTCGCGGTGCATCTGGTGGCCCGCGCGTATGCCGAGGGGCCTACCGCAGGTGACTTCACCGCGAGCGTGCTCGCCGTGCTTCGCCGCCTCGACGGCGCGTTCACGCTGGTGTTCACCCATGCCGATCATCCGGGCACGATCGTCGCGGCGCGGCAGTCGACGCCGCTGGTCGTCGGGGTCGGGCAGGGTGAGATGTTCATCGCCTCCGATGTCACCGCGTTCATCGAGCACACCCGCGAAGCCGTGGAGCTCGGCCAGAACCAGGCCGTCGTGATCACCGCCGACAGCTACACCGTCACCGACTTCGACGGCAATTCCGACGTGACGAGCAGGCCCTTCACGATCGACTGGGACCTGGCCGCCGCCGAGAAGGGCGGCCACGACTACTTCATGCTCAAGGAGATCGAGGAGCAGCCGACCGCTGTCGCCGACACCCTGATCGGGCATTTCGTCGTCGACGAGAACGGCGGGCGGATCGTGCTCGACGAGCAGCGCCTCGCCGACCAGGAACTGCGCGAATTCGACAAGGTGTTCGTGGTGGCGTGCGGCAGCTCCTACCACGCGGGTCTGCTGGCCAAGTACGCCATCGAGCACTGGACGCGGGTGCCGGTGGAAGTGGAGCTGGCCAGCGAATTCCGTTACCGCGACCCGGTGCTCGACCGGTCGACGCTGGTGGTCGCGATCTCGCAGTCGGGCGAGACCGCCGACACGCTGGAAGCGGTACGCCACGCCAAGGAGCAGAAGGCGCGCGTGCTCGCGATCTGCAACACCAACGGCGCGCAGATCCCGCGCGAGTCCGACGCGGTGATCTACACCCGCACCGGGCCCGAGATCGGCGTGGCCTCGACCAAGGCGTTCCTGGCGCAGGTTGCCGCCAACTATCTGGTCGGCCTGGCGCTGGCGCAGGCGCGCGGCACCAAGTACCCCGACGAGGTGGCCCGCGAGTTCGCCGAACTCGAGTCGATGCCGAAGCTGATCGCGCGGGTGCTCGACACCGCGCCGCAGGTGCGTGCCATCGCCCGCGAGCTGGCGCACGTGCCGACGGTGCTGTTCCTCGGCCGCCACGTGGGTTACCCGGTGGCGCTCGAGGGTGCGCTCAAGCTCAAGGAACTGGCCTACATGCATGCCGAGGGTTTCGCGGCGGGCGAGCTCAAGCACGGGCCGATCGCGCTGATCGAAGACGGTCTGCCGGTGATCGTGGTGATGCCGTCGCCGAAGGGTCGCGCGGTGCTGCATTCGAAGCTGCTCAGCAACATTCGCGAGATCCAGGCCCGTGGCGCGCGCACGATCGTGATCGCGGAGGAAGGCGACGACACGGTTCGCCCGTTCGCCGACGACCTCATCGAGATCCCGGTCGCCCCGACCCTCTTCCAGCCGTTGCTGTCGACGGTTCCGCTGCAGATCTTCGCCGCCGAGGTGGCGCAGGCACGCGGCTACGACGTCGACAAGCCGCGCAACCTGGCGAAGTCCGTCACCGTCGAATAGGACTTATTCGACGGTGATCTGGCCGCGCATCTCGGGGTGCAGGGAGCACAGGTAGCGGTAGGTGCCGGGCTGGGTGAAGGTGTAGGACCATTCGCCCTTGTCGATGATGGGACTGTTGATGCCCATCGCCTTGTCGCCGATGCCCTGCACGTTGTGTGGGGCCTTGTCGGAGAACTTCCAGGTGACGGTTTGGCCGACCTTGACGGTCGCCTGGGCCGGGCTGTACTTCATGTCGCTGACCTCGACCGTGAGGGCGGCGTCAACCTCGACGCTCGGCGTGGTCGTGGTGCTGACCGGGCGGGGTTTGCGGGTTGTGGTGGTGGCGTTGTCCGAATCGCCGGAGCAACCGGCGGCGAGCAGGGCGGCGACCACGGTGAATCCGGCGGCAACCCGTGCGGCGCGGTGACGAACCATCGACATGGTTGTGCAGCGTAGTCTGCGAACGATCGCGGGACGGTCGTGGCCCGCGCGGGCGCAGGTGGGAGGCGAACGATGGTTGCTCGGCGTGACTATTTCACCGTCGATCAGGTGCGGGCGGCCGAGGCGGAACTGTTCACCCGGGTACCCGACGGTGTGCCGATGCGGCGCGCGGCGTTCGGGTTGGCGCGGGTGGTCGCCGATGAAGTGCGTTCGCGCACAGGGGGAGTGGTCGGACGTTCCGTTGGTCTGCTGGTCGGATCCGGTGACAACGGCGGTGACGGGCTGTGGGCCGGTGCGATGCTGCGGCGACGAGGGGTGGCGGTGCAGGCGGTGCTGCTGAACCCCGAGCGCGCGCATGCGCACGGGCTCAGCGCCTTTCGGCAGGCCGGTGGTCGAGTAGTCGATCGGCTGGGCGAGGTCGACGTGGTGGTCGACGCCATCGTCGGCATCTCCGGCAAGGGACCGTTGCGACCTGCTGCTGCGGAAGTGGTTGCCGCCATTGATGTCCCGATCATTTCCGCCGACCTGCCCAGTGGTGTCGACCCCGACACCGGGGCCATCGACGGGCCCGCCGTGCGCGCGGACGTTACGGTGACGTTCGGGTCTTACAAGCCCGTACATGCCCTGGCGCCTGCGAGTTGCGGCCGAATCATTCTGGTGCCCATAGGGTTACAGCTTCCATCTCCCACGCTGTCGCAACTCGATCCCGCCGAGGTCGGAGCCGAGTGGCCGGTACCCGGGCCGTTCGACGACAAGTACACCCAGGGCGTGACGGGCGTGTGCGCGGGCAGCGTCGAATACCCGGGCGCCGGCGTGCTGTGTACCGGTGCGGCCGTGGCGGCGACCTCTGGAATGGTGCGGTACGCCGGCAGTGACATCGAGGTGGTGAAGCGACTCCCGGAAGTCGTTGCCGCACCGAGTATCGAGCAAACAGGCCGGGTACAGGCCTGGGTCTTCGGGCCTGGTGTCGGCACAGACAAGCGCGACGATCTCGCCCGGGTGCTCGCCACGGATCTCCCGGTGATCATCGACGCCGACGGCCTCACCATCCTCTCCCACGAACCCGACCTGGTACGCGGCAGACAGGCCCCGACCGTCCTCACACCGCACGCGGGCGAGTTCGCCCGGCTCACCGGTGCGAGCCCCGACCCGGACCGGGTGGCAGCGGTGCGCGCCCTGTCCGAGCGATGGGGCGTGACAGTGCTACTGAAGGGCCGCGCCACCATCATCGCCACCCCCGGCGAACCAACCCTGGTGAACGACGCGGGCGGCTCCTGGGCCGCCACCGCAGGCTCCGGCGACGTCCTCGCCGGCATCATCGGTGCCCTCCTCGCGGCAGGCAAACCCCCCACCTGGGCAGCCGCAGCGGCAGCCCGAACCCACGCCCTGGCCGCCAACCTCGCCGCCCACGCAGGCGAAACCGCAGGCGCCCCCATCTCGGCCACCCCCCTCCACACCCACATCCGACCCGCCATCCGCCTCCTACGAGAACTGACCTCAACAGCCACCAACTGATCAAGCAAGAACATGGGTAACTCTGCGGGTACGGGCTACCGCGACCCGATGCTCGGTCTGGCCGCCGACGCACCTCCCCACGCACCTAAGTCTGGCCCGAGTTCCGGGGAGGCGGACCAGCCAGGCAGGATCGGGAGGGTGAATGCGCAAGTGGAGACGGTCATCGACCTCGACGCCATTGCTCACAACGTCCGCGTGCTGCGTGGCTTCGCGCAGGGTGCCGCAGTGATGGTCGTGGTCAAGGCCGACGGGTACAACCACGGTGCCGTGCAGGTCGCGCGTGCCGCGCTGGGGGCGGGCGCGCGGGAGCTCGGTGTCACCACGGTCGCCGAGGCACTGGAATTGCGGGCGGCGGGTATCGACGCCCCGATTCTGTGCTGGCTCAACACCATCGACGCCGACTACGGTGCGGCGATCCTGGCCGACGTGGAGATCGGGGTGTCCTCGCTGGAGCAGGTGCGGGTGGTCGAGCAGGCCGCGCGTAAGACCGGCCGGACCGCCACGATCTCGCTCAAGGTCGATACCGGACTGAACCGCAACGGCGTCTCGGTGACCGAGTATCCGCAGGTCCTGGCCGCCGTGCGCGCCCTCGTCGACGACCGCGTGCTGCGTTTGCGCGGGATCTTCTCTCACCTCGCGCATGCCGACGAACCGGGCAATCCCGCCATCGACCGGCAGCGGGAACGGTTCCTCGAGGCCGTCGCGCTGGCCAAGGAACACGGCCTGCAGCCGGAGCTGATCCACCTGTCGAATTCGGCGGCCACCCTCACCCGCCCCGACCTGCACTTCGACCTGGTCCGGCCGGGTATCGCGGTCTACGGGCTCTCACCGATCCCCGAGCTCGGCGACTTCGGATTGCGGCCCGCGATGACGTTGCAGGCCGAGGTCACCCTGGTCAAACGGGTGGCTGCCGGGGAAGGTGTGTCCTACGGGCACCGGTGGATCGCGCCACGCGACACCACCGTCGCCCTGGTACCCGCTGGATACGCCGACGGTGTGTTCCGTTCGCTCAGTGGGCGTTTCGAGGTGTGGCTCGGCGGCGCGCTGCGCCGTAATGTCGGAAGGGTGTGCATGGACCAGTTCATGGTCGACCTGGGCGACAACGTCGGCAATGTGCGCGCGGGCGACCGGGCGGTGCTGTTCGGTGGCGGCGCGGGACATCCGCACGCCCTGGACTGGGCGCGGCTGCTCGACACCATCGACTACGAGATCGTGTGCTCGCCACGCGGTCGCGCGGTCCGCCGTTACGTGGGGACCGGTCGATGAGGCGCCGTCAGGTGGTGCGCGGCGGGTTCGCCACCGCAGGCGTGCTCGGGGCGCTCGCCCTCGCCCACACGCTGCGCCGCATCGGCGCGCGGGTGCGCTGGCCCGCCGAACGCGACGAGTACCGCGACGAGAATTTCGCCCTGATCGATGAGGACGAGCCGGGTGAGGTCCGCGCCGACGACGGTGTGTCGCTGGCCACCCGCACCTACGGCGACGACACCGCCGAGGTGACGCTCGTCTTCGTCCACGGCTTCTGCAACAGCATGGACTCGTTCCATTTCCAGCGCCGCGACCTGGCCCAGCAGTGGGGTCCGCGGATCCGGATGGTGTTCTTCGACCAGCGCGGCCACGGCCGCTCCGGCACGCCGAGCACCGACAGCTGCACCATCGCCCAGCTCGGCCGCGACGTGGCGACCGTGATCCGCACCTGCGTGCCGAAGGGTCCGGTGGTGCTCGTCGGACATTCGCTCGGCGGGATGGCGGTGCTCGCGGCGGCCGCGCAGTTCCCCGAACTGTTCGCCACCAGGGTGGTCGGGGTCGCCCTGCTCAACACCGCCGCTGCCGAGGTCACCTCCACCGGCGTGCTGCAGCTGCTGCGGCATCCGGCGCTTGGCGTCTTCGGGCTGGCCGTGCGGTCGGCGCCCGCGCTGGTGCAGTTCGGGCGCTCGGCGAGCAAGCACGTGGTGACGCCGATCCTGCACGTCAGCTCGTTCCACGGGCCGGTGAGTCCCACGCTGTCGCGATTCACCACCATGATGATCGATCGCACACCCGTCGCCACCGTCGAGAAGTTCCTGAAAACGATTGAGTTGCACGATGAATCGGCCGCGCTGCCGACACTGAACAAGCTGCCCGTGCTCGTCCTCGGCGGCGCGCACGACATGGTGATCCCGTTCGAGAACTCGCGCCTGCTCGCCGAGGCACTGCCCAACTGCGAGCTGGTGAAGATCGGTGAGGGAGCGCACATGCCGCACCTGCAGTTCCCCCAGGTGACCCTCGACGCACTCGACCGGCTGCTCGCCCGCGCGGGCGCCGAGAGCTTCGGCGGGGAGGCCGTCGGTGGCTGACCCACGCACCCGCGTCCTGCCGTCCGTCGACGACACCGAGGCGCTCGGCCGCGAACTCGCGCAGACACTTCGCCCCGGCGATCTGGTGGTGCTCGACGGCCCACTCGGCGCCGGTAAGACCGCCTTGACCAGGGGCATCGCCGCCGGTCTCGGTGTGCAGGGGCGGGTGAGCTCGCCGACGTTCATCATCGCGCGCGCCCACCGCGCCGGGCAGCGACCCGACGGCTCGCCCGGGGTGCCGATGGTTCACGTCGACGCCTACCGGCTCGCCGGCGACCTCGACGAGCTCGATTCCCTCGACCTCGACACCGACCTGCACCACGCGGTCGTCGTCGTGGAGTGGGGCAAGGGCGTGGTCGAACACCTCGCCGACCGGCACTTGCGAGTGCAATTGGTGAGGGAACCGGAATCCGATGTGCGCACGGCTGTCTGGGAATGGATCGGCTGACGCGCGCGGACCCGATCCACCAGTGCGCGCCGGTCGCGGATACCACCCGGTATTGTTGAGACAATCATGCTCGTACTAGCAGTCGACACCGCGACACCTGCCGTTACAGCGGGATTGGTGCATCTGTCACCGGCCGACGACGCGGACTCCCGACCCGCCGTGGCCACCCTCGCCACCCGGGTGAAGGTCGACGCACGCGCCCACGCCGAGGTCCTCACCCCGCAGATCCTCGAATGCCTCGCCGAAGCCGGGGTGGCCCGCGCCGACCTCGACGCCGTCGTCGTCGGGATCGGGCCGGGCCCGTTCACCGGCCTGCGCGTGGGCATGGCCACCGCCGCCGCCTTCGGTGACGCGCTCGGCCTGCCCGTGCACGGCGTGTGCAGCCTCGACGCCATCGCCGCCGACAGCGCGGGCGAACAACGCGAGGCCGGCGAACTGCTGGTGGTCACCGACGCGCGCAGGCGCGAGGTGTACTGGGCGCGCTACCTCGACGGTGCGCGCGTGGCCGGGCCCGAGGTGTGCAAACCCGCCGACGTACCGATGGGCGACGCCGTCGCCATCGCGGGGTCGGCCGCCCACGTCGACGACTTCGACCTGCCGGTCCTGCCGAACGAGACGCCGTCGCCCGCGGGCCTGGTCGCCGTCGCCGCACCCGCCCTGCTTGCCGGTGCGGTGCCCGAGGCACTCGTGCCCCTGTACCTGCGTCGGCCCGACGCCGTGCAGAACAGCTTCCGCACCCTGGCGGGCGCCTCGTGACCTACCGCATCGCCCCGATGACCGTGCACGACATCGACCGCTGCGTCGAACTCGAACACCTGCTGTTCCCGGAGGACGATCCCTGGCAGGCGGTGTCGTTCCGGTCCGAACTGGCCGGCGCGCACAACCGCTACATCACCGCCCGCGACGAGAACGACACCATGGTCGGCTACGCGGGCATCGCGCTGCTCGGCGACAACGCCCATCCCGAGGCCGAGGTGCACACCATCGGGGTCGATCCGGAGTGTCATCGCGGTGGGATCGGGACCCTGCTGCTCGAGGCCCTGCTGGCGACGGCGGCCGAGCGCGGCGGCCCGGTGTTCCTCGAGGTCCGCACCGACAACGCGCCCGCGATCGCGCTCTACGCCAAGCACGGCTTCCACATCATCGGGTTGCGCAAGAATTATTACCACCCGAGTGGGGCGGACGCGTACACGATGCGGCGCCCGGAACTCACCGCCGCGGCCGACGAGTGGGCCGCGCGCGGTCGCCAGGACGAGGTGCTGTCGTGAACGGCGCGCGCTGTGCTGCCGTATTCGCCTACCGGATCGGATCGACTGTGAGCGGGGTCGCGGCGTGATCGTCATGGGGATCGAGAGTTCGTGCGACGAAACGGGAGTCGGCATCGTGCGCCGTCACCCCGACGGGTCGGTCGAACTGCTCGCCGACGAGGTGGCCTCGAGCGTCGACCAGCACGCCCGTTTCGGCGGTGTGGTGCCCGAGATCGCCTCGCGCGCGCACCTCGAGGCGATCGTGCCCGCCATGCGCCGCGCGCTGGCCGCCGCCGGGATCAGCAAGCCGGACGCGCTCGCGGTCACCATCGGGCCCGGTCTCGCCGGTGCGCTGCTGGTCGGTGTCGCGGCCGCCAAGGCGTACGCGGCGGCCTGGGACGTGCCGTTCTACGCGCTCAACCACCTCGGCGGGCACGTCGCGGTCGACACCCTCGAACACGGTCCGCTGCCGCCCGCGGTGGCGCTGCTCGTGTCGGGTGGGCACACGCATCTGCTGCAGGTGAGCGATCTCGGCTCGCCCATCACCGAAATGGGCAGCACGGTCGACGACGCCGCGGGCGAGGCCTTCGACAAGGTCGCCAGGCTGCTGGGTCTGGGCTACCCCGGTGGCCCCGCGCTGGACGCCATGGCACAGGACGGTGACCCGCGCGCCATCGCCTTCCCGCGTGGCATGACCGGCCCGCGCGACGCCCGCTACGACTTCTCCTTCTCCGGCCTCAAAACCGCCGTCGCCCGATACGTGGAAGCCGCGCAGCGCCAGGGCATCACGCCCGAACAGCTGCCGATCCCGGATATCGCCGCGTCGTTCCAGGAGGCCGTGGCCGATGTGCTGACGATGAAGGCGGTGCGCGCGGCGACCGATGTCGGTGTCGACACGATCGTGCTCGGCGGCGGTGCCACGGCGAACTCGCGGATCCGCTCGCTGGCCGAGGAGCGCTGCGCCGCAGCCGGATTGACCCTGCGGGTGCCCAAGCCGCGTCTGTGCACGGACAACGGTGTGATGATCGCGGCCCTCGGCGCGCATGTGATCGCGGCGGGCGCCGAACCCGCGGAGCTGACGGTGGCGACGGACCCCGGGCTCCCGGTGTCGGTGAGCGCGCTGCGCTAGATCTCCGGTGCTAGTCGACCGGGACGAGCGGGGTTACGCCTGTTGTCGGCGGAACCACGAGGCTGCCGCTGGCCGGTGCCTGGGTGGGTGAGGTGTTCGGGGTCGACGGACGCTGCTGGCCGCGACCGGATCCGCTGTTGATGCCGCCCGGTGATTCGGGGTAGGGGATCTGCGGGAGGTTCGGGTCGGGGCGCAGGGTCGGTGCCGTGGTCGTGGTCGACGGGGACGGCGCGGGGGTGGTCGACGGTGTGGACGTCGGCGGTGTCGTGGTGGTCGGCGCCTGGGTGGGAGCGGGCGACTCGACGGCCGGCGGGGCCACGGTGGCCCCGGTGCGGTCGGTGCTCTCTCGATAGGTGGGTGTCGGTGCCTGCGGCACCACGGGTAACGGCGGCTGGCGCACGGTGCTGCTGGTGCCTGCGGGCGTCACGTCGGGGGCATCCGGCGAGATGGTCCGCACGCCGTAACCGATCACCAGCCCGACCACGACCACCGCGCCCGCCAGCGTGCCGATCACCTTGGCGAAGGTGCCGCTCGGCGCGTCACCGAGGGTGGCCACCTGTAGACCCGAGGGTGCCGCCGCGTCGGCGAGCAGGGCAGCGCCCTTGGCGATCACGGCCTCGGGATCCGGCACCGTGACCACGGGGACGTCCAGGCGCGCGTCGAGGGTGTCGACGACGCTGGGGATGTTCGCGCAGCCGCCGATCACCGCGACCGCCTCGGGGTACTTCGGTGCTCTGGTGAACACCGAGGCCGAGAACACCGCGATATTGCGCAGCAGCCCGCCGATGAGCTCTTCGAAATCGGAGCGCGTGAGTTTCAGCGGCTGCCCGGCCACGTGGTCGATGGTGACGGCGGGCGCGACGGTGAGGTGTTCCTTGGCGGCGCGGCCGCGATTGGTGAGGGTCTGGCGGTTGGGCCTGGTCCCGCGCCGGGCGTAGTGCAGATCGACGAGGTGGTGGTAGATCAGCTCGTCGATGGCGTTGCCGCTGAGGGTCGGGGTGCGTTCGGTGTGCAGGACCGTGCCGTCGGCCTGGTCGGCCACGGTGACGGTGAGGCCGGTGGCGCCGAGGTCGACCACGGCCACGGTCGAATACCGGTCGAGCAGACCGGTATTGCGCAGATAGGCGAGTGCGGCGGTGCCTTCGGGGACCAGGCGCAGATCGCGGTGGTGCGAACACGCGGCCCGGATGGCCTGGGCCTGCTCGCGGTTGCGGTAGGCGACGGCCACACTGGTCGGTGGGCGCGAGCGCGTGGCGACGGCACGGCGGTGCGCGCCGGTGGAGTAGCGTCCGAGCGGTTCGCCATCCAGCTCCACGTGTTGCTGGGACACGGGTAACTGGTTGGTCATCAGTTCGATCGACGACGACACGAGGTCGCCGAGGTCGGAGTGGGCGGCGTCGGCGGAGACGACGCGGTAGTCGAAGTTCTGTTCGCCGGATGGAGCGGTGGCGACCAGAGCCGAGCACACCACCTCGTTCCCGGCGGAAATGCCGAGGGATGTTCGCATGTTCACCTCCCTTCGAGCGGATGGTTCCAACGGAGGCCGACCATCTCGAATGGAACGATATGCATACTCTGTCACAGCCTGTTATGCGAACGTTACAGATTCAGTCGGTCGATGTGAAGATCACCATTACGCGCGGGCGTGTCGATAATGCGACATTGGCAGAACCCGACCTTGAGCGCTGGCACTCTCGCGTATAGAGTGCTAGTCGGCACTGTGTAGCTGTGCTTGTGCCATCGACGACTACTGGGCTCGGAGTCCCGGCACCCGCGACGACGGGGCCTGCGCGCAGGGTCGCATGCTGAACCGAACCCGGTCCGGGGCAACAGTTCCGGACAACCGAATTCCCCTGAAAGTGGAGGGCTCAACGTGGCGAGCGTGAACATCAAGCCGCTCGAGGACAAGATCCTCGTCCAGGCCAACGAGGCCGAGACGACGACGGCCTCCGGCCTGGTCATCCCGGACACGGCCAAGGAGAAGCCGCAGGAGGGCACCGTCATCGCCGTCGGCGAGGGCCGGATCACCGAAAAGGGTGACCGCATCCCCGTCGATGTCAAGGAAGGCGACGTCGTCATCTACAGCAAGTACGGCGGCACCGAGATCAAGTACCAGGGCGAGGAATACCTCATCCTCTCGGCGCGCGACATCCTGGCCGTCGTCACCAAGTAAGGCCGACGCCGCACCAGCGTTCCGCCCCGGCGTCTTCGTGACCCCGGGGCGGAATGCGTTAATACACAGGAGCTTTTAGATGCCCAAGCAGATCCGGTTCGACGAGCAGGCTCGTCGGGCACTGGAACGCGGTGTGGACAAGCTGGCCGACGCCGTCAAGGTCACCCTCGGCCCGCGCGGCCGCCACGTGGTCCTGGCCAAGGCGTTCGGTGGCCCCACCGTGACCAACGACGGTGTCACCATCGCGCGTGACATCGACCTCGAGGACCCCTTCGAGAACCTCGGCGCCCAGCTCGTCAAGAGCGTCGCCACCAAGACCAACGACGTCGCGGGCGACGGCACCACCACCGCCACCGTGCTGGCCCAGGCCTTCGTGCGCGCCGGCCTGAAGAACGTCGCCGCGGGCGCCAACCCCATCACGCTCGGCCAGGGCATCGCGCTCGCCGCCGAGAAGGTGTCCGAGGTGCTGCTCGCCGCGGCCACCCCGGTCGAGGGTGCCCAGGCCATCGCCCAGGTCGCCACCGTCTCCTCGCGTGACGAGGAGATCGGCGAGATGGTCGGCAAGGCGCTCACCACCGTCGGCAAGGACGGCGTGGTCACCGTCGAGGAGTCCTCGACCACGCAGACCGAACTCGTCGTCACCGAGGGTGTGCAGTTCGACAAGGGCTACCTCTCGCCCTACTTCCAGACCGACCCCGAGACCCAGCAGGCCGTGCTGGAGGACACCTACGTCCTGCTGCACCGCGACAAGATCAGCTCGCTGCCCGACCTGCTTCCGGTGCTCGAGAAGATCGCCGAGTCCGGCAAGGGCGTGCTGATCGTGGCCGAGGACGTCGACGGCGAAGCGCTGTCGACCCTGGTGGTCAACTCGATCCGCAAGACCATCAAGGCCGTCGCGGTGAAGGCGCCGTTCTTCGGTGACCGCCGCAAGGCGTTCCTCGACGACCTCGCCGTCGTCACCGGTGGCACCGTGATCAACCCCGATCTCGGCGTCACCCTGCGCGAGGCCACCCTCGAGCAGCTCGGCCAGGCGCGTCGCGTCGTCGTCACCAAGGACGAGACCGTCCTCATCGACGGTGCGGGCACCGAGGCCGACATCGCGGCCCGCAGCGCGCAGCTGCGCCGCGAGATCGAGGCCACCGACTCCGACTGGGACCGCGAGAAGCTCGAAGAGCGCCTCGCCAAGCTGGCCGGTGGCGTCGCGGTGATCAAGGTCGGCGCGGCCACCGAGACCGCGCTCAAGGAGCGCAAGTACCGCGTCGACGACGCGGTCGCCGCCGCCAAGGCCGCGGTCGAGGAGGGCATCGTCCCCGGTGGTGGTTCGGCGCTGGTCCAGGCCGCCGCCGCGCTGGTGGAGCTGCGTGACTCGCTGACCGGCGACAAGGCCGTCGGCGTCGAGGTGGTCCGCAAGGGCCTCGAGGCGCCGCTGTTCTGGATCGCCACCAACGCGGGCCTCGACGGCGCCGTGGTGGTCAGCAAGGTGGCCGAGGGCAAGGAAGGCTTCAACGCCGCCACCCTCACCTACGGCGACCTGCTCACCGACGGTGTCGTCGACCCGGTCAAGGTCACCCGTTCGGCCGTGGTGAACGCCGCGTCCGTCGCCCGGATGATCCTGACCACCGAGAGCGCCATCGTGGAGAAGCCTGCCGAAGAGGCCGACGACCACGAGCACGGTCACGGTCACGCGCACTGACCTGACATGACGAAGGCCCCCTGACCGTTGCGGTCCGGGGGCCTTTCGTTGTGCGCCTAGCTGGCTACGGGTGGTTCTTCGGCCTCGATCGCGGCCAGTAGCCGAGCGCGCAGAGACGGGGGTGGTGGGGTGGCGGTGAGTTCCGAGAGTTCGGTGAGAGCCGCGCGGGTGGCGCGGATCTCGTGCAGAAACTCGGTACACAGGGTGGGGTCTTCGGTATCGATGATGGTCTGGATCGCGTGATGGTCTTCGTCGTCGATCAATCCGAGCGCGACGGTGTGCGCGAGATCGATCTGAGCGTCGTTCATCTCACGTCACCCCCAAACTTTTCTTCAGTCGTGTCAATCCGTCCCGAATACGGGACTTAACGGTCGGTAATCCGATGCCGAGGTGCTGAGCTACCTCCGCATACGTCCGCCCGCCGTAGTAGGCGAGCGAGATCGCCTCGCGCTGGGTCTCGGTCAAAGTCGAGAGCCCGCGCCGGACGGCCTGCTGTTCGAGTCTGCGTTCCACCTCCTCCGTGACCTCGTCGAATTCGTGACCGAGTACCCGGATCCCGTACGCGACCTCGCGCTGGGTGTGGGCTTGCTCGGCACGAACCCGGTCGACCGCGCGGCGGTGGGCCAGCGTCATCAGCCAGGTCACCGCCGACCCCTTGGCGGGGTCGAAACTCGTTGCGGTGCGCCAGATCTGAAGGTAGACCTCCTGCGTCGTCTCCTCGGCGTACCCGGGGTCGTGGAGCACCCGCAGGATCAGGCCGAAGACGCGGGCGCAGGTCCGGTCGTACAGTTCGGCAAAGGCTTGCTGGTCGGCAAGGCCGCATCGTTCCAACAGTGCAGCTAGCTCGACTCCTTCGGCCGCGCGTGCGGTAACCGCAGAATCCACGCTCGGTGGGAAGGCTTCGCTTCGGAACCCATTCTGTGTCATCGGTCACGAATGTAGCCCGAGGCTATGACACCCCTGCGAGCGGGGTGCCTCGAATCGGGTGCCAGCTGTTTGCTAGGAATTCGGCGCCCCACGCAGGATGGATGGGAACGGATTTGCGGAGGGTTCCGCGCAGGGTTCTAGACCGCCATGCGCCGCCGGTTGCGGCGGGCGTGCATCTCGCGTTCGGTCTCGGACATGCCACCCCAGATGCCGTAGGGCTCGCTGACCTTGAGGGCGTGGGTGCGGCACTGCATGAGCACGGGGCAGGCCCGGCAGATCTCCTTGGCGCGCATTTCGCGCGCGGTGCGGGCGCGGCCACGTTCGCCGTCGGGGTGGAAGAAGACGGCCGAGTCCTGGCCGCGGCACGAGCCACGCATCTGCCAATCCCAGACGTCGGCGTTCGGACCGGGGAGGTGGGTGGGCATGGGCATGGTGAACTCCTTGTGGTGCGAGCTCGTCAGCGTTGTCGAGCGAGTGGTGCGGCAGGTCAACGCGGCCACTCGGTTGAGTGGCCGGCTCGACGGTGCCTGACGGTGCCGAGTGGATGGTCGCTGCAATTTCGCGCGGCGCCGTCCCCGGCGATGAGCTACGTTAGGGCTCGGCGGGAAATTCCGTCAATAGTTCAGCGCATTGGTTCAGCAAATCATCAACGCTGAAATTTAACCTGCGAACTGTTTACATTTCACTCCTCGTCCGTCCATACTGTTCGGTTGGCTATGGATGGGTCGAGTGGGTCTGTGTAAGCGCACGGCTATTTTCCCTGGTGACAGCCTTTTCGATGCATTTCGAGGGCCCCGATGCCCCGCTCAGCGCGGTGTGCCGGGTCACAGTGGCTCCCGCGACCGTAACCTCGGACATGGCGCAAAGAGGACCCTCAGGTTAATTGCGAGAAACGCATGTGAATTCGAGACTTTGCACCGGGGGCATCCGGGAGCGGAGATTTACCTGATGGCAACATCGGCCACGGAAAGAAAAGCTGAACGGTTGCTGCCCGGCCGCGGTCGTGACATATCACGAGAAACGACGAGGACCATCGGGAGCTAGAGTCACCGCGTGCATACTGCGGCCTCATCGGCGGATATCGGTTCCGAAATCCTCGCTTCGACAGCATTCGGTCCCACCCCCGGCCGGGCCGCTGCGCAGTTGCCGGAGCCTGCCGACCCGCGCTCGCGCTGGCACCGGGCGGTCGCCCTCGGTGGCCAGGGCCACTACGCCGCCGCCCGCGCCGACCTGCGGGTACTCGCCCGCACCCGCCTCGATCCGGGCTTGGCCTCGTTGGTCGAGAGCACCACGGGCTCGCTGCTGCGTCAGCTCGGCTGGCACGGTGCCGCCGCCGCCAACGACGGGCGCGCGGCCCGCCTCGCCTGCGCCGCGACCGGAGCCGCCCGCGCCGAGGCCCTGGCCGACGCCTACACCGGTCTGGCCGCCGACGCGCTCGGCACCGGCCGCCTCGCCCTCGCCACCCGGCTGCTCGGCCGGGTGGAACCGCTGCTCGACGAGGCGCCTGCGCGGGCGCGGGTGCGCTGGCACTGGGTCCGCGCCGAAACCGCGCTGGCCCGCGGCGAATTCGCGCTGGACGACGCCACTCGTGCCGCCGCGCTGGCCGAGGACCTTCCGTCGGTGCGGCACCGGGTGAAATCGGCACTGCTCGTCGCGGCCGCCACCGCCGCCGCGGGAGAGCTCGCGGCGGCCGCGCGACTGGCCGAGAAAATCGACTCTGAGTGCCGTGACAACGCCCTGCTGCCCCTGCGCTGGGCGTGCGCGATGCTGCGCGCCGGAGTGGCCGCGGAGCCACCCGCCGCGGCGGCCGCCGCGAACGAAGCCGCAGATCACGCCGTACGTATCCGTTCCCTCGGGGGAGACTTCCGTTCGCCCCATCGATGAGGCCGCCCGGCGATCTTCCTGAGAGCACCCTCAGAACAACCCGGGGCCGCTGGCGGGTGATCATCGGGTCGCTATTGTTAGTTCCGTTCCGCCACATCGGTGGAAGCTCGGTCACATGTGACCGCGCCACTCGTAACGCCAGGAAAATCTCTGACGATGACGCATATGGGCGAAGAGTTGGACCTCGCCGTCGCTGCGGCTGCGCAGGGCGACAGGACCGCTTTAGCTCAGGTACTGGAACTGGTCCGTCCCTTGGTGGTTCGCTACTGCAGGGCTCGGATCGGTGCCGCGGAGCGCGGGCAGCTCTCCGCGGACGATGTTGCGCAAGAGGTCTGTTTGGCTGTGATGACCGCCCTGCCCCGCTATCAGGATCAGGGTCGGCCCTTCATGGCCTTCGTGTACGGGATCGCCTCGCACAAGGTCGCCGACGCCCACCGCAATGCCGCCCGTAACAAGGCGGAGGCGATGGCCGAAGTACCAGATGTCATATCCACCGACCACGGACCGGAACAGCGAGCTCTCGACTCGGAGACGAGCAGGCAGATGAACACTCTGCTCGCCACGCTCCCCGAGAAACATCGGGAAATCCTGATCTTGCGACTGGTGATGGGTCTGTCAGCAGAGGAAACCGCAGTCGCCGTGGGCAGCACGGCGGGGGCGATACGGGTGGCCCAGCACAGGGCACTCGCAAAACTGAAGTCACAAGTGGCGAGGGCAGGTGAAATGTATGGCTAGGGATGGCGAGCGCGGTCGAGGCGACCGGAAGGTTTGGCGTGGGTCGCACGACAGCGGTCCCTACGCCGCCGAGGGTGCCGGCGATTCCGGTCCGGTCGACATTGCGGCGGTGCGCAGCGACGATGCGCTGATCGACGCGATCGCGAGCGACGGACCGGTGCATACCGACAGCACCGAGGAGTTCCAGCTGGCGTCACTGCTCGCGGATTGGCGGGCCGATCTGTTGGCCGAGCCGATGCCGGCGGGCCCCGATCTCGACACCGTCTTCGCGGCGGTCGATCAGGAGATCGGTGCCAGGCAGGTTCGAACCGGAGCCTCCTCGCGCGGACGTCTGCGTCTGGTCCGGCCCCTGCTGGGGTCCGCCGCGGCACTCGCCGTGGTGTTCGGCGGTATCACGGCGTTCTCCTACAGTGCGGCACCCGGTGATCCGCTGTGGCGGGTCAAGGAAGTCGTGTTCAGCGAACAGGCACAGACCACCGTCGTGGCTCGCGCCGACGACGACCTGGCCGCCGCGCAGAACATGATCGCCGCGGGCAATCCGGAACAGGCTCGCGCCAAGCTGGAGCAGGCCTCGGCGACCGCCGATCAGGTCAGCGACCCGAAGAAGCGCGAGGACCTGCTGGCTCGCTGGAACCTGCTGCGCGATCAGTTGGTGAAGCAGGCACCCGAACTCGGGTCGCTGCTGCCGCCCGCGCCGCTGCCGGGTACCACCGCGCCGTCCTCGTCGCCGTCCGCGCCTTCTCCGTCCCCGGCCAAGCCGGGGACCACCGACCCCGCGGCGCCGATCGACCCGGGTAACTCGGGTACGACCGATCCGACCGTGCCGCCGGAGATCATGCTGACGCCTGCTCCGGAGACCGTTGATCCCCGCCCGACCGAGCCGTCGCCACCGCCGGTGACCACGGTGCCACCGACTCCGCCGCCGGTCACCGTCGAACCGACCCAACCCCCGACGACCATCGCAGAACCGCCGCCGACCGCTCCGACGGCGGTTCCGCCGACGCCGCAGGTCCCGACGGTCGTTCCGACCATGACGATTCTGCCGCTGCCCGGTACCCCCTGATCGACACGAAAGAGGCCCCGAACCACTGTGGTTCGGGGCCTCTTTCGTGTTGTCTGTATCGGTAGCCGTCCGGCGCGTGCGCGACTCACGCGGGACCGCACGTGCTCGGTCCGCCGATCAGTGAGCGCTCAGTTGTCGAACCCGTCGAACCCGTCGCCGTGGAAGGCTTCGTTCATCGAGGCGTCCGCGTAGCCGCGGCAGTAGTCCCAGGTGACGTACGCCTCGGGCGTCGGGTCGTAGGCGGGCTCGTGCGGCCGGACAGTGCCGTCGACGAGTAGCTGCAGCAGGTTCGCCCGCAGCATGTCCCAGTCGTGGTAGTGATCTTGCCGACAGTCCTCGCAGCTGACGACGAGCCCGCGGATGCCACGATGGGCGAGCAGGGCTTCGTAGACCGCGAGGTCGGCGAGATCTTCCTCGACCGCGAGGCGCTCATGTGGATCCAGCGGCTCACCGGGCTCGATGGCATCGAGCGCGGCAGACGGGTCGGAGGGGTCTCCGGCGAAGGGATCCGGCGGCAGGCCAGGTGGTAGATGGTCACGCACAACCCCACGGTACGCAGTGGTGGCCGGTCTGCGCCAGCGATGCACCTGGCAAGTTTTGCGCGAGGGCTCACTGCACAGCGTGTCACGGCCGACCGATACCATGGAATGCAGGCGTCGGCGAGCTTGTTCTCACCGACCATCAAGCTTTCCGCTCAGCACCGACGCGCGTCATCTCCTGCGTCGGTACTCCGACGACCAGGAGGGGTCGATCCGAATGAGTAATCCCGTGTCGGGCGAACGAATCGCGGTGCGCCCTCCTACGGGTGGCGACGATCCGAACAAGATCGCCATGCTCGGCCTCACGTTCGACGACGTGCTGTTGCTGCCTGCCGCCTCGGATCTCATCCCCAGCTCCGTCGAGACCTCCAGCAGGCTCACGCGTGACATCACGCTGCGCACCCCGCTGGTGAGTTCGGCCATGGACACCGTCACCGAGGCGCGCATGGCGATCGCCATGGCGCGTGCGGGCGGCATGGGTGTGCTGCACCGCAACCTGTCGGCCGCCGATCAGGCCGCCCAGGTGGAGACCGTGAAGCGGTCCGAGGCGGGCATGGTGACCGACCCGGTCACCTGTCGTCCCAACGACACCCTCGCCGACGTGGACGCCATGTGCGCCCGTTTCCGCATCTCGGGCCTGCCCGTGGTGGACGAGACCGGTTCGCTCGTCGGCATCATCACCAACCGCGACATGCGCTTCGAGGTCGATCAGGACCGCCGCGTCGACGAGGTGATGACCAAGGCGCCGCTGATCACCGCTCAGGAGGGTGTCACCGCCGAGGCCGCGCTCGGTCTGCTGCGCCGCCACAAGATCGAGAAGCTGCCCATCGTCGACGGCAACGGCCGCCTGCGCGGGCTCATCACGGTCAAGGACTTCGTCAAGACCGATCAGTACCCCAACGCCACCAAGGACCGCGACGGCCGCCTGCTCGTCGGTGCGGCGATCGGTGTGGGTGAGGACTCCTGGTCGCGCGCGATGACCCTGGCCGACGCGGGCGTCGACGTGCTGATCGTCGACACCGCGCACGGGCACCAGTCGCAGGTGCTGCAGATGGTCGCCAAGGTGAAGGCCGAGGTGGGCGACCGCATCCAGGTCGTCGGCGGCAATGTCGCCACCCGGGCCGGTGCCGCCGCGCTCGTCGAGGCGGGCGTCGACGCTGTCAAGGTGGGTGTCGGTCCCGGCTCCATCTGCACCACCCGCGTGGTGGCCGGTGTCGGTGCGCCGCAGATCACCGCGATCCTCGAGGCCGTCGCCGCGTGCAAGCCCGCCGGTGTCCCGGTGATCGCCGACGGTGGCGTGCAGTACTCCGGCGATGTGGCCAAGGCCATCGCCGCCGGTGCGTCGACGGTGATGCTCGGTTCGCTGCTCGCGGGCACCGCCGAGTCGCCCGGCGATCTGATCCTGGTGAACGGCAAGCAGTTCAAGAGCTACCGCGGCATGGGTTCGCTCGGCGCGATGCAGGGACGCGGCCAGGCCAAGTCCTACTCCAAGGACCGCTACTTCCAGGACGACGTGCTCGCCGAGGACAAGCTGGTCCCCGAGGGCATCGAGGGCCGCGTCCCGTTCCGTGGCCCGGTGAACCAGGTGATCCACCAGCTCGTCGGCGGCCTGCGCGCCGCGATGGGCTACACCGGTTCGCAGAACATCGAGCACCTCCAGGGCGCCCAGTTCGTGCAGATCACCGCCGCGGGCCTCAAGGAGAGCCACCCGCACGACATCACCATGACCGTCGAGGCCCCGAACTACACCGGCCGCGGCTGAGTACAATAGATGCGTTTGTGCGCCGGGGGGTACGCTCCCGGCGCACAGCCATGCAAGCCGTCAGGTTTGTGAAAACGCGCGCACACGCGCGCCCGGACACAGGGAGCAACTGTGCGTGACATGGTCGAGATCGGGATGGGTCGGGTCGCTCGGCGGACCTACGAGCTGGACGACGTCGATATCGTTCCCTCGCGACGGACGCGGTCGTCGAAGCAGGTCTCGCTGGCCTGGCAGCTCGACGCCTACCGCTTCGAGATCCCCGTGCTCGCGCACCCCACCGACGCACTGGTCTCGCCGGAGTTCGCGATCGAGCTCGGGCGTCGTGGTGGCCTCGGTGTGATCAACGGTGAGGGTCTGTGGGCTCGGCACGCCGATGTGCAGGCCAAGATCGATCAGCTGATCGATCTGGTCGACAAGGGGGGTTACGAACGCGCGATCTCGTTACTCCAGGAACTGCACGCCGCCCCGATGCAGCCCGACCTGCTCGCCGCCGCTGTGGCCCAGGTGCGCGCCGCCGGGGTGACCACCGCCGTGCGGGTGAGCCCGCAGAACGCCCGCGCGCTCACCCCCGCACTGGTGCAGGCCGGTGTCGAGCTGCTGGTCGTGCAGGGCACCATCATCTCCGCCGAGCACGTCGGTGACGGCGAACCGCTCAACCTCAAGACCTTCATCGCCGAACTCGACGTGCCGGTCGTGGCCGGTGGCGTGAGCGATCACCGCACCGCCCTGCACCTGATGCGCACGGGTGCGGCGGGCGTCATCGTCGGGTACGGCTCCTTCCCGGGTGCGACCACCACCGGCGAAGTGCTCGGTATCGGTGTGCCGATGGCCACGGCCATCGCCGACGCCGCCGCCGCGCGTCGCGACTACCTCGACGAGACCGGCGGCCGCTACGTGCACGTGATCGCCGACGGTGATGTGGCCACCTCCGGCCAGCTGGCCAAGGCCATCGCCTGCGGCGCCGACGCCGTGATGCTCGGTGTGCCGCTGTCGGTGTCGGCCGAGGCGCCGGGTCACGGCTGGTACTGGCCCTCGGCCACCGCGCACCCCTCGGTGCCGCGCGGTTCGTTCCTGCCGGTCGACGAGTCGTGGCTCGACGGACCCGACGGCGCCACCGACCGCCCGAGCCTCGAGCGCGTCCTCTACGGCCCCTCCGACGACCCGTTCGGTTCGCTGAACCTGGTCGGTGGTCTGCGCCGCTCGATGGCCAAGGCCGGTTACTCCGACCTCAAGGAATTCCAGAAGGTCGGGCTCAGCGTCCGCTAACGGACGTGGGCCAGTGACACCCGTTCGCGCAGGAACCGGCCGATGGCGGCATTGACCGGTTCCGCGTGGGTCATCGTGACACCGAGGCGGGCGCCGTCGATCTCCACGTAGGTGGAGGCGGTGAGGCCGTCGGCGAGCATGCGGGCCCTCTTTCCGGCGATGCCGCTGTGGGTGGCGTGGATGACCAGCGCCGGGCAGGTGATCTCGGGCAGCCGTTCGAGCACCGAGTCGCGCCCGAGCAGGCACCCGACGGCGGCGTCGAGCCCGTTGTGCGCGTCGCCGACCCAGCGGCGGGTCCAGATCTCGCGGTAGTGGTTGTCGTCGCCGATGAGCCAGTCGGCGAGCTGGGTCGCGGCTTCCTCGCGGGAACCCCGGTCGTGCCATTCGTCGAGGAAACGCTGTGTGGCGGTGGACTGTTCACGCGTCGGCCCGTGGGCTTCGGTGCTGATGAGGATGAGCGCGGCCACCCGTTCGGGGGCGACGAGCGCGGTGCGTAGCGCGGTGAACCCGCCCTGGGCGGTGCCGCCGACGATCGCGCGTTCGACGCCGAGCGCGTCGAGCACGGTCAGCGCGTCGCGGGCGGCGGTCCAGTAGGTGAACGGTAGCCGCTGGTCCCTGGTGCGGCCGTGGCCGCGCGCGTCCCACGCGACGACCCGGAATTCGGGGGCGAGTGCCGTCTGCTGCGCCTCGAACATCGTGCGGTCCATGAAGAATTCGTGGGCGAGCAACACCACCGGACCCGTGCCACCGCTGTCCTCGTAGTAGATGTCGGCATCGATCGCGCGGGCGAATGGCACGAGCACGAGGATAGCCAGCACCACCCCGACCCGCGCAAGGAATCACGGTGCGTCGTGGTCTGTCACAGCGTGGCGCGACACGGGCATCGATGCCCCGTGCTCGGCCGTCTGTCACCCTCACTAAACTGGGCAGGTGGCAGAAACTCAGAGACCGGTCCTCGTCGTCGACTTCGGCGCACAGTACGCACAGCTGATCGCCCGCCGGGTGCGTGAGGCCAGGGTGTTCTCCGAGGTCATTCCGCACACCATGACGGTCGAGGAGATCGCCGAGAAGCAGCCGCTCGCGGTGATCCTGTCCGGCGGCCCGTCCAGCGTGTACGCCGAGGGCGCCCCGCAGCTCGACGCGCGGCTGTTCGACCTCGACGTGCCCGTGTTCGGCATCTGCTACGGCTTCCAGGCCATGGCCCAGGCCCTCGGCGGCACCGTCGCGCACACCGGCACCCGTGAATACGGCCGCACCGAACTCAATATCGACGGTGGTGTGCTGCACGGCGGTCTGCCGACGATCCAGCCGGTGTGGATGAGCCACGGCGACGCGGTCACCGATGCACCCGAAGGGTTCGAGGTCACCGGCACCACCGCGGGTGCGCCGGTCGCCGCGTTCGAGGACCGCGCCCGTCGGCTGGCCGGTGTGCAGTACCACCCCGAGGTGCTGCATTCCCCGCACGGCCAGCAGGTGCTGAGCCGCTTCCTGCACGAGCTGGCGGGCATTCCCGCGGCGTGGACCCCGGCCAATATCGCCGAGGCTTTGATTGAGGACGTGCGCGCCCAGATCGGTGACGGTCACGCCATCTGTGGGCTGTCCGGCGGTGTCGACTCCGCCGTCGCCGCCGCGCTGGTGCAGCGTGCCATCGGTGACCGGCTCACCTGTGTGTTCGTCGACCACGGTCTGCTGCGCGCGGGCGAGCGCGAGCAGGTGCAGCACGATTTCGTCGCCGCGACCGGGGCCAAGCTGGTCACCGTCGACGCGGTCGACAAGTTCCTCGGTGAGCTGAAGGGCGTCTCCGACCCGGAGGAGAAGCGCAAGATCATCGGCCGCGAGTTCATCCGGTCCTTCGAGGACGCGGTGGCCGGCATCGTCGCCGAACAGGGTGGCGACGGGACGGCACCGAAGGTCGAGTTCCTGGTGCAGGGCACGCTGTACCCGGATGTGGTCGAGTCCGGTGGCGGCACCGGCACCGCCAACATCAAGAGCCACCACAATGTCGGCGGCCTGCCCGACGATCTCGAGTTCGAGCTGGTCGAGCCGCTGCGGTTGCTGTTCAAGGACGAGGTCCGTGCGGTGGGTCGCGAACTCGGCCTGCCCGAGGAAATCGTCGCGCGCCAGCCCTTCCCCGGCCCCGGCCTGGCCATCCGCATCGTCGGCGAGGTGACCGCCGACCGGCTCGACCTGCTGCGTCAGGCCGACGCCATCGCCCGCGAGGAGCTCACCGCCGCCGGCCTGGACAAGCAGATCTGGCAGTGCCCGGTCGTGCTGCTCGCGGACGTCCGCTCGGTGGGTGTGCAGGGTGACGGCCGCACCTACGGTCATCCGATCGTGTTGCGCCCGGTGTCGAGCGAGGACGCGATGACCGCGGACTGGACCCGCCTGCCCTACGACGTGCTCGAACGCATCTCCACCCGCATCACCAACGAGGTGGCCGAGGTGAACCGCGTAGTGCTCGACGTGACGAGCAAGCCGCCGGGCACCATCGAGTGGGAGTGAGTCAGGGGTTGCCCCTGCAACAGAGATGGCCCGTCTGATGACGGGCCATCTCTCGTTCTGATGTCGTTGTTCTCGTCAGTGCCGTTTGCGGCGGGGGGAGAGGACGAGCAGCAGGCCGACGACGCTGGCCACGATCACCACGCCCCAGCCCATCGGTACGATGCCGCCGCCGTCGGGGGTCGGTGCGCCGAGCAGGGCCCACACGCTCACCGCCAGGGCGAGGAGCCCGGTGACGAGCAGGGAAAAGGCCGGGCGGCGTTCGGTTTTCGTCGAGTCAGCCACGGGTCACCTCCACGTCGCCGAGGTGCATCGTGATGTGCAGGTCGAGGACCGGTGCGCCGGGGGCGTTCGGTCCGCTCAGGCCCTCGTCGCACGGGTTGTCGGCGACGCGGATGTCGCAGGTGGTGTTCACCGTCATCCCTTCCGGCAGCTTGATTTTCGTATCGCCGATGTTCACCGCGACTTCGACGCTTCGTGATTCGGTGAGCGTGAGGCCGCGCAGATCCAATGTGCCCGAACCGATGTCGAGGGCGTAGCGGGGCCGCAGTTCTTGCACGGAGGTCGGCGCCCACACGCGGTCGCCCACATTGCCGCTGTTCTCGAAGTCGATCGGCCCGATGAGCGAGGCCAGCAGGACGAAGCCGGCCAGCGGTGCGGTGAGGACGAGCAGTCCGTAGCCGCGCCGCAGGAACGCGCCTGCGACGAGGCCGAGGCCGACGACGGCCAGGGCGAAGGCGGCGATACGGGCGGGGGTCATCCATTCGACGCCCGACGCGGCGGCCGCACCCGCTGCCGCGGCGGCGAGGATGGCCAGGCCGATGGTGATCGGCGTCAGCCGGGAGCGCGGGCGTTTCGGTGGTTGCGGGGCGACCGGGGCGAAGGTGGGGACGGCTTCGGGGAGCTCCCAGGCCAGCGGGGCCACGGCCAGGGGGTCCCAGCCGGGTGGCACCTGGGCGCGCAGGTGGGGGCTGCCCGGGGTCTTGGGAAGGATCGCGGTGTCGCCGATCGTCGACAGGCCGGTCGGTTCAGCGTGTGCGGCCGGCTCGGGTTTCGCGAGATCGATGATGGATCGGTCGTCGCCGGACTCGTGCCCTGCGGTCGGTGTTGTGTCCGCCGTCGGCGCCCGTCGGAGTTGGGCGTCTGCTGCCGATGCCTCTCGGTTGTCCACGACCGCTCCCGAGGCCTCCTGGATGCCGGCGTCTGTTGTCGGCGTCGCCCCGAACTCGTCAGGTTTCGGTGCGTCCGCGAGTTCTGCGTCGATGGGCGCGGAAGGGCGAGCATCGGTGTGCTCGGAAGGCGGGGTGCTGCCGGTAGATTCGGCATCTTCCGGGGTGGTCACGGATTCGCCGACGGTGGTCGACGACTGTGGTGGCACGGCGTCGGTGTGCTTGTGCAGTACTACCGTCTCGGCCTCGTCGACCCGCAGCAACGGCATGGGTTCCGCTGTCGCAGCGCGGTTTTCCGTGCGGGGGAGCACGGTCGTCGCCGGATCGGGGACGTAGGCGTCGGGGAGTTTGGTGTACGGCGTGTACATGCCCTCGCCGGTGTACGGGTACATCGCATTCGGGTAGCCCGCGCCGGGATAACCGGTGGTGCCGAGCGGGGCGGGACGGCTGTCGAAACCGGCGGGCAGCTCGGGATGACGCAGATAGAGCATCCACCACCCGGCCAGCATCAAGCCCATGCTGATGACGCCGCCACCGCCCAGGCCCAACCCCATCGGGCCCATGGTCGACACCGCGATGGCCAGCGCCACGATCAACACGATCGTCTTCGTCTGCGAATGCGACCCACGCCCGCTGAGCGACTCGGCCGCCGACGCCTCGTTGCCCGCGGAGCCGAGCACCAGCCACGCCAGCAGATACAGGATGATCCCCGCCCCACCGAAAATGGTCGACACCACGAACGCCACCCGCAACAGCACCGGATCCACGCCGTAGCGCAACCCGAACCCGGCGGCCACACCGGCGATCGGCCCCTGCCGGGGCAGCCGGACGGGCCGCGTGTGCCACATCTGCTGAACCTGATCGCCGAAGCTCGTTCTGCTCATGGGTTCCATGGTGTGCTGCGCGACCCCTCGACCGCATCGGGGGGAACCCTGAAAATTGCCCCGGTTCAGGAGCAGGGTGCGCGGTAGGGGCCGTTGGCGACGTGCGTGCGCCAGACCGCCTCGGTGAGCATGCCTGTGCTCGCGCAGATGCGGGTGGCGACGGCTTCGGGGTCGAGGTCCCAGACGCCGAGCTGTCCGTCGTCGGTGACGAGCACCAGTTCTTCGCCGCGCGGGTGCAGAACTACCTTTCGCTTACGGCCGTCGGCGGGCCCGATCGGGCCTGTGCGGTGGCGTGGTGTCGATGGGTCGGTGATGTCCCACAGGCTGGTGGTGCCGTGCTCGTTCGACACCGCCAGATCGGTGCTGTCAGCGCTGCCCGAGACCCACGTGATCGGCGCGATCTCGGTACGCACCGCGTCGACGAGGGGGATGAACGCGTCCTGGTCGTCGGGACGCCAGAGGCCGAAATGGTCACCTCTGGTGACGGCGACGGTCCTGTTGTCGGGCAGGAATTGTGTCGGCCGTAGCGAGTCCTTCAGATCGACCTCGGTGTCGCTGACGAGACGCGGTTGTGCCGGATCGTTCAGATTCCAGATCTGACGGACGATGCGCCATTGTCTGCTGTCCCGGCCGTCGCCGTCGTGGAGCATCACCTCGATCCGATTGCCGTCGGTGCTGAAACGGCCTTCGGAGATCTGTCCCACCCGTGCGGTGATCGGTGGGCAGAGGGGCACGGGTGCCGCGCGGTCGGTGACATCCCACATCTGGACCGCCTCGCGATCGGTGACCAGCATTCGGTTGCCCTCGACCGTCGAGAAGCGGCCTTCGCCCAGCGGCCAAGCGGGCAACATTCGCGGATGACGCGGGTTTTCGAGATCGAAGACGACGCGCCGCCTGCCCGGCTGGTCATGCGCGGTCAGGGTGCGACCGTCCGGGCTCAGCGCCGGTTCGGTCAGCCCTGGCATGGCGGGAATCGTCGCCGTTCTGACCGGGCGGCGAATGTCGGTGGTATCCCAGACGGATATCTCGCCGGCCAGATTCAGCACGGCCATCCGGTTGCCCGCACCGTCGAAGACCGTGCCGTATATCGCCTTCGTCAGCACGTCGATGGTCGAGCGGGGCGATGACCAGATGCGCAGCAGTCCATCCTCGCCACCCCCGATCAATGCCGGCTCGCCGGGGAGAAATAGCACGGCTCGCGGTCCACCGCCGCAGAGCGAGAGCCAGGCTTGCGGACAGGCGGCCGGACTCACCGAGAGTGCTGGCCCGGTTTGGGTAGGTTGGGCCGGGTCGGCGATATTCCAGAGGTGCCCGACCTTCTCGGAGCCGGTGGCGAGGAGGTTTCCGCCCGGATGGAAGGCGATCGACACCAGCCCGTCGTCGTCCAGCCTGGTCGACGGCCCGTAGGCACGTGGGTGGTATCTGTCGGCGATGTCGAAGAGCTGCAACTGGCTCGAGGGCACGCCGCTCGTGCCTCCCGATTTGCGTGTGACGACAGCCAGGCGGGCGCCGTCCGGGCTGAGTGCGAAGGTTCGCAGATAGTCCCAGCCCGCCGTGGATATCGGTTCGCCGAAGGGCCGCGCAGTCGCGGTGTCCCACATCTGCACCGAATCGGGGGCGGCGATGTCCACGGTGACGGTGCCTACCGCCAGGAATGTACCGCCGGGACCGAATTCGACGGTGTGCCGTTCTCCGGGTAGGTTGGCGGCCGCTGTGCGCACCGGGTGTGACCGGTCGCGGATGTCCCACAGGGTCAGGGTCGAGGCGTTGATCAGCGCGAAACTGGTTCCGGTCGGGTCGGCGGCGATGTCTTCCGCGTGGCCGGTGTCGAGTGTATGGACCAGGCGCGGGGATTCCGGTCGGGCGAGATCCCAGAGCTGTGTACCGGAGCTTCCCAGGGTGATCGCATCTTTGCTGCCGGGAATGAAGACGACCTTGCCGATCATCGTGCCGAGCGAAGTGGCAAGGCGTCGAGGACGCGCGGGATCGGTCAGGTCCCAGAAGGCCGCATTGCCTGCGTGATCGATCGAGGCCGACAGGGCGTCGGCCGGACGTAGGGCGAGTGTGGAGATTCCCCGCTCATGCGCGGGCACGGCGACAGCGAGCGGCGAGTCCTGAGTGTTCAGCAACAGATTGCGGGTCGCATCGTCGGGCCGGAGCCGGTACGCGGCAAGAAGGAACTGAGCCGAGACGGACGGATCGATGGTTCTGGTGCGCTGGGCGGCGGCCACCAACTCGGCATAGTCGCGGTCGAGCGCCCGCTGATCGGCGAGCCGGGTGCGGTCGAAGGCGATCACACCGGTAGCGAGCAGAGCGAACACCACCATGATCGCCACGATCCGCCGTCGGTTGCCATTGCGCGCCGCCCGCCGTGAGGCCTGTAGAAAGGCTCGCACCTGCGGGTTGTCGGGCGTGCGCCCGACGTGTTCGCGCGCCCGGTCGAGCCTGGTACCCCGATACAGCAGCGCCGGATCCTGTCCGGCGACTGTCCATTCGATCGCGTCGCGCTCGAGCCGTTGGCGGACCGCGTGCCCGACTCGGTCGGCATCGATCCAGCCGCGCAATCGTGGCCAGGCCGTGAGCACGATCTCGTGGGTGAGCTGCACGGAGCTGGCGTCGACGGTGACGATTCGGCTGGCGGCGAGCACGTCGACCGCTTGCGCCGCCGCCTCGGAATTCCCACTGCGGCCGAGCAATTCGACGCGGTCGACGGTGCGGCGGGTGTCGCGGGTGTCCTGCCCGACGGTGACCAGCGCCCCGAGCAGCTCCTGGGCGGCGATCTGCTGCGCCCCGGTGAGCTCGCTCCACGCGAGTTCGGCGGTCTCCGCGACCGACCCCGCGACACCGCCGGCCTTGCGATATCCGGCCACGGTGAGCTTGCGCCCCTCCCGCTGCTGCCAGGTCGCGGCCATCACGTGTGACAGCAGCGGCAGCGTGCCCGGGTCGTAACCGTCGAGATGCTCACCGAGACCGCGTAATTCGGCGAGAACCAGCTCGGCGAGCCCGGGTTCGAGGGTGAGTCCGGCGGCAGCGGCGGGGCCGGTGATCGCGCGGGATACTTCGTCCATCGACATGGCGCCGAGCAGATAGCTGTTGTGCTGCAGGCTGTTCCGTAGCACGGGGTAGTGCAGACACGGTTCGTAGAAGTCGGCGCGCAGGGCCAGGACCACTGTGCGTGGATCGGTGTCGCGGGTGGTGAGTTCGGTGAGCGAGGTCAGGAACGCCGAACGTTCGGCCTCGTCCTGACACAGTGTGAACAGCTCCTCGAACTGGTCGACGATCAGCACCGCCGGATCGTCGCCGAGTGCAGCGTCGAGTGTGGTGGCCGGTGTCGCGCCCGGCGTGATGGTGGCTGCGGTCAGGTCGATGGCCGGGCGCAGACCCGCGGCGAGCAGCGAGGACTTTCCCGCCCCCGATGCCCCGATCAGCACGACGATGCCCGTGGTGTCGCGGACCAGCGCGGCGAAATCGGCGGTGGCCTGCTCGCGTCCGAAGAACAAGGTGTGCTCCTCGGGTCGGTAGGCGCGCAGGCCGGGGTACGGGCAGGTGTGGTCGTCGCCCGCCGTCGCCGTCCAGGTGACCGATTCCTGCCACAGCCGTCGCCATTCATGCGGGTCGGCCAGCGTTCTCGGCAGGTCGCGCTGGGCCTTCTCGGTCATCTCGACGAGCGTGAGGACCACGGGCAGCAGGGATTCGAAGCGTGCGGGAACATTGCGGCCGGCTTTCCAGTCGCTGATCCGCTGCGCCGACGGCGTGCCCGACTGGGCGCCGCGCATGCGCCGCTCGGTGGCCGCGGCGACCCGGCGCAGGGTCGGGTTGCCCGCCGTGGCGTAGAGCTCGCCGAATCGCTGGGCGAAAAGCGCACGTGGCGAATGGATCTCGCTGTCGACGACAGTCAACGAACCCCCCGTTCGATGAAAAGATGACCACCGCAATGATATTCGCCCCGCCCGGGAACCCGGCGTGGGTGTCGGGTTCCCGGTTCGGCTACAGGAACATGGTGTCGCCGAAGACCGAATTCGTGGCCTCGACCTGACCGGTGCCCGCGGTGACCGTCGCCCATGAGTAGACATTGAGCGGACCGCCGCAGTTGCCGACCATCAGGTGGAAGTCGCGGTTCACCAGGTAGGTGGTGCCCGAGCTCAACGGCATCGATCCCATGTCGATCTTCTTGATCTCGCCGGGGGCGAGCGACAAACTCAGGTCAAGACCCGCCGAGATCGACGGACCGATATCGACCGAACCGTCGGGACCCGACGAGCCGAATCCGACGCTCGCCCCCGCATCCACCGAGATCCCGCCGTCGAGGCCGACCGACAATTCCAGGTCGACGGCACAGGCCACGAGGTAGCCGGAGCTGAGGTCACCGGTCGCGCCGGGCGGTGCGGTGACGTAGGCGGTGTTGTTCAGGAACACCTCGCGGTTGGTCGGCATGGCGTTGAGCGGGGGGACCAGCCGGTAGGACTGGTCGGTGTGGCCGATGGTGAGCTGGAAGCCCTCGGGGCCGTGGTAGGTCGATTCGTGCGGTGCCATCGGCGTGGCCGAGGCGATCGGTGTCATCCCGAGAGTGCTCAGTCCGATGGTCGCGGCACCCAGCACGGTGGTGATGATGTTCACGTGTTCCTCCCCTGAAGCGGCGGCCGTGGTTCCGGCCTGCCATCAACGTAGGAAGATCATCTGTAACCGGGCTTTCGAAATACCGGTGCGATCGCTGAAAGCCCTGCTGGGGGCGGCACTTTCGGTTTTCCGGTCCGGCATCCGCCGCCGGTTCTGCCCGGCCGCACCGGTTCGCGGATAGCCGCAGGTCATCGCTGATTTTTGTCCGGACCGGACAGGGTGCGCCGCAGGTCGGCACGGAATCGGGGACATCGGGGCACAGATCAGGGTCTTTCCTGATGTCGGCTGCCGCTCGCGCGTGCCAGTATCGAAGTATGGATCCGTCTGTTCCCACCCGCACTGCCGCCCAGGGGCTACCCGGGCCCGGCTTCGCCCCCGGGATCAACGGCTCCGCGCGCATGCCGGGGCCCGTGGCGCCTCGGCCGAGTGGCAGGCGGTATCGCGAGGCTGTCCGGCAGTACCGCCGAGCGGCTCAGCAGGTCGGTGCCGGCCCGGAGTACGGCGGGGCTCAGCAGTACGGTGTCGCCCAGCAGTACCGTCCTGGCGTGCAGTACCTGCCCACGCCGCCGCCGTACCGTCCGGCCGTCGGCTACTCGCCGGTCCCGCCGCAGGGTTACGGCGTGCCGCGCGGGTATCTCCCCGGTGTGCTTCCGGTTCCCGCGTCCGAACCCGGCGACCCGGCGTCGCCGACGACTCCCCGGCTGGTCCGGCGGACCGGTGGCCGGGTGATCGGTGGCGTCGCGGGGGGCCTGGCCGATCACCTGGGCGTCGACGTGTTCAAGGTGCGGCTGGCGTTCGTGCTGCTGTCCGCGCTGGTCGGTGCGGGCCTGGTGGCCTACGGCCTGCTGTGGATCTTCACCCCGGCCGGTGGCGACGCGACCGCACCGACCGGTGACGAGCGCAGGCAGGCGATCGGGCTCGCGCTGCTCGGGATGGTGCTCGCGGTCACCGTCGGCTGGTTGTTCCAGGGCACGGCGGCGAAGGTGATCGTGCCGGTCGTCGTCGTCGCGGTCGGCGCCGCCCTGGTGTGGCGTGAATACGATGTGGCCGCGCCGGGACCGCGGGCGCTGTTCGGGTTGCCCGCGCGACCGTCGGTGGTCACCTGGTCGCGCATCGTGGCCGGGGCGACGCTGATCGTGTTCGGCCTCGGCGTCGTCGTGCTGGCCCGCATCGACCTGAGCTCGCTCGGTTCGGCCTTGATCGCGGTGGCGGTCACCCTGGTCGGCGCGGGCCTGCTCACGGTGCCGCTGTGGCTGCGCATGGTCCGTGCCCTCAACGCCGAACGCGGCGCCCGCATCCGCAACGAGGAGCGCGAGGAGATCGCCTCCCACCTGCACGACTCGGTGCTGCAAACCCTCGCGCTGATCCAGCGGCAAGCCGAAGATCCCCAGGAAGTGTTGCGCCTGGCCCGCAGCCAGGAACGCGAACTGCGCAAATGGCTCTTCGACGATGCCGCGCCCGCGCATTCGAGCCTGTCCGCCGCCCTGCGCACCATCGCCGGTGAGGTGGAGGACCAGCACGGCGTGAAGGTCACCCCCGTCACCGTCGGCGATGTCGCGATGGACCCCGGCGACACCGGCGCCGGGCTGCCCAAGGAGCACTTCACGGCTCTGCTCGGCGCCACCCGCGAGGCACTGGTCAACGCGGCCAAGCACGCCGATGTGCCCGAGATCGACCTGTTCGCCGAAACCGAACCGCACCAGGTGAGCATCTTCGTGCGCGACCGCGGCGCCGGTTTCGACGTGTCGTCGGTGCCCGCCGACCGGCGCGGGATCGCCAAGTCGATCTGCGCGCGCGTCGAGCGGCGCGGCGGTACCGCCGAGATCGACTCGACGGTCGGGCGCGGTACCGAGGTGCGGATCGTCATGCCGCGCACGGACTCCGGTACCTCCGAGCCGAGCGAGGCGGAACAGCCGACCGACGCCGATTCGCCGACCGTCGCTCTGCGTCTGGACCAGGCGCACCGTGATCATCCGGTCGACCGCTGACGGCCGGGTTGCGCGGCTCGGACATGGTGGTGGCGGTGGGAGGGCACCGTCGCGCCGCTCGGATGTCGTGATGTGGCCGTGGAGGGTTCGGTTGTGCCCGCGCGGATGTCGTGGTGTGACCGCTGATGGTCCGGTTGCGTCGCGCGGACATCATGATGGGGGCGCTGATGGCCCGATCGCGTCGCCCGGACATCGTGGTGTGGTACCGATGAGCATCAGGTTCGCGGTTCGAATGAGGAGTCTCGAGTGAGTGTGCGGGTGTTTCTGGTCGACGATCACGCGGTCTTCCGGTCGGGGGTGCGCGCGGAGCTGAGCCGGGAAGCCGACATGGAGGTGGTCGGTGAGGCCGGGGCCGTGGCGGAGGCCGTCGCCGGGATCGATGCCGCGAAACCAGATGTGGTGCTGCTCGATGTGCACATGCCCGACGGCGGCGGTGTCGCGGTGCTGAGCGGAATCGCCTCGGGCCCGGTCTGTTTGGCGCTGAGCGTGTCGGACGCGGCCGAGGACGTGATCGCGGTGATCCGGGCGGGCGCGCGCGGGTATGTCACCAAGACCATCTCCGGCGCCGAGCTGGCCGACGGCATCCGCCGCGTCGCGGGCGGTGACGCGGTGTTCAGTCCACGGCTGGCCGGTTTCGTCCTCGACTCGTTCACCGGTCGCTCCCCGGTCCCCGAGCCCCCGCTCGACCCCGAATTGGACTCACTGACCCCACGGGAACTGGAAGTCCTGCGTCTGCTCGCCCGCGGATACACCTACCGCGAGATCGCCGAAAGCCTGTTCATCTCGGTGAAAACCGTCGAAACCCACGCCTCGAACGTGCTGCGCAAAACCCAGCAGTCCAACCGCAATGCACTGACCAGATGGGCCCATCGCCGCCGCATCGAATGAGCGGCCCCGGCGAGGCAGCGCTTACATCACCGCGATGATGAGGGCGATGAGGATGACCAGGCCGATCAGCACGCCCGCGCCGATCGCCAAGGGCGCACCGTTTGGCAGGTCGTCGAAGAAGCTGCCGGTGCGTTGTGGGCGCGCGGTCTGCGTGGCGGCAAGGGGTGCCCGGTGCGGGCGGGGCAGCGGCTGGGCATTGGGGCTGCGCACGCCGCTGGCGCCGCTGCGCGACGCCCAGGCCGGGATGGTGCCGTCCTCGGTGCGCAGCGGGGCACCGAGAATGTAGGCGCCGGTGCCGGGACCGAAAGCGGCCGTGAGGATCTCGTCGCGGGCCTCGGCCATGGTCGGGCGGCGCTGCGGCGCGGGCTCGAGCATGTGCAGCAGCGGCTGGGTGAGGATGCCGCTGCGGGTGGGCGGGATGATGCGGCCCATCGCGGCGCGGGTGACCACGTCGTTCTCGTCGTCGTCGAAACCGAACGGCGGCTGACCCTCGAGCGCGGTGTAGAGGGTGGCGCCGAGGGAGAACACGTCGCTGGCCTCGGTGGGCTGGGCGCCACGCGCCACCTCGGGCGGCAGGTAGGCGGGGGTGCCGGTGATCACGCCGTCGGGTTCGTCACCGTGCGCGTCGCCCGCGCCACGGGAGATGCCGAAGTCGCTGAGTTTCGCCTTACCCAGGTCGGGGCCGCGGTCGGCGACGAGGATGTTGCCCGGTTTGATATCGCGGTGCACGATGCCCGCGGCGTGGGCGGCGGCGAGCGCGTCGGCCACCTGCGCGCCGATCTGGGCGACCTCCACCGCGGGCAGTGCGTCCACCAGCGCGAGCGCCTTGGCCACACTGCGCGAGGGTAAGTACTCCATGACGAGCCACGGCTCGCCCGCTTCGATCACCACGTCGTAGACGGCGATGGCGTGCTCGTGCGACAGCTTGGCCGCCACCCGGCCCTCGTGCACGATGCTGTTGCGCACCCGCTCGGCCTCGGCCTCGCTCAGGCCGGCGGTGGTGAGCACCTGCTTGATCGCGACTTCCCGGTTGAGCAGCCGATCGGTGGCCAGCCAGACCGCGCCCATGCCACCTCCGCCCAGCTTCGACTGCAGGCGGTAGCGGCCCGCGACCAGGTAGTCGGGGCCGATATGGGGGCGAGCACGTTCGGTCACGGGTGCGAGGGTAGCCGAATCTGCCGCTGACTGGCCGGGATCTTCCCTGTGGACAGGGACAGGGGCGCCTGTCACGCTGGTCGCGATCGAACGTATATTCGAATACGATCGATAGCTGGAACGGTGCTGTCGTTTCAGTGACGAGCGGTTCGCCGCTCGCGGGTCCATCGTGGAAGTAGGTGGTGTTGATGGGTTCGAACGGTTTGCCGCCCGAGCCGGGCACGCGCGAGCACACGCTCGACGAGTTGCGCAGGCGGATGGCCTCGGTGCCGGGACGCGGTGCGTCGGTAGCCGCGCATATACCCCGTGAACAGCCACTTCGCCGCGATCTGCTGCCCGTTCCCGCGCCGTTGGCCGACCTGCTTCCCGACGGCGGACTGCCGAAGGGTTCGGTGGTCGCCTACTCCGGTGCGCACTCGCTGCTCACCGGTCTGCTCGCCTCGGTCACCGCGGGCGGTGGCCACGCGGCCGTGGTCGGGCTGCCGCGGCTCGGTTTGCTGGCCGCCGCCGAGATGGGTGCGCAGCTGTCACGGCTCGCCGTCGTCCCCGACCCGGGTCCCGACCCCGCCGAGGTGGCCGCGGTCCTGCTCGACGGCCTGGACCTGGTGGTCCTCGGCCTGCACGGTCTCGCCGTCCCCCCGGCTCGCTGCCGCGTGCTCGCCGCCCGCGCCCGCAACCGTGGCACCACTCTCGTCGTCGCGGGCGGTGAGTGGACCAACCCGGCGCTGCGCCTGGACACCCGCGTCGCCGGTTACGACGGACTGGGCCCCGGCCGCGGTCGCCTGCGCTCGGTCTGCCTCGACGTGCGCGTCAGCGCCAAGGCGGGTCCACCCCGCCAGGGCCGCATGGACCTGTGCGCCCGCGCGGGTCGCACCGAATGGCTGGCCCGCGAGAACGTCGCCCGCCCAACCGAAGTGACCGCCTTACGCGAGGCCGTGTCGTGACCCCGCGTCCGTTGCCCTCCTTCGCGCGATGGGCATGAGCACCTCCATCGCGCACCCCGCGCCCCTCGACCGGGCGCGATCGACCGCCGTCCGCGGGGATCGTGGTGTGGGGCGGGGCCGTGTGGTCGGGGGGTGTTGTGAGGCGCGCTGACCGGGTGGTCGCGGTGTGGTGCCCGGATTGGCCTGCCGTGGCTGCGGCGGCCGGGATGGGGGTGGCGGCGCAGCGGCCGATCGCGGTGTTGCGCGGGAACCGGGTTGTCGCGTGTTCGGCGATCGCGCGGGCCGAGGGGGTGCGGCGTGGGATGCGCAGGCGGGACGCACAAGGGTGCTGTCCGGAACTCGTTGTAGCCCAGGATGATCCGGATCGGGATGCGCGGCTGTTCGAACCGGTGGTCGCGGCTGTCGATGCCACCGTGCCGGGGGTCGAGGTGTTGCGGCCGGGGTTGATCGTGCTCGGGGCGCGGGGTGTCACACGATATTTCGGGTCCGAGGAGGCGGCGGCGGAACGGTTGATCGACGCGGTCGCGGTGGCAGGCGCCGAAGCGCAGATCGGGATCGCCGATGCCATGTCGACGGCGGTCATCGCGGCCAGACGCGGCGCGATCGTCGAGCCGGGGGAGGGCGCGCGCTACCTCGCGTCGCTGCCCGTGTCCGAGCTCGCGGCCGAACCGAGCCTGGCCGCACCGGAACGCGCCGACCTCACGGACCTGTTGCACCGTTTGGGTTTACGCCGCATCGGCGACTTCGCCCTGCTCGCGCCCGCCGAGGTGACGTCGAGGTTCGGTGCCGACGCCGCGCACGCCCATCGCATGGCGCGCGCCCTCCCGGAACGCCCGCCTTCGGCGCGCAGACCTGCCCCGGAACTGACCGTCGAGCTGGCCTGCGACCCGCCCATCGACCGGGTCGACGCGGCCGCCTTTGCGGGCAGGCAGCTGGCCACCCGCCTGCACGCGGCCCTGTCGGCGGCGGGGGTGTCGTGCACCCGGCTCGCCGTCACCGCCCGCACCGAGACCGGCGAGGAACTCACCAGGATCTGGCGTTGCGCGCGCCCGCTCACCCCGCCCGACACCGCCGACCGGGTCCGCTGGCAACTCGACGGCTGGCTCACCCATCGCGCCCGCCCCACCGGTCCCATCGTCGCGCTCACCCTGGAACCGGTCGAGGTGGTCGCCTCGGGCGCGTTGCAGCTGGGTCTGTGGGGCGGTGAGGGGGAACAGACCGAACGCGCCAGGCGCGCGCTGGTGCGGGTGCAGGGTCTGCTCGGCGGTGAAGCGGTGCGCATCGGTGTGCTCAGCGGCGGCCGTGGCCCCGCCGAACGCATCACCATGATCGCCCTCGGTGACGAACTCACCCCGAGTGCCGACCCCGCCCACCCGTGGCCCGGCCGCCTCCCCGAACCGGCCCCCACCCTGCTCCTGCTGCACCGCCCGACCGTCCACCTGACCGCCGCCGACGGCACCGAGGTCGGCGTCACCGACCGTGGCCTGTTCACCGCCGACCCCGCGATCCTGCGCTGGGGCCGCAAACAGTGGTCCCTGCTCGGCTGGGCAGGACCCTGGCCGGTCGTGGAACGCTGGTGGTCCGCCGCCGAACACGCGACCACGGCCGTCCGCGTCCAGGTCCAGCTCGACGCCCGCCCCACCGAGATCCGCGCGGTCCTGCTGGTCCACGACGAGCAGAACTGGCATGCCGAGGGGGTCTACGAGTAGCACCGCGCGATCCCTCGGTCGTGGACGCTTCGCTGTCACCGCTGCTCAGCGAGGGTGTGAACCGTGCACTGCCGGGCGCCTCTACAGTGAACTCCGGTCAGGGACCGACCCGGCGAGCGAGGAAGGAGGCGCGGTGATGAATCCGTTCGAGGGCATGGTGTGTTCGGCGGCCGCCGCCGACCTTCCGCTGCTCGGTACGGCGGTGCACGCCACGGGGTGGCTGTGTATCGAGCATCCCGGGGCGTGGGGGCGCGATGTGCTGGGTGACGAGGTGCTCGGACCGGAGATCACCGCCGAGTTGGCCGCGCGCACGTCGGCGGCGAAGGTGCGCCCCACCTTGATCCGCCGACCTGGACGCTACGAGTTCACCGGCACACGCACGGTGCTGCTGGCCAGTGCGCGGCCCGAGGGCTCGTGGTGTGTGCGGTTCGAGATCACCGACCTGCGTGAGCTTTTCGATATCGATCTGCACCTGGTGGACGGGCCCGCACCGGAAATCGATGTGCCGGTGGACGATCCGATCGTCCTGGTCTGCGCCCACGGCAAACGCGACCAGTGCTGCGCCCGCCTCGGCCGCCCGATCGCCGCAGCCTTGGCCGCCGAACAGCCCGGCCGCGTCTGGGAGGCGTCCCACACCGGCGGCCACCGGTTCGCCCCCGCTGTCGTCCTGCTCCCGTCGGGCCTCACCTACGGCCGCGTCGACATCCCCGCCGCCCGCGACCTGCTCGCCGCCGCCGACACCGGCGAGGTCTCCCTCACCGGCCTGCGTGGCCGCAGCTGCTATCCGCCGATCGCCCAGCTCGCCGAAGTCGCTGTCCGCGAACAGGTCCAGGCCCCCGCCGACGCCCTCACCGTCGCCCTCGACCCCACCCCCACGCACGACCCGACCCTCGCGGGCGCCGCCGTCGTCACCCACCGCGACGGCCGCCGCTGGCGCGTGACCACCCGCACCGCCTCCGCCCCACCCCGCCAGGCCAGCTGCAACGCCAAACCCAAACCCGCCGGCTACCTCGAACCGGTATCCATCGAACAACTCCCCACCCTCTGACCCAAGCGCACCAAGGTCCTTTCTCGGGAAACGCCGCCACCAGAGCGTGGTGATCTCGAAACGGCTACCAGTGGGTGCCGGGGACCCAGCGGGCGGCACGGCGGACGGCGGCGCCTGCGGCGGTGCGGACGGGGGATTTCCTCGGCTCCGGCTCCGGCTCCGGCTGCGGTGCCGGGGGTGCGGGGTCGGGGGTGCTCGCCTCGCCCTTGGCCGCGGGGGAATCCGGGATGGCGCGGTAGTAGCGGTGCAGGATGCGGTCGCGGAGTTTGGGGGTGAACAGGGCGCCGTACTCGGCGAGGGTGCCGAGGGGGACGTCGATGCGTTTGGGGCGTTCGGTGAGGGCGCGGACGATGGTGGCCGCGGCCCATTCCGGTGATTCGGCGGGACCCTGTTCGCCGGTCGGGGCGATCATGGGTGTGCGCACGAGCGGCATGTGGATGGTGGTGAAAGTGACACCGTCGGCGAGGGTTTCGACGGCCGCCACCTCGGTGAACTTGTCCAGCGCCGCCTTGCTGGCGAGGTAGGCGGAGAAGCGCGGCGTCGCCACCTGCACGCCCGCGCTGGAGATGTTGACGATGTGGCCGAAGCCGCGTTCGCGCATCTGCGGCAGCAACGCCATGGTCATCCGCAGCGCGCCGAAGTAGTTGACCGCCATGGTGCGCTCGTAGTCGTGCAGGCGGTCGGTGGAACGATGGATGGCGCGGCGGATGGACCGGCCCGCGTTGTTGACCAGCATGTCGACGTGATCGTGCTGGTCGAGGATGGTCTTGACGGTCGATTCGACGGATTCGGCGTCGGTCACATCGCACTGGTAGCCGTGCGCCTGCCCGCCCGCCGCGCGGATCTCGTCGACCACCTGGGCCAGCTCGTCGCCGCGGCGCGCCAGCAGCAGGACGACGGCGCCTTTGTCGGCCACGGCGAGGGCGGCGGCACGTCCGATGCCGGAGGACGCGCCGGTGATCACCACGTGCCTTCCGGTGAGATCGCGCCGGTTCTTCGGGGAAACCTGGGACATCACTGCTCCTTTGCAGCTCGCTCCCTCTAACTTACTTCAAAGTAAGTTATGCGACCAGACTTGTGAGAAACTCGAAAATATGTTCGAACGCCTCTGGTGGATATTCGAACGTATGTGCGATACTGGGGGCATGGCGGACGATCGGATGGCGGACATCTATGCCGCGGTGCGGCTCGGCGGATTCGACCCGGCGGCGGCGCGCGCGGCGCTGACCCGGCTCTGGGACGAACTAGGGGAGGGCGGCGACCCGTTGCATCGCTGCGTGGTGGCACATCACCTTGCCGATGTGCAGGAACTACCCGAGGGTGCGTTGCTGTGGGATCAGCGGGCCCTGGCCGCGGTGTTCGGGCCGGGCATCCCGCTGGACGAGGGGCTGCGCGGATTCCTGCCCTCGCTGTACCTGAATCTGGCCGACAGTCACCGCCGGGTAGGTGATTTCGACATGGCGCGCATGCAGCTGACCATCGCCCGTGGCCACCTGGACGTGCTCGCCAACGATGCCTACGGCGCGGTGATCCGGGCGGGTCTGGCCCATGTGGAGGCGGCGCTGGAGTCGCAGTCGATGGAGCGGTTGCCTGCGAATTGAGGTGTCGGGCAGGGCAATCGAGGTGAGGGGGTAGGGAGAGGAGCGGGTGCGTGGGTTGGAGCAACGGGCCGCCGACCTGGTCGGAGCTGGAACGGGTGCTCTCGGGCAAACCGAGTGCCCGCCCGGCCGAGGAGATGCACCCGGGCGATGGGGGCGACAGCCCGGCCTGGTCGCGCAAACGCGGCGAATACCGTGCTCCCGAACTGGAACTCCCGGCGGGCCCGGCGGTGCCCTACGCCGAGCTGCACGCCCACTCGGCCTACAGCTTCCTCGACGGCGCGAGTCCGCCCGAGGAGCTGGTGGAGGAGGCGGTGCGGCTCGGCCTCGAGGCGCTCGCGCTCACCGACCACAACGGTTTCTACGGGACCGTCCGGTTCGCCGAGGCGGCCAGGGAATGGGGAATGCCAACGGTTTTCGGTGCCGAACTGTCACTGGGAACCGATGCGGAGGCGGCGCCGGGCCGAGGGGATGCGGTCCGGCGCCGTACTGTTCCGCGCGGCGGGCTGCGCGAGATCGGCGATCCGCGCGATCTCGGCAGGGGCCGCGCGTCGACGGGTCGCCGCCCGGCGACCGATCCGGCCGACGCGGGGCTGCTGCGCCACGCAGACCTATCGCAGGCTAGGAGCGGTCACGGTGCTGCCCCGGATTCGACGCCCCGCACGGGTTTTCCCGACCCGAAGGGCCCACACTTGCTGATCCTGGCCAGGGGGCAAGAGGGTTACCGCCGCCTCTCGCGGGAAATGGCGGCGGCACACATGGCGGCGGGGGAGAAGGGCGTCCTGCGCTACGACCTCGACACACTCACCGCTGCGGCGAGCGGGCACTGGCACATCCTCACCGGCTGCCGCAAGGGGCACCTGCGCACCGCCCTCGAACAAGACCTGCTCGCGGGCGACACCGACCTGCCCGAAGCTGAAGCGGCCCTGCGGGATCTGGTCGAACGCTTCGGCACCGACCGGGTGAGCGTGGAACTCACCCACCACGGCATCGCCACCGACGACGAACGCAACGGCTACCTGGTAGCCCTCGCCGACCGGCTCGGGCTGCCCGTGCTGGCCACCACCGGTGCGCATTTCGCCGCGCCCGCTCAGCGCCGCCGGGCCATGGCCCTTGCTGCGATCCGCGCCCGCAGCAGCCTCGACGAGATGGCCGGCTGGCTGGCGCCCACCGGCGGCGCCCACCTGCGCTCGGGCGCGGAGATGGCGCGGCTGTTCACGGCATACCCGCACGCGGTGACCAACGCGGCGGCGCTGGCCCGCGAATGCGCCTTCGATCTCGGCTTGATCGCGCCGAGACTGCCACCGTTCGAGGTGCCCCCGGGCCACGACGAGAACTCCTGGCTCCGTGAGATCACCTACCGCGGCGCCGCCGACCGATACGGATCTCCCGAACGCAACCCCGAGGCGTACAAGCAGATCGAGCACGAACTCGCGGTGATCCGGCAACTGGAGTTCCCCGGCTACTTCCTTGTCGTGCACGACATCGTCGAGTTCTGCAAGCACAACGACATCCTGTGCCAGGGCCGTGGGTCCGCGGCCAATTCCGCGGTCTGCTTCGCCATCGGCATCACCAATGTCGATCCGGTCGCCAACAACCTGCTGTTCGAGCGGTTCCTCTCACCCGAACGCGACGGCCCACCCGACATCGACGTCGACATCGAATCCGACCGGCGCGAAGAGGCCATCCAGCACGTCTACGCCAAGTACGGCCGTGACTACGCGGCTCAGGTGGCGAATGTGATCACTTATCGCGGCAAGTCGGCCGTGCGCGATGCCGCCCGGGCGCTCGGCTTTTCGCCCGGTCAGCAGGATGCGTGGAGCAAGCAGGTGAGCCGCTGGTCCGGGGTGAGCCAGGAGACCGGCACCGATATCCCCGACGCCGTGCTCGAGCTCGCAGGCGAACTCGACGGTCTGCCACGGCATCTGGGCATCCACTCCGGCGGCATGGTGATCTGTGATCGCCCCATCGCCGATGTGTGCCCGGTGGAATGGGCGCGCATGGCAGGCCGCAGCGTGCTGCAGTGGGACAAGGACGACTGTGCGGCGGTCGGCCTGGTGAAGTTCGACCTGCTCGGCCTCGGCATGCTCTCGGCCCTGCACTACATGATCGACCTGGTGCGTGAGCACAAGGGCGAGCAGGTGGAACTGCACGCCCTCGACCTCACCGAACCGGCCGTCTACGAGATGCTGCAGCGCGCCGATTCGATCGGGGTGTTCCAGGTGGAATCGCGCGCGCAGATGGCGACCCTGCCGCGGTTGAAGCCGCGCGAGTTCTACGACCTGGTGGTCGAGGTGGCCCTCATCCGGCCGGGGCCCATCCAGGGCGGGTCGGTGCACCCCTACATCCGCAGGCGTAACGGCAAGGAGCCCCCGGTCTGCGACCACCCGGCGCTGGAGAACTCGCTGTCGCGCACCCTCGGCATCCCGCTGTTCCAGGAGCAGCTGATGCAGATGGCCATCGATGTCGCCGGTTTCAGCGCCGCCGAAGCCGACCAGCTGCGCCGCGCCATGGGCTCCAAACGCTCACCGGAGAAGATGGAACGGCTCAAGAGCCGTCTCTACCAGGGCATGCGCGAGCTGCACGGCATCACCGGCGACCTCGCCGACCGCATCTACGAAAAGCTCTACGCCTTCGCCAATTTCGGTTTCCCCGAAAGCCATTCGCAGAGCTTCGCCGCGCTGGTGTTCTATTCGTCGTGGTTCAAGCTGCACCACCCGGCCGCGTTCTGCGCCGGGCTGCTGCGCGCCCAGCCGATGGGGTTCTACTCACCGCAGTCGCTGGTCGCCGATGCCCGCCGCCACGGCGTGCTCGTGCACGGTCCCGACATCAACGCCAGCCGCGCCGAACCCACCCTGGAGAACGCGGGCACCGAGGTGCGCCTCGGCCTGGCCGCCGTCCGCCACATCGGCGACGACCTCGCCGAACGCCTCGTCACCGAACGCACCGAACACGGCCCCTACACCTCGATGCTCGACCTCACCGCGCGAGTGGGATTGACTGTCGCCCAAGCGGAATCCCTCGCCACCGCAGGAGCCCTCGACGTGCTGGCCGACACCGATCCGTCGTCGGCTGCGAGTGGGGCCGTGGTGGACGGCGGCAGGTCGGTGCGGGGTGGGCGGGGCAGCAGTGTGCGGCGGGCCGCGTTGTGGGCGGCGGGTGCGGCGGCGGGGGAGCGGCCCGATCTGCTGCCGGGGACCGGGGCGGTGACGCAGGCGCCGTCACTGCCTGGCATGAGCGCGCTCGAGCTGGCCGCCGCCGACGTGTGGGCGACCGGTATCTCACCCGGTACCTACCCCACCGAATTCCTTCGCGCCCACCTGAATTCACTCGGCGTGGTGCCCGCCGCCGACCTGCTGATCGTCGAGGACGGTTCGCGCATCCTCGTCGCGGGCGCGGTCACTCACCGGCAGCGCCCGGCCACCGCCGCCGGTGTCACCTTCCTGAATCTCGAGGACGAGACCGGCATGATCAATGTCGTCTGCTCGGTCGGGCTGTGGACCCGTTACCGGCGCCTGGCCCAGAGCGCGACCGCCCTGCTCATCCGTGGCCGCATCCAGAACGCCGAGGGGGTGGCAAGCCTCGTCGCCGAGCATCTGGAACACCTCGACCTGCGCATCGTCGCCCGGTCCCGCGACTTCCGCTGAGCACTCGCCCCCGTTCGGCGCCCACAACGCATTACGCTGCGACCATGCGCAAGCTTGCCGTGGTGATGATCGCGTTGCTCGGACTGGTGTTCCTGGTTGGGTGCGGAGACGATGAAGCAGGCGTTCGAAGTCCCGAACCCGGGGCTCTCGACGCGTCCGCTCCCGCGGTTGCACCCGGCTTCCGGGAGGGCGCGCCGTCGAAAGAGAGTCCCGCGCCGTCGGATTCGTCGACCCGTAAAGAGGTGATCACCGGCTCGGTCGACATCACCGCCGACGACCCGATCGCCGCTGCGGGCACCGTCGTCGACCGGGTGACGGCGCTGAACGGGCGCGTCGACAGCCGCACCGAACAGCCCGGCACCGACAAGCGGGTCGCGCGCGCCGTACTGAGCGTACGCGTGCCCGCCGACAAGACCGACGCCTTCATCACCGACCTCGGCGACGCGGGCACGGTCACCGAGATCAGCACCAACCGCGACGACGTCACCATGCAGTGGCAGGACCTCGACGCTCGCATCAATGCCCTGCGCGCCTCCGTCGACCGGCTGAAAGCGCTGATCGCGGGAGCGAACAACACCGCCGACCTGATCGCCGCCGAGGAGGCCCTGTCGAGCAGGCAGGGCGAACTCGACAGCCTCGCCGCCCAGAAACGCAGCCTCGACGACCAGGTGGCCCTGTCGACCCTCACGATCACCCTCACCGCCGAGAAGAAGCAGGCGCCGGGCGAGCCCGACTCGTTCTGGGACGGCATCGTCTCCGGCTGGAACTCGCTGGTCGACTGGCTCGGCGACGCGGTCGTCTTCGCGGGCAAGGCGGTGCCGTGGCTGGGCCTGTTCGCCCTGCTCGGCGGCGTGCTCTACGCAGTCCTGCGCGTTGTCCGCCGGAAACCTCGATCCCACACCGCGAAGGAGACCCCCGGTGCCCACCGTGCGGGCGACGATCAAACCGAACAGCCGTAAAGGCCCGCTGGTCGAAACCGCCGCCGACGGCACCCTCACCCTCTACGTCCGCGCTCCCGCGACCGAGGGCAAGGCCAACAAGGCCGCCATCGAACTGCTCGCCGACCATTTCGGCGTCCCCAAGTCCACCGTCCGTCTCACCGCGGGCGCGACGTCCCGCTTCAAACGCTTCGAGATCGACTGATCAGACCGCGTCCGGGAATCCGTGCTGCCGCCACGCCTCGTACACCGCGACGGCGGCGGTGTTCGACAGGTTCATCGAGCGGCGGCCGGGCAGCATCGGGACGCGCACCTGGTCGGTGATGTGCGGATCGGTGAGAACCTCCGGCGGCAGGCCCGTCGGTTCCGTGCCGAACAGCAGGATGTCGCCGGGCTGGTAGGCGATGTCGGTGTAGCGGGTGGTGGCCTGGGTGGTGAACGCGAAGACCCGCTGCGGTCCGATCGCGGCCCAGGCCGTCTCCAGGTCGGGGTGCACGGTGACCGAGGCCAGATCGTGGTAATCCAGCCCCGCGCGGCGCAGTTTCGATTCCGACAGATCGAACCCGAGGGGCTCGATCAGGTGCAGCGTGCATCCGGTGCCCGCGACCAACCGGATCGCGTTACCGGTGTTCGGCGGGATCACCGGCTGATGGAACATCACATTGAACACCCGCAGCAGGGTAGCGGGCCCCTGTGTGCGGACAGCGCGCCGCACTGCGACAATCGGCATCGTGAACGAGGCGCAGACCACCGGCAAGCATCGCGTCGTGCGGCTGAGCGCGTGGCAGCAGTACCTGCGCAGCCACCTGCCGATGACCGTGGTGAGCGTGCTGATCGTGATCGCGATCGCCTTCGTCGCCTGGGACCGCTGGCGACGCGGCGCCCTCATCTTCGGCAGCGCGGCTCTGGTGGCCGCCGCGTTCCGGCTGTGCCTGCCGACCGTGCAGGTCGGCCTGCTCGCGGTGCGCAGCAAGCCCTTCGACGTCGCCTGGCTCACCGCCCTCGGCAGCGCCATCGTCTTCCTCGCGGCCACCATCAACACCCTCGGCGTCAGCTGAGCGTCGGGTAGCGCTCCGCGAACACCGTCTGCGGTCGCGGCCTGCGCCCGGGATGCGGCGGGGTCCCGGCGCCGTATCCGATCGTCACCAGCACGGCGATCGCCAGGTCCGACTCCGGGTCGATGTCGATCGCGCGTTTCACCGCCGCCTCGTCCCACCCGTTCATCGGCGCCGACGCCAAGCCGAGCCCGGTCGCGGCGAGCATGACGTAGGTGGCCGCGATCATCGCGTTCTTCACCGCGTTCTCGCGCAGCAAACCCCGCTCGCTCAGCGAGTGGTACTCCGCGCGCCCGTCGAACATCGCCCGGAACTCCTCGTTCCATGCCCCATTGGCGACGGCGCGCTCCGCGATATCGGACTGGGCCCCACGCCAAGCGTGCGGGTCGGCGACGAAAACCAGTACCGCGGGCGCCTCCAACGGCTGTGGCTGCCCGAATGCCGCCTCCGACAGGGCTCGTCGGCCCTGTTCGCTGCGTACCAGGACGATGGACCGGTCCTGCATGTTCCATGCGCTCGGCGCCTCCACGACCATGTCGAGCAGCTCGTCGAGGACGGTGGGCGGGATCGGGTCGGGCCGGTAGTGGCGAACCGTGCGGCGGGTGCGGATGGCGTCGGTGACCGAAAGTGTCTGCGTGATCATGTTTCTAACTATCGGAGAGTTACATCCGATAGGGAAGTAGGCACCTGAAAGTGCGTTAAGCTCGATCAGGTGGCCACCATTCACGAACTCAGCGGACTACCGGCCGACGTGTACTCGGCGAAATGCCCGACGCGCGAGGTACTCGACACCATCGCGGGGAAATGGACCGTGCTGATCGTCGACGCGCTCGCCGAGGGCACCTTGCGCTACACCGATCTGCGCCGCCGCATCGACGGCATCTCCCAGAAGATGCTCACCCAGACTCTGCGCCAGTTGGAGACGGACGGATTCGTCGAACGCACCGTGTATCCGACGGTTCCGCCGCGCGTCGAGTACGCCCTCACCGATCTCGGCGCCAGCCTGCGCGAGCCGATCACGGCCCTGCGCGAATGGATCGAGACGAACATCAATCGCATCGAGGACGCCAGGCGCCGCACGGCCTAGTCATCGAATCACCCTGTTGGTCAAGCAGTTTCGCTTACGCGCGACTCCGCCCACAGGCTCGCGTCACCCTTGCTGGCGTAGAGCTTCCTGGCTTGCTGCGGCGTGATCGTCGTCAGTGTTCGCGGCGGCGCGGACGCGGCATGCGCGGCCAGGATCTTGCCCGACATCGGCGCGATATACGGCGCGGCCTTGATCATCGCCCAGTTGTCGCGCCGCGCGCCGGTCCAGGCGATCGCCTTCGCCGGGATCCGTACCAGCGGGTCGACCACCGGCGGAACGGCGAACCGGCCGAGGGTCCGCATCCACCGCGGCAGGCTCGGGATGCTCGCCAGCGAGAGCAGTCTGCTGCCGATCGCGAAGTGCCAGCCCTTGCTCGGCGGCGTCCACAGCAGGTAGTGCATACCCTCGACGGCCCGCTCGGTGACACACAGTCGCGGCCGCATCCGGTCGAAATAGGCGCGGACCTCGGCGCGATCGCGCGGCACATCGGCCGGCTTGCAGGTCTGTAGTTCGGCGGCGACCGCGCACTCGGCCCAGTAGCGGTCCTCCTCGGCGGGACCCAGCGGTCCCGGCCCGTACATCTCGTAGGCCTTGAGTACCGAATGCCAGCCGGTGATGTGGATCCACAGCTGGGAGTCGGGGCTGTTGGCGCTGTAGCGCTTGCCGCTCACCGGTTCGATGCCCGTCATCGGCGCGTGCACCCGCATCAGGTGCTCGGCCGCCTGGACGGCGGTGCGCCCGTCACCCACCGCGACCAGCAGGAAGTACGCCAGGGTGTGATCGAGGCGGGTGGCTGGATTGTCGTAGATGCCGTGCGAGTCGGCCACGGCGGCGGTCAGGAACGGGTCGAAGTGTTCGAGAGTGACCGCGCGCTGGAAACCGATCAGCGCGGTCGGTGCCGCCCAGACCTTCCAGCTGGGGGAGCCCGGCCCGAAGAATCCGTAGTCGTCGCGGCGCAGGGTGGTCGGATCGAAGGCCATGGCACGTGCTCCTTTGCACAGCTGAGGCGAACCTCGCAATGAATACAACGCCACCGTAGCAATTGCTGGTATCGAATACAACGGTTGCGTAGGATTTCTGTGTCCGGCATGCGGGGTATCGTCGTCCGGACGGAGAGGCAGGTGAGATCCGATGACCGCCACGCGCGATCAACGACCGCGCCGCCGCTATGCCCCGCGCCTGCCGCCGGAACAACGCCGCGCGCAACTGCTCGACGCCGCGTTCACCGTGCTCGGCCGGGTGGAACTGCACGAACTGAGCATGGAAGCCGTCGCCCAAGCGGCCGGTGTCGGAAAACCGGTGCTGTACACGGTGTTCAAGACCCGTGCCGAACTCGTCGAGGCCCTGCTCGAGCGGGAACGTGAACGTGGGCTCGAGCAGATCGCCGACACCCTGCCGCAAGACCTGCTCGGAGTCGATCCGGTGGCGGCCGCCTCGGCGACGGTCGAGGCGTTCGTCGATGTGGCACTGGCGAATCCGACCCGCTGGCGACTGATTCTCGCCACCCCGGCCAGCGCGCCCGCCGAATACCGTGCCGCGCTGCGCGATTCCCGGGCCGACATCCTCGACCGGGCGCAATCGCTTGTCCGCGTGGGCATCTCGCTGTCGCCGCGCTGGTCGGGCATGGATGCCGAACTGCTGGCGAACTCCACGCTCACCGTCGCCGAGATGCTCGGCAGGCTGGCGGTGAGCTCGCCGCAGGAATACCCGCGCGAACGTCTACAGGCCTACGTGCGATCGATCGTCGCGTTGCTCACCGCGTCCTGAACGCGCTCAGCGGTTTTCGCGGGCCAATCGCATCGTCTCGGTGAGCAGTTTGGATACCGCCGCCGCCTCGGTGAGGAAGCCGTCGTGCCCGTCACGGGAGTGTACGATCTCCAACCCGGCACAGCCGGGCAGACCTTCGGCCAACTCGGCCTGAGTGTGTAAGGGGTACAGACGATCCGAGTCGACACCGCCGACCACGCACGGAACCGGGGTCGAGGCAAGCGCGGCGGCGACGCCACCGCGGCCGCGACCCACGTCGTGCCGGTTCATGGCCTCGCTGAGCAGCACATAGGTGGCCGGATCGAAGCGCTGGCCGAGCTTGTCGGCCTGGTGCTCGAGATAGCTCTGCACCGCGTACCGGCCGCCGGCCCACGGGTCCTCGTCACCCTGCGCCTGATTGGCGAAGCGGTGCTCGAGCTCGCCCTCGGTGCGGTAGGTGAGGTGGGCGATGCGCCGGGCCAGGCCCATGCCCGTCATCGGCGCGCGCCCGGTGCCGTGGTAGTTGCCGTCCTGCCAGTCCGGGTCGGCGGTGATGATGGCCATCTGGGTGGTCTGGGTGCCGATCTGGTCGGCGGTGGCGCGTGCGCCGACGGCGAGCACCAGTGCCGCCGACACCCGCTGTGGATGCCCGATGATCCACTCGAGCACGCGCATGCCACCCATCGATCCGCCGACGACGGCACCGAGCCGCTCGATGCCGAGCAGGTCGAGCAACTGTGCCTCGGCGGTCACCTGATCGCGAATGGTCACCCAGGGAAACCGTGCGCCCCAAGGCTTTCCGTCGGGTGCGAGGGACGACGGGCCCGTGCTGCCCTTACAGCCGCCGAGCACATTGGTGGCGATCACACACCATTCGTCGGTGTCGATCGGCGCGCCGGGCCCGACCATGCCCTCCCACCAGCCGGGCGCCCCGTCGGGCCCACCGACGACATGGGAGTCGCCGGTGAGCGCGTGTTCGACGAGCACCACGTTGTCGAGCGTGGGGGAGAGCTCACCCCACCGTTGCACCGCCAGCCGCACATCCGGGACGACGGCGCCGTTCTCCAGCGTCACGTCCCCGATGGCGACCACGCCGAGTCGCCCGTCCGGTGGTGGCAGCAGGGCCACCCCGGTGCCGGGACGGGTGATCGGCGATTCGGTGCTCACAGTCACGTCGTCGCCGCCGCGAAACCGGCCCGCAGATCGGCCAGGATGTCGTCGATCCCCTCGATACCCACCGCGAGCCGGACCAGGCCGGGAGTGACGCCGGCGGCCAGCTGCTCCTCCGGTGTCAACTGCGAGTGCGTGGTCGACGCCGGGTGGATCACGAGAGAACGCACATCACCGATGTTAGCCACATGGCTGTGCAGGCTGAGCGCGTCCACGAACTTCTTGCCCGCGTCGACACCGCCTGCCAGCTCGAACGACACGATCGCGCCCGCACCCTTGGGCGCCAGCTGCTCGGCCCGCTCGTGCCAGGGCGAGGACTCGAGTCCCGCGTAGTGCACCGCGTCGACACCGGGCTGCGCGGCGACGAACTTCGCCACCTCGACCGCGTTGCTCACGTGCCGTTCCACCCGCAGGCTCAGCGTCTCGATGCCCTGGGCGATGAGGAAGGCGTTGAACGGTGACACCGCCGCGCCGAAGTCGCGCAGCAGCTGCACGCGCGCCTTGAGCGCGAACGCCGGTGCGCCGAGATCGGCGAAGACCGCGCCGTGGTAGCTCGGATCGGGCTCGGTGAAGCCGGGGAACCGGGCGTTGCCCTCGGCGTCACGCACGGTCCAGTCGAAGGTGCCGCCGTCGACGATCACGCCCGCCACCGCGGCGCCGTGGCCGCCGAGGTACTTCGTGGCCGAGTGCACGACGATGTCGGCGCCGTGGGCGAGCGGCTGGATCAGGTACGGCGTGGCGACGGTGTTGTCGACGATCAGCGGCAGCCCGTTCTCGTGAGCGACACCGGCGATACCGGGGATGTCGAACACCGCGCTGCTCGGGTTGGCGATGGTCTCGCCGTAGAACGCCTTCGTGTTGGGGCGGATCGCGGCCTGCCACTGCGCGAGGTCGTCGGGATCCTCGACGAACGACACCTCGATGCCGAGCTTGGGCAGCGAGTAGTGGAAGAGGTTGTAGGTGCCGCCGTAGAGGTGCGGGCTGGACACGATGTGGTCACCGGCGCCGGCCAGATTCAGGATGGCGTAGGTCTCGGCCGCCTGGCCCGAGGCGACCAGCAGCGCCGCGACGCCGCCTTCGAGGGCGGCGACTCGCTGCTCCACCGCGTCCTGGGTGGGGTTCATGATCCGGGTGTAGATGTTGCCCGGTTCGGCGAGCCCGAACAGCGCGGCGGCGTGCTCGGTGTCGCGGAAGGTGTAGGAGGTGGTCTGGTAGATCGGCAGTGCCCGCGCGTTGGTGGTCGCGTCGGGGGACTGGCCCGCGTGGATCTGCTTGGTCTCGAACGACCAGTTCTCGGGCAGGGCGGCGTCGGTCATGGTCAATGCTCCAGGGGTTGTGCGTCAGGGTTCAGCTGGGGCGGATCGACGGACAACAACACATGGGGGCCTCCTGAAATGCGCGCTTGCTCCCGACCTTCGGGAGCCCGGTCATCACCCGGAGCACCCCACCGCAGCTGGAGGGTTGCCGACCAGCGAGCCGGGGCTTCGCGCTGGTACTCATGACCTTGGACGACATGTTAACCGGACATCGCGCCGGTGGGGAAACTTCCCCCGCGTTTCCTGCCTCACATCACCGTGCCGCCGGTGCGGCGAAGCCCGGTGTGTCGTCGGCCGGTGCGCCGCAGACCTGCCGCAACCCGTGGTAAGCGCGCAGGATCGCTTCGCGGGTGACCCGCACCGCCGCCTCCGGTGAGGTGGGCAGTACGTGCTCGGTGTCGGCGACCGCGAGGTGACACAGCGTCTGCCACGTGCCCGCGACCAGCTTCACCAGAAAGTCGTCGGGTGTGGTCCCCATCCGGCGGGCCAGTTCCTCGCACACCGCGACGTTCTTCTTCTCCGCGTATTCCAGGGCCCGCGCGTTGACCGCCTGGCTGGCCCGCATGATCCGCTGCGTCTGCAGGAACTGGTGCAGGAACCGCAGGCCGTCGGCATCGGCCTCGGACTCGACCACCTGGAGGTAGGCGCCGCACAGGGCTCGCAGTTCGTTGCCGGTATCGGGCTGGCCGCGCAGCGCGACGGCGACGGCGTGACCGAAGTCGTCGATCGGGGCGAGCACGATGTCCTCTTTGAGCGCGAAGTACCGGTTGACGGTGCGGGGGGATACATCGGCTCCGGCGGCGATCTGCTCGACGGTTGTCGCGTCGAAGCCCTGTGTGTCGCACAGGTCGAGCCCGATCGCGACGATCGCGGCCCTGGTCTGCGCCTTCTTGCGCTCGCGCAGGCTCGGCGGAGCCGGCCGGTCGGAGGCGGTCGGAGTGGTCGAGTCGAGCATTTCGCCAGCTTAGCGTCTCATCGCGACCGTCTGTCGTGCCCTGCCAAGTGGCGCGTTCAGACAAATTTCTCTTGACGCCAATTGTCGCACGGTGCCAGGATTGGCCGACGCATGCCGAGCGATGAGGAGCCCAGGTGACCGGCACCGAACTGAAACCCGAAGATGCTGCAGCCCCGGCGAATTCGATGCGATGGTGGGCGCTCGTCGTGCTCTCCGCCGCGCAGCTGATGGTGGTGCTCGACGCCACCGTCATCACCATCGCGCTGCCGTACGCCCAGCGCGACCTCGCCATCACCGACGGCGACAAACAGTGGGCCATCACCGCCTACACGCTCATCTTCGGCGGATTGCTGCTGCTCGGCGGGCGGATGGCCGACTACCTCGGCCGCCGCCGCATCTTCCTGGTCGGCCTCGTCGGCTTCGCCGTCGCCTCGGCGCTGGCGGGCCTGGCGCAGAACACCGTGCAGTTGTTCCTCGGCCGTGGACTCCAGGGCGCGTTCGCCGCCCTGCTCGCGCCCGCGGCGCTGTCGCTGCTGTCGGTGATCTTCACCGACGTGCGCGAACGGGCGCGCGCGTTCGCGGTGTTCGCCGGCATCACCGCCGGTGGGGTGGCGTTCGGGCTGATCGTCGGCGGCGCGCTCACCGAGTTCGCGTCCTGGCGGTGGACGTTGCTGATCAACACCCCGATCGCCCTGGTCGCGGTGGCCGGTGCGCTCGCCGTGATCGCCCGCGACATCCCCGCACCGCGCACCGGCGGCTACGACCTGCCCGGTGCCGTCACCGTGACTCTCGGTCTGGTCGCGATCGTCTACGGATTCAGCCGGGCCGCCGAGCACGGCTGGCTGGCGCCGAGCACGCTCGGACTGCTCGGGGCCGGTTCCGCGTTGCTCCTCGTCTTCGTCGTCATCGAGGCCCGATCGACGAATCCGCTGCTGCCCCTTCGCATTCCCGGGGAGATCAACCGCGGCGGTGCTTTGCTCACCGCGCTGCTGATCCCCATCGCGATGTTCGCCATGTTCCTGTTCCTCAGCTTCTACTACCAGAACACCCTCGGCTATTCGCCGCTCGAGGCGGGCATCGCGTTCCTGCCGTTCCCCATCGGCATCGGCATCGCGGCGGGCATCACCAGTTCGCTGCTGCCCAAGTTCGGCCCGCGCCCGGTGATGGTGGTCGGCGCACTGCTCGGCGTGATCGGGCTGGTCTGGCTGGCGCAGCTGAGCTACGGCGACGGTTACGCGCTGAGCGTGCTGCCTGCCCAGGTCGTCATGGCCTTCGGCATGGGCCCGCTGTTCGTCGGTATGCAGGCCGTCGCGCTCCACCAGGTGCGCGCCGAGGATTCCGGTGTGGCCAGCGCCCTGCTCAACGCCGCCCAGCAGGTCGGCGGCGCGGTGGGGACAGCACTGCTCACCACGCTGTCGGTGCAGGCCGCCGAGCACTACGTCGCCGAGCACCCCACCGTCGACCATCTCGTCGAACGCGCCTCGATCTACAGCTACGACGTCGCCTTCTACGTCGGGGCGGGATTCTTCCTCGCCGCCGCCGTCGTGATCGCCCTGATGATCAAGGACAAGCCGGAAAACCTGATCGAAGGCGACGAGCGCGCGACGGCCGCGCCGATTGTCGTCTGACCAGGGACGGGCAGGTCCGCGAGGCCCTCGCCGGGGTTACCGCCCGGTAACCGATCGAAGGCGGATGGGGTGCGGGTGCGCGGAGTAGTTTCGAGGTGTGCCGCACAGCGGGACCTCCCGTCGCGGTGAGGTCCCGGGCAGCAGTACGCTCGTCATGTTTGCACCTACACGTCCCGCAGACAACGCGGGGCATATACGTTGTCTGTTGGAACTGCTGGGGTCCGCTCACAAGCGTGTTCGCCCGGCCGTGCAATGAGGGCACCCACCGAGGAGGACACGAAGATCCATGTCCAAGATCAAGGTTGAAGGCACCGTCGTAGAACTCGACGGCGACGAGATGACCCGGATCATCTGGCAGTTCATCAAGGACAAGCTGATCCATCCCTATCTCGACGTGAATCTCGAGTACTACGACCTCGGTATCGAGTACCGCGACAAGACAGACGACCAGGTCACCATCGACGCGGCGAACGCCATCAAGCAGCACGGCGTCGGCGTGAAGTGCGCCACCATCACCCCCGACGAAGCGCGGGTGAAGGAATTCGGTCTCAAGAAGATGTGGCGCTCGCCCAACGGCACCATCCGAAACATTCTGGGTGGCACCATCTTCCGCGCGCCGATCATCATCTCCAACGTGCCGCGCCTGGTGCCCGGCTGGACCAAGCCGATCATCATCGGCCGCCACGCGTTCGGCGACCAGTACCGCGCCACCGACTTCAAGGTCTACGAGGCGGGCACCGTCACGCTGACCTTCACCCCGGAGGACGGCAGCGAGCCGATCGTGCACGAGGTCGTGAAGATGCCCGAGGACGGCGGCGTCGTCATGGGTATGTACAACTTCAAGAAGTCCATCGAGGACTTCGCGCGGGCCTCGTTCAACTACGGCCTGCAGCAGAACTACCCGGTGTACCTCTCCACGAAGAACACCATCCTCAAGGCCTACGACGGCATGTTCAAGGACACCTTCCAGGAAGTCTTCGACGCCGAGTTCAAGGCCGAGTTCGATGCCGCGGGCCTCACCTACGAGCACCGCCTCATCGACGACATGGTCGCCTCCTCCATGAAGTGGGAGGGCGGTTATGTGTGGGCCTGTAAGAACTACGACGGCGACGTGCAGTCCGACACCGTCGCCCAGGGCTTCGGTTCGCTGGGCCTGATGACCTCGGTGCTGCTCACCCCGGACGGCAAGACCTGTGAGGCCGAGGCCGCGCACGGCACCGTCACCCGGCACTACCGCCAGCACCAGCAGGGCAAGCCGACCTCGACCAACCCGATCGCGTCGATCTTCGCCTGGACCCGTGGTCTCGAGCATCGCGGCAAGCTCGACAACACCCCCGAGGTGATCGGCTTCGCGCAGGCGCTCGAGGACGTCGTCATCAAGACCGTCGAAGGGGGGCAGATGACCAAGGACCTGGCGCTGCTCGTCGGCGGCGACCAGGGCTACCTGAGCACCGAGGAATTCCTCGGTGCGCTGGACGCCAACCTGGCTCGCGCACTGAAGTGAACTCGCGCGGGTTCGCGTCGCGAACCCGCACAGCTGTGAAACGCTCGCATCGAACGCCTGATGCGAGCGTTTCTGTTTCAGCAGGCTTGATGAACGCTTTCGCGGGCTCGATCCGGTGCTGTCGTCGACCGAAGCCGTCGCAGGTGGGATAACTCACGGCGGTCTCGGGATGCGGTGGGATGCTCGGGCCCGTTGCATAGAAGCGTGACTTCTTCCCTCGCGACCTCCGAACGCCTCGACGCGCCACGCACCAGCTGGCATGTCCCGGCGATGCTCGCGTTGGCGCTGGGAGGGTTCGGTATCGGCACCACCGAGTTCGTGACCATGGGCCTGCTGCCCGATATCGCCGCCGCCTTCGGCATCTCCGAGCCGTCGGCCGGGCACGCGGTGTCGGCGTATGCGCTCGGCGTCGTGGTGGGCGCGCCGTTGATCGCGGCGCTGTGCGCGCGGGTGCCGCGCAAGAAACTGCTCATCGTGCTGATGGCCGCGTTCACCCTCGGCAACGCGGCGACGGTGCTCGCGCCGACCTTCGGGACGCTGGTGGCGGCGCGGTTCGTTTCCGGTCTGCCGCACGGCGCGTACTTCGGTGTGGCCTCCCTCGCCGCCGCGACGCTCGCGCCTGTCGGGCAGCGGGCCAAGGCGGTGGCTGCGGTGATGCTCGGGCTCAGCGTGGCGAATGTGGTCGGTGTCCCCGGCGCGACCTGGCTCGGACAGCACTTCGGCTGGCGCGACGCCTACGTCGTCGTCGCCTTCATCGGCGTCGCGACCGTGGCCGCGCTGTGGCGCTACCTGCCCGCCCTGCGCGACATGAAGATCACCAACCCGATGACCGAACTCGGCGCCCTGCGCCGCCCCCAGGTGCTGCTCACCCTCGCGGTCGGCGCCATCGGCTTCGGTGGCATGTTCGCCGTGTACACCTACATCGCCACCACCATGACCGACGTCGCGGGCATGCCGATCGGTGCCGTGCCGATCGTGCTCGCGCTGTTCGGCCTCGGCATGATCGCCGGCAATATCATCGGCGGCATCCTCGCCGACCGCGGCGTCGACCGGTCGATCTTCGCCGCGATGATCGCGATGGTGGTGATTCTGGCCGGCTTCGTCCTCGCCGCCCACAACCCGATCACCGCCGCCGTCGGCGCCTTCCTCGTCGGCGCCTCCGGCGCGGCCCTGGCCCCCGGCCTGCAAACCCGCCTCATGGACGTCGCCGCCGATGCCCAAACCCTCGCCGCCGCCCTCAACCACGCCGCCCTCAACATCGCCAACGCCGCGGGCGCCTGGCTCGGCGGCCTCGTCATCGCCGCAGGCCTCGGCTACACCGCCCCCGCCCTCGTCGGCGCCGTCCTCGCCGTCGCAGGCGTCGCCCTCTTCACCGCCACCGTCGTCCTGGCACGCCGCTCCACCCCCGACACGCCGTAACCGATTCCGCGCGGAATACCTTGCGGCATACGGTGCTCCGCATGCCGAGCTGACCACATTGCGGTCCAGATTGTGCTGTCCCGTGGTGCTGCTGACGCGTTGACCCTCGCGGCAAGCCGACGACTGGAGGCGACCGTTCGGACGAATTCTTCGGCTGAATCCCGGATCTGCCCGGGCGGAGTCGAGCCCGCCCGGGCAGGTGCGAATTCAGGCGGGGCAGACGGCGGCGGAGCCGCACTGGAGCTGGCGGAAGAGGTCGGCGAAGTCATCGAGGATGGCGCTGCCGGAGGTAGCTCCGCCCGGGGCGGGCTCGCCGGGGGCGACCACGGGGGCGAGGGGAGCCGCGGTGGCGGGGCCCGCGGTGAGGACTGCTCCGAACGCCAGTGCGGTGATGCCCGCGGCGACCAGCTTGGTGAACGACATGGTGGATCCTGTTCGGTTCTCGATGGTGGATAGCGGTTCGCAGTCTCGCATATTTGACCGATCAGTCTCAATAGGTGCGAGACGTAAACCATTGGGTAGCAACTAGCTTTCGACAAAACCGGAACGAACGGTATGCTTTGGCGACTCATGATCGCAGGTCGGCGACGGCGACTTCGGTGCGGAAATCGCAGGTGGGACAGGGTCGTTGGGTGCCGGGCAGGCGAGCGGACGGTTCGCGCTGTATATGATCCACTCGCTGTGCTCGGGGGGAAGATCTCATGGAGACCCCGCGCGTCTTTCAACAGGAGGGGTTGTCCGTGCGAAACCGAATTGCGCTGTGCGCCACCGTCGTGGCCACGGGAATGCTGCTGGCCGGATGCCAGGAGGAACTGCCGAGCGGCAAGCCCGCCACGCCGTCGTCCACCACGACGAGCGCCCAGGCGCCTGCCACGCCGAACGCCGACGGCGTGCTGAACCCCGGCGACACGGGCAAGCTCGAATCCGGTGTCGAGCTGTCGATCCTGAAGGTCGAGGCCGACGAGGTGGAGCGCGAGGGCACCGTGTCGGTGTTCACCTTCCAGCTCAACAACACGGGGAAGACCACGCTCGACAACTGGTCGCGCCCCACCCTGGTGTACGGCGCCGACGGCACCGCCGCCGAATACGTGCTGTCCCTGGACAAGAAGTACCAGTACGGCATGGAGGGCAAGCTGCCGCCCGGGTCCAAGCAGACCATCAAGATCGCCTACGCGGTCCCGGTCGACAAGCTGAACCCCGCGGTCATCACCTCCGAAGAGCTGATCTGGCGCGGCGACTTCAGCAAGTACAACAAGGGCTGACCACCTCCGCCGGCCGGATCGACAGATCCGGTCGGCATTGCCGCCCCCACTGGCTAGCGTGGGTGGATGGAATCGCACTACGAAACGTGCCCGTCGACAGGGCAGCCATCATGAGCACCGTCCTCATCACCGGTGCCAGCTCCGGGCTCGGCGCGGAGATGGCCCGCCAGTTCGCGGCCCTCGGCTACGACCTCGGCCTGTGCGCCCGCCGCACCGAGCGCCTCGACGAGCTGCGCACCGAGATCCTCGCCGAACACCCCGACCGGGTCGTCTCGGTGAAACAGCTCGATGTCACCGACGACACTGCTGTGTTCACCGTCTTCGACGAGTTCGCCGACGAGTTCGGCACCCTCGACCGGGTGATCGTCAACGCGGGACTCGGCAAGGGCGCACCGCTCGGTACCGGTAAGCATGCGGCCAACCGTGAAACCGCCGTGGTGAATTTCCTTGCGGCACTGGCGCAAACCGAGGCGGCCATGAAGATCTTCCGCGCTCAGGGCCGCGGCCACCTGGTGATGATCTCCTCGATCTCCGGACTGCGTGGAATGCCCAAAACCCTCACCACCTATGCCGCGACCAAGGCCGGAGTCGCCGCACTCGCCGAGGGACTACGCGCCGAAGCTGTTGCCGGCGTGGATGTCTCGGTGATCTACCCGGGCTATATCCGCTCGGAGATGAACGACCGCATCAAACACGAACCGAAGTTCATGGTCGACACCGAAACCGGCGTACGCGCCATGGTCGCGGCGATCGAGAAGCGCCGCGCCAAGGCGTATGTCCCCAGTTGGCCGTGGGTGCCCCTGGGCTACGCCCTACGCGTCCTGCCATCGCGTGTCGTGCGCAAAATGCTGTGAACACCACGAAGGCCGTGCGGGCAGAAGGTGTTCGCCCGCACGGCCTCGATGACGGATCAGTGCTGGCGAGGCAGCAGGTGCACGCCGTGCTTGTCCGTCGACAAGGCCAGCGAGGAGATGTACTGGATCTCTCCCTCGGGGCCGGGGACGGCCGAGGCGATCATGTCGGGGCGCTCGAACTCCAGGCCGGTGACGAGGCAGGGGAGTAGTTCGCCCGAGGGGTTGCCGTGTTCGTCGAACATCGGAGTCTTGATGCCGTCGTCGGAGCGGCGCAGGTAGTACTTGCCCTTGGTCGCCAGCGCGGTGAGCGGGGTGGCGATGAACGACACGAGAACCGCGACCAGCGGGGAGTACGGCTTCAGCAGCTCACCGAACAGGCCGAAGAAGGTCATGATCGACAGCACCGCCGACAACCCGAAACCGACCAGGCCCACGGGGTTGAAGTCGTAGAGCATGCCGCGCCGGAACTCCGGCACCTTCGGCGAGATCTTCAGCAGGTACTTGTTGACCGCGATGTCGGTGGCGACGGTGACGATCCAGGCGATGCCGCAGTTGGCGTAGAAGCCGAGGATGCTGTTGAGGAAGTCGAACATGTCGGCTTCCATCAGGATCAGCGCGATGACCAGGTTCACCACGAGGAACACCAGACGACCGGGGTAGGTCTTGGTGACACGGGTGTAGGAGTTGGTCCAGGCCAGCGAGCCGGAGTAGGCGTTGGTGACATTGATCTTCACCTGGCTGATGACCACGAGCACCACCGCGAGCGTCATGGCGAGCCACCCGGGAACCATGTCGCGGTAGATCTCCAGGAACTGGTGCACCGGCTGGTTCGCGATCGACTGGGCCGCAGGCAGATTCGCGATCAGGTACACCGCGAGGAACAGGCCCACCACCTGCTTGGCCGCACCGAACAGCACCCAGCCGGGCCCGGCCAGCAGCATCCAGCCCCACCACTTGGCCCGGTTCTCCGGGGTGCGCGGCGGCATGAAGCGCAGGTAGTCGATCTGCTCGGCGATCTGGGCGATCAGCGACAGGCACACACCGGCGGCCAGCAGCGCACCGGACACGCTCACACCCTGGCCGTCCTTACCGCCGTAGGCGAAGAACGAACCGACCGATTCGGGGTGGCGAACCAGCAGGAACCCGAACGGCGCGACCATCAGCAACAGCCACAGCGGCGTGGTCCACACCTGCAATTTGGCCAGGGTGTTCATGCCGTAGATGACCAGCGGGAAGATGATGACCGTCGAGGCGAGATACCCCAGCCACAACGGAATTCCGAGCCCTAATTCCAGGCCCTGCGCCATGATCGAACCTTCGAGCGCGAAGAAGATGAAGGTGAACGAGGCGAACACGATATTGGTGATCACCGAACCGTAGTAACCGAATCCGCTACCGCGCGTGATCAGGTCGAGATCGATGTTGTAGCGCGCCGCGTAATAGGCGAGCGGAAAACCGGTGAGCATCACGACTACGGCGAAGATACCGATGCCGATCAGGGCGTTTCCGGTGCCGTGCGCGATGCCGATATTGGCACCGATCGCGAAATCGGCCAGGTACGCGATGCCGCCGAGCGCGGAGATGCCGACGACCGCCGGACTCCATTTTCGGTAGCTCCGGGGGGCGAAGCGCAGCGTGTAGTCCTCGAGTGTTTCTTTGGCGGCGGTATCTACTCCGGCCATTTACCTCTCTCCTTCATCCGCTGCCGCTCGAATTCGGCGACTCACCGACGGTCGTGCACGGATGTAGACGGGTATTTTCCGATTCGTTACGCCGCTGTTACGTACCGCGAGGGTGACCGGGGTCACCGAAACCGTCCACGCCGAAACAAGCACGGATGTATGTTTCGCAGAGGACGAACGTCAGGAGCGAACAGTGTTCGAGTGGTCCGAAACCGATCTGATGATCCGCGATGCCGTGCGGACCTTCATCGACAAGGAGGTCCGCCCGCACCTCGACGCGCTCGACAGCGGCGAGATGCTGCCGTACCCGATTCTGCGAAAGCTGTTCAGCCAGTTCGGCATCGACACCATGGCCGAGGACATGGTCACCAAGATGCTCGCCAAGGAGGAGAGCGGAGAGGGTGGCGGGAGCAAGCGCGGCCCGTTCGGCGATCAGCAGTCGATGATGGCGGTGCTCATCAGCGAATTGTCCGGCGTGTGTATGGGTTTGGTGTCCGCGCTCGGGGTGAGCATCGGCCTGGGCGCCACCACCATCATGTCGCGCGGCACGCTCGCGCAGAAGCAGCGCTGGCTCGCCGACATCGTGACTCTGCGCAAGGTGGCCTCCTGGGCGATCACCGAACCCGACTCCGGCTCGGACGCGTTCGGCGGCATGAAGACTCGCGTCGAACGCGACGGTGAGGACTACATCCTCAACGGCCAGAAGACCTTCATCACCAACGGCCCGTGTGCCGACGTGATCATCGTCTACGCCAAGCTCGACGAAGGCGACGGTGTCGACAAGCGTGATCGCAAGGTGCTCACCTTCGTACTCGACAAGGGCATGGAGGGCCTCACCCAGGGCAAGCCGTTCAAGAAGATGGGCCTGCACTCCTCACCCACCGGCGAACTGTTCTTCGACAACGTCCGGCTCGGTAAGGACCGGCTGCTCGGCGAGACCGAGGACCACCGCGGTGGCGACGGAAGGGAAAGCGCGCGAGCGAGTTTCACCGCCGAGCGGATCGGCGTGGGCTTCATGGCGCTCGGCGTGATCGAGGAATGCCACCGGCTGTGTGTGGATTACGCGCGCAACCGCACCCTGTGGGGTCAGGAGATCGGGCGCTTCCAGTTGATCCAGCTCAAGCTGGCCAAGATGGAAGTCGCACGGATCAATGTGCGCAACATGGTGTTCAACGTGCTCGAGCGCAGCAAGGCCGGTAAGCCGCCGAGCCTGGCCGAGGCCTCGGCGATGAAGCTGTACTGCTCCGAGGCCGCCACCGAGGTGGCGATGGAGGCCGTGCAGCTGTTCGGCGGCAACGGGTACATGAGCGAATACCGCGTCGAACAGCTCGCCCGCGACGCCAAGTCGCTGATGATCTACGCGGGCAGCAACGAGATCCAGGTGACCCACATCGCCAAGGGCCTGCTCGCGCGCTGATCACACCGCGCGCAGGTGCCCCCGGCTGGCGTAGATGTGCTCGGCGATGAGCGTCGCGATCCGGTCGGGGGCCTCCAGCATCGGTACGTGCCCCACCCCGTGCACCAGGATACGATCCGCCGACGCGGGCAGTTCGCGCAGGTAATGGGTGGCGTAGACGCTGTTGGGGATGATCCGGTCGTACTCGGCGAGCAGCATGCGGATGGGTGTTTCCAGCTCGGCGAGGTCGTCCATGCCGGGCGCGCGCAGGCTGCCGAGGATCAGCGGCACGATCACGTCGCAGTGCAGTGCGGCGATGAGCGTGGTGACCAGTTCGTGGCGTGGCACCGCTCCGGTGCGTTTGGTCAGCAGCAGCGCCGTGGCGTGCTGCACCAGCCGGTTGTTGAGCGCGACGTCACCGAGACGCCTGCCGACCGCGATGAACGGCAGCAGCGACGCGAACTTGACGCCGATCCTGATCTGAGTGATCGAGGGGGAGGCCCAACCGCCCGCCGCCGCGATGGTGGTGAGGGTGCGGGCCCGGCCGCGTCGCGCGAGCTCGAGACCCACCCAGCCGCCGAGCGAATTCCCCGCGATATGGCAGGTGCGCCAGCCCAATTCGTCGAGCTGGTCCTCGATCTGGTCGGCCAGGGCGTACACGTCGAGCGTCCAGCCCTCGACTTTTGGCCCACCCCAGTGCCCGGCGAACGCGGGCGCGTACACCTCGCAGTGGGCGGCCATGCGGTGGGCGACCTGCTCCCAACAGTGTGGCGACAACATGAATCCGTGCAACAGCAGCACCGGGTCGCCGGACCCGAGATGCAGGGCCGCGATCGGCTCCGGGCGGGCGGGGGACTTGGCGGTGCGTGACGTCATCGTCATCACCCCTTCCTGGACGACAGTGTCCTGTTACCCGAGGTTACGCGGGGGAACCGCCGTGCGCGGGCTGTTGCCGTGCCGGCGATCACAACGTTCGCGCCGCCGGGTTGTTCCCCTACACGTTCGGGAATACCCGCCGATGTACCGTCCTACGCGTGGCAATCATTCTCTCGACCGTGAACGTCAACGGTGTCCGCGCGGCGGCGACCAAAGGCATGCTCGCCTGGCTCGACGCCACCGAAGCCGACATCGTCTGCCTGCAGGAGACCAGGGCCACCGACGCGCAAACCGCCGCCGCGCTGGCTCCCGCACTCGCGGCCGGGTGGGTGCTCACCCATGCCGAACCGGAGTCGAAGGGTCGTGCCGGTGTCGGCATCCTGTCGCGGCGCGCGCCCGACGCGGTGCGGATCGGTTTCGGCAGCACCGAGTTCGCCGCTTCGGGCCGCTACCTCGAGGCCGACTTCGGCGAACTCACCGTGGCGAGTGTGTACGTCCATTCGGGCGAGGAGAACACGCCCAAGCAGGACGAGAAGTACCGCTTCATGGCCGAACTCGGCGCCTACCTGAAGGCCAGGACCGGCGAGTTCGTGGTGAGCGGCGACTGGAACATCGCCCCCGCCGAGGTGGACCTGAAGAACTGGAAGGGCAACCAGAAGTCGGCGGGCTTCCTGCCCGAGGAACGCGCCTGGATCGCGGAACTGCTCGCCGCGGGCTACGTCGACGTGGTCCGCGCCCTGCACCCCGAGGTCGCGGGCCCGTACAGCTGGTGGTCCTACCGCGGCCGCGCCTTCGACAACGACTCCGGGTGGAGAATCGACTACCAGCTCGCCCGAGGTGAACTCACCGGCCGCGCCAAGCAGGCCGTCGTCGAACGCGCCGCCGCCTACGACCAGCGCTGGTCCGACCACGCGCCGGTTACTGTGCAATACCGTTAACTCTTCCCCGCGGTTGAAGCCGAGGATTTCTGACTCGGACTGCGTCACCCGCACCCTCGGGAGGAGCCGGGAAACGTCTTACGTCGTCAGCATCAGCACGGTCGAGCTCTACCGTGGCCAGGATTACCCTGGCAGCGTTGCGGTCACGGTCTGCGGTATAGCCACAGCTTGCGCACCGGAAGGTTCGTTCTGCGAGCTCGAGCCGCTGCTTGGCTATCGCGAGGCACTCGGAGCACGTCATAGAGCTGAAGGCGGGCGCGACCAACACCACCTTCCGGCCGGCCCGCATGCCACACTCGATCAGTTCCCTTTTTGCCGCACCGATTGCGGCATCAGCTGCCTTACGCGCCATTGTGGTCCGGGCGAGGAACCTTGGTTTGAAGTCCTCGACCGCAATAGTTTGATGATCGGCGACGATACGACGTGCCCACACCCGTGCTGCGTGCGTGTTCTGTCGTGCTGCCTTCTTGTGCAGTCGTGCAGCTTGCCGCCTCGCCTGCTGGTACCCCTTCGATGGAGTGGCTCCACGCGGAGGCTTGCGCCGCGCCATCTTCCGTTGAGCTTTCGCGAGCTCTGCGGCGCATCGCCGCCGGTATCCGACATAAGGAAGGTCATAGGCGGCGTCAGTAGTGGTAGCGGTCGTCGTCACACTCCAATCGATGCCGATCGCGCGTTCAGCTGGGAAGGGGGCTCGATCTCCCGGCGAACCACGAAGGACGCGTACCAGTGGCCGAGCGAGTCCTGATAGACACGCACAGAAGTCGGCGGAGACGGGAGTTCGCGCGACCACACAACGGGAACAATCATCCCGCCGGCCAATCGCAACCGGCGGTGACGGATCGTGAACCCCCGGGTGGTGTATTCCAGAGACGGCAATGACTTCTTTTTCGCCTTGATTCTTGGGCGACCGCGCCCGGCGACTCGGTAGGAGTGGTCGAGTGCCGTGGCGTAGGTGCGTAACGTCATTTGTTGGGGAACTTGCGAGCCTTCGCGTAACCAAGACGTCGATGCGCGCGCCGCCGTCAGTAACTTCGAGAGCTTACAGAACGTGGGTTTGCGGCCGCTGTGCTGCTGGTGGACGGCTTCGTTCCAGAGGAACCGGCAGCGGTGCCATTCTGCGAGCAGTGCACGTTCGACCTTGACGCCTGGGCGCAAGCGGTAGTTGCACGCACTGTCTCGACCATATGTTCGACTATAGGCGCTGGTGGACCGACTCAGGCTCCGCTGCTCCCGCGCACCGCTTGTCGAAAGCCGCATCCGCACAGCATGAATCGAGGCGCCGCCCACCCTGCGCACGAGGCCGAGCGTTCTGGTGAGGGCGCCGAATCAACCGGATGGCGTGCCGATAGGGTCTGCGCCATCGCTAACTGAAGACAACCCACCCCGACGACAACGGATCGTCCCGGTGCACCGCGCCGAGATTTGCTCACGACGTGCCAGTGCGGGTGTCTGCCGTGCCAGCAGATACAGTGGTCGGCCACAGCATTCGGCGAACGCGCTCTGGAGAAGGCTGACGGTATGCGGAGAGCAACGAGCATCTGTGGGTAGCAATTGAACATCTGTCCTCGGTTGAACCCGCGAACTTTCTCGAAAGTCCTTTGATGAACATCTCACGGAAAACTCTCGGTCTGCTCGGCGGACTCGTTCTTGTCCTCGCCGCGCTCGGTCTGACGCTGTTCGGTGGTCGTGGTTCGGATTCGACTACGGCGGCGACCACCACGCGCGCGGTCGCGTCGTCCACCGCGCCGAAACCCGCGGCACCGGCGGCCAAGCCTTCGGCGAATCCGTCGTCGGCGCCGGTCACGAAGGTGGCGGGGGTGCCGGATCGGGCCTACGCCACGCTCGTCGAGATCGACGCGGGGCGCTGGCCGGATTCGGCGAACGCGCCCGGCACCAAGGGTGGTGAGCAGTTCATGAACCGGGGAACCAAACTGCCGCCCAAGGATTCGGCGGGCAATCCGGTGAAGTATCAGGAGTGGGATGTGAATCCCAAGCAGCGCAACCGTGGTCGCGACGCGGAACGCATCGTCACCGGTAGCGACGGCAGCGCCTGGTACACCGGTGACCACTACGAAACGTTCACGAGGATGCGCTGATGCCACTGACGCTGTCGCAGTTCCTTGCCCGCCCACCCGCCGACGCGCCCGCCGCGGCCGACGCACCGGTGCTCGGCGCCATGGCGGTGGATGCCAACCAGCTCAGCGCCATCCGATACGACGCCCCCGCCGACTACCGCGTGCGCGAACTGCGCGGCACCAAGATGCGGGATGTCACCACCCTGTTCGACGAGTTCGCGGCCGCCTTCCAGTTCCCGTACTACTTCGGCGCGAACAAGGACGCCTTCGACGAATGCCTGCGTGACCTCGACGATTTCGTCGGCGACGCACCCGGTTACGTCGCGGTGGTCCGCACCGCCGACGACCTGCTCGCCGACGAACCGACCGAACGCGCCTGGTTCGAGGCGGCCATGCGCGATTGCGCCGCCTACTGGTCGCGCCGCGACGTGGTGTTCCGGGTCGTCCTGCAAGGCGACCCGGTTACCTTCGGTGCGGTAGCGCTCGTCGAGTGATGCCGAGGGAACCTCCTGTCGGCTGAAACGCTGTGTGTGCGAACACGGTCGGCGGTCCTAGCGATAGCGCCCGGCCAAGTCGTCGCCGAGTAGGACGAAGACGTCGGTGATCTGGTCGATCAGTTCCGCGCGGGTCAGGTCGAGATCGCCCGCGAGCCACGTCGTCAGGGTTTGGGTCAGGCCGCCGACGAGGTAGATCGCGCGGAAATCGACCAGGTTCTGCGGTACGTCGCCGCCGTAGAAGCCGGTGCCCTCGGCGGCGACGAGCCGGGCGAACGCGCGAACCGTTCGCGCGGTGCGCGCGCGGAGTTCGGGCGTGGCCATGCCGGCGATGAGTGCGGCGCGGGCCTTGCGTGGGTCGTCGAGCAGAACCGCCACGCCCGCCTCGATCGCCGCGTGGGCCTGGGCGCGGCTGTCGGGCAACGCACGGGCCAGGGCCGCCATGATGGCGGCGGCCAGTTCCTCGGCGATGCGATCGAGCAGTGCTTCCAGCACGCTCTCGCGTCGTTCGAAATTCTCGTAGTAGTAGCGCTCGTTGAGGCCGGCGCGGGCACACAGCCCCGCGACGGTGAGTTTGGCCTGCCCGTCCTCGGCGAGGATGTCGAGCGCCGCGTCCAGCAGCGCTGTGCGGCGCTGGGCTTGGCGTTGTTCGGCGGAGACGCCCCCGTATGTCCGTTGTGCAGCCACGGGCTCCATTGTGCTGCCACCGTCCGTTCGCGGGTGTTTTGGTAGAGACTCTTGCCAGATTACCAATTCTGGAGGATTCTATTGCCAGATGCACTCGACGAGGAGGCGCGACATGGCCGCACGGCAGGGCGAACCCGGATATTTCGCCGACGATTCGATGATTCGCAGGGTGATGAGCAAGCGCGCGGTCGGCGTCACCTACGGCCTGCGCGCCCTGGTCATCGGCGCGGTCCACCCGCTGCTGTTCGTCGGGACCAGCGAGCACACGGCCCACCGGGCGACCCCCTACACGCGGCTGGCTGTCACCGGCGCCCTGTTCGAATCGGTCTTCCTCGGCAGCAAGGCCGAGGCCGACCGGGCGCTCGCCTTCACCCGGCGCAAGCACGAGCGGGTGGTCGGCGCGCTGCCCGAGGACGCGGGTCCGCACCACCGGGCGGGCACTGCTTACGCGGCCCTCGACCCGCACCTGATGTTCATGACCATGGCTTTCACCTTCGATTCCGCCGAGGTGATGTACGACCGGCTGGTCCGCGAACTCACCCCGACCGAACGTGCGGACCTCTACCAGGACTATGTGCGTTGGGGCGAGCTGTTCGGCATGCCACGCGAGGCCGCCCCGGCCGACTACCCGGCCTTCCGCCGCTACTTCGACGACTACCTCGACTCGGCCGAACCGTTCCTCACCGACGAAGCCGAGCTGGTGGGCTCCTACCTGGCCGGTCATCGCAAGGCCTACCGATTGCGCCCACCCGTCGAACAGGTCGGCAGCGCGCTGTATCTGCTGGTCCAGGGCAGTCTGCCCCCGCGTATCCGGCGGATGTACGGCATCGAGTGGGACATCGCCGACGAACTCGCCCACCGAGCCCTGTGCCGCAGCATCCGCACCGCCCACCTCGCGCCGCCGCTGGCGCCACGAGTGCTCGCCGGGGCGCTCGCCGGGCGAAGCACCCCGTCCTACCAGCTGCTCGCCCGCCGCGAACAGCACATGATCCGGCGGGGGAAGCCGAGCATGCCGGGTGTCGATCCGCGCAACTGGGTGCAGCGAAATTCCGCTTGAGCGGCGTGGAAAGATTGGGGCATGTCCAGTCCTGCCCCGGCCGCGACGGCCGAACGTAAGCAGCGGGTGCTGTCGGGCATCCAGCCCACCAGCGACTCCTTCCACCTCGGCAACTACCTGGGTGCGCTGCAGTACTGGGTGACGATGCAGGACGACTACGACGCGCTGTACTTCATCCCCGACCTGCACGCCATCACCGTCAGCCAGGATCCGAAGGCGCTGCGCGCGCGGACCAAAGCCGCCGTCGCCCAGCTGCTCGCCCTCGGTATCGACCCCGAGAAGTCGACCCTGTTCGTGCAGAGCCAGGTGTCCGAGCACGCCGAGCTGGCATGGGTGCTCAGCTGCATCACCGGTTTCGGTGAGGCTGGCCGGATGACGCAGTTCAAGGACAAGTCCGCCAAGCAGGGCGCCGAGAACGCGACCGTCGGCCTGTTCACCTACCCGGTGTTGATGGCCGCCGACATCCTGCTCTACCGTCCGCATCAGGTGCCCGTCGGCGAGGATCAGCGCCAGCACCTCGAGCTGACCCGAAACCTGGCCCAGCGCTTCAACACTCGCTTCAAGAAGACCTTCGTCGTGCCCGAGCCGCACATCGTGAAGGGCACCGCCAAGATCTACGACCTGCAGGACCCGACCGCGAAGATGAGCAAGTCCGCGGCCAGCGACGCCGGGCTCATCAACTTGCTCGACGATCCGAAGGTCACCGCGAAAAAGGTGCGCTCGGCCGTCACCGACACCGGGCGCGAGATCGTCTACGACCCCGACACCAAGCCGGGCGTGAGCAACCTGCTGGTGATCCTCAGCTCGCTCACCGAAACCCCGATCGTCAGCTTGGAGCAGAATTTCGCGGGTAAAGGCTACGGTGAGCTCAAGGCCGAAGTGGCCGACGCGCTGGTCGAATTCGTGACGCCCGTGCAGAAGAAGGTGAAGGACTATCTGTCGGATCAGGCAGAGCTGGACCGGATCCTGGCTTCCGGGGCCGAGCGGGCGCGTGAGATCGCAGGCAACACACTTGCCCAGGTGTACGACCGGGTGGGCTTCCTCGCTCGCTGACTCGGTGCGCACCTGAGGTTTGGGCTGAAGAGGGGCGCGTGTCATGCAGTTGATCGACAACATCTCGGCCACTGTCGAGAAGCAGGTCAAGAGCAGGCCTTGGCTGGATCATCTGGTCCGGGCCGGTGGGCGGTTCCAGCGTCAGCGCGGTGACTACTACGCCGCGGGCATCACGTATTTCACTGTGCTTTCGCTGTTTCCGCTGCTGATGGTCGCGTTCTCGATCGCGGGTTTCATTCTCGCCGGGCAACCGGACCTGCTGAACGAGTTGCAGGGCAAGGTGATCGAGAAGACGGGCACCTTCGGTGATCAGATCAACGAGCTGATCGACCAGGCGATCGGCTCGCGCGGCACCGTCGGTCTGCTGGGTCTGCTGACCGGTCTCTACACCGGTCTCGGCTGGATCGCGAACCTGCGTGCGGCGCTCACCGAGCAGTGGGAGACCCAGACTCCCGACAAGCCGTGGTGGCGGGAGAAGCTGTCGGATCTCGGCGCGCTGTTCGGCCTGTTCCTCGCCCTTGTCGTGTCGCTCGGCCTGTCGACGGTCGCCAACAGCGGCCTCGCCGCGAAGCTGCTGAAAACCTTCGGCCTCGACGGTGTCCCCGGCGCGTCGGTGGTGTTGTCGATCGTGTCCATCGCGCTGGGGATGCTCGCCTCCTGGGCGGTGTTCGCCTGGGTGATCGCCCGGCTACCGCGCGAACCGGTGTCGCTGCGCAGCGCGGCGAAGGCGGCGGCCATCGCCGCGGTGGCATTCGAGATCTTCAAGTTCGTCGGCGCCATCTACCTGCGGATGGTGCTGTCGAGCCCGGCGGGTGCCACCTTCGGTTCGATCATCGGTCTGATGGTCTTCAGCTACATCACCTTCCGCATCCTGCTGTTCGCCACCGCGTGGGCGGCGACCTCGTCGGACAACGACCACACCGAGATCGCCCCGCCCGCCCCGGTCGTCATCCAGCCGCGCGTGGTCGACAAGAACCTGTCCACCGGTGCCGGTGCGGCCGCCTTCGGCGCGGGCGCGCTCGCCGCCCTGGCCCTCGTAGTGTTCGGCCGCCGCCGGTAGCTCAGCGACTGCGCCAGGCGCGGCGGGCCAGGAGCAGCAGGGTGAGGATCAGGACCGGGCCCGCGACTAGCGCGGCGATGCGCGCCCCTTCATGGGCGGACCGCGAGACCTCCGGCCGGCCGCCGTCGGCGCGCGGCGGGGGTGAGGCGAGCGGGACGCTCGGCTGGATCATGTCGTCGCCCACTTCCGGGAGCTTGCCGATGCGCGCGTCGGAGTCGAGGGCGAAGCCGTAGTCGAGCAGGCGCGCGGCCTGCTCCCAGGGGCGGATGGGTCGCACGTCGGCCTGCAACAGGGTGACCACGAGGCGGTGTCCGTCGCGTTCGGCGGCGGCCACGAAGGTCTGGCGGGCGTCGTCGGTGAAGCCGGTCTTGCCGCCGATGGCGCCGGGGTAGTTGTAGAGCAGCTGGTTGTCGTTGCCGATGGGGAAGCCGGGGTGGTCCTCGTCGCCGGGGATCTTCGGGTCGGCGGGGTAGCCGGGGAAGTCGACCTGTTCGGTGTGGATGAACTCGGCGAACAGCGGGATCGACATCGCCTCCCGGAACAACACCGAAAGGTCGTAGGCGGAGGTGCTCATCCCGGGGCCGTCGAGGCCCGACGGGGTGGCGGCGCGAGTGTCGACGGCGCGCAAGGACTTCGCGAGGTCGTTCATCTTCGCCACGGCCGCCTTGTCGCCACCGAGCTGGGTGGCGATGGCGTGTGCGGCGTCGTTGCCCGAGCACATGATGAGGGCCTGCATGAGCTGACGGTTGGTGTAGCGGCCGCCCGGCCCGATGCCGACGCGGGTGCCGTCCACATCGGCGTCGGCCTGGGTGCCGACCACCACCTTGTCCAGATCGAGGGTGCGCAGGGCGACGATGGCCAGGGCCACCTTGATCGTGCTGGCCGGTCGATAGCGGCCGTGCGGGTCCTTGGCGGCCAGCACGCGTCCGGTGTCGAGGTCCGACACCATCCACGCGGTCGCCGAGATGTCGGCGGGCAGCGGTGGGGCACCGACCGGCAGCACCACGCCGCATTCGCCGAGCCGGTCGCCGCCGATCGGTTTGTCGGGAACCGGCAGTTCGGCGGGTGCCGATTCGCCCGGCGCCGGGACCTCCGAGGAGTCGATCGGGGCCGGTGGCCTGGTCTTCTGCGGGCAGCCGTCGGTGTTCGGCGTGGTGAACGGGGTGGTGGTGGTCGAGCCGGTGGGGCTGGGCTGGGCCTGTGCGGGACCGAGCGTGAGAGCGGCCGCGGTGGCGGCGGCGCCGAGGAAGCAGGCGGCGCGCACGCCGTGTTCGCGGATCTTCATCAGCGCAGAGCCTAGCGAGCCGACACGCCGATTTCCCGTCGAGCCCGTCCGCCTATTGACACTCACCTCTAAATGAGAGTTACTAACAAATGACAGTAGCTCTCATTATTATTGGAGGAGATATGCGAACCGACGACACCCGCCGCTGGCTGGCGCTCGGAGCGCTCGCCGTGGCGATGCTCACCATCGGACTCGACGTCACCGTGCTGACGGTGGCCATTCCCACCCTCGCCGTCGACCTCGACGCGAATACCGCTGCGCTGCAATGGTTCAGCAGCGCCTACACGCTGGCCCTCGCCGCGTTGATGCTGCCCGCGGGCGCGCTTGGCGACCGCTACGGGCGCAAGAAGGTCCTGCTGTGCGCGCTCGTGCTGTTCGGCCTCGCCTCGCTGGGCTGTGCCTTCGCGACCACCGCCGGGCAGCTCATCGCCTCGCGGGTGGTGCTCGGTGTCGCCGCGGCGGCGATGATGCCACTGTCGATGGCGGTGATCCCGGTGCTGTTCAGCGACCAGGGGCAACGCCAGCGCGCGCTCACGGTGTGGGTCACCTCGACCGCCCTCGGGTTGCCGCTCGGCCCCGTCGTCGGTGGCTGGCTGCTGCGCAACTACTGGTGGGGTTCGGTCTTCCTCATCAATGTGCCGCTGGTGATCCTCGGCACGCTCGCCGTCCTCTTTCTCGTGCCGGAATCGCGCGGCGACAAGGCCTTTCGCATCGACCTGCCCGGTGCCGTGCTGGCGGCGCTCGGAATGCTCGGGCTCACCTACGGTTTCATCCGGATCGGTGAATACGGATGGGGTGAAGCGGCGGCCTGGGCGATGATCGTCGCGGCCCTCGGTGCGCTCGCCGCGTTCGGGTGGTGGCAGCGGAGGGCCGCGCATCCGCTGATCGATACGGCGCTGTTCGCGTCGTCCGGATTCCGCTGGGGCACGGCTATTTCGCTCATGGTCAGCTTCGCGATGTTCGGCATGTTCTTCACCGTGCCGCAGTACTTCCAGGCCGTCCTCGGCGTCGACGCGCTCGGCAGCGGACTGCGGTTGCTGCCGATGATCGGCGGGCTGGTGATCGGCAGCAGGCTGGTGGATCTGCTGTTGCCGCGCTGGGGTATCCGGTCGGTGCTCGTCGCCGGGTTCCTCGTGCTCGCGGCCGGCATCGGTCTCGGCGCGCTCACCCGGGTCGACAGCGGTTACGGACTCACCGCCACGTGGACGACGATCTTCGGCGCGGGCATGGGAATGGTGATGCCCGCGGCCATGGGGTTGGCGATGAGCGAGCTCGACACCGCGCGATCCGGCTCGGGATCGGCTCTGCTGCAGGCACTTCGGCAGGCGGGCGGCACGATCGGTGTCGCCGTGCTCGGCACCGTACTCGCCACCGTCTACCGCGCCGATCTCGGCGAGCTGAACCGGCCGCCGATCTCCGACGGAGTCAATGCGGGAGTCACCGCGACCGCACACGACCCCGTCGCGCTGCGGGAGGTGCGGCACGCCTTCGTGCTCGGCATGGACACCATGCTCGGTGTGTGCGCGGTGGGATGTCTGCTCGCGGCTGTCCTGGTGGCGCTGGCCTTCGGGCGGCGCCACTCCGTGGCAGCCGACGATGCGGCAGAATCGCTGCATGTCGGTTGAGACGTCGTTGCGCGCGCGGAAGAAAGAGCGGACCCGTCGAACCATCCGGCTCGAGGCGTTCCGCCTTTTCCGGCAGCAGGGCTACACCGAGACGACCGTCGAACAGATCGCCGCGGCCGCCGAGGTCTCCCCGAGCACCTTCTTCCGCTACTTCCCGACCAAGGAACAGCTCGTCATGGCCGACGACCAGGATGCGCTGATGATCGAGGCGCTGGCGGCGCAACCGCGGGGCCAGAACCCGCTCACCGCGGTCCGCCGGGCCACCGAGGCGGTGTACGCGTCGATGTCGGCCGAGGACGCCGCCTTCGAACAGGAACGGCAGAAACTGCTCTACCACCTGCCGGAACTGCGCTCGGCGATCGGCCTGGAATTCCAGCGAAGCATCGACCTGGCCGCCCAGCTGCTCGCCGACTACACCGGCCGCCCCGTCGACGACTTCGAGGTGCGGGTGGCGGCCGGGGCGATGGTCGGTGCGATGCTCGGCATCGTCACCACCGGACCGGTCGACGCGACCAAGGTCGGCCACGCCCTCGACCTGCTCGAGGCGGGCCTGCCGTTCGACGACGACAGGCCCACGAGCTCCTAGTCGGCCTTGCCGTGCTGCACGGGGCAGCCGTGCGCCAGCGGGCCGAGCAGCTGGTTGTTGTCGTAGAAGTGTTCGAGCTCGACGATGCGCAGGTCCTCGGTGACGCGGGCGATGGTCACGCCGTACATCTCGATCTGCTCACCGGTGGGCTGGTGGCCCTTGTACTCGCCGTCGTACTTGCCCCAGTGCCGCCAGCGGAAGCTCACCGTCGGCGGGCCCGACAGCACCTCGAGCACCTCCCAGAAGAAGCCACCGGGGAAGGCTGTGTGGAAGATCTTGTGCGAGGACTCGAAGGTCTCGTTCGCCGACTCGTAGTACGGGTTGTCGCCGATCAGGATATTGTAGCTGCCGATCCGCGCGAATTCCTCCGCGTCCTGCCACACACCGCCGTTGACCCGGCCGCGGTACTGCTCGGCGACCACCGACAGCCAGGTGGCGGGGTCGGCCTTGTGCGAGACCTCCATCTCGAAGACCTTCACCAGGTCCTCGACGATGGCCTCGAGCGAACCGGGCGCGTGCTGGGCGACGCGCTCGCGGGGGATCACCTCGTGGCTCAGTTCGTAGTCGGGAACGTTGCCGCGCCACTGGTCGGGGGTCGCCGCGGCGATCACCGCCTCGCGGCCCCGCAGCCACAGCGGGGCCTCCGGCTCGGGATTCTGATCGTCGCGCGTATCAGTCACGTCCACAGTCATATTCGGTCTACCCGACCCTTTCGCAAAGCTTGAAGAACGGGTCGAACCTACCGCCGCGACTTTGCCCGCGCGCACCGTGGTCCCATTATGTGAGACGCATCGGAATTGCCAAGTATATTCTGCGCCAACGGTTTACGGACTACTACGCGGCTGGGTGGGCACGTCCGCCGAGTCGGGCCGGGGTGTCGTCGTCCATGGTCGCGAAGAATTCGCCGAGCACGTCCACGAGCTGATCCACCGAATCGGCACAGAACAGCACCGGCTGGTAATGGGTGATGTCGTAGCTGATGGTGCCCATCTGCGCCACATCGAGCGGGCGCAGCGTCGCCTGGCGGAATTCGTCGATCTCGCCGTAGGACGACAGCAAACCCGCACCGTAACAACGGATCTGTCCGTCTTCGCGAACCACGCCGAATTCCAGCGAGAACCAGAACACGTCGGCGAGGAACTTCAGCGCGGCATCGGTCTCCAGCCGCCCGACCGCCGCGCCGACGGTCTCGTACAGACTCGCGAAGCGCGGACTCGCCAGCTGATTGGCGTGCCCGATGATCTCGTGGATCGCATCGGGTTCCGGCGTGTACAGCGGGGCCGAATGGTGGCGGATGTACTGGGTGGAGTGGAAGGTGCGGTCCGCGAACGAACCGAAGAACTCGCGCAGCGGAACAAGCCCGGCGGCAGGCACGTACCGGAAACCGGTGAGGGGATGCAGCAGCCTCGAGACGTCGTCGAGCTGGGGGATGTGGTCGCGCGGGAGGGCGAGCCGGGCGGCCGCCTCGCGCACCTCGCGGCAGGCGTACACCTCGTGCTTGCGGGCCAGCTCGGCCGAGGCGATCCGCCAGACCTGCTGCTCGTCGTCGGTGTAGTCGATGTGCGGGACGGGGTTGCCCGGCTGGTAGTCGAGGGCGAGCGCGGCGATGGCATTGCGCCTGGTGCGGTAGTGCTCGTCGTCGACGCCTGGGTGGTCGTCACTCAGGTGCACAGTGACGTCGCCGTCGCGCTCGCGCGTCACCGGCGAATACAGCTGGGCCTCGGTGAACATGCCTCAAGGCAAGCACCGCTGGCGCGTCGCGACAACACACCGGTGCGCAACTACGCAAACTGCACAGTTCGCCCGCCCGAATTCGGTAACGACGCGGTGAAACGGCGGACGCGCCGACCGCGCATCGCGCAAGATTGCGTTTGTACCCGAGGAGGATGCTTGCGAAGCCTGCGGATAGATCTCGATCAAGAACTGCTGGATGCCGCCGCCGAGATCATGGGCACGGCCGACAGCAACACCACCGTCAACGAGGCATTGCGGCGGATCGTCGTGCACGAGCGCCAGCTGCGCAACCTCGAACGGCTGATGGCCGACTCGGTGTTCAGTCCGGAACCGCACGATATCGACACGGATACCCCCGCGGTGGCTGAACGGTAGCCGAACCTGTCGGTGCCCTCTGCGAACATCGGTCTCGTCACCGATGACGTAGGGGGGAATGTGTCGGTACCGATCGCGAATCTGCCCGTCGCCCAGCGCCCGCGTGAGCGTTTGCTCGCGCTCGGCCCACACGTGCTCACCGATACCGAATTGCTCGCGCTGCTGCTCGGTCAGGGCACGCGCGGGCAATCCGCACTCGAACTCGCCGCCCACCTGCTCGCCGAATACGGCGGCCTGGCCGAACTCGCCGCCGCCCGCCCCGAGGAGCTGGCATCGCAGGCCGGGATCGGCCCGGCCAAGGCCGCCGCCGTGATCGCCGCGTTCCACCTCGGTACCCGTTCACGAACCAGCGAACCGGTACCGAGGCTCACCGCACCCGACGACATCGCACACGCCGCCGCCCCGCTGTTCGCGGGCGCCCGCGTGGAGCGCCTGCTCGTCCTGATCTGCGACACCCAGAACCGCCTGCGCCACCGGGTTTTCGTCGCCGAGGGCGCCATCGACCACGTCGCGGTCCCGGTCCGCGAAATCCTCAACACCGTCCTGCGCCACGACGGCCGGGCCTTCGCCGTAGTCCACAACCACCCCTCCGGCGACCCCACTCCCAGCCCCGACGACCGCCGAGCCAGCACCCTCCTGTATCAGGCCGCCGCCACAGTCGGCCTCCGCTACCTCGACCACGTCGTCATAGCGGGCGAGACCTGGGCAACAGCCGCACCGTATCCGTGACAGTCTTTTGCCGCGTCAGCCGGTGTAGCCGAAGACCGGGTAGTGGTCGCTGTAGTCGGTGTAGGTGTAGGTGGTGCCGTCGGCGGTGACGCTCCAGCTCGGGCTCTTGGCTCGGCGGGTTTCGTTGACGTAGCGGTCGGGCACCGGGTGGCCCTTGATGGGGAGTACGTAATCGAGGTGCTCCGAGGCGTATTCGGGGCCGTACTGGTCGCGGCAGACAGAGTTGTCCGCGCAGTCCCAGGAGAACGCGTGACCGGTGTGCTGGGGGCCTACGGCAGCGAGATCGGCCAGCATGGCGCCGTATTCGGGACTGGATTCGATCACGTTCATATCGCCCGCCACATACACCGGCTCATCGGCCGGAATCCGCTCCGCCGCGAGGAAGGCCTTGATCTGTGCGCGCTGTTTCGCCCGCACCTGACCGGGCTGGCCCGAGCTGCACCCGTCGTCCTCGGACTGCATGTGCGTGCCGATCACGTGCACCGGACCGCCGGGCGCGGCGAGCTTCACATAGGCGAAACCCTTGTTGGAGAACCAGTCCGCGCCACACGCGTCCTTGTACACGAACTGCACCTTGCGGCTGATCGGCCACCGGCTCGCGATCGCGACACCGCCGTCCTCGGGTGTGGTTGCGGAGTACGAGCCCTGGGTGGCGTCCCAGCCGGAGCGGGTTCGGCCGACCACCGGAGTCTGATTCGGGAAGTCCCGCTTCAGGTTGTTCAGCAACTGGTCGCCCGCCTCGTTGTGGAACAGCTCTTGAAGAACCACGACGTCCTGTCCCCCGAGGACGTTCTGCTGCGAGATGAGGTCGGCGCGCTGCTCCTGCCCCCAATTCGGGTAGAGAGCCTCGGCGAGCATGAAGACGTTGTAGGAGGCGATCTTCGGATCGGACTTCGGCGCCGCATCCGCGGGGACGGCGACGGGCAGGAGGGCGGCCGCGCCACAGACCGCGGCCAGCGTCAATCGTTTGAACATGAGGCAGTTTGGTCACATGACCAGTTCTGCGACGACCGCTCGAGCGTCCCGACATCGAATCGTTACATGGAACGTAAATTTGTAAGCCCTGGTTCAGGCCCCGTTGATGCCGAATGCGGCCTATCGATACCGGGCGGCCGCGTCGAGGACGGCGGCGCGATAGGAGCGGCCGAACAGGACGGCGTGAACCAGGAGCAGGGGGAGTTGGTGGAGTGGGATGCGCTCCTGCCAGTCGGCCTCGAGCTGATGGATGTCGTTGTACGCGGCGATGATTCGGGAGAGATGGTGCGCGCCGCCGAAGAGGAAGAGCGTGGCCAGGTCGGTTTCGCGGTGGCCACCGTGCGCGGCGGGATCGATCAGCCATGGGGTGTCCGACGGGCCCCAGAGAATGTTGCCGGGCCACAGGTCACCGTGGATCCGCGACGGCGGTTCGGCGGGGGCTTCGAGGTGGATCGACTCGACGGCAGTGGCGTCGGCCGGATCGAGTGCCCCGGCATCGACGGCGAGCCGCAGGAACGGAAGAATTCGGCGCTCCCGGAACCAGGTCGGCCAGTCGTGGCCGGGGGTGTTGTCCTGCGGCAGGCTGCCGAGGAAACCGTCGACGGGAGCGCCGAATTCGGCCGCGCCGGCGTTGTGCAGCCGAGCGAGCCCCGCGCCGAATCGTGCGGCGGCGGCCGGGGAGGGTTCGGCGTGGTCGACCCATTCCATGAGCAGCAGGTCGTCGGAGACGGCGTAGACCTCGGGGATCGCGACACCGCCCGCTTCCCGCAGCCAGCGCAGACCGCGTGCTTCGGCTGCGAAGAATCCCGCCGGTGCGGCAGCCGGGGCGCCGTCGGTAGGCGCGGCCGAGATCCCGCCCGGCCAGGTTTTGAGGAACAGTTGGGTGCCGTCGTCGAGGCCGATGCGCTCGGCCACCGCGATCGACCCACCGCCGACCGGGGTGGTGCGCAGGCGCTGATGCGCGAGGAAGGTCGGCAGCAGGTGCGGGTTGGCTCGCAGGTACGGCAAGTCCACGCCGCCATCTTGCCCAGCGGAGTCGGCGCGCGCACGGATTCACGCCATCTCGCCGACCAGGTTTCATAAACAGGTATTACTAAAACCTGTTCACAAATGGGCGCGGCGTGGTTTCATCGATCAGAACGTGTTCTACATCACGTTCTGGAGTCAGCCGAAGGAGACACCGTGACCAGCACCGATATCCCCGCGGGATTCGATTTCACCGATCCCGACCTGCTCGCGCAACGCCTGCCGATCGAGGAGTTCGCGCAACTGCGGCGCACGGCGCCGGTCTGGTGGTGCGCGCAGTCCGACCGGGCGAGCGGCTTCGACGACGGCGGCTACTGGGTGGTGTCGACGCTGGCCGACATCAAGGAGATCTCGAAGAACCCCGAGGACTTCTCCTCGCACGAGAACACCGCCATCATCCGGTTCAACGAGGAAACCACCCGCGAGCAGATCGACATGCTCGGCAACATGCTCATGCTGAACCTGGATCCGCCGCAGCACACCAAGATCCGGCGCATCGTGTCCAAGGGATTCACCCCTCGGGCGGTGGAGAATCTGCGTGCCGCGCTCACCGAACGGGCCGAACGCATCGTCTGGGAGGCCAAGAAATCCGGTCGGGGCGATTTCGTGCAGCAGGTCGCGTGCGAGCTGCCCCTGCAGGCCATCGCCGAACTGCTCGGCGTGCCGCAGGAGGACCGGATGAAGCTGTTCGACTGGACCAATCAGATGATCTCCTACGACGATCCGGAGTTCGAGGGCAATCACCACACCGCCACCGCCGAGGTGATGGGCTACGCCTGGAACATGGCCGAGCAGCGGCGCGGTTGTCCGGCCTCCGACATCGTGACCCAGCTGGTGAACGCCGATGTCGACGGCGAGCACCTCGGCTCCGACGAGTTCGCCTTCTTCGTCATCCTGTTGGCGGTGGCAGGCAACGAGACCACCCGCAACTCGATCACCCACGGCATGAAGGCCTTCGTCGACAACCCCGAGCAGTGGGAGATCTACAAGGATCAGCGGCCACGCACCGCCCCCGACGAGATCGTGCGCTGGGCCACCCCGGTGCACGCCTTCCAGCGCACCGCGACCCGCGACCTCGAGCTGGGTGGACAGCAGATCAAGAAGGGCCAGCGTCTCGGATTGTTCTACAGCTCCGCCAATTTCGACGAGACCGCCTTCACCGACCCGTTCCGGTTCGACGTGCTGCGCAATCCCAATCCGCACGTCGGGTTCGGTGGCACCGGAACTCACTACTGTGTCGGCGCGAATCTCGCCCGCCTGGAGATCGACCTGATGTTCAATGCGATTGCCGACGCGATGCCGAACCTGCGTCAGGTCGCCGAACCGGTGCGCTTGCGCAGCGGCTGGCTCAACGGCATCAAACGGTGGGAAGTCGAATACTCTTGAGCCCGAACAGCAGCGAGGGGGTGGGCGGTTGACGGCCAAGGCACGCGGCCGGGCGCCCGTCGTGGCCGACGCCGATATCCGGCGGGTCGCGCGGGCGCTGCTGGCCGAGCACGGCCCCGACGCGGTCACCTTGCGGGCCATCGCGCGCGAACTCGGCGTCACCGCCCCCGCGCTGTACCGGCACTACGATTCCCGCGACGAGCTGATCGAACGGTTGCGGGCGGAATTCTGTGCCGACCTCGCCGACAATCTGTCGGCGGGCATCGCGGACCTGCCCGACGACGGCGCCGTGCAGTTCCTCGCGATCTGCCGCGGCTTCCGGCGGTGGGCGCTGGCCAACCCCAGGGAATTCACCCTGGTGTTCGCCTCGCCCACTTCCAGTCGTGCCATGCTGCGCCGCTTCGACGAGCCCTTCGGCCGGATCTTCCTCGCCGCGGCGGGCAGGCTGCTCGCCAGTTTCGAGATCGCGACCCCGCCCGGCGAATCCATCCCCGTCGAACTCCGCGACGACCTCATCGACTTCCAGACCGAACTGCTCGCCATGCTCTCGGATTCGGGCCAGAAGTTCCCCGCCGAGAAATTGGATCTCGGCGTCACCTACGTGATGGTGCAGACCTGGGTTCGCCTGTTCGGCCACGTCACCCTCGAGGTGTTCGGCAACTACCCCATTCCCCTCACCGACCCCGAAGTCATGTTCGACACCATGCTCGCCGACCTCGCCCGCACCACCGGTTTCGCGTAATCACCGCTGAGCGGACACGCGATCCCGTGTGGCCGGAGTGAGGGAACCCGTCGCCCAGATCGCGAAGCCGATGTACAGCAGCTGTTCCGGGATGCGCTGCCACAGGGGAGACGCGGGTTCGCCTGCGAAGGTGACGTTTTCGACGGCCGCGTAGATATTGGCGGGCAGCAGCAGCACGAACAGCGGCACCAGCGCCCAGCCCGCGACCCGGCGCGTCCGGGTGAGGATCAGGCCGACGGCCGCGAGCAGTTCCAGCACGCCGGTGAACAGCACCATGAATCCGGGGAACGGCACGAACGACGGCACCATCGCCACCAGGTCGTCGTAATTGGGCATCACGGTGACGCTCGACGGCATGAAATGGGCGGAACCGGTCATCATCAGCATGACCGCCAGAGCGTGCGCGGCAGCCGCCGACCAGGTGGCGAACCGGCTGATGCCGAGTGCCCCCAGTGCGCGGAAGCTCAGGAGCGAGACGAGAAGAACGATGACGATCACGGTGACTCCATAATAGATAGTGGAACTGTCTATTATGGATAGTAGCGCTATCTATTCAGTCGTCAAGTCTGTCCGCGCAGCCGAGTGGTTCCGGGCCGCGATTAGTTCGGTGGCCGCGCACCGTCGTAGTAACCGACACACTCACCGCTCACCGAGGAGAAGTACCGATGAGGAAGATCACCGCCGGTCTGTTCATGTCTCTCGACGGCGTGATCGCCGACCCGCAGGACTGGCATTTCCCCTACTTCGACGACGCCATGGGCGCCGCGGTCGACGCCCAGCTCGGCAGCGCCGACACACTGCTGCTCGGCCGCGTGACCTACGACAGCTTCGCCGGCGCATGGCCCGGCCGCGAAGCCGAAGGTGGACCGGACGCGCCGTTCGCGAAGAAGCTCGGCGACGCACGCAAACTGGTGGTGACCCACGAGGACCGCGATTTCCCATGGCGCAACTCCGAGCGCCTCGACGGCGACCTGACCGCGTCCGCGGCCGAGCTGAGGAAGGGGTCGGGCGGCGATATCGCCATCAGCGGTTCGGTATCGGTGGTGCGCCAACTCCTCGCCGCGGGACTGCTGGACGAACTGCACCTGCTGGTGCACCCGATCGTGGTCGGCAAAGGGGAGCGGCTGTTCGAGGACGGGACGACGATCCCCCTCCGCCTGCTCTCCTCGGAAACCTTCGGCACCGGCGTACTGCACCTGGTCTACACCAAGGACGACACCGCCCCGAGCGGGTCCTACGAGGACGCCAAAACCCATCTCGCACAGGAAGAGTGACGGCAAAGGCCGCCTTCATCGAAAGATGAAGGCGGCCTTTGTGAGGACCGGGGAGGTCAGCGGGCGAAGAGGAGGGCTCGCTTGACTTCCTGGATGGCCTTGGTGACCTCGATGCCACGGGGGCACGCGTCGGTGCAGTTGAAGGTGGTGCGGCAGCGCCACACCCCTTCGACGTCGTTGAGGATGTCGAGACGCTCGCGGGCGCCTTCGTCACGGCTGTCGAAGATGAAGCGGTGGGCGTTCACGATCGCGGCCGGGCCGAAGTAGCTGCCGTCGCTCCAGTACACGGGGCAGGAGGTGGTGCAGCAGGCGCACAGGATGCACTTGGTGGTGTCGTCGAAGCGGGCGCGGTCGTGCTGGGACTGGATGCGCTCGCGGGTGGGCTCGTTACCCGAGGTGATCAGGTACGGCTTCACGGCACGGAACGCGTCGAAGAACGGTTCCATGTCGACGACGAGGTCCTTCTCCACCGGCAGGCCGCGGATCGGCTCCACGGTCATGGTGAGGGTCTTGTCGCCCTTGGGCAGCATGTCCTTCATCAGGACCTTGCAGGCCAGCCGGTTCACACCGTTGATCCGCATCGCGTCGGAACCGCACACACCGTGGGCGCAGGAACGCCGGAAGGTGAGGGTGCCGTCCAGGTAGGACTTGATGTAGATCAGCACGTTGAGGAAGCGGTCGGTCGGCAGGACCGGCACCTGGAACGAATCCCAGTACGCGCCCTTGTCGTTCTCGGTGCTGAACCGGGCCACCTTCACGGTGACCATGACCGAGCCCTCGGGGACGGGCGCGGGCTTCTGCGTGGTCGGTTCTGCTACAGCAGTCATCAGTACTTACGCTCCATCGGCTCGTAGCGGGTCTGCACCACCGGCTTGAAGTCGAGGCGGATCTCGGAGATGAGCTCCGGGCCCTCCTTGTACGCCATGGTGTGCCGCATGAAGTTCACGTCGTCGCGATCCGGGTAGTCCTCGCGGGCGTGCCCACCACGCGATTCCTTGCGGTTGAGCGCGCCGACGACGGTGACCTCGGCCAGCTCGAGCAGGAAGCCCAGCTCGACGGCCTCGAGCAGGTCGCTGTTGTAGCGCTTGCCCTTGTCCTGCACCGTGATCCGGGTGTAGCGCTCCTTGAGCGCGTGGATGTCGGTGAGGGCCTGCTTGAGGGTGTCCTCGGTGCGGAACACGGCGGCGTTCATGTCCATCGTGTACTGCAGTTCGGTGCGGATGTCGGCCACGCGCTCGTTGCCGTGGTCGGACAGGATCAGCGCCAGCCAGTCCTGCACCATCTGCGCCGGGTTCTCCGGCATCTCGACGAACTCGGTGCGCTGGGCGTACTCGGCGGCCGCGATGCCGGCGCGACGGCCGAACACGTTGATGTCGAGCAGCGAGTTGGTGCCGAGACGGTTCGCGCCGTGCACCGACACGCAGGCGCACTCACCGGCGGCGTAGAGGCCAGGGACCACGTCGGTGTTGTTGCGCAGCACCTCGCCACGGATGCGGGTGGGGATACCGCCCATCACGTAGTGGCAGGTCGGCATGACCGGCACGAGCTCCTTCACCGGGTCCACACCCAGGTAGGTGCGCGCGAACTCGGTGATGTCGGGCAGCTTCTCCTCGAGCACGTCCTCGCCGAGGTGGGTCACGTCGATGTAGACGTAGTCCTTGTTCGGCCCGGCGCCACGGCCTTCGAGCACCTCGAGCACCATCGAGCGGGCGACGATGTCGCGCGGCGCGAGGTCCTTGATGGTGGGGGCGTAGCGCTCCATGAAGCGCTCACCGGAGGCGTTGCGCAGGATGCCACCCTCACCACGAACAGCCTCGGAGATGAGGATGCCCAGGCCCGCGAGGCCTGTCGGGTGGAACTGGTGGAATTCCATGTCCTCGAGCGGCAGGCCCTTGCGGAACACGATCGCCATGCCGTCACCGGTCAGCGTGTGCGCGTTCGAGGTGGTCTTGTACATACGGCCCGAGCCGCCGGTGGCGAACACGATCGACTTCGCGTGGAAGACGTGGATCTCGCCGGTGGCCAGCTCGTAGGCGACGACGCCGGTGGCGACGGGGCCACGGTCGGATTCGGTCATCACCAGGTCGAGCACGTAGAACTCGTTGAAGAACTCGACGTCGTGCTTGACGCAGTTCTGGTACAGCGTCTGCAGGATCATGTGACCGGTGCGGTCGGCGGCGTAACACGCGCGACGCACGGGCGCCTTGCCGTGGTCACGGGTGTGACCACCGAAACGACGCTGGTCGATCTTGCCCTCGGGCGTGCGGTTGAACGGCAGGCCCATCTTCTCCAGGTCCATGACCGCGTCGATGGCCTCCTTGGCCATGATCTCCGCGGCGTCCTGGTCGACCAGGTAGTCACCACCCTTGACGGTGTCGAAGGTGTGCCATTCCCAGTTGTCTTCTTCGACGTTGGCCAGCGCGGCGCACATGCCGCCCTGGGCCGCGCCGGTGTGGCTGCGCGTCGGGTAGAGCTTGGTCAGGACCGCGGTACGAGCCCGGGGACCGGCCTCGATCGCCGCGCGCATGCCCGCGCCACCGGCGCCGACGATGACCACGTCGTAGCGATGTTCCTGAATCGGACGGGATTCACTCATGCGAGGTGGCCTGTTCCTAACCGGTGATGTTGGGGTCGAAGGTGAAGATGACGTAGGTGCCCACGCTCATCACCAGGATCATCGAGACCACGAGGATGGTCTTGAGCCAGAACCGGGTGGAGTCCTTGCGGGAGTAGTCATCGATGACGGTGCGCAGACCGTTGCCGCCGTGCAGCTGAGCCAGCCACAGCATGGACAGGTCCCAGAACTGCCAGAACGGGCTGGACCAGCGACCGGCCACGAAGGCGAAGTTCAGCCGGTTCACGCCGCCGTCGATCATCAGCATGATGAACATGTGGCCGATGACCAGCACGATCAGGAACAGGCCCGAGATGCGCATGAACAGCCAGGCGTACTTCTCGAAGTTGCTGTTGGCCTTGCCGCGCGGTGCGCGGGGCGCGTCCAGGCTGGCGGGGCGGTCGTAGGACTTGCCGAGGACAGGTGCGGTCATGATCAGTGCTCCGTCAGCAGGTAGAAGAACTGGCGGCCGACGCCGGCGGCGGAGACCAGGACCCAGATGGTCAGCACGACCCACAGCATCTGCTTCTGGAAGCGCGGACCCTGCGACCAGAAGTCGACGAGGATGACGCGGACGCCGTTGAGCGCGTGGAACAGGACGCAGACGACGAGGCCCATCTCCATGAGCGCGACCAGCGGGTTCTTGTAGAGCTCGATGGCTTCGTCATAGGTGTTCGGGTTCACCCGAACCAGTGCCGTGTCCAGCACGTGCACGAAGAGGAAGAAGAAGATCGTGACACCGGTGATCCGGTGCAGCGCCCAGGACCACATGCCGGGGTCGCCGCGGTACAGCGTCTTCCGCTTCGGCTGGGCCGGAGCCGGAGCTTCTATCGTGGTCATAGAGTGCGGTGCCTCCAACGTCGTTGATGGACCCGGTCACAGATCCGACGCCGGCTGCGTGGAGAGGCAAATGCCCAGGTGGCTGCGCTGTATGCTCGAGCGCTGGCCCGCCGCCGGGAACCTGAACCGATCTTCGGCTGACTCTAATCCTCTCTGTTTCGCGGAACTAATTCGGCGTGCCGTGCGTTGTGCACGAATCGGCCGAGTTAGGTTTACCTTTCTCGATGCCGAATACTGGTGTCCGAGCCCCCGCGCGGACATGTTCGGCGGTATCGGCTGGAGGTTCGCGATGTCCGAAATCGACTGGAATACCTTGCGCGACATGGCAATTCGCGTAATGGGTAGCGCGTATGCCCCGTACTCGGGTTTCTCGGTCGGTGCCGCGGCTCTCACGACGGACGGTCGAATTGTGAGCGGTTGCAATGTGGAAAATGTCTCATATGGACTAACCCTGTGTGCCGAATGCGTACTCGTCGGTAACTTATTCGGGTCGGGTGGGGGCCGCCTTCTGGCGGTATCGGTGAGCGATTCCCGTGGCGAAATCTTGATGCCGTGTGGGCGGTGTAGGCAGCTGCTGTTCGAGCACGGCGGGGGTGAGCTGCTCGTGGACCATGCCGAGGGGCCCAAGAAGCTGAGCGAGCTGTTGCCGTACGCGTTCGGGCCCGATGATCTGGCGGCCGGGCAGCGCTGATGGCACCGATCGACCAGCGGTCGACCTGAACGACGCGGCGGGTCCTGCTCCGACCCGATGGAGGTAGGGCCGAGGCTCGCTCGGCGTGCGCAGTGCCGCGGCCGATGTTGCGTGCCAGACTGGCCGCATGACGGCACTGGACGCGGTATCGATCATTCGGGCCAAACGGGACGGCGGTGAGCTGTCGGACGAGCAGATCGACTGGGTGGTCGACGGGTTCACCCGGGGGATCGTGGCCGACGAACAGATGTCGGCCCTGGCGATGGCCATCCTGCTGCGTGGCATGAACCGGCGCGAGATCGCTCGGTGGACGGCGGCGATGATCGGCTCGGGGAGCCGGATGAACTTCACCGACCTGCCGCGGCCCACCGTCGACAAGCATTCGACCGGTGGCGTCGGCGACAAGATCACGCTGCCGCTTGCGCCCCTGGTGGCGGCCTGCGGCGCGGCGGTGCCGCAGCTGTCGGGTCGCGGCCTCGGCCACACCGGCGGCACCCTGGACAAGCTCGAGTCGATCCCCGGCTGGCAGGCCGACATCACCGTCCCCCGGATGCGCGAAATCCTCGCCGACCCCGAGATCGGCGCGGTCATCTGTGCGGCGGGCGCCGACCTCGCCCCCGCCGACAAGCGGCTGTACGCGCTGCGTGATGTGACCGGGACGGTCGAGTCGATACCGCTGATCGCCAGCTCGATCATGAGCAAGAAGATCGCCGAAGGGACCGCGGCGCTGGTACTCGACGTGAAAGTCGGGACCGGGGCGTTCCTGAAGACCCTCGACGAGGCGCGCGAGCTGGCCGCCGTGATGGTCGAGCTCGGGCGGGATGCCGGAGTGAAGACCGTCGCGTTGCTGACCGCGATGGACACCCCGCTCGGCCGGACCGCGGGCAATGCGCTCGAGGTCGCGGAGTCGGTCGAGGTGCTGGCCGGTGGTGGGCCCGCCGATGTGGTCGAGCTGACGCTCGCCCTCGCACGCGAGATGGTTGCCCAGGCCGGACTGCACGTCGACCCGGCCGAGGTGCTTGCCGACGGCCGGGCGATGGATCACTGGCGGACGATGATCCAGGCACAGGGCGGCGATCCCGATGCCCCGCTGCCGACCGCGCGGCATACCGAGACGGTGCGGGCCGAGTCGGCCGGGGTGTTGACGCGGCTCGACGCGATGGGAGTTGGCCTGGCCGCCTGGCGGCTCGGTGCCGGGCGTGCGCGGCAAGGCGAGCAGGTCCAGGCGGGCGCGGGTGTCGAGATGCACGCCAAGCCCGGCGATTCGGTGGCGATCGGCCAGCCCTTGTTCACCCTGCACACGGACACCCCCGACGCCTTCGCGGGCGCGTTGGAAGCGCTCGACGGTGCGGTGGGGATCGAACTCACCCCGGAGAGCAAGCCCGGCGAGCTTGTGCTGGGGCGGATCGATTGAGGTTCTAGTCGTGGCCGCGTGGCCACGATCGGGAGGCTCGTTGTTTCGGTGGTCGGGGCGGGAGAGGGCCACCACGGGAGGCGGACGGCGGCGGTCGCGCGGTCGCTTGCCTTCATTTCGGCGTTGATCGCGTTCGCGATCGCCGGGCTGATGATTGTCGATGCCGTCGTGGTGGTGACGGAGCCGATCGACCCCGGTGAGGTGGACTTCCGGTTCGTCACGGGCGTGATGCTGGTGATCATGGCCGCGATCGTCGCTCCGGTCGGCGTGCTGAACCTGATCGGCGCCCGCCTGCTCGGCCGCCGATAGCCGCGCGGACGGACGTTGGTACTCACCGGGTCGTTGCTGGGCGCCGTGGTGGCATTCATGGTCGGCGCCGACGCGCCGGTGTGGCTTGGGTGTCGGTGATCGTGCTGTTCATAGTCACGGCGGTTGCGGTTGCGCTACCGGGGACCAAACGCTGGGTCCAATGCGCGCCATCGCCGAGTGAGCCGGGGGCGTCGGTGCTCGGGCAGGTGGCCTGAGGGAGCGGCCGAGGGGATTGCGCCCAAGGTGTACCGG
>NZ_BDBI01000015.1 GCF_001612905.1 Nocardia ignorata NBRC 108230 | reverse complement strand
TTGGGAGTGCGGTCATGGCGGACTCGAGTGGTGCCGTGGGGCTGGAAAGGGGAGCGGCAGGCTGGAGTAGCGCCGTGCGGCTGGAAAGGGGGAGTGACGGACTCGAGTAGCGCTGTGCGGCTGGAAGGGGGAGTGGCGGGCTTGAGTGGTGCGGTGGGTTGGTGGTGCGGTGGGTGTCCTCGGGGAACTGTGCTGCCGGGATCGGTGGGTGCGGCTAACGTTTGGATATGACTGGACCGGCGCCCCTCGACCTTGCTTCGATCCGACGTGCACCCAAAGCCCTGCTGCATGACCACCTCGATGGTGGTCTGCGGCCGGAGACGGTGCTAGAGCTCGCCGCCGAGTGCGGCTATGACCAACTACCCGCGCAGGATGCCGAGAGTTTGGGGGCGTGGTTCCGGGACGCCGCCGACAGCGGGTCGCTCGAGCTGTACCTCGAGACGTTCGCCCATACCGTCGCGGTGATGCAGACGCCGGAGGGTTTGCGGCGGGTGGCTCGGGAATGTGCCATCGATCTGGCCGCCGACGGGGTGGTCTACGCCGAGGTGCGGTTCGCGCCCGAGCAGCATCTGGAGAAGGGGCTCACGCTCGACGAGGTGGTCGAGCACACCCTTGCCGGGTTCCGGGAGGGGGAGGCGATCGCTGCGGAGCAGGGCGACATCATCCGGGTGACATGTCTGCTCACCGCCATGCGGCATGCCGCGCGTTCCCGGGAGATCGCAGAGCTCACGGTGCGCTTCCGCGACAGCGGGGTCGGCGGGTTCGACATCGCGGGGGCCGAGGCCGGGTTCCCGCCCACCCGGCACCTGGACGCCTTCGAATATCTGCGGGTCAACCACGCGCACTTCACGATTCACGCGGGGGAGGCGTTCGGGTTGCCGTCGATCCACGAGGCGCTCGCCTTCTGCGGGTGCGACCGTCTCGGGCACGGTGTGCGCATCACCGACGACATCAGCGTGCCGGGCGACATCGAAGACGCCCAACTCGGGATCGTCGCCGACTACGTGCGTGACATGCGGGTTCCGCTGGAACTGTGCCCGTCGTCGAACGTGCAGACCGGTGCGGTGCCCTCGCTCGACAAGCACCCCTTCGACCTGCTGGCCCGGCTACGGTTCCGGGTCACCGTCAACACCGACAACCGGCTGATGAGCGACACCACCATGAGCCAGGAGATGCTCAAACTGGTGGAAACCTTCGGCTACGGCTGGAGCGACCTCGAACGCTTCACCATCAACGCCATGAAGTCGGCGTTCATCCCGTTCCCCGATCGCCTGAAGATCATCGACGAGATCATCAAACCGCGCTACGCGGTCCTGGTCGGATGACGAAGAAGGGTGGCACCTCCTCGGTGCCACCCTTCTCGTCTTGCTCGGCTTGCTCGGCTTGCTACTCGCTGACCAGCCGTGCTTCGAAGGCGCGTTGCAGTTCGCGGAACTGCTGGGCCTCGGCCGTGAACGGCGGGTTCGGGGCCAGCCGGTTCGGGTCCGGGTTGAGCAGGTAGGAGACGTACCAACCCAGCGGGTTCGACGCGGCAAGCGCCTGTTCCACGCTGTCGTCGTCGGCGTAATCGGCTGCGTCGGTGAACAATTCGACAGCCAGGTCGAGCTGTTCGATGTCGACGGCCTCCGGCCCCTCGGCCAGGTCCTCCACGAGGCCGGTGAGCACGTAGACGTTCTCGTCGCTCACCTCCACCTCGAGTGAACCGTCGACCGCGGCGGTCTGCACGTCGCCGAAGGTCGACACCCGGGCCAGCTCGTGCTCGTGGTCGTCGGCCAGGTAGCGGGCCAGCGCACGCTCGGAACCGAACACCGTGATGGTGCGGCCGTTGCCGAGGAAGATCGGCTCGTCGTCGAGGTAGCAGCGCAGGGTGAAGTGCTCACCGTCGGAGGTGACGATCTTGACCGGGTCGATGCCGACCTCGTGCCAGAAGGTCTCGTCCTCGTCGTCGGCGGTGAGGTCGACGCTTTCGAACTCCTCGTCCTCCTCGACCACGTCGTCGGCGTCGACCACGTTCTCCTCGGCGGCCAGCAGCTCGGCCTCGGCGACCTCGACCGCCGCGGCATCCACCTCAGGGGTGGTGACGATGCTGTCGATCGCGTCGAGCACGTCGTCCCAGCCCTTGACGATGGCGGCACCGACCTGGTCCCACAGCTCCTCGCCGTCGCGCCCGGTGAACGTGCCGACGCCGTTGGCGAGCACACCGAGTACCGGGTTGTCGTCGAAGAACGCCGTCACCACGTCGAGCTCGCACACGTCGCCGATGTTGCGAACCATGGCCAGGGTGTCCTCGAGCTCGCCGACCACCTCGCCGTCGGGTTCGCCCGCGGCCAGCTCGGGCACGGAGACCAGATCGAAGGTGAAGTTGTCCTCCGGCTCCAGTTCGGCGGCCGACAGACCGGCGACCACCGCCCACGACGGATGCTCGACGAGATCGTTGTCGGTGTTGGTGCGGATGAACGCGGCCAACTCCGCAACGGACTCGAAACCGTAGAGGTCGTCCTCGTGTCCGAGGAACGCCATGTACTCGTCGTCACCGTCACGCCAGCGCGGTGCCCACAGGGTGACGAGATCGCCATCGGTCAGACCGAGCTCGATCGGGACGATGTCTCCAGAAGCCATGACGCGAAGCCTATCGAGCTTCAGCGCCGCGCACTATCCGGCCCGGGTGCTAATTCCCCCGGCGGGTGTGCAGTGCCGCCGGTGAGCGATTCGTTCAGTGTCGCAATGATGTTGGAGCGTGCTTCGCCCGCGGTCTCGGTGGCCTGCCTGCACGCCGACAGGATCAGCTGCGCGGCCTCCGCCGGCGGCAGGGCGGTGATGCCCTCGTCCAGGCGCAGATCGACCAGCGCGCCGTCGCTGTTCACCTCGGCGGTGACCAGCCCGTCCTCGGTGGTGAACTTGCCGTTGACCTGCTTCAACCCGTACAGCGCCGCCTCGAGTGCCTCGAGTTTCTCGGTCACGCCCGCGACGAGGGCGTCCATCTCCGCGCTCACAGGGGCCTCATCCAGCTCGTCTGACCGGTGTCGGCGTCGTCGATGCGGTCGAGCTCGTCGACGGCCTGACGCCGGGTCGGCAGGTTCATCTTGTCGAGCAGGGCATCGGGGATGCCCGCCTGCTCGCTGTACACCTCGCGCAGGCGCGCGGCGGCCGCGATGGTCGAACGCCTGGTCAGGCGAAGGATCTCATCGGCGAGGGCCTGTGCGCCGTACTGGTATTCGCTGCGCTCGAACTTGAGCGCGATCGGCAGCCCCATGCTGGTCGCGCGCACCGAGATGGTGCCCGACCGGTTGGTGCTGACCGCGGTTTCCACATTGGGAACCTCGGGGATCGGGGTTTCGCTCATGAGGTAGGCCTGTAGAAGCCGTAGAACTCCATGCCACTGTTCTCCGTTCGGATCGAACTGATCGAGACCGGGTCGCCCGCCTCGACGAGCTGCCCGTTGCCGACGACCATGGCGACGTGGCCGTCCCATACGGCCAGGTCACCGGGCATCAGGTCACCGGGTGACACCTGTGGGTGTCCGATGTGCTGTTCCTGGGCGAGGCGGGGCAGTTCCACCCCGGCCTCGCCGTAGGCGTACTTGGTGAGCCCACTGCAGTCGATGCCCGAGCCCGGGTCGTTGCCACCCCACACGTACGGCGTGCCGACCGCGCCGATGGCCGACCGCACGGCCGTGGCGGCCTCCTCGTTGGGGGCTTCGACCACGCTGCCGTCGGGCAGGGTGACCTTGACGCCGGTGCCGGTGGAGCCCGTGGACGAGCCGGTGGGGGTCGAGGTCTTGCCGTTGTTGGTCGAGTTGCCCGTGCTCGTGCCGCCCGAACTGCTCGAGTCGCCGCCGCCCATGGCCGTCGACAGGCCCGACGACACCGCGCTCAGCATCGAACCGCCCGCGCTCGTCGCGGTGGACAGCAGCGTGGAAGCGGCCGAAGTCGACAGGTTGGCGGTGTTGGCGAGGGGCGTGCTCGACGGTGCCGGGGTGAGCTCCTTGATGGCGGCGGTCTGGGTGCCGAGTTCGTCCTGCACCCGCCCGACCACGCCCATGCCCTGGCCGATGTGGTCGATCGCCGAGGCGACGACGGCGGTGAGGCCCGCCGGGGTGGCCAGGACCGGGCTGAGCGCGGAGACCTCGGTGAGGAAGGAGTTGACGATCCCGTCGAGTTCCTTCTGTCCGGTCTGCACGTACGCGGCGGCCTGGTCGACCACGGTGGCCATCTCGTTGCCGGTGTCGGACAGGGTGGCCGAGGAGGTCTGCACGCGCAGCGCCTTCGAGGTGACCGCGTCGACGGCCAGACCGTCCCAGGCGGTGTTCACCGCATTGATGCCGGTGCGGCCGAGCTGGTAGATCTGGTCGATCTCGGCGGAGGTGCTGCGCAGGCCGTCGGACGCGCCGCCGGTGCCGAGGACACCGCTACCGAAGCTGGACAGCAGGTCGTACAGGGGTTGAGCCAGTCCGCTGAGGTCGATCATGCGAGTTCGCCCGCTGCCGATTCGATGGCGGCGGCGTTGCCCGTGTCGGTGTCGACGAGGGTGGTCGCGGCGCCTGCCGTTGCGGTGCCCATGCTGGCCATCACGGCCGAGAGCTGGGCGATCGCGGCGACGTGACCGGCCTGGGCGGCGGCGTAGGCGGTGACGAAATCGCCGCCGATGAGTCCCATCACCGGGCCGAGCAGAGCCGGGTTCGATGCCACCGACGCGGCCGCCGCCGTGGCGAATTCGGTGGACATGGTTCCGGCGGTCGCACTATAGGCGACGATGCCCTCGGCATCGGCCGACATCTTTACCATCGAACTTCCCCCAATCCTCGAGTTCCCGGGCAGAGTACGTCATTCACCTGATTCGACGCACCGGCTCCGCGTTCGGTTCCCTCTTCCGCGAAATTTCCCCAGCGGACGCACCGGAAGCGCGTGGTGACCCTATCGTTTTTTCATGCGCACCGACACCGTCGACCATCCGCTCGCCGCCACTCTGCTGAGCACGATGCGAGACGCCCGCACCGACAACGCCACCTTCCGCAACGCATTGGCCGACCTCACGGGCATTTTGATGTACGAGGCACTGCGTGACGCGCCCGTCGTCCGTGAACCGATCAACACGCCGGTCGCCGTCACCGACGGTGTCCGCCTGGCCGCCCCACCGCTGCTCGTCCCGGTCCTGCGCGCGGGCCTCGGCATGGTCTACGCCGCCGCCGATCTCGTGCCACAGGCCCGCGTCGGTTTCGTCGGCATCGCCCGCGACGAGGAAACCCACCAGCCCGTCCCGTACCTGGAATCCCTGCCGACCGACCTGACCGACCTCCCCGTCTTCGTCCTCGACCCCATGCTCGCCACCGGCGGCTCGATGATCCACACCCTGGAACTCCTCGTCGCCCGCGGCGCCACCGACATCACCGCCGTCTGCGTCGTAGTCGCCCCCGAAGGCGTTGCCGCCCTGGCCGACTCGGGCCTGCCCGTCCGCCTCGTCACCGCCGTCGTCGACGAGAAACTCAACGAACACGCCTACATCGTCCCCGGCCTCGGCGACGCGGGCGACCGCCAATTCGGCCCCCGCTGAATCGGCTTACTCCCGAACGGATTTCGTGCGACCTCGCTGACCTGGGAGTTCGGATATGCCCGAGCAGGCCGACGCGCATGGCTCGCGGTCGTGGCGGCTGAGCCGTCGATCAAATGGGACTGAGCGCCCTGCAGAAGCCGGCCAGTTCGCTGAGCCGGTTGCCGGCTTCCCGGCGCGCCGCAGGCAGATTCGAGAGCTCGGTGACAGGGGCGAAGACCTCCAGGTAGCACTTCAATTTCGGTTCGGTGCCCGACGGCCGGACGACGATGCGGAAGTCGTCGGCCTCGAAGATCAAGGCGTCCGTGCGCATTCGGCCACGGACCTGGGCCTGATCGGTGAATTTCACCGGTGTGCCCGCGATCTCGACGGGTGGGTTCGTGCGCAGGGCGGCGGCGAGGGTTGTTGCCGCGGCCTGGTCGGGTAGGCGCAGCGACACTTGATCGCCTGCGTGTAGGCCGAATTCGACCGTGTAGGAATCGAGGTCGTCGAGAAGGGTGCGGTTCTGCGCCTTCGACAGGGCGACCAGGTCCGTGGCGGCCACCGCGGCGGAGATGCCGTCCTTGTCGCGGACCTTCGACGGGTCGACGCAGTGGCCGATGGCTTCCTCGTAGGCGTACACGAGGCCGTCACCCGCCCTGGCCAGCCATTTGAACCCAGTGAGGGTCTCGGCGTAGCGGGCCGAACGGGCGGCCGCCAGCTTCGAGAGCAGGCGTGAGGAAACGATTGTCGTGGCGACCAGCGGGTCGTCGGAAGCGGTGCGCAGCACGTAATCGGCCAGCAGCACACCGGTTTCGTCACCGCGCAGCATGCGCCAGCCGTCCGGCCCCGGCACGCCGACGGCACACCGGTCGGCGTCGGGATCCAGGGCGATCGCCACGTCGGCGCCGACCCGCTCGGCCAGCGCGAGCAGCAGATCGGACGCTCCCGGCTCCTCGGGATTGGGAAAGGCGACGGTGGGGAAGTCGGGGTCGGGGGCGAACTGTTCGTCCACCACGTGCACGTCGGTGAATCCCGCGGCGTGCAGCGCCCGCACGGCGAGGTCGCCGCCCACACCGTGCATGGCCGTCAAAGCGATCCGCACCTCGGCCCGCGCCCCAGGACCGCCGAGCACACCGGGCAGTTCGGCGACTCGCGCCAGGTACCGGTCGACCAACTCGGCCCCGGACGGTGCAACAGGCGCCCGCTCAACCGGTTCGGCGACCTTCTCTATGTACTGCTCGATCTCGGTATCGGCCGGTGCGATGAGCTGTGAGCCACCGTCGAGATACACCTTGTACCCGTTGTCGGCGGGTGGATTGTGCGAGGCGGTGATCTGCACGCCCGCCACCGCACCCAGCTCACGCACCGCGAACGCCACCACCGGCGTCGGCACGGGCTCGGGCAAGAGGGTCACGGGAAAGCCCGCGGCCGTGAAGATCTCGGCTGTCGCGGTCGCGAATTCGGCGGAGCCGTGCCTCGCGTCGCGCCCGACCACCACCGCACCGCCGCCGAGACACCGCGCCCGCAGCCAGTCGGCCAGGCCCGCGGTCGCCCGCGACACGGTGGTCACGTTCATCCCGTCCGGTCCCTCACGCAGTGGGCCGCGCAGGCCCGCGGTCCCGAAGCGCAGCATCTACACCCGCTCCAGAATGCCGCGCAGCAGTTTGCCGAGGCGGGGCGCAGCGGCCTGCCCTTCGGCCAGCACTTCCGCATGCGACAGATGCTGGCCGGTGACCCCGGCGGCCAGGTTGGTGACCAACGAGATACCGAGCACCCGCGCCCCGCGTGAGCGGGCTTCGATGGCCTCCAGCACCGTCGACATTCCGACCAGGTCGGCGCCGAGAGTGGCCAGCATGCGGATCTCGGCGGGTGTCTCGTACTGCGGCCCGAGCAGTCCGGCGTACACGCCTTCACCGAGCGAGGGGTCGAGTTCCTTTGCCAGCGTGCGCAATTCGGGATCCCACGCGTCGACCAGGTCGACGAACCGTGCCCCCTCCAGTGGGGTGCGCGCGGTGAGGTTCAGGTGGTCGGCGATGAGGACCGGTTCACCCACCCGCAGCCCGCCCCTGATCCCGCCCGCGGCGTTGGTGAGCAGCACGATCTCCGCACCGGCCGCGATCGCCGCCGACACCGGGTGCACCACCTGCTGAGGCGTGTAGCCCTCGTACAGATGCTGGCGGCCCATCAGCAGCAGCACATTGTTGTCGTTGACGGTGACCGAGTGCACCATCCCGCCGTGCCCCTGCGCGCTCGGCCTGCCGAAGCCGGGCAGCTCCGGCATGGCGATCGAGGCATGCGGCGCACCGATCTCGGCGGCGGCCTGCTGCCACCCCGATCCGAGCACCACGGCCACGCGATGACGCGGCACTCCCGTACGTTCGGCGATAGCCTCGGCGGCCCGTTCGGCAAGCATGTGGATAGCTTATGTCCC
>NZ_BDBI01000014.1 GCF_001612905.1 Nocardia ignorata NBRC 108230 | reverse complement strand
ATCCCTCCTCGGGGTCGGGATGTGCGGGGCTGGGGAGGTGTCTACCCGCGAGTAGGAGGGTGTTCTGGGGCGGACTATTCTCCCTGCATGCCGTATTTGGAGCGCTCTGGTGAAGTTTTCGTCCTGTACCTCGGTGACGAGGGGCAGACCGACAACGAGAACCGTTTCTCGCCGGACTGGATCGACGCCTTCCATGCCGAACTCGACAAGGTCGAGGCGTCCGAGGGTGCCGCGGCGCTGGTCACCGTCGCGACCGGCAAGTTCTACAGCAACGGCCTCGACACCGACTGGGTGTTCGGCAACCTGGACAAGATCCACGGTTACCTCGACCGCGTGCACACCCTCTACACCCGGCTGCTGACCTTCCCGATGCCGACCGTGGCCGCCATCAACGGCCACGCCTTCGGGGCGGGCGCCATGCTGGCCTCCGCGCACGACTTCCGGGTGATGCGCGGCGACCGCGGCTTCTGGTCGCTGCCCGAGGTGCACCTCGGCATGCCCTTCACCATCGGCATGAACGCGCTGCTGCAGGGCCGCCTCAGCAACCAGGTGTGCGTGCAGGCCATGACCACCGGGCACCGCTTCGGCGCCGACGAGGCGATCGCCGCGGGCATCGTCGACGCGAAGGCCGACGCCGACCAGGTGCTGCCCACCGCCGTCGCCCGTGCCGCCGCGCTCACCAGCCTGCGCAAGCCGATCACCCCGATCATCAAGACCTCGCTGCACGCGGAGACCCTCGCCGCGCTCGCCACGCCGGTGACCCCGGAGAACCTGCCCTTCGGCGGCTGAGGTCCTTCGCCGGTGCGCCCGGGCGCAGCACTGATGCGAGACTGAGTGCATGGCACCCTCGCGTACCGGCGAATTCTCGGCGACCGCAGCCGATACCGCGATCCTCGCGGCCTCGGACGAGCTGATCGGGTTGTCGCACGCCATTCACGCCGAACCCGAACTGGCCTTCGACGAGACCCGGAGCGTCGCCAAGGTTCTCGCCCCGCTACGCGCCCGCGGCTTCGCGATCACCACCGGAATCGCCGGGCTGCCCACAGCCTTTCGCGCCGTCTACGGCAGCGGCCCGCTCACCGTCGGCATCTGCGCCGAATACGACGCGTTGCCCGAGATCGGGCACGCCTGCGGGCACAACATCATCGCCGCGTCCTCGACCGGTGCCGCGCTCGGCCTGGCCGAGGTGGCCGATCAGCTCGGCCTCACCGTCGTCGTGCTCGGCACACCCGCCGAGGAGAGCGGCGGCGGCAAAGTGCTCATGCTCGAGGCGGGCGCCTTCGATGACATCGCGATGGCGATGATGGTCCACCCCGGCCCGGCCGACATCGTCGGCGCCCGATCGCTGGCGCTGGCCGACCTCGCCGTCACCTTCCACGGCCGCGAGGCGCATGCGAGCGCCGCCCCCGAACTCGGCCTCAACGCGGGCGACGCGATCACCGTCACCCAGGTTGCTCTCGGCTTGCTGCGCCAGCATCTGCGGCCCGGCCAGCAGCTGCACGGTATAGTGTCCGACGGTGGTGTAGCCCCCAACATCGTGCCCGGACGTGCGGAGTTGCTGTACTACCTTCGCGCTGCCGACGCCGCGTCCCTGGACGACCTGATGGGCCGGGCGAAGGCATGCTTCGCGGCGGGCGCCCTGGCGACCGGCTGCACCCACGACATACGGACGCTCGCGCCCACCTATACCGAGCTCACCCCCGACCCGGTTCTCATCGCTGCCTACCGCGCGCAGATCACCGGTTTGGGACGGGTGCCGATCGCGCCCGAGCTCGAGGTGCTGCGACCGCTCGGGAGCACCGACATGGGCAACGTCACCAACGTGATCCCCGGCATCCACCCGGTGATCGGCATCGACGCCGGTGGCGCGGTGACCCACCAACCGGACTTCGCGGCGGCCGCGGTGAACGCCTCGGCGGATCGGGCCGTGATCGACGGTGCGCTCGCGCTGGCGCGTACCGCTGTCGCGATCGCGCGCGATGAAGTACACAGGGACAGGTTGTTGCAACGTCTGATCGAACGACAGGAGGACATTCGGTGAGTATTTCCGGCCATTCGGGCACCGCACGCGCAGGCGCTGACGCTCTATCGATGGGTGTCGCCACCCCGTCGGTGATGCGTGAGCCCACGGTGTTCCCGACCCGGCCGGCCGCCGAACCAACCATGATGTCGGGAACCGAGATCGTCGACGCATGGCTGGCCGAACACACCGGTGACCTGGTGCAATGGCGCAGGCACATCCACGCCAACCCTGAGTTGTCGCGGGCGGAGTTCGCCACCACCGAGTTCGTCTCCGGCTGGCTCACCAAGGCGGGCCTGACCTGGGAGGTGCTGCCCGGAGGCACCGGCCTGATCTGTGATCTCGGACCGTCCGACGGGCCGCGCATCGCCCTGCGCGCCGACATGGACGCCCTGCCGATGCAGGAATTCACCGGCCTGAGCTTCGCCTCGACCGTGCCCGGTGTGTCGCACGCCTGCGGCCACGACGCGCACACCACGGTGCTGCTCGGGACCGCGCTCGCGCTGGCCGAGGCCGAACACACCCTGCCGGTCGGCGTGCGGTTGATCTTCCAGCCCGCCGAGGAAGTGATGCCCGGCGGCGCGCTCGACGTGGTCGCGGCGGGCGGGATGAACGGCGTGGACCGGATCTTCGCGCTGCACTGCGACCCGCGGCTGGAAGTGGGCAAGGTCGGGCTGCGGACCGGGGCGATCACCTCGGCGGCCGACACCGTCGAACTCGTGCTCGACTCGCCCGGCGGGCATACGTCACGGCCGCACCTCACCAGCGACCTCGTGTACGCCATCGGCACCGTCATCACCGGGCTGCCCGGGTTGCTGAGCAGGCGGGTCGATCCGCGCACCAGCACCGTGATGGTGTGGGGCGCGGTGAGCGCGGGCAAGGCACCCAACGCCATCCCGCAGACCGGCATGCTCACCGGAACCGTCCGCACCGGCGATCACCCCACATGGTTGCTGCTCGAGCCGCTGGTCCGCGAGATCGTCGACAGCCTGCTCGCGCCGACCGGTGTGCGGTACCAGCTCAACTACAAGCGCGGCGTGCCCCCGGTGGTCAACGACGCGGCCTCGACCCTGATGTTCGAGAACGCCGTACTGGCGATCGGTCCCGACGCCCTGGCCGACACGCCCCAGTCGGGCGGCGGCGAGGACTTCTCCTGGTACCTGGAACACGCGCCGGGCGCGATGGCGCGTCTCGGCGTGTGGTCGGGCACCGGCGAGCAGCTCGACCTGCATCAGCCGACGTTCGATATCGACGAACGCGCGCTGGCCGTCGGCGTGCGGACACTGACGAACATCGTGCTGCAGGCCTGAGGGCGGCGGGGGAGTGCGGTAGGTGACGCACTCCCCGTGTTCGGGGGTCGGATCAGGCCGACCCCGGACCCACATTCTTGCTGTTGCGGGTGCGCAAGGCGTGCACGTAGTCCTCGGGTGCGCCCGCCTTCTCGGCGGCATCGGCGATGACACCCAGATAACGCGCCGACGGCAGCCCGCCCTCGTACGCGTCGAGCACGTAAAGCCAGGCCAGCCGGGACTCGCCCTGGGTGCCGGTGACCCGCAGCCGGATCTTCTTGTGGATGCCGAAGTCGGAGCCCTCCCAGCGGTCGAGGCGTTCCTCGTCCTCCGGGGACACGTCGTAGAGGACGACGAACACCCGGGAGCCCGGATCTTCGACGACGGTGGCCAACGGCCCTTCCCAGCCGATGTCGTCACCGGCGAAGGTCAGGCGCCAACCTTCCAGCCACCCGGTTCCCGACATGGGCGAATGCGGGCAGCGTTCCAGCATCTGCGTGGAGTCCATGTTGGACCCGTAAGCGGCATAGATCGGCACCTGAGGAACTGTAGCCAATAAACCGCGCGGAATTCCTGTCTCCCACCCAGATCGGCTCACTGTCACACTCGGCGGTGACGGCGAACACGCCGAACGTTGTTCACCGAGCCGACCCGGTCGCGTCACGGCGCACCTGAAATGATGGGGCGACAGCGCGGGCGGCCCTCACAAGGGGCGATGCCCGATCAGGCGAGCACAGGAGCGTGACTGGTGGCACGGATTGCGATCATCGGCGGTGGACCGGCGGGATACGAGGCGGCTCTGGTGGCCGCCCAGCACGGGGCCTCGGTGACCCTGGTCGATGCCGACGGCATCGGTGGCGCCTGTGTGCTGTGGGATTGCGTTCCGTCGAAGACGTTCATCGCCTCCACCGGTCTGCGTACCGATCTGCGCCGCGCCCGCGACCTCGGCATCACCCTCGACGCGAGCCAGGCGAAGGTGAACCTGCCCGAGGTGAACGGCCGCGTGAAGGCGCTCGCCCTCGCCCAGTCCTCCGACATCCGCGCCAAACTGCAGGCCGCAGGCGTGCAACTGCTCGCCGGGCGCGGTGAATTGATCGGTCCCGCAGCCGGTTTGGCGCATCGTGTGCGTGCCACCATGGCCGACGGCAGCACCGAGGAATTCGAGGCCGAGGTGGTGCTCATCGCCACCGGCGCCAGCCCGCGGGTGCTGCGCGGCGCCGAACCCGACGGTGAGCGCATTCTCACCTGGCGCCAGCTCTACGACCTGCCGGAACTGCCCGAGACCCTGGTGGTGGTCGGATCCGGTGTCACCGGTGCCGAATTCGTCTCCGCCTACACCGAGATGGGTGTGCGGGTGAAGCTGGTGTCCAGCCGCGACCGTGTGCTGCCCGGCGAGGACGCCGACGCCGCCCTCGTGCTCGAGGAAGCTCTCGCCGAACGCGGTGTGGAACTGGTCAAGCACGCCCGCGCCGACGCCGTGGAGCGCACGGCCGACGGCATCGTGGTGAAGCTGTCCGACGGGCGCACCGTCACCGGCACCCATGCCCTGATGACCGTCGGCTCCACCCCGAACACCGCCGATCTCGGTCTCGACCGGGTCGGTATCGAACTCGACAACGGCTACCTGCGTGTCGACCGCGTGTCGCGCACCTCGGTGCCGGGTATCTACGCGGCGGGCGACTGCACCGGCCTGCTCCCGCTCGCCTCGGTGGCCGCGATGCAGGGCCGGATCGCGATGTACCACGCGCTCGGCGAGGGGGTGAGCCCCATCCGGCTCAAGACCGTCGCCTCGGCGGTGTTCACCCGCCCGGAGATCGCGACCGTCGGTGTGAGCCAGACCGCCATCGACAACGGCGAGGTGCCCGCGCGCACGGTCATGCTGCCGCTCAACACGAATCCGCGCGCGAAGATGTCGGGGCTGCGCCGGGGCTTCGTCAAGATCTTCTGCCGCCCCGCCACCGGTGTGGTGATCGGCGGCGTGGTCGTCGCCCCCATCGCCTCGGAGCTGATCCTGCCGATCGCGCTCGCGGTGCAGAACAACCTCACGGTCACCGATCTCGCGCAGACCTTCTCGGTGTACCCGTCGCTCACCGGATCGGTCACCGAAGCCGGTCGTTTGCTGATGCGCCACGACGACCTGGACTGAGCCCCCACGGCCGATATCCGAAAGCTACTGCCGCGTTGCCTGTCTCGCGCTCATATGGTTGACTCACGGCCGAGGCGCGTTCGAATGCGAGCGCGTGGTGGATTGTGGGGGATTCCCTCCGGGAAAGGGATTAGCGAAAAGTGAAGCATCGTAAGCCGAGTCGGGCGCAGCGAGCGATGGCAAGCACGTCGTTGCCCCTGGCCGCCGCCGCGGCCGTGGCGACCCTCCTCGCGGCTCCGGCCGGCGCGGTCCCCAGCGACCAGCCGACCACACCCGCGACTCCGGCTCCTGCGCAGCCGGGCACCGAGACCCCGAGCCAGCAGCCTGGAGAGACGCCGGAGACGGTCACTCCTGAAGAGAAGCAGCCGGAGACCCCGGAGAACGTGAAGCCGGGCGAGTCCAAGCCCACCCCGGCGCAGCCGGGTGTCACCACCCCCGCGCCGGAGGAGCCGGAGCAGGCCAAGCCGACGCCGAGCCAGCCGGGCGTCACCACCACCCCGCGTACCGCGCCGCTGCCGGTGCCGGGTCAGGCCGGTCAGGGCAACCCCGCCCAGCCCGCCGTGAACAACCCGGAGAAGCCGCAAGAGGCCGCGCCGGGCCAGCAGGGCGGCACCCCCGCCCAGCAGACGCCCGCGCAGCCTTCGCAGAACCAGCCCGCCGCCCCGCAGGCGCAGGGCGGTGCCGCCGAAGACGGCCCCGAGACCCTGGTGCAGGATCCGCAGGAAGCGCAGGAGCCCGCCTGGCAGGCGCCGCGCCTGGCCAACGCGCCTGCCGCGCCGGTCGTCGAGATGGAGGGCCCGCACCAGGAAGTCGGCGTCACCGTCGACGGCGGTTCGCTGCTGCCGGGTGTGCTGGCCAACACCCACCACTACAACAACGCTTCCGGTTACGTCGGCACCATCGGCTACCGCACGCCGGGTGGCGGCTTCGGTGACGCCGGTGTCGCGGTCGAGTACGTCGGCGAGAACTCGGTGAAGGTCACCACCTTCAACGGTGGCGACGGCCGCCCCGACAACACCATGGTCACCGTCCTCGACACCACCCAGGCCAACCTGGCCAAGGCGGCGGTCGAGAACTGGATCAAGGCTCAGCCGGGCGGTGCCGCCGCGATGGAACAGGCCGCGAAGGCTACACTTCCGGTGCCGGGGGAGCTGCTGCAGACGATCAACGTCGCGGGTGTCACCACTCAGTGGGGTGGCTCGCTCCAGTACTGACACGCAGTACGTCGTGTGGGGCGGTCGGATGGCGACCGCCCCACACGTGTGTCCTGGGGAAAGGATGGGACTGTGGCCACCGAGGATGACGAGAACGAGCGCGGCCGTAACCGGCCCGCGAGTGAATTCGGTCCTCCCGTAGGCGATTTCGGGCCGCCGGTCGACGACGCCGGTTTCGGTGGTCCGCTCGCCGTGCCGCCGCCCGCTCCGCCGGGACCGCTGCCGGAGGTCGGTTGGCGACCCGCGCAGCCGGGCTCCGCGCCGGCGCCCGGGCCGTTCGGTGCGCCGGTGGGTGCGCCGATGCCCCCGGCCGGACCCGTTCCGCCCACCGCTCCTGGTCCGGTAACTCCCGCCGGGAGCGTTCCGCCGAATGGGCCGGTTCCGCCGCGCGGGCCCGATCCTGTTGTGCCACCGCGTCGTTCCGCTCCGACATCCGTCTTCGGCGATGCCGTGTCCACGCCGCCGCCCACCAGTCCGCCTGCGCCGCCTCATCCTTCGGCTGCGACCTCCGTTTTCGGTGGGGCCACGCCGCCCCCGGCGAATCCCGTTGCGCCGCCGCGTCCTTCGCCGTTCGGTGACGCTGTCGCGACACCGCCGCCCGCACGACCCACCCCGCCCGCCGATCCGACGGTGCGTTTCGGCGCCGCCGCTTCCGCCGCCGGTAGCTCGGTGTTCGGTGACTCGGTGCCGGTGACTTCCGGGAAGGAAGAGACCGAGGTCATCCGGCGCAACTCCGCGCCGCGCCAGCAGCGGGTCACCGAGCCGGAACGCACCCCCGAACCGCCGCGCGCACCGGCCAAGGACAACGACGCCGAGGACCGGGCCTGGTGGAACAGCCCCGACGACGACGGCGGCGTCCCCAAGCCGCCCGAACCCGGCCTGTCCTGGGCCGACGACCCCATCGCCCGCAGGCTCGCCCCGAAGACGCCGACCGCGCCGGTCGCCGAGGAGTCCGAGCCCGACAACCGGATGCGCTGGATCATCGGCGGTGTCGTGGCCGCGGTCCTGCTCGTCGTCGCGCTGGTGCTGACGATCGGGCTGGTCAAGCGTGGTGGTGGCGAGGATCCCGGGCCCACCGCGGCGCCGGTCACCTCCGCAGCGGGTGCCGACTGCCGGACGATCGCCGACGAGGGTCTCACCGTCGGAAACGGCCCGGGCGACACATCCTCGGGCGCGAGGGCGATCCTCGGCTTCCAGTACGCCTTCTATGTCGAACGCTCCGGTGCGCGCGTGCGTGAGTTCGTCGCGCCCGACGCGGTGAACATCTCGCCCGCCGATGTCATCCAGAAGGCGATCGACGATCAGATCCCGAGGGGTACCACGCACTGCGTGAAGGTGCGCGAGACCGGCGTCGGAGTCTATGACGTGGAGCTGCGCGAGTGGCATCCCGACCGTACGTCGGTGGTCTACAAGCAGGAGATCGTCACCACGCTGACCGATGGGAAGTGGCAGGTCAAGTCCATTACGGCCCTCCCATAGTCCCATTATCTGGGACAACAATTTCATATTCTGGTGAATGCTGTGCGATCGTTGGTCATCGCGTCCCCTGGCGTTCCCGGAGGTTTCCATGTCGCTGACCAGTCCAGCATTGGCGGGCAAGCTCGCCGGTTTGCAGAGTTCGGCGATCAGGGACCTGCTCAAGCTCACCGCGCGGCCGGAGATCATCAGCCTGGCCGGAGGTCTGCCCGATGCGGCGCTGATGCCGGGTGAGCGGATCGCCGCCGCGGCGGAGGCGGCCCTGCGTGATCCGGCGGTGTTGCAGTACACGGAGTCGCCCGGCTGGCCCGCGCTGCGTGCGGTGATCGCCGAGCGCGAGTCCGCCGAGATCGGCCGGTCGGTGCCGGTCGGCGAGGTGTTCATCACCCATGGTTCGCAGCAGGCGTTGTCGCTGCTGGCCGAGGTGCTGCTCGATCCGGGCGCCTTGGTCGTGGTGGAGGACCCGGCGTATGTCGGTGCGCTGCAAGTGTTCCGGGCCGCCGGTGCGCGCATCGTCGCCGTGCCGCTCGACGCCGACGGGCTACGTGTCGACGTGCTGGAGGAGCTGCTGGCCGCCGGTGAGCGTCCGGCCGTCGTCCACACCGTCGCGAACTTCCACAATCCCGGTGGGGTCACCCTCGCGCCCGAGCGCCGCCGTCGCCTCGCCGAACTCGCTGAGGCACACGGCTTCTGGGTGATCGAAGACGATCCCTACGGCGAACTCTGGTTCGACCGGCCGACCCCGGCGCCGGTCGCCTCCTACTCGCCCCAGGTGATCCGGCTGTCCAGCGTGTCCAAGATCCTGGCCCCCGCCCTCCGTGTCGGCTGGTTGATCGCTCCAGAAAGGGTCTGTCGCGCAGTCGAACTCCTCAAACAAGGCGCCGACCTGTGTGGCTCGGCCCTCACCCACCAGATCACCACCGACCTGCTCACCGACACCGACTGGCTCACCACCCACGTCGACACCATCCGCGCCGCCTACGGCACCCGCGCCCGCGCCCTCGTCGCCGCCCTGCGCACCACCTTCGCCGGCCGCGTCCACTGCACCGACCCCACCGGCGGCATGTTCATCTGGGCCGATTTCACCGACGGCACCAACGCCTCGACCCTGCTCCCCACCGCCCTGGAAGCAGGCGTCGCCTACGTCCCCGGCGCCGCCTTCGCCGTCACCGACGCCTACCAGACCTCCATGCGCCTCTGCTTCACCACCTCCGACGAACCCACCCTCACCGAAGCCATCCATCGCCTGGCTAAAGCAGCCACGACCAGCGTCTGATAGTGGCTCACCGGTCGCTCGGAAGGGCCTCGACTCTTCGTGAGGCCTTGTGCGCCGGGTGATCAGGATGCAGTCATGCGCGATTCGGCGGCGTCGACAGGCCGAATCCGGGCACACGGGAACACTGTCTACAACGATTGACCGGACTCCGAGCCCCCGAGCCTGAACTGTTGTCTCCTCGGAAGCCGCTGTAGTGATGTTCGAAATGCGAGCACGTGAATCAGTGTTTTGCGATGGCGCTGCTCAGTGGGTCTTTTTGCGGCCGGATCGGTGGTGTGAATGCGAGTTGGCAGCGGGTATTCGGGGCCGGATTCTGTGCGTATGGAGTATTCGAGTTATGTGAAGTTCCTGCCGGTTCGGTATCGGGAGAAGGTGGTCGAGCCGGAGTCGACGTGGTGGGAATGGCGAGGGCGCAGGGTGCATGTGGCCAGGGCGGAGCGTGGGGACGCGGCTGTTCGGGTGTTGGCGTTGCACGGGGCGGGTGGGCATGCGGGGTTGGTTTGGCCGCTGCTCGGAATCGCTGCGGGGGAGGGTGTTTCGGTCGCGGCGCTGGATCTTCCGCTCTACGGCGACACCGTCGAGCCGAAGCCCACGTCGGTGCGGTATCGCGACTGGGTGGAGCTGGTGAGCGAGTTCGTCTGTGCTGAAACCGAATCCGACAGCAGGCCGCTCGTGCTGTTCGGCGCGAGTGTCGGTGGGATGCTCGCGTACGAGGTGGCGGCGCGGACCGGGCGGGTCGCGCATGTGGTGGCGACTTGCCTGCTCGACCCCGCTGAGCCGGCCGCACGTCGGGCGGCTGCTCGCTGGAAGGCGTTGGGCGCGTTGCCGCGTGGCGTCCTCTCGGGTGCGGGGCGAGCGGCGAGCGGTGTGCGTCTGCCGATTCGATGGTTGGTCGATATGGCGAACATGAGCCTGGACCCGGCATTGTCGCGACACTGTGGCAGCGACCCGAGAGGCGGCGGCGTGTGGATCCCCGTCGGTTTTCTCACGGACTTCCTCTTGTTCGAGCACACACCTCCACAGGACTATCAGGGTTCGCCGGTCACGCTGGTCCACCCGGCGGCGGACCGGTGGACGCCGCCGGAACTGAGCGTGCGGTTCCTCGACCGGATCGCCGCCGACACGAGAGCGGTGTTGCTCGGGGGATGTGGTCACTTCCCCATCGAAGAGCCGGGGACCTCGCCGAGTCCCGTCCCGGCAGCGAGGAAGTGGCGCTCGGCCAAGGCGCGCAGCATCGCCGTCTTGTTCGGAAAGTACTGGTACAGCGTGCCGATCGAGACGCCCGCGCGCTCGGCGATCCGGTTGGTCGTGGCCGCCGCACCCTCGCGGGAGAACACCTGGGCGGCGGCCTCGAGCAGCGTTTCCACGGTCTCGCGCGCCCGGCGTTGCCGAGGCAGCTTGCGGGGGCGGTCGTCCATCCTCAGGACCAGTTGTAGGTGCGTTCCACGGCCTTGTTCCATTCCGAATAGCGTTGGGTGCGTTCGAATTCGGGCATATCGGGGGTCCAAGTGTGGTCGGCGATCCAGTTGTCGCGCAGGTCGTCGAGGCTGGACCAGTAGCCGACGGCCAGACCGGCGGCGTAGGCGGCACCGAGGGCGGTGGTTTCGCGGACCACCGGGCGGACCACGGGAACGTCGAGGATATCGGCCTGGAATTGCATGAGCAGGTCGTTGCCGGTCATGCCGCCGTCGACCTTGAGGGTGGTCAGTTCCAGGTCGAGGTGCTGTGCGGCGGCATCGGCACGCATGGCGTCGACCACCTCGCGGGTCTGGAAAGCGGTGGATTCCAGTGCGGCTCTTGCCAGATGGGCCTTGGTGACGAAGCGAGTGAGGCCCGCGATGACGCCTCGGGCGTCGGGCCGCCAGCGCGGGGCGAACAGCCCGGAGAAGGCGGGGACGAAGTAGGCGCCGCCGTTGTCGGGGACCGTGCGGGCCAGGGTTTCCACTTCGGGGGCGGAGGAGATGATGCCGAGGTTGTCGCGCAACCACTGCACCAGCGAACCGGTGACCGCGATCGACCCTTCCAGCGCGTAGACGGCGGGGGAGTCACCGATCTGGTAGCACGCGGTGGTGAGCAACCCGTGCTTGCTGAACACCGGTGTCGTCCCGGTATTGAGCAGCATGAAATTGCCTGTGCCGTAAGTGTTCTTGGCTTCGCCGGGCGACAGGCACGCCTGCCCGAAGGTGGCGGCCTGCTGGTCGCCGAGAATGCCCGCCACGGGTGCGCCGGCGAAGGGCCCGGCGGTGATCTCCGCGTACACCTCCGAGGAGCTGCGGATCTCGGGCAGCATCGACATCGGCACGTCGAATTCCGCGCAGATCTGCGAATCCCATCGCAGCGTGCGCAGATCCATCAGCATCGTGCGCGAGGCATTGGTGACGTCGGTGCGGTGTTCACCGGTGAGTTTCCACAGCACCCAGGTATCCATCGTGCCGAAACACAGGTCACCCGCCTGCGCCTTTGCCCGTGCGCCCTCGACATTGTCGAGGATCCAGCGCAGCTTCGGACCGGCGAAATAGGTCGACAGCGGCAACCCGGTGCGGTCGGCGTACCGCGACGGGCCCTGCTCGCCACCGAGCTCGGTGCACAGCTGATCGGTGCGAGTGTCCTGCCAGACGATGGCGTTGTACACCGGTTCGCCGGTGGTCCGGTCCCACACGACGGTGGTCTCGCGCTGGTTGGTGATACCGATGGCGGCCAGGTCGCCCGCCGAGCAGCCACTGTTGCCGAGCGCGGCGCCGAGCACCCATTCCGTATTGCGCCACACCTCGACCGGATCGTGCTCCACCCAGCCGGGCTTGGGGAAGATCTGCCGATGTTCGCGTTGCGCGGTCCCGACGATCCGGCCCTGCCGGTCGAAGACGATGCACCTACTCGAAGTCGTGCCCTGATCGATGGCGGCCACATAGCGACGCATTCAGGCAGGCTACCCAACCGCGCGGTCGTCGTAGCAAGCTTTGTCGCCGACGACGAGCGGGAATCGCCCGGTTGGGTCCGGGTACCGAATTTCGGCCACGCGCCTCGCCGGGTTCGTCCCACCCGCCGGGTGGGCACTACGTTTAGCCTGTAGGCGGCGCCGGGACGTGCCCGGCGTCTGCACCCAACTGTCGGCTGGGACCGGCCGTTCACGGTCGGCGGCGAGGAGTCGAGCATGTCGCAGACACCGGAGTTTCCGTTCCTGAACCCTGGTGAGTTGGTCGCGGGCGGAAGACGGGACCGGCTCGGCCCCGGTGAGCTCGGTCCCGAACACCGGCGCACCGCCTGGGAGCGCCTCGGCAAGGACCGATTCGACGTGCTGGTCATCGGCGGCGGCGTGGTCGGCTCCGGGATCGCGCTCGACGCGGCGACCCGTGGCCTGTCGGTCGCCCTCGTGGAGGCGCGTGACCTCGCCTCGGGCACCTCGAGCCGGTCGTCGAAGATGTTCCACGGCGGTCTGCGCTACCTCGAACAGCTCGAGTTCGGTTTGGTGCGCGAGGCGCTCAAGGAGCGCGAGCTGGCGTTGTCGACGCTGGCCCCGCACCTGGTGAAGCCGCTGCGCTTCCTGTACCCGCTCACCCACCGGCTGTGGGAACGGCCGTACGTGGCCGCCGGCCTGACCCTCTACGACACCATGGGCGGCGCGAAATCCGTTCCGGGACAGCATCATCTGACCCGCCACGGTGCGCTGCGGCTGGCGCCGGGGCTGCGCCGTGACGCGCTGATCGGCGGTGTCACCTACTACGACACCGTCGTCGACGACGCCCGCCACACCATGACCGTCGCCCGCACCGCGGCCCACTACGGTGCCGTCATCCGTACGTCCACCCAGGTGGTCGGACTGTTGCGGGAGGCCGACCGGGTGGTCGGGGCGAAGCTGCGCGACACCGAGGACGGGCGGACCGCCGAGGTGCGCGCGAGTGTGGTCATCAATGCGACGGGCGTGTGGACCGATGAGGTGCAGGGTCTGTCGCATCAGCGCGGCCGATTCCATGTGCGAGCGTCCAAAGGTGTGCACATCGTCGTCCCGCGCGACCGCATCGTCAGCGACGCCGCGATCATCCTGCGGACCCCCACCTCGGTGCTGTTCGTCATTCCGTGGGGCGCGCACTGGATCGTCGGCACCACCGACACCGACTGGAATCTGGACCTCGCGCATCCCGCCGCGACCAAGGCCGATATCGACTACCTGCTCGACCGGGTGAACGAGGTGCTGGTCACGCCGCTCACCCACGCCGATATCGACGGCGTGTACGCGGGCCTGCGGCCGCTGCTGGCGGGGGAGAGCGACGAGACGTCGAAGCTGTCGCGTGAGCATGCCGTGGCCCGGGTGGCGCCCGGCCTGGTGAGTATCGCGGGCGGCAAGTACACCACCTACCGGGTGATGGCGGCCGATGCCATGGACGAAGCGGCGCAGGACATTCCGGCCCGCGTATCGCCGTCGATCACCGAGAAGGTGGCTCTGCTCGGCGCCGACGGGTACTTCGCGCTGGTGAACCAGACCGTGCAACTGGCCGAGCACTACGGCGTCCACCCGTACCGGATGACCCACCTGCTCGACCGCTACGGCTCGGTCGTCGACGAGGTGCTCGCCATGGCCGAGGGCAAACCCGAACTGCTGCAACCGATTACCGACGCTCCCGCCTACCTGCAGGTGGAAGCGGTGTACGCGGTCGCCGCGGAGGGCGCCCTGCACCTCGACGACATCCTGGCCCGGCGCACCCGCATCTCCATCGAATACCCCGATCGGGGCGCCAACTGTGCCGAACAGGTCGCGCACCTGGTGGCGCCGATTCTCGGCTGGGACGACGACGACATCGAGCGTGAGGTGTCGACCTACCAGGCGCGGGTGCGCGCGGAGATCGAATCGCAGACCCAGCCGGACGACAAGTCGGCCGACGCCCTGCGGGTCGCCGCCCCGGAGCCGCGTCCGCAATTGCTGGAACCGGTACCGCAGGACCGCTGACCCTCAGACCGGGTCGATGCGCGCCTTCAGCAAGCAGAAGTAGTTGTCCTCGGGATCGGCCAGCACATGCCACTGCTCGTCGCCCGTCTGGCCGATATCCGCGGGACGTGCGCCGAGTTCGAGCAGGCGCGCGAGTTCGGCATCCTGGTCGCGGTCGGTGGGATTGACGTCGATGTGCAGGCGAGCCTTGCCGGGCTTTGAATTGTCGGTGGGGCTGAGGATGATCGTCGGCTGCGGGCCGCCGAAGCCTTCGCGTGGCCCGATCTCGATGCTGCCGTCGTCGTCGCGATCGAGTACGACGTAATCGAGTACCGCGCACCAGAACTTGGCGAGTGTCTCGGGCTCGCGGCACTCGAGCACGAGCTCACCGATCCGACATGCCACTGCGAAACCTGCTCTCTACCTGGTGAACTGCCGGGAAGTTAGCGATGGGAACGATTCTGGCGAGCGTATCGGACGGCGGCGGCGACGGCGAGCCTTTTTCAGGGAACCGGCTGGCAGCGCGGACAGAAATAGATGCCACGTTCGCGCTGGGTGATGCGGTCGGCGGGGTCGTCCTCCCCGAGGAGCTGGGAGGCGATGGCGGTGCCGCAGCGCGGGCACGACCGACGGGTGCGCCCGTAGACCATCGGCCGCCACGGTGGTTCGTGCGCGGCCTTGCCGAGAACCCGGTGCGACTCCTCGACGAGGGCCGGGAGATCGGCGATCTCGCCGACGGGCGTGGCCGGGTGGACGCGGCGCAGGAAGCAGATCTCGCTGCGGTAGATATTGCCGATGCCCGCCAGATTGCGCTGGTCGAGCAGGGCGAGTCCGATGGGGCGGCGCGGATACCCGGACAGGCGACGCAGCGCCTCGGCGGCGTCCCAGCCGGGCCCGAGCAGATCGGGGCCGAGGTGATCGATGACGGTGTGTTCCTCGGCGCGCGGCAGGACCTGCACCTTTCCGAGCGAGAAGCCGACGGCCTCGACCTCCTCGGTGGCCAGCACGAGTCGCGCGGTGACCCGCGGTTTGGTCCAGCGCTGGCCGCAGTGGAACACCCGCCAGGTGCCCTCCATTTTCAGGTGGGTGTGGATGCTGGCCCGGTCGGTGCGCACGAACAGGTGCTTGCCGTAGCTCACTACATCGTCGACGACTTCGCCGACAAGGTCGACGGTGGCGTAGCGCGGCACACGGAAGTCGCTGCGGGTCAGTGTCTTCCCGGCCAGCGCGGTGCGTAGCCGTTCGGCGGTGCGGAAAACGGTGTCGCCCTCGGGCATCGGCTACACCTGCCTGCGCAGTCGGAGTCCGCGTGGGGTCATCGAGAAGCCCGCCTCGACGAGGACGTCGACGAAGGTGTGGCCGTGCACGGTTTCACCGTTGATCTTGTCGATCACCAGGCCGTCGACCCGGCGGTCGGTGACCAGCTGTGCCAAGGCGACGGCCGCTGTGCGGCGCAGGCCGATGTCCTCGGTGAAGCTGAGCAGGGTCTTGCCGCCGCGCTCCACATAGAGCACCAGTTCGCCGCCGACCAGTACCACCAGCGCCCCCGCTTTGCGGCCCGGCCGGTGACCACTGTCGGCATCGCCCTTGGGCCACGGCAGGGCGGCTCCGTAGGGGTTGGCCGGGTCGCAGGCGGCCAGGGCCACGGCGACGCCTGCCCGGTCGTTGTCGCGGTCGGTGTCGAAGGAACGTAAGCGGTCGACGGTGTCGGTGGTGGAGAACTGCGCGCCACCGAGGGTGTCGACGAAATAGCCTCGCCTGCACCTGCCACGGTCCTCGAACTCGGTGAGCACCCGGTACATCAGCGCGAACCCGCCCGGCACGCCTTCGTTCTGTACCGAGCCGCGCGTCAGCACGCCGTATCGCTCGATGAGCTGATCGGCCGTGGCGTGGGCACGAACAGTGTTGTCGCGCACCCGTTCCGGGAGAATCGACCACCTGCCTGCCAGGTTCGGTGGGCCGGACCGGGTCGGCATGGACGGGCGGGGCAGGTACGCGCGGGCCCGGGGAGCGCGGCGTGGCGTGCGGTGCGCGGTGGTGCTGCGCGCGGTGCCCGACAGGAGTGCGCGCACCGGGGCGAAGGTATCGCCGGAAACGTAACCGGCCCAGACCAGCTGCCACAGAGCCTCGCCGACCGCTTTGTCATCGAGCAGCCCGGTCGCATCGGACAGCTGGCGGAAGAAATACGCGCCGCCGCCGCTGAGGTTCGCCGGGATTCGACGGCCTTCGCCGCCGATGTCACCGGTTCGGTCGAGATCTATCACCTCGGCCTCGGCGCCGTCGGTGGGTTCACCGCGCCCGGTTCGTAGGCGGGGCTCGATGTCGGCGCCGAGAGCCAGGAGGAGGTCGAGCTGAATGTCGGTGGGGTCTATGTCGTCGGGTGGTGGCAGGGTGACCGGGGCCTGTTCGGCCAGGTGCAGGGCGATCCAGCCGTCGCGGGCGGTGATGGCGCCGTGCCCCGACCAGATCACCTCACCGGTGGCCATGAGTTCGTCGAGCATGGCGGGCGAGTAGTCGCGCACCCGCATCGGCAGGATCAGCGACTCCCATGCCGAAGCCGGAACGGGCACGCCCGCAAGCTGTTCCACCACCGTGGCCACACCGTCGATGCCGCGCAACTCGCCCGAACCGACGTGTTGCCAGGCAGGTAGGAAACGAGCGAACGCGGCGGTGGACACCGGCTCGACCTCGTGCCGGGCCGCCGCGAGCGACCGCCGCCGCAACCGCCGCAACACCTGCGCGTCACACCACTCACCACCGGCCGCACCCGGCGTGAATTCCCCCTCCACAATACGCTTTTCGGCAAGCAATCGATGCAGTGCGGTGGCCGCGACCGCCGTACCCAAGCCGAATCGCTCGGCAACGGCGGCGGTAGTGAACGGCGCGTGCGTGCGCGCATACCGCCCGACCAGATCACCCAGCGGATCCGGCACCGGCTCGATAAACGCCGCAGGCACCCCGATCGGTAACGGCACCCCTAGCGCATCCCGCAACCGAGCCGCGTCCTCCACGGCAACCCACCAGGTGCGCCCCGCGAACGAAACCTCCAGGGCCCGCCGCGAATCCCGCAGTTCCGCGAACCACGCCGGGGCGTCGGAGTCCGCGAGCAGCCGCGACTCGTCGCCGCCCACCGCCGCACCTCCGTCGGCAGCACAGCTGGCGGCTGTGAGGGTTCCGGGGCGGGGAACGCAGCGAGCGGCGGCCTCGTCGGGGGTCAGAGGGCCGAGGAGGCGGAGGAGGTCGGCCAGGCCTTCCGCGTCGCGGGCGTGGCGTTCAGGAGTGAGGCGTTGGAGTTCGCGTTCGGTGAGGTCGAGGACGGCTGGGTCGAGGAGTTCGCGGAGTTCGACGCGGCCCAGGAGTTCGGCGAGCAGGCTCGAGTCGAGGGCGAGGGCGGCGGCGCGGCGTTCGGCCAGTGGGCTGTCGCCGTCGTAGAGGAACTGGCCGATGTAGGAGAACAGCAGGGCGTTGGCGAACGGTGACGGGGTTGCGGTCTCCACCTCGACCAGGCGGATCTCCCGGCGCGCCACCCGGGTGAGCAGGTCGCGCAGGGCGGGCAGGTCGTACACATCGCGCAGGCATTCGCGCACGGTTTCCAGCAGGATCGGGAACTGCGGGAATTTCCTTGCCACGTCGAGCAATTGGGCCGACCGCTGCCGCTGCTGCCACAGCGGGGCCCGCTTACCCGGGTCGCGCCGCGGCAGCAGCAACGCGCGGGCGGCGCACTCCCGGAACCGAGACGCGAACAGCGCCGAACCACCGACCTGTTCGGTGACGATGTCGTCGATCTCGTCGGGTTCGAACGCGAACAGCTCCGCACCCGGCGGCTGATCCGTGGTGTCGGGCAACCGCACGACAATGCCGTCGTCGGACGCGGTAGGCGCCGCGTCGATACCGAACTGTTCCTGCAGACGCGCCCCCACAGCCAGCGCCCACGGTGCGTGCACCGGCGTGCCGTAGGGCGAGTGCAGCACGAGCCGCCAGTCACCGAGTTCATCGCGGAACCGTTCGACCACCAGGGTGCGATCGGTAGGCAATTGCCCTGTCGCCGTCCGCTGTTCGTCGAGCAACCCGACCAGATTGGCCGTCGCGTTCTGGTCCAGCCCAGCTGTGCGCACCAACTCCTCGAGCCGCGAAGCGGGCTTACTCAACTCCGCCCCGACCCGATTCGCACCGCGTGATCGCGCCCGGCTTTCCAGCGGGACACCCTTCCCGACAAGGGATTCCGCCGAATCGGGGGAAACTCCAGGAGCCGAGACCTCGGCGCCCATGTTGGACACGATCTGGGTCAGCTCATCGGCGGGAACCTGCCCAGCCGTGCGCACGAATTCGCCCAGCGCCGAACCCAATTCGGCGGGACGACCCAAACCGTCGCCGTGCCAGAACGGCAACCGACCGGGCAGCCCGAACGCAGGCGACACCAGCACCCGGTCGAAGGTGATCTCTTCGATCCGCCAGCTCGTCGCACCGAGCGCGAACACATCACCGACGCGGGACTCGTAGACCATCTCCTCGTCGAGTTCACCTACACGAGAAGCTTTCTCACCCACCATGAACACCGCGAACATTCCGCGATCGGGAATCGCACCACCAGAGGTGACCGCCAAACGTTGCGCACCGGGGCGCCCGGTCAGCGTGCCCGCATCGCGATCCCACACCACGCGGGGCCGCAGCTCCGCGAACTCGTCGGACGGATACCGACCGGCGAGCAGATCGAGCACGGACTCATACGCCGAGCGGGGCAGCTGCGCGTAGCTTCCGGTCGACCGGACGACATCGAACCAGGCGTCGACATCGAGCGGTTCCAGCGCGCAGGCGGCAACGGTCTGCTGGGCGAGGATGTCGAGCGGATGCGCGGGGATCTGGAGCAGTTCGATCTGCCCGGACAGCATGCGCTGGGCGGCGACGGTGCAATGGATGACATCGGTGCGGTGCTTGGGGAACAGCACACCCCGCGAGATCTCGCCCACCTGGTGTCCGGCCCGCCCGACCCGCTGCAACCCGCTCGCCACCGACGGCGGCGCCTCCACCTGAACGACCAGGTCGACCGCACCCATGTCGATGCCCAGCTCGAGGCTGCTCGTGGCAACCACGCACCGCAGCCGACCCGTCTTGAGGTCGTCCTCGATGATCGCCCGCTGCTCCTTGCTCACCGACCCGTGATGCGCACGCGCCAGCAGGTGGTCGGCACCGTGGATCACCTCGGTGGACGGCCCGAGCTGGGCGGGTGGGGCGTGCTCGGTCTCGACCGGTTCGCCCAGCTTGGCGGCGTAGGCCTCGTTGAGCCGGGCGGTCAATCGTTCGGCCAGGCGTCGCGAGTTCGCGAACACGATCGAGGACCGATGCTCGAGCACCAGGTCGACGATGGCCTCGTCGACATGCGGCCAGATAGAACCCGGCTGATCGGAGTCGCCGCCCGGATCGGTCATGTCCGCCACCGGCACGCGAACCGACAGGTCGAAGGTCTTCGGCGCGGGTGGCCGAACGATGGTGATCGGCGCGTCGCCGACGAGGAATCGCCCGACCTCCTCGGGCGGGCGGACGGTGGCCGAGAGACCGATGCGCTGCGCGGGCCGTTCGGTGAGCTGATCGAGCCGGGCCAGCGACAGCGCCAGGTGCGCGCCGCGTTTGGAGCCGGCGATGGCGTGTACTTCGTCGACGATCACCGTCTCGACCTCGGCGAGGGTTTCGCGGGCCGCGGAGGTGAGCAGCAGGAACAGTGATTCGGGTGTGGTGATGAGAATGTCGGGTGGGGTGCGCTGCATCGCCCGGCGCTGCGCGGGGGTGGTGTCGCCGGATCGCACGCCCACCGAGATCTCCGGCGGGTCGAGCCCCAGCCGCTTCGCCGTCTGGGTGACTCCGACCAGCGGGGCTCGCAGGTTCCGCTCCACGTCCACTGCCAGCGCTTTCAGTGGTGAGACATAGAGCACGGATGTCCCTCGGCGGGTGCCGGGCTCGGCGGGCCCACGCTGGGCGAGCTGGTCGATCGCCCACAGGAACGCCGACAGCGTCTTGCCCGACCCGGTCGGCGCGACGACAAGGGTGTGCTGCCCGTCGGCGATGGCCTGCCACGCGCCGAGCTGGGCCGACGTCGCCTCGGGGAAGGCGCCGTCGAACCACTGCGCGGTAGCGGGGGAGAACCGGTCCATGAGATTCAGTGTGCACCCACCCACCGACAGGTTCCGCGATCCGCGCGCCGCCCGCGACCAGCGTCTATGGCCAGGCCGCCGACGATTCCCCGGTCGAGCCGGGGTGAGGGGTGTGGCCCGGAACACGCTCGCCGTACCCTGGTCCATCGTGCAAACGGTGCTGAGAGTCGACCTCGTCGGCCACGGCCTCACCGAGGCGGTACGCAAGGCGCGATTCCCGGTCGACGAACCCCTGGACACGGCGGGCCTCGCCGCGCTGGAGACGTGCTCGCCGCTGACCGGAGCGCAGGTGCGGACGGGCCCGGAACGTCGGGTGCGCGAGACCGCCGAGGCGCTCGGGCTGGTGGGCGAGCGGGACGAGCGACTACGTGACCTGGACGCGGGGGCGTGGCGGGGTACCGAGATGAGCAGGCTCCCGCAGGGTCAGCTGTTCGCCTGGCTCACCGATCCGGAATTCCGCGGGCACGGTGGTGAGTCGGTGACCGACCTGGTGGAGCGGGTGCGGTTCTGGCTGGCCGAGATAGCGACGGCGGGTGTGGATACCGTCGCGGTGACACATCCCTCGGTGATCCGCGCGGCGCTGCTGGTCGTCCTCGACGCGCCGTCGAAGTCCTTCTGGCGCATCGATGTTCAGCCGGCGAGCGTCACCCGGCTGCATTTCCGCGGCAACTGGACGTTGCGACTGGGATGAACGACGAAAGCCCCGGAGTCGAAACTCCGGGGCTTTCGGGTGGTAGCGGGAACAGGATTTGAACCTGCGACCTCTGGGTTATGAGCCCAGCGAGCTACCGAGCTGCTCCATCCCGCGTTGCATTCACTACTGTACACGCGGGGTGGCCGAAGGCGAAATCGCCGCTGTGATCAGCCGAAATGGATGCCCTGGGCGAGGGGGAGTTCGGTGGAGTAGTTGATCGTGTTGGTCGCCCGGCGCATGTAGGCCTTCCAGGAGTCGGACCCGGATTCGCGCCCGCCGCCGGTGTTCTTCTCCCCGCCGAACGCGCCGCCGATCTCCGCGCCGGAGGTGCCGATGTTGACATTGGCGATGCCGCAATCGGATCCGGCGATGAACTGTTCGGCCTCGCGCTGGTCGAGGGTGAAGATAGCCGAGGAAAGGCCCTGGGTCACACCGTTGTTCAGTGCGATGGCCTCGTCGAGGTCGTCGTAGGTGAGCACATACAGGATCGGTGCGAAGGTCTCCTCGCGCACCAGTTCGGTCTGCGCGGGCATTCGCACGAGCGCGGGTCGCACGTAGTACGCCTCCGACCCGATCAGCTCCACCCGCTCACCGCCGCAGACGATTTCGCCGCCCTCGTCCTGGGCACGCAGCAGCGCCGCCTGCATCGCGGTGTAGGCACGTTCGTTGATGAGCGGGCCGACGAGCACACCGTCGTCGAGTGGATTGCCCACGGGCAGTTGGTTGTACGCCGACGACAGCCGCTCGACGAGCTGATCGGCGATCGAGCCTTGCACGATCAACCTGCGCAGCGTGGTGCATCGCTGACCCGCCGTGCCCGCCGCCGCGAACACGATCCCCCGTACCGCGAGCTCCAGATCGGCACTCGGCGCCACGATCGCGGCATTGTTGCCACCGAGCTCGAGCAGGCACCGCCCGAACCTGGCCGCCACCCGTGGCGCGACGATGCCACCCATCCGCACCGACCCGGTCGCGCTCAGCAGCGCCACCCGTGGGTCGTCGACGAGCGCCTCGCCGACGGTGGCGTCACCCTGGACCAGCTGGTGCACTTGCGGATCCGCGCCCACCTCGAGCGCGGCCCGGCGCAGCAGCGTGTGACAGGCCAGCGCGGTGAGCGGGGTCGTCTCCGACGGCTTCCACACCACCGTGTCACCACAGACCAGCGCGATGGCGGTGTTCCACGCCCACACCGCGACCGGGAAGTTGAACGCCGAGATCACCCCGACCACCCCCAGCGGATGCCAGGTCTCCATGAGCCGATGCCCGGGCCGCTCGGACGGCATGGTCGCGCCGTAGAGCTGACGCGACAGGCCGATCGCGAACTCGCAGACGTCGATCATCTCCTGCACCTCGCCGAGCGCTTCGGCGCCGATCTTGCCCGCCTCGAGCGTGACCAGCTCGGCCAGCTCGTCCTGATGGGCGACCAGCAACGCCGACAACCTGCGCACCAGCGCCGCGCGCACCGGGGCGGGTACCGCGCGCCACGATTCGAACGCGCCGGCCGCGCGACCGATCGCGGCATCCACGTCGGCCGTGGTGTCGGGAGTGAGCGGGAGCAGGACACCGCCGGAGATCGGAGTGCGTGCGAGCAGGACGCCCGGCTCGGGCACGTCGGCGCCGAGGCCGTGCAGCAGGGCCCGCGCGCGCAGCGAGAGCTGTTCGGAGAAATGCTCGGTCACGGTGTGCGTCATCACTGTTCACCTTCTGCTGTTGGTACGACTCACGGAAAAGTTCGCTCGGATTTCGGAGGAGAACAGAAAGAAGTCTTCCCCGCGCAACCCCCGGCCTGCGTTAGCCTTCGCTGATGGCGGATACACCGGCTAGACCCCAGCTCGACGATATCGACCGGCTCCTGATCAGAGAGCTGATGAACGACGGGCGCGCCACCCTGTCGAATCTGGCGGAGAAGGCCAGCCTCTCGGTGTCGGCGGTGCAGTCACGGGTGCGCAGGCTCGAGGCGCGCGGCGTGATCCGCGGATACACGGCCAACGTCGACCCCGAAGCGCTCGGGCACCTGCTGTCGGCATTCGTCGCGATCACTCCTCTCGACCCGTCCCAGCCCGATGACGCGCCCGCGTTGCTGCAGCACGTTCCCGGCATCGAGGCGTGCCACTCGGTGGCGGGCGAGGAGAGCTACGTCCTGCTGGTGCGGGTGGCCTCACCCCGGCATCTCGAACAGCTGCTGCAGGAGATCCGGGCCACCGCCAACGTACGGACGCGCAGCACCATCATCCTGCAGACATTCTACGACAGGTAACGATTCTTCGTAATTAATCCGTCATTCCGTGGATGTTCCGTAAATAGTTGCGTACCCTCGGGTCGTGACCATCGAACTGGAGCGCCCCGGCGCGGCGGTCACCCCCGCCAACCGGGTCCACGAAATCCTGTCCTCGCACATCCTCGCGGACGGCTTCGACCTTGTGCTCGACCTGCACAAGTCCCACGGCCGCACGCTCATCGACGAACGCGACGGCACCGCCTATCTCGACATGTTCGGCTTCTTCGCCTCCAACGCCCTCGGCATGAACCATCCGGCGCTGGCTCGCGACGAGCGCTTCCGCGCCGAACTGGCCACCGCCGCGGTGAACAAGCCGAGCAATTCCGACGTCTACACCGTCGAGATGGCCCGCTTCGTCGATACTTTCGCCCGCGTGCTCGGTGATCCGCGGCTACCGCACCTGTTCTTCGTCGACGGTGGTGCGCTCGCGGTGGAGAACGCGCTCAAGGTGGCCTTCGACTGGAAGAGCAGGCACAACGAATCCCACGGCCGCTCACCGGAACTCGGCACCCAGGTGCTGCACCTGACCGGCGCCTTCCATGGGCGCAGCGGCTACACCATGTCGCTGACGAACACCGATCCGGTCAAGACCGCGCGCTTCCCCAAGTTCGACTGGCCGCGCCTGGACACCCCGCACACCTTCGCGGGCGAGGACCTCGACGCGCTCGAAGCCGAAACCCTCGCTCAGGCCGCCCGCGCGTTCGCCGACCGTCCGCACGACATCGCCTGTTTCATCGCCGAGCCCATTCAGGGCGAGGGCGGCGACCGGCACCTGCGGCCGCGGTTCCTGGCCGCGATGCAGCGGTTGTGCCACGACAACGACGTCCTGTTCGTCCTCGACGAGGTGCAGACCGGTGTCGGGCTCACCGGAACCACCTGGGCCTACCAGCAATTGGATGTAGCTCCGGATGTGGTGGCGTTCGGGAAGAAGACCCAGGTCTGCGGCATCATGGCGGGCGGCCGGGTCGACGAGGTTCCCGACAATGTCTTCCGGGTGAGTTCGCGGCTCAACTCCACATGGGGTGGCAACCTCACCGACATGGTGCGCGCGCGTCGCATTCTCGAAGTGCTGGAACAGGATCGGGTGATCGACAAGGTCGGCCCCCTCGGCCGGTACCTGCTCGATCAGCTGGATCAGCTCGCCGCCGCGCACCCGGAGAAGGTGAGCGAGGTACGTGGGCGCGGGCTGATGTGCGCGATCACCCTTGCCACCCCGCAACTGCGGGACCGGGTGGTGACGGCCCTGCGCGAGCGTGAACACGTGCTGCTGCTGGGGACCGGCGAACGCGGAATCCGGTTCCGTCCGGCACTCACCGTCACCGAAGCGGAACTGGGCAAGGTTGTGGACGCCCTCGACCGGGTACTCGCGACCATCGTGGAATGACGGCAAACCTGTTGAGAGAACCAGCTTCGGTGCCGCCGGGTATTTGACCGAACGGTCAGATATGCCAGACTCGTCTTCCGAGCGAACAACTCGATCGACAACTACCGAACAGGACTCTCGATGAAGAAGCTCGTTGCTGTCAGCGCTGTGATCGCCGGCCTCGCCCTCCCCGTCACGACCGCGAACGCGGCCACCGGACCCGATAGCGCCCCCGCCGCGACCCAGGTCGGGTCATCGACGGGCGACATCTTCTCGGCGGTATGCGAATTCCTCAACGGCGGCTGGGCAGGCCGGCCCAAGCCCTGCATCTACTGACGAGACCCGACACCGGAAGAGGCTCAGCCCAATTCGGGGCTGAGCCGCGGGGTGAGGGCGAGGGCGCCTGCGACGAAACGGGTCACGGATTCGACGCCGGTGGCCAGGGCGTCGGCGAATCCGTCGCGCGCCCAACCGGTGATCAGGGCGGTGCCGTCCGCGTCGGGGGTGACGCCGATCTCGGCGATCATCTCCGCCGTGGTCGGCACGCACACCGCCCACGACAGATGCGATTCGTCGGCCCAGCCGTTGTCGCGGCGGGCGATGTAATCGGGGTCGACGATGCCTGCTTCGGCGAGCGCGGGCCGGTCATCGATGCGGTCGTCGGCGCGCAGGGCACGCAGATACCAGGAGCCTGCGTTGATCTCGATCGGTTCCACGGGCCGAGCCTAGCCGGGGAGTCACCGGTAGTACGGGGTGGCCTGAACCCAGTGGAAGCCGCGCGAGACGACGGGGAACTGGTCGAGGTCGACCTGGTCGAGCCGCATCCGCACCTGGCGACCACCGAGCTTGCCCTCGAGGATCAGCTGATTCTCCTGTGGGCGAAGGTAAGTGAAGGACGCGATGGTCCACTGGTGGGTGGTGTCCTTGGACAAGGTGACAGTCTGCTTTCCGGTGTCGACGCGGGCGGGGAAGGACACCAGCGAATCGTCGAGGCGCTGGGCGGTCATGCCCTGCGGGATGTCGAAGATGATGCGGCGGAACCGTTCGGTCGCGTTCGGCAGGCCGGTTGCCGGTGCGTCGAAGTCGACCAGCGCGGGCACCTGCTCGCCGTCGAACGAGTACTCGGTGACATTCCAGATGCCGTAGAGCGGCGACTTCGGCCGGGCATTGCCGTAGGTGTGCCAGCCGTCGTAGGCCTCGACCGCCGTGGCCACGAGGAACCACAGCCCGAGCAGTGCCTGAGCACCGAGCATCAAGCGGTTGCCACGCGGTGAGGTGAGCAGGGTGGTCGGCGGGCTCGCTTCGACAGCACGGCCGAGCAGCGCCCGGACCAGACGTACGAGATCAGGTGCCGCGAGAAGCACTGCGTACAGCAGCAATTGGAGGGCGAACAGTTTCACCGGCACATCGAAGGTGAGGTTCATCAACACCACCTGCAGCGCGACGATCACCGCGAGCACCGAGCCGAGCCCGGCGGTGAGCGGCAGGATCAGCAGCACCGCCGCCGTCACCTCGGCCGCCCCGAGCGCCATCTCGTACGGTTCCGACAGCGACGACTGCGCCCACAGCACGGCCATCGGGCTCATGTGCCCGAACGGTTCGACCAGCCGCTCCAGATTGAACGACATCTGGGTCGGCATCAGCTTGATCATCCCGTACAGCATCAGCGCGCTCACCAGCGTGAACCGCACCAGCAACCGGAACCAGCCGTACAGGCGGGCATAGTCGGGGCGCCGCCGGTCGAGTACCGACCACACCGCGGTCACCGGAACCGCGACCAGGATCAGGGTGATGACGCTGATCCACTTGGCGGCTGTGTCGCCACTACCGGTGACCGTGTAGTCGACCCGGACATCGAAGAGCTGGGCGCCCACCCAGTCCGTGAGCGGATGCAGCGCAGTCCATTTGCCGATCTCGGCCACCACCTGCTGCGGGAGGCCGAGAGTGCGCAGCAGCGCGTGCAGCAACCACGCACCGGCCATCCCGATTCCGACGGTGACGAACGTGAACCGGAACAGCACCCGGACGGCCGGATGCCACCTTCGCTCCTGCGGCTCCTCATGACCGGCCGACTCCACCGGCGGTCGAGCCAGCACCTGCGTACCCATCCCGGTCTCCTCTGCTCATGCCCTCGCCGGTGAGACGCTAAGGGAGCGGGCAGAACTGGGAAATCCGGCAAAACCGGTGCCCCGGAGTTCCGGGGGTCGCGTCAGGCCAGGCTCGGCCGGTCACCGAGCATGGCGTGGACGGCGGCGCGTCCGAGGTCGAGGGCCTGGGTGAGCAGGGTGGTGTCGCGGGCGGCGCTGTCGACCGGCGGGGCGTCGGCAGGGGGATGCACCTGCAGTACCCGGTCACCCAGGCCAGCGAGGTAACTGTCCTCCACCGCCTGCTGACCGGGTCGCGCCGACCACGCGCGGAAAGCGCCAGGTGCGACCGCACGCAGATATCCGCCACCGACCACCCGGTGCACGAGGGGAGCGGGCGGACGTAGCTCCCCGGTTCGTCGCGTGCGCAGGACGAGGGCGTGGGTGGCGCCCGCGCTCACGGCGCTCCGGATCGGCACGGTCTCGGAGAGACCACCGTCGAAATAACTGCGGCCGGCCAGCTCAACCGGCGGGCCCGCGAGCAACGGCAATCCCGCCGACGCACGCAAAGCCGTGAGCAGCGTCGGCTTGTCGACGATGAACGGTGCGAGATCGACCGGCTGCCCGGTGCGGGTATCGGTGGCGATCGGATGGAAGCTGGTCGGATTGGCGAGGATCGCCGGGAAGTCCATCGGCTCGATCCCGTCGTACACCCGGTGCACCAGGTAGTGCAGATCGAAAACCGGTCGCCCGCGCACGATCCGCACCGGGTCGACCACTCGCCGCATGATGGTGCGATCCGTCCACGACCGCATCCCCGATGCGGCCCGCCCGCACAGCAGCCACGCCCCGTTGATCGCCCCGGCCGACGTGCCGTACACGGCATCGAACACCGTCGACAGCCCGAGCTCCTCGAGCGCCTGCACCATGCCGCTGGAGTACACCCCCCGGCTGCCGCCGCCCTCGATCACCAGGGCCAGACGGTGGCCGTCGTCGCGATGCCCGGCGGCCTGCCTGCCGCGAATCACCTCGGCGACCGGCACCGGATCCGGTGTGGCTGCGGAATCCGGTTCGATGTGCGCACTGCTGGTCACCCGACCCACATTACGACAGGCCACGGACGCGGCGCCCGGCCGCGAGCGCGATCTTCGCCGCCCGTTCACTCAGGGCAATCGTCTTTGAACGCGAACGGACGCCGGTCTATAAAGACCGGCGCCCGTTCGCGAAAAGGTCGTCCTACTTGATCTCGGCCAGGACGGTGCCCTGGGTGATGGCGGCACCCGCCTCGACGGCCAGCCCGGTGACCACACCGGCCTTGTGCGCGTTGACCGGGTTCTCCATCTTCATGGCCTCGAGCACCACGATCAGGTCGCCCGCCTCGACGGTCTGACCCTCTTCGACGGCGACCTTCACCACGGTGCCCTGCATGGGCGCGGTGACCGCGTCACCGGACGCGGCACCGGCACCGCCGCCACCACGCTTGCGCGGCTTGGGCTTCTTGCGGACCACACCGTTACCGGCCGCACCGGCCGCGCCGCCACCGAGGGAGAACTGACCGGGCAGCGAGACCTCGACGCGACGGCCACCGACCTCGACGACGACCTTCTGCCGGGGCAGTTCCTCGTCGTCGTCGGCCGGGGCACCGCCGCCGGTGTACGGCTCGACGGTGTTGTTCCACTCGTTCTCGATCCACTTGGTGTAGACGTCGAACTTCTCGCCGTCACCGATGAACGCCGGGTCCTCGACGATCGCGCGGTGGAACGGGATGACCGTCGCCAGCCCCTCGACCTCGTACTCGGCCAGCGCGCGACGGGCGCGCTGCAGCGCCTGCTCGCGGTTCTCGCCGGTGACGATCAGCTTGGCCAGCATCGAGTCGAACTGACCGCCGATGACGCTGCCTGCCACCACACCGGAATCCACGCGCACGCCGGGGCCCGAGGGCTCGCGGTACACGTTGACCGGGCCGGGGGCGGGCAGGAAGCCGCGACCGGCGTCCTCACCGTTGATGCGGAACTCGAACGAGTGACCACGCGGGGCGGGGTCCTCGGTGATGCTCAGCTCGTGGCCCTCGGCGATGCGGAACTGCTGACGCACCAGGTCGATACCCGCGGTCTCCTCGGTGACCGGGTGCTCCACCTGCAGGCGGGTGTTCACCTCGAGGAACGACACGGTCTCGCCCTGCACCAGGTACTCCACGGTGCCCGCGCCGTAGTAGCCCGCCTCGCGGCAGATGCGCTTGGCGGAGTCGTGGATCTTGGCGCGGACCTCGTCGGACAGGAACGGCGCGGGCGCCTCCTCGACGAGCTTCTGGAAGCGGCGCTGCAGCGAGCAGTCACGGGTACCGGCGACGACGACGTTGCCGTGCTGGTCGGCGATGACCTGGGCCTCGACGTGGCGGGCCTTGTCCAGGTACTGCTCGACGAAGCACTCACCACGGCCGAAGGCGGCGACGGCCTCACGGGTAGCCGACTCGAACAGCTCGGGGATCTCCTCGATGGTGTGGGCGACCTTCATGCCGCGGCCACCGCCACCGAAGGCCGCCTTGATCGCGACCGGGACGCCGTATTCCTTGGCGAACGCGACGACTTCGTCGGCGTTCTTGACCGGGTCCTTGGTGCCCGCGGCCATCGGGGCCTGCGCGCGCTCGGCGATGTGGCGGGCGGTGACCTTGTCACCCAGGTCGCGAATCGACTGCGGCGAGGGGCCGATCCAGATCAGCCCGGCGTCGATGACGGCCTGGGCGAAGTCGGCGTTCTCGGAGAGGAAGCCGTAGCCGGGGTGGATCGCGTCGGCGCCGGACTTGGCGGCGGCGTCGAGGATCTTGTCGAACACGAGGTACGACTCGGCCGAGGTCTGGCCACCGAGGGCGAACGCCTCGTCGGCGAGCTTCACGAAGGGAGCGTCGGCATCGGGCTCGGCGTACACCGCGACGCTGGTGATCCCCGCGTCCTTGGCAGCCCGGATCACGCGGACCGCGATCTCGCCGCGGTTAGCTACGAGTACCTTCGTGATCCGTGCGCTGGCATGGCTGGGCACTGAGCCTCCTGTGTGCAATCTTTGGTCGCTTCGGACGGGTCACCGTGTGGGCCCCGCGCCCGGTATCGACAACTTTCGTCTCGGGCGAGTGTAGGCAGTGTGCCAATTCGCCCCGAACTCGGCTAGCCCTACTGTTCAGTAGGTCGTAGGTCACACTACGCGGCGCGCCGACCTGTGAACCCGTTTCAATTCCGCTGATCGACGGTGCCCGGTTCGTCGCCCGCGGCGATCGGCAGGCGAACCGAGTTGCCCCATTCGATCCACGAACCGTCGTAATTGCGCACCGACCTGCGGCCGAGCAGGAAGGTCAGGACGAACCAGGTGTGGCTGGAGCGTTCGCCGACCCGGCTGTAAACCACGAGATCCTCGGCGGGCAGGGCGCCGTAGACGTCGTCGAGTTCGGCGCGCGAACGGAATCTTCCATCGGGTGAGCAGGCAAGTGTCCACGGGATGTTAACGGCGGTTGGCACATGGCCCGCCCGTTGCGTTTCCGGTTCCTTGTCGCCGCCGGACTCGCCCGCGTACTCCTGCGGCGAGCGCACGTCCACCAGCGGGCGGCCCAGCCGCGCGAGAACCTCCTCGCGGAACGCGCGGGCGGTCGTGTCGTCACGCTCGACCGCCGGGTAGTCGCTGCGCTCGGGGACAGGCGTCTCGAAGGTGGTGTCGCGTTCCTCGGAGATCCAGGCGTCGCGGCCACCGTCGAGCAGGCGCACGTCCTCGTGGCCGAACAGGGTGAAGATCCAGGCGGTGTGTGCGGCTTGGGCATTGCCGCGATCGCCATAAATCACCACGGTGTCCTCGCGCCGGATACCCTTGGCGCGCATCAGTTCGGTGAATCGGTGGCCATCGATGTAATCGCGGGTCACCGGGTCGCTCAGATCACCACGCCAATCGATCTTGACCGCGCCGGGCACATGTCCGATGTCGTAGAGAAGAATGTCGTCGTTGGATTCGATGACCTTCACACCGGGCACCCCGATGTTTGCGGACAGCCATTCGGTGGTTACCAATCGATGCGGGACTGCGTAGGAACCGTAGGCGGGGTGCGGATCCGGGGCGACGGGCACAGTGTGGTCCTTCACGCGAGAGTTGGGCGGGTGCGGCAGTGTCGAGGCCGTAGCCGATGGTATGTCTGTGGTGGCACATCACGAATCGACGCAATGGGCGAATAAAGCGCAGAGCTGTCCGATAAAGTCTCTGGAGAGGAGGGGTGAGCTATGTCCGATTCATGGCCGCGACGGCGACTGCTCGCGATCCTACGTGGCGCCACCGAGCCCCTCGATGCCCAGGAACTGGCCCGCATCACCGGACAGCACGTCACCACCGTCCGTTTCCACCTCGACGTTCTCACCCGCGAATCGCTCGTGCGCCAGTTCCAGCAACCCCCGCGCGGACGTGGCCGACCTCGCATCGGTTATCGCGCGGTGCAGCGGTCGGTCGGCTATCAGGAACTGGCCCAGGTGCTGGCCGACCACCTCGGACCCGACCCGCTCAGCCGCTCCGCCGCCGCCATCGAGGCGGGCCGCGCGTGGGGCCGTCGCATGGATATCGGCTCCCACCAGGTGGAAACTCTCGCCGACGCCCGTGACATCACCATGTCGCTGATGTCGGAACTCGGCTTCGCGCCGGAGAAGGACCCGGTCGGCGAGACCGACGAGCACGTCGGGATCAATCTCACCGCCTGCCCGCTGCGCGAACTGGCCCGTTCGCACGCCGAAGTGGTGTGCGGAGTGCATGTGGGTCTGATGCGCGAAGTGCTGGAACGCAACGGTGCGCGCGGCCGGGTGGAGGTGCGGCTGCATCCGTTTACCGAACCGGAACTGTGCCACGCCCGGCTCGAACTCACCCTCGGTGCGGAAGCCGTCGAGCACGCGGCCGAGGAGCACGGCGAGCGGCCCGCCCGGCCGGCGATCGGTGAGGACCAGGCCGCTCAGCGCATGATCACGCCGTCAGGACCGCGCGTCCCGCCACAGTTGCGTGACACCGACGCCGACGTCTTCGAGCAGCCTGCGCAGCAGTGGTAGCCCGATCCCGATGACACTCGACGGATCACCCTCGATCCGGTCGACGAACCAGCCGCCGAGACCGTCGAGCGTGAACGCGCCCGCCACCTGAAGCGGTTCGCCGGTGGCGATGTAGGCCTCGAGTTCGTCCGGGCCGGGTTTGGCGAAATGCACGGTGGTGGAACTGCATTCGGCCGATTCGGCGACGACCTCGCCGTCGCGCAGGCGGAGCACACAGTGACCGGTGAGCAGATCGGCGCTGCGCCCGGCCATGCTCGCCCAGCGTTCGCGCGCCACCTCGGGGGTATGCGGTTTGCCTTGCAGCCGCCCGTCGACGAGCAGCATGGAATCGCAGCCGACGACGACACAGTCGGCGGCGAGTTCGGGAATGGAGCCCGCTACGTCGAGCGCCTTGGCACGGGCCAGGGCGACAACGACATCCTCGGCGGAGGTATCAGCGGGAAGCGCGGCCGAGACCGCGTCCTCGTCGACGCCGGAGACGCGGACGACGGGATCGATACCCGCCGTCCGGAGCACCCCGAGCCGGGCGGGGGACGCGGAGGCCAAGACCAGCCGGGTCACCCTCAGCGCAGGTGCGACAGCAGCGGGTACACGTACGGCGAGAACGGGGACGAACCCCGGTGCATCAGCGTCGCCTGACCCCAGCCGTCGACCGGCTGCGGAGCGGTCGGCGCCGGTGCGCTCGCGGCGGCGGCACCGAACACCGCGACCAGCGCGGCGACGTCCTCGTCGGTGGGCGAGCCCTTGAGAATGCGCAACAGCGGCTCACCGGCGGGTTCCGCCGGGGCCTCGGTCAGCGTGTCGGTAGACAGTTCGACCTCGTCGACGAGTGGTTCGACAGCGAGCTCGAGCTCGGCGGCGGTCAGCACGTCTTCTTCTGCCACAGTGGTCACAGTGCCAGATCCTTCCTGCGCGTACTTCGGTTCACGGCGCGGTGTCCGCGATCATTCCCGGTGCAACAGCGCCGGGCAATAGTTGATTTCCCCAACAAGTGTGCGCGGCACACGAGGAATATCGCGTTTTCAGAGCGGAATGTTGCCGTGTTTCTTCGGGGGAAGGGTCACCATTTTGCGTTCGAGCAGTCGCAGCGCCGACACGATCTGGCCTCGCGTGTGCGACGGCGGGATGACCGCGTCGACGTAGCCACGCTCGGCGGCCACGTACGGGTTCACGAGGGTGTCCTCGTACTCGTTCTGCAGCTCGAGGCGCAAAGCGTCGACATCGGCGCCGTTCTGGGCGGCCTCTGCCAGCTGTTTGCGGTAGACGAACCCGACGGCGCCCGAGGCGCCCATCACGGCGATCTGCGCGGTCGGCCACGCGAGGTTCACATCGGCACCCATGTGCTTGGAACCCATCACGTCGTAGGCACCGCCGTAAGCCTTGCGGGTGATGATCGTGATCTTGCCCACAGTGGCCTCGCCGTAGGCATAGAGCAGCTTGGCGCCGCGGCGGATGATGCCGTTGTATTCCTGGCCGGTGCCGGGCAGGAAGCCGGGCACGTCGACCAGGGTGACGATCGGGATGTTGAAGGCGTCGCAGGTGCGAACGAAGCGCGCGGCCTTCTCCGAGGCGTCGATGTCGAGGCAGCCGGCGAACTGGGTGGGCTGGTTGGCGACGATGCCGACGCTGCGCCCGTCGACCCGGCCGAACCCGACGATGATGTTCATCGCGCGCTCGGCCTGCACCTCGAGGAACTCGTCGTCGTCGAGCAGACGACGGATCACCTCGTGCATGTCGTAGGGCTGGTTCGGCGAATCCGGGATGATCGTGTCGAGCTCGAGGTCTTCCTCGGTGAGCGAGTCCTCGATGGCGCCGAAGATCGGGTCGGTCGGCTCGGTGCGCGGTGCTTCGGCGCGGTTGTTGCTCGGCAGGTAGCTCAGCAGGTCCTTGACGTAGTCCAGCGCGTCCTGCTCGCCGGAGGCCACGTAGTGGGCGACACCGGACTTCACCATGTGGGTGTGCGCGCCGCCGAGGTCTTCCATGCTGACCTCTTCACCGGTGACGGTCTTGATCACGTCGGGACCGGTGACGAACATCTGCGAGGTCTGATCGACCATCACCACGAAGTCGGTGAGCGCGGGGGAGTACACGTGCCCACCGGCGGCGGCACCCATGATCAGCGAGATCTGCGGGATCACGCCGGAGGCCTGCACATTGCGGTGGAAGATCTCGCCGTAGAGGCCGAGGGAGACGACGCCCTCCTGGATGCGCGCGCCCGCGCCCTCGTTGATGCCGACCAGCGGACGACCGGTCTTGATGGCCAGGTCCATCACCTTGACGATCTTCTCGCCGTAGACCTCGCCGAGGGAGCCACCGAAGACGGTGACGTCCTGGGAGAACAGGCACACGTCGCGACCGTCGATGGTGCCGTAACCGGTGACCACGCCGTCGCCGGTGGGACGGTTGTTCTCCAGCCCGAAGTTCACGCTGCGGTGCTTGGCCAGGGCGTCGAGCTCGACGAAGGAGCCCTCGTCGACCAGTGCGAGGATGCGCTCGCGGGCGGTCATCTTGCCCTTGGCGTGCACCTTGTCGACGGCGGCCTCACCCATCGGGTGTTGCGCTTCTTCCAGCCGATTCCGCAGATCAGCCAGCTTCCCGGCGGTGGTGTGGATGTCGGGGGCGCCCGCCGATTCCGACGCGGGCTGCTGCTGGACACTCGTCATGGGTTGCGAGTGTAACGAGTGACACCGCCCCGCACTACGGCAGTACGCCTACCGGCCAGTACAGAAACCGCAGCTAGGTGTGGTGATGCCCCATAGCACGCGACGACAGGTAGCGTGCCAGGAATGAACAGGGCACCGATCGACGCGCAACGTCTGCGCAGCTCTCTCGTCTCCCCGGCACCGGTGTTCTTCGACCGGATCGATGTCGTCGAATCGACCGGTTCGACCAATGCCGATCTGGTGGCCCGCGCGGCCGATCCCGCTGTCGACCGGCAGGCTCTGCTCGCCGAGGAGCAGGTCGCCGGGCGCGGTCGACACGCGCGCGAGTGGGTGAGCCCGCCGCGGGCGCAGATCTCGCTGTCGATCCTGGTCCGGTTGCCGGGGATCGACCCGGTGGCGCTGGGCTGGCTGCCGTTGCTCACCGGTATCGCGGTGGTCGACGCGCTGCGTGGCATCGCGGGTCTTTCGCCGGAATTGAAGTGGCCCAACGACGTTCTGCTCGACAACCGCAAGCTCGCGGGCATCCTCGCCGAGGTCGCCGCCACCGGCATCGCGCCAGCCGTGGTGGTCGGTGTCGGCCTCAATGTCGACCTGGACGAGTCGGAACTGCCTGTGCCGCATGCGACTTCGCTCACGCTGGCCGGTGCGCAGACCACCGATCGCACCGCGCTCGCCGCCGCGATCCTCAGCGAATTCGCCCGCCGGTTCACCGATTGGGAACGGGCGGGCTGGGCCACCGACGAACTCGCGGCGGCCTACCGCGAGCGTTGCGCGACCATCGGGGTGAACGTGCGGGCAGAGCTGCCGGGTGGGAAGGTGCTCACCGGTGTGGCCACCGGGGTAGACGCCACGGGGCGACTGCTGATCGGCGACGAAGCGGTGTCGGCGGGAGATGTGACCCACCTGCGCGGTCAGTACTGACCGCGACGCGTTCGCGGCCGCCGGTCAGGCGCTGTGGTCGTCACGCCTGACCGAACGGCCGCTGCCGATCAGCGCGCCGCTACGCCCGCCCCCTTGCGGTCGGCGACCTCGCGCTCGCGCGCCAGCAACCTGTCGCGCTGCTCCTCGAACTTCAGCACGTCCTTCTCCAGCTTGGCCAGGAACTGCGCCAGTTCGTCGCGCGCGGCCTCGCCGCGTGGCCCGAAGTCGTCGCGGCCGAAGATGTTCCACTGCTTGAGCACCGGCAGCACCACCTCGTCGAGGTGCTGGCGCAGGTCGTAGATGCCGTGCTTGGCCATCAGCACGCCGTTGCGCCGCCAGTTCGGCATGCCCGCGCCGGGCATCTGGAAGTTGGTGAGCACCTTGGTGATCGCGGGCATCGCCTGATCGGGGACCAGGTCGAGGGCGGCCGCGCACAGGTTGCGGTAGAAGATCATGTGCAGGTTCTCGTCGGTGGCCACGCGCGCGAGCATGCGGTCGGCGACGGCGTCGTCGCAGACGCGGCCGGTGTTGCGGTGGCTCACCCGGGTGGCCAGCTCCTGGAACGTCACGTACGCGACGTTGACCAGGAACCCGCCCCAGTTCGCCGGTGCGTGCGCGCCCTGGGTCATGTGGACCATCCTGGCGTTCTCCAGCGCGACCGGGTCGACCCCTCGGGTCACGACCAGATAGTCGCGGATGACGATC
>NZ_BDBI01000013.1 GCF_001612905.1 Nocardia ignorata NBRC 108230 | reverse complement strand
CCCGGTGATAGGAGGGCAGGTTGTCCTCGGTGAGCAGATTGGTGATCATCGCCGCCTTGGCGACATCGGTGAGCTTGGATTGTTCCGGCTCCCAGTCGATTCCGCCCATCGCGGCGAAATTGCGACCCTCGTCCCACGGCACGTAGTCGTGCGGATGCCAGTCCTTGGCGATGGACAGGTGCCGGTTCAGATTCTGTTCGGCGACGGGTTCGAGAGCCTTCAGGATTTCGAGCTGAGTCAGAGCTTTGGTCACGCGAGCCTCCACTGTCGTTGTCGAGCAAGGAGAAATGGGCAAAACCTGGCTTCTAGCGCGGAATCCACAGTATCGCCTCCGCCGTGGCATCGAGAAATGCACCGTCATCGCGCGGTACTGTGCGCATATGGGTTACCCGGAGGATGTCCTCGCGCCCGACGAGCAGCTGATCCTGCACCGCCACCCGCACTGGAAGATGCTGGTCTGGCCGATCATCACGCTCATCGTCGCCACCGCCCTCGCCGGTTTCCTCGGTGGGCTGGCCTGGCGCAACACCACCGGGCACGTGCGAACCGTGCTGCTGGTGCTCATCGGCCTGATCTGGTTCGGGATCATCGCCTGGCGGGTGATCGCACGGGTGATCGCCTGGAAATCAACGCATTTCATCGTCACCCAGCGGCGGGTGCTCGTGCGTGAGGGCGTGCTCACCCACACCGGTATCGATATCCCGCTCAGCCGTATCTCCAGCGTGCAGTTCAGTCACGGCGTCTTCGACCGGCTGCTCGGCACCGGCACCCTGATCATCGGGTCGTCGTCGGAGGAGCCGCTCGAATACGACGACATCCCCCAGGTGCAGCAGGTGCACTCGCTGCTCTACCACCAGGTTTTCGAGGCGGGCCGCTCGCCCACCGATCAACATTGGGGTGGCGGCTACCGGTGAGCCGCGGGTCCAGACCACTTAACCTGGGCACATGACCGCAGTACTTCTGGCCGAGGACGACGAGGCGATCGCCGCACCCCTGTCGCGCGCACTGGGGCGTGAGGGCTACACCGTCACCGTCGAACGCTTCGGGCCGGCGGTGCTGCGGCGCGCTCTCGAAGGCAACCACGACCTGCTGATCCTCGATCTCGGCCTGCCCGGAATGGACGGGCTGGAGGTGTGCAGGCAGGTACGCGCGGGCGGCGCCGACATCGCCGTGCTGATGCTCACCGCGCGCACCGACGAGGTCGACTTCGTCGTCGGGCTCGACGCGGGCGCCGACGACTACGTCGGCAAACCGTTCCGCCTCGCCGAACTGCTCGCCCGCGTGCGAGCTCTGTTGCGGCGCAGCGGAATCGGTGACGACGCGGTGGAGGTCGGCGGTATCCGGCTGGAACCGGCGGCGCGCCGCGTGCTGGTGAACGGGGCCGAGGTGAACCTGGCCAACAAGGAGTACGAGCTGCTCAAGGTGCTCATCGACCGGGCGGGTCAGGTGGTCGGCCGCGAGACGATCCTGCGCGAGGTGTGGGGCGATGCCGACCTGCGCGGTTCCAAGACCCTCGACATGCACATGTCCTGGCTGCGCCGCAAGATCGGCGACGAGGGCCCGATGGCCGAGCGGCGCATCGTCACCGTGCGCGGTGTCGGCTTTCGCCTCAACACCGACACGCACCGGAGCTGACGGGTCGTGCGTCGTCGCATCCTGCGTTCGATTCTCACCGTCCTCACCATCACCACGGTGGTGCTCGGCGTACCCCTGATCTACACCGCCTGGCTCTGGGTGGAGGACATCACCCGCAACGATCTGCAGAGCAGGCTGGAACGCATCGCGGCCGAGGTGATCGCCCAGGAACAGGTCGACGGCTACGTCCATGACGGGCTGGACGTGCGCGCCATCCGGGCGCTGGTGCCCGAGGGCGGCAGGCTCACCGTCGTCTACCCCACGCCGACCGACAATGCCGCGCGCACCGATATCGGTGCCGAGAAGATCGACGATCCCCTGGTGGAGTCGCTGTCGATGGGGACTTCGGCGTCGTTGCGGCTCGAGGTGCCCGCCGGGCCCATGCATGCCCGCCAGGAGCAGGCCGTCGCCGCGGTGGCGCTGGCCGTGCTCGCTTCGCTCGGTGCGGCGTTCTCGGTGGCCGTGGTGACCGCGCGCCGCGTCGCCGATCCGCTACGCGACGTGGCCGCCCGCGCGGCCCGGCTGGCGATGGGCGATTTCCGGCCCGACCCCCGCAGACACGGCATCGCCGAACTCGACCGTGTGTCCGATGTGCTGGACTCGGCGACCGTCGAGATCGCCGGCCGTCTGCAACGTGAGCACGCGCTGGTCGCCGACGTCTCCCACCAGCTGCGCAGTCGTCTGACGGCCGTGCGGCTGCGCTTGGACGAGCTGTCGACCCACAACGATCCGGAGGTCGTGCACGAGGCAGAGGAGGCGATGGCGCAGGTCGACCGGCTCACCGACGCCATCGACGACCTGGTCCGCGCCTCCCGCTCCGAGGACGCCGCCGATCGCGACCCGGTGCCGGTGATGGCCGAGCTGCGCGGTGTGGTCGCCGAATGGACGCACCCGTTCCACGAGGCGGGCCGCGAACTGAGCCTGATCGGTGACGAATCCCTGCGCGCGCCGATCACCGGTTCGCGGTTGCGTGAGGCTGTCACGGTGCTGGTCGACAACGCGCTCATGCACGGCGGCGGCACCTGCACGGTGTCGGTGCGCACGGTCCCGACGATGAGCGCACGTGACCCGCTGATCTGCGTGGAGGTGGCCGACGAGGGCGAAGGCATTCGCGACGAAATGGCACCGCACATCTTCGACCGGGGTTTCTCGGCGGGTGGGTCGACCGGTGTGGGGTTGGCGCTGGCCCGTGCGCTGGTGGAGGCTGACGGTGGTCGCCTGGAGTTGCAGCGGCGGCGTCCGGCGTTGTTCGCGGTGTTCCTCGGTTCCACGGTCAACCGGTCGCCCAACGCGACCCTGACGGAACCGCGCTGATCTCAGCTCTTGCCGAGCGGTTCTTCCTCGACGAGGTGTTCCAGTTCGGCGACGATCTCGTCCATTTCGTCGGGGAACACCCACCGCCGCATCGCCCAGAACCGGAACGCCATCTGCAGCAGGTTGCCGATGACGAACGCGCTCACGAAGTCGGCGATGTTCTCGGTCAGGAAACTCACATTCGGCTGGCGCAGATCGAACACATAGCTCGAGATCCACAGCGGGATATTGCTCAGCGCCACGCCGATGCCGCTGACGCCGAAGAACAGCAATGCCTCGTGATGTTTCTCGCGGCCGCCGCGATTCTTGAACGACCATTCGCGGTTGAGCACATAGGACGCGATCACCGCGACCACGCCGGAAATGATCTTGGCGGTGACCGGCTTTTCCGACAGAACGGTCCATTTGAGCAGGTAGAACAGGCCGCTGTCGATCACGAACGTCGTCGCGCCGACGATGGCGAACTTGATCAGCTCTTTATGCCGGAGCGCGAGCTCGCGCAGGCGCGGGGGAAGGACGCTGACCACGTCGTCGACGATTGACACGAGTTCCGAGTGTACCGGTAGCAAAGATTCGCATTCGACATGACAACATTGCACGACGTGACTGCACGTTCGTTCGATCCGTCTGCCATGCCCACCGTCACGATGGTCGGTGGGGGCCAGCTCGCGCGCATGACGCACCAGGCCGCGATCGCCCTCGGCCAGCGTCTGCGGGTGCTCGCCGAGAACCCCGGCGATCCCGCCGCCCAGGTGAGTCCCGATGTCGTGCTCGGTAGCCACGACGACCTGTCCGCGCTGCGCACGGCCGCCAAGGGCTCACACGCGCTCACCTTCGACCATGAGCACGTGCCGACCGAGCACCTCGACGTGCTCGTCGCCGAGGGCGTGAATGTGGCGCCGCCGCCGCAGGCGCTGATCTTCGCCCAGGACAAGCTGGCGATGCGGACCAGGTTGTCCTCGCTGGGTCTGCCGGTGCCCGCGTTCGTCGAGGTCACCTCGCCCGCTGATGCGGTCGCCTTCGGTGACGAGCACGGTTGGCCCTTCGTGCTCAAGGCCGTGCGCGGTGGGTACGACGGGCGCGGGGTGTGGATGCCCGCCGATGCCGAGGAGGCGACGGCGCTGGTCACCGACCAGCTCGCGCACGGTGTGCAGCTGCTCGCGGAGGCGAAGGTCGATCTGAAGCGTGAGCTGTCGGCGATGGTCGCTCGTTCGCCGTTCGGGCAGGCGGCCACCTGGCCGGTCGTCGAGACCGTGCAGCGCAACGGTCAGTGCGCGGTCGTCATCGCGCCGGCCCCCGACCTGCCAGAGGACACCGGCGCCCGTGCGGAGACGATGGCGCTCGAGCTGGCGGCCGGGCTCGGCGTGGTCGGTGTGATGGCGGTCGAACTGTTCGAAACGCACGACGGCGAACTGCTGGTCAACGAGCTCGCCATGCGCCCGCACAACTCCGGGCACTGGGGCATGGACGGCGCGCGGACCGGTCAGTTCGAGCAGCACCTGCGCGCCGTGCTCGACTACCCGCTCGGTGACACCACCCCGTTGGCGCCTGTCACGGTTATGGCGAACATTCTCGGCGCTGCCGAGGCGCCGGAGATGTCGATGGACGAGCGGCTGCACCACCTGTTCGCCCGGCTGCCCGAGGCCAAGGTGCACCTCTACGGCAAGGGCGAGCGGCCCGACCGCAAGATCGGGCACATCAACATCCTCGGCGACGACGTGACCGAGGTCCGCGAGCAGGCCGAGCGCGCCGCGCATTGGATGTCGCACGCGGTCTGGACCGACGGTTGGGACCCGCACGGCGAGTGAACCGCTGACAACCCCGCGCACCGCACCTCCGCCGAAAGGAATCAGATGAGCACCACCGGACCCCAGGTCGGCCTGATCATGGGCAGCGACTCCGACTGGCCCACCATGGAAGCCGCCGCCGAGGCCCTCGCCGAGTTCGGTATCCGCTTCGAGGTCGGCGTCGTCTCCGCCCACCGCACCCCTCAGCGCATGCTCGACTATGCCCGCGAAGCAGCAGCCCGCGGCCTGAAAGTCATCATCGCGGGCGCGGGCGGCGCTGCCCACCTCCCCGGCATGGTCGCCTCCGCCACCCCCCTCCCAGTCATCGGCGTCCCCGTCCCCCTGAAATACCTCGACGGCATGGACTCCCTCCTCTCCATCGTCCAAATGCCCGCAGGCGTCCCCGTAGCCACCGTCTCCATCGGCGGCGCCCGCAACGCGGGCCTCCTCGCCGTCCGCATCCTCGCGTCCTCCGACGAATCCCTGCGCACCCGCATGGAACAGTTCCAAGCCGGCCTCGAAAAAATGGTCCTAGCCAAAGACGAAGCCCTGCGCACCAAACTTTTGGGCTGAGAGACCACGCCGGTCGCCTCTCTCGGCGACCGGCCGCCCGAATTGGCGAATTCCGGTGAACCGCCGCGATTTTCGCACAACGATTCACCGTCGCATACCTTCACCGCATGGTGACCTCATCGCACGAAGCGATGCATCGGATCTTCCAGCACGATGCCGCGGCAATTGCCCACGCGTTCGTCGTCTTGAATCTGCCGTTCGCGAAACCGACTGCGGTGGAGCAGGTCTGCGTGGATCTGACCGAAACCGCTCCGGTCGAACGGCGTGCCGACACCGTCCTCGACATCACGACGGTCGACGACCGGTTTCTGATGGTGGTCGAGGCGCAGTCGGCGCCCGATGATTCCGGCCGGACGCTTGGTCGTATTACGTCACGTTCCTGCGCAACAAATACCGGCTGCCGGTCATCCTCGTAGTCGTCTGCCACGATCATTCGACGGCACGATGGGCCGAGGCTCCAATGGCGATCGGGCACACGTCGTGGACCACGATCACCCTGCACCCGCTTGTGCTCGGCCCGCACAACGTCCCCGCCATCACCGATCCCGCCGCGGTGGCCCAGGATCTGCCTCTGGCCGCATTGTCGGCGGTGACTCATGCCCGAGAGAACGACATCGGTGCGATACTGGAAGCGATCGTCACAGCTCTGCGCAGGATGGACGGCAACGAGGCGACCGAGTTCTACGTCGAATTGATCGAGCAGGGTATCTCCCATACCGAAGCCGCTGAGACCTGGAGGAAGTACATGACAGCCGATCTCTCGTTCTTCCGTTCCGAGTCCGCGCAGAAGCTCAGGGAGCAGGGCCGCGCTGAGGGGCGCATGCAGGATCTGCTGATGATTTTGCAACACAGGGGGGTCGCGGTCTCCGATGTGGCAGCGGATCGGATTCGAGCCTGCGATGACGAAGCGCAGCTGACCACGTGGCTGCGGCGATCGCTGGACGTATCTTCGGTCGACCAACTGTTCGGTGAGTGAGACGCCCGCGAGCGAGTGGGCGTCGGGTGAGGCGCTCGGGCGATGGTGACTACGGTTGACGTCCGTGGCACAGGATGATGCGGCGCAGTTTCGGCTGACGGTGGTTGATCAGGCGTTGCGGTTGTTTGCCGAGCGGGGGTATGAGGCGACGACGGTCGACGAGATCGCGGTGGCGGCGGGGATTTCCCGGCGGACGTTCTTTCGGCAGTTCCGGTCGAAAGAGGACGTGATCTTCGCGGATCACGAGTTCCAGCTGGCTTCGGCGCAGGAATTCCTGGGTGAGGTGCGGGGGGATCCGTGGGATGCGGTGTGCGAGGCCGTGATCGGGGTGTTCGAGCGGTTCACGCAGTGGCGCGATATCGCGGCGCGGCGGTATCAGGTGGTGCGGCGGGTGCCCGCGTTGCGGGAGCGCGAGATCGTCACCGTGTTCCGGTACGAGCGGTTGTTCACGGAGTTCCTGCGCGAACGGCTGCCGGAGACGCCGGATCTGGCGCGCATCCAGTTCACGGCCGCGGTGACCGCCACCCACAACTACCTGTTGCGGCGGATGGTGCGTGGCGAGCCGGGGGCGGCGGTGAGCGATCTGCGGACCGAACTCGCGCTGATTCCCCGTGGCAGGCGCGACGCGGCGGAAGGGGAGGAGCTGGTGGTCGCGGTGTTTCCGCGCGACATGCCGCCGCGTGAGCTGGCCGACCGGCTCACCGCACGCCTCGGTAACCTGTGAGCCATCAGGCTCGCGACACCACACATCAGTGACACTCGGTGCCACGCCCATATCCCCATGTAGCGATAGAGTGTCCCGGGTATAATCTCTGTGGATTGGCACTGCGTGCCGAACGTAAGCCCGCTGTGCGAGGCGCAGCGAACACCACCAGAACCAGGAGTGTGCCTTCGATGGCTGGAAACCCCGATTTCGACCTGTTCAAGCTCGAGGACTTCCACGACGAGCTGCGGCAGGCCATCCGCGGCCTGGCCGAGAAGGAGATCGCGCCCTACGCCAAGGACGTCGACGGCAACGCCCGGTTCCCCGAGGAGGCGCTCACCGCCCTCAACGCTGCCGGCTTCAACGCCGTGCACGTGCCGGAGGCCTACGGCGGCCAGGGCGCCGACTCGGTCGCCACCTGCATCGTGATCGAGGAAGTCGCCCGCGTCTGCGGTTCCTCCTCGCTGATCCCCGCCGTCAACAAGCTCGGCACCATGGGCCTGATCCTCAACGGCTCCGAGGAACTGAAGCAGAAGGTCCTCGGCGACCTGGTCGAGGGCAAGATGGCCTCGTACTGTCTGTCCGAGCGTGAGGCCGGCTCCGACGCCGCCTCCATGCGCACCCGCGCCAAGGCCGACGGTGACGACTGGATCATCAACGGCTCCAAGTGCTGGATCACCAACGGCGGCAAGTCCGAGTGGTACACCGTGATGGCCGTGACCGACGCCGAGAAGGGCGCCAACGGCATCTCCGCGTTCATGGTGCACAAGGACGACGAGGGCTTCGTCGTCGGCCCGCTCGAGCACAAGCTCGGCATCAAGGGTTCGCCGACCGCCGAGCTGTACTTCGAGAACTGCCGCATCCCCGGCGACCGCATCATCGGCGAGCCCGGCACCGGCTTCAAGACCGCGCTGCAGACCCTCGACCACACCCGTCCGACCATCGGCGCGCAGGCCGTCGGCCTGGCTCAGGGCGCGCTCGACGCCACGATCGCCTACACCAAGGACCGCAAGCAGTTCGGCAAGTCCATCGCCGACTTCCAGAACACCCAGTTCATGATCGCCGACATGGCGATGAAGATCGAGGCCGCCCGCCTCATGGTCTACACCTCCGCGGCCCGCGCCGAGCGTGGCGAGAAGAACCTCGGCTTCATCTCCGCCGCCGCCAAGTGCTTCGCCTCGGACGTGGCCATGGAAGTCACCACCAACGCCGTCCAGCTCTTCGGCGGCGCCGGCTACACCACCGACTTCCCGGTCGAGCGCATGATGCGCGACGCCAAGATCACGCAGATCTACGAAGGCACCAACCAGATCCAGCGCCTCGTCATGAGCCGCCAGCTCCTGCGCTGATCCCGACATCGAACGCCCCCGGCAGGATTACTGCCGGGGGTTGCGTGTTTCAGGGCCCCGAAGGAAGTACGCGTCTTTGGTAGTCGGCACAGCTCGTGGCGGGTAGCCCTCCGTCGTGAGCGCGGTTCACTAGCGTGATCGCCCGAGTGGCCGGGAATGCGGCCGGGTGAGTCTCGAGGTGATGTGGTGCGACGTGACCGGATGGTTCGGTGGGTCGCGGTGTTGGGGGTGGGGGTGGCGTTGGCCGGGTGTGCGGCTGAGGAGGCGCCGGGGATCGTGGCGCTGAAATCGTTGCCTCGGCTGGCCGAGTATCCGGCCGGGTATTCGCTGGTGGGCAAGCCGGCGAGTATCACCGCCGCCGAGGCGGGCACGGCGTTGCCGCTCACCTTCACCGATGAGGCGTGCCGTCCGCTGATCGAGAATCCGATCGGTGCGGGGGCGCGGGAGTCGGTGGCTTCGAATACGAGCCCGGCGGTGTTCCTTGTCCAGATCGTCGAATCCGACTCGGATGTGGCGGGTCTGACCGGCCTGGTGCAGCGGTGCGCGAACGTCGAGGCGCGCACCGGGGACCGCACCTTGAAGATGGCCGTGTCGACGGTGGAGGCGCCGAAAACGGTGGCCACGGAAGCCGTTGTCGTCCGGACGAACGGGAATCAGGAGACGCGCGTCCAGGGTGGGCCGCCGGTGCAGACCCCGGTCGCCCAGCAGCGCGTGGTCGCCAAGGTCGGGAAGTATGTGGTGTCGGCGCTGGTGATGCTGTCCTCGATGCCGGAGCACAGTCAGACCGCCGAGCTCGAGGTGCTGCGGCGGGTCTACGAGATCGCCGTCGACCAACTGGCCCGCGAGACCGCGTGAGCGCTCAGGGGACCAGTTCGGCGTATTCGGGGTGCTCGGCGATGTACTTCTCGACGTACCAGCACGTGGGCACGACCTGGTAGCCGTTGGTCCGGGAGTCGTCGAGGCCGTATTTGACCACGTCGGCGGCGACCCCGCGGCCCCGGAACTCGGGGAAGGTCATGGTGTGGTGGAAGTCGCGGACCTTGGTGTCCTCGCGTTCGGCGTAGTCGGCGTATCCCGCGAGGACATCGTCGAGGTAGATCTCGTAGCGGGTATCGGCGACGTTGTGCTCGAGCCTGGTGGTCATACCGGATGCTAACCCGTCGCGGTCGGCGGATGTTCCTACAGGACCGCGCCGGGGTTGAGGATGCCCGCCGGGTCGAGCGCGTCCTTGATGCGGCGGGTCAGGGCCATCACCTCGGGGCCGACCTGGTTGGGCAGCCACGCCTTCTTGAGCCTGCCCACGCCGTGCTCGCCGGTGATGGTGCCGCCGAGAGTGATCGCCAGGTCCATGATCTCGCCGAAGGCGCGGTGGGCGCGGGCGGTGTTGTCGGGGTCGGTGGGGTCGTGCACGATCAGCGGGTGGGTGTTGCCGTCGCCCGCGTGGGCGATGACGGAGACCAGCACGTCGTTGCGTTCCCCGATCGCGGCCACGCCGGTGATGAGCTCACCGAGCCGGGGCAACGGCACACCGACATCCTCGAGCAGCAGCGACCCGATCCGTTCCACCGCCGGAATCGCGAACCGCCGCGCGGCGGTGAAGGCTTCGCCTTCCTCGGGATCGGCGGTGTGGAAAACCTCTGTCGCCCCGGCCTTTTCGCAGAGCTCCAGCATCGTCTGCGCTTCGTGCGTCGCGTACTCGCCCGGTGCGTCCGACCGGGCGACGAGCAATGCGGCGGCGGTGCGATCCAACCCCATCCGCATCTCGTCCTCGACGGCGTTGATCGCGACGGTGTCCATGAACTCGAGCATCGCGGGCCGCAGCGCCGAGGTGATCGCGAGGATCGCGTCGGTGGCGGCGGTGAGTGTGGCGAAACCGGCGACCACGGTGGCCTGCGGCGGTTGGGCGGGCAGCAGGCGCAAGGTGAGTTCCGTGATGACCCCGAGAGTGCCCTCACTGCCGACGAACAGCTTTGTCAGCGACAACCCCGCCGAGTCCTTCAGTCGAGGCCCACCGAGCCGAACCACGGTTCCGTCGGCGAGCACCACCTCCATACCGAGCACGTAATCGGTGGTCACACCGTATTTCACGCAGCACAGCCCACCCGCGTTGGTTGCCGCGTTCCCGCCGATCGAGCACATCTCGAACGACGACGGGTCCGGCGGATACCACAACCCTTCCGCCGCGACGGCCCGCTTCACCTCCGCATTGAGCAGACCCGGCTGCACCACCGCTGTGCGCGTCACGGGATCGACGCTGATCTCGCGCATCAATTCGGTGGACAGCACGATCCCGCCGTCGACCGCCGTCGCGCCACCCGAGAGCCCCGACCCCGCCCCGCGCGGCACCACCGGCACCCCGCGCGCCTGTGCCCAGCGCAGCGTGGCCGCCACATCGGCGGTACTGCGCGCCCGCACGACCGCGACCGGCGTTCCCGCCTCGGGATCACGAGCCCAATCCTGCCGATACCCCTCCATCACATCGGCATCGACTACAACAGCCCCCTCGGAAACCTCCGAAACCAGCGAATCCAGATCCACCCGGCGATCGTCCATTCCCAACGCTAACCCGACCAGGCCCTCTCGAGTATGCGATCACCACGCTCTGGTGGCGGCATCGTCGGAGAGCCGAACCGTGGTGATCAACCGTCCAGATGTGATGTGCGTCCGAACAGGGCCGCGCGGGCATGATTGTGATTCGGCGCGGCTGGTTGGTGTATACGGCGTCCGAGTGGTCACAATGCAGGGGAGGGTGTGATTTGTCGGGGCGCCCGGCGTGTTTTCTTGTTCCGTTGCCTGCGCATCGCGTACGCGATGTCGTTGTGCCGCACCGTTTTTCACAGGGAGGATCGGATGATGAGGGAACCTCGGGACCGGGCCGAGCTGGTCGGCGCGCTGCTGGGCGCCGATATCGAGGCCGACGCGATGCGTCGCGTGTACGCGGGCGACCACGACGACTGGATGACGGCGCTCGAGTCGACGGGTCTTTTCGATCTGCGCGCGCTCGCCGAGATCGCGAGCTCGTGGGCCGCCGACCCGCGCGTACTGCGTGACGCGCTGCTGGCCGAGGCCGACGAATTCACCCGCCGCCGTTGCCTCGCCGAGTGGGCGGCGCTCGAGCGCGGACCGGTCGTGGCCGTCGGCCGCTAGCGCTCGGGGCGTTTGCCCGTTGCTCACCTCGATGTCATGTGCCGCTGGCAGGCTGGCCGGGTGCAGCAGCAGGCGAGTGTCACCGATTCGGCCGCCGACCGGTTCACCCGCTGGTGCGAGGGCGTTGTCGCCCGGTTGCCGTGGGGACTCGACCGGTACGTGCCCGCCACTTTCCTCGGCTTCGCCCTCATCAACAGCTTCACCTTCGGCGTCGATCTGCTGTTGCTCACCCTGCTGCACGACGGATTCGATATGCCGGTGTGGTTGTCCATCACCTGCGCCTATATCGTCGCGTTCGGCCTGAGTTTCCTGCTGAATCGCACCTTCAACTTCCACTCGCACGCCCCGATGGGCAAGCAGGCAGCGGTGTATGTGGTTGTGGTCGTGGTGAACTACCTGGCGTTCATCCTCGGCGTCGGCTCGGGTCTCACCGCGCTCGGCGTGCAATACCACGTGGCGCGGTTGCTGGCCGGTGGATGCGAGGCCGTGTACATGTACTGCGCGATGCGCTGGATCGTATTCCGCAAACGGACACCGGCACCCGACCTGGCCGCGGCCGACACCGCACGCTGAGACCCTCAGCGTGACCCGCGCAGCACCTCGGTGTGCTCGCCGTCGACCACGACGACATCGTCATCGGTGAGCGCCCAGTGCGGGACGCCTTCTTCCTGGTAGCGCGCAAGCATTTTCGCCGATTCTCCGTCCGGATCGGTGGCCGAGTCCAGGTGCACGACCAGCTGCCGATCCACCAGCCCGAGCCCGTCCCATCGCGGAGCCGCCCCGGTGGTGGGCAACACCTCGCCCGGGTCGTCCATCGTCTCCAGCCCGTGCAGATCGGGCGTGAGCAGGCAGGCGCCCGCGCTGTATCCCGCATAGGTCAACGTGTCCTCGCGCAGCAGCGTGGTAAGCACCGAATCTGCTCCGCTGCGGGCGAATTGGGCACGCAGCACGAACGTGTTGCCGCCACGCACCCACACCATCGAGTACCCGCGCAGCCGACGCTCCAGCTGCGCGGGCTGCCCGACGTACTCGCGCAGGTCCAGCACTTCGGGAGAATAACCCTGCCTGCGTAGGGGTTCCATGTCGCTGGCGACCGCCGACGCCCATGCGGCGGGCCAGGCATCACACGCGTTCGGAATCACCGCGACCTTGCCCTTGCCGCCCGCCAGCGTGGCGAGCCGCTCGGCGAAACCGCCGAATCGGTAGGAGGCCAGGAACAACCGCATCAGATGGTGAAGGCCAGATTCTGGACGAGCCGATCGCCGAGGGCGGCATCGCCTTCGACGACCACCTTCCCCGGGTGCGTCGCCGCCGACTGCCTGCCACCACGCAGACGCGCGAAAAGCCCCGAGTCCAAACGGATCACGGTTGTCGGCTCGCCGTCGGCTTCGTCGAGCACCGAACCGCGCCCGCCCTCCACCGCGAGGTGCACCTGCCGGGTGACCGGGCCGGTGAGATCGAGTGTGATCCGTGAACCATCCGGTGCCTTGGCGCCTTTCACCACCGCGCGCCCGAGCCCGAGCGTGAGTTCGGTGAACGCCGCCTCCGCGCGCGCACCGCCCTCGTCGACACTGCGCCCGATCCCGTCGGCGAGGTCGAGCTCGTGCATCCAGCAGTCGAACAGGCGCACCCGCATGAACCGGCCGTAGGCCACCTGCCCGACCGGCGACACCGTCGGCGCCTCCCACTCCTCGTCGGTCATGGCGGCGAGGGCGGCCCGGCGCAGCTCGGTGACCTCGTCGAACAGCGCGAGCAGGCGTTTGCCCGACAGCGGCCGCAACCGGTCGACCCAGATCTCGTTGAGCACGGCGACCTCGTTGCGCACATGCGGCAGCGTGCGCACATCGGTCTTGGGGCGCAACGGATCATGGGCGGGCGGGGTGCGCCCGAGCAACCACGATTCGGTACCGATCACATGCGCGACCACATCGAACAGCGTCCAGCCGGGCAGGGGAGACGGCCGGCGCCAGGCCTTCTCGTCGAGGTCGGCGACCAAAGTGGCGATGGTCTCCCACTGCTGGGCCAGCAGATCGGTGAGCAGTTCGCGCGGCGGTGTCGGTTCGGTCATCCCTGTACTCCTTCTGCTTCGCTCGACGGGCCCGGCCGATCAGGTTGCCGCCCCGGCGTATCCGCCTCGGCGTCGAGCGCGTCGATGCCCGCGCGGATCGCCGCCGCCGTCGAGGTGGGTTCGTGCGGCCGTCGCAGCAGGAACCCCCTGGCGAAACCGAGTTTGTCACCGTGCTTGCGCGGCACCACGTGCAGGTGCACATGGCCGACGGTCTGGAAGGCCGCGGTGCCGTCGTTGATCGCGAGATTGGCGCCGTCGCTGGCCAGCCCGCTCCGGCGCAGGGCGCGGGCAAGGTGATGGCCCACGCGGAAGACCCGCGCGCCGAGATCGGGATCGAGGTCGTCGAGTTCGGTGGCGTGGGTCTTGGGAACCACAAGGGTGTGGCCTCGCATGATGGGCCGGATGTCGAGGAACGCGCAGACGGCGTCGTCCTCGTAGACCTTGGTCGCCGGCGCGGCACCGGCCACGATCCGACAGAAGACGCAGTCGTTCACACCGTGAACCCTACGGTGTGGCCCTCGGGACGCAACAGTCCTTGCATGACACACGTCACGTCCCGCTCGGTGGTCGGCCGTCCTACCCGCACTCTCACGTCCAGGTAAGTATCGGACCTGCTTGTGCGTTCTTGTCCTCGCCTACCTGCGGCTACGAATGTGTAGTCAGGCGCCACCCGGCGCCCGGCGGGCCGAGGAAGTGGCTGTCGCTGCGGAAACAGGTCCGCTCTGTCCGTTTTGTGGTCAAGAGTCCAGTTCTCCGCTGTGACGGGCATCTCCGCTAGGCTCACCGCGAGCCGAGTACAGTTGCGAGGATTTCAGTTGAACTTACTGACCGGTAACGTCGGCTGAACCGTTGTTCCCAGGCTCGAAGCCAGCACGAAAAGGAAGTCTGACTAGTGGAGACAACGCAAAACGTTGGCGAGGATTCGCCGCGCGGCGCGCGTGTCGGAGTCGTTCGCGAGTCCGGCGTGGGTGAGCGGCGAGTCGCCCTGGTACCCAAGATCATCCCCACCCTGTCCAAGCAGGGTGTCGAGGTGATCGTGGAAGCCGGTGCGGGCCTCGGCGCGCTCATTCCCGACGCGGCCTATGTAGAGGCCGGTGCGACGATCGGCGATCCGTGGTCGGCCGATGTCGTGGTGAAGGTGGCGCCGCCCAGCGATGCCGAGGTGGCCAAGCTGTCCTCCGGGCAGACGCTGATCGGCTTCCTCGCGCCCCGCAACGCGGAGAACCAGATCGGTGCGCTGAAGGCGGCCGGTGTGCAGGCCTTCGCGGTGGAGGCGATTCCGCGTATCTCGCGTGCGCAGGTGATGGACGCGCTGTCCTCGCAGGCCAATGTCGCCGGGTACAAGGCTGTGCTGCTCGCCGCGTCGGAGTCGACCCGGTTCTTCCCGATGCTCACCACCGCGGCGGGCACCGTGAAGCCGGCGACGGTTCTCGTGCTCGGTGTCGGCGTGGCAGGCCTGCAGGCGCTGGCGACCGCCAAGCGTCTCGGTGGTCGCACCACCGGGTACGACGTGCGTCCCGAGGTCGCCGACCAGGTGCGTTCGGTCGGTGCGCAGTGGCTCGACCTGGGTATCGATGCCGCCGGTGAGGGCGGGTACGCCCGCGAGCTCACCGAGGAGGAGAAGGCCAAGCAGCAGCAGGCGCTGGAAGACGCCATCAAGGGTTTCGACGTGGTCATCACGACCGCGCTCGTGCCGGGTCGCCCGGCGCCGCGCCTGGTGACGGCCGCCGCGGTGGAGGGCATGAAGCCCGGCAGCGTGATCGTCGACCTGGCCGGGGAGACCGGTGGCAACTGTGAGCTCACCGAGCCCGGCGAGATCGTCGTCAAGCACGAGGTGACCATCGCCTCGCCGCTGAACCTGCCCGCCACCATGCCCGAGCACGCTTCGGAGCTGTACTCCAAGAACATCGCCGCGCTGCTGGAACTGATGCTGGTCGACGGCAAGCTCGCGCCCGATTTCAGCGATCAGGTGCTGGCCGATTCCTGCGTCACTCGTGAGGTGGAAGCCTGATGTACACCGAACTTCTCGCCAATATCGCCATTCTCGTGCTGTCCGGCTTCGTCGGCTTCGCGGTGATCTCCAAGGTCCCCAACACCCTGCACACCCCGCTGATGTCGGGCACCAACGCCATTCACGGCATCGTCGTGCTCGGTGCGCTGGTGACGCTGGGCAATGTGAAGGATCCCTCGCTGCTGGTTCAGGTGATCCTGTTCGTCGCCGTGGTGTTCGGAACGCTGAACGTCATCGGTGGCTTCGTGGTCACCGACCGCATGCTCGGCATGTTCAAGGGTAAGAAGAAGGCGGCCGAGTGATGCACGCAGTCGACAATATGACCTACCTGGTCAACGGCCTCTACATCGTGGCCTTCTCCATGTTCATCTACGGCCTGATGGGGCTCACCGGCCCCAAGACCGCCGTGCGCGGCAACCAGATCGCCGCCGTCGGTATGGCGATCGCCGTGATCGCCACGCTGATCTCGATCCGGCACACCGAGATGCTGAACTGGATCCTGATCGCCGGCGGCCTGATCGTCGGTGTGGCACTGGGTGTTCCGCCCGCCGTGCGCACCAAGATGACCGAGATGCCGCAGCTGGTCGCGGCGTTCAACGGTGTCGGTGGTGGCACCGTCGCGCTCATCGCGTGGGCCGAATTCATCGACAGCTCGGGCTTTTCCGCGCTGCACGACGAGCCGACCATCCACATCATCATCGGTTCGCTGTTCGCCGCGGTGATCGGCTCGATCTCCTTCTGGGGCTCGATCATCGCCTTCGCGAAACTGCAGGAGATCCTGTCCGGCAAGCCGATCGGCATCGGCAAGCTGCAGCAGCCGCTGAACCTGCTGCTGCTGCTCGGCTCCATCGTGTGTGCCGTGGTGATCGGTCTCGGCGCCAACGACGGTGGCGTGTCGCAGCTCTGGATGATCGCGCTGCTTGTACTGGCCGGTGTGCTCGGCCTGATGGTCGTGCTGCCCATCGGTGGCGCCGATATGCCGGTCGTCATCTCGCTGCTCAACGCCCTGACCGGTCTGTCGGCCGCGGCCGCCGGCCTGGCGCTGAACAACACCGCGATGATCGTGGCGGGCATGATCGTCGGCGCGTCCGGCACCATCCTCACCAACCTGATGGCCAAGGCCATGAACCGGTCGATCCCCGCGATCGTCGCCGGTGGGTTCGGTGGTGGCGGCGCGGTCGCTTCCGGTGCCGGTGGTGAGGCCAAGACGGCAAAGGCCACCTCGGCCGCCGATGCCGCGATCCAGATGGCCTACGCCAACCAGGTCATCGTGGTCCCCGGCTACGGTATGGCCGTGGCCCAGGCCCAGCACGCGGTCAAGGAGATGGCGTCGCTGCTGGAAGGCAAGGGTGTCGAGGTCAAGTACGCGATCCACCCCGTCGCCGGTCGTATGCCCGGGCACATGAACGTGCTGCTGGCCGAGGCCGAGGTCTCCTACGACGCGATGAAGGAAATGGACGACATCAACGGTGAGTTCAACCGCACCGATGTGGTCCTGGTGATCGGCGCCAACGACGTCACCAACCCCGCCGCCCGCGAGGACCCGTCCAGCCCTATCTACGGCATGCCGGTCCTCAACGTCGACCAGGCCAAGAGCGTCATCGTGCTCAAGCGCTCGATGAACTCCGGCTTCGCCGGCATCGACAACCCGCTGTTCTACGCCGACCACACCTCCATGCTGTTCGGCGACGCCAAGAAGTCCGTCGGTGCGGTCACCGAGGAACTGAAGGCGCTGTAAGACAAGCGACATCGAACAAGAGAGGCCCCGCCGGTATTTCACCGGCGGGGCCTCTCGCTGTCGCGTGGCTACTCGAAGGTGTCGGCCAGGAGGTCGAGGGTGGCCATGGACTGGCGGTAGTCCGGGCGCTTGCTGGCTGCGGGGAGTTCGTAGACCTGGTTCTTCTGGAATGCGGGGAGCATGGCCAGGGCCGGGTCCTGCTTCAGGGCGGGGATGTTGCGGCCGCCGTCGAGGAGGATCACGAACAGGACCGGGGCGTCGGCGACGGTGCTCAGGAGTTCGGGGCTGAAGGTGACCCAGTCGCCTGCCTGGGTGCGGGGCGGGTTGCCCGCCTTGGTCTCGATCTTGTCGTCGATGGTGAAGCCGACGTCGGCGAGGAGGTTGGACAGCGGGGTGCCGGGGGCGAGCAGGATGGGCTTGCCGTCGGCCTGGGACTGCATCACCGAGGTCGCGCCCTGGGGGATCTTCAGCTCGGCCTTCACCTCCGCGACCCGGTCCTTGTAGGCGGTGATCATGGGCTCGACCTTGTCGGGGCGGTTCACGAAATCGGCCACCGTCTTCAGCTGGTCCTGCCAGTTGGCGAGGTCTGAGGGGACGAGGGCGGTCGGTGCGACGGCGCTGAGCTTGTCGTAGTTCTTGATGGTCTGCAGGCCCGGGAAACCGGGCCCGCCGCCGATGATGAGGTCCGGTCGCTGGGCGGCGATGAACTCCAGGTTGAGGTCGTCACCGGAGGGAACCGCCTCGGTGCCTTGTTCTTTCGCGTCGGCGGCCCAGGACGGGGGGAACTCGCCGGGTGCGAGGGTGACGCCGAGGATGCGCGGATCCGCGGCCTTCACGTTCGCGTCCAGATCGTAGAGGAATCCGGCGAGGGCGCCGTTGAGCACCACGATGCGCTGCGGGTCGGCGGGCACGGTGATCTGGCCCTTGGCGGTTTCCACTTGGCGGGTGCCGGTGTCGGTCGACCCTTCGGAGGTGGAGGTGCCGCAGCCCACTGCCGTCGCGGTGACCGCGACGATCAGGAGTGCGACGGCGGCGCGCATGCGGGCCGTCATTCGGTGCGCTGACATAGGAGTTGTTCCTTCTTTCTATCCAGGTGGAAGTTCAGGTGCGGATCGCGGGATCCGCGTCGATGAGCGCGGCGACCTCGATCCAGCCGGTCGGCATCGCGATCTCGTTGTGGGTGTAGGGCAGTCGCCGGACCACCAGCTGGGCGCCCGCGGCACGCCAGCCGGTGAGCTGGGCGTGCACGCGCTCGGGTTCGAGGCCGTTGTCGGCGCAGTACAGGGCCATCGGGCCGCTGTAGGAGGGGGACTCGGACTCGGTGACCATGCGCAGCAGTTCGGTCGCGGCGTGGGTTACCACGGCTGCCAATTCGGCTGGGTACTCATCGATTTCGGGGACGAGTGCGGCCATTCCGGAGGGATCCGCCAGGGTCGCGGCGGCCCGTTCGGTCAGGTTCGACAGCGGGTGCGAGTCGAGCAGACCCACATAGGCGACCTGCTCACCCTCAGCCTCGAGGATGGCGGCCATGGCGTGGGCGAGATTGCCGCCCAGCGAATAGCCGAGGAAGTGGTACGGGCCGTGCGGTTGGATGCGGCGGACGGCGGCCAGGTAGTACCGCGCCAGGTCGTCGAGAGTGCGGGTCCGCGTGGTCGGCTCGGTGAGGTGGGGCATCTGTAGGCCGATGATGGGTCGTTCGGCCCGCAGCAACCTCGCCAGCGGAGCGTATTTCCATGCGGTGCCGCCGATTTGGTGGACGCAGAACAGCGGCGGGACCGAGCCCTCGGCGCGTAGTTCCAGGACCGGGTCGAGGCGGCGGCCCAGGCCGGCGAGGCCGTCCTTCGGTGGGGTGGTGGGGTCGGCCGCGCCGATGCGGGCTGCGAGCTTGCGGGGGGTCGAGGCGGTGAAGACGTCGTCGAGAACCACGGGTAGGTCCGCGCGGGTGAGTCGGCCGACCAGCCGCACGGCGAGCAGGGAGTGGCCGCCGTTGTCGAAGAAGTCGTCGTCTGTGTCGATTGCGGGGACCGAGAGAACAGCTGCCATTGCCGCGCGAATGGTGTCGACATTCTCGTCGTGCGTTCTGTCGACGAGCTGGGCCGAGCGGCGGATGGGCTTGTCGCCGGTGACAGCGTCGAGAGGTGTCTCGGTAGCCGTGGCCTCGGCGGGCACGGGGGCGTCGCCTTCCGGGGTGCGTGACTCCGGCGCTGGGAGCGCCCGGCGATCGATCTTCTCCGTCGCCGTGCGAGGGATGTGATCCAGTACGACGACGGCGGCGGGAATCATGTAGGCGGGCAACTTTGTTCGGAGCTGGTCGCGAACCGCATCTGTGTCGAGCGTGATTCCGGACTTCGCCATGAGATAGGCGACCAGCCGCTGATCGCCCGGTGTGCCCTCGCGCAGCTGCACCACCGCGTGAGCCACGCCGGGGCACGTGAGCAGGGCCGATTCGATATCGCCCAGTTCGATGCGTTGGCCGCGCAACTTCACCTGGCTGTCGGTGCGGCCGATGTAGTCGAGTTCGCCGTCGGGGTTCTGTCTCACCAGATCACCTGTGCGGTACATCCTTTCGCCGCTTCCGAACGGGTCGGCGACGAAGGCCGCGGCGGTCAGGTCGGGGCGGGCCAGATAGCCGCGCGCCAACCGCACTCCGGTCATGTAGAGCTCACCGACGGTGCCCTCGGGGACGGGGTGCAGTCGGTCGTCGAGGATGCGGATGGTGTCGGCGGGTGCACCGACCGGGACCGACTTGGTGTCGGCGTCGACGGTCTCGTGGAAGGTGAAGCCGATCGCGGCCTCGGTGGGACCGTAGAAGTTGTACACAGCGGTGCCGGTGAGCGCGCGCATCCGCTGTGCTGTCGCCGGTGGCAGCACTTCACCGCCGGTGAGGACGCAGCGAAGGTCCGCGCATCCCGAGAGGTCGGCCTCCTCGGCGAGCACGGTGAGCATGGAGGTCGTCATCCACATCGCCGTGACACGCTCCGCGCTCATGAGTTGTGCCTGGTAGTAGGGGTCGCGGTGGCCGCCGGGGCGGGTCAGCACGATCCGGGCGCCGAGGTGCAGCGGCAGGAACATCTCCATGAGCGAAGCGTCGAAGATCGGCGGGGTGCGGTAGAGCATGGTGTCGCCCGGGCCGAACCCGACTTCGCGCTGCAGCCATTCGAAAGTGGAGATGATCGCGGCGTGCGACAGGCTCACCCCCTTGGGCACACCCGTGGAGCCGGAGGTGAACAGGAGGCAGGCGGTATTCGCCGGGCGCAGCGGTGCGAGGCGGTCCGCATCGGTGAGCGGAGTAACGGCGAATTCGTCCTCCCCGGGGTGGTCCGATTGCTCGTCGACCATCGTGCGAATGTCATCGAGCGAGCTCAGAACCATTGTAGGAGCAGCGGTATCGATAATCTTCTCGACGCGTTCTGTGGGCTGTTCCGGGTCTATCGGGAGATAGACACCGCCGGCACGGCAGATCGCATGCGCCGTGACGACGGAATCGATAGTGCGCGGCATGGCGACGGCAACCACGGTCTCGGGACCGACACCACGCGAGATGAGCCACCGGGCAAGACGATTGACCCTGGCATCGAATTCGCCGAAGTCGATCGTGACGCCGTCCGCCGTCACCGCCGGGGCTGTCGGATCGACAGCGTTGCCCCACTCGGCCAGGGTGGTACCGCTCGGAGCCGCCACGATCGGGCGACTGAGCAAGGCCCCATTGTTGAGCGGAGCAGCAGATCGGGCGGCAGTGTCGACGCGGGCTGTCGCTGGAGTGCCGTCGACGGCTGGTGCGGTGGGCCGCGCTGTGACGACTGGCTCGGCGAGGACTTCTGGTGGCGGTGCGATGGGTGGTGCCGGTGCGGCCGGGGGCGTGGCGGTTGGAGTGAGGGGCTTGATGAACTGGGTCGCGGGGGTGTCGGGGGTGGTCGTGATCGACGTCAGCGTGGTGGTGATTCGGTCGGCGATCCGGGCGAGGTTGGTGTCGGGGATGACGCTGCGGTCGTACCAGATGACCAGCGTCAGGTGGTCGCCCGGCGGGGCGATCAGGGTCAGTGGGTAGTGGGTGTTGCCGTGGTTGTGGAACGCGCCGAGGCGCAGTTCGTGCGAGCCCGGCTGTCCTGAACCGGAATCGGGGAAGTTCTCGAAGGCGACGAGGGTGTCGAAGAGGGTGCCGAGGCCGGTGATGCGTTCGATCTCCGCGAGGCTCGCGAAGTCGAACTCCTGCATGGCGAACTGGTTTTCCTGCAGGTCGGCCCACTGGTCGAGCAGGGGACGAGCCGGATCGACGGTGCAGCGGACGGGCACGGTATTGGCGAACAGGCCGACCATGCCCGCTACGCCGGGCAGCTCGGCAGGACGTCCGGAGACGGTCGCACCGAACACGACATCGAGGCGACCGGTGAGCGCGGCTAGCACCAGCGCCCAGGTACCCTGCACCAGGGTGTTCATCGTGAGACCGCGGCATCGGCCGAGCTCTGCCAGTGTGGTTGCGAGCGATGCCGGGAGCGCAACCTGCCACTGCCGAACCTCGCGGGAAGTGGCGCCCTGATCGAGTGCCGGTGTGGTGGCCGGCGATGCCGGGCGTCCGACTTGCTGCTGACGGGTTTCGGGTTCGCGGGGAGTGTGGGCGGCATCGACGGTCGTCCCGGTTACCAGCGTCGGTGCCTCGAGCCCGGCCAGTCGGCGAGACCAGGCGGTGCGGACAGCGTCGCGGTCCCGGGCGGCGAGCCAGGTCAGGTAGTCACTGTACGCGGGCGCCGGGGTGAGTTCGTCGCCGTGGTAGGTGGCCAGTACTTCGCGCAGAACTATCGGGGTTGACCAGCCGTCGATGACCAGGTGATGGGTGTTGAGCACCAGGCGGTGTGTATCACCGGGTAGACGAATCAGCGTGGCGCGCAACATCGGTGACCGGTCGACCGCGAACCGGTGGCGGGTCGCTTCGGCTTCGAGGCGGTCGGCTGCGGTCTCTGCGGTGCGCAGCGGCAGATCTGAGAGGTCGACCTCACGCCAGGGCATGCCGACCGAGCGAGGAACCGCCTGCACCGGCTGGTCGAGGTCCTCGTAGTGGAAGGCGGCCGCCATGGTCGGGTGTCTGCCGACAACAGTGTCGAAGGCCGCCGACAACCGTGGGCCGTCGAGTGGACCGTGCAGGTCGACGCGGGCACTCAGGGTATAGACATCGTCGGCGCCGTCGCGAATCGCGTGGAACAGCAACCCCTCCTGCAAGGGCGACAGCGGGAGCAGCTCGGACAGTGGGCCGTGCGAGTCCTCCAGCGCATCGATGGTGTCCTGGTCGACGATCACGCCGGGGCAGTCCGACGGTGTGAGTCCGCCGGGGTACAGCCTCGCGTGGGCGGCGAACGCCTCCAGTGCGAGCTCGAAGTGCCGCTGGATTTCCGCGATCTGGTCGGCGCCGAGAATCCGGCTCGCGGCTGTCCACTCCACGGCCAGGCGCGGCGCACCGGCCTGCGCGGCTTCGTGGACGAAGACATTGAGCGCCAGCACTTCGGTGAGTGCCTTCTCCGGTGGTTCCGTCACCGCGAACGCGTCGTGCTCGGGCAGGCTCCAACCCGGTGCCCCGCCGCCACCGAACCGGCCGAGGTAATTGAGTAGCACCTCCGGTGCGCGGCGACCGGCGAATCGCGGCGCGGTCTCGGGGTCGAGCCTGCGCAGCACGCCGTAGCCGACGCCGTTCCCGGGAACCGCGCGCTTGGCCTCTTTGACCGCGCGCAGAAGGTGCCCGGCCGCCGCGCCACCGGACAAGGCCTCGGTGAGTCCGGCGGGATCATCGATGCCGGTCGCGGGCGTCCACACCGGGAACTCGCTGGTGAACCAGCCGACGGTACCCGCGAAATCGGTGTCGGGACGCAATGCTTCGCGCCCGTGACCCTCGACGGTGACCGGCCTGCCCGGCTCGAGCGCCTCGCCGCGCTCGTGCCGCCAGGCGTTGAGTGCGAGCATGAGTGCGGCGAGCAATACGTCGTCGGTCTTCGCTCGGTAGGCGGTCGGCAGGGTCGTGAGGAAGGCCTCGGTGATCGCGGGCGCCACGAAAGTTCTCGACTGCTGGGCGCTCTCGACAAGGTCGACAGGGGGATCGAGCGCCCTTTGCCCGAGGGGTCCGACGCTCGCGTCGCCGAGCGCCCGCTCCCAGTGCGCCAGTTCCGAGCGGTACTCACCCGCGACACCGGACTCGGCGAGCAACGTGGCGTACCGCCGCCACGAGCTCCCCTTCCCGGCAAGTCGCGCGGGGCGTTCTTCCTGCGCGGCGGAGCAGGCTTCATAGAGCTCGGGCACCAGGACTCGCCACGAAGCACCGTCTACCACAAGGTGATTGGCGACAAGCACCAACCGATCGGCGACGCCGGGCCCGCTACGTACCAGCGCGGCACGAATCTGGACACCCGCGGCGGGCGCCAATTCCCCTGCCAGCGCCAATGCCACCGACTCGGTGTGCTTCGGTGCACCGGCGCGCTCTGGCCCTGTTGTGGCGTCGGCAGTTTCGTCGAGGCGGGTGATCGACGCGGTTTCTGTGTACGCCGTGACATCGGTGGTGCGTGGTGGAGCAACCTCGCGGACCAGGTCGGACGCGCGCACCGTGCCCACTGCGGCGACCTCGAGCCGGGCGTCGGTGCCGGACCCGTCGAGGACGAGGCGGAGGGCGTCGTGGCGGTCGAGGAGGGTTTGCAGGCCGGTGGTTAGGTGGTCGACGGTGAGGTCTTCGTGGAGGGTCAGGGCCGTCCACTGGGCGTAGCCGGCGATGGTGCCGGAGTCCGCGTTCGCCTCGAGGAGGGCCGCCACCATGGGTGGGATCGGGACGGGGCCGGTCGGCTCATCCGGGGTCACGGTGGCGGTCCGGGCTTGCGCCATCTGGGCGGTGGCGGCGATGGTGGCCAGGTCGCGTTGGGCGAGCAGGGTTTTCGGTTGGATTTCCCAGCCGAGGGCGCGGAGGCGGCTGCTCACGCCGATCGCGGTGATGCTGTCGCCGCCGAGGCCGAAGAAATCGTCGGTCGCGTTGACCCGCGCCAGGCCCAGGACCTCGGCGACGATTCCGCACAGTGCCCGCTCCTGTTCGGTGCGCGGCGGTCGGCCGGTCGAGGTCAGCTGGGGTGCGGGGAGGGCGGCGCGGTCGAGTTTTCCGTTGACGGTGGTCGGTAGGGCATCGAGGATCACCAGGGCCGAGGGCACGAGGTGGTCGGGGACCAGGGTGGTCAGCAGCTGACGCAGCTGGTCGGCGTCGAGGGTGCGGCCGGTCTCGGGGACCAGGTAGCCGACCAGTCGGGTGCTGTCGCCGGACTTGCGGATGGTGGCGGCCGCTGCGGCTACGCCGGGCAGCGCGCCGAGCGAGGCTTCGACCTCGCCCAGTTCCACGCGATACCCGCGCACCTTGATCTGAGAATCTGCGCGCCCGAGATAGTCGTAGCCGTGGCCAGGGAGCCAGCGCGCCCGGTCACCGGTGCGGTACATGCGTTCGCCGGACGCGAACGGATCGGCGACGAACCGCTCCGCCGTCACCACCATGCGCCCGAGGTAACCGCGCGCCAATTGCGTTCCCGCCAAGTACAACTCGCCGATCTCGCCGTCGGGCACCGGCTGCAACGCGCCGTCGAGCAGATAGGCCCGGGTGCCCGGCAACGGTCCGCCGACGTGCGGCACGGTGCCGGTCACCGGCGCACTCAGCGCGTCGACGGTCGCCTCTGTCGGCCCGTACATGTTGCGGGCGAACACCTTCGACGCGACGATGACCGACCACAACGCAGGCGGCGTCGCCTCACCACCGAGCAGCAGCAGTTCCGGACGGTGCGCGTTGCCGAGCAACCCGTTGTCGATCAGCGCGGTAGCCATCGAGGGAGTGGTGTCGACGACATCGATCCGATCGGTACGCAACGCCGCTACCTGCGCAGTCGCGTCCTTCTGAATATCTGTGTCGTACAGATGGATCCGGTGCCCGCACCACAGCCACAAGAGCTGATCCAGCGCCGCGTCGAAGGCGAAGGAATAGGTGTGCGCCACATGCAGCTGCCGCCCGCCCACTCGCGCGGCGGTATCGGCGTAAACGGTGCTTCGATGGTGGTGCAACAGTTGAGCCATCGCGCCGCACGAAATCTGCACACCCTTCGGCTTGCCGGTGGAGCCGGAGGTGTACACGACATAGGCGAGATGTCCGGCCGAACGAGGCGCGGCGAGTTCAGCCATCGACAGCGGCCCGCTCGGCAGACCGGTGATCGCTGCACGAACCGTGTTGTCGGACAAGAGGAGGGTCGCCGCAGGCCAGTTGGTCGCCCGCTCGTCGGCGGGACGCAGCGAGGCCGATGTCGCTTCGGCGTCGGAGGTCAGGTCCGTGGCCCCGGCAGTCGTGCGCCGATCCGTGAAGACAGCTTGCGCGACGATGTCATCCGTCAGGATCAGGACCGGATCGGCGTCGTCGATGATGTCTGCCAGGCGCTGGGCGGGGTGGGTGATGTCGAGCATCAGGAAGGCCGCGCCCGCGTGTTGGACCGCCAGGAGGGCGATCACCAGGTCGACCGAGCGGGGGAGGGCGATGCCGACGATGTCCTCGGGGCCGACGCCTCGGCCACGCAGGAAGCGCGCGAGCTGGTGCACGCGGGCGCCGAGTTCCGCCGCGGTGAGCCGGTGGGTGCCGTCGACGAGGACGATGTCGCCGGGCTGGGCCGCGACCATGTGGTCGAAGACCTCGACGACGTCGTCGGGACGATCGGGCAGGGCCGCACCGGCGCGGTCGACGGCGATGTGCGCCGTGAGCGAAGCCGGGTACAGGGTGATCGCGCCGATCGGCTCGTCGGCATCGACCAGCTGAGTGATCAGCGTGACCAGCGCGTCCATCCGCCGCCGCACAGTGGCCGCGTCCAGTGACCGCGCGTCGACCTCGAAGCCGAGCTGGACGCGGTCCTCCGACAGCGGGGTGACGGTCAGGCCGAGGTCTTCGGGCGGCCCGCCGGCCACATTGCGCAGGGTGCCGGTGGCACCGTCGAAATCGAGGGCGAAGTCGAAGGCCTTGAGGTTGACGCCGATGCCGTGCAGCAGGGCACCGGTCTGTGCCCCACCGAATTCCCGGGCCAGGTCCTCACCGCGAAAACGCTGGTGGGCGCGCATCTCTCGCAGTGCGTCGGCCACCCGCTTGCCCAGCTCACCCAGGCGGTCCTGACCGGACACCGAAACTCGCAGCGGCAGGACGTTGACCGCCATCGACGGAGTGGTGAGGGCGGTCTTGCCGACGCGCGCCATCACCGGCAGCGCGATGACCACATCGGTCTCACCGAGCAACCGATGCACGAACCCCGCGTAACCGGCGACGAGCACATCGGCCCACGTGATACCGGCTTCGGTGGCCGCTGTCTTGACGCGACCCATCAGGTCGGCGTCGAGGACCGCGCGTACCTCATGGGTCTGCTCGACCACGCCCTCGGGCGCCCGCCCGCGCCCGTCCAGCGGCGGCAGCGGCGTGAGCCGGTCGCGCCAATACTCGCGGTCGTGCCGATGTGCCTGGCTCCCGCGGTATTCCAGGTCCTCGGCCACGAGCGTCTCGACCGACCCCCAGCGCAGGCGCGGCGCTTCGGTACCGCGACGCAGCGCGGTGTAGTGGGCCGCGACCCGGCGCGACACCATGGCCGCGCTGTAGCCGTCGATGATCAGGTGGTGATAGAGCTGGATACACCACACGTCGTTGTCGGTGAGGCGCAGCAGCGTGTAGGTGTAGAGCTGCCGTTCCACCATGTCGCGGCAATAGGTCGCCGCGCGTTCGCGTTCGGCGGCGACGAGCCGGTGCGCCGCGGCGACCGGGTCGGCTTCGGCGCGCAGATCGACGAGTGGGCGCAGCTCCGGTTCCAGGTCGGTGATCCGCTGGCGCGGGCCATCGGACGTCTCGCTGAAACGCGATCGCATCGTGTCGGTTTCGGCGATGGTCCGGCGAATCGCGGTGTCCAGCAACGGCACGTCCACGGGCTCCGTACCCGAGATCTCGAGTACCTCGCCGACCAGGTAACTGAGCGACTCAGGATCGAGCCGCTGCGCGTTCCAGATGCCCAATTGCGCTCCGGTGAGCGGTAATCCGGGATGTTCGGCGCTCACGTCGTCCCGTTCCACCGAGCCCACAGCAACTCCTTCGTCAAAGTTCTCCACCCACCCACGCGGCTGCCGGACTCGGAAAGAGTCCGGCAGCCGCGCGAGGCGAGTCAGGTTTGTCTTGGTTCGAATGGCGGAGCGTCCGCCGGCGGGTCAGGCGTCTGCTTCGACCTGTGCGGGATCCAGCTGGCGCAGCAGCTCCGAGGTCCCGACCACCGCCCCGCAACGCCGGGCGACGTAGTTCAGTGCCATCACATGCTCGTCGCGGCTGAAATCCGCCGTCGCGTCGTGGACGAGGAAGGGCCGCACATCACCCATGAATGCCTCGGCGGCACTGAGCATGCAGCCCATGTGCGTGTAGACGCCGGTCACCAGGAGCTGATCGCGCCGGTAGTAACCGAGCAGTTCACGCAGGTCGGTGCGCTGGAACGCCGAATAGCGCCACTTGGTCACCTGGATGTCCTGTGGTTCGGGTGCGAGGGCATTGATCACCTGCGTGTCGGCGCCCTCGGCCATCCCGCTGCCCCAGAAGTCGGCCAGAATGCCGCGTCGCGACGGGTGCTGATTACCGGGCTGCATCGTGTAGATCACCGGGATGTCGAGCTCGTGGCAGCGGTCGCGCAACAGGGCGATATTGGCGATCAGGGTGCGGGCGGGATCGCGGTGCAGGTCGTAGGCGTCGAGGAAGTACTGCTGCATATCGTGGATCAGCAGGGCACAACGCCCTGGTTCGGCAGTCCAATCGACCTGGTCGGCGGTGAACTCGTCGACGCCCGGCATCGGATAGGGCGCGATCGGGGGGATAGGCATGAGGGTCTTTCGTTCGAACGGAAGTCGGCTCAGCAAACGGTGACGGGCAGATCCGCGATACCGAGCGGTGCGAGGATGCGCTGGAATTTGCCGGTGGTCTCGGCCAATTCGGCGGCTGGGTCGGAGGCGGCGACGATCCCGCCGCCCGCGTGCGCGAGCAGCGTGGTGCCGTGCTCGGACAGCTCGGCGCAGCGGATGCTCACCATCCATTCGCCGTTGCCGTCGGCATCGCACCAACCGACAGCGCCCGCGTAGAAACCGCGTTCGCCCTCGAGTTCGGCGATGAGACGGGCCGCCGCGGCGGTGGGTGTGCCGCAGATCGCCGGGGTGGGGTGCAGCGCTACGGCGAGCTCGAGTGCCGACGGGCCGGCCAGCGGGACAGCGGCGGTGATCGGCGTACCGATGTGCCACATCGCCGGGGTGGACATGAGTTCCGGTGCGGGAGTGTGCACTTCGGCGCAGCGATCACGTAGCACGGCCGACACCTGATCGGTGACGAAGCGGTGTTCGGCCAGGTCCTTGGTCGAGGCGAGCAGCGTCTCGGCGGCCACCCGGTCGGCATCGCTGTCGTCGAGTACCCGGCGAGCGGAGCCGGCCAGCGGATGGCTCACGACGCTGTGCCGGTCGCGGCGCACCAGGATCTCGGGACTGGAGCCGATGAGATGGCGGCCGGGGTATCGGCCACCCGCCGCGGACAGGTCGACCAGGAATCCGTTCGACATCGGATCCGAGGCGACCATCAAGTCGAGAATGTCCTGTGCGCGAACGGGAGTCGCCGAGCGGGCCCGAATCGCCCTGGCCAGCACGATCTTTCGCAGGGGATGGGCGGGGTCGGCCAGCAGTTCGACAGCGGTGGCGACGCGCCTGCGGTGCTCGTCCGGTGTGGGCAGCGCCGCGTCGAAGGCGAACTGCGGCAGGGACCGCGAATCGGTCGTCGACTCACGCTCGAGCATTCGGGGTTCGTAGGGCGCGTCGGTGATCGTCACCGACTCCGGTGCCCACAACGCTGTCGGTGCGCCGGGCCGGAAGGGGAGTGCGCCGACGATGTGGCTGATCCGGCCACTGCGCAGCGCGGTGATCGCGTCGTGTGCCGAGCGGAAAACCGTCCCGCCCGCGCTCGCGGACACGGTCCGCTGCGGGCGGGACAGCACAAAAGCGGGGTCTGAACTGGCGGTACTGATGGGGATCATCCTCTCGGTCACATGTCGAGCGTCGCGCCACCGTCGACCCGCAGGTCGTGCATGGTGATGTGGCGGGCGTCTTCGGACGCCAGAAAGTGGACTGCGCCCGCGATGTCGGCGGGAGTGGCGATGCGCCGCAACGGGATCCCCAGCCGGTAGGCGGCGGGATCACCGTCGAGTAGCGCGGTCTCGGCGTCGTCGTCCAGCGGTGTGCCGCCGAACATGTCGCGCAGCATGGCTGTGTCGGTGGAGCCGGGGGAGACCAGGTTGACCCGCACGCCCAGCGGTGCGACCTGTAGGGCAAGCGACCTGGTGAACGCGGTCGCGGCGGCTTTGGCGGCACCGTACGCGGCCATGCCGACCCTCGGTGTGGCCGCCGCGTTGGAGGTGACCACGACGATGGATCCGCGTCCGACGGCGGCCATGTCGGCGGCCGCGCGCTGGGTGACCAGCATGGTTCCGGTGGCGTTGACGGTCAGGCACCGTGCCCAGTCGTCCGCATCCAGTTCGAGGGCTGTCCCGCCTACCATCAGCCCGGCGGCGTGCGCCAGCACCTCGACGCGGCCGTGTTCGGAAGTCAGGCGATCGAACGCCGCGCGCACCGCGTCGGCATCGGTGATGTCGATGGTGACGCCGTGTACGGACGCCGTGCGTGCGGTGTCGATGGCTGCGGCGGAGCCATGCCCGGGATCCACGGACGTGCGGACTTCTTCGTCGCGGTCACCGACTCTCGTGGGAGCAGCGGAAGTTGCTGTGGCGCTGTGACTGTGCGTGTTCGGACGCGAGGACTGGTTGCCGGCGGTAGCGAGGGCCGCGGGAGTGTCGTGCACCGCGGGATCGAGGTCCCACAGCGAGACAACCCGATCCTCGGCAGCGAACCGCGCGGCGATCGCGGCGCCGATGCCCCCGGCCGCGCCGGTCACGACGACGACCCGACCGCGAGAATCACCATTAAACATGAGGTTAGCCTAACCTGACTGTCGGTTATTTGGTTAGCTTCCCTCATAACTTTTGGCCGAAACACCGAACCGCCTGCTCGAAAGAGGTGCTCGACTTGACCGAACCCGCCCTCGCCGGCTTCACCCCCTGGCCCGCCGACTTGGCCGCCCGCTATCGTGCCCAGAACCTCTGGACCGGAGAGACTTTCGGCGAAGTCCTCGCCGTACGGGCCGCTGCCACACCGGACCGGATCGCGGTCCTCGACACCGTCGACAGCTGGTCCTATGCCGAACTTCATCACCGCGCGCGTTCGCTCGCCGCCGGTTTGGCCCGCCTCGGCATCACGCCGGGCGATCGCGTGCTGGTGCAACTGCCCAACCGGGCCGAATTCGTCGAGGTGATCTTCGCGCTCTTCGAGCTGGGCGCCCTGCCGGTGTTCTGCCTGCCCGCGCACCGTGCCGCCGAGCTGGTGCCGATCGCCGAGGCCGCCGCCGCGACGGCCGTCATCACCTGCGGAACCCATCAGCGCTTCGATTACGCGGCGCTCGCGGCGACGGTGCGGGAGCACGTGCCGAGCCTGCGACACGTGCTGCTCGTCCTCGACCAGGGCCAGGAACTGCCCGCGGGTGCGCGTGATATCGCCGAATTCAGGGACGAGCCGGTGGAACTGCCGGGTCCGTCGGCCGGTGACGTCGCTTTTCTGCAGCTCTCGGGTGGCAGTACCGGTATCCCCAAGCTCATCGCCCGCACCCACGACGACTACCTCTACAGCGTGCGCCGCAGCGCCGAGATCTGTGAACTCGACAGCGACACTGTCTATCTCGCGACGCTGCCCGTGGCCCACAACTTCCCGATGAGCTCGCCGGGCATTCTCGGCGCGCTGTGGGCGGGCGGCGCGGTGGCCATGACGCCCGATCCCACACCGGCGACGGCCTTCCCGCTGATCGAGCGGTTCGGTGTCACCATCACCGGCCTGGTCCCGCCTCTGGCGCGACTGTGGACCGAGCGCGCCGAAGCCGTTGACACGCCGAATCTTTCGAGCCTGCGGGTACTTCAGGTTGGTGGCGCCCGATGCCAGGACGAGCTGGCTCGCCGGATCGGTCCCGCACTCGGCGTCACTCTGCAGCAGGTGTTCGGGATGGCCGAGGGCCTGGTCTGCTACACCCGGCTCGACGACCCGATCGACGTGGTGGTGAGCACCCAGGGCAGGCCGATGTCGGAGTTCGACCAGATCGCGGTCGTCGACGACAACGGCGTCGAGGTGGCCCCGGGCGAGCAGGGCAACCTGATCACTCAGGGCCCGTACACGATTCGCGGCTACTACGACAATCCCGACGCCGACGCCCGCAGCTTCACCGCCGACGGCTGGTACCGCACCGGCGACATCGTCTCGATCCGCCCCGACGGCAACCTCGTGGTCGCCGGTCGCGCGGGCGACTGGGTGAACCGAGGCGGTGAGAAGGTCTCCGCCGAGGAGCTCGAAGCGCATCTGCTCGAGCACCCGGGCATCCGCGACGCCGTGATCGTCGGAACGCCCGATCCGGTGCTGGGACAACGTATCTGCGCCTTCGTGCAGCCCGCTGATCCGGAGCAGCGCCCGACCCTGACCTCCGTGCGCAAGTTCGTGCGGGAGCGCGGTGTCGCGGCGTGGAAGATGCCGGACGCGGTCGTCGTGGTCGACGACTTCCCGGCCACCGGCGTCGGCAAGACCAGCCGCAAGGACTTGCGGCAGGCACTGGCCGACGGTGCGCACGCCGATCGACCCGGACGCGCCTGATACGCGGGGCGGTGGCCGGTGGCCGTGCTGAGGCGCGGAGGTCGGCCGCGCCGGGGGTGCTGTGATCTGCTCACCCCCGGCGGCCACCGTCAGGCCCCCGGCCGACCCGACCAGCGTCCTCAGGCGAGCAGTTCGATCCACGTGCCGAGCACGGGTTCGCCCGCGAGCGTGGGAAAGTCGATATCCGCATGACCAGCCGACCGCCATTTCTCCACCAGCGACATGATGCGCACCGAATCGAGTCCGGCGTCGAGCAGATCGGTTTCGGCGCTCAGTTCGGTCGCCTCGACACCCAGCACGCCGGCCACGTCGGCGATCACCTGTTCGTCGGTCATGGTCATTCCTCTCGATCGAAGTCGGCGACGCCGCGCTTCCAGTAGCCGGCGATGAGTGAGTCCTTGGGGCCGATGCCCAGGTCGTCGCGGATGATCTTGCGGACACCACGCAGGCACCCGGCCTCCCCGGCCACCCACGCGAAGACCCGGTGTCCGGCAGCGACTTTCACCTCGCGGACCGCCTGCTCGAGGATGTCGCTCGTGCCGGGTGCCGAGTCACCCCGGTGCAGCCAGCGCACGGTCACGCCCGCGGGTGGGTCGAGGGGGATCTCCTCGGCGGGTCCGGCGACCTCGATGAAGGCCCAACCGGTGGTGTCGCGCGGCATGCGCTCGAGCCAGCGGGCGAGGGCGGGCAGCGCGGTGATGTCACCGGCGAGCAGGTAGTCGTCGTAGGTCTCCGGGATGACGACGCCACCGGGCGGACCGGCGATGTGGACCTTGGTGCCCGGGGCCACCGAGGCGGCCCAGTCCGAGGCGAGACCGCCGGGGTGGATGACGAAATCGATGTCGAGTTCACCGTCCTCGACGCTGTGGCGGCGCACCGTGTACTCGCGCGAGATCGGTCGCGGATTGCCCCACTCGAGCATCGTGCCGTCGAGTTTCGGCAACCGCAGCACACCGTCCTCGCCCGGGAAGATCAGGCGCACATGCTCGTCGGGCACATAGCTGTGGAACTTCGCGATGTCCGGACCGCCGAAGGTGATCCGCAGCAGCGCCGCGCCAACGGGCACGACCCGCACCACCTCCACTTCCTGCAGGCCGATCGGGTACGGCACCTTGGCGTAGTGGTTCCCGGCGAGCACCTCGGCGATGTTCGCCGCGTAGTCACTGCGATCCTTCACCGTTTTCCTTTCTGTGCAGTGGCCCGGCGACGAGCGCCATCAGGCCGGTGAGTACCAGGACTGCGACGCCGTAGAGCACGAGCGCGCGTCCTGGTTCGAAGGTCTGGCCGACGAAACCGGCCACCATGGAGCCGACGGCGGTGCCGGCGACGGACTGCACCATCAGCAGGCCCGACATCCGGCCGCGCATGTGGTCGGGTGCGGCCTGCTGCAGCATCGTGTAACGCAGCACCATGTTCACGGCTCTGGCCAGGCCGAACCCGGCAAGGCCGAGGAATACCAGCGCGGCGTGCGACCACAGTCCGGCCGCGATCACGCCGATCGGCATCAGCCCGAGCGAGATCAGCAGCGCCCGACCGGTGTGCGCGCGCCCCATCCAGCCGCTGGTCAACGTGCCGAGCACCGCGCCTGCGCCGGGTGCCGCGTAGAGCAGGCCGAGCGTGCCCGGTCCCGCGTCGAGTTCGACATCGGCGAAGGCGGGCAGCAGCACCAGCGGGCCGCTGACGAGCATCCCGATCAGCCCGGTGAGCAGAATGAGCCGGATGGACTCGTGCCGGACCGCGAACGCGATACCGGCCACCAGCTCACGCACCGGGTTCTCCAGGTCGCGTTGCGGTGGTGGCGACGGGCCGATCGCGGTGATCAGCCCGACGGTCGCGGTGGTCGCGAGGGCACAGAGGAAATAGGCCGTGGCCACACCGGTTTTCGCGACGAGCAGACCGGCGAACGCGGGGGTGATCATGGTGCCGAGGTCGGTGGTCAGCGAGACGAGAGCGCCTGCGGCCGCGACCTTTTCACGTCCGACCAGCACCGGGACCATGGCCATCAGCGCCGAACCGCTCACCCCGCCCGCGAGACCGTCGACGACGGCCGCGAGATAGATGGCGGACAGGAACGGCTCGGGCAGAACGGCATTCACCCCGAGGATGAGGAAGCCGATACCGGCCGCGCTGCGCGCCCACTGGATCACCGTCCGCCGTTCGTACCGGTCGGCCACCACACCGCCCGCGAGACTGCCCGCGAACAGCGCGACCGCGGTGGTGGTGGCGACACCGGCCACTTGCACGCTCGAGCCGGTCAGCTGATAGATCTGCAACGGCAGCGCGACCATCAGCAACCCGATGCCCAGCACCGACACCAGCCGCGCCGCGAACGCGCACCGGAAGGGGCGCGACGCCCGCAGCGGGCTGAGGTCGATGAGCAGTCCCGACGTCACCGGAAACGTTCCACGAGCAGATCGAGTGTCGCCATGACGGTTCGGTAGTCCGGACGCGAGCTGGTGGCGGGCAGTTCGAAGACCTTGCCCGCCTGGAACGACGGCAGCGAAGCGTAGAGCGGATCGGCGCGCAGCTCCTCGAGCGAACGGCCACCACTGAGTGGGATGGTGAACAGCACCGGCGCATCGATCACGGTGTTGAGCAGCTCCGGGCTGAAGCTGATGAAGTCGGCGCTCTGCTCCTTGGCGGGGTTACCGGCCTTGGCCTCCACCTGCGTGTCCAGCGTGAAACCGACCTCGGCGAGCAGCGCGGGCAGCGCGGCGGTCGGCACGAAGACGGTCGGCTTCTGGCTCTTGATCGACTGGAACACCGTCGTCGCGCCGACGGGCGGCTTGATCTTGCTCTTGGCCTCCGACAGCTTGGCCTGGTAGTTCGCGATCAAGGTGTCGACATTGGCCGGCTTGTCCACGGTCTCGGCGATGAACCGCAGCTGGTCCTGCCAGTTGGTCGTCTCGGTCGGCATCAGCACGGTCGGGGCGATGGCGCTGAGCTGGTCGTAGGCGTTCACCGACTGCTGGCCGGGGTAGCCCTGGCCACCGCCGATGATCAGATCGGGACGCTGGGCGGCGATGAACTCGAGGTTGATGTTGTCACCGGACGGAACAGCCTGTGTTCCCTGGGCTTCGGCATCCTCGGCCCAGCCGGTCGGGAACTCGCCCGGCTTGATCGGTACTCCGAGCAGGCGCGGGTCCGCCGCGACGACGGGCGCCTCGAGGTCGTAGAGGTAACCCGCCAGGTTGCCGTTGAGCACGACGATGCGCTGCGGATCGGCGGGCACCTTGACGGGGCCCTTCGCGGACGGCACCTCGCGTGGGCCGGAATCGGTGGAGTTCGACGACGAGTCACCGCACCCGGCGAGCACCGCGACCAGCGCGAGAACCGGGACGACGAGGGCGGCGCGATGCCGGCCCGAGGAACGGTTGGTGAACATGGACGGGGTTTTCCTCATTTCTTCAGTGCACCGGTGCGGCGTTCTCGGCCAGCGGGATCACCAGCGGCGTCCCGGTTTCCGGGTCGTCGACGATGCGGCAGCGCAGCGAGAACACCTCGTGGACCAGGTCCGCGGTGACGATGTCGGCGGGGGTGCCGGTGGCGACGATCCGCCCGTCGCGCATGGCGATCAGGTGGTCGGCGTAGCGGAAGGCGTGATTGAGGTCGTGCAGTACGGCGACGACCGTGCGTTCCGATTCGCGGTTGAGTGCGCGGCACAGATCGAGCAGCTGGATCTGGTAGGCGATGTCGAGAAAGGTGGTCGGCTCGTCGAGCAGGATGATGGGTGTCTGCTGGGCGAGCACCATCGAGATCCAGACCCGCTGCCGTTGACCGCCGGACAGTTCGTCGACCGGGCGGGCCGACAGCTCGGTGACACCGGTGGCCGCCATCGCCGCCGCCACCGCCTCCTCGTCGGACTTCGACCATTGCCGCAGCAGCGTCTGGTGCGGGTAGCGGCCGCGTGCGACGAGGTCGGCCACCCGGATGCCGTCGGGTGCGGTGGAGGTCTGGGGGAGCAGGCCGATCTGGCGAGCCAGTTCCTTGGCCGGATAGTCGGTCACCGGCTTGTCGTCGAGCAGCACCTTGCCGGATTCCGGGGCGAGCAGGCGGGCCAGTGCGCGCAGCAGCGTGGACTTGCCGCAGGCGTTCGGGCCGATGATCACGGTGAACTTGCCGTCCGGGATGTCCACGGACAGTTGGTCGCTGATCGTTCGGCCCTTGTACCCGAGGCGGACCTGGTCGGCGCGCAACCGCGCGGCGTGAGTGTCGTTCATGTCGCTTCCTATTTCCGTCGCGCTTCGGCGACGAGCAGATACGCCAGGTACAGGCCGCCGATCGAACCGGTGACGATGCCGACCGGAATGGTGGTCGGGGCGAAGGCGTGCTGGGCTATCCAGTCGCAGGTGACCAGCAGCGTCGCGCCCATCACCGCCGCCGGGACCAGCGCGATCGACGGGGTGCGGGTGAGTTTGCGCGCCAGATGCGGCGCCGCCAGGGCGACGAAGGCGATCGGCCCGGCCACAGCCGTTGCCAGGGAGGTGAATCCGACGCTGAGTGCGATCAGCCAGCCGGTGGCCTTGCCCGCGTCGAGTCCGAGGGCGCGGGCGGTGTCGTCGCCGAGTTCGAGGATCTGCAGACGCGGCGCGGCCGGGATCAGGGCCACCGCCAGCACGGCGAGCACGATCAGGGTCGGCGCGACCTGCGGCCACGACAACCCGTTGAGCGAACCCGCACCCCAGGCCGCCGCCGACATCGCCGCGTCGAGATCCGCCCGCATGATCAACCAGGTGTTGACCGAGGCGAGCATCGCACTCACACCGATACCGACGATGATCAGGCGGAACCCGGTCACGTTGTGCCGGAAGGCGAGCAGGTGGATGACCAGCGCCGCACCGAGACCACCGACCATCGCGCCCGCCGCCGTCTGGAAACTCCCGCCGCCGAGCGTCAGGATCACCAGGAGCGCGCCGGTGTAGGCGCCGGTGCTGAACCCGATGATGTCGGGGCTGCCAAGGGGATTGCGGGTGACCGACTGCAGGATCGCACCACTCACACCGAGCGCCGCACCGAGGGCGAGCGCCAGCAGGATGCGCGGCAGCCGCCAATCGAAGATCACCAGCCGATCGAAGCGTTCGTCACCGATGAACAGGGCGCGCAGCACACGCGGTGCAGGGATCTCGAAATCGCCACTGCCCAAAGCGAATACAGCGGTCGCGATGGCGATCACCAGAAGGATCGCGCACACCACAACCGTGCGAACCCCGATCCGCGCCGTGATACCCGTGCGCCCGGGACGCACCACGAGCATTGCTCGTCCGAAGTCGATCCTCGTGCTCATGCCGCAGCTCCCACTCGCGAGCGACGTGCCAGCCAGATCAGCATGGGTGCACCGAGGAATGCGGTGACCAGCCCGGCAGGGACTTCGTCGGGGCGAATGATGATGCGGCCCAGCACATCCGCAGTGAGGACGAGCAGCGGTGCCAAAACCAGTGAGTACGCGAAGATCCAGCGCTGATCGGGACCGACCAGCCAGCGGGCGATGTGCGGAACCGCGAGACCGACGAAGGCGATCGGGCCCACCGCGGCCGTCGCGGTACCGCACAACAGCACCAATGCCAGCGCGGTGAGCAGCCGCGTGCGGTTGACGTGCACGCCGAGCGACCGGGCCAGATCATCACCGAGCGCAACGGCATTGAGCGACCGCGCGCAAACGGCGGCGATCAGCAGCCCGACCACGATGAACGGCGCAGCACCGGCGATGATGTCGAAGCCACGCCCCGTGAGCGAACCGGCGTCCCAGCGCCGCATCTCGTCGAAAGCCTTGGGGTCGAGCAGGATCAGGCCGCGCGTGAGACCGCCGAGGACGGCGGTGGCGGCAACTCCGGCGAGGGTGAGCCGGATCGGATCGGTACCGGTGTGGCCCGCGGTGCCGAGCCGGTACACGACCACCGATACCAGCGCGGCTCCGGCGAAGCCGAACCAGACGTAGGACGTGATCTCCTCCACACCGAGCAACCCGACCGCGACCGTGATCGCGAACGCGGCACCGGCATTCACGCCGAGCAGCCCCGGATCGGCGAGCGGGTTACGGGTGAGTCCCTGCATCAGGCATCCCGCGACGCCGAGCGCCAGCCCGGCGAGTAGCCCCAGAACCGTTCGCGGCAGGCGGTATTCGGTGACGGTGACGTGGTCGGGCGTGGTCGCGGCACTGGTCAGCGCCTGCCAGACCTCGCCGACCGGAATCGATTTCGTGCCGACCAGCAGGCTCAGCAGACAGGCCGCGGTCAGCAGCGCCACCGTCAGCAACCAGCCGAACCAGCGCGGACTTCTCATCAGGGATCTCTCTCATATGGAACCGTGTCACGAGGAGGGTAGCTCATGTTTAGGTGAGCCTAGGCTTATTCAAAGTTAGCTAGGGCAAGGTCTTGATAGGTGAGCCTAACCTGTCTACAGTCCGAGCTGTTCAAGATCGGTGTGAATCGGTCACAACAGTTGATGAGGACATCCACGATGCGAAAAATGCTTGCGGCCACTGCGCTGGCCACGGCCGCGCTGGCCGTTGTCGGCGCAACGGCGAGTGCGGACACCTTCGTTCCGCTGCCCGACGGCGAGAAGGCCGGCCCCGGTGTGTTGATCAAGCGGGTGGCGGAAAGCGCCCTGATCTCGCCGTCCATGGCGGCCAACGGCGCAGGCCGCGTGGCGTGGGTGAGCGGAACCGTGCTGGCCGAGGTGGCCGAGACTCCGAAGGGTGAGCCCCGCCCGTTCGTCGGCGGCAACGGCGCGCCCGGCACCAACAACTCCTCCACGCACGGTTCTTCGCGCGTGAGCACCGGCTACATCGTCGGCTGCCAGGTGAGCATCGCCGACGACGCGATTTCGGCGGGTGTCTCGGGCGGCATCAACACCAGCGGCGTGAACGCGGGTGCCTCCATCGGCGTCAAGCTCGGCCCGGGCGAGGTGAAGTTCATCGGTATCGAGGGCTTCGACATCGTCGAGAAGGGCAACTACCACATCAGCTACAAGGACGTGGAGCTGCAGATCCAGGGCTGCGCCGGTTACGCGCAGGCCCGCGCCTACACCGTCGTGGAGATCATCGGCGACAACTACTCCAAGACCTCCCTCTACGGTGCCCCGTTCAGCATCGGCTGACCTGTCGCCCTTCTCGACGAATAGGAACAACTCCATGACCATCTTCACGAAGGCCGGTGCCCGTCTGGCCGGCGCCGCCGCGGCCGCGACTGTCGCGCTCGGCCTCTTCTCCACCGGCGCCGCCAACGCCGACACCTTCATCCCGCTGCCGGGCGGTGAGCTCACCCAGACCCTGCCCGACGGCACCGCGGTGACCATCCGTCTGGTCGGTGAATCGGTGAACATCAGCCCCTCCATGGGTGCGACTCCCTTGCATCGCAATGTCTGGGCCTCCGGCCGGGCCGAGGTGCAGGTCCACGCCGAGCACAAGGGTGTCAAGATCTCCCCCGGATATGTCGTCGGTTGCCAGGTCGACATCTCCGGTGGCAACGCCACCGGTGGTGCGAACGGTGCGGTGAACAATTCGGGCAACGGCAGCGGTGGCGTGACCTCCGGTGGCAACCTGACTCTCGGCCCCGGCCAGGCGTCGACCTTCTGGCTGCTCCAGGTCGAGGGCCCCGATGCCTACGGCGAGGAGAGCTACGTGCCCGCCATCAAGTTCTTCGGCCAGGAAGGTTCGGTCACCTGGGCCGACTCGACCCTCGGCCTCTCGGGCTGCGCGGGTTACGCCCAGGCGCGTGCCTTCGTTTCCGTCGAGGTGACCACCCAGTTCGGTCGCTCGGAGCTGCGCCTGTGGGGCCAGCCGTTCAGCCTCGGCTGATGCCCTGGGCCCCGCGGGGAGTTGCACGCTCCCGGCGGGGCCCCGGCTCATTTCTGCTCGTCGGCACGCTCGTTCGGTGCCGGAACGTGGCGAAGCAGCACGACGACCAGTCCGGCCGCGATCGCGGTGAGTCCGATGCCGACGATCGAGTTCACTTGCAGCGCATGGGTATACGCCGCTCGTGCCGTGGCGGTCAGCTCGGCGCCGAGGGCTTCGGGTAGCAGCGAGGCGACGTGCAGAGCTCCGGCGAGGGTGTCCTCGGCGGTGTGCGCGAGCTCGGTGGGCAGGCCATTCGGTAATTCACCGGCCATCTGCCCGCGATAGACCGCGGTGCCGATGCTGCCGATCACCGCGACCCCGAGCGCGGTCGACAGTTCCTGCCCCGTCTCCGAGATCGCGGAAGCGGCACCGGCACGCGCCGGGTCGACCGCACCGACGATCAGGTCGAGGCCGAGCACGAACATCGGGCTCAGGCCGAGCGCGAACACCACCATGCCGGTGACGATCAAGCCGAGATCGTCGCCACCCGCGAGCTGGGTGAAGATCGCGTAGCCGAACATGGCGATCACCAGCCCGCCCGTCATCAGATACGCGGGACGAATCCGAGGCGCGAGGGCGCTCACCGCACCGGCCGCGAGCACCATGGCTACCGCCTGCGGTACCGTCCACAGCCCCGCCTCGAACGCCGAAAGCCCGAGCACCAGTTGCAGATACTGCGCGAGCAGCAGGAACAGGCCGCCCATCGCGAGCATGGCGACCATCAGCGCCGCGAGCGAACCGCTGAACCGGACATTGCCGAACAGTCGCAGATCGATCAGCGGGTCGGTGAGTTGTTGCTGGCGCAGCACGAACACAGTGCCCAGGACCAGCGCGCCGACCAGAACGGCCACGGGTTCCACGGCCAGTCCGTCCTTGGCCAGTTCCTTGATGCCGTAGATGACACCCATCACCGACACCAGCGACAGCACGGCGCTGAGAATGTCGGGCTTGCCCGGGTTCGGATCCTTGTACTCGGGCAGCAGGAATGGTCCCGCGGCGAGCAGCAACACCATCGCGGGAACGGCGACCAGGAACACCGAACCCCACCAGAAGTTCTCCAGCATGGCCCCGCCGACCAGCGGTCCGACCACCATGCCGACCATGAAACTGGTCATCCACACGCTGATCGCGGCGGTCCGCTGGCGGTCGTCGTGGAACATATTGCGGATCAAGGCCAGTGTCGATGGCATCAGCGTGGCACCCGCGATACCGAGCAGCGCGCGCGTGCCGATGAGCATGTTCGCGCTGGTCGAATAGGCCGCGATCACCGAGGCGGCGCCGAAGGCCAGCGCGCCGATCATCAACAGTCTGCGCCTGCCGATCCGGTCGCCGAGGGTGCCCATCGTGATGAGGAAGCCCGCGACGAGGAACCCGTAGATGTCCAGGATCCACAACAGTTGTGAACTGCTCGGCTGCAACGCCTCGCTGATGTGGGGGATGGCCAGGTAGAGCACGCTCATGTCCATCGAGATGAGCAGGGTGGGCAGGGCGAGGACCGCCAACCCGATCCACTCCTTGACCCCCGCGGTCGGAGTGGGTTCGTCGACCGGCCGGAGGCTCTGGGTGGAAGTCACATCGCCGACGTTAGCGACGGATCGAGAACGTGTGCCAGCGATTTTCCGGGCCCGGTGACCCAGCGCACAGCCGGGAAGTCGTTGGACATTCCGGGCCCGCGACCACGATCATTGGCGCGGTGTCCACACCTATCGACCAGCTCCGGGAACCGTCGCGGGAGACGGGCGAGCCGTTTCCGTGGTCGGCGGCCATCGATTCGACCTATTCCACCCGCGACGCCATCGACGCGCTCGCGCTCGCCCCGTTCCTGCGCGGCGAGCAGCCCTTCGCCCGGCAGGCGCATCTCGACCGGGTCCATCCCGACGCGCCGTTGCGGCCCGAGGGGTCGACGATCCTGCGCTCGGTCTTCGACGACGACAGCAGTGCGATGCTGGCCGCCGGGGCCGGCTGGTCGCTGCGGGCGGTGCGCTGGGCGGGCGGCTCGGCGACGGTCGAGGTGACCGCCGCCAGCGATGAGCTCGCCGTCGAGGTGCTCGCGCGCGCCACCGAGGGCGCGGCCCAGGCTCGCGATACCTCCTCGACGGTGGAAATGGGCTTCTGGCACATGGATGTGCGGCGGCCCGCGCGCAGGCGCCGCCAGATAGTCGCGCCCGCGTGGCCGGAGATCCGCGGCAACTACACCGCGCCGGCATCGGCGGCGTTCGACCGGCTGATGAGCCTGGGCAGCGACGACATCCGCGGCAGGCTCGTGCTGCTGCACGGCGAGCCTGGCACCGGGAAGACCACCGCCCTGCGGGCGCTCGCGCGGGCATGGGCGCCGTGGTGCCAGGTCGACTGCGTGGTCGACCCGGAGGAACTGTTCAGCAATCCCGGCTATCTGATGGAGGTGGCCGCGGGTGCCGACGGTGACGACGAGGACGGCCGCTGGCGCTTGCTGGTGCTTGAGGACTGCGACGAGCTGATTCGCGGCGAAGCCAAAGAAGCGGCGGGACAGAAGCTTTCGCGGCTGCTGAACCTCACCGACGGCATGCTCGGTTCGGGACGCAAGGTGCTCTTCGCGATCACGACCAACGAGGACCTGTCCCGCTTGCACCCGGCCGTCGTGCGGCCCGGGCGGTGTCTCGCGCAGCTCGAGGTGGGCAGGCTCTCGCCCGAGGAGGCGACGCGGTGGCTCGTCCGCCAGGACCATGCCGCCACCCACTTCCCCGACGGCGCCACGCTCGCGGAACTGGTGGCCCATCGTGACGGTGGAATTCAGATCCGCTCGACGGTCGAGCGAACGACCGAGGTCGGTATGTACCTGTAGGGCTCGCCCTCAGCGATGGACGACGGAGGCGGCCGCCGCGCAGGCGAGGGTGAGGACGAGGGGGACGATCAGCGCTACGGTGAGCGGGATGATCGCGGTGAGCCAGCCGATCACCGCCGGGCCCGCGAGCAAGCCGAGGTAGCCGATGGTGAAGACACGCGACATCTCGGTGGCCGCCTTCGGCCCGCCCAGATTTCCGGCCGCCGTGAAGATCTGAGGTACGCCACCCGCGAGCCCGAGACCGCACATCGCCCAGCCGACCAGCGACAACGGCAGCCAGGGTGAGACGATCACGACCGCGAAACCGGCAGCGCACAACAAGCTTCCGTAGCGCAGCAGCGCCACCGGCCCGATCGCCCCGCTCACCCGGTCGGCCAGGAAACGGCCGATCGTCATGGTCGCGGAGAACGCGCCGAACGCCAGCGCCGCGTCGCCCTCGGACACGTCGAGGTGTTCGCGGACCTGCAGTGCGCTCCAATCGGCGGCCACACCTTCGGCCAGCAGCAGTACGAATGCGATCAGCCCGAGCCACAACACTTTCCGGTTCCGGTGCGATTGCCGCTCTGCGTCGTCCTCGTCTCGGGCCCGCTGCTCCCGGACTTCCGGGTTGATGCGCGATCCGGGAGCGCCGGTGAGATGCTCGGACGATGACGGTGGGAGGTCTTCGGCGGGAAGTGTCTCGTAGTGCTCGGGGTGGGAAGCGGGCTCGAGGTTGTGGGAGATGAGATGGGGGACAAGGGCCGCGGTGGTGACCAAGCCGAGAAGGCTCGCGGCGGTGAGCGTTACCTCGGGGGCGATGCCCGCGCGTTGGGTGGCGGCGCCGATGAGGGAGCCGACGAAACCGCCCGCCGAGAACATGGCGTGGAAGGCCGACATGATCGGGCGGCCGTACGCCCGTTCGACCAGCACCGCCTGCGCGTTCATCGACACATCGAGCGCTCCGTTGCCGAAACCGAAGCAGGCCAACGCGATCGCCAAGGTAACCGGCCCGGTCGCCAGACCCGGCCCGACGATCGTCACCGAGATCGCCGACGCGGCCAGCGCCACCAGCGTCCGGCTGCCGAGCCGGTCGGCGGCGGGGCCCGCCAGCCGCATCCCGATCAGCGCCGTCCCGGCGAGCAACAACACGAACATCCCGAGCGTCGAGGCCGACACCTCGGTCCGGTCGGTGATCGCCGGAATATGCACCACCCACATCGCGAGCAGCGCCCCGTTCAGCGTGAAAGCGCCGAACACCGCCCCCCTGGCCGACCGCAGCCGACGATCAATCGCTGGCGTCACCCCATCGACGCTACCGGCCACCCGTCGGACCCTTCCCGGATTCAAGATCACCACGCTCTGGTTGCGGCGTTTCGCGGGAGGGACGCGCCACCAGAGCGTGGTGATCAATCGTCCAGGATTTACCGCGGGGTCCAGACCCCGGTGGCGGCGGCCTCCTCGGCGTATTCGGTGAAGTCGCGGGGTGCGCGGCCGAGGGCGCGCTGGACTCCGTCGGCGGTGGCGGAGTTGCGGCCGTCGAGGATGGTCCCGAACAGGTAGTCGAGCAGCGCGACCTCGGGTTCGGGGAGGCCGAGTTCACCGAGGGCGGTGACGAATTCGGGCCGGGTGAGCGGCACGAAGGCGATCTCACGGCCGGTCGCCTCGGCCACCTCGGCGACGCCTTCGGCGAAGGTGAGCGCCCGGGGCCCGGTGAGTTCGTAGACCTCGCCCGCGTGGCGAGCATCGGTGAGGGCGGCGACGGCCGCCTCGGCGATGTCGTCGGCGTGCACGAACGGCTCGGGCACATCGCCGTTGGGCAGTGCGACCACACCGGCGAGGACATCGCCGACGAAGGCGCTCTCACTGAAGTTCTGGGCGAAGAAACTGCAGCGCACCACGGTCCAGGCGAGCCCGGACTCACGCACTGCCGCTTCGCATTCCAGGGCTTCGGGCTCGCCGCGGCCGGACAGCAACACCACCGAGCCGACGCCGGCCGCGCGCGCGGCGGCGGTGAACGCGCGAATGGTGTCCGGTGCGCCGGGGACGGCGAGGTCGGGCTGGAAGGCGAGGTAGATCGCGGTGACTCCGGCCAGGGCGGGGCCCCAGGTGTCGCGGTCGGTCCAGTCGAAGGGGATCTCGGCGGTGCGCGAACCGCGTCGCACCGAATGACCCGCCGCGTCCAGGAGGGCGGCGACGCGGCCGCCGGTCTTGCCGTTGGCGCCAGTGACGAGGAAAAGAGGCTGGTGAGCAGCGGTTTTTGTCATGAGATAAGTACACCGTCCACAGCTGTGCGTCACCATCGTCGGAACGCTCGCCGACATGCGCCGTCGTCTACTGTGAAAGATGTGGATGCGTTAGCCGGTCTGCTCGAGGGCCCACGTGCACGCGGTGCGTTTCTGATGTGCTCGCTGCTCGACCCGCCGTGGTCGCTGCGGGTCCAGGATCAGGCACCGTTGACGGTGCTCGCCATGATTCGCGGAAAGGGCTGGGTGAGTACGGAATCCGGTTCGCCGCAGCAGGTCGGCGCCGGTGATGTGGTGATCTTCCGTGGGCCGCAACCGTATACGGTGTCCGACGATCCGGCGACCGAGCCGCAGATCATCGTCCAGCCGAAGCAGGTGACGACTACGCCAGACGGTGAAATCCTCTGCGAGACACTGACTCTCGGTGTCCGGCAGTGGGGGACCGACCCCGACGGCGAGACGCTGATGGTCACCGGGACCTACGAGTCCGCCGGTGCCGTGAGCACCCGGTTGCTGCGCGCCCTGCCGCAGGTCGCGGTCCTACCGCGTGGCGACCTGGATTCCCGGCTGCTCGACCTGCTCGTCGACGAGGCGACCAGGGACCGCCCCGCCCAGGGCGCCGTCCTCGACCGCCTCCTCGACCTGCTGCTCATCGCCGCCCTGCGGGCCTGGTTCGCCCGCGACGACGCGCCCGCCTGGTACCACGCCTACAGCGACCCGCTGGTCGGCAAGGCGCTGCGGCTGCTGCAACACAACCCGGCGCACCCGTGGACCGTGGTCGCGCTGGCCGACGCGGTCGGCATGTCGCGGGCCGCGCTCGCGCGCCGGTTCACCGAACTGGTCGGCGAACCGCCCATGACCTTCCTGACCGAATGGCGGTTGTCGCTGGCCGCCGACCTGCTCGCCGAAACCGATTCGACCGTGGAATCCATCGCCCGCCAGGTCGGCTACGGCAGTGCGTTCGCCCTGAGTACCGCCTTCAAGCGGCACTTCGGGGTGAGTCCGCGTGACCACCGGCAGGGTGGGGGAGCGGCTTTGTCGTCGTCGGCCTGAACCGGGCTGGCATCATGACGGCATGGATTACCCCGTGCTGTGGCCGATGCCGACCCGCTGGGCCGACAACGACCAGTACGGTCACGTCAACAACGTGACCTACTACTCCTACTTCGACACCGCGGTCAATGCCTGGCTCATGCGGGCCACCGGCACCGACATCACGGCGCTGCCCGCGCTCGGTGTGGTCGCCCAGACCTCGTGCCGGTTCCACGGCTCGGTCAGCTTCCCCGACCAGCTCCAGGTGGGGTTGCGCATCTCCCGGCTCGGCAAGTCGAGCATCACCTACGACCTGGCGATCTTCCGGGAAACCGACGGTGGTCTCGAGCTGGCGGCCACCGGCGATTTCGTGCACGTCTACGTCGACACCGAGACACGCAAGCCGGTGCCGATCCCCGAAGTGGTGCGGGCGGCCGCCGCGGAACTCGTGACCGAGTAAGAGTCCTACCCGCGCAATGCTTCCTGGAAGCGGCGCATGCCCGCGATCCATCGGTCGTAGTCGGCGCCCTTGTTGCGATACATCTGCAGTACCTCGGGGTGCGGCAGGATCAGGAAGTGTTCGGCGGCCATCGCCTCGATGACGGTGTCGGCGACCTCCTCGGCCGACAGCACCGCGCCCGCGGTCTTCACCGCCTTGATCGCGAAGGCCGCCGCGTCGGGGTTCTCCGGGATGAGGTCGCCGCTGAGCAGCCGCGTGTCCACGCCCATCGGGCACAGGCAGCTCACGCGAACGCCCTTGTCGCCGTAGGTGATCGACAGCCACTCGGCGAACGCGACCGCCGCGTGCTTGGTCACCGAGTACGGTGCCGAACCCAGCTGGGTGAGCAGGCCCGCCGCCGACGCGGTGGAGACGAAGTACCCTTCGCCACGTTCGACCCAGCCCGGCACGAGCAGCTTCGCGGCCCGCACATGCGCCATCACATTCACATCGATCGCGGCGGCCCACTGGTCCTCGGTGCTGTCGAGGCCGGGTCCACCGCCGATTCCGGCATTCGCGAAATACAGGTCCACCGGGCCGAATTCGCGTTCGGCGGTGGCGATGAGCTGCGCGACCACCTGTTCGTCGGCCACGTCGCCACCGACTGCTGTCGCCTTGTCGCCGAGATCGGCGGCCACCTTCGCCGCGCTGTCACCGTCGAGATCGGCGACGACGACCCGTGCGTCACCGGCGACCAGACGGGCGGCGAGCGCGGCACCGATGCCCGCACCCGCGCCGGTGACGATCGCGACCTTGCCTGCTGTCTCCATGCTCGCACCCTAACGGCGGTGCCGCCGGTCCCGCATCGGATCGCGGACGGTTCAGGTGGCGGCCACCGGCTCGCGGACCGGTTCGACGGGTGCCTTCGCGCTGCGGGCGAGGGTGCCGAGGACGGTGTGGTTGAAGGCCAGGTTCAGCAGGAAGGCGGTGGCCGCGCCGAGGGTGACACCGCTGTCCAGCAGGATCTGCGCCGAGGTGGGGAACTTGTCGAACATGTCCTTGGTGAAGACCGGCAGCAGACCGATGCCGATGGCGGTGGCCGCGATGGTCGCGTTCACCCGGTCGGTGAGGTCGGCTTGCAGCAACGTCCGCACACCGACCACGGCGACCGTCGCGAACAGGACCAGCCCCACGCCGCCGACCACCGGTTTCGGGATCACCGCCACCACTTCACCGATGCGGGGGACGAGGCCGAGCAGCACCAGGATCGCCCCGCTCACCGCGGTCACGTACCGGCTGTAGATCCTTGTCGTCGATACCGCGCCGACGTTCTGGTTGAAGATGGTGTCGATGAATGCGGTGAAGATGCCGCCGAGTACACCGGAGAGGCCGTCGCCGACCAGGCCGCGTGCGAGATCGCCTCTGCCGAGCGGTTTTCCGGTGATCTCGCTGATCGCCAGCATGCTCGCGGTCGACTCGGCGAACACCACCGCCATCACGATGCTCATCGCCACCACGGCGGTCACCGGGAACTGCGGTGACCCGAAGTGGAACGGTTGCGGAATGCCGATCCAGTCGGCGGCACCGACGCCCGTCGTCGAAATCAGCCCCATCGGCAGCGCGATCACGATGCCCGCGACCAGCGCGATGAGCACGCCCAGCTGCGACCACACGCCACGACCGAGGCACACGAACCCGACCGCGATCAGCACCACCGCCGCCGCCAACCCGATCGTGGACGGGGCCGCGAAGCTCGGCGCCTTCGGATCGCTGCCGATGATCAGGCCACCGGCCACCCCGATCAGTGACACACCGACCACCGTCAGCACGGTCCCGGTGACCAGCGGCGGAAAGAACCGCACCACCCGCGCGAACGGCCACGCCAGCGCCACACCGACCACGCCACCGATCAGCATCGACCCGTACACCGCGTCGAGCCCGTACTCCTTCGCGATCAGAATCATCGGATTGAGCCCGACGAACGTGGCCCCACACACGATCGGCAGTCTCGCCCCGGCCAGCTTCCCGACCCCGAGACTCTGCACCAGCGTGATGATGCCCGCCACCAGCAGATCAGCACTGATCAACAACCCGATCGTCGCTCTGTCCAGCCCCGCCGCCGCCCCGAAGACCAGGGGCACGGTGATACATCCGGTGTACATGATCAGGACGTGCTGCAGGCCGAAGGCCAGTTGCCGACCCAACGGCAACCGGGCGTCGACAGGATGTGCCTCGCTCATACACAGGTTGTAACCCCCGATTTTTACAGCGGGAGCGCACCGTGTTTCGCCTGCGTTGCGGGACTCGTATATTCCCCGATCCGGTCAGGACGGGGCGGTCTGGCCAGGTCAGACGCGGCTGAGGAGGGTGAGGGGGTCCTCGAGGAAGGTTGCGGTGGTGGCGAGGAAGCGGGCGCCCAGTTCGCCGTCGATCATGCGGTGGTCGAAGCTGAGGCCGAGGGTGGTTGTCCAGCGGACGGCTAGTTCGTCGCGGAATACCCAGGGGCGCTTGCGGATCGAGCCGAGGCAGAGGATGGCGGCTTCGCCGGGGTTGACCAGGGGGACGCCGGTGTCGACGCCGAAGACGCCGACGTTGGTGATGGTGAAGGTGCCGCCGAGGAGGTCGGCGGGGGTGGCGTTGCCGGAGCGGGCGGTGTCGGCGGCCCAGCTGATCTCGCGGCACAGTTCGCGCAGGCTCAGGGTTTGCGCGTCTTTGAGGTTCGGGACGAGCAGCCCACGGTCGGAGGCGACCGCGATGCCCAGGTTCACGTAGTGCTTGGTGACGATCTGCTGATTCTGCTCGTCCCAGGCGGCATTGACGCCGGGGTGTTCGGCGATGGCGGCCAGGGCGGCGCGCGCCACCAGGGCCAACGGGGTGAGCGTGAGTCCTTCGAACGACTTCGTGGTGCGCAGGTGGTCGAGCAGTTCCATCGAGGCCGTGCAGTCGACGGTGACGAAGGTGCTCGCCTGCGGAATGGTGCGGGCGCTGGCCAGCATCGCGGCGGCGGTGCGCTTGCGGATTCCGGTGACGGGCGTGCGTTCCTCGCGGGCCCTCGACTCGATGAGACCCGCGTCGTGACCGTTCTGCTGGGCGACAGCGGCGAGCTCGGCCCCGGGCTTGGCCCGCGGCCCGGTGACCGGCACGGCCGAGCGCACGTCCTCGACGGTTACCGCACCCTCGGGTCCCGAACCCGCGACGTACCACAGGTCTATCCCGAGCTCCTTGGCCAGCTTCCGGGCCGCGGGCGTGGCAGCGGCCCGGTGCGTGCTCGGCGTGGTGGATGCCATCGACGGTGTCGGCTTGCGCCGTCGTGAAGTGGCTTCGGCCTCGGGCCCGTACCCGACCAGCACGTCCCTTCGGTCCTCGGCGGTAGGCGGGTCGGTGACCTCGAGATCGTTGCGTACCCGGATCAGCGGGGCGCCCACCGGCACCGTATCGCCGGGCGAGGCAAGCAATTCGACGACCGTCCCGGAGAACGGCGACGGCAGCGCGACCACCGCCTTGGCGGTCTCCACCTCGGCGATGGTCTGGTTCAGTTCCACCGTGTCGCCCACGTCGACGGCCCACGACACCAGATCGCCGTCGGCGAGGCCCTCACCCAGGTCGGGGAGACGGAATTCGAGCACGTGTCCGTCGTCGCCAGCTGGTTGCGGCACGGGCGCACCTTTCGTCGTCATGCGGCTAGGCATCGGTCGACCGCGGCGAGGATGCGATCGGAATCAGGCAGATGGTGCTTTTCGAGCTTAGCCGGGGGATAGGGGATGTCGTAGCCGCCTACACGCAGCACGGGCGCCTCGAGGTGATAGAAGCAGCGCTCGGTGATCCGCGCCGCGATCTCGGCGCCGAGCCCGGCGAACACCGGCGCCTCGTGCACGATCACCAGCCGTCCCGTCTTGTCGACGGATTCGGCGATGGTGTCGACATCCAGCGGGGACAGGCTGCGCAGATCGATCACCTCGATCGAGTTGCCTTCCTCACCAGCGATTTTCGCGGCTGTCAGTGCGGTGGCGACGGTGCCGCCGTAGGCGAGGACGGTGGCATCGGTGCCCTCGGTGAGCACACGCGCCTTGTGCAGTGGCAGGTCGGGTTCGCTGTGGAAGTCCACGTCCGCCTTGTCCCAGTACCGCCGCTTCGGCTCGAAGAAGACCACCGGATCGTCGAGCGAAATAGCCTGTCGGATCATGTGATACGCGTCGGCAGGCGTACTCGGCGACACCACACGCAGACCGGCGGTATGCGCGAAATACACCTCCGGTGACTCCGAATGGTGTTCGACGGCACCGATACCGCCGCCGAACGGAATGCGGATCGTCAACGGCGCCTTCACCTTTCCACCCGTCCGGTAGTGGATCTTGGCGACCTGCGACACGATCTGGTCGAACGCGGGGTAGACGAAACCGTCGAACTGGATCTCCACCACCGGCCGGTAACCGCGCAACGCCATACCGAAAGCCGTTCCAACGATGCCGGATTCGGCCAGGGGCGTATCGATGACGCGATTGTCGCCGAAATCCTTCTGGAGCGTGTCGGTCACCCGGAACACACCACCCAGCTTGCCGATGTCCTCGCCGAGCAACACCACCTTCGGCTCGTCTTCCATGGCGCGGCGCAGACCGGTGTTGAGAGCGGCGGCGAAGGTGGTGATCATGACTGCGCTCCTTCGGCGAGGTAGGCCGAGAACTGGTGTGCCTCTTCGGTGATCAGTGGGTGCTCGGTCGCGTAGACGTGGTCGAACATGTGGAGGGGGTCGGGGTCGGGCATCTGGAGTGTCGCGGTGCGCACCCGGTCGGCGACCTCGTCGGCCGCGCGCGCGACCGAGCGGGCGAATTCGTCGTCGAGCAGGCCCTCGCGTTCGAGCAGCAGCCGCACCCGCTCGATCGGATCGCGCCGTTCCCAGTACTCGATATCGGCGGCCGTGCGGTACCTGCTCGGATCGTCGGCGGTGGTGTGCGGGCCCATCCGGTAGGTGATCGCCTCGATGAAGGTGGGGCCGCCGCCGCTGCGGGCACGTTCGACCGCCTGGCGGGTGACGGCGAGCACGGCCAGCACATCGTTGCCGTCCACCTGCACACCGGGAATGCCGTACCCGTCGGCCCGGCGCACCAGCGGCACGTGACTCTGCACGGTGACCGGTTCGCTGATCGCCCACTGGTTGTTCTGGCAGAAGAACACCACCGGTGCGCTCCAGGTGGCGGCGAACCCGAGCGCCTCGGCGATATCGCCCTGACTGGTCGCGCCGTCGCCGAAGTAGGTGATGGTGGCGATATCGGCGCCGTCGAGGTGGGCGGCGTAGGCGTAACCGGTGGCGTGCAGGCCCTGTGAGCCGACGACGATATTGGCGTTGGTCATGTTCACCGCGTCGGGATCCCAGCAGTGGTGGGCCGCTCCGCGCCACAGCCGCGTCAGCTGCTCGGGCGGTACGCCACGGCAGTACGCCACCGCGGTCTCGCGGTACGAGCAGAAGATGTAGTCGTCGGGGTGCAGTGCGTGCACCGAACCGACCTGCGCCGCTTCTTGGCCGAGCATGGGTGGCCACAGGCCGAGCTGACCCTGGCGTTGCAGTGCGGTCGCCTCGAGATCGATCCGGCGGGTCACGACGAGGTCCCGGTAGAGGCCCCGCAATCGTTCGGCATCGATATCGGCGACCAGCGCGCCGTGTTCACGATCGAATACGCGACGTCCGTCCGGCTGGATCAACTGGACCGGGTAGGTCTGCTTCTCCGGCATCGAGATCGCCTCCTCTCCACCGCGCCTTGTGGGCCGATGCGGGTACGACTGATCGCTGAGTGCGATGTGTATCACACAGCATCCACGATACCGCCGCCTGCGCAAGTGAACGACACGTGACTGAGCAGAATGCACGTTGTACTGGGGTGACGCGCTGTCATACTGCGTTGTATGACCAGTCGCGAACCCGCCGTGACCCTCGACGCGACCGACGCGCGATTGCTGCGCGAACTGATCGTCAGCCCCCGGGCCACCGGGGTGGAACTGGCCGCCCGCCTCGGGCTGTCACGCAATACGGTGCAGGCGCGACTCGCGCGCTGGGACAGCGGTGGGGTGCTCGGCAGTTTCGAGCGCCGCGTGGAACCGCGGGCGCTCGGCTATCCGCTGGCAGCCTTCGTCGCGGTGGTCGTCGATCAGCACCAGCTGGATGCGGTGGTCGACGAGCTCGCCGACGTTCCGGAGGTCACCGAGGTCTGCGGCATGACCGGCGAAACCGACCTCACCGTCCGCATCGTGGCCCGCGACGCCGACGACCTGTACCGCATCGCGGGCGCCATCCTGAAGATCCCCGGCGTCGAACGCACGAACATGGCCCTCGTCATGCGCGAACTCGTCGGACCACGCACCGCACCCCTCCTCGACCGCCTCGCCGACCCGGACTGAGATCGACGGAACCTGCGGGGCAGGCTGTGGGCCCGGATTCACCTGACCCGGACTGAAGGCTCGGCGAAGCGCGCGGGTCCGGCGGTGAGGTCCGGATCGACCTCAGCGCACCTACTTCTGAGCTGGGAGTATGCGGCGGACGATGAGGCCGGCGAGCAGCGCCCAGAAGGCGCCGCCGATGCCGAGCAGGGTGGTGCCGGAGGCGGCCACCAGGAAAGTGACCAGGGCGGAGAGGCGGTCGCCCGGGTCGGTGAGGGCGGCGGCGAGGGAAGCGGCGAGGGTGGCCAGCAGGGCCAGGCCCGCGACGGTTTCGAGGGTGCCCGCCGGGGCGGCGGCGATGAGGGTGACCAGGGCGGCGGACGCCAGGCCGAGGACGAGGTAGGAGGCGCCCGCGGTGGCCGCAGCGATCCAGCGACGCTTCGGATCCGGGCTCGCGCTCGGGGCGGCCGCGAGAGCGGCGCTGATGGCGGCGAGGTTGATGGCATGACCGCCCGCCGGGGCGCCGAGGACGGTGCCGATCCCGGTGACGAGCATGGCAGGCGGCCACGGCACCTGGTAGTCGAAAGAACGCATCACGGCGACGCCGGGGATGTTCTGCGAGGCCATCGTGACGATGTAGAGCGGAACGGCGATGCCGATGATCGCTTGCCAATGCCATTGTGGGGCAGTCAGTTCCACGCTGGGGATCATGGCGGACAGGTCGAGGTGCCGGTCGGCGACCGCGATGTCGATGCCGGTGCCGACGGCCGCCGTCGCGAAGGCCACGAGCACCGCCCACTTCGGTGCGTATCGTTGCAGAACCAGCCACACCACGATCACCGGAACCACCACGGCGGGCGAGGTACGCAATGCCTGTACCGGAGCCAGGCACAGCGGAACGAGCACGCCGGCGAGCATGGCCTGCGCGATCGGCACCGGAATCGCCGCGACCAGGGAACCGAGACGCTGCCACAGGCCGGTGACGACGATCAGCACGCCCGTCACAGCGAACGCCGCGACCGCACCGGGCCATCCACCGGCCACCAGACCGGTACTCACCAGCAGCGCCGCGCCGGGTGTCGACCAGGCAAGGGTGATCGGAATCCGGTACCGGAAACTCAGCAGCAGGATGCCGATGCCCTGCGTGAAACACAGCACGAGCAGTCCCGACGCCGCCTGTGCCGGACTGGCCCCCACCGCCCGCAACCCGCTCAGCACCACCGCGAAGGAACTGGTGAACCCGACCAGCGCGGTCACCGCGCCCGCACCGAGCGGCTGACCTATCCCGGCCGGTTCCTCGGTGACATCGGACGACGAACTGGTGGAGACCTGCGACATTCGGCAAATCCTGCCCGACGGGTCTGGGAGCGTCACCGGCCAGTAGCGCGAAACTGGCCTGATCCGGCCCGCGGTGCCGGCCGCTCGATCACCACGCTCTGGCGGCGTGCGGCTCTCGGCCGTTGTCGCCACCGGAACGTGGTGATCATCTGTCCAGCCTCCGTCCGATGCACGGGGTGCCGTTTCGGGTGTGGGTGGGCGGGGAGTGCGTAGGGTGGCGGCGGGGGACGGACCGGGAGTGAGGAGTTGGCGTGGGTGCGGTGCTGATTTCGGCGGCCGAGCTTCGGGAGGAGCTGGCGGCGAACAAGATTCACCTGTTGGACGTGCGGTGGGCGCTCGGTGATCCGGACGGTCCACAGCACTATCTCGACGGGCACATTCCGGGCGCGGTGTTCGTCGACCTGGAGACCGAACTGGCCGCCGCACCGTCACCGGCTCGCGGCAGGCACCCATTGCCCGACCCCGGAACCTTCGAGAAGTGCGCCCGCAGCTGGGGGCTCGGCGCCGATGAGCCCGTGGTCGTCTACGACGCGACCGGTGGCATGGCGGCGGCCCGCGCGTGGTGGCTGTTGCGCTGGGCCGGTGTCGACAACGTGCGCATTCTCGACGGTGGGCTGCCCGCCTGGACCGCGTCCGGCGGGGAACTCGCGACCGGCGCCGAACCCGACCCGACCCCCGGTGACCTGGTTGTTCGCCCCGGCGCGCTGCCCGTGATCGATGCGGACGCCGCCGCGAAATGGTCGGGTGTCTTGCTCGATGCCCGCGCGGGCGAACGTTTCCGAGGCGAGGTGGAACCGGTCGATCCGCAGGCCGGTCACATTCCCGGCGCTGTCAGCGCACCGACCGCTGAAAACCTGTACCCCACAGGACATTTCCGCACCGCCGAGGAATTGTGCGAGCGCTTCGCCGAGTTCGGTGATGGACCGGTCGCGGTCTACTGCGGCTCCGGCGTCACCGCTGCACACGAAATCGCGGCCCTGGCCATCGCCGGGATCGACGCGGCCCTCTACCCGGGGTCGTGGTCGCAGTGGTCCAACGACCCGAAGCGCCCGGTGGCGACGGGCGCCTGACAGCGTCGGCATCCATCAAGGACACATGCGGGCGATGTCGTGGAGGGCGGCGTTGTCGGCGGCGGTGATCGGTAAGTCGTAGGCGACGGCGACGGTGAGGTACTTGGCGGCGTAGAAGCAGTGGTTGGGCCGGGCGGGTGGCAGCCATTCGCCCGGCGTGTCGTCGCCTTTGGACTGATTGGTCGCCTTGCTGGTGGCCAGCAGGTTGACGGCGACGTCGTTGGCGAAGCGCAGACGGCGTTCCGGTGGCCAGGCGTGGGCGCCCATGTCCCAGGCGGCGGCGAGCGGATAGACGTGGTCGATCTGGATGTCGCCGCCGTCGGACTTGCGGAAAGCGATGTCGGTGCCGGTGTAGGGGTCGGTGAGCACGCCCTCCACGACCACGCAGCGACCCCGGCGAACCACATCGCGTAGCTGGGCGGCCAGCACGTTGTTGCGGGTGTCGCAGCCGTCGTGACCGCCGGGTGCGTCGGTGTCGTCGGACCAGGCCGGACCGAACACACAACCCTGCCCGGCCTTGCAGCCGCGTTCGTACCCGCCGGGGTGCGGTCGTGCATCGATCACGTGCACCTGATCGAGCAGCGCGCTCACCTCTGCCCGCGTCGGACTACCCGGCGCGGGCGCGATCGGTTCGGGCGCCAGCACCCCGCAACCCGCGCACGCGAGCACCAGCAGGACCAGCCACGCGAGTCTCCCCATGCACAGGTTGTAGCCGACCCCACCGACAACTTCGCCGTACTACAACCAGGCGCGGGCCAGGATGTCGTCGGCCGCGAGCTCGGCGGCATGTGGTGGGAACCGGGTGGCCGCGATCGAGGAGATGTGGGTGCCGTCGTGGCCGATCAACCACGAACCACCCCGGTCCTCGCACTCGGCGATCTTGGCGAACACGGTGAGCAGGAAGGTGATGGAATCGCGCGGGTCGGCCGTGTGGGCCAGCCGCTGGGATTCACCGGGCCGGGACAGATCGATCCATACGCCGGACTGACCGTCCAGGCGCATGCCGACGATCTTCCCGGCATCGACGAACGTGAACTTGCGCCGCTCCCACGGGGTGGTGGGGGTGTAGCTCTGCTCGAGAACCTGGAGCAGAATCGTCATCGCTGCCCTCCGCACGCATTCAGGGGGTTCATCGGCCGAGCCGGTTCGTGGCCGGTTCGCCTGGGTGAGTATGCAGTTGTCGCCGGTGATCTTCCGGCCGTGACCAGGGAATATCCAAGTATGTTCCGTGGGAGCCCAGAAATCCAGAGCGATGGCCGAGCGCGGGGTGTCGGTGGCTCCTGCTTGGATGGCAACCATGCTGCACGGTCTGTGGTCCCCCGGTTCGGGCCTGCTGCTGTGGCACGACGGGCAGCCCGTTGCGGTGGGTTCGGTGCTCGGCGACATTCTCGAGCGCGCGCGGTTCCGGCACCGCGCCGAGGTGCTCGTCGTCGACGAGGCGGGCGCACCGGGTCGGGCCGAGGTCCGCGCGCACGCGCTCGCGCCGCCGACGGCCGCCGTCGTGCTGCGCAGCAGGCTGCCCCGCGAGCACATCTCCGGCGACCTGCGTTTCCTCGCGCACGTCGCCCGTGGCATCGAGCGCTGGGTGCGGGCCGGTCGGGTGGTGCCGCAGGTGGATCGCGCCGACGGGCAGTGGTGGGTGCGGTGGCGGCTGGTCGGCGGGCAACGGCAGCGGGCGTGGCTCGCCGAGCTGGCCACGGCCATGCCCGCCGCGCTGCGGGTGGCCGGGTCGCCCGCCGGGGTGCTCGAGGACCTGGTCACCGAACTCACCGACCCGATCGCCCGCGAATACCTGAGCCACCGTTCGATGACGCACCCGCTGCTGGCGGCGCTGATGAGCGACACCCCGCTCGACGAGGGCTCCTACCGGCTGGCCGAAACACTGTCGCAGTGGCGCGAGGGGTACGCCGCCGACGAACCCGAGCTGGTCCTTCGCCTGTGCGAACCCGACGGCGAATTCACCACCGACGACGACTCGGTGGCGCTGTGGCGACTGCAGGTGTGTCTGCGTCCGGTCGACGACGCACCGAAACCTGTTGTGCTCGACGATGATCCGGTCCTGGTACGCACCGCCGCCGAGAAGCTGGGCCAAGCCCGCAAAGCCTACCCGCGCCTGCGTGACCTGCCGACCGACCCGCGCGGCCTCGACCTCCTGCTCCCGACCCAGGTGGTCGCCGACCTGGTCGCCCACGGCGCGCATGCGCTACAGGAGGCCGGGATTCGCCTGCTGCTGCCGCGCGCCTGGAACATCGCCGAGCCGAGCATGCGCCTGCGGGTGAGCAGCCCGGCCGCCGCCGAATCCACCGTCGGCCTGAGCGGATTGCTCTCCTACCGTTGGGAATTGGCGCTCGGGGACATGGTGCTCACCCCGGCCGAGATGGAACGGCTGGTGCGCAGCAAATCCGATCTCGTCCAGCTGCGCGGCGAATGGGTGCAGGCCGACCACCGCGCGCTGGCGGCCGCCGCCCGGTACGTGGCGCTGCACGCCGACGACACCCCGATCACCCTGGCCGACATGATCGGCGAACTCGCCGCCGAACGGGTCGACAATGTGCCGGTCACCGAGGTCACCGCCGACGGCTGGGCGGCCGAACTGTTCACCGGACACGGCAATCCCGAGCCCGTTCCGGTGCCGATCGGTCTGAAAGCCCAGCTCCGCCCCTATCAGGAGCGCGGCCTGAGCTGGCTGGCCACCATGAGCCGGCTCGATTGCGGCGCGATCCTGGCCGACGACATGGGTCTCGGCAAGACCGTGCAGGTACTCGCGCTGCTCGTGCACGAACGCGAGGCCGTCGGTCCGGTAGGGCCGACGCTGCTGGTGTGCCCCATGTCGGTGGTCGGCAACTGGCAGCGCGAAACCGAACGTTTCGCACCCGACCTGCGCGTCCTCGTGCACCACGGGACCGATCGGCGCAAGGGCGCGGATTTCGCCGCCGCGGTCGCGGATGCGGACCTGGTCGTCACCACCTATGCCCTGCTCGCGCGCGATGCGGCGTTGCTGAGTGAACAGCACTGGGAACGGGTGGTTCTCGACGAGGCCCAGCACATCAAGAACGCGACCACCAGGCAGTCACGGGCCGCCCGCGCCTTGCGGGCCCGGCATCGGCTGGCGCTCACCGGAACGCCGGTGGAGAACCGGCTGGAAGAACTGCGTGCCCTGTTCGATTTCGCCATGCCCAAGCTGCTCGGCAGCCCGCAGTCCTTCCGTGCCCGCTTCGCGGTGCCCATCGAACGCGAACGCGACCAGCACGCCATCGACCGGTTGCGGCTCATCACCGAACCGTTCGTGCTGCGCAGGCTCAAAACCGATCCGGCGGTCATCAGCGATCTGCCAGAGAAACTCGAGATGACGGTGCGCGCCAACCTCACCGTCGAGCAGGCCGCGCTGTATCAGGCCGTGGTCGACGACATGCTGGAGAAGCTCGAAGACGCCAAGGGCATGGCACGCAAGGGTGCGGTGCTCGGCGCGCTGACCAGGCTCAAGCAGGTCTGCAACCATCCCGCGCACTTCCTCGGCGACGCCTCGCCCATCATGCGCCGCGGCGGGCATCGCTCGGGCAAGCTCGCTCTGGTGGAGGACATCCTCGACGCCGTCCTCGCCGACGGCGAGAAGGCCCTGCTGTTCACCCAATTCCGTGAGTTCGGCGACCTGATCCTGCCGTTCCTCACCGAACGGTTCGGCACCCCCATCCCGTTCCTGCACGGCGGGGTGACCAAGCAGCGTCGCGACGACATGGTCACCGGATTCCAAGCCGAGGGCGGCCCACCGTTGATGCTGCTCTCGCTCAAAGCGGGCGGGACAGGGCTGAACCTGACCGCCGCCAATCACGTGATCCACCTGGACCGCTGGTGGAACCCAGCCGTGGAGAACCAGGCCACCGACCGCGCGTTCCGCATCGGCCAGCAGCGCACGGTGCAGGTGCGCAAACTCGTCTGCGTCGACACCATCGAGGAGCGCATCGACGAAATGATCAGCGGCAAGAAGGCATTGGCCGATCTGGCCGTCGGGGCGGGGGAGAACTGGATCACCGAACTCGGCACCGACGAGTTGCGTGAACTGTTCACCCTCGGGGCCGAGGCGGTGGGTGACTGATGGCCGATTTCAGTCAGTTCGGTCCGCGCAAGCCGGTGCGCGGCGGTGCGCAGGCGCGCGGTGGTTTCGGTCGCACGTGGTGGGGAAAGTCGCTGCTCGAGGCGGTGGAGAAGGTGGCCGACGCGGGCAGGCTCTCGCGCGGCCGTACCTACGCGCGGGTCGGGCAGGTGGTGAACTATCGCGTGGAGCGCGGTGCGGTCACCGCCGAGGTGCAGGGCAGCCAGCCGAGCCCGTTCACCTCCGTGTTGTCGGTGCGGCCGCTGCGCGAGGAGGAGATCGAGCTGCTGCTGGCCGAGATCCGCGAAGCGCCCGGGATGCTCGCCGAAATCGCTTCGGGCGCGCTGCCACCGGCGCTCGGACCACACCTGCTGCCGACCACCGCCGCCGAACTGGACTTCTCCTGCACCTGCCCGGACATGGGCTGGCCGTGTAAGCATGTGGCCGCCGTCTGCTACCTGCTCGCCGAACGCCTCGACGAGCAGCCGGGTGAAATCCTCACCCTGCGCGGACTCGACCTCGACACCCTCATCGGTGGGGTCGAAAGGTCCACTCGCAGCGCTGATTCCGACGACCCCTACGGCGACCACCTCGCCCTCCCCGACCTGCCACGCATCGAATTCCACCCCGTCATCGAGGACCTCGACGCCATGGCCTTGCGCCGTGCCCTGCGCATGTCGGCCGAAGACGAGCAGACCGCCGCCACCGGCCTCCGCGAACTACGTTCCCTCTACGCCGAATTCGACGGCTGAGTTCAGCGGGTGCCACGGCGAGAGACGCGACCGGAATTACCGTCCTCAGGGCAGGTCGTACTCGAACCAGATGTGGTGGCCGCCGGTGGTGTCGACGTAGAGGGCGCCGGTGCCGGTGATGCCGGTGAGTTCGCCGGTGCCGCTACCGGGGACGATGTGGAAGAACTCGTCGGTCCGATCGGTGCCGCCGGTGGTAGCGGAATGGACGAAGTTGAACGCACCCGACCTGCCAGCCAGGCTGCCTTCGAAGGACTCCATGGCGATGTAGGTGCCCGCACCCGTCGACATGTCGAACGCCGAGGTGAACAGCGTCGCCGAGGTGCCCGTGATGTCGCCCGCGTAGACCTTGGTCATGTGGGCGATGCCGACCGGTAGGCCGGTGCTGATCGGCGGTTGCGGCTGCAGATCGGTCGGGTCGAAGGCGGTGAGTTCGAACGTGCCGGTCGTCTTCATTCCGTGATGCTAAACCGGGGCACCGACAAAACCCGTCACCCCAGGTCGATGCGGTAAACGCGAACAGCATTACCGCCGAATATCTTCCGCAGGTCATCGGTCGACGCACCGGCCTTGGTGAGTGCGGTCGCGACGGCGTCGACGGCCACGGGGAGGCTGGTGATCGGCTTGTCGACGGGAAAGTTCGAGCCCCAGATCAGCCGGTCGGGGCCGAACACCGACAGGGCGTGCGCGAGCATCGGACCCAGCCGGTCGGCGAGCACCGACACCTGGGTCGACAACCCGCGCGGCGGGACCGGGTGGCCGAGTACCGGCATCATCAGCCCGCTCACCTTGGCGACCACATTGGGCTGGGCGGCCAGATCGGTGATGTCGTCGCGCCAGCGGTCGAAGATGTCGCGACGCTCGCCCGCCGTCCTGCCGGTGTGTTTGCCGACCGGCCCGAAGACGCCCGCGGGGGTGGCGAGGTGGTCGAGGACGATCGTCACCTCGGGAAAGCGTTCGGCCAGCGCCGTCACCTCCGGCAGCTGACCCGAGTACAGCCACGCGTCGAAATTGAGCCCGCGCTCGGCGAGCTGACCGAAACCGTCGAGGAAGGCGGGCGCGGTGAGCAGTCCGTCGTGCGCGGCGAACGATTTCACCCCCGCATCGGGATGGTGGGCCACGTTGGCCCGGATCCCGCGCAGCAGCGGCGAGGCCGACTGATGCGCGTCGAGCGTGGGGCCGAGATCCGTGGCGGCGGGGTCGGCCGCGCCGACGATCGCGGCGAGCGCGGGTGTATCGACCCCGAACGGCAGGCTGGCCACCCAGCGCGTCTCGTCGGGCGCCGAGCCGGTCCACTCGGCCTCCACGTGCACGAGGCCGCGCACCGCGACCCCGCCCTGGTCGGTGCGGTAGTCGGCGGGCAGATATGGGCCGAGGTAGGCCGTGGGATCGCCGACGAACTGGAGGTCGCGGCGCGGGGTCAATTTCGCGGCCAGGTCGACCGGCAGCGGCACATACCGCAGCAGCTTGGCGTGCTTGCTGAACAGCCGAGGTGTCGTATGCGGATCCCACTGGTGGATATGCGCATCGATGATGTCGAGCCCGGTCAGATCCATGTACGTCCCATCGCCGCGCCGGCATTGCTCCGGGAATTGTCACACGTCGGCCGCGGCGATGGTCGCATTCGGTCGCCTCAGACGGTCCGCCGATACTGTCCGCCGACGGCGAAAAAGGTATCGGTGACCTGCTGCAAAGTGCATACCCGTGCCGCGTCCATCAGTACCTCGAAAATATTGCCGTCGGTGTGGGCGACCTCGGCCAGTCGGGCGAGCGCGCGATGGGATTCCTCGGCGTGCTCGGCGCGGAACTGTTGCACCCGCTCGAGCTGGGACCGTTTCTCGTCCTCGGTGGCGCGGGCCAATTCCACCGTCGGCGCGGCGGCCTCGCTTTCGGGGCCGCGGAAGGTGTTCACCCCGATGATCGGCAGCGTTCCGTCGTGTTTGCGCTGCTCGTAGCGCATCGACTCGTCCTGGATGCGGCCGCGCTGGTAACCGGTCTCCATGGCGCCGAGCACGCCGCCGCGTTCACTGATCCGCTCGAATTCCAGCAGCACCGCCTCTTCGACCAGGTCGGTGAGCTCGTCGATGATGAAACTGCCCTGCAGCGGATTCTCGTTCACCGCCAGCCCCCATTCCTTGGCGATGATGAGCTGAATCGCCAGCGCCCGGCGCACCGATTCCTCGGTGGGTGTGGTGACGGCTTCGTCGAAAGCGTTGGTGTGCAGGCTGTTGCAATTGTCGTAGACCGCGATCAGCGCCTGCAGGGTGGTGCGGATGTCGTTGAACTGCATTTCCTGGGCGTGCAGCGAACGACCGGAGGTCTGGATGTGGTACTTCAGTTTCTGCGCGCGTTCACCCGCGCCGTACCGGTCGCGCATGGCGACGGCCCAGATGCGCCGTGCCACCCGTCCGATGACCGAATACTCCGGGTCCATCCCGTTGGAGAAGAAGAACGACAGGTTCGGGGCGAATTCGTCGATCGCCAGTCCGCGCGCCAAATAGGTTTCCACGTAGGTGAATCCGTTGGCCAGGGTGAAGGCGAGCTGGCTGATCGGATTGGCACCGGCCTCGGCGATGTGATAGCCGGAGATGGACACCGAGTAGAAATTGCGCACATTGTTGCGGACGAACCACTCCTGCACATCGGCCATCATCCGCAGACTGAACTCGGTGGAGAACAGGCAGGTGTTCTGTCCCTGGTCCTCCTTGAGGATGTCGGCCTGCACGGTGCCGCGCACGGTGGACAGCGTGCGCGCCCTGATCTCGGCGGCCTCCTGCTCCGTCGGTTCCCGGCCTTCGGATTCGGTGAAGCGTCGCACCGCCTGGTCGATCGCCGCGTTGAGGAAGAACGCCAGAATCGTCGGAGCCGGGCCGTTGATGGTCATCGACACCGACGTCGTTGGTTCACACAGGTCGAAACCGTCGAACAGGGTGCGCATGTCGTCGATCGTCGCCACCGAGACACCCGAGGTGCCGACCTTGCCATAGATATCGGGCCGTTGCGCAGGTTCGTGGCCGTAAAGGGTCACCGAGTCGAAGGCCGTCGAGAGGCGAGTGGCCTCGGTGTGGGCACTGAGTGCCTTGAAGCGCCGGTTCGTGCGCGCCGGATCGCCCTCGCCCGCGAACATGCGGGTGGGGTCCTCGTTGTCGCGCTTGAACGGGAAAACGCCTGCGGTGAAGGGGAATCGGCCCGGCAGGTTCTCCTCGCGCAGGAAACGCAACAGTTCGCCCGCGTCGGTGTAGCGGGGCAGTGCTACCCGGGGAACGCTTGTGCCGGAGAGCGATTCGCGCCGCAACGGGGTGCGGATCTCACGGTCGCGTACCCGCACCACCTGCTCCTCGCCCCGATAACTTTCGGCCAGCGCGGGCCATTCGCCCAGCAGGGCCGCCGAGGCGGGCGACAGATCACCGGTGGCCGCCGCCAGCAGGTCGCCGACGGCGGTGTCGTCGGGCAGTTCCTCGTGTACCGCACGCAACCGCTGAACACGTTGTGCCGCAGCAACTTCCCGTGCCGTGTCCTGGTGGTAGGCGCGCACGGTCTCGGCGATCTCGGCCAGGTAGCGCACCCGTGACGGCGGGATGAGCTGGGCGAACCTGGTCGACACCTTCGTCTCCACCCGGGGCAGCGCGCCCGGCTCCACCGTGAGACCGTGCTCGGTCAGCCGGGTGAGCAGATGCTGGTAGAGCGCGGTGACACCGTCGTCGTCGAAAGTCGCCGCGCTGGTGCCGAAGACGGGCATGTCGGACGGGTCGGAACCGAATTCCGCACGGTTGCGGATCAATTGGCGCGCCACATCGCGCACCGCGTCGGCCGCGCCGCGGCGCTCGTACTTGTTCACCGCTACCACATCGGCGTAGTCGAGCATGTCGATCTTCTCGAGCTGGGAGGCGGCACCGAACTCCGGCGTCATCACATACAGCGCCACATCCACGTGGTCGACGATGCCGGCGTCACCCTGGCCGATGCCCGGCGTCTCGAGGATCACCAGGTCGAAGCCCGCTGCCCGGCACGCGGCGATCATGGTGTCGATGTCGTCGGGCAGTTCGTGATTGCCGCGCGTGGCCAGCGACCGGAAGTACACGTGTTCGCCGTCGAGTGCGTTCATGCGGATACGGTCACCGAGCAGGGCGCCACCGGCGCGGCGCCGGGTCGGGTCGACGGCGAGCACCGCGACACGCAGCTTGTCCTGCTGGTCGGTGCGCAACCGGCGCACCAATTCGTCGGTGAGCGAGGACTTTCCGGAGCCACCGGTGCCGGTGATCCCGAGAACCGGTACTTCGCGCGCGTCCGCCGCGGCAAGGATCGCGGCGCGATCGGTTTCGGGCAGAGCGCCCTGCTGCAGACAAGTGATGGTGCGGGCCAAGGCGATTCGATCGCCGGTGTAGAGGGCGTTCAGATCGGGGGCGACGGAGGCTCGGTCCACATCGCACAGCCGGATGAGCTCGTTGATCATGCCGGGCAGGCCGAGGCGCTGGCCGTCCTCGGGGGAGAAGATGCGCACGCCGCAGCGGGCGAGGCGTTCGATCTCCTCGGGGACGATCACACCGCCACCACCACCGAAGATGCGCACGTCGCCCGCCCCGGCCTCGCGCAGCGCCTCGGCCAGGTACTCGAAGAACTCGATGTGCCCGCCCTGATACGAGCTCACCGCCACACCCTGCACGTCCTCCTCGACCACCGCGTCGACGATCTCGCGCACCGACCGGTTGTGTCCGAGATGGATCACTTCCGCGCCTTGGGCCTGCAGGATGCGCCGCATGATGTTGATCGCCGCGTCGTGCCCGTCGAACAGGGCGGCCGAAGTCACGAACCGCACCGGATGGACAGGAACGTGCAATGAGGTGCTCATGACTTCCTCCGCCATTTTGTAGAACGCCCGATACTAGGACATCAAACTAATCCTACTGTGAACGGCGTCACGGCGAAAGGGGCCGGTTCGGGCACTCGGCCGACATACTCGACGGATGGTTCGCGAACACGGGGTGGGCGTGGCGTTGGAGCGGCTGGTCGCGGGCGGGGTCATCAGTGGTGACCAGCGCGACGCGGTGCTGCGAGCTGTCGAAGAACAGGAGCGGGCGGGTCGCGCGCCGACCGGGCGGGTGCTCGCCGAGATCGTCGCCTACCTCGGTGCCGGGCTCGTCGCGGCGGGCCTCGGGTTGTTCCTCGACCGGGCGTGGGCCGATGTCGCCGACACCGGGCGAGTGGTGTTGCTCGCCGTCGTCACCGGGTGTTCGCTCGGTGGCGCCGTGGTGCTGGCCGGTGGACGGCCCGGCTTGTTCCGCCGTGTGCCTATCGCCACGGCCGTACGAACCAGGCTCGCGTCGGCGCTGCTGGTACTGGCGGCGATGGCGACCAGCGGCACGGTGGCGATCGCGTTCGGTGAGCGCGGTGGCGATGCCGAGATCGCGGCGCTGTGCGCGGGGCTGCTGGTGGCGGCGCTCGGCTACCTGATGGTGCCGAGCCTGCTCGGGATGATCGCGATCGCCGGTTTCGGCGTCGCCACGATCGTCGAACTCACCGACGGGACGCACCGCTGGTTGTGGCAGGGCATCGCGCTCATGATCTTCGGGGCCGTCTGGTTCGGGCTCGCCTGGGCGCGGCTGCTCGTCCTCGACTGGGCCGGATTCCTGCTCGGTGGGCTTATCGCGACAACAGGCGCGCAATCGGTGACCATCGGCGAATCTCTTTGGCGTCCCATGCTCACCGGCTTCGTCGGCGTGATCTTTCTCGGCGCGTACCTGCTCCGGCGCGAACCGGTCCTCGTCCTCGGCGGTTCCGCGTGCATCGCGATCGGCGTCGGTCAGGTGGTCGCCGACAACACGTCAGGCGGCCCAGCCGTCGCCAGCGTCGTCCTGGCCGTCGGCGCGATCGTCCTGACCGGCGGCCTGATCGCCACCGTCGTCGGGCCGAAACATCCGCGCTGATTTACACATCGCTCAAGGGTTCGGTCAGCAAGCCCGGCGGGATTCGCTGTCGAGGCGGTGGATCCCGAGGCCGGACCCGCCCGGGTGCTCGGCCGGGCGCAGGTTCCAGTCGCCGTCGTAGTCGCCGCTGTCCTGGTGGCGGTAGGGGATGGGCGGTGTCGTCGGCAGGGCTAGCAGCCGGGCGCGCAGGTCGGCGGTGATGGCGGCGAAGCGTTCGTGGTTCACCCGGTTGGTGCCGGGGATGATCACCGGCTCGATCACCTCCATGCCGGTGTAGAAGAAAGTGCCGTGGAGCAGGGGGAAGAGGACTTCCGTGAGATCGCCGTGGATGCCGCGCGGTCCCAGCCCGGCATGGGCGCCGACCGATACCACCGCCGTGGCGCGCTTGCCTGCCAGGCCGCCGTCACCGTAGCGGCGGGTGCGACCGGATTCGGGACCACGCACCCCGTACGCGTAACCCTGTACCAGCACGCGGTCCAACCAGCCCTTCATGATCGCGGGCATCCCGTACCACCACAGCGGGAAATGCAGCACCACGGTGTCGGCCCAGGCCAGCTTCGCGTGCTCGGCGCGGATGTCGGCGGCCAGCCGCCCGGTGCGCAGGGCCGCTTCGGATTCGTCGGCCACGTCCAGCCGCTCGACGCCGTCATGCGCGAAGTCCTCGGCCGTCACCACGGGGTTCCAGTTCATGGCGTAGAGATCGGATTCGATCACCTCGTGCCCGGCCTCGCGCAGTGCGGCGATCCCGGCGGTGCGCAGCTGCGCGGTCAGCGATCGCGGTTCCGGATGGGCGAACACCCACAGCACTCGCATCGGTCGCAGTCCTTTCGGTAGCTCGTTCGTCCTTCTCAGGCTGCCGAGTCCGGCACACGCGCACCAGTGGCTGGAAAGCCGATATGTGAAAGGATCGGGCCATGGCTGTCCATCGGGTCGCGGTCCTGGCTCGCACCGGGGTGATGCCGATGGAGCTCGGCATCGTGCACCAGATCTTCGGCTCGGCCCGCTCCGCCGACGGCGAGCGCCTCTACGAGGTGCTGACCTGTGCGATCGAACCGGGCCTCGTGCGCACGGACGCCGATTTCGCCGTCGCCGTCGAGCACGGCAACGCGACGCTCGCCACCGCCGACACCATCGTCGTGCCGGCCTCGCACGAACTCGACGAGGTCAGCGACCCCACACCGGACGAGATCGCCGAGCAGCTGCGCCTGGCCCGCGCGGCGGGGCGCCGGATCGCGTCGATCTGCACGGGCGCCTTCGTGCTCGCCCGCGCAGGCCTGCTCGACGGGCGTCGCGCGACGACCCACTGGCTGTCCGCCGACCGGTTCCGCGCGGCCTTCCCAGCAGTGCGTGTCGACGCCGCCGTGCTGTTCACCGAGGACGACGGCATCTTCACCGCGGCGGGCGAAGCGGCGGGCATCGACCTGTGCCTGCATCTGATCCGCACCGACCACGGCGCGGCCGTCGCCGGTGACGTCGCCAGGCGCACGGTTGTGCCGCCCTATCGTGAAGGCGGCCAAGCCCAGTTCATCGACCTACCGCTCCCGGCCGAGGACGAGTCGACGACGAGCCGCGCCCGCGCGTGGGCCCTGAACCACTTGGATCGACCGCTCACCCTGCGCGTCCTCGCCGAGCGCGCCGCCATGAGTCCGCGGACTTTCACCCGCCGATTCCGGCGCGAGACCGGGATGTCGCCGGGAGCCTGGCTCGCCGGACAGCGGCTGATCAGGGCGAGGCAGTTGCTCGAGCAGACCACACTCACCGTCGACCAGATCGCCGAGCGGGCCGGGTTCGGCACGGGCGCCTCCCTGCGCCAGCACTTCGCGCGAGCACTTGGCACCAGCCCCTCGGCGTACCGGGCCACCTTCCACGGCGGCGGGTAGATCAGCGGATGAGGGTTGTCTGCTGGGCGCGGATGGTGCGGAAGAAGCGTGGGCCCACGTCGGGGCCGTAGTGGTTGTAGGCGTCGATGATCTCGGCCAGTTCGTCGGCGAGGGCGCGCAGGTCGCGGGTGGCGACGATGCGGTCGAACTCGTCGGATTCCCAGCCCCACTGCGGCGGGATGTCGTCGATCGTGACGACGATCTGGTCGGCGAAGGGAGTGGTCACCGCGACGGTGAGTTCGGCCGGCGCCGCGGCCAGTGGGCTGTGCACGATCACCTCACCGGGCGCACCGGGGGCGAAGGTGCGCGCGAAGGAGATGTCCTCGCGCACCGACTCCACGATGGCGGCCGTTGTCGCATGCCTGCCCGGCCGGTGGTGCCGCTCACCGTAGACCCGGTCGGAAGGCCGAGAAGCGTTGCCGCCGCCGGTTTTTCGCAACAGCCGGTCGAGCATGCGCTGGGCGGTCGCGCGTTCGCCCGCACCGGTGTTCGCATGGTCGATCAGCGCGCGCAGCCGGGATATCCGTGCGAAGTTGTCGGTGCCCATGCGCCGATTCTGCCCCACGCACCGCCGTGGAATGGGTCACAACTCGCACCTCGCGGCTGCGGGTACTCGGACATCCGACTTTATGGTGACGGACATGGGTGAAGCCGAAGTGTTGTTCGAGGTCCGCGACCGGCTCGGTCTGATCACGCTGAACCGGCCGAGGGCCATCAACGCGCTCAACCACGCGATGAGCCTGGCCGTCACCGACGCCCTGCGTGCCTGGGCGACCGACCCGGCCGTCGACACCGTCGCCATCGTCGGTGCGGGTGAACGTGGCCTGTGCGCGGGCGGCGATATCGTCGCCATCCATCGCGACGCCAAGGCGGTCAACGACGGCGGCCCCGGCGCGCCCGCCCCGCTCGACACCGCGGCGGCCGCGTTCTGGCGCGACGAATACCTGCTCAACGAGCTGATCGACAGCTACCCCAAGCCGTATGTGGCGATCATGGACGGCATCGTGATGGGCGGTGGCGTCGGCGTCTCGGCCCACGGCAGCCATCGCATCGTCACCGAACGCTCGCAGATCGGCATGCCGGAAGCGGGCATCGGTTTCGTGCCCGATGTCGGCGGCACCTACCTGCTCTCGCACACGCCCGGCGAGCTGGGCACCCACGTCGCCCTCACCACCGCGCGAATGGGCGCGGGTGACGCGATAGTCGCCGGTTTCGCCGACACCTTCGTGCCCTCGGCCGACCTGCCCGCGCTGCTCGACGCCCTGCGTACCACCCCCGCCGACGAGGCCATCGCCAGATTCGCCACTGCCGCACCGGAATCCGAACTGGCCGCCCACGCCGACTGGATCGATCGCTGCTACCGCGCCGACACGGTCGAAGAGATCATCGCGGCCCTGCGCGCGGCCGACCTCCCCGAGGCGACCAAGGCCGCCGAAGACATCCTCGCCAAGTCACCGGTGGCGGTGAAGGCGACGCTGCGCGCCCTGCGCAACGCCCGCCGACTCAGCCTGGCCGCCGCTCTCAATGTCGAATTCCGGATCACCGTGGCCGCGCTGAGCACCCACGACCTGGCCGAGGGCATCCGCGCCCAGGTGATCGACAAGGACCGCACGCCACGCTGGTCGCCCGCGACCCTCGCCGAGGTCACCGACGCCCACGTCGACGCCTACTTCGCCCCGCTCGGCGAGCGCGAACTCGGTTTGCCCGTGTAGTCCGGTGGTGGCGCCGCTCGGTATCGTCTGCAGACCATGAGCGAGTTCGAGACGATTCTGTTGGAACGCAAGGGCGGCAGCGACGGCAAGGGCGGGGTCGGCTGGATCACGCTGAACCGTCCCAAGGCCCTCAATGCCCTCAACGCGCAGGTGCTCGCGGACATCACCGCCGCGCTCGACGAGCTCGAGCGCGACGATTCGATCGGCGCCGTCGTCCTCACCGGTTCGGAGAAGGCGTTCGCCGCCGGTGCCGACATCAAGGAGATGGCGACCAAGTCCTACATGGACATGTTCCTGGCCGACACCTTCGCCGGCTGGGACCGCCTGGCCAACTTCCGCAAGCCGACCATCGCCGCCGTCGCGGGCTACGCGCTCGGCGGTGGCTGTGAGGTGGCGATGATGTGCGACATCCTGATCGCGGCCGACACCGCCAAGTTCGGTCAGCCCGAGATCAAGCTCGGCGTCATCCCGGGTATGGGCGGTTCGCAGCGGCTCACCCGCGCGGTCGGCAAGGCCAAGGCGATGGACCTCATCCTCACCGGCCGCAACATGGGCGTCGAGGAGGCCGAGCGGGCCGGTGTCGTATCGCGCATCGTGCCCGCCGACCAGCTGCTCGATACCGCGCTCGAGGCGGCCCAGACCATCGCGAGCATGTCGCTGCCCGCGGCCATGCTGGCCAAGGCCGCGGTGAACCGGTCCTTCGAGACCAGCCTGGCCGAAGGCCTGCTGTTCGAGCGCCGGGCGTTCCACTCGCTGTTCGCGACCGACGACCAGAAGGAAGGCATGGCCGCCTTCACCGAGAAGCGGGCGCCGAACTTCACCAACAGCTAGTCATTTCGCGGGGAGCGAGCCGTCGATGAACTGGGCGGGCGTCGGCGGGTTCTTCTCGTCCGCCCGGTCGTCGGTGCCGAGCAGCCCGGCGACCGCACCGCCCAGGGTCGCGGTCACCGCGACGGCGGCGAGGAATTTGCGCCGACCTGGCCCGGACGGTGCGACCGGGTCGGTCGTCGCGCCCGCCCGCAACCGTGGCATGCGCAGGCGCGAGGGTTTCCGTGCGGCGAGCAGCACCGCGCCGCGTGCCGAAACATATTCCGGCTCAGGGTCGTACACGATCGGCAGATCCACCAGCTGACCCACGGCGTGCCGCAGCGCCGGGTTGCGCACGCATCCACCCAGCAGGACGAGCGCACCGGGTCGTACGCCGGTGTCCTCGATCATCTTCCGCACGAACGATGCCGAATGATGCAGTCCCGCTTCGCACAAGGCGGCCAGATCGCTGCGGGTGACCACGGCGCGTTCGCCGGTGTCGGCGTCGGTTGCGGTGACAACCCTTGCGCGGCTGAGCATTTCGCGATGTGTGCGGGTGGTGCGGCGGTCGGTCGCGACGCCGCCTCTGGCCAGTTGCCAGCGCAGCAGCGCGTCGTAGCCGTCGCCGCTGAGGACGGTGCTGCGCTGACTGGCGAGGATGGTGTCGGTGCGGCAGTCGGCGTGGGTGACGGTGAGGCCGGAACTGCCGAGGTCGTAGAGCATCACCGAATCGGTGTCGGGCAGCAGGCCCGTGAAACGCAGGTAGCGCAGCTGGGCGAGTGGTTCGTCGACGATGGTCACCGAGGGGCCCGCCGCCGCGCGGATGGCGTCGCCGTGCAGGTCGCTGCGGCAGGTGACGACGGTGGCGGTGACACACTCGTCGCGGGCGATGGCCGCCACCCGCATCCGGCGGATCGCCGCGAGTACCGATTCCTCCACCGAGGCGCCCGCGCGGCGCGGGATGCGCACCCGATCGAGCGGCGGTAGATGCGGTTGGTCGGTGTGGTTGAGCACGGCACGGGCACCACCCGCACCTGCCGACACCCCGAGGACCAGCACCATGCGCTACATGGTGGACCTTTTCGCGCTACCTGCCAAGCGAGTCGACCCGCGATTCGCGGCTCTGTCCCTCAGGTCGCGTGGAATGCGAGGTTTGCCGTGTCGTCGAAATCCCCGGCGGCATGGCGGAACCGGGCGAGCAGCTCGAGCAGTTGTTTGCTCTCGCCCGGAGCCAGGCCCGGCTCGGCGAAAACTTGCGCGTTCAACGCCTCGGTCGCCTCGGCGACGGATTTCCTTCCGGCGGAGGTGATTTCGATGAGGGTGGCGCGGCGGTCGCTCGGATGTGGCACGCGCTCGACCAGTCCGGCCGCTTCCAGCCGGTCGACCGTATTGGTGACGCTGGTCGGGTGCACCTGCAGGCGCGCGCTGGCTTTGGCCATCGGCAGTGCGCCCGTGCGGCTGAAACTGAGCAGTTGCAGCAGTTCGTAGCGGGAGAAGGTGAGTCCCGAGGGTTTGAGGGCCTCGTCGACGCGGGCCATCACGATCTGCTGGGCCCGGACCAGGGAGGTGACGAGGGCCATGCCGTCGGCGACCGATCCCCAGCCGTGCTCGATCCATTGCCGGTGTGCCTCGGCGATCGGGTCTCGGGGTAGCGGTCCGGTTCGTGACATGTTTTCGATCATGTCACGAACCGGGCCGCGTTCCGCATAGAGCGAGCGGCGGGAATCGAACCCACGTGAACGGCTTTGCAGACCGTCGCCTAAACCTCTCAGCCACGCCCGCCTCGCCGATGATGATGCCGGTGCGCGGCGGGTGTGCCCAGGGTTGCGATCACGGTGATCGCAATGTCAGTGCTTGTTGGCGGGGGCCGAGCAGATCTTCCAGGTGCCGTCTTCTTTGGTGAGGTGTTCCTCGGTGCTGTCCTCGGTGTCGGGCTCCTCGCCTTCGACCGAGAGGGTCAGCTGACCGACAACGGTGGCTTCCGCGTCGTCGCCGGTGATGACGATGTCGCGCACGTCATCGATGCGCACCGACACCGTCGCGGTGTCGAACTGTCTGCGCTGCTCCGGGGTGAGGTTCTCGATCTCGGCGCGGTCGGCCGCGCACGCGAGTTCGGACGCCGCGATGAACCCGTCGGAGTCGAGGGTGTCGTAGAAGTCGCGAATGGCCACCTCGATCTTCTTGTCGTCCGAGGCCAGCGGCGTGCGTCCCTGCACGGTGAGCACCACCCCCGCCGCCAGAAGCCCCAGCACGACCAATGCCAGCACCCCCAGCCCGATGAACAACCCCGTGCGCTTCTTCTTCGGTGGCGGTCCCGCCTGCGCCCCGAACCCGCCGGGCGGACCACCTGGCCCTGGATACCCCGCCTGCGGCTGCCCGGCTTGCGGCTGCCCGCCCTGTGGCTGCCCGGCCTGCGGTTGCCCCGGCTGGGGCTGTTGTCCGAACCCGTCTGATGGATCAGTCATGCCCGCTCCTGCTGTCACCGGGGACAGGCCCCGAAACCTGTGGAACCGTGCGTACAACCAGATGAACAACTGCGACGAACGAACAAGGCCCCGACCGAACGGACGGGGCCTTGAACGCGATGTGCCCTCGGCAGGATTCGAACCTGCGGCCTTCTGCTCCGGAGGCAGACGCTCTATCCCCTGAGCTACGAGGGCGGGACAGATGCCGGTCGCCGGTGGGGCGATCGGGCAGCGACAGCGTATCGCATCGGGTGCGGTGCGCCAAAAACGGTGCCGGACCGGGTGGTTGATCCCGGCCGGCACCGGGGTCAGCCGAGGGGCAGGGGGGTGGCGCCTCGGGTGGTGAGCATGGTGGTCATCAGGGTCGATTCGCCGGATTGGGTTTTCGACATGGTGGCCGCGAGGGAGCGGACGGCGGTGGTCGAGGCCTGTTCGGCGGCGTAGTCGAGCATGGGGACGCCGCCCTGGTGGTGGCGCAGCATCAGTTGCAGGAACAGCGTGTCCAGGGCGGGGCCGGTGGCCTGGCGCAGAGCCGTCATTTCCTCCTGGCTCGCCATGCCGGGCATCGCGGACACAGGGCCGTGGTGTGCGGTCGTCGGGCTCGCGCCGTGACCGTGTCCGCCGGTGTCGCTCATCCAGCCCATGAAACCCTCGACGCTCTGGCTCGGGGCGTCCCACAGCTGCAACCAGCCCTGCATGCGGCCGATCTGGTTCGACTGGGTGGTCATGATGTCGTAGGCCAGGCGGCGCACGTCGTTGTCGGTCGAACCGATCAACGCGATGCCGGCCATGTCGACGGCCTGGGCGTGGTGCACCGACATGTCCTGGTTGAACCCGATGTCGACCGGCCCGGGCGCGGCCGACTCGGCCTTCTCCAGCGGCATCCGCAGCAGCACGCCCGCTACGGCACCGAGCAGGAGCAGGCCGATCGCGCCGAGCACGAGGACCGCACCGGCAGGGCGCCTGCCGGTGGGTTCGTCGGTGGTCTCACTCATCACTGACCGGCCGGGGCGCCCGGCATCGGGATGCCCGGCAGGCCGGGGACACCCGAACCGAGCCCGCCGAGTTCGCTCGCGTCCTGGTTGGCGCCGGTGCCGTCCATCGGGATGGCGTCGGGGCCGTAGGGCGAGGAGTCGAACGGCGGCGGGTTGTTGGCGTCGAAGATCGGGTTCGAGCAGCTGGCGCCGACCTCGGGGTGCGCGTACGGGTTGGTGCGCAGCGCGGAGATGAACTGCTTGATGCGCGCGTCCTCGGCCGAGTCCAGCTTCAGCTGGTGGCCCCACGACTGCAGCGCGATGGGGGTGTCGAGGGCCGGGTACGGCGACATCATCGTGTACGGCCGGTCCTTGACGAAGTTCGACAGCTTCTCCACCCCGGCCGCGTCGACCTTGTCGGGGTTGTAGGTGATCCACACCGCACCGTGCTCGAGCGAGTGCACCGCGTTCTCCATGCGGATCGGCTTGGCGTACACGGTGCCGGTGCAGTTGGCCCAGGCCACGTCGTGCGGGCCACCGTAGGCGGGCGACTTGTCGTAGGCGACGCGCTGGGTCTCGGTGACGTGCAGTGCCGCCGGGTACTCCTGCTTCACGACGCCCTCGATCTTGGCCGCCGGGTCCTGGTTCTGCTCGCTCGGCGCCCACTCGGACAGGTCGGTCTGCGCTTCGCGGATCGCGGCCTGGTCCATGTACTTGGGCACGATGCTGTAGGCCAGCAGGCCGATCAGCGCGACGATGACCACGCCGCCGCCGAGCAGGCCCCAGGGCACTTCACGCTTCTTGTGCGGGAGTTTGCCCTTGCCCGGCTTGCGGGACGGAGACGACTTCCCCGCGGCCCGGACGGCCTTGGCTGATGTTGCGCTTGTCCTGCTCGGCATCGCTCGGTTAGCTCTTTCGACGTATGGATCGGTGCGTTCGTGGCGGGCGGTCGTGGTTGCGAGGCGCCCAGCCAATAGGATAGAGACTCGTGACTCCAGCTGACCTTGCAGATCTCCTTCGCACCACCGCGGCGAAGGTGCTTGTCGAACGTGGACTGGACTCGTCGGTCCTGCCCGAGCAGGTCACAGTGGAGCGTCCGCGCAACCCCGAACACGGCGACTATGCCACGAATGTGGCGATGCAGGTGGCCAAGCGGGTGGGAACGAATCCCCGTGAGCTGGCCGGCTGGCTGGCCGAGGCGTTGTCGGCCACCGAGGGCATCGATGTGGCCGAGGTCGCTGGTCCCGGCTTCCTGAACATCCGCCTGGCCGCGTCGGCGCAGGGCGCGATCGTCACCCAGATCCTGACCGCGGCGGACAAGTACGGCACCGGGTCGGCGCTGACCGGCACCAAGATCAACCTCGAATTCGTCTCCGCCAACCCGACCGGTCCCGTCCACCTCGGTGGCACCCGCTGGGCCGCGGTCGGTGACGCGCTCGGCCGCATCCTGGCGGCCGAGGGCGCCGACGTGACGCGCGAGTACTACTTCAACGACAACGGCGCCCAGATCGACCGGTTCGCGAAGTCGCTGGTCGCGGCCGCGCTCGGCGAGCCGACCCCCGAGGACGGATACGCGGGCGAGTACATCCAGGAGATCGCCGCGAGCATCGTCGCCGCGCATCCCGATGCGCTCACCCTGCCCGCCGATCAGCGTCACGAGCTGTTCCGGCGCGAGGGCGTGCAGCAGATGTTCGCCCAGATCAAGCAGGACCTGCACGATTTCGGCACCGACTTCGACGTGTACTTCAACGAGAGCGAACTGTTCGCCTCGGGCGCCGTCGAGCGTGCGGTCGAGCAGCTCAAGAACTCGGGCAACCTGTACGAGAAGGACGGCGCGTGGTGGATCGCTTCCACCGAGTTCGGTGACGACAAGGACCGGGTGGTCCTCAAGAGCGACGGCACTGCCGCCTACATCGCCGGCGACATCGCCTACTTCCAGAACAAGCGCTCGCGCGGCTTCGACCTGGCCATCTACATGCTCGGCGCCGACCACCACGGCTACATCGGCCGGTTGAAGGCCGCCGCGGCCGCCTTCGGCGACGATCCCGACACCGTCGAGGTGCTGATCGGGCAGATGGTGAACCTGGTCCGCGACGGCCAGGCCGTGAAGATGAGCAAGCGCGCGGGCACCGTGGTGACGCTCAACGACCTGGTCGAGCAGATCGGTGTCGACGCGGCCCGCTACTCGCTGGTGCGGTCCTCGGTGAACTCGAGCATCGACATCGACCTGGACCTGTGGACCAAGGCCAGCAGCGAGAACCCGGTGTACTACGTGCAGTACGCGCACTCGCGCACCAACAGCATCATCGGCAATGCCGCCAAGTACCCCGAATTCGCCACTGTGACACCGGATTTCGCGCTGATGACGTCCGGTCGCGAAGGTGACCTGATCCGGACCCTCGGTGATTTCCCGCGCGTGGTCGCCACCGCCGCCGAGACCCGCGAACCGCACCGGATCGCCCGCTACCTCGAAGAACTGGCCGGGGTGTACCACCCGTTCCAGTCCGACGACGACATGCGCGTGCTGCCCAAGGGCGACGACGCCGTGAGCCCGCTCAACGCCGCTCGCCTGGAACTGGTGAAGGCGACCCGTCAGGTGCTGGCCAACGGCCTGGCCCTGCTCGGCGTGAGCGCACCGGAGCGCATGTGAGCTCCGCAGACTTTTTCAGGAAGGACGCTCGATGAGTGCACACCCCGCCGGGCCTCGGCACGCCGAGATCCCGCATGCCCCGACGCTCGGCGAGCGGCCGACCGATCCGCGCGAGATGATCGACCTGCCCGAACACGTGTGGCCGCGCAACGCCTCGCGTGGTGACGACGGCGTGGTCCGGTTGGCGGGCATCCCCGTCACCGAGCTGGCCGCGCAGTACGGCACCCCGCTGTTCGTGATCGACGAAGACGACTTCCGCTCGCGCTGCCGCGACATGGTCGCCGCGTTCGGCACCGCCGCGCGCGTGCACTACGCGTCGAAGGCGTTCCTGTGCGGCGAGATCGCCCGCTGGATCCGCGACGAGGGCCTGTCTCTCGACGTGTGCTCCGGTGGCGAGCTGGCCATCGCGCTCAACGCGGGCTTCCCCGCGGAGCGAATCGCGTTGCACGGCAACAACAAGTCCGTCCCCGAGCTGGAAGCCGCCGTCGCGGCGGGCGTCGGACACGTGGTCGTGGACTCGCTCTACGAGATCGAGCGCCTGGAAGCCGTCGCCGGTGCGGCGGGCGTGGTGCAGGACGTGCTGGTCCGCGTGACCGTCGGCGTCGAAGCGCACACCCACGAGTACATCTCCACCGCCCACGAGGACCAGAAGTTCGGTTTCTCGATCGCCGGTGGCGACGCGATGGAAGCCCTGGCGCGCGTCTTCGAGGCCGACAACCTGCGCCTGGTCGGCCTGCACAGCCACATCGGCTCGCAGATCTTCGAGCTCGACGGCTTCGAGATCGCCGCCCGCCGCATGCTCGGACTGCTGCGCGAGGCGATCGACAAGTTCGGCGTGGAACGCACCGCCCAGATCTCCACCCTCGACTTGGGCGGCGGTCTCGGCATCGCCTACCTGCCCAGCGACAACCCGCCCGAGCTCGACGAGTTCGCCGCCAAGCTGCGCGACCTGGTCGCCGCCGAGGCCACCCGCGCCGGGCTGCCCGAGCCGATCATCGCGGTCGAGCCCGGCCGCGCCATCGCCGGACCGGGCACTGTCACCCTCTACGAGGTGGGCACCATCAAGGACGTCGAGCTCGACGGTGGCGCGCGGCGCCGGTACGTGAGCGTCGACGGCGGGATGAGCGACAATATCCGCCCCGCGCTCTACCAGGCCGATTACGATTGCCGTCTGGTCTCGCGGAGCTCCGACGCGCACGCCGTGGTCGCGCGCGTGGTCGGAAAGCACTGCGAGAGCGGCGATATCGTCATCCGCGACACGTGGATGCCCGCCGACGCCGGGCCGGGCGACCTGGTCGCGGTCGCGGCGACGGGGGCGTACTGCTATTCGATGTCGAGTCGCTACAACCTGCTCACCCGGCCCGCTGTGGTCGCGGTGCGCGAGGGGGAGTCGCGACTGATTCTGCGCCGGGAAACGGTGGCGGACCTGCTCAGCCTGGAGGTAGAAGGATGAACGGCACCAACGACGCGGGGCGCCCGCTCGGCGTAGCCGTGCTCGGCATGGGCACCGTCGGCACCGAGGTGGTGCGCGTACTGCGCGACCACGCCGACGACCTGCGCTCGCGCGTCGGCGCGCCGCTGGTGCTGCGCGGTGTCGCCGTGCGCGACCTGTCCAAGGACCGCGGGCTGCCCGCCGAGCTGCTCACCACCGACGCCGAGGCGCTGCTGGCCCGCGGCGATGTGGACCTGGTGGTCGAGGTCATGGGCGGTATCGACCCGGCCCGCAAGCTCATCGGCGACGCCCTCGCCGCGGGCAAGTCCGTGGTCACCGCCAACAAGGCGCTGCTGGCCGACTACACCGGCGAACTGGCCGCCGCTGCCGAGAGCAGCCGCGCCGACCTGTACTTCGAGGCCGCGGTCGCCGGTGCGATCCCGGTGGTGCGTCCGCTGATCCAGTCGCTCTCGGGTGACCGGGTGAACAAGGTCGTCGGCATCGTGAACGGCACGACCAACTTCATCCTCTCCGCGATGGACGAGACCGGCGCCGCCTACGACGACGTGCTCGCCGAGGCCACCGACCTGGGTTACGCCGAGGCCGACCCCACCGCCGACGTGGAGGGCTACGACGCCGCCGCCAAGGCCGCGATCCTGGCCTCGCTGGCATTCCACACCCGCGTCACCGCCGCCGATGTGTACCGCGAGGGCATCTCCAAGATCACCGCCGAAGACCTCGAGACCGCCTCGGCCGTCGGCTGCACGGTGAAGCTGCTCGCCATCTGCGAGCGCGTCCCCGGCGAGCCGAGCGCGGCCGAAGGCGGCAAGGACCGCGTCTCCGTGCGCGTGTACCCGGCGCTCATCCCGCGCAAGCACCCGCTCGCCTCGGTCAACGGCGCGTTCAACGCCGTGGTCGTGGAGGCCGACAACGCCGGTCGCCTGATGTTCTACGGGCAGGGCGCGGGCGGCGCGCCGACCGCGTCGGCGGTGCTGGGCGACCTGGTGATGGCGGCCCGCAACAAGTTCTACGGTGGTCGCGCACCCGGCGAATCGGTTTATGCTGAGCTGCCGATCGCGCCGATCGGTGACACCCCCACCCGCTACCACGTGAACCTGCAGGTGGCGGACCGTCCCGGCGTGCTCGCCGCGGTCGCCGACACCTTCGCCCAGCACGGGGTGAGCATCTCCACCGTGCGTCAGCAGGGTCACGGCGACGGCGCCCGGCTCGTGGTCGTCACCCACCATGCGGTGGAGTCGTCGCTGGCCGATACTGTCGCGGTACTGGCGGAAATGGATTCCGTCACCGCTGTGACCAGCGTTCTCAGACTGGAAGGCACCGAAGAATCATGAGCTCCACTGGCATCGCCCCCCAGACCGGCGTGCATTCGCGCTGGCCCGGTCTGATCGCTGCCTACCGCGACCGCCTCGCCGGTGCCGCCGATTGGGAGCCGGTGACCCTGTTCGAGGGCGGTACTCCGCTGGTCCCCGCCACGCACCTGTCCGAACTCACCGGGTGCGAGGTGTACCTGAAGGTCGAGGGCGCCAACCCGACCGGTTCGTTCAAGGACCGTGGCATGACCATGGCCATGACCGACGCCAAGTACCGCGGTCAGAAGGCCGTGCTGTGCGCGTCGACCGGCAACACCTCGGCCTCGGCCGCCGCCTACGCCACCCGCGCGGGCATGGAATGCGCCGTGCTGATCCCGCAGGGCAAGATCGCGATGGGCAAGCTGGCCCAGGCCGTGATGCTCGGCGCCAAGATCATCCAGGTCGAGGGCAACTTCGACGACTGCCTCGAGCTGGCCCGCAAGGTGACCGCCGAATTCCCGCAGGTCGGACTGGTCAACTCGGTGAACCCGGCCCGCATCGAGGGACAGAAGACCGCCTCCTTCGAAATCTGCGATGTGCTCGGCAAGGCGCCCGACGTGCACGTGCTGCCCGTCGGCAACGCGGGCAACATCACCGCCTACTGGCGCGGATACCGCGAATACCACGCCGACGGCCTCACCTCGGTGCTGCCGCGCATGCTCGGTGTGCAGGCCGCCGGTGCCGCGCCGCTGGTCAACGGTGCTCCGGTGAAGGACCCCGAGACCGTCGCCACCGCGATCCGCATCGGCGCACCCGCCTCGTGGAACGGTGCGATGGAGGCCAAGGAGCAGTCCGGTGGCGCCTTCCGGGCAGCCACCGACGAGGAGATCCTCGCCGCCTATCGTCTCGTCGCCGCGACCGAGGGCGTGTTCGTCGAGCCCGCGTCGGCCGCGAGCGTGGCCGGGCTGCTCGCCGCGCGCAAGGAGGGCTGGCTGGATTCGGGCCTTACCGTCGTGTGCACCGTCACCGGCAACGGCCTCAAGGACCCCGACAACGCGCTGGCCGGAATGCCCGAGGTCAAGCCGATCGCCGTGGATCCGGTCGCCATCGCCCGCGAACTCGAGCTGGCCTGAGTTGACCGCACGTGAGCCGACGCTGATGACAGCGACCCTGCCCGCCGGTCTCGAGGTGACCGTGCGCGTTCCGGCCTCCACCGCCAATCTCGGACCCGGATTCGATTGTCTCGGAATGGCATTGGGCATCTACGACGAAATCGTCGTGCGAACCACCGAATCCGGTCTCGCGATCCGGGTCGAGGGTGAGGGCGCCGACGACGTGCCGTGGGGACCGACCCATCTGGTCGTCCGCGCCATCGAGCGCGGCCTGGAATCGCTCGGCGTCTGGGCCGACGGCCTCGATGTCGTGTGCCGCAACGCGATTCCGCATTCACGCGGACTCGGTTCCAGCGCGTCGGCCGTGGTCGGTGGCCTGGCCGCCGGTGCCGGACTGGCCGCGAAGTTCGATCCGGCGCTTCGCCTCGACGGTGACCGGCTGGTTCAGCTGGCCTCGGAGTTCGAGGGCCATCCCGACAACGCCGCCGCCAGCGTGCTCGGCGGTGTCGTCGTCTCGTGGACCGAGACCGACGCCGAGGCCCGCGCCTACCGGGCTGTGCGCCTGGATCCCGCGCGGGCGCTGCGTCCGGTGGTGCTGATTCCGCAGGAGCGTTCGTCCACGGCACACACGCGCGGGCTGCTGCCCGAGCAGGTGCCCCACGGCGACGCGGCGTTCAACGTGAGCCGGGCGGCTTTGGCCGTCGTCGCGCTGACCGAGCGTCCCGACCTGCTGATGCCCGCCACCGCCGACCGGTTGCACCAGACCCAGCGTGCACCCGCGCTACCGCTCACCACCGCCTGGATCGAGCGGCTACGTGATGCCGGAATCGCCGCGACGGTCTCGGGCGCGGGCCCGACCATCCTCGCGCTTACGACGACGGAATTTCCCGCTGACCTGCGCGAACTGGCCGAGAAAGACGGTTTGCGCGTGGTCGAGCCAGGTATCGCCGACGGGGTGTCGATCGACTGACGGCGTGCCTGCCTTGCCGTTGTTCGTGATAGGCGGCTATTCTGGGGTGGTCCGTACATCGTGCGCATCAGACGCCGGTGCTTCATCAGGGCAATCGCTCCCCTTACCACTTTCTTCTGGTGGCGAAGCCTCCGGTCCGGCGGGGCGGGTAGTACGGCACACGCGTCCTGTGGGACGCATAATCCGAGCTCGGCATATGTTGCCGGGTCTGCGGAACGAACCCTCGACTCAGCACACGGCATTCGAGGGAAGGAAAGGATTTCCGTGACAGAAACGGACCTGCTCGCGACACCCGGGGTGGATACCGACCCGACGAATTCGGGCGGCCGCGAAAGTGAATCCGGACAGATTTCGAAAATGAGCGAACACACCGACGTCGCACGATCGGGGCTGACTGGAATGCTGTTGCCGCAGTTGCGTGCGCTCGCTGGGGAACTCGGTATCCGAGGCACCTCCGGTATGCGCAAGGGCGATCTCATCGCCGCAATCAAAGAAAACCAGGCCGGAGCGCCTGCCAAGGGTGCCAAGCCTGCCGAAGCCGCCGCCGTGACGGCCGACGCGCCTGCCGCCGCCGAGGCCCCCGCCAAGCGGGAGCGCCCGGCGAAGGCCGAGAAGCCCGCCGCCGAATCCAAGGCGGCAGAGGCGAAGACGGCCGAGGTGAAGCCGGTCGAGACGAAGGCCGCCGAGACCAAGCAGGCCGAGACCGAGACCGCCGCGACCAAGCCGGTCGAGGCCAAGACCGAAGCCCCCGCCGAGGCGGGCGAGGAGTCCGGTCGCGAGAGCGGTCAGCGTGGCCGTGGCCGGCAGCGTCGCGGTCGTGACCAGGCCCGTTCCGGTGGCGGCGAGAACGCCCCCGCCGAGAATCGCACCGAGACTCGCACCGAGGAGCCCAAGCAGGCCGAGGGTGGCGAGCAGGGCGAGCGTCGTCGCGAGCGCAACGACCGCAATTCCGGCGGTGAGCGCAATGCCGGTGGCGAGCGCAATGCCGGTGGCGAGCGTAATCAGAACGACCGCAACCAGAACGAGCGCGGCGAGCGCAACCAGAACCAGAACGGCAACGCGGGCGGCAATCGTGGCCCGCGCGACGACCGTGATCGTGGGGGCGACGACGAGGAAGGCGGCCGCGGTCGCCGGGGCCGTCGCTTCCGTGAGCGTCGCCGTGGGCGTGACCGCGACGGTGGCACGGGTTCCGGTGGCGGCGAGGCCCGCGACTTCGAGATCCGCGAGGACGACGTCCTGCAGCCCGTCGCGGGCATCCTCGACGTGCTCGACAACTACGCCTTCGTGCGGACCTCCGGCTACCTGGCCGGACCCAACGACGTGTACGTGTCGATGAACCTGGTCCGCAAGAACGGTCTGCGCCGCGGTGACGCCATCACCGGTGCGGTCCGCGCGCCGCGCGACGGCGAGCAGAGCAACCAGCGCCAGAAGTTCGACCCGCTGGTGCGCCTGGACACCGTCAACGGTGGCGAGGTTGAGGCGGCCAAGCGTCGTCCCGACTTCCAGAAGCTCACCCCGCTGTACCCGAATCAGCGACTGCGCCTCGAGACCACGCCCAACAAGCTGAGCACCCGCGTGATCGACCTGATCATGCCGATCGGCAAGGGCCAGCGCGCGCTGATCGTCTCCCCGCCCAAGGCCGGTAAGACGACCGTGGTGCAGGACATCGCCAACGCGATCGCGACCAACAACCCAGAGTGCTACCTCATGGTCGTGCTGGTCGACGAGCGTCCCGAAGAGGTCACCGACATGCAGCGTTCGGTGAAGGGTGAGGTCATCGCCTCCACCTTCGACCGTCCGCCGGCCGACCACACCTCGGTCGCCGAGCTCGCCATCGAGCGGGCCAAGCGACTGGTGGAGATGGGCAAAGACGTTGTGGTGCTGCTCGACTCGATCACCCGATTGGGCCGCGCGTACAACAACTCCTCGCCCGCCTCGGGTCGCATCCTCTCCGGTGGTGTCGACTCGACCGCGCTGTACCCGCCCAAGCGGTTCCTCGGCGCGGCGCGCAACATCGAGAACGGCGGCTCGCTCACGATCATCGCCACGGCGCTGGTCGAGACCGGTTCCACCGGCGACACGGTGATCTTCGAGGAGTTCAAGGGCACGGGTAACGCCGAGCTCAAGCTCGACCGCAAGATCGCCGAGCGCCGCGTGTTCCCGGCGGTCGACGTGAACCTGTCGAGTACCCGCAAGGACGAACTGCTGATGTCCCCGGACGAGGCCGCGGTGCTGCACAAGCTGCGCCGGGTGCTCTCGGGCCTGGATTCGCATCAGGCGATCGACCTGCTCATCGACCGGTTGAAGAAGTCGAAGAACAACCTCGAGTTCCTGATGTCGGTCTCCAAGACCGCACCGGGCGCACTCGACGAGTGACAGAACGAAAGGGCTCCGCTTCGGCGGGGCCCTTTCGGTTTGCCGGGAACATCCGGGGGGTAGGGGGTGTTATCGGTAGTGCGGCCGGGTCTGGCATACTGGACCGCTGTGTGTCTGCGAGTTCGCAGACATCCCGCCTAGTCGGTTCCGGTTCACGTACTCCACTCCATGGGGCTACGACCCGGCGACCATTATCGAGAGGACGCCCATGAAGGCAGGAATCCACCCCACGTATGTCGACACCACCGTCGTGTGTGGTTGCGGCAACACCTTCCAGACTCGCTCCACCAAGGAGTCCGGCCAGATCACGGTCGAGGTCTGCTCGCAGTGCCACCCGTTCTACACGGGCAAGCAGAAGATCCTCGACACCGGCGGCCGCGTGGCTCGCTTCGAGGCTCGCTACGGCAAGCGCGCAGGCAAGAAGGCCGACGCCGAAAGCTAGTTGCCTCCCCCGACGCCCGGTTCTGCATTCGCAGGCCGGGCGTCGGTGGTTTCTCTACCCGAGCCGTCGCCCCGCATACCGAAGGAATCCTCCCGTGACGCAACCGTCCGCCATCGACGACATCCTGGCCGAGTACCAGGGCCTGGAGACGCAGCTGGCCGATCCGTCGCTGCACAACGACGCGGGCGCGGCACGCCGGGTGGGTAAGCGGTTCGCCGAGCTGGCGCCGGTGATGAGTACCTACCGCAAGCTCGAAGCGGTGCGTGACGACCTCGAGGCCGCCCGTGAGCTGGCCGCCGACGACGCCACCTTCGCCGCCGAGGTGCCGGGGCTGGAAGCCCAGCTGGCCGAACTCGAGCAGGCCCTCGCCGATCTGCTCGCCCCGCGCGACCCGCACGACGGCGACGACGTGGTGCTCGAGGTGAAGTCCGGCGAGGGTGGCGAGGAGTCGGCGCTGTTCGCCGCCGACCTGGCGCGCATGTACATCCGCTACGCCGAACGGCACGGCTGGAAGGTGGAGACGCTCGACGTCACCTACTCCGACCTGGGCGGATACAAGGACGCGACGCTGTCGATCAAGAGCAAGGACGCGGCACGCGACGGTGTGTGGTCGCGCTTCAAGTTCGAGGGCGGCGTGCACCGCGTGCAGCGCGTGCCGGTGACCGAGTCGCAGGGCCGCATCCACACCTCGGCCGCGGGCGTGCTGATCTACCCGGAGCCCGACGAGGTCGAGCAGGTGCAGATCGACGAGACCGACCTGCGCATCGACGTGTACCGCTCCTCCGGCAAGGGCGGTCAGGGCGTGAACACCACCGACTCCGCCGTCCGCATCACCCACCTGCCCTCGGGCATCGTGGTGACCTGCCAGAACGAACGCTCCCAGCTGCAGAACAAGGCCCGTGCCATGCAGGTCCTCGCCGCCCGGTTGCAGGCGCTGGCCGAGGAGCAGGCCGAGCAGGAGGCGGCGGCCGGTCGCGCCAGCCAGATCCGCACCGTCGACCGCTCCGAGCGCATCCGCACCTACAACTTCCCCGAGAACCGGATCGCCGATCACCGCATCGGGTTCAAGGCGCACAACCTCGACGCCGTCCTCGACGGTGACATGGACGCGCTGCTCGACGCGCTCGGCAAAGCCGACCGCGAAGCCCGGATGGCTGCCGAGTAAGGCATGGACCGCCACGGGCCGGTCGGTGCGATCACGCCGGACGCCGGAGTACGAATGAACGACTCGCGCTCGGCGTGCGGAGCAGTAGTTCGGACACTGTGGGCCGTTCGCGTCCGCAGCCGATTGCGGAGGTTGCTGTGAACGTGTCCGAGACCGCGGCTGAGCGAGTCCCGTTGCGTCCCTTGATCGTTGCCGCAGCCGGTCGTTTGGCCGAGGCGGGCGTCGGCTCGCCGATGTTCGACGCCGAGATGCTCGCCGCCCATGCGCTCGGTGTGGATCGCATGCGGTTGGCGCTGATCCCGATGATCGACGCCGAGACCGCGGCGCGCATCGATCATTCGGTCGAGCAGCGTGCGGCGCGAATCCCGTTGCAGCACTTGACCGGAACCGCGCCGCTCGGTGCCGTCGATCTCGCTGTCGGACCCGGCGTGTTCGTGCCGCGCCCGGAAACCGAGTTGCTGCTCGCCTGGGCGCTGGGCTTCCTCGAGACCCAACCGCTCGCGCACGCGCCGATCGTCGTCGATCTGTGCACCGGCTCCGGCGCGCTGGCGCTGGCCATCGCGCACGCCCGCCCGGACGCCGACGTGCACGCGGTCGAACTCGATCCCGACGCGCTGCGCTGGGCTCGCCGTAACGCCGACTCGCGCATCGCCGCAGGCGACACCCCGATCACCCTGTATTCCGGTGACGTCACCGGCCCGTTCGTGGTCGAACACCTCACCGCCCGCGCCGACCTGGTCGTCGCCAACCCGCCCTACATCCCCGAGGACGCGGTCCTCGACCCCGAGGTCGCCGACCACGACCCCCATCGCGCCCTCTTCGGCGGCCCGGACGGTCTCGACATCATCCGGGGCATGGTCCCCACGATCGCCCGCCTCTTGCGCCCCGGCGGCGCCACCGCCATCGAACACGACGACACCAACGGCGGGGGAGTAGCGGCGCTGCTGTCATCCGCCGACCTCACCGACGTCGCCGAACACACCGACCTGTCCGAAAAGCCGCGCTTCGTCACTGCCCACCGGCCCTCGAACGGCTGAACCGCCGGAGACGCGAGCGCGGCGATTCCGTCGCCGCTCCACCGGGCAATCATGTGGCTAACCGCCTGATGTGCGCCCAAAAGTCCCTCGGGTCAGGCCCCTCGCACCGGGGGCTACACTCTTGCCCGCAGCTAAAGACCGGGAAAGTACGCGGAGGAGGCGGACAGCTTTGAGTACTGTCTACGACTGTGCCGATGAGGCGTCTCGAGACGCGGGGATCACCGCGGCCACCAGTGCGCTGAAGTCGGGTCGCCTCGTCGTGATGCCCACCGACACCCTCTACGGCATCGCCGCCGACGCGTTCGATTCGTCCGCCGTCGCCGACCTGCTCGCCGCCAAGCGGCGCGGTCGCGATATGCCGGTCCCGGTGCTCGTCGGCTCGTGGCACACCATCGACGGACTCGTGTTCTCCGTGCGCCCGCAGGCCCGTGACCTGATCCGTGCGTTCTGGCCCGGTGCGCTGAGTCTCGTTGTGCAGGCCGCACCTTCGCTGGCGTGGGATCTCGGTGACACGCGCGGCACGGTGATGCTGCGGATGCCGCTGCACCCGGTGGCGCTGGAACTGCTGCGCGCGGTCGGCCCGCTCGCGGTGTCGAGCGCCAATGTGTCGGGTCAGCCGCCCGCCACCACCGTCGAACAGGCTCGGGAACAACTCGGTTCGCTGGCGAGTGTGTACCTCGACGGCGGCCCGGCCGAGCACGCCGTCGCCTCCACGATCGTCGACCTCACCGCGGATCAGCCGCGGGTGTTGCGGGAGGGTGCGGTGCCGGTGGCCGATATCGCCGAGGTGCTCGGGATGGCGCCCCAGGCCCTGACCAGCTCCACCAACCGGTGATCGCCCGCCTGCGATGAGCTCAGTCGTTCCCCTGCGTGAGCTCCTGCTCGTGCTGCTCGTCTCGGCGACGGTGACCTTCCTGGCCACCGGCGGTGTCCGGGTGCTCGCCATCGGTTTCGGCGCCGTGGCGATTCCGCGTGAACGCGATGTGCACGTCAAACCGATTCCGCGGATGGGCGGCGTCGGTATGTATGTCGGCGTCGTGGCCGCGATCTTGTTCGCACATCAATTGCCCGCGCTGCGCCGTGGCTTCGATTACGCGCCCGATATTCCCGCGGTGCTCGTCGCCGCGACGATCATCGTGCTCGTCGGCATAGTCGACGACCGCTGGGGACTGGACGCGCTGACCAAATTCGCCGGACAGGTCACCGCGGCGGGTGTGATGGCCGTGATGGGCCTGAGCTGGTACGTGATCTACGACCCGTTCAACGACACCACCGTGGTGCTCGACGCGCTGCAGGGCGGCCTGGTGACGGTCGGCATCACCGTCACGCTCGTCAACGCGATGAACTTCGTCGACGGATTGGACGGCCTGGCCGCCGGCCTCGGTTTGATCTGCGCGGTGGCTGTTTTCGCGTTCTCCGTGGGTTTGCTCTACGACCAGGGCGGCTCGGTCGACACCTATCCGCCCGCTTTGCTGGCCGCCGCGCTGGCCGGTGCGTGCCTCGGATTTCTGCCGCACAATTTCTCCCCGGCCCGAATCTTCATGGGCGATACCGGGTCGATGATGATCGGTTTGATGCTGGCAGCTGTTTCCACCGGTGCCTCGGGCCGAATTCCGCTGCAGGGCTATGGCCCGCGCGACATTGTGGGTTTGCTCTCGCCGCTGTTGCTGGTTGGCGCGGTGATGTTCATTCCGGTGCTCGATCTGATGCTGGCGATCGTGCGCCGTGTGCGCGCGGGCGTGAGTTTTTCCACACCGGACAAAATGCATCTGCATCACCGATTGCTGCAGATCGGGCATTCCCAGCGCCGCGTGGTGTTGCTCATCTATTTGTGGGTCGGCGTGCTCGCCTTCGGCGCGGTGGGAACTTCGCTGATGGACCGGCGGCTCGTGGTGTTGCTGGTGGCGGGCGGATTGGTGTTCGCGCTGGTGGTGACGGTGATCCCCTCGATGCGCCGCACGGAGTCGGCCCAGCATTGACTTCGGCCCGCAAGGTAAAGTGCGGGCCGTGAGCTTTACACCCGAAACCGTGCCAGGCCCCGACGCCCCGCTGCGTGCCGCGCTGCGCTACGGCCTGATCGGCCTCGGCGTGCTCGTGGTCGCCTCGGTGGTGATCGCTTCCCTCCTCGCCGGGATGCCCGGTCTGTGGGGTGCGTTGCTCGGCGCCGCGATCGGTGGCGGATTCATCCTCACCACCGTGGTGTCGGTGCTGCTGGGTGCCAAGCTGCCGCCCACGATGGCGGGCATGGTCATGCTGGTCAGCTGGGTCGCCAAGTTGCTGGTGGTGCTGATCGTCGTCGGTGTGCTCAACCAGTTCGACTTCTACAGCAGGCCCGCGCTGTTCTTCACCGTGGTAGGAGCCCTGCTGATCGTGCTCGGTGCCGAAACCTATGGCGTTGTGCGACACAAGGTCCCGTACGTCACGACACGCGCGGGAGACAGCGAAACGGCTTCCGAGCAGGAATAATCCCACCCAGCTACGCACTGTCGTAGATAGCTTGGTAAAGTGTTGGTAAGCAAGCACCCAAGCTAGGGGCGCGGTCCGGGGATTCGGGCTATGCCTCGGGTTACCAAGGGGGGATCACCGAGATCCCACCCGGGGCCGCTATGCTTACTGCCGATCCGGGTGGAATGTGCCCGGTTGAAGCATGTCGACGATGTCGCCGACGCCCGTACAGAAGCTAATACGGTTTCGCCGTAACAGCGACTGTCGAATTTCGAGCCGACCATAGTCGACCCCCATTGATCGTCAATGTCCGATCGAACCGCGGGAATGACAGTCGTACCCGCGGCCCGAACACGGGAGAGAACGCTGAGCGTCATCACTTTGGCGGCGGGCGAGTTCCACGCGCCATCGCTGTCCGACTTCTTCCCTCCAGCGGTGCTGTTCGAGGGTACGCCGTTCGAACTCGATCGCCTGATGCTGGTCCGGCTGTTGATGACCGCCGTTCTGGTGGCCGTCTTCGTGCTGGCTTTCCGCTCGCCGAAGATCGTGCCGCGCGGCCTGCAGAATGTGATGGAAGCCGGTGTGGTTTTCGTCAAGGAGCAGATCGCCGACGAGGTACTCGGCAAAGAATCCGGCAAGAAGTTCCTCCCGCTGCTCGCGACGATCTTCTTCACGGTTCTCTTTCTGAACTTCTCCGGTGTGATTCCCGGGTTGAACATCTCGTCGAACGCGCGCATCGGCATGCCGCTGGTCCTCGCCGCGATCGTCTACATCGTCTACAACTACGTGGGCATCAGGAAGTACGGGTTCTTCTCCTACATCCGCCACAGCATCGTCGTCCCCGACGTGCCGATCGCGCTGCACGTGCTGCTGATTCCGATCGAGTTCATCTCGACCTTCATCCTGCGCCCGTTCACGCTGACCGTCCGTCTCATGGCCAACATGCTGGCCGGCCACATCATGCTGGTGCTGTTCTTCAGCGCCACCTGGTTCTTCCTGTTCGACGCGACCGCGTGGATGAAGGTCTTCTCGCCCTTCTCGCTGCTGGCTGCCATCGGCTTCACTCTGTTCGAGCTGCTGGTCATCTTCCTGCAGGCCTACGTCTTCGCGCTGCTGGCCGCCGTGTACATCGGGCAGTCGCAGCACGCCGCCGACCACTAGACCCGACCGAACCACCTACATACCGCCAAACCTGCTGCACACGCCGACCGGCGGGTGAGCAACAGAAAGGGAAAGAAGACTCATGAGCCTCGCTTACCTGGCCCAGGAAGCCGCGAACACCGAAAGCTCCTTCAAGGGCTTCGGAGCCATCGGCTACGGCCTCGCTGCGATCGGCCCCGGCATCGGCGTCGGCATCGTCGTCGGTAAGGCCATCGAGGGCATCGCGCGTCAGCCCGAGCTGTCCGGCCAGATCCGCACCACCATGTTCCTCGGTATCGCGTTCACCGAAGCCCTGGCGCTGATCGGCCTCGTCGCCGGCTTCATCTTCTGATTCCGATGCGCGAAATCATGATGCTCGCCGCCGAAGGGGGAGAGGATGTGAATCCTCTCGTCCCCGCAACGTACGACATCGTCTGGTCGATCGTCTGTGTCATCGTCATCGGTCTGTTGTTCTGGAAGTACGTGATCCCACGTGTGACCAAGACCCTCGAAGAGCGCACCGACAAGATCGAAGGCGGTATCGCCAGGGCCGAAGCAGCCCAGGCGGAGGCACAGCAGACGCTGCAGCAGTACCAGCAGCAGCTTGCCGACGCCCGGCTCGAGGCCGCACGTATCCGTGAGGATGCGCGCACTCAGGGGCAGCAGATCCTCGCGCAGATGCGCCAGGACGCCCAGGCCGAAAGCGACCGCATCGTCGCCGCCGGTCACTCCCAGCTGGAAGCCCAGCGCCAGCAGATCCTGACGGAGCTGCGTTCCGAGGTCGGCCGTACGGCCGTCGAACTGGCCGAGAAGATCATCGGTCAGTCGGTTTCGGACGAAGCCAAGCAGGCGGCGTCGATCGACAAGTTCCTCAAGGAGCTCGACGACACCGACGCCATCGGGGTCGGAAGGTAGCGACGCGAAAGTGAGAAGCATGTACGCAGCGAGCCGCGAGGCCAGTGCCCGGTCTCGCGAGGCGCTTCGGGCCGCGTTGACCGGAAGCGAAACTGTTGCGGCCACAACGGGGTCGGAACTGTTCGCCGTTGTCGCCGTGCTGGACGACCAGCGTTCGCTGCGTGTGGCGCTCGCGGACGCCTCGGTGCCGGGTTCGGCGCGCGCTGAACTCAGCGAGCGGATCTTCGGCGGCAAGGTCAGCGCTGCCACGCAGGCAGTGCTGACCACCGCCGTGGCGCAGAACTGGTCCCGCACCCGCGACCTGGTCGACACCCTGGAGCTGCTCGGGCAGGAGGCTCTGCTCGAGTCCGCCGCCGACGGCGGCCGGCTCGACGCGGTGGAAGACGAGCTGTTCCGGCTCGGCCGGATCATCGCCGACAACCCGCAGCTGGAGCAGGCGCTGTCCGATCACGGCAAGCCCGCCTCGGCGCGGCGTGAGCTGATCGAGCGGCTGCTCAACGGTAAGGCCGAGCCGGTCACCGTCGCGCTGGCCGAGCAGGCCGTCGTCCGGCTGCGGACCAACAACATCGGCGTCGCCTTCGACGCCCTGTCCGATCTGGCGGCGGCCCGTCGTGACCAGATCGTCGCCCATGTGCACGCCGCGGTCACGCTGACCGATCAGCAGAAGGAGAAGCTGGCGGCTTCCCTGCAGCGGATCTACGGCAAGGCGGTCACCGTGCACGTGCAGGTCGACCCGACGCTGCTGAGCGGCGTCGTCGTGCGCGTCGGAGACGACGTCATCGACGGCAGCGCCACCGGCCGACTGGAGAAGCTGCGTCGCGCGATGTCCTGACCAGGACGCCACCTTCGCGGTTCTTCTTCAACCCCCGACATTCGAGACCACAGCGAGAGCAGGAACAACATGGCGGAGCTGACGATCTCCTCCGACGAGATCCGTAGCGCGATCGAGAGCTACACCCAGAGCTACACCCCGGAAACCTCCATCGAAGAAGTCGGCCTCGTGACCGACACCGGCGACGGCATCGCGCACGTCAGCGGTCTGCCGTCGGCGATGGCCAACGAGCTGCTCGAGTTCCCGGGCGGCGTCCTCGGCGTCGCGCTGAACCTCGAGGACACCGAGATCGGTGCCGTCATCCTCGGCGAGTACGCCTCGCTCGAGGAGGGCCAGCAGGTCCGCCGCACCGGCGACGTGCTGTCGGTTCCCGTCGGTGACAAGTTCCTCGGTCGCGTCGTCAACCCCCTCGGCCAGGCCATCGACGGCCTGGGCGAGATCGAAGCCGACGACCGCCGCGTGCTCGAGCTGCAGGCCGCGACCGTGCTGGAGCGCCAGCCGGTCGAGGAGCCGCTGGCCACCGGTATCACCGCGATCGACGCGCTGACCGCCATCGGCCGCGGCCAGCGTCAGCTGATCATCGGCGACCGTAAGACCGGTAAGACCGCCGTCGCCGTCGACGCGATCCTGAACCAGAAGGCGAACTGGGAGTCGGGCGACCCGAGCAAGCAGGTCCGCTGCATCTACGTCGCGATCGGCCAGAAGGGCTCCACCATCGCGGGCGTCAAGACCGCGCTCGAGGAGCACGGCGCGATGGAGTACACCACCATCGTCGCCGCCCCCGCGTCGGACTCCGCCGGCTTCAAGTGGCTGGCCCCCTACACCGGTTCGGCCATCGGCCAGCACTGGATGTACCAGGGCAAGCACGTCCTCATCGTGTTCGACGACCTGACCAAGCAGGCCGAGGCCTACCGCGCCATCTCGCTGCTGCTGCGTCGTCCGCCGGGCCGCGAGGCGTACCCCGGTGACGTGTTCTACCTGCACTCCCGTCTGCTGGAGCGTTGCGCGAAGCTGTCCGACGAGATGGGTGGCGGCTCGATGACCGGTCTGCCGATCATCGAGACCAAGGCCAACGACGTCTCGGCGTTCATCCCGACCAACGTCATCTCCATCACCGACGGCCAGGTCTTCCTCGAGTCCGACCTGTTCAACAAGGGTGTCCGCCCGGCGATCAACGTCGGTACCTCGGTCTCCCGTGTCGGTGGCGCCGCCCAGACCAAGGCCATGAAGAAGGTCGCCGGTTCGCTGCGTCTGGAAATGGCCCAGTACCGCGAGCTGGAGGCGTTCTCCGCCTTCGCCTCCGACCTGGACGCCGCTTCGCTGGCCCAGCTCGAGCGTGGTGCCCGCTGGGTTGAGCTGCTCAAGCAGAACCAGTACTCCCCGGTCGCCGTCGAGGATCAGGTCGTCTCGATCTACCTGGTCGACGCCGGCTACTACGACTCGGTTCCGGTCGCCGACGTGCGCCGCTTCACCGCCGAGCTGCTCGAGCACCTGCACAGCGCGACCCAGTCGTCCTTCGACGCGCTCGAGGGTGGCCGCAAGCCGCTCGACGGCGAGGCCGCCGAGGCGATCAAGTCCGAGACCGACAAGTTCAAGCAGGGCTTCCTTGCTTCGGACGGCAGCCGCGTCGTGAACGAGGCCGCCGCGGGCGACCTGGACCACGAAGAGGTCGAGTCGCTGTCGGTCACCCGCAAGCACGTCGACAAGTAAGCCGGGTCAGCACTGATGTCGGCAACTATCGATACGGCGAATGAAGGGAGTGAATCGTAGTGGCAAGTTTGCGCGAATTGCGCTCCCGCATTCGTGGTGTGAATTCGATCAAGAAGATCACCAAGGCTCAGGAACTCATCGCGACCTCGCGAATTTCCAAGGCCCAGGCCAGGGTCGCGGCCGCCAAGCCGTACGCCGAGGAGATCACGAAGGTTCTCGGTGAGCTGGCCAGCGCCTCGAAGAACCTGTCGCACCCGCTGCTGACCGAGCGTCCCAACGCCCGGCGGGCCGCTGTCCTGGTGATCACCAGCGACAGCGGTATGTGTGGTGGCTACAACTCCAACGTGCTCAAGCGCGCCGAGGAGCTCATGACCACCCTGCGTGGCGAGGGCAAGGAACCCGTGCTGTACGTGATGGGCAACAAGGGCCTCACGTACTACAAGTTCCGCAACCGCCCGTTCCAGGCGTCGTGGACCGGTTTCTCGCAGCAGCCGAAGTACACCGATGCGTCGGCCGCCTGCCAGCACCTGGTCGAGGCCTTCATGGCCGGCTCCGACGGTGAGGTTCCGGCGCTGAGCGGCGGGACCATGGCGGGTGTCGACGAGCTGCACATCGTGTACACCAAGTTCGTCTCGATGCTGACCCAGACCCCGGAGGTGCGCCGCCTGGCGCCGATCCAGGTCAGCTTCGTCGACGAGAACTACGAGCTCGGCGACGACATCATGTCGGACTCGCCGAACGTGGTTGTCTCGGCGCAGTACGAGTTCGAGCCGGACGCCGACGTGCTGCTGGGTGCTCTGCTGCCCAAGTACGTCAACACGCGAATCTACGCATCGTTGCTCGAGGCAGCGGCATCCGAGTCCGCGGCTCGGCGCACCGCAATGAAGGCGGCGACCGACAACGCCAACGAGCTGGCCAGTGTGCTCCAGCGCGAGGCGAACTCGGTGCGTCAGGCCCAGATCACGCAGGAAATCAGCGAAATCGTCGGCGGCGTGAACGCGCTGGCGTCGAGCTCGGACCGCGACTAGAAGCGCAGGAAGAGAACCAATCTAATGACCGCAGCTGTCACTCAGGACAACGCGAAGAAGGCGGGCGAAACCGCCGGCCGCGTCGTCCGTGTCATCGGCCCCGTCGTGGACGTCGAGTTCCCGCGTGGCGCCATTCCCGAGCTGTTCAACGCTCTGAACACCGACATCAAGCTCGCGTCGGTGGCCAAGACCCTGACCCTCGAGGTCGCCCAGCACCTCGGCGACAACATCGTGCGCACCATCTCGATGCAGCCGACCGACGGCCTGGTCCGTGGCGCGAGCGTCACCGACTCGGGCAAGCCGATCTCGGTGCCCGTCGGCGACATCGTCAAGGGCCACGTGTTCAACGCCCTCGGCGACTGCCTCGACTCGCCCGGCCTCGGCCGCGACGGCGAGCAGTGGGGCATCCACCGCAAGCCCCCGAGCTTCGATCAGCTCGAAGGTAAGACCGAGATGCTCGAGACCGGTGTGAAGGTCATCGACCTGCTCACCCCGTACGTCAAGGGCGGCAAGATCGGTCTGTTCGGTGGTGCCGGTGTCGGCAAGACCGTTCTGATCCAGGAGATGATCACCCGTATCGCTCGCGAGTTCTCCGGCACCTCGGTGTTCGCGGGCGTCGGTGAGCGTACCCGTGAGGGCACCGACCTCCACCTGGAAATGGAAGAGATGGGCGTCCTCCAGGACACCGCCCTCGTCTTCGGCCAGATGGACGAGCCGCCGGGCACGCGTATGCGCGTGGCCCTGTCCGCGCTGACCATGGCGGAGTACTTCCGCGATGTCCAGCACCAGGACGTGCTGCTCTTCATCGACAACATCTTCCGTTTCACCCAGGCCGGTTCCGAGGTCTCGACCCTGCTGGGTCGTATGCCTTCGGCCGTGGGTTACCAGCCGACGCTGGCGGACGAGATGGGTGAGCTCCAGGAGCGCATCACCTCGACCCGTGGTCGCTCGATCACCTCGCTGCAGGCGATCTACGTCCCCGCCGACGACTACACCGACCCGGCGCCGGCGACCACCTTCGCCCACCTGGATGCGACGACCGAGCTTTCGCGCCCGATCTCGCAGAAGGGCATCTACCCGGCCGTCGACCCGCTGACCTCGACCTCTCGTATCCTCGAGGCTTCGATCGTCGGCGAGCGCCACTTCCGGGTCGCCAACGAGGTCAAGCGGATCCTGCAGAAGTACAAGGAGCTGCAGGACATCATCGCCATCCTCGGTATGGACGAGCTCTCCGAAGAGGACAAGGTCCTCGTCGGCCGCGCCCGTCGTCTGGAGAAGTTCCTTGGCCAGAACTTCATCGTGGCCGAGAAGTTCACCGGTCAGCCGGGTTCGGTCGTGCCGCTGGAGCAGACCATCGACGACTTCGACCGGGTCTGCAAGGGCGAGTTCGACCACTTCCCGGAGCAGGCGTTCAACTCCTGCGGTGGACTCGACGACGTCGAGGCCGCTGCGAAGAAGATCGCCGGAAAGTAGTCCACGATGGCAGAGTCCACTTCCAGGACGATGACGGTCGATCTCGTGGCTGTCGAACGTAAGCTCTGGTCCGGCCAGGCTTCGTTCGTCAGCGCGCAGACCACCGAGGGACAGATCGGCATCATGGCGGGCCATGAGCCGCTGCTCGGTCAGCTCGTCGAGGGCGGCACGGTGACCATCGTGCCGACCGAGGGCGAGCGGATCGTCGCCGCGGTGCACGGCGGCTTCTTCTCGGTGACCGCCGATACCGTTCGCGTGCTGGCCGAGTCGGCCGATCTCGCGGGCGAGGTCGATGTCGACGCGGCACGCAAGGTGCTCGCCGACGCGGATGCCGACGAGGCGCAGCTGCGCGCGGCGCAGGGTCAGGTCCGGGCCGTCGAGGCGACCACGGCGTCCTGATCGCTTCACAACACGAACACTGCCGGCGGTGAACTCCCAGAGTTCACCGCCGGCAGTGTTATATCCGGGGGATGACGGATCCGGGCGGAACCGTTTCGGGCGGCCGTGATTGAATATGACAGGGGTGTCCACGGCACCCGAGTGGAGCGAAAGGGCGTACGGCATTGCAAACCGGGATGGTTCTCCTGATCATTCTGGTGCTGACGCTCGTGTTCATCGCAGGCGCTTCCACCTATCGGCTGGTCATGCTGCGTCGCGGTGGGACGGCCGCGCTGCTGCGGGTACTGCCCGCGCGCGGCGGCCAGGGCTGGCGGCACGGCCTCATCCGCTACGACGAGGACCGGCTCGTCTTCTTCAAACTCACCAGCCTCAAGTTCGGCCCGGACAGCACGATTCACCGTCAGGGCCTCGAAATCGTCGAACGCAGGCATCCCCAGGGCGACGAGTTCGACATCATGACCGACGACATCGTCGTGGTAGCCGTCACCGACCCGCACGCCAGTTTCGAATTGGCACTCGACCGCGGATCGATGGCGGCTTTTCTGTCGTGGATGGAGTCGCGGCCGTCGGACCGTGCCAAGCGAAAGGGCCCGATCTGAGATGCCGGACGACTCCCAGCCACGATCTTCGGTCCACCTCACCCGGATCTACACCCGAACCGGTGACGACGGAACAACGGGCCTGAGCGATTTCTCTCGGGTCGCCAAGACGGACGCGCGCCTGGTGGCCTACGCCGATTGCGACGAGGCCAATGCGGCGCTCGGTGTCGCGGTTGCCCTCGGTACGCCGGCGCCCGAGATCCTGTCGGTGCTGCGCCAGATCCAGAACGACCTCTTCGACGCGGGCGCGGATCTGTCGACCCCGATCGTGGCCGACCCGAAGTACCCGCCGCTGCGCATCACCCAGCCCTATATCGACCGGCTCGAGGCGTGGTGCGACGAGTTCAACGCGTCTCTCGCGCCACTGAATTCGTTCATCCTGCCCGGCGGCACGCCGTTGGCCGCGCTGTTGCACACCGCACGTACGGTTGCCCGCCGCGCCGAACGATCGGCCTGGGCCGCGGTCGCCGCGTACCCCGACGACACGAGCGTGTTGCCCGCGAAATACCTCAATCGCCTGTCGGACCTGCTGTTCATCCTCAGCCGCTACACCAATCCCGAGGGTGACGTGCTGTGGCAACCGGGCGGCGGACGCTAGCGCGAAAGCGGCTCGGCGGTCACGAGTTCCGGCCCGATCGAGCCGGTTTGGTGACAGGGGGGCGTGTCGTGGCGCATCGGTCGATAAGCTGGCGGGGTGAGCGAACGGTTTCTGGTCTCCGGCGGTAATCAGCTCGTCGGCGAGGTCGCGGTCGGCGGCGCGAAGAACAGCGTGCTGAAGCTGATGGCCGCGTCGTTGCTGGCCGAAGGCACAACCACCATCACCAACTGCCCCGACATCCTCGATGTCCCGCTGATGGCGGAGGTGCTGCGCGGCCTCGGCTGTGATGTGACGATCTCCGACGACGAGAGCGGTGACCGATCGGTCGTGACGATCGTGACCCCGGCGGAGCCCAAGTACCACGCGGACTTCCCGGCGGTCACGCAGTTCCGCGCCTCGGTGTGTGTGCTCGGTCCGTTGATGGCTCGTTGTAAGCGCGCGGTCGTTGCCCTGCCCGGTGGTGACGCGATCGGTTCGCGTCCGCTCGATATGCATCAGGCGGGTCTGCGTCTGCTGGGCGCGACCAGCGAGATCGAGCACGGATGCGTGGTCGCCAAGGCCGAGGAGTTGCAGGGCGCGCGGATCCGGCTCGACTTCCCGTCGGTGGGCGCCACTGAGAACATTCTGATGGCGGCGGTGCTCGCCGAGGGCGAGACGGTCATCGACAACGCCGCACGCGAGCCCGACATCGTCGACCTGTGCACCATGCTCACACAGATGGGTGCGCGGATCGACGGTGCCGGTTCCTCGGTGCTCACCGTGCAGGGCGTCAAGAGCCTCCGTCCCACCACGCACCGGGTGATCGGTGACCGCATCGTCGCCGCCACCTGGGGGATCGCGGCCGCGATGACCACCGGTGATGTGCGCGTCACCGGGGTGAACCCGAAGCACCTGGCCCTGGTGCTGGACAAGCTGCGTTCCGCCGGTGCGCGAATCTCCTACGAGCCCAACGGTTTCCGTGTGGTGCAGCCGGAACGTCCGCGTGCGGTGAACTTCGCGACGCTCCCGTTCCCGGGTTTCCCCACCGATCTGCAGCCGATGGCCATCGGCCTGGCCGCCATCGCCGACGGCACATCGATGATCACCGAGAACGTCTTCGAGGCTCGTTTCCGTTTCGTGGAGGAGATGATCCGCCTCGGCGCCGACGCCCGCACCGACGGTCACCACGCCGTGGTCCGCGGCATCCCGCGCCTGTCCAGCGCCCCGGTGTGGTCTTCCGACATCCGTGCCGGCGCCGGCCTGGTGCTGGCCGGTCTGGTCGCCGACGGCGTCACCGAAGTGCACGACGTGTTCCACATCGACCGCGGCTACCCCAAGTTCGTCGAGCAGATGCAAGCCCTCGGTGGACAGGTCGAGCGCGTCGGTACGCCGAAATAG
>NZ_BDBI01000012.1 GCF_001612905.1 Nocardia ignorata NBRC 108230 | reverse complement strand
AACCCTCGCTACCTGGGGTTTTGTGGGGCATTTCTGACGAACCAGTCACATTCCGCCACTAGATGTCGCTGGGCCCATGCACTGCGCGCGCTGAAATAATTGAAAGCTGCTTCCCATCTGTTGGGAAGTCGGCTACAAGTTCTTCAAGGCGCCCGAGGAGAGGGGAAGTAGCGGGTTCGGCGGTGGCCATCGTCGAACCGATCGGCGGAAGGTGATCCGGCTTGCTGCAGTAAAACGCAGGCTTGACGAGAACGTTCCGAAGCGGGCGCGCTAGCGGTCGACGCCGCCGAGGCCTGCGCCACTAGCTCTGCAGGATCTCGTCCACGGACCGCTGCGCCCCGGCTGAGGCTCGTTAGGTTCGCCGACACCGCCCCAGGTCCTGCCGCCGTCGCAAGAGGGGATCGAACCGCAGTGTCGGCAGAACTTGACGTCCGGCACGCGATCGACACTAGTTCAGCGAGAAACAACCGCAATCGTTGAGATGTTATGAGCGATGCGCACATTGCATTATTGCTGGTAGTGGGCAGTTTTGAGACACGTTCAGCCCAATCGTGGACTTTCCGAACGCTATTAGGTGAACAGGCAATCAAATTCCAGCTCTGCATTGGCTGCTTACTATGGATCAACTCGTCACAATCAAGATCCTCTCGCGCAGTGGCCATGTGATGTGGTGAGTCCCTCTGACGTGATTCTCTTGGGAGGGTTGAGATTCTGAGTAGGGCCGATAGGGGAAGGCCTCCACCATGAGTGGCGGGTACACTCGATCCTGGAAGAGCCACTGACCGGGGCATCACTGACAAGGTGCCTTATGTTCTACGCTTGGAAACCAACTTCGGTGCCGCGGTACATCACCGGCGAGTCCGTCTATGGATCCGTCTTTCCTGTGCGGGATCCCGTGTCGGTCAACCGCTCGTGCGATCATGCCTCGTCGAGCATTCGGGTCACCGTGCTTTGGCTCACCAGTCGGCCCCAGCGAATGCTCGCGCAGCGGCAATTCTTGTTTCCTGCAATCGCGATGTCGAGCGATAGCCGACGCGAAGGGTCGCGACGCGACGGATCCCCAAGTATTGAAGTCGATTGTCCCGTCGAACCTCCGCGGGTCTCCGGTCGTGCAGCACGCGCTTTGCTTCGATTGCTGCGGGATGCCGCCCGGGGTGAGGAACGTCGAGCCCAGTCTGACGCCGGAGTGCGCTGATGTCAGCGACGGGCAATGAGTGGGCTGTGCTCGATGATCTCCTGGGGTTGGAGACTGCCCGAGTAGACGTGGCGGAAACAGATCTGTGCTTCTACGGGCGTTGCTCCACCGAGGACAATCAAGACCCCGAAACTTCCTATCGGTGGCAACTCGGCAACGCCGAGAAATTCGTCAGCGGGCAGATCGTGAAGAGCTACTTCGATGTCGGGCAATCGCGTTCGGTGCCCTGGCATCGACGTACTCACGCCGCTCGACTTCTGGAAGACCTTCGAGATCCTCAGCGAGGTTGGACCGGGATCGTTGTCGGAGAAGGCACCCGATGCTGGTTCGGTAACCAGTTCAGTCTTGTTGCACCCCGCATCCATGCCTACGGAGCCGAGATCTGGGTGCCCGAGTTGGGTGGCCGGTTCGATCCGAACAACGTCACGCACTCGATGATGATGAGCATGCTCGGCGGGCTCAGCGAATCCGAACGTCAGCATGTTCAGCAGCGAACTCGGGCCAGCATGGATGCCCAGGTCCTCAACGAAGGCCGCCACCAAGGCGGCAGGCCGCCCTACGGCTATCTCGTCGTGGACGGCCCACCACATCCCAATCCGAACCGCGCGGCGGACAACCTGAAACTTCGGGTCCTATCGGTCGACGCTGCGACCGCTCCGGTCGTTCAGCAGATCTTTCGCTCCTATCTCGCCGGCTACGGCGACCGGGCCATCGCTAATGAACTGAACCGGTTGATGATTCCGTGCCCGTCCGCGCATCGCCCCGAGCAGAACAAGCATCGTGCCGGTGACGGCTGGCAGGCCTCTACGGTGGCAGCGATTCTGCAGAATCCGCGCTACACGGGCTATGCGGTCTTCGGGCGTTGGAGCAAACACGACGTGCTGTTGGATCCCGATGACGTCGCTGCCGGCCACATCGTAAAGTTCAAACGTTCACCTGCCCAACGCATTGTCCGGTCGCGACGTCCGGCGCACCCGGCGATCGTCTCGGTCGAAACCTTCACTCAGGCAACGCTTCTGCGTCGCGAGCGGGCAGGAATGAGTAACCGTGCGCGCAGCCGGCTCGAACGGACTAGGCCAATTCGTTCCGGTGGGATCTATCTGTTGCGCGGCAGGGTGTACTGCACTGCTTGCGGCCGCAAGATGCAGGGCGAAATGGTGGGCGGAGCTGTCTACTATCGTTGTCGAGCCAGGAGTTTGGCTTCGGACAGCAGGGTTGAGCAGGAGCATCCCCGAACGGTGAATCTGCGTGAGTCGCACCTCATCGAACCTGTCGACGGCTGGCTGGCGACCCTGTTCGATGAGAGCAACCTGGACAGCACTGTTGCGGCATTGGTGGAGGCCCAGGGCGACGACGGCAGCGATTCTCGTCGTCAGGCGTTGCGCCGACGGATTGAACAAGCGCAAACGAAGATCGGGCGTCATCTCGCGGCGATCGAAGCGGGCGTAGATCCCCAGGCCGTCATCGGGCCGCTCAATTCGGCTCAGGCAGAGAAGACGGCCGCGGAGGGAGAGCTGAACAACCTTCCGAGGGAAGAGAGGCTCACCCACACCGAACTACGCAGGCTCATCGAGTCTTTGGGCGACATCCGTGCGATCCTCGCGGCGAGTGCGCCAGATCGTAAGGTCGAGCTCTATGACGCGTTCGAGCTCCGGGTGCGTTTTGCGTACTCCGAGCATCGAGCAACTGTCACCACCTCCTAGCTTGGGCTAGCACCGGCGTACTCGGAGACTACCCATAGGTTTGGTCAACTCCTCGGATGCCGCGCTCGCAGCGTGATTCCGATACGTCGGATTGCGGTGAGGCAATAGTCGGGAGGTCGCTGCGTGGACGGGATGTTCTGGGTGGCGGGGGTGGTTGCCGGGGTGATCGTCGCCGATCGGATTGCGGTATGGGCCGAAGGGCGGGGGTGGATTTACTGGCGTCACCGTCCTCGAAACGCCGGGGTGGGCGTGAGCGCACTCGGTCAGGTCGAGTCGCCCTACCTGATCCATCCGCGGTCAGACTGAGGGCATCTAACGGGATTCTCCTGATCGCCGCGCGCCTCGATCACCACTTGCCCGTTGGGCTTCTCAGTTTTCGAGCCTGGCGTCGCGGCCACGGCAGGCCGGGCAGACGAGGGCGGCGTTGTGCTCCTTGCCCTCGTCACGGTTTCGGGTGTAGCAGGGTCAGGCGCGTTTCGTGTTTGTGGTAGCGCGGCTGTGTATCGAGCTGCCCGAGCGGTGGGCAATCGAGTGATTCGAATCACACTGGCTCGATGGCGGAAGGGACCGATTCGGTCTCGTAACGCCACGGATCAGACGGTCACCCGTGGGTCGAGACGAAATCTGACCTGGACCGAACAGTTGGACGAGCGGCGAAGTTCGCCGACTCATAGCGGCAGCTGCTGCATGTTGCCTACAAATGCCGATGCTCCAGGTGCGAGGTCGCACCTGGAGCATCGAGTAGATATATGCAAACACATAGTTGTGTTTAGCACTGGTGTCCGGAGGGGGACTTGAACCCCCACGCCCTAATACGGGCACTAGCACCTCAAGCTAGCGCGTCTGCCATTCCGCCACCCGGACTTGCTGGTGTGCCAAAAGATTATCCGACTGATTGTCGTAAACCAAATCGCCTATCTGACCTGCGGTTTTGGTGGGGGTTCGGATGATCTTGACGGTGCGGTCAGACGCGGAATCCTAAGACGCCTCAGGTCTCCCTGTTTCGGAGGCGAACCAAGGAGACCGACCACGGCGCCGAGCGCTCGGGAATGCCCGAATAGTCAGTTCTGGTCGACGTGCTGGACGCTGTGAGTTCCCGCACGTCGACCGGCGAAGACGCAGTCCGCGAGGGAGAGTCCGCTGACGTAGCCGTTGGAGCAGATGCCGACTGCTGCGCGGCCTGCGGCGTAGAGGCCGGGGATGGTGTCGCCGGTTTCGGTGCGGACGGCGCCGGTTTGTTCGTCGACGAGGAGGCCGCCGAGGGTGAGCATCGGCATGGGGTAGGTGAGGCGGGCGGCGAAGGAGATGTCGAGTAGGGCGTAAGGGCCGGTGCGGATGGGGCGGCGGATGTCGTCGGGTTTGCCGAGTGGATCGGGGGCGCCCTGCTCGATGGCCTGGTTGTGGGCGTCGACGGTGGCGCGCAGGCCTGCGGGGTCGACGCCCGCGCGGGCGGCGGCTTCTTCGATGGTGCGGCCGGTGGTGCGTCCGAAGCGGAGGAGTCGTTCGGTCTGCATGCGCTGGAACCACACCGACTGGCCGGCGATCTGGGTGCGTGCTTCGGCGGCGAGCTCGGCGTCGACGAGCAGCCAGGCACGGTGGCCGGGGGCGGTGGCGATGGCGGCGCCCAGTGCCGCGCCGTAGCGTGATTCGTCGACCATGCGACTGCCTTCGGTGTCCACCGCGATCGCGCCGTAGAAGACGCTGGGCGGGCCGATGAAACGCCATGCCGACATCGCGTCCATCTTGCCGGTGGCCGCGCCGATCTCCTCGGCCATTGTGATGCCGCTGCCGTCGTCCCCGGCCGACCCCAGCGGCAGACCCTGCGCCCAGGGGTAATGGGGGCTGTGGCGGGCCACCATCGCCGCGTTGGCGATGAATCCGCCGGTGGTGAGTACGACACCGGAGCGGGCCCGGATGCGCAATGGCACACCATGTTTGCGCTCGATGCGTGCGATCGTCGCTTGCACGGCGCGGCGCAGGCCCTGGTGGTACACACCGGGTTTCGACGAGATCCGTGCCAGAGCCGCGAAACGGCGTCGCACGGCGGCGGGTGCGCCGTCGAGGGTGACCGCTTCTATGCCGGTCACCCGGCCGTCCTCGACCACGAGCCGGGTCGCCGTGGTTCCGGTTCGGACCCGCACCCCGCGCGCGGCGGCCGACCGTGCCAGCGGACGGAACACTGCCTTGCCCGAGACACCGGGTCCGTGGGCGCGGTGTCCGCGCTGCCGTGGTTTCGCGAGTTCCCGGTAGCCACCGGCGTTCTCGCTGCCGGAGTAGTAGAGGTAGTAGTCGTCGGTGGGGTAGGAGGTCTTGTACGGGCACACCGATGCCTCGAACGGCACGCCGTATTCGGTGAGCCAGTCGATGAGCGCGGGGGACTCCTCGCAGAAGCGGCGCAGCGTCGCGGGGCTCACCGCGTCGCCGACCTCTGCCTGCAGGTAGGCGAACATGTTGTCGGCATCGTCGTCGATTCCGGCGGCGCGTTGGACCCAGGTGCCCGCTCCGGCGTAGATGATTCCGCCGGACAGTTCTGTCGCGCCACCGCCGAGGTACCGGTCGAGCGCGAGGACATCGCCGCCGCGTTCGCGAGCGGCGAGCGCCGTCGTGACCCCCGCACCGCCGTATCCGACAACGACGACATCGGCTTCATCGTCCCAGGTCAGCACCACTACCACCTTTCGTACGGCGGGTTGTCCGGCCGCATCCAGAAACTATAACGTGTTCTAGAAATGACCGGACCCGGATCGCGTGGTGAGTCCTGTGCGACGAAGGTCCTGCAACGCGACACTCCGTGAAACGTCTTGGCTGTCTTACGATCCCGTTGTCGTTATCCATGGCCATCGGAGGACTTCATGCCCGTGACCATTTCCGCGTCGACTCGCGCCGTGTGGAAGATCGGCGCGCAGGGGCAGGCGCGGATCCTTTTCGTCGACGACTCTGCGTCGAGCGCGCCGGCCCGTCGCTGGCCCGACACCGCCATGCCGGGCGGTCGGCCGGGCCATCTGGCGTTCGATCCGAACGACTATCCGACTCTGTCGCACGTCCGGACCCTTGTGCCCGAGTACGCCGCGCTCTGGGATGCCGTGGCCGAGGACCTCGTCACGATAGGCGCCGCCGAGTCCGCCGCCGGTACGCGAGACTAGGCGAGCGACGCGTTCCCGCCCGCGACTTTCTGTCCGAGTCAGTGCACGGGCTGGATGATGCAGGTGGTGGTGCCGTGTGCGACGAGTTTTCCGCGCTCGTCGAGTACGCGTCCCTCGGCCGTCGCGGTCCGGCGGCCCACGTGCACGATGGTTCCGGTTGCCGTGAGTCGCTGCCCGTCGGTGGCGACCGTGCGGATGAAGTTGACCTTCAGTTCCAAGGTGGAGTAGCCGAGTCCAGGAGCCAGGGTGGTGTGCACCGCGGTGCCCATCACCGAGTCCAGCAGGGTTGCGCAGATGCCGCCGTGCACCGTACCGAGCGGGTTGGCGAAGTCGGGCCGGGTCTCGATCGCGAGTGTGACGCGGCCTTCCTCGAGTTCGAGCACGCTCATGCCGAGCAGCCGACCGATGCTGGGAACCTGGTCGAGCGGCAGCGCGCTCATCGCGCGCAACAGCTGCAGGCCCGACATCTGGGCTGGGTCCGTGATGGGGCCGCTGTCCTGGCTGGTTGTCATCGTCTGGGTCCTTTCGGTGCGGTAACCGATGTCATGGCCGGACCGGTGTCGGTGAAGGTGATCCGCACCGAGACCGGTGCGCTTTGCAAGGCGCGAAAGGCGGCCGAGGCCAATCCGGCGAAGGCGGGGTGTGAAACGAAAGTGCGTGCGCGGGCCACGACGTCGTCGTCGGGCACCAGATGCGCCGTCCCGGTACGCCACCGCGGGCCTTGCCGAATGCTGATCTGTGGGTCGGCGGTGATATTGGCCGTCCATCCGGCGCGGGTTCCGTGCTGGGAGATGAGCCAGGCACCGGAATCGTCGAAGGCCGCCGCGACCGGAACCCGACGGACCTTGCCGGTCTTCCGTCCGACGGTTTCCAATTCGGTGGCCATGGTCGTGGCGACCCCGATCCGGCGCAGTCCTCGTACCAGCGGATTGGCGACATAACGTCCGACCGCGCGTTCGATCGAGAACTTGCGCCGTGAACGGCCGTGGGTACCCTGCGAGGTCATCAGTGTGCTCCTGTCTGGTCCATCCGGTGCCGACCGGCGGCGAGGAATCTGTCGAGAACCGACATCGGGTGCCGGACTACCGGTGAAGTGGGCGGTCGTTCGAGCGCCGTGACCCTGCCGTCAGCTCGGCTTGCTCACCGCGCGGGACTTCTGGCCACGCAGCTTGGTGTCGGTGGCTACGGCCAGCGGGTCCCAGTCCTTGCCGTGGGCGGGGAGCTGGTCGGGGTTGCCGAGCACGGCGCCGCCCCGGATCTCGGTGAACAAGTCGCGGCGCAGGACAGCGCCGGCGGCACCCACGCCGGACAGCATCACTCCCTCCACGCCGGGGCCCCAGGCTTGGCTGGCCCCGGCCAGGTAGAGCCCGGTGATCTCGGTTTTCGGTCCGGGGCGCAGTGGACCGAGCTGGCGCAGGCTCATCTCGATGCCGTACGAGCCACCGCCGGTGGAGTGGGTGTAGCGCTCCTGAGTGATCGGGGTACCCGCCTCCTGCCACACCAGGTGCTCGCGCAGGTTCGGAATCACCTCGGCGGCAAGGTCGATCATGATTTCGGTGACCGCGTCCTTGAGCTCCAGATAGTCGGAATTATCGCGGTACTTCTCACCGGCGACCGGCCCACCCGCGGTGATGCCCCACAGGTCGGGGTCGGCGGGCAGATAGGTCATGATCTCGACGACCGACTGACCGGCAGGCGCGAACGGGGTGTTGGGGTCCTTGTTGCCGGCGATGTGGATCATGCCGCAGATGTTCTCGCGCACCGCTTGCAGCCATCGTGTCCGGTCGCGGCCCGCGGCTTCCCAGTTCAACGCCTCTTGCATGGGCCCGAAGTCGGTGTCTGCGCGGAACTTCCAGATCTGGGAACTGGTCATCGTCTTCGACAGGTCGAGGTCGATACCGAGGTAGGTGTTGAACAGCGGCCAAGCCATCGTGTAACCGGAGACCAGTTTGCGCTTGAGTGGCGAGACCGCCGCCGGGTCCAGAAGCTCGAGGTAGGTGCGCTTGACGTCGGCGTTGGACACCACCACCGGCGCGTCGATCTTCTCCCCGCCGTCGAGTTCGACCCCACGTACCCGCCCGTCTTCGACCAGAATCCGGCGTACCCGGGCGTTGAGCCGGAAGTCGCCACCGTTGGCGCGCACGACCTCGGCCATCGTGGCCGAGAGCACCTGCCCGCCCCCGACCGGGAAATAGGCGCCACCCTCGACATAGTTCTTCAGGAAGCCCGCCTGCACGATCGCCGGAGCCCGGTTTCCCGGGGCGGCGTAGGCCGGGGTCTGCCCACCCAGCACCGGCCGCGGCGCAGGCCCTACGCCGCAGATGTCGAACACGCGGGTCAGGGGCATCACCGCGAACGGCGCCGCCCACCCCGCGCGGGCCATCATCGCCGCGCTGCCACGGACCGAGGCGGGAGTGGTCGCCCGGTCGACCGCGTCAGCCAGTTTACGGATGACGCGCACATACCTGCGCAGTGCCGCAGCATCCTCGGGGAAGGTCTCGATCAACCGGTCGCGGTAGGCGTCCCAGCCGCGCGGCACGGAAAAGGTCACCGATGGGAAGGCCAGCACATCGAACCCGTCGGGATCGATCTCCTCGAACTCGACGTGCTTGTCGACGCCGACACCGCGCAGGATCGTGGGAATGTTGCCCTCCGGGCGTCCGCAGTCGCCCAAATAGTGCACGCCGACCTCGAACTCGAATCCCTTGCGGCGGAATACATGGGTACAGCCACCGAGTACGTCGCCCTGTTCGACCACCAGTATCCGGCGGCCACCCGCGGCCAGATACGCGGCGGCGGTCATTCCGCCCATGCCGCTGCCGACCACGATCGCATCCCAATTCTGCATACCTTGCCCTCGCCGTACGTTGTGGTGGTCCGAGGCTCGTCACCCCGCCTACCTGCGTAGATAGACCGTTCAGTCTATGTCGCTGTCGAACGCTACACGACGATGTACTGGTCGGTCTATAGTGTCGTGGGAAAGGAGGCACGGGATGTCGACACGAGGCCCCAGGCAGCGGCTGCTGGCCAGCGCGATCTCGCTGATGTGCGAGCGCGGTGTGCACGCGACAGGTCTGACCGATCTGCTCAAGCACAGTCGTACCGCCCGCGGCTCCATTTACCAGCACTTTCCCGCAGGCAAGTCCGAACTGTTCGAACAGGCCACCTACGCCGCCGGGCGCACCATCACCGCTCTACTCGACGATCTGTTCGCGACCCGGACCCCAGCCGAAGCCATCGACGGCATCATCGACTACTGGGAAGAAGTCCTCACCGGCAGCGACTACACCCGGGGGTGCCCGATTCTCGCGGCCGCCCAGGCCGGTGCACAGGAACCGTCCGTGCAAGCCGCCTCCGCTGTGGTCTTCGCGACGTGGACCGACCAGATCGCCACCGCCCTGCGCCACGCAGGCGCTGAACCCGCCACGTCCGAGGTCATCGCCAGCACGGTCGTGAGCGCGATCGAAGGGGCCATCGCGCAAAGTCGCGGCGGCCGCACCACGAAACCACTCGCCGACGCGCGCCGCGCGGTGAAGCTGCTCATCCATTCCGTGATCCCGGGTGCCGGTAGCTTCGTTGCCGGAGCGACAGATCCGGCGTAGCCGAACTCCCGCCCAGGAGCGAACCGATCCGGGCCGCTATCGCATCACTGTTGACGAGACCGGTCGTCGGCCCTGCCACGCCGCGTCTCGTGTCGTGGGTGAGGAGATCGCTGGGGGGTCTCCTCACCCACGATCTATCCGCCGCCACCGTTCCGGCGATTGCACTCTGTGCGCGGCTTCGGCCCCCGGGTATCCGATCGTGGTGGTACTAGTCGAACGGCCCTGCGGCAATCCTGTGGTGGGCCGTTCGTGGCACTCAGCTCAAGCCGGCGACGATCGCCGACCGAACCGGGTCTCCGTCCCGCAGCCCCTTGGCGACCCGCCGCCACGCGTTGCGTCCCGGGGTCAACGAGCACCGCACGGCGTCGGTGATCGCTGCCGTATGCGTCTCGCCCAGCGCGGTGCCCGGCACGATGGAGATCTCCAGGTGCTCCGCCAAAGTCACTGCGCGGGTGACGATCTGGCCGGTGAGCGATCCGTTGGCATCCGGATAGAGGACGACGAGGACTTCGGTTCGTTCCTCGCCCGCATGCACCGCGATGCGGACCACGTCGCCTGCCGCGGTGCCGGGACCGAACGATTGCACCGAGATCCGTGTCTGCTCGGCACCGGCGGGGGTACGTGTGAATTCGATGCCGAGCTCCTGGTCGATCTGTTTCTGGACGACCCGGCTCGATGACGCTCCGTCGCGTGAGGAGGCGGCCAGCGGCCGCACCGTCCACCCGGGCACCCGCATCACGATGCGTCGCGCGGACAAGGAATGGGGTTCCGGTGTCGCATTGTCTGCTGCGAGCAGGCGGTCCGCGATCCGGGCGCCCGCGGCGGCTGCCTCGGCATCGGGTTCGCAGTCGTCGGCGAGCGCGAGCAGCACGTCGATGTCGACGGGCAGGTTCAGCCGTGTGGGTCGATCATCTCGCGCCGTCACGATGCCTCCTCGGTGTCCTGGTCGCGGGCGTCGAGCTGGACACGCAGGGCCTCGCGCAGCATCTTCGTTCCCGCCGCGCGCAGCCGTTTGACCTTCTCCTGGCTGAAATTCAGGTCCTCGGCGACCTCTTTGGTCGTCTGTACGTCGGTGTAGGTGCCGTCGGGGGCGAGTACGAAGGTCGCGCGCAGCACGGCGGCGGTCTCGGGGTGCGGGATCGCGTCGAGCGCGTCTTGGAGGACGGCGCGGTCGGCCAGCCGGTCCTCACCGCCGACGAGTGTGTGGTCTTCGACGACGAGCGCGGTGGATTCGTAATCGACGCGCAGGCCCGGATGACGTTTCTCCGCTGTGCGACGCCGCCTGTTCTGCAGCACCTGCCACTGTAGTTGCTGCAGGACATGGGTTTTCCAGTGCCGGATACGTTCGGCGGGCAAGGTCACCGTCAACGCGACCATGGTGTCCTGGGCGACGTCCTCGAAGTCCGAACGCATGTCGGGGTCGACCCGCTCGACGACATACCGCGCCTTGGCCGCCGCATAGGTCGACATGGTGACCAGGTCGGCGCCGAAGATGTGTTCCACCACCGCGAGGCGCAGCGGTGCGGGGACCGTGCTCCAGGTGGCGCCGAGCCAGGTGTCCAAGGGGTCAGAAGTCAACCTGTGCCCCCACTTCGTCGGCGACTGTGCCGAATGCCGCACTGTCCGAGGAGAATTCGCGCGACGCATGCGGTGCTCTGCCGTCGGCGCCGATCGTATGAGCTGGGCCGGGCAGCTCGATGCCGAACCGGCATGGTGTTGCTCCGCCCGCGCGCCGGTCGGCGGACCGGGAAACGACCGGACGACACGGGTCACAGCGGGAGCCTCCTGCTGATGGGAAACGGGCTTCTACACAGATGCCGTTGCCCGCGCCACCGGTTCGCACGACGAATGTGAGCTAGGACGGACAGGTGGGGGAGGACACCATCATCGAGAACGCGATCTGGCAGTACCAGGACTTCTCGATCTTCCACTTTCCGTCCTCGGCCACGAACGGCACGATCAACGGGCTGGTAGCGGTGTTCATCCTTCCGGTGCCATCGGCGAGCATGCCCGGCGCGCCGAACCTGGTTCCCGAGATGGTGACGGTGACCGTCGCGTTGTTCCGGCCCGGTGCTTCGGCGATGCGGTTGGGCAGGCCCGGATCGTCGGCGATGTCCTGCACGTGATCGAGCTTCTCGGAGTTCGGGACCCGTGGGTCGAGCATGCGCGCGAACAGCCGCTCGACGTCGTCGGCCGACAGCAGTGGTGGCGGCGGTGTCGATGTGGGAGTGTTGGCACCGGCCACGGGCATGGCCGAACTGTCCCCGGTGGAGCAACCGGTGCCGAGCAGGGCGGTGATCGCCGCACCGGACAGCGCAGCACCGACAAGGAGTGATCTCGACAAGATGGTTCCCCCGGGAAGGTCGTTGATGCGCATCGGTGTCGAGCTTATCCGTCCGTGGTGAACGCGACTCGTGCCGCTGTGGTCGAGGACCGACGATGACCGGGCAGTCGGAGTTCCAGCGCGACGACGCGCTGTTGTCCGAGCTCACCGGAGCGCCGCAGCGGTGGGTGGCACTGTGCCGGGAAGCGGTCGCCGCGGGCCCCGAGGCGGCTCGTGGGCTGCTCGGCCTGCGCCGCGAAACCGGTGTGCTGGCACGGCATTCGCTGGCGCGGTGGAAGCACCTCGAGGCCGGTGACGACCCGCTGGAAGAGGAATCGGAGAACTCCGATCTGGAGGGTGATCGGGTCACCGCCGATGTGTCGGCGGCCCACGCGGTGGCCGCCCTCGCCCAAGCCCTGACCGGCGCGCGCGACATCGCCGAGGCGTGTTCGGTCTTCCTGCGGCACACCGAACGGGCCGGATTGCATTCGGCCGGTACCCAATTGCTCCCCGCCGGACCGATCACCGGTGGCGACGACCCGCTGGCCGAGGTGGTGCTGCACCTGCTCGGCCAGGGTGGCAGGCCCTCGCGCGGCTACGGCATCGTGACCGCGCTGGAACTGGCCGGTCGGCGACCGCCGACGGTGCGGACCGCCCGGGTCAGTGTGCTGTTCGTCGACATCGGAGGCGCCGGACGAGTCGGCGTGCTGCGGCTGGAGCAGGTGCGCGAAGGACCCAGCGGGTTGCACCCGGATCCGGCCGCCATGTCGTTCCTGCAGGCGGATCGCGAGTTGGCCGACAGTCTCGCGCGGGCGTGGGAGGTGAGCCGGCCTGCCGCGACCGGCGCGTGCGTGCTGTGGTCGGTGACCGGGGCGGGTCGCGCGCCCGAGAACGACATCAACGGTGCGTCGATGGCGGCGGCGATGGCCGTCGCGCTCGACGACCTGGCCCCGCGCCACCAGCTGGTCCGGTGGCTGCGGGTGCGCCGACTCGACCCGGCCTGCGCGGTGACGGCGGGCCTGTCGGAGACCGAACTGACCCCGGTCGGCGGATATGCGGGCAAACTCGCTGCGGCGCAGCGTGCTTCACTTCGGGTGGTGGTCGCCGCCACCGGCTACGAGGAGGCGCGGCGGCAGGCGCCGGAGAACTTCCTCGACCGCATCGCGGCGGCCGCGACGGTCACCGAAGCTGTGTCGCGCACGCGCAGCAGACCGAATATGGCGCTGTGGCTGGTCTCTGTCGCCGGTGTGCTCGCCGTCCTGCTCGCCGTGCTCTCGGTGACCGGTCTGACCCGGGTCCGGGCCGAGAATGCCGCCGCCAGAGCCGAATCGAATTCCCGGCTGTTCGCGGGCGTGGCCCGGGGTGGTGCCGACTTCGACCCCGCGCTGTCGCAACTCGTCGCCCTCGCGGCGGTGCGTACGAGCGCCACGACGGATGCCCGATCGGCCCTGCTGGAGTTCTCGGCTCTCGGCACGCCGATCCGGATCCTGCCCGGGGTCTCCGGTGACGCGGTCTCGGCCGGTATCGACCCGCCACGGCTGGCCACCAGCATCGGTGGCGACATGATCGCGATCGGCAACGGCGACGGCACCGTGCAGCTCGTGCGGGTCGATGATTCCGGGGTGACCCGAATGCCGCCGTTCGCGGCGGTGGCCGGTCCGGTGCGGGCATTGGCCGTCAGCGCCGACCAGCGTTGGCTTGCTGTGGCTGGTGAACGCTCGGCGGTGTTGTGGAGCATCGCGGATAATCCTTGGCGGAAAACCGAATTCGCGTTGGCGGATCATCTGCCCTCGTCGCTGGCCTTCGGCCCGGGCAACGATCTGTTGGCGATCGGCACCCACGGTGGGACGGTGCTGTCCTGGCGGTTCGGTGCCGATCCCGCGCGCCCTGTGCCGCAGCCCACGCTGACTGTTCCCGGTAACCACGCGTTCGTCGCGGCCGACGACCGTGTCCTCGTCGCGGCCGGTTCCCGGATCGTCGACACCATGTGGACGACGACCGTACGGGGCTGGGACGCAACAGCTCTGGATCCGGCCCGTCCCGCTTTCGAGCTGTCGGTCGAGCGAACGAACGGCGCCGAGATCAGGTCGGTCGATGTCGACGGTGACGTGCTCGCGGTGGGGCTGAACCCCGGCGAGATCGCCAGGTGGCGTCTCGGCGCCGACATCACCCGGCCCGAACCGCTGCGCGCGATGTCGCGGGGTGCCAACGAGTACTTCGACGTGGCGCCGACCGGGGACGGCCGCACGGCAGTGGTTGTCGGTGGTGATTCCCGTGCTCGCCTTCTCGATCTCGACGCCGGTGCGGTGCTCGCCCGATTCCCCGGCGGATCCGTAGCGCGCGCCGAGGTGTTCGGTGGCGGACGCGCACTGGTGACTTCCGGATTCGACCGTGCCGTGCATGTTTTCGATCTCGCGGGACAGGCCGCCGAACTCGGGCCGCGGACGCTGTTCAGGCTTCCCCAGGACGTCTCCGCGCCGCCTCCGGGCGTGCTGCCCGACGCATTGCTGCCGCGCTTGCGCGGTCTGTCGAGAACCCCCGCGGGCACAGGACGAGATTCCGTGGACGGCGATCCCTCGGGCTTCTTCGACACCGTGGTGCTCAGCCCCGACGGGACACGAGCCGCCACCCTGAACGAACGCGCCATCCAGGTCTGGGACATCACCGATCCGACCCCGAAGCCGTTCGGTCGACCGATCGACAACGGCTTGGTCGACACGCGAGGTGTCGTCTTCGGCCCGGACGGCACCCTGGCCGTCGGGCGGGGTCTGACGTCGTCGGTGGAACTGTGGGACCTGACCCGGCCCGGCGGCCCCGAGCTCCGGTCCACACTGCGATTCGGGCACGGCTATCCGACCGCACTCGCCGTGAGTCCCGACGGATCGAGACTGGCCGTCGGCAGCCACCGCACCGGGCACATCACGGTCTACGACCTGAGCGCCGGGTCCGACGCCCGACCCGTGGCGGAACTGTCCGGCCTGCCCACGGCTGGTCAGGACATGTCTCTGGCCGTCACGACAGACAACATTCTCGCCGTCGGCACCCGCGCCGGAGCCTTCGTCTACCGCCTCGGCGAACCAGGCGGGCCCCGACCCCTGCCGATACCCGTCACCGCACGTGGCCCCGCCGGTTCGGTCGCCTTCGACCACACCGGTACCCGCCTCGCCGTCGACGATCTCGCCGAGGACCGCATCGCAATCTGGGACTACACCGACCCTGACGCGCCGACCGTCTACGCCGCCCTGCACCACGGCGAAAGACACTGGCAGAAAACAATGCTCGCTTTCGCTGCCGGTGGAACCGTCCTCGTCGAATCCGCTACCGACGGCACACTGCGCCGTTGGCACACCGACGCCACCACCGAAGCGGCGCGCATCTGCGCCACCGGCACCGCACCCGTCACCGCACAAGAGTGGTCGAACACCCTCCCCGGCCGTACTTTCGTAAACCCTTGCCCCACAGGGTGACAACGGATCGACACTGCACGTCAGGGCCTTGGCACCGACCGCCTGTGGACAAATCCTGCTGCGGCGCGGCACCGTCCTGCGCGATCACCTCCGGGCCGGCGGATGACCAACTGACCGCGGGCGGCGGCCTCCCTCTTCATCTGACGGAACAGTGGGGCGGATACCGGAAAGCGTTGTGGTCGCGAAGCTGCGCTACATCATCCAGAACGTGGGCTGTCAGCCGATCGGTCGAAGGGATCGCGACCTTCACCCTTCGGGGATGCCGAGGAGGGCCGCTCGGCATTCGCGGACGGTGGTGCGCAGGGCATCGACCACGGCGGCGACCTCGGGGCGGCGCAGCGTCTCGGGTCGGGTGACCAGCCAATAGGTGAGTTGGACGCGGACTTCGTCGGCCAGGACCCGGACGAGGTCGGGGTGGCGGTCGGCCATGAAGCAGGGGAGCAGGCCGATACCGGCGGCCGCGCGGGTGGCTTCCACGTGGACGAAAACGTTGGTGGAGGAGACGGATTGGCGCATGGTCGGCGCGAAGCTGGTTGCCACGTCGAGGTCGTCGACCTGCAGGATCGACTCGATGAAATAGACAAGCGGATAGCGGGCGAGGTCGTCGATGGTGGTGGGGGCGCCGTGGGCGTCGAGATAGTCCCGGGCGGCGTAGAGGCCGAGACAATAGTCGCCGAGTTCGATGGCCTCGGCGCGGTGCACCTGAGGTCTGCCGACGACCACCTCGAGATCGAGACCGGTTCGCTGGGTGGATGCGCGGCGGGTGGCGGCGACGATCTCCACCGCGATGCCGGGGTGGCGGCGCTGCACCCGCGCCGCCGACGGTGCGGCCAGGTAGGCGCTGAACCCGTCGGTCGCCGAGAGCCGCACCACCCCTTCGAGCGTGCGTTCCCCGCCCGGGGAACCGAGTGAACGCACGGCGGCTTCGACCGTCTCGGCAGCTACGAGGGCTTCGCGACCGAGATCGGTGAGCTCCCAACCGCCTGCCACTTTCGTGAGAACCCGTCCGCCCACGGCCGCCTCGAGTGCGGCGATGCGCCGGGAAATGGTGGTGTGGTTGATGCCGAGTTCGGCTGCGGCCGTGACGAACCGCCCCGACCGGCCGACGGCGAGCAGTACGAGCAGATCATCGGCACTCGGCCTGCGCCCGGACGACGCGACGGAACGGCTCATATCTGCATATTCGCAGATTGCTGCTGCGAAACTGGGCATTGCGACCGAAATACTTCTGCACGAATACTCCTCGCATGGAATGTGAGTCAGCTCACAGCGCGTGAAGGAGTAGTGCGAATGAGCGTCAGCAGCACGACCCGGCCGACCGGTGACACACCGGAAGAGACACCGTCCGGGCTACGGCGGGTGGTGACCGCCTCGATGGCGGGCACCGTCGTCGAGTGGTATGAATTCTTCCTCTACGGCACCGCCGCCACCCTGGTGTTCAGCAAGGTGTTCTTCGCCGAGGGGACCAGCGACCTGGACGCGATCCTCGCCGCGTTCGTCACCTATGCCGTCGGTTTCGCGGCGCGCCCGCTCGGCGGCATCGTCTTCGGCTATTTCGGTGACCGATACGGGCGCAAGAAGCTGCTGCAGACGAGTCTCGTGCTCGTCGGCGCGGCGACGTTCCTGATGGGCTGCCTGCCTACCTTCGCCCAAATCGGTTACTGGGCACCGGCTCTGCTCGTGACACTGCGTTTCGTCCAGGGCTTCGCGGTCGGTGGTGAATGGGGTGGCGCGGTGCTGCTGGTCGCCGAGCACAGCCCCAGCCGCAGCCGCGCCTTCTGGTCGAGCTGGCCGCAGGCGGGAGTGCCCGCGGGCAATCTGCTCGCCACCATCGTGCTGCTGGTGCTCACCTCGACGCTGTCGGACGCGGCGTTCCTGAGCTGGGGTTGGCGGGTCGCGTTCTGGCTGTCGGCGGTGGTGGTGCTCGTCGGCTACTACGTGCGGACGAAGGTGACCGACGCGCCGATCTTCCTGGCCGCCCAGCAGGCGCTCGAGCACACCAAGGCCACCTCGTTCAGCCCGTTCGAGGTGTTGCGCCGTTACCCGCGTGGGGTTTTCACCGCCATGGGGCTGCGCTTCGGCGAGAACATCATGTACTACCTGGTGGTCACCTTCTCGATCACCTACCTCAAGGTGCAGGTACACGCCGACACGACCACGATCCTGTGGTGGCTGCTCATCGCCCACGCTGTGCACATCGCGGTGATCCCGTTCGCCGGATACCTCGGTGACCGGGTCGGGCGTCGGCCGGTGTACCTGGCCGGTGCCGTCGCAGGCGGAACGTGGGGATTCTTCGCGTTCCCGATGATGGACAGCGGGCACAGCGTGGTGATCCTGTCCGCCATCATCGTCGGCCTCGTCTTCCACGGGTTCATGTACGCCGGTCAGCCCGCCATGATGGCCGAGATGTTCCCCACCCGAATGCGGTATTCCGGTGTGTCGCTGGGATATCAGGTGACCTCGATCGTGGCCGGTTCGCTGGCGCCGATCATCGCGGTGCGCCTGCTCGACTCCTATGGTTCGTCGGTGCCGATCGCGGTCTATCTCGCGGTGGCGGCGACGGTCACGGTGGTCGCGGTGCTGTGTGCGCGGGAGACGCGCGGGATCCACCTGGAAACCATCGATCTGGCCGACACCGACGCACCGAAAAGGCTCGCGGCATGAGTGATCTCACCGGTCGCACCGCGCTGGTCACCGGCGCCGCGAGCGGGATCGGCGCCGCGTGCGCGCGGGTCCTCGCCGCCCGCGGCGCCGAGGTGACCGTCGCCGATCTCGACGGTGACGGCGCGAAAGCCGTCGCCCACGAGATCGGCGGCCACGCCTGGTGTGTCGACCTGCGTGATGTCGACGCACTCGCCGGGCTGCGCCTGGACACCGACATCCTCGTCAACAACGCGGGTATCCAAACCGTCAGCCCCATCGAGGAATTCGCGCCCGAACGGTTCCGGACCATGCAAACGCTGATGGTGGAGGCGCCGTTCCTGTTGATCCGCGCGGCACTGCCGCACATGTACCGCAACGGGTTCGGCCGCATCGTCAACATCTCCTCGGTGCACGGACTGCGCGCCTCCCGGTTCAAGGTCGCCTACGTCACGGCCAAGCACGGGCTGGAGGGTCTGTCGAAGGTGACGGCGCTCGAGGGTGGCCCGCACGGCGTCACCTGCAACTGCGTGAATCCCGGATATGTGCGAACACCGTTGGTGGACAGGCAGATCGCCGACCAGGCGCTCGTCCACGGCATCCCCGAACAGCAGGTGGTCGAACAGGTGCTGCTCACCGAGAGTGCGATCAAACGCCTGATCGAGCCCGAGGAGGTGGCCCAGTTGGTGGCGTGGTTGGCCTCGGACGCGGCGGGCATGGTGACCGGGTCGTCGTATGTGATGGACGGCGGGTGGAGCGCCCGCTAGACCCGCCGCCCCCACGATCAGCCGGAGAAGCGCTCGGCGACCATGTCCTCGGTGAGTCCGTAGTCGGCGAGCGAGTAGTGGTGGGTGGGTTTGCGTGCGCCCGTGCGGCTTTCGGCGTCCAGGGCGAGGACAGCCGCGCGGGCCTGCGGTGTGAGCTCGGTGCCGATGGACCGGTAGATCGTCTCGACGGTGCCGACCGGGTCGGAGCGCAGGTCGTCGAAGTCGATATCGATGAAGTGGGCCTCGGGGTGGCGGGCGCGCGCGGCGGTGAACTCGCGCGACCCGCGCGACCACAGGTCGAGTTGGGTGCGGCCGATGACCTCCGGGGTGAAGACGGTGGACCAGCCACGGGTGGCGTGCTCGTTGAGGCTGCAGACCGACGGGATCACGGTCGCGGGGTCGCGATGGGTCTGGATGACGACGGCATCGGGGTAGACGGTGAGCAGGGCGTCCAGACAGAACAGGTGACTGGGATTCTTGAGCACCCACCGGCGGGCGTCGTTCATCCCAATGAGCTGCAGGTTGCGCCGGTGCCGGGCGTAGGCGGGCGTCCAGTCTTGAGTGGTGAGCCATTGCGAATAGCTCGGCAGGTAGGCCAGACACTCGTAGGAGTGCGACATCACGGACTGGCGGAGCAACTGCCAGCATTCCTCGACGTCGGCGGCGCTCATGTAGTGCAGGCCCATGAACTCCGGGTTCTGCACTTGATGCTGACGCAGCCCCGCGTCGATCTGTTGATAGGCGGGATTGTCCGCCCAGCTCTCCCGCGGCGGACGGGGCTGCGGGAAGTCCGTCAGCCACATCTCCAGCCCCTGGTTGGCAGGGTCGGCCGCCAGCAGGCGGTGCAGTGCGGTGGTGCCGGTGCGCGGCAACCCGGTGACGAAAATCGGTCGGGTGACCGGTGTTTCGGCGAAACCCGGATTCGCGGCCCACGCGGCCTCGCTCAGCGCACGAGCGACCAAGGTGCCGCGCAGGAAGAACCGCGACATCTTGGACCCGAGCTCGGTGAGCCCGGCCTCGTCGCGATAGGAATCGAGCAACACCCCGAGGGCTTCGGTGTAATCGTCGGACCCGAAATCAGTGAGGCCGGTGAGTTTGGTTGCCGAGGTGTGCAGGTCGGCTACGGTGCCGACATCGGTGCGCACAGTCATCGAGGGAAACTCCTGATCAGTTGTGGTACTCGCCGCAGTTGACGTCGAGGGTCTGGCCGGTGATCGCGTTCGCCCAGTCCGAGGCGAGGAACACGACGGCACGGGCGATCTCGGCCGGCTCGGGCAGCCGCTTCAGATCGGAGCGGGCAGCGGTCTGTTCGTAGACCTGGTCGACGGTGATGCCGTACTTCTCGGCGATCTGGCCGAAGTACCACTTCAACTGGTCGCTCCAGATATAGCCGGGCAGCACACTGTTCACCCGAATGCCTTTGCCGCCCAGTTCGGTGGCGAGGGTCTGCGACATCGCCAGCAGCGCGGCCTTGGTGAGCTTGTAGCTGCCGTAGCGGGGTTCGCTGTGGCGCACCACCGCCGAATTGATCATCACCACGGCGCCGTTGGACTCCGACAGGGCGGGCGTGAACGCCTGCGTCATCCGCAGACCACCGAGCACGGTGAGATCGAGGCTGTCGCGGATCTGGTCGTAGTCGGTGCGTTCGAGCGGCTTCATCGAGGGCACCGAGAAGGCGTTGTTCACCAGTGCGTCGACTCGGCCGAATTTCTCGACCGTGCGCGACACGAGGTCACGCACAGCGTCGTCGTCGGTGATGTCGGTGGGGACGCAGAGTGTTTCGCCGTCGATCTCGGCGGCCACCTCCCGCAACCGTGATTCGGTCCGCGCCGCGAGCACGACTGTGGCGCCCGCCGCCGCCGCTTCCACACAGATCGACCGTCCGAGCCCCGGCCCGACACCGGAGACGACGACGACCTTTCCGTCCAGCAGAGCCCCGCTCATCCCAGCATCCTCTCGGCGAAAGCCCGCTGCCGGGCGGCGATCCGGTCCCGCCACGCGGCGGCGGCGATCCGGTTGTTGTCGTAGTACGGCAGGTGCGCGGCGACATCGGCGACGTCGACGAGTTCCACACCCGGGCCGTCGGCTTCGGTCATCGGCCGGTCGGTGCGCTGCCACCGGAACTGCAGAATGCCCCGCGTGCGGCCGGTGGTCTCGATCCAGTTCGTGATGCCGGGATCGCGGTTGCTCACCACCATGCGGATCATGCCGTCCGGATCCACCTGTGCCTGGGCATGATTGAGGCTCGTCTGATGGTTCACGTAATCCAGTGAGATGTACCAGAGGCTGCCCAGCTGGAACCCCTGATAGGGCGCGTCGGATTTCGGCACCCTGATCACCAGGGCCTGATCGTCGGCGAGGTCGAAATGTCCCACCGAGGAGTACTGGGTGCTGAGACCGCCCGGGGTGAGCCGCGGTGCGGTGAGGGTGTTCACCGGCAGGTCGAGATAGAACCACTTGGGGAAGTTGAACCAGGTGTGCACCCTGGTGAGCAGCATGTTCCCGGCGGCCCGGTAGCGCTTGCGCAACCGGGCCAGATCCGGTTCGTCCGGTGCGGTGCCGACGGTGTCGACCCGTTCGATGCGGATGGAGCCCTTGCGTTCGGTCCAGTCGCTGTAGACCTCGCGGACCGCGAGCATCGAGGCGCCCTCGCCGAGCGGGAGATAGTCCTCGCCCGCATCGGCTTTCGCCGGACCGAACCGGATCGAGAAGCTGCCGTCCGGGGCGATCGGGATCCGCCGGTCGTCGAAGGCATCGGCACCACCGGGCACGTCGGTGGCCGTGTAGTCACCCTTGAGGACCTGGAAACTCAGGTCGACGGTGCTGCCGCGCACCCCGCTCACCACGTACTCGGCGGTCGGCTCGATATTCGCGTGGTAGTAGAGGGTGTCCGGGTTGTCCAGGCCCATCTTGGCGTACGGGCCGGTGGAAGACACGAAGTAGGGGTGCGAGGTGCCGTGGGCACCCGAGAGCCGAAGGCAGGCGGCGATACTGGCGGCCAGATAGTCGTAGCCTTCGGCGCGGTCGGCGTCGCTGCGCACGAATTCCGCACCGGCGATGAGCGTTTCGGCCTGCGCGACAGCGGCGAGGAACGGGGCGGTGAGCGAATCAGGCGGTGCGCCCGTGTCGGCGGTGGTGGTACTCGGTTGGTTCAACGGACTGTGATCCCTAGCTCTCGGAGGATATGGGCGGCGATCTCGGCGGGGGAGCCGAGGTCGGGGGTGATGACCAAGTCGGGTTGCGCGGGCCGCTCGTAGGGAGAGCCGATGCCGGTGAAACCGGGCAGCTCGCCCGCACGGGCCTTGGCGTAGAGGCCCTTCGGGTCGCGGCGTTCGCATTCGGTCAGCGGGGTGTCGACGAACACCTCGTGGAAGGGCAGCTCCCGGTCGGTGTGCACGGTGCGGGCGTGGTCGCGTTGCGCGGCGAACGGGCTGATGACCGACACGACTGCGACGGTTCCGGAGTCGGCGAACAGGGCGGCGACCTCGGCGACCCGGCGCACGTTCTCGTCCCGGTCGGCGGGGGAGAAGCCGAGTCCGGAGTTCAGGCCGTGGCGCAGATTGTCACCGTCGAGTAGGTAGGCGGGGCGCCCGGCTTCGACGAGCAGGCGTTCGAGTTCCACGGCGACGGTCGACTTCCCCGAACCCGACAGGCCGGTCAGCCAGATCGTCGCCCCGAGGTGTGTGCGTTCGGCACGCGTCACCGCCGAGCGATGCCACGTCACCGGACCGGTGCGTGTGCTCGACACCTCGACCGTTTCGCGACCGGTGACCATCCCCGCCGCGACTGTCTCGTCGGTGCGCGGATCGATGAGGATGAAGCTGCCCGTGCGCCGGTTCTCCCGGTACGGATCCGACAGCAGCGGGCGCCGGGCACGCAACCGGACCCGGGCGATGTCGTTGAGCGACAACGCCTCCACCTCCGACACGCGGTGCAGGGTGTTCACGTCGAGCCGGTAGTCGATGGCGACGACCTCGGCCTGCGTGGTCTGCGCGGCTGTGCGGACGAGCAGGCTGTCGCCGGCGCGCAGCCGGGCGGTTTCGGAGAACCAGCACAGCATGGCGTCGAGTTCGGTGCTCTGGTGCGGGGAGTTGCCCGGGCGGGCGAGCAGGTCGCCCCGGCCGATGTCGATGTCGTCGTCGAGGGTCAGCGAGATCGCCATCCCGGTGAACGCCTCCTCGACCTTGGTGCCGCCCGGTCCCCAGATCTCCCGCACATGCGAGGCGTGACCGGCGGGCAGGACCACCACCTCGTCGCCCGGTTTGAAGATGCCGCCCGCCACAGTGCCCGCGTAACTGCGTTGCGCCGATCCCTGCTCGGCGCGGATCACGTACTGGATGGGGAGCCGTGCGTCGATGAGGTTGCGGTCCGAGGCGATGTGCACGTCCTCGAGGTGACGCAGCAGCGGCGGACCCGGATACCAGGCCAGATGCGGTGAACTGTCGACCACGTTGTCGCCGTGCAGGGCCGAGACGGGCACGAAACTGAGGTCTCCGACGGTCAATTTCGCGGCGAACGCGGAGAATTCCTCCTTGATCTCGGTGAAACGCTCCTCCGACCAGTCGACCAGGTCCATCTTGTTCACGCACACCACCAGGTGCGGGACGCCGAGCAGGGTGGCCAGGAAGGCATGACGGCGGGTCTGCTCGCTGACGCCGGTGCGGGCGTCGACCAGGATCAGGGCGAGATCGGCGGTGGACGCCCCGGTTACCATATTGCGCGTGTACTGCACATGTCCCGGAGTGTCGGCGATGACGAACTTGCGGCGCGGGGTGGTCACGTAGCGGTAGGCGACGTCGATGGTGATGCCCTGCTCGCGTTCGGCCCGCAAACCGTCGGTGAGCAGCGCGAGATCGGTGGTGGCACTGCCCCTTTCGGTGCTGAGCCGCTCGATGTTGGCGAGCTGGTCGTCGAACAGGGACTTCGAGTCGTAGAGCAGGCGACCGATGAGGGTGGACTTCCCGTCGTCCACGCTGCCCGCGGTGGCCAGGCGTAACAGGTTGCGGCGCATCAGAAATAGCCCTCTCGCTTGCGGTCTTCCATCCCGGTCTCGGAGATCCGGTCGTCGGCGCGGGTGGCGCCGCGCTCGGTGAGCCGGGTAGCCGCGATCTCCGCGATCACCTGCGTCGGGGTGGTGGCGGTGCTTTCGACACAGCCGGTACACGTGGCATCGCCGACGGTGCGGAAACGCACAGTGGCCTCGAAGGCGCGCTCGCCGGGTGCCTCGGTGACGAAACGGGTCGCGGACAACAGCATTCCGTCGCGCTCGATCACCCGCCTGCGGTGCGCGTAGTACAGCGACGGCAGCTCGACGGCCGCCTGGTCGATGTATTCCCACACGTCGAGCTCGGTCCAGTTCGACAGCGGGAACACCCGGATGTGCTCGCCCGGCTGATGCCTGCCGTTGTAGAGGTTCCACACCTCCGGACGCTGGGCGCGTGGCTCCCACTCGCCGAAACGGTTGCGGAAGCTGAACACCCGTTCCTTGGCGCGTGCCTTCTCCTCGTCGCGGCGTGCGCCACCGAACACGGCGTCGAAGCGGTGCTCGCCGATGGCGCGCAGCAGGGTGGTGGTCTGCAAGGGGTTGCGGGTGCCGCCGGGGCGTTCGACCACGCGGCCCGCGTCGATGTCGTCCTGGACCTTCGCGACGAGCAGGCGGGCGCCGGTGCGCTCGGCGGTGCGGTCGCGGAACGCGAGCACCTCGTCGAAATTGTGGCCGGTGTCCACGTGCAGCAGCGGGAACGGCAGCGGCGCGGGCCAGAACGCGCGCCGCGCCAGATGCAGCAGCACCGCCGAATCCTTCCCGCCGGAGAACAGCAGCACCGGCCGTTCGAAGGTGGCCGCCACCTCGCGCAGGATGTGCACCGCTTCGGCCTCCAGGGCCGCCAGGTGCGTCAACTCGTATCCCGTCTGCACTGTCCACCTTCCCGGCGGGCTCACGCCCGGGGTTGCGCTGTCGAATAATCGACGCTATCGTTCGGTATTGTGACACCGACGATAAGCCGGGCCGAGAGCGCCGGTCAAGAGGAGACGTCGGATCCGGCGTCGGCCGAATCGGATTCGAGCGTTGTCTCGGCCCCGACCCAGCGAGTGGTGAAGGTGCTCGAGCTGCTCTCGCGCCATGCCACCGAGCGGCTCACGCTGGCCCGCATCGTGCGCGAAGCCGGGATCTCCCGCGCCACCGCCCACGCCGTGCTCACCCAGCTCACCGCCGACGGGTGGACCGTGCGCGACGGCGACGGCTGCTACGGCATCGGTCTGCGGCTGCTCACCGTCGCCCGTCGGGCCGAAGCCGCGTTCCCGCTGCGCCGCACCGCCGCTCCGGTCCTGCGCGCGCTGTCGGACCAGGTGTCGGCACCGGTCTTCCTCGCCGAACGCGACGGGGCGAACATCGTGGTCACCGAACTCGTCGGCGACCCGTCGGCGACCTGGATCCGGCCCGGCCGCCGGCTACCGCTCGCCCCACCCGTCTGCCGCGAATTCGTCGCCTGGGCACCGGAATCCGAACAACGCGCCTGGCTCGCCGGCGCCGACCCCACACACCGTGAGCGCCTCGCGCACGTCCTCACCGAGATCCGCGCCCGCGGTTATTCCGTGGAGCGCCTGGTCGACGATTCGACGCCGATGCTGGAAGCCCTTGCGGCCCTGCGTGACACACCGATCACCGCCGCCCTGCGCGCCCAGCTCGGCTCGGTGATCAGCGAACTCATCACGATCGACTACCTGCCCGGCGAGCTCGGGCCCGACAATGCCGTCCTCACCGTCGCCGCCGCCATCCGCGACACCACCGGCACGGTCATCGCCTCGGTAGTGACCTGCCCCGACTCCCGCCTCACCGCCGCCCAGGTCACCGCCCTCGGAGCCGCCACCACCGCCGCCGCCGACCAGATCACGTCGTCCACGCGTTAGTCGCCCGATCGGCCCCACCCTGTCTCTCCGCACGTCGGGACGGGCATGCGCCTAGACCAAGATCACCACGCTCTCATGGCAAAATTTCGGCCGGTATCGCGCCATAGGAGCGTGGTGATCAGCCGTCCATGAGCGGGATGGCAGGTACCTGCAGAGGCACGCGCGGCTCTCGTTGGCGGGGTTGCGCCGTTACGCTGAGCGGGACGCCTGCTCGAGGGAGATCGGCGAGGCGGGTTGTGAGGAAGGACTGGGACGTGGCAGACAACGTCGATCGCTGGTGGGAGTCGGCGGGGGCGCCCGCGGATCCGCCGGACGGTGTGGGTGGGCAGCCGGGTGCGTTCGCGCCGCCGCCGGGCGAGTATCCGGCGTCGTCCGGGTCTACCTCTCAGCCCGCGATTCCGCAACCACCGCACGGGGATCCGACGATCCTCGCTCCACAGGGGCCTGGTCCGTTTCAGCAACCGCACGGCTTGGGGGTCTTCCCTCAATCGAGTGTGCCGCAGGGGTTGGGTGCGTTTCCGCAGCCCGGTACGCCGCAGGGATCGGAGGGCTATCCAGGGGCGCCACAGGGTTATGGGCAGCCGGGTGGATACGGAATTCCCGACTCGCAGCAAGGAATTCCGCAGCAGGGGCTCGGGCCGAGCATGTCTCTGCCGTTTCCGCATCACGGGCAGACCTATGGGTATGCGCCGCAGCCGCCGCGCAAGGGTAATGCCGGTCTGCTGATCGGGATCGGGGCCGTGGTGCTGGTGCTGGCCGTGGTGATCGTGACCGCGGTGGTGATCGGAACCGGTGGCGACGACGAGGCGGCGGTTGCCGCGCCGACGACCACCACGCAGACTGCGCCGCCCACCGGCACCAGCACCGCACCGGTCACGCCGGGTTGGAAGGGTGTGCTGCTCGCTGACGAGCGCGTCGCTTACGACGTGCCGTCGAGTTGGCAGATCGCCTCGGAGTCGGACTCGGTGGTGATCCTCGGTCTGAGCGGTATGTTCGCGGGGACCGGAAAGGCCTCCGAAGGCGAGAACTACTGTCCCGGTTCGGCCTACCGAGGACTGGCGGGGATCGCCCTCAGTACGGAGAACACACTGCCCGAGGCCGCGACCACCGCGGCAAGGATCGCGGCCGAGGGCGGCTACTCCGATTCGACAGGTGGCAAAATCACCGCCCCCACGTCGCTCACCACCAAGAGCGGCTTGGCCGGACAGTTCGCCGAGAGCTCGGGCTCGTGGACACCGGCGCGACCGGGTTGCACCACGACCACGTACTCGGTGTACACCTTCGCCTTCGAGAAGGCGGCGGGTCTGCCGATGGTCATGGCGATCCTGGTCGACCGTGGCACCACCGGCGAGCTGTCCGCCGACGACGCCAAGAAGATGATCGCGAGCATCCGCCTGATCTGACGGCCGCGAACGCTTGGGCTGCCGCAGCCGGCCCGCTACTGAACGGGCCTGCTTGTCAGCAGCTTCCGTGGCACCTGCACGCCTCGGCGAACTTGTCGATCCGGGTGCGTCGCACAGCGGATCGGGGTGGGAGATGGTGGAATCGCAGGATGCGTATCGGGAGTGGAACAGTCGCGGCTGTCGCGGTCGGGATCATGGCTCTGCCCGGGCTGGTCGCGGGACCGGCCGGCGCGGTAACCGATACCGCGTGCGGATCGACCCTGTCGCAGGCCGATATCGGCGAGATGGCCCGGCTCTCGGACACTTCCGAGATAGCGGGTGGCGATACTCTGGCCCGGCTGGAGGACGCCGTCGACAGGCATCACCGGATCACCGAAATCCTCGTCGAGCACCGGGATCTGCGAGGACTGTTCGCGATCGGCCTGGACGGCGTGGAATCCACCGCGGTGATGCCGATGCAACGAGATCCGGCGGCCTTCCTCGACCGCGAATACGCGCACTCCATCAGTCTCGAGCTGCTGCGCCGTTTCCTCGACAATCTGCATGCCGAATTCTCCGGCGGCGTCGTCGAACCGCAGTGGGCGCACTATTTCGCCCTCGCCAAGGACTGCGGCGCCTCGCGGGCGCGCACGGCGATGGCCGGATACAACGCGCACCTGACTGTCGACCTGACGTATTCGGTGGCCGCCGTCGGAAGCCGTCCCGAGCACGCACCGGACTATTTCAAGATCGTCGCAGGCATCGCCTCGGTCGGTGAGGTGATCGTCGATCGGACCAAAGCCGTCTACGGTGCCGACCTCGGGCCGCTGTGGCGGTTCTATTTCGTGGGGGAGGGCCTCGATCAGCTGTTCGGCGCGGGTGTGGCCACCGAACAGATGCTGATCGCCGCCGACCTCGGTGCGAACGTGGTGATCTTCAGCAACGGACTCGCGCTCCAGGACCCCGCGCTGGCGCCCACGATCCGGGCCGAGGTCGCCGCGCTGTGGCAGGCCGCCGATCTGGCGTTCGAGGCGCTGGCGCGCATCAACGCCCTCTGAACGAACCAAGCCCCGGACCTGCGGTGCGAACCGCTTGTCCGGGGCCTTGTTTCGGTCGTCAGCCCGCTGTCTTCTCCGGGTTGCGGATCTCGACGATCGGCAAGACCAACGCGGCGGGCGCACCCGCGGGGACCACCGGCTGCTTGGGTGCGACCGGCTCGATCCGGCGGTATCCCACGCCCTGCTCGGGACGGGTGTCGGCCTCACCCTTGTTGGGCCAGTAGGCGGTTGCACGCTCGGCTTGCGCGGTGATCGTCAGCGACGGGTTCACCCCGAGATTGGCCGAGACGGCCGCACCGTCGACAACGCTGAGCGTCGGGTAGCCGAACACGCGGTGGTAGGCGTCGATCACGCCGTGCTCCGGATCGGCGCCGATCGCCGCACCACCCAGGAAGTGCGCCGTCATCGGCACATTGAACACATCGCCCCAGGTACCGCCCGCGACGCCGCCGATCTTGTCCGCCACCCGGCGCGTCACCTCGTTGCCCGCCGGGATCCACGTCGGATTCGGTTGCCCGTGGCCCTGTTTGGACGTGAGCTTGCGCCCGAACAGCCCGCGCTTGGTGTAGGTGGTGATGGAGTTGTCCAAGTGCTGCATGACCAGCGAGATGATGGTGCGCTCGCTCCAGTTCCGCACGCTCATGAAGCCGAAGAAGGTGAGCGGGTGGGTGATCACCAGCCACAGGAACCGCAGCCACCTCGGCACGCGCCCGCCTCCGTCGACCATCAGGGTCTGCAGCATGCCCATCGAGTTGGAGCCCTTGCCGTAGCGGACCGGTTCGACATGGGTGTCGGGGGTGGGGTGGATCGAGGACGTGATCGCGACACCCTTGGTGAAGTCCTGGCCGGGCGCGAGCGTCTTGGTCGCCGCGCCGACGATGGACTCGGAGTTGGTGCGGGTGAGCAGGCCGAGCCGGTCGGAGATCTTGGGCAGCGCGTCCTCGTCGCGCATCGCGTGCAGCAGCTTCTGGGTGCCGAGCGTGCCCGCGGCGAGCACCACCTGCTTGGCGGTGTAGGTCTTGGGGTCCTTCCGCACCCAGGCGCCGGTGCGCTCGGTGGCGACGTCCCATGTTCCGTCGGGCAGCGGACGCAGCGCCGACACGGTGGTCATCGGAATGACCTGCGCGCCCGCCTTTTCCGCGAGGTAGAGGTAGTTCTTCACCAGCGTGTTCTTGGCGCCGAACTTGCAGCCCACCATGCAGTCACCGCATTCGATGCAGCCCGTGCGCTCGGGGCCCGCCCCGCCGAAGTACGGATCGGCGACTGTCTTGCCCGGCTCACCGAAGAAGACACCGACCGGCGTCTGGACGAAGGTGTCGCCCACGCCCATGTCCTCGGCGACGGCCTTGAAGATCTCGTCGGCGGGCGTCATGTGCGGGTTCTGCACCACGCCGAGCATCTTTTTTGCCCGCTCGTAGTACGGCGTGAGCTCGGCTCGCCAGTCGGTGATGTCGCGCCACTGCGCGTCCTGGAAGAACGGCTCCGGCGGAACGTAGAGGGTGTTGGCGTAGTTCAGCGAACCACCGCCGACACCGGCGCCGCCGAGGATGAGCACGTCGCGCAGCGGGTGGATGCGCTGGATGCCGTAGCAGCCGAGCTTGGGTGCCCACACGAATTTACGCAGGTCCCAGCTGGTTTTCGGCAGTTCGTCGTCGGCGAAGCGGCGGCCCGCCTCCAGCACGCCGACCTTGTAGCCCTTCTCCACCAGTCGCAGCGCGGTGACACTGCCGCCGAATCCGGAACCGACGATCAAGACGTCGAAGTCGGTGGTTCGCTCGGACATAGAAGAGCTCCTCGATGATGTCGACAGTGACGCCGGTAACGCTAACGCCGACAGCCAGCACTGTCAAAGTCTGCCCGGGTCCCGGCCCCTATGCTGGTCGCGTGCCTCGATACACCCGCGCGGAACTCGCCGACGCCAGCGGCGTCGCGGCGCGCACGATCCGCTATTACCACTCGCTCGGCGTCCTGCCCAAGCCAGGGCGCGCAGGCAAGGAAGTGGTGTATTCCGACGAGCACCTGGACCGATTGCGCGACATCGTCGCCATGCAGGGCCGCGGGCTTCGGCTCGACGCCATCCGTGAGGTCTTCGACGCCGAACCGACCAGCGGCGACTGGCGCACGCTGTTCGACCCGCGTTCGGCCCAGGCCGCGCAACGCAGCGCGGAGATCGACGACGCCGAACTCGCCGCCCTGCTCGGCGACCGCGGCTCGGACGTGCTGACCGAACTGATCGCCGTCGGTTATCTGGAGCGCCGCGGCGAACGGTGGTACGTGCCGGACCGCCCGATGCTCAAGGGCGCCCTCGTCCTCTACGACGTCGGTATCGACATCCCGCTCAGCGGCGAACTGCGCACCATGATCCGCTCGCGGATGGCCGCGCTGGCCGACGAGGTGGTCCGCGCGGTCCGCGACGCGTCGGGCGGCTACGCCGGCGAGGACCTCGGTGTCGACCTGACCCGCTTCCGTGAACGGCTGCTCGCCATGGCCTGGGAGGTCGGTGGTACCACGCTGGCCGCCGAGGTGAACCGGGCCGCCGAGGAGGCTGCCGAGGCGCGTCGCGAGACGACGGGCTCACCCCGGTCGGCTGATCGACATGACTTTCCCCACGTGGCGCCGTCGCTACGCCCGAGGGACCGGTCGGTACGGTAGCGAAGGAGGTGATTCCTGCGGTATGTGGGGTGAGAGATGTGTGAACGGCGGGCCCACCGGTACCGCCGCCGAATGGGGGGTGCCCGAGTGAATTCTCGCGAGGAGATCTTGCGCCGCGTCCGCGACGGGCTGCTCGACCTACCCGACGACGCGCGACGGGTGACGGTTCGTCGCTCATCGGGTCGCCCGGCCGACGCCGACCCGGCCGAACGCGCCGCCGTCCTCGCCCGCTTCGTCGAACGGCTGCGCGAGCAGGGCTCGCTGGTGCGCCTGGTCGACACCACGGGTCTGCCCGCCGCTGTGGCCGATGTGCTCTACGGGATGAGCGTGCGCACCGTGCTCGCCGCCGTCGAGCCCGGTCCGGCGTGGCTCGACCATTGGGCCGGTGCGCCGGGTCATGCCGTGGTGCACGGGGCCGGTGCGGCGAGCAATGGCGACGCGGTGGTTCGTGACGCTGTCGCCGGCGACGCCTCGACCGGTTCGCTCGCCCTGGAAGTGGACGGCGGGCCCGCCGTGTCGGAAGACATGCCCCAGGTGTGCGTAGTCCGCGCCGAGCGCGTGTTCAGCTCCCTGCCCGATGCGCTGGACCGTCTCGATCCCCGTCGTCCGCTGATCTGGCGCGGCGGCCCCGCAGATGCGGAACTGGCCCGTCAACTGGTTGTTCTGCTGGTCGAATAGATCATCGAGCTCGATTCGAACGCGCCGCACCCGGGGGTTGTGTGGGACCTCGAGTCTCAGTTACTCTGAGTACGACGATGTGACGGTTGACACTGCCGTGCGCATCGACGCGAACCGAGGAGGCACCGATGACGCTGACCGAATCGAGCCGTGGCGGACTCATCAGCGAGGAATACCGCGATGCCCTGGCGACCCTGTCTCAAGGGTCCGTCGACCGGCATTTCGATCCCTACCTCGACATCGACTGGGATTCGCCGGAGCTGGCTCTCGATCCGAACGACCCGCGCTGGGTGTTGTCGTCCGAATACGATCCGCTCGGTGCCACGCAGTGGTATCGCGAGCAGCCGCTGGAGCGGCAGATCGAGATCGGCAAGTGGCGCACCGCGAACGCGATCAGAGTCGGCGCGGCGTTCGAGAGCATCCTGATCCGCGGGATGATGCAGTACATCATGAAGCTGCCGAACGGCTCACCCGAGTTCCGTTACTGCTTGCACGAGATGACCGAAGAGTGCAACCACATCCAGATGTTCCAGGAACTGGTGAACCGCATCGGTGTGGACGTACCCGGCATGCGCCCCTTGTTCCGGGCACTCTCGCCGTTCATCGGCGTAGCGGGCGGCTACGCGCACACGATCCTGTTCATCGGCATCCTCGGTGGCGAGGAACCGATCGACCACTATCAGAAGGCCATGCTCCGCGCGGGCGCGAACCTGCCACCGATGGTAGTGCGCACCATGGAGATCCACATCGCCGAGGAAGCGCGGCACATCTCCTTCGCCCACGACTTCCTCGCCGCCCACATCGGGCGGATGGGCAAGTTCAACCGCGGCGTGTGTTCGGTGGCGTTCCCGATCGCGATGCGCTGGCTGGCCGGCGAGATCATGGCTCCGCCCCGTTCGTTCGCCAAGCAATTCGACATCCCGCGTGAGGTCATCCGTGAGGCTTTCTGGAAGTCGGAGCACTCGCAGCACGTCCTGGCGGGCTACTTCGCCGACGTGCGGAAGCTGGCCGACGACCTGGGCATGATGAACCCGATCGCCAAGCAGGTGTGGAAGGCGCTCGGCATCGACGGGCCGCTGTCGCGCTACCGCAGCGAGCCGGAGCGGAGTGCGCGCAGGGCGGCGTGAGCCGCCCTCAATCGCCGTTGGTCATCAGTTGGGTGATGACCGTGGTGAGGGGTTGCTCGGCGTCGAGGGTGAGTCCGTGGCGCCGGGCGACGCCGTCGACCACGTGCCAGGCGTAGGAGGCGACCTCCTCGATCAGCTGCTGTCTCGACAGGACCGGGGCGGGGTCGTTGGCCCAGCGGGTGACCGTCGCCTCGGTCATCGAGACGATCGCGAAGGTCATCGCGTCGGCCGAGCCGTCGTCGGCCACGCCCACCACCCCGGCCAGTCCGGTGACCAGCGCGCGGGTCGACGCGGCGAGTGTCGCGATGAGCGAACTCATCGCGTCGACGTCCGGATCGGCCTCCGACGGCCCGGTGCGCAGGAATTCGTGCAGTCGCGGATGCTCGGTGACCCACGTGACGACGGCATCGACCGTGCGAACGAGGATCTGGTGGATGGAGCCGTCGCCGATGTCGAGCGCGTCTTCGATATCGCCGACGAACCGGTCGGTGATATCGCTGCGGATGCGCCGGTCGAGCTCGTCGCGGCCCGCGAACTGCCGGTACACAACGGATTTCGCGAGCCCGGCATGTTCGGCGATCTGGACGATCGGCACCTCGACACCCGGCGGCGCCTGCTCGATCAATTCGATCGCCGCCAGCACGATCCGCTCCCGGCGGCTGTCGTTGTGCGGCTGCCACCGTGCTTGTCTGCCGCTCACGGCGCGGGCTGGTCGTGACGTTGCGCTCGACACCGCCTGAGTGTAAAGCACACGATCCGGTATCGAACTGTTACCGAGGGACTGTCACCGGATCGGTGCAACTCGCCACCCCGTTCACCACCGAGCAGGGCGCAGGCGCTCGCGTCGGGCGATAGTCGTCGCCGACGCCGCCCGCGGCGGTGATCTCCCGATAGGCCGCGACAGCGTCGGTGGGCTTGCGGGTGAGTGCGGGGTCGGTCAGCACGTCGACGGTGTAGAGGCCGAATCGTGGTGTGTAGGAACCCCATTCGTAGTTGTCGGTGAGGCTCCAGTAGTTGTAGCCGAGCAGTGGGATGCCGTCGGCCACGGCCCGCTGCAGCCAGTACACGGTGTCGCGCAGCGAATCGGCGCGGGTGTAGCCGTCGGGGCGTGGCAGCCCGTTCTCGGTGGGCATCCCGTTCTCGACGATGTAGAGCGGACGGCCGGGGAACTTGCGGGCGTAGTGCTCGAGGACGTAGTAGATGCCCTCGGGGTGCAGTGGCATGGTCCAGAGCTTGCCGGGGTCGGGGATGCGCGGTTCGGCGGGGGAGAAGCTGTAGTAGTAGTCGATCCCGATGTAGTCCAGGCGCGCCGAGATGCGTTCCAGCAGTGGGCCGTTCACCGTGTCGTCGACGGCGGGCAGGTGGGCGACGTTGCTGGTGACCATGGCACCCGGCTGCACGGAGTGGATGTACTCGTGGATGCCGTTGTGGGCCTGGGCGATTCGGTCGACCATGGTCGGTGCGTCGGCGGGGGCGAGCCCGCCGAGGCGTAGTTCGTTGGCCAGATACACCATCGGCTCGTTGAACGTCACCCACAGCGGGTCCGTGTGGGCGAACCGGTCGACGATGCTTCGCGCGTTGGTCAGCCAGTCGGCCACGATGCGCGGATCGCGCCAGCCGCCGCGATCCGCTACCCAGCCGGGATAGACCCAGTGATCGAGGGTGAGCATCGGTCGCATGCCCGCCGCGACGATCGCCCCGACGACCTCGTCGTAGAACCGGAGACCTGCCTCGTCCCAGACGCCGGGTCGAGGCTGCACCCGCGCCCACTCGATGCCGATGCGGTACACGCGCACGCCGAGGTCGGCCGCGAGTCCGATATCCGACCGGAACCGCTGGCGGAAGTCGACCGAGTTCAGGTACGGATGCTCGGTGCTGCCGGACTCCGCGTAGCGGCGCCAGTTGCTGTCCGGTGCGTCGCCTTCGGCCTGGAACCCGGAAGCGGCTACGCCCCAGAGGAAGTCGGGGCTCATCGGTGCCAACTGATCAGGTGCCGGTGGACGGGCGGCAGTGGGGGAGGTGCTTCCCGCGAGCGCGGCGAAGACAACGGCGATCGTGGCGAGGATCCTGCGGCGACTGGGGGAGGGCATGGCACTCCTGGCGGCTGGAATGGGAGGGGAGTCCAGTGTGCGGCATCGGCGAGCGGTAGTCCGGGAATTGCGTCAGCGAGGCGAACGACCATTTATAACATTCTGTTACGTAGATATGCGCATCTAACTATATAACCCCATCACCACAGACCTCGAACTCACCTCGGATACATGTGCCCACCGATAAACGACCAGCAAGGACGGGGGAGTGAAATGCCTCTCAAGCACACCCTGTGGGTTCGTTAATCCAGCGCGCTCGAGCCAGGATTCGGGGATGGTGTGGAATCCCTTGCCCCGTGTGGCGCGCGTGTTCGGAGCACAAGCCTGGGTGATGCGGGGGGCGAGTGTCGTGTTGCCCGCCGAGCGGTTGCTTCGCCGGTTCTCCGGTGGGCGTTGGGGTGTCCTGGATCTGGCCGGTCTGCCGTCGATCGAGGTGACCGTGGTCGGCCGCAAGTCAGGTGTACCGCGTACGACCTCGCTGCTGTGTGTGCCCGACGGCGACGGGTTCTTCCTCGTCGGTTCCAACTGGGGCAAGCCCGAGCATCCGGCGTGGTCGGCGAACCTGCGTGCCGCGCGCACGGCATCGGTGCGGTTCAACGGCAGTGCGGCCTTTCCGGTGTCGGTCACGGAGATCACCGGGGTGGAGCGTAAGCGGGTGTGGGATCAGGTCGTGGAGTTCTGGCCTGGCTACGAGATGGAGTATGAGCTCGCCGGCGGGCGCGAGTTCCGGATCTTCCGGCTCGACCGGATCATCTGACGACTGGGCCCCGGCGACAGTCGTTGTCGCCGGGGCACAGCCACGGGTTCAGACCTGCGCGGGTTTGCGGCTCAGGCCGTACATGACGGCCGCACCGAGTGCCGCGCCGACCGGCCACGACAGCGCCGTGACCGAGGCGGAATCGGGAACAAGGGCCACGAAGACGCTGACCGCACCCGCGATGAGCAGCGCGACGAGCGCTCGCGGGTTGAAGCCCCGGGTGTAGAAGTAGGTGCCGTCGGTCGCGCCGGAATAGAGCTCGGGTACCTCGGTGCGCTGCTTGCGAACCAGGTAGTAGTCGACGACCAGGATGCCGAACACCGGCCCCATGAGGGCGCCGACACCGCCGAGGAAGTAGACGATGAAGTCCTGGTTGGCCCACAGCTTCCAGGGCAGCACGACGATCGACAGGACGGCGGTGATGATGCCGCCGGTGCGGAACGAGATGTACTTCGGTGCGGCGTTGGAGATGTCGTAGGCGGGGGAGACGAAGTTCAGCACCACGTTGATGCCGACGGTCGCGATGGCGAACAGCACGGCGGAGATGATGACGATCGCGTCGTTGTCGATGTGGGCGACGAGTTCCACCGGGTCCGACAGCACTTCCCCGTACACCTTCAGAGTGGCCAGGGAGATGATGATCGAGATGACGACGAACGCGGTCTCGTTGAAGGGGATGCCCCAGGCGTTGCCGCGCCGGATGGCCTTCTGGCTGGGTGAGAACCGGGCGAAATCGGCGTAGTTCACCAGCGGTCCGGCCATGAACGCGACCATCAGGAAGGCGACCCCGATGAACGCCGACACCGTCTGTCCACTCGAGAGTGCTTCACCCGCACGGGCATTGAGGTCGATACTCCAGTCGGCCTCGCTCATGATCCACACGGCGAGGGCGATCATACCGATCCACACGACCGGTCCGGCGAAGTCGGAGGCCTTGCGCACGATCTCCATGCCGTAGCTGATGATCATGAGCTGCACGGTCCACAGCACCAGGAACGCGATCCAGCCGAGCGCGGACAGCCCGAGGAAGCTGGGTTTCGTCCACGACTCGAGACCCGGCGACACCCGCAGGATAAGCACGATCACGGCGGTAGAGGCGAGGTAGGTCTGGATGCCGTACCAGAAGATCGCGACGAGCGCGCGGAGCAAGGCCGGAATGTTGGCGCCGAACACGCCGAAGGTGGCGCGGGCGAAGACCGGGAACGGAACCCCGACCTTCTGACCCGCGACACCGACGAGGTTGCTCCCGAGCCACAGCATCAGCACACCGGCGAACAGGGCGAGCATGGTCTGCCAGCCGGTCATGCCGAGGGCGAGCATGCCGACGGCGAAGCCGTAGCTGGCGATGCTGTGGGCCGAGGTCATCCAGAGACAGAACAGGTCCCAGGTGCGCCAGGTCGCCGTCTCCTTGGTAGTGGGCGCCAAGTCGTCGTTGACCAGCTGCGAGTGTCGTCCCGCGCCCTCGGGCGCGTGGACCTGTGTTTCTGTCATCGCATTATCTCTCTACTACTGCTGCTAACTGTGCTGGGGGAACCCGAGGTTGATGCCGCCGTGGCTCGGGTCGAGCCAGCGTGACGTGATCGCCTTCTCCTGGGTGAAGAACGAGAAACCCTGCGGTCCGTAGGCTTTCGCGTCACCGAAGATCGACGCTTTGTGGCCGCCGAAGCTGTGGTAGGCGACGGGCACCGGGATGGGGACGTTGATGCCGATCATGCCGACGGTGACGCGGCGCTGGAATTGCCGTGCGGCTCCACCGTCGTTGGTGAAGATCGCGACCCCGTTGCCGTAGGGGGAGCTGTTGATGAGTTCGATGCCCTCCTCGAAGCCGTTCATCCGGACGACGGAGAGGACCGGGCCGAAGATCTCGTCCTGGTACACGGCGGAGCTGGTCGGGACGTTGTCGATGAGGGTCGGGCCGAGCCAGAACCCTTCGGCCGCACCGTCGATGCTGGTTTCGCGGCCGTCGACGACGATGGTGGCGCCGTCGGTGGCGGCCACATCGAGGTAGCCGGCCACCTTGTCGCGGTGTTCGCGGGTGATGAGCGGTCCCATGTCGCAGCCTCGGCGACCGTCGCCGGTGCGCAGTTCGCTCATGCGTTCGGCGATCTTGGCGACGAGTTCGTCGGCGATGCTGTCGACGGCGAGCAGGGCGCTCACCGCCATGCATCGTTCGCCCGCCGAGCCGAAGCCGGCATTGACGGCGGCGTCGGCGGCGAGGTCGAGGTCGGCGTCGGGCAGCACGAGCATGTGGTTCTTGGCCCCGCCGAGTGCCTGGACTCGTTTGTCGTTGGCGGCGGCGGTCTGATAGACGTAGCGCGCGATCGGGGTGGAGCCGACGAAGGAGATCGCGGCGACGTCCGGATGGACGAGCAGGGCGTCGACGGCTTCCTTGTCGCCGTGGACCACATTGAGAACGCCCGCGGGCAGGCCCGCTTCGGCGGCGAGTTCGGCGAGCCAGTTCGCGGCCGAGGGGTCCTTCTCGCTGGGCTTGAGGACGACGGTGTTGCCCGCGGCGATGGCGATCGGGAAGAACCAGAGCGGAACCATCGCGGGGAAATTGAACGGGCTGATGATTCCGACCACCCCGACCGGTTCGCGCACCGAGTACACGTCGACGTCGGTGGAGACGTTCTGGCTGAATTCGCCTTTGAGCAGTTGTGGCATGGCGAGGGCGAATTCGACGACTTCGAGTCCCCGGGCGATCTCGCCCCCCGCGTCGCTGAGGACCTTGCCGTGTTCGGCGGTGAGGATCTGGGCGAGGTCGTCTTTGCGGGCATTGAGCAGTTCGCGGAAGGTGAGCAGGAACCTGCTGCGGGTGGCGATCGAGCTGTCGCGCCACTGGGGCAGGGCGGCGGCGGCCGCGGCGACGGCGGTGCCGACGTCGGTGGCGGTCGCCATGCGCACCTCACGTTGAGGCGTGCCGAGGGCGGGATCGAAGACCGGTGCGGTGCGGGTGGATTCGCCCGGCCAGGCCTTGCCGTCGATCCAGTGCTCGAGAATCTGTGTCATGGTCGTTTCCTTGTCTTCAGAGTCCGGCGAGTACGTCACGAATCGCGGCGACGCCCGCGGTGGCCTCGGCGTCGGTGATGACGCAGGGCGGCACCACGTGCAGGCGGTTGTCGGCGATGAACGGGAGCACGCCGCGTTCGAGCAGACCGGTTTTGAGCTTGCCCATGGTCGCGGCGGGGACGGGTGTTCGGGTGTGCTGGTCGGCGACGAGTTCGAGTGCCCAGAACACGCCTTCGCCGCGTACCTCGCCGATGACGGGGAAGTCGTCGGCGAGGGCTCGTAGTGCGGGACCGAGGGTTTCGCGGCCGACGCGCTCGGCGTTGGCGACGATGCCCTCGGATGCCATGGCGTCGAGTGCGGCGACGATGGAGGCGGCGGCCAGGGGGTGACCGCTGTAGGTGAGGCCGCCGGGGAACACGGTGTCGTCGAAGGTGTGTGCCACGGGGTCGGAGATGATGACGCCGCCGACCGGGACGTAACCGGAGTTCACGCCCTTGGCGAAGGTGATCAGATCGGGGACGACATCGTGGCGGGAGAACGCGAACCAGGCGCCGGTGCGCCCGAAGCCTGCCATCACCTCGTCGAGGATGAGCAGGATGCCGTAGCGGTCGGCGAGCTGGCGCACACCGGCGAGGTAGCCCGGCGGTGGGACGAGCACACCGGCGGTTCCGGGCACGCTTTCGAGCAGGATGGCCGCGATGGAGGCGGGGCCTTCGCACTGGATGACCCGTTCCAGGTGGTGCAGGGCGCGTTCGCATTCCTGTTCGGCGGTCTCGGACCAGAATTCGCTGCGGTACAGGTAGGGGCCGAAGAAGTGGACGTGCCCGCGGGCGAATTCGTTGGGTACGCGCCGCCAGTCGCCGGTGGCGACCACGGCGGCGCCGGTGTTGCCGTGGTAGGAGCGGTAGGTGGAGAGCACCTTGTCGCGGCCGGTGTGCAGGCGGGCCATCCGGATGGCGTTCTCGATGGCGTCGGCGCCGCCGTTGGTGAAGAAGACCTTGTCGAAGCCGGCCGGCGCCAGAGCTGAGATGCGCTGTGCCGCTTGTCCTCTGGCGAGGTTGGCGGTGGCGGGGGAGATGGTGGTGAGCTGGGCGGCCTGCTCGGCGATGGCCCGGGTGACGGCCGGGTGCTGGTGGCCGATATTGACGTTGACGAGTTGGCTGGACAGGTCGAGGTATTCGCGGCCGGCGTGGTCCCACACGGTGCAGCCGCGTCCGCCCGCGATGACGAGTGGTTGCAGTGCGGCCTGGGCGGACCAGGAGTGGAAGACGTGGTCGCGGTCGAGCCGGTAGGCCAGGGCGTCGAGGTCGGTCGCGGTGTCGGCGGCGGTCATGATGCCGCCTTCATCGCGGTGACGTGTTTGGTCATGCCGGGGATGACGGTTTCGCCGTAGACGCGCATGGTCTCCTCCTTGTTGTCGTGTTGGAGATAGCCCGCGAACTGGTCGACACCGAGTTCGGCGAGGCGCTGCAGCTTCTTCAGATGTTCTTCGGCGGTGCCGAGGACACAGAACCGGTCGACGATGTCGTCGGTGACGAAGGCGGCGTGGGTGTTGCCCGCGCGGCCGTGCTGGTTGTAGTCGTAGCCTTCGCGACCGGCGATATAGTCGGTCAAAGCCGGTGGAACGGAACCGGTTTCGCCGTAACGGGCGACGATGTCGGCGACGTGGTTGCCGACCATGCCGCCGAACCAGCGGCACTGGTCACGCATGTGGGACCAGTCGGTGCCGATGTACATGGGTGCGGCCACGCAGATCTTGACCGCGTCGGGGTCGCGCCCGGCGGCGACGGCCGCGTCCTTGACGGTGCGGATCATCCATTCGGCGATATCGAGGTCGGCGAGCTGGAGGATGAACCCGTCGGCGACCTCACCGGTGAGCTGGAGGGCTTTGGGCCCGTAGGCGGCGACCCACACATCGAGGGTCGAGCCGGTGCTCCATGGGAACTGCAGTACGCGTCCGTCGACCTCGACGGGGCGGGAGTTGGCGAGTTCCTTGATGACGCGGATGGATTCACGCAGGGTCGCCAGGGTGGTCGGTTTGCCGCCACCCACCCGGACCGCGGAGTCGCCGCGGCCGATGCCGCAGATGGTGCGGTTGCCGTAGGCCTCGTTGAGGGTGGCGTAGGTGGAGGCGGTGACCGTCCAGTCGCGGGTGGCGGGGTTGGTGACCATCGGGCCGACGGTGATGCGTTTGGTCTCGTTGAGGATCTGGCTGTAGAGCACGTACGGTTCCTGCCACAGGATGTGGGAGTCGAACGTCCACAGGTGGCTGAAGCCGTGTGCTTCGGCGAGTTTGGCCAGGTGCACCGTGCGCGCCGCAGGCGGGTCGCACTGCAGGACCGCTCCGAATTGCATGGTGGCTCCCTAGATGAGGTATTGACAGGGGTCGCGTCGGACGAAACGTCCGTCGCCTTTGCGGCCGAGGTAGGTGTTGTCGTCGACGACGACCTTGCCTCGGGAGAGCACGGTGTCGACGTGGCCGTCGATCTCGTAGCCCTCCCAGGCGGAGTGGTCCATGTTCATGTGGTGGGTGGCGTCGACGCCGATGGAGGTGTGGCCCTTGGGGTCGTAGATCACCACGTCGGCGTCGGCGCCGGGGGCAAGGACGCCCTTGCGGCCGTAGAGACCGAACATGCGCGCGGGGGTGGTCGCGGTGATCTCCACCCAGCGTTCGAGGCTGATCTTGCCGTCGACCACACCCTGGTACATGAGATCCATGCGGTGTTCGACGGAGCCGATGCCGTTGGGGATCTTGGAGAAGTCGCCGATGCCCATGTCCTTCTGGCCCTTCATGCAGAAGGGGCAGTGATCGGTGGACACCATCTGCAGGTCGTTGGTGCGCAACGCCTGCCACGCTTCGTCCTGGTGGTGGTCGTGCTTGGAACGCAGCGGCGTGGAACACACCCATTTGGCGCCCTCGAAACCCGGCGCGCCCAGCTGGTCCTCCAACGACAGGTACAGGTACTGCGGGCAGGTTTCGCCGAAGACGTTCTGGCCGCGGTCGCGGGCGGCGGCGAGCTGCGCGACGGCCTGCTTGGCCGATACGTGCACCACATACAGCGGCGCGCCGGTGAGTTTGGCGAGCATGATCGCCCGGTGGGTGGCCTCTTCCTCGAGCTCCCAGGCGCGCGCGATGCCGTGGTAGTAGGGGTCGGTCTTGCCCTGGGCGAGCAGCTGGCCGACGAGCACGTCGATCGCGGGCCCGTTCTCGGCGTGCATCATGGTGAGCAGGCCGGTGTCGGCGCCGGTCTGCATGGCGCGCAGGATCTGGGCGTCGTCGCTGTAGAACACGCCGGGGTAGGCCATGAACAGTTTGAAGCTGCTGATGCCTTCGCCGGGCAGTTCGTGCATGGCGCGCAGGGATTCGTCGTTGACGTCGCCGATGATCTGGTGGAACGAGTAGTCGATCGCGCATTCGCCCGCGGCCATGTCGTGCCAGGTCTGCAGGCTGTCCTGGACCCGCTCACCGAATTTCTGGACGGCGAAGTCGATGATGGTGGTCGTCCCGCCCCAGGCGGCGGCGCGGGTGCCGGTTTCGAAGGTGTCGGCGGCGGTGGTGCCGCCGAAGGGCATCGACATGTGGGTGTGGGCGTCGATGCCGCCGGGGATGACGTATTTGCCGGTCGCGTCGATCACGCGGTCGACCGTTTCCGTCAGATTCGCGCCGAGGACGGTGCTGCCGGGTTCGAGGAGGGCGACGATGCGTTCACCGTCGATGAGCACATCGGCCGCGCCGCGCCCGGTCGCCGAGACGACGGTGCCGCCGGTGATCAATGTTGTTGCCACGGTGATCCTTTCCGGCTCAGGGCGCCACGATCGAGGAGTAGGAGTCGGGGCGGCGGTCGCGGTAGAACTGCCAGTCGCCACGCACCTCGCGCACCACGTCGAGGTCGATCTCGCGGATCACCAGTTCCTCGGTGCCGGTGGATGCGACCTCGCCGACGAAATTGCCGCGCGGGTCGACGAAGTAGGAGCTGCCGTAGAAGGTCACCGCGTCGTCGCCGAATTCGTCGCTCTCGGTGCCGATCCGGTTGTTGGCGGCGATGAAGTACTGATTGGCGGCCGCCGCGGCCGGCTGTTCGAGTTCCCAGAGCCGGTTGGACAGGCCGGGTTTGGTGGCCGAGGGGTTGAAGACGAGTTCGGCGCCGGCCAGGCCGAGGGCGCGCCAGCCTTCGGGGAAGTGGCGGTCGTAGCAGATGTAGACGCCGATCTTGCCGACGGCGGTGTCGAACACCGGGTAGCCGAGGTTGCCGGGGCGGAAGTAGAACTTCTCCCAGAAGCTGGGCAGGTGGGGGATGTGGTGCTTGCGGTATTTGCCCAGGTAGGTGCCGTCGGCGTCGATCACGGCGGCGGTGTTGTAGAGGACACCGGGCTGGTCTTCCTCGTACACCGGCAGCACGATCACGATGTTGTGCTCCCGCGCCAGGGTGGCGAACCGTTCGGTGGTGGGGCCCGGCACCGATTCGGCGTATTCGTAGTACTTCTTGTCCTGCACGTTGCCGAAATACGGCCCGTAGAACAGTTCCTGGAAGCAGATCACCTGAACGCCTTCGGCGGCTGCCTGCTCCACGAACTTCTCATGTTTGGCGAGCATCGATTCTTTGTCGCCGGTCCAGGTGGCCTGTGTGATGGCTGCTTTGATGATCGTCACCGGTCGATCTCCTGCCTAGGATTTGGGTTATGTTATCGTCAGCACTAAACATTTCTTGAATGTTTCACCCAATGCCGGGAAGTGTAAATCTCGAGGGGCCGACGGCGAGGGAAAAGTGGACAAGAAGATCCGGATCGATGATCCGACGCCCGCCGGGATCGCCGGTGCGATCGCCCGGCTCATCACCAGTGGCGAATTGCGCCCGGGTGATCGGCTCCCCACGGTGCGCGAACTGTCCGCGCAGCTGGGAGTGAGTCCGGCGACCGTGAGCCACGGGTGGCGGGCGTTGGCCCAGGCCGGGCTGGTTGTTTCCAAGGGGCGCAGCGGAACCTTCGTCACCGGGGTGCCTCGTGCGGCTCCGACGCGTGCGGGCGGGATGACCGGTGGGGCCGAGTCCGCGCGCCTGGATCTGTCGCTCGGCACGCCCGATCCCGCCCTGCTCCCCGAGATCGGATCGCTTCTCGCGCAGGTGGCCTCGCGCGCCGAGAGCACCGACTATCACCAGCCGCCGGTGGTTCCCGAGCTCGGTCGGCTGCTGCAGGCCGACTGGCCGACGGGGTCGGGTGGGTTGACCGTCGTCGACGGGGCGATGGACGCGGTGGCGCGCAGCCTGGCCGCGGTGGTGCGCTTCGGTGATCGGGTTATCGTCGAGAACCCGACCTTCCCGCATTTCCTCGACTACCTCGACACCATCGGTGTACAGGCCGTCCCGGTGGCGATGGATGAGAACGGTGTGCTGCCGGACGAACTGGCGCGCGCCCTCACGCTCGCGCCCGCCGCCGCCGTCCTGCAGCCGCGTGCCCAGAATCCGACCGGTGCGTCCATGACCGCCGAGCGCGTCGAGACGCTCGCCAGGATCCTCGGTCGCAGCGAGCATCGGTGCATGGTCGTCGAGGACGACCATTCCGGTGCGATCGTCGCCGCCCCCGACATCAGTCTCGGCCGCTGGTTACCCGACCAGGTGCTGCACGTGCGGAGTTTCTCCAAATCCCACGGCCCCGACCTGCGCATCGCCGCCCTTTCGGGCCCCGAGGAGGTGATCGACCGCATCGTCGCCACCCGCATGCTCGGCCCCGGCTGGACCCCGCGCATCCTGCAACGTCTGCTGTACGAACTCCTGCGTGACGACACCGCGAACGGCACTGTCTCGCAAGCACGCACGGAATACGCCGGTCGGCGACGCGCACTCACCGGTGCTTTGAGCCGGCACGGTGTGGCAGTCGCCGACGGGGACGGGCTCAATGCCTGGGTGCCGGTGACGGATGAACGCTCGGCGCTGGTTCACCTGGCGGCCAATGGCATTCGGGTGGCTCCGGGTGGTCCTTTCCTGGTGGGTGAGGAGGCGGGTCAGCCGCAGGCGGTGCGTGTGACCGTCGCGCCGTTGCGGGACGGCATCGACGACGTGGCACGAATCCTCGCCACCGCCGCCCAGCCGCCGCGGCAGTCGGAGTACTTCTCATTGCATACGGGGCGTTGACGGGGCCTGCCCCGCCCTTCTAGGTGAGTTGTCCAACTAACTCTGGACAAAACAGCGGGGTGCTCGCTAATGTCTCCCGTCAGTTAGCTAACTAACTGGTAGGAGATTCCGACTCTGTCGATCGGGATCGCCTCCTGGCTCCACCGCTGAAAGGACCACCATGCCTGTCACCCGTGTACTCGACTCGACCATCTACCACCGTGAAACCGGCACCGGCGCACCGATCGTGTTCCTGCACGGCAACCCGACCTCGTCGTACCTGTGGCGCAATGTTCTGCCCGGCGTCGGCGCCGGTCGCTTGATCGCTCCTGACCTGATCGGCATGGGCGAGTCGGGGAAGCCGGCGATCGACTACAGCTTCGACGACCATGCGCGCTATCTGGATGCCTGGATCGAGGCGATGGGGTTGGACAGTGTGGTGCTCGTCGGTCACGACTGGGGTGGCGCGCTCGCCTTCGACTGGGCGGCACGGCATCCGGATCGAGTGCGCGGGGTCGCGTTCACCGAGACGATCATCAAACCCATGAGCTGGGAGGAGTTCCCCGAAGCCGGTCGGGATCTGTGGCGTGCGATCCGGACCGACGGTGTGGGTGAGTCCATCTTCCTCGAGGATTCGTTCGTCCGAGACGGGCTCGCCACCATCTCGGGTCGGCTCGAGCCCGCCGACCTGGCGGTGTACCAGCGCCCGTTCCCGACGCGGGAGAGCAGAATTCCCGTGCTGCGCTTCGCCCGGTCGATGCCGCTGGACGGAACGCCGACCGATGTCGTCGCGCGCGCCGAAGCGTACGACGAATGGCTCGCGTCCAGCCCGGACGTGCCGAAGCTGATGGTGAACTTCACGCCTGCCTACGGTGCGATGACCGAACCCGCCGTCATCGAATGGTGCGCGAAAACCATTTCCGCCCTGCATATTCAGCAGTACGACGAGGTCGCCGGCCACCACACTCCCGAGGATCAGCCGGATCTGCTGGCGGCTGCCATCTCCGAGTGGCTCGACCGCAACGATCTGCGCCGGCAGGCACTCCATGCCGAGGCGCTGGTCTGACCCTGTGCGCTGCGGTGCCTGCCAGCCACATCGGCTATCCGCAGTAAGGGTGCGCGCCCCCGGCCATCGGATCGAATGCGCCGCCCACGGCAGCCGACTGCCCTTTCGGCGCCGCTTCGAAGAAGACGGACTCACCCACATCGGCCAGTCGAAGGCGAGCGCACCACCCCTGAATCCCACTCGCGGTTCCGGGGTGGGGGCTGGTGGCATTGCCATACTTCGACCATGCAGTCTTCGCACCGCGCGGTCGGTGGCCCAGCGTGTCGGGCCGCTCCTGGGCAGAACACATGAGCGGATGGATCGGGACGATGCTGTTGCGGCCCGGGTTGATGGTGCTGACGGGTGAGGTCGGAACCACGGCGCTGCATGCGCACCACACGGTGCAGATCATGCAGAGCGAGTCCGCGTTCCGTATCGGTGACGCACACGGATCGACCGCGAGCTGCCGGGCCGCGGTGATTCCGCCGAACACCAGCCACCGCGTGGTCGAGGGCACCGCCTCGGCGACATTGATCCACTTGGCGCCCGAAGCGGCGGTGGCGACCGTGCTGTGTCCCGATCCCGCGGATGCGGTCGATGTCTGGGTGCGTCACGGGGCGATGTTCAGCCGCGGCCCGATCGGAATGGCTGCCCTTGTCACCCGCGCGGGCGAGCCCGACCGTAGCGCCCGGCATCCGGCGGTGCGCCGTTCCTTGGCCGATTTGCCCGGGCTCCTCGCCGACGGCCCGGTGCGGCTCGGTGAACTCGCCCAGCGGGCGGGGCTGTCGGAGAGCCGACTGGCGCACCTGTTCTCGGCCGAAGTGGGGCTTCCGTTCCGGGCGTACGTGCGTTGGCTGCGGATGCAGCACGCAATCCGGCTGTTCGCCGCAGGTCGGACCCTCACCGAGGCCGCTCACGGTGCGGGATTCGCCGACAGCGCCCATCTGAACCGCGTCTGCCACAGCATGTTCGGCGCAGCCCCGTCGCACTTCGGGCAGCTGCGGTTGGTGGACGAACTCGACGGTCCGTAGCAGGTTTGTTCAAGCAGGCGCCGAGGTGGACAGCAACGCTGTTGGGAGGCAATCCAACTCAGGAGGTCCCCATGTCCCGCATGCCTGCCGGCGTCCGATCCGCGTTCGAAGCCGAACTGAACCGCGCTCGCCTGACGACTGATATCGATGAGATGTGGCACGCCCTCGAACGGGCCCACATCCTGTCGCAGGAGTGGGCGTGGCCGCACACGCGCGCCCACTGGGAGATGCTGCGGCTCGCGATCCGATCCCGCGACCGCCGCGAAGTCGTCGGCCAGGTCCTTCGACTCGCCTTCGGTGGCATCGCATCCGCGACCGGTCGGGCACCACTGGGCAACAACGGTCGATCCGATATCGGCCCGTTCACGCCGATGCCCATCCCGGAAGATCTCATGGCCATACTCTCCGCGGGTGCGACCACACCCCGATGACGAAGGTACGGCCGTTCGGGTGAGCGGCTCCGCGGGGCACCCGGTGCGCGTCGGTCAGCGTGTCAGAGGCCGAGTTTGGTGACGGCGTTGTCTTCGAGGGGGTTGGCGGTGCGGATGTAGCCGTGGACGGTTCGGGGGTTGGACCAGCGGCCCTGGCGCATGATTTCGCGGTCGCTGGCGCCGCCGAGGGCGGCTTGGGTGGCGAAACCGGCGCGTAGGGAGTGGCCGGAGAACAGGTCGGGGTCGAGGCCTGCGCGGGCGGCGTAGCGTTTGACCAGTTCGGCGACGGCGCGGCCGGACAGGGCGGTGGGGGCGATGGTGCCGTGCCGGTTGACGGTGGGGAACAAGGGGCGGTGGGGGTCGCCGCTCAGGGTGGTTCCGGTGAAGCCGTGGCAGCGGTGGATGGTGGTGTCGGTGATCGGGTTCGCGGTGACCCAAGCGCGCAGATCAACTGTGCTGGCACGGGTTTCGAGGAGCTGCACCCAGTCGGCGAAGGCGCAGACGGGGCAGGTGTGCGGGTGTTTGCCGCGTGGCAGAGCGACGCGCTGTTCGCTCGCACCGGTCGGGTCGGTTTTGGTGGTCGGCAGGTGCACGATCAGCAGTGGTTCACCGGTGTGGTGATCGGTGCGTACCTGGACATCGCCGATGCGCAGGGCGGCCAGTTCGCTGCGTCGCAGCGCACCGGCGAAACCGACCAGCAGGGCGAGGGCGTCGCGGCGGCGGGCCGGTTCGGTGGGCCAGCCGGGGGCGGGGAGTTCGGCGAGGAGCTGTTCGAGGGTGTGCAGCAGGACCGGGCGTTTGCGGGTCGGTGGGGTGCGGCGGGTGCGCCGGATGCCACGCAGGGTGAGGCGCACGACGTCGGACCTGGTTGGGGACGGCAAACCGTTGGCCGCGTGCACGGCGGCGATAGCGGCGGATTTGCGGTCGAGGGTGGCGGGGCTGAATGCCCACGTGCCGTTCTCGCGGCGGGCGTCGGCGACCGCGGCCAGATACACCGCCACGTCCAGGGGGTCGGCGGGCAGCGCCTGTCGGTGTTCGCCCGCGCACCAGCCCGCCCACGCGATCCAGTCGGTGCGGTAGGCGCGCAAGGTGTTGGCCGACTGTGATGCCTCGAGATAGCGGCGCAGCGCACTCGCTTGGTCGTCGTCGAAGCGTTCGCCGACGAGCCGTAGTGCGGCGGCGTCGATCAGGACGCTGCGCACGCCGCGGCGTAGTTCGGTGCGGACCCGTTCGGGTAGCACGACCGCCTCGCTCACCGCTGCCCTCCTCGCCCGCGTCGTCGCCGCTGATCTACGGCGCGCCCAGCTTAATCCGGGGTCAGGGTAGTTCCTCGAGTTCGGCGAGCTTGGTGTGGATGAACGCGGCGAGGCGGTGCTTGGCCGCGCCGGTGAGGAAGCTGGTGTCGCCGAGGCGAGGGAACCCGTCGTCCGCCGATGCCGTGGGTTCGGGGGTGTCGGTATCGCCGACCAGTTCGAGACGTGCCGGATGCTGCTGGGGGAGAGGAACATTCGGTTCGTCCGGTTCTGTCTGCTCTGCTCCGGTACGTACCATGACTCGAACAATAACGTTGTGGTCACGGCCGTTGCCAACACGATAGGCCACGGAGTGATAACAGACACGTTTTGTTCGGATTTGCGTAATAAGTCCGGTTTCAGGAGGCTCGGGCCTGCTGAGTGGTCGCGCGCACGTACCCGGCGACCGGGCTCAACCGCAGCACATCCGGCATCCGGCGGGTTACCGCGTGCGGGCCGATGAACCGCACCCGCCCGGTGTGCTGGGCGTGCGTCAGCGGCAACCGGCCGAGCCACACCTCGTACAAACCCGCCACGTCGGCGCTGATGGTGACATCGACCGGATATCCCGGATCCGTCTCGCACACCGACGCCGCGCCGGCCTCGACCACGATCCAGAACCGGCGCGGATCGTCGGTGAACCGGACCGCGAGCACCTGACGGCGACCCGGCAGTTGTGTGGTGTCGAGGCGGTTGTGCATCCACCACACGAGCAGGGCCGCGTCGCGTTCATCGGGGCGTGGTTCGCCGAAGGTCCAGCGCGCACCCCACTCGCCGAGGCCGAACAGGATCGGTTCCAGGTCCCGGCCCGCCTCGGTGAGCACGTACTCGGTGCCGAGCTTGGCGACCAGACCCGCGCGTTCGAACTGGCGCAGCCGTTTGGCCAGCAGGCTGCGCGACAGGCCGGGCAGGCCTCGGGCGAGGTCGTTGAACCGGGTGGTGCCGAGGAACAGGTCGCGGGCGATGAGCAGCGACCAGCGTTCACCGAGCACGTCGAGGGCGCGTGAAATGGGGCAGTACTGGGCGTAGCTGGGGGTTGTGCTCGTCATCATCACCTCACCGACGGGGTCCAGATACTGGACCGGGGAAGTCCACTTTCTGGACTATCCGGTTATCGCGCCCGTCCCTACCTTTCGAAACATGACTTCCACGATTACTTCCGCAACCGACCGGGTCGCCCTGGCCCGCACGATCGGTGAAACCCTGCGCACCGAGGTCGCCGAGCGCGACCGCACCGGCGAGATCTCCGTCGCCGCCTTCGACCTGCTGCGCTCCTCCGGGCTCTCGGCCGCGCTCGTTCCGGCCGAATTCGGGGGCGGCGGGGCAACGCATACCGAAATGGGGGCTGTGCTGCGTGAGCTCGGCGCTCACGATCCGTCGACGGCGGTGGCGTTCGCGATGCATTCGCATCTGGTCGCCGCGCAGGTGTGGCGGCACAAGCACGGTATCGATGCCTCCGGCGTGTTCGCGAAGGTTGTCGGAGGGGCGATTCTCGTCAGTACCGGCGCCTCGGACTGGGTGGATTCCAACGGAATGGCCGTGCCGGTGGACGGCGGGTACCGGGTGAGTGCGCGCAAAGCGCCCGCGAGCGGATGCGAGGCGGGCGACGTGCTCGTCACCAGCGTCCGCCTCGAAGGAAACCAGGTGCTGCACTGTGCGATCCCGATGTCGGCCATCGGTGTTCGGATCGAGAAGACTTGGGACACATTGGGTTTGCGGGCCAGCGGATCGCACACCGTGGTCCTCGACGAGGTGTTCGTGCCCGAGGCGGCGGTGTCGCTGATCCGGCCCGCCGGTGCGTGGCCCACCGTGCTGAATGTCGTGATGGGCGCCGCCCTGCCCCTGATCCTGGCCGCCTACCTCGGTATCGCCGACGCGGCGGTCGCCCTGACCGCCCACCTGCTGCGCGGGCGCGCCGACGACCACACCCTGCAAACCGCGGGCGAGATGCTCAACGCCCACACCACCGCCGACGACCTCGTCACCGCCATGTTCACCGACGCCGACGACCTCACCTTCCCCAACACCGACGCCTACGCCGCCCGCGCCCTCAGCCGCAAAACCGTCGCCGCCGAAGCCCTGATCAGCACCGTCCGCCTGGCCGTCGAAACCACCGGCGGCGCCGGTTACTCCCGCACCTGCGACCTCGAACGTCTGTACCGCGATGTCCTCGGCTGCCAATTCCACCCCCTGCCACGCGCCAAACAAACACGCTTCAGCGGCCGCGTCCTCCTCGGCCACACGCCGATCGACTGCTAGCGCCGCACGAATGTAATTGCGTGGCGGAACGCGGAGCTGGTGTAATCGGCCGGTGATGATGTTCGCGCAGCGGTGGTGGCCGGTCTTCTAGCGGCCCCTTGTTGTGCTCGGCCGCCCCGGAGGCGGCCAGATCTGTCGTAACGACCTCTGTTCCGGTTCGGGCGGTCCCGGAACGGAGAGGTCGACCATGATCGACAACAAGAAGCCGGCCACCGAGGGTTTCGGTGAGATTCTCGTCAGTTCACGTTCGTTGGCCGAGTATCGGGCGATGTTCGCGCTGACCGAACGCGACCTGCGACGCCGAATCCTCGACTGTCCCGGTGGTGCGGCGAGTTTTACCGCCGAGATGTCCGAGTTCGGCGCAGACGTGATGGCCTGTGACGTCGCCTATTTCGCGGACGGATTGGCGCGGGTGGCCTCGACCGCTGTCACCGAGGCCGATCGCGGCAACAGGTATGTGCGCGCCCACGCCGAGGAGTATCGCTGGACCTTCTTCGCCGGTCCGGACGAACATCGTCGTGCCCGGCGTGATTCGGCCGAGCGGTTCGTCGCGCACGCCGGGACGACGCCCGACCGCTATGTCGCTGCCCGGTTGCCGGTGCTGCCTTTCGCCGACGACTCTTTCGATCTCGTGCTCAGCTCGCATCTGCTGTTCAGTTACGCCGACGACCTCGGGCACGAGTTCCACCGCCGCGCCATCGTCGAACTGCTGCGAGTCGGTGCTGAGGTCCGGGTCTTTCCGCTGCTCGGGGTGGGGGCCGCGACGCCGTACGCGCGGCTGGGAGAACTGATCGCGGAGTTGGGCCGAGACGGGGTCGACAGCCGGATAGTGGCAGTCGATTACGAGTTCCAGGCGGGCGCGGACCAGATGCTGGTGTGTACCGCGCGGTGACGGGTTGGGATCGGTGCGAGCGGTTATTCGCGAACCATGATTACCAACCGAGCGATTCTGATGATTGCGGTGTCGACGGTCGCGGTGGCCGGATGTGGGGAGCAGGAGGTAGGGGAGGACTCGTCGCACGCGCGAGGGAGTGCGGGGCGGGTAGGGGCGATAACCGTGCAGAATGCGTACCTCGTTCCGGCATCGGCGTCGGAAACGTGTGTTATCGCCGCTGATGAACCGGCTGAGTTGTCGTTCACCGCCACCAACAACGGCGAGGCAGCGGACCGGCTCACCGGGATCCAGACCGACGCCGCGGCCATGGTGCGGCTGCCCGAGGACCCCGAAGCGCTGGTCCTGCCCGCCGAAGGAGGGTTGGCCGCCGGGCAGCCGATCGAACAACCTGCCACCACAGAACCGATCACGGTGCACGTCGAGCAGCTTGCCGACTGGGTGCGTCCCGGACGCAACGTGGACATGCGCTTCACCTTCGAAGGCGCCGGAACACTCGACCTGGCCGTGCCTGTCGATGCTTGCCCCACCCAGCAGTCCCCCTGATCGGTCCGTTTGAAACGGCGACCGCCGGGCATCGCGCGAATGTGGCAGATGTGGATCGGATCGCCGAGCCCTGGGGTTCACGCACGCCCTATGGTTCCGGCCGGCAATGGCCGGTCCGGGTGGACACCTATCTCGAGCCCGGTATCGATGAGCACGACGTCGATGCCTGGGTGCAATCGGCGTCGGTACTGCATTCCAACGGCGACGGCCTGGACATCGCGGTCCGTGACGGGCGCGTGGTCGGTGTGCGCGGGCGCGCCGTGGATCGGGTGAATCACGGCAGGCTCGGGCCCAAGGATCTGTTCGGTTGGCAGGCCAACAGTTCCGTGGACCGGTTGACGGTGCCGCTGATCCGCCGCGACGGCCGCTTGGTGGAAACGGATTGGGACACCGCGATGGCGGCCATGGTCGACCGGGCCAGGCAGCTACTGGCCGAGCGCGGCCCCAGCTCGATCGGTTTCTACACCAGTGGCCAGCTGTTTCTCGAGGAGTACTACACGCTGGCCCTGATCGGGCACGGCGGGATCGGCACCAACCACATGGACGGCAACACCCGGTTGTGCACGGCGACCGCCGCAGCGGCGTTGAAACAGTCGTTCGCCTGCGACGGGCAACCCGGTTCCTACACCGACATCGACCACGCCGACGTCATCGCCCTCTACGGGCACAACATGGCCGAAACTCAGACAGTGCTGTGGTCACGGGTGCTCGACCGGCTGGCCGGACCGAACCCACCCGCGATCGTGTGCGTCGACCCGCGCGAAACCCCGGTCGCACGCCTCGCGACGGTGCATCTGGCTCCGCGACCGGGGACCAATGTGATGCTGATGAACGGGCTACTGAACGAAATTGTGCACAACGAGTGGATCGACCACGACTACATCACCGCCCACACCGTCGGTTTCGAGGAGCTGCGGGCCCGGATCGCGCAATATCCGGCCGACGAAGTTGCCCATGTGTGTGACGTCCCGGTCGACGACCTGAGGGCGGCGGCGCGCCTGCTCGGTCGTGCGGAGCGGTTGTTGTCCACGGTGCTGCAAGGGTTCTACCAATCGCATCAGGCCACCGCGGCGGCCGTGCAGGTCGACAACGTGCACCTGGTGCGGGGCATGCTCGGCAAGCCGGGGTGCGGGATCTTGCAGATGAACGGGCAGCCGACCGCACAGAACACCCGCGAATGCGGCGCCGACGGTGATCTGCCCGCATTCCGAAACTGGGCCAACGACGCCCATGTCGAGGAGTTGGCCCGGATCTGGAATATCGACCCGATGCGCATTCCGCACTACACCGCCCCGACTCATCTGATGCAGATGATGCGCTACGTCGAGGACGGTTCGCTGCGGTGGTTGCACGTCAGCGGAACCAACCCCGCCGTGTCGTTGCCCGAACTGGCCCGGGTGCGCCAGATCCTCCGCCAGGATCGGTTGTTCCTGGTCGTGCAGGACATGTTCCTGTCCGAGACAGCGCAGCTGGCCGATGTCGTGTTGCCGGTGGCGGGGTGGGGTGAGAAGACCGGCACCTTCACCAATGTCGACCGGACGGTGCACCTGTCGGAGAAGGCGGTCGATCCACCGGGGCAGGCACGCTCGGATCTGGAGATCTTCCTCGATTTCGCCGACCGGCTCGGCCTGACCGACAAAGACGGTGCGCCACTGGTGAAGTGGCGCACCCCGGAAGAGGCGTTCGAGGCGTGGAAGCGGTGCACCGAGGGACGCCCCTGCGACTACACGGGGTTGTCCTACGACAAGTTGCGCGGCGGCAGCGGCATCCAGTGGCCGTGCAACGACGAATACCCCGACGGCACCGAGCGTCTCTACACCGACGGGCGATTCTTCAGCGCACCACAGGTGTGTGAGAGCTATGGCCGCGATCTGGTGACCGGCGCCCCACTCGAACCCACCGAGTACCGTGCGATGAACCCCCTGGGCAAGGCGATCATCAAAGCCGCCGAGTATCTGCCGCCCCACGAAACGGTCTCCGAGGAGTACCCGTATCACCTGATCACCGGGCGCACCCTGTACCACTTCCACACCAGAACCAAGACCGGGCGGGTACCGCAACTGCAGGACGCCGCGCCCGAGGTGTGGGTGGAGATGTCGGAGCACGACGCCTACGCCAACGAGTACCGCGAGGGTGACCTGCTGGAGGTCGGCACCGCCCGTGGGTCGGTGCGAGCGCGGTTGCGGGTCAGTGGAATTCGGCCGGGCGTGCTGTTCGTGCCCTTTCACTACGGGTACTGGGACACCCCGGCCGGGCACGAACCCGGCGACGGCGACCCTCGCGCCGCGAACGAACTCACCATCACCGATTGGGATCCAGCCTCCAAGCAGCCGCTGTTCAAAGCGGGCGCCGCACGGGTGGAGCGCGTCGCCGCGAGTGAGGGCGTGCCGTCCGCGGCACCGACAACCACCGCCTCGCGGCCGGTGCGCGCCGGGGTCACGCAGACAACGGGCGGTCCCGCCGGGACCGCCGACGAGATGATCGGAGAAGTGGTGTGAGCAAGATCGGCTTGGCGCTGCGCGAACTGCACAGCGCGGAGAACGACCTGGCCGCCCAGCTGCTGCACGCCTCGGACCGGCACAAGGTCGACCACGAGATCTTTTACCTCGGCCGCGATCTGGCCCGCTGGTCGCAGCGCCACGTCAGCGAATTGGCCCGCGTCGGTCGCGACTACGGCCTCGATCTCGACCCGGAACCGGCCGACGACACCACCATCCTGAGCACTCTGCGGCAGAAGGGCAGCGAGCTGCTCGGCCGCCACCACACCCCCGGCTTGTTGTTGTTGCGGGATCTGCGCGAGATCCATCGCACCGCGGCCGGGGTCTCGCTCGATTGGGAGATCCTGGCCCAGACCGCGCAGGCACTGGGCGACCGGGAACTCCTCGGCCTCGCGAAACGCTGTCATCCGGATACGTTGCGTCAAATGCGTTGGGCCAACTCGGAATTGAAGGAGAACGCCGCTCAGATCATGGTGACGCCCTGACCGAGGCGGCGATCTTCCCCAGCCAGGCTCAGCGCTCGGGAAGATCGGCGATCCCGTCGAGGGCCGACCCGTTGCCGACCGTATCCCGGGTGATGTGACTACCACTGCCACGATCGCGGTCAGGTCGACTCGGCGAGCAGGGCGCGGCAGGCGCGGGCGCAGCGGTGGCAGGCTTCGGCGCAGAGGCGGCAATGTTCGTGGTGTCCGGCGTGCCGGTCGCATTCCTCGGCGCAGCGTTCGCAGATCAGGGCGCAGGTCTCGAGCAGGGCGTGGGTGGTGGCCGGGTCGCCGCCACCGCGACGCGACAGCACCGTGGCGGTGGTGCGGCAGATGTCGGCGCAGTCGAGATCTGTGCGGATGCAGCTACGCAGCTCGGCCACCGATTCCTCGCTCAGGCAGGCGTCGGCGCAGATCACGCAGGTTTGGGTGCAGTCCCAGCAGGCCTCGATGCACTCGACCAGCAGGGCCGGGTTCGGTGCGGCGGCGCCCGCTGGGTGCGAACTGAGCATGGCGGCGGTTGTGCTCATCGAATTTCCTCCTCGATCACGGGTGTTCGGGTATCACGGTCGCTGATACCCGACTTCGGTGCTCGCACACCGCCGAGGATCTGTCACACCGATTTCGGCGCCTGTCCGGCCGAGTTCCCGCCCGCGACGGCAAGGCCGACCCGCCGTTGGTACCGGATCCGAGGAAGGCGAATCGACCGCGCCCTCGGAGCGACGCGCCGATCGTCTCGCGGGCGCCAGTCCGCTCGTGCTCTGATAATGCCCCTATGCTTCGATCAGGTCGGTCGTCCAGTGGCGTCTCCTTACGGAAGGTGAGCATGCGCGCGCAGTCCAGCCCAGCAGCGAACGGTCTCGGCCGTCGCGAAGTTCTCGCCGGTGCGGCCGGTGTCGTCGCGGGTCTGACGCTGGTCGGGCTCACCCCGGCCGGTGCCGTGCCCACCGAGGTGGCGAAGTTCGCGCCGAAGGCGGCGCGTGGGGTGCGGGTGCTTGTCACCGGTGACGCCGGGACCGGGACCCGCACGCAGTGGGCCGTAGCCGACGCGGCACGGGAATTCCATGCGCGCGAACCGTTTTCGCTCGCGGTCGGCCTCGGCGACAACATCTACGACTCCGGTCCGAACGGGCCCGACGACATCCAGTTCGCGACGAAATTCGAGGACCCCAACACCGGCCTGGACTTCCCGTGGGCGATGGCGCTCGGCAACCACGACACCAGTTCGGTGTTTCCCGGCGACGGCGGTTGGCTGCCGCGCGGCAACCACGAAGTGGCCTATCACGCCCATTCGCCGCGCTGGTGGATGCCGAGCCGCTACTACTCGCTGCGGGTACCCGAGCAGAACCCCGTCGTGGAGTTCTTCGTTCTCGACGTGAACCCCTTGGCCGCCTACATTCCGCCCGTGTTCGACCCGTATTGGGCGGTCGACGGCCCCTACATGAACGAACAGCGCGCCTGGCTCGACCGGGCCTTGGCCGAGTCGACCGCGCAGTGGAAGATCGCCTGCACCCACCACCCCTACCTGAGCAACGGCTCCCACGGCGACGCGGGCAACTACGAGGGCCTGCCGATCGAACCGCTCAACGGCATCCACGCCAAACGCTTCTTCGAAGACCACGTCCTTGGCAAGGTCTCGCTACTGCTGTCCGGCCACGACCACACCATGCAGATCCTCGAACCCACCCCCGCCACCAAGGGCACCCGCCAGATCATCTCCGGCGCCTCGGCCAAAACCTCCACCGGCCAGCCCGGCGAACCCGCCGGCCGCCACAACGCCCTCTACCAAACCCACCACGAACTGGGCTTCATGGTTCTGGACTTGCACCCGGACTCGATGCGCGCCCGCGTCGTCACCGTCGACCCCGCCACCGCAATCGGCACCCAGGTCTTCGACCGCCGCCTCGCCTGAACCGACTCGGACCGAGCTTCGCTGGTTGTGCGGCTGACGACTACAGGGGTCTTTTCTGGTAGCTGGTCGGCGAGGATGATCGGGGGATGGGCTTCTATACCGATCGGGTTCTTCCGCATCTCACCGACAAGGTGTGTGGGGCGCGGGTGAACGACTCGCTGCGGCGGCGGGTGTGTTCCGGGTTACGGGGGAATGTGGTGGAGGTGGGGTTCGGGTCCGGGAACAATGTGGGGTTCTATCCCGAGACAGTGGAGCGGGTCAGTGGGGTGGAGCCCGCTGATGTGGGGTGGAAGATCGCGGCGAAAAGGGTTGCGGCCAGCCGTGTTCCGATCGAGCGAGCCGGGTTGGACGGGCAGGCGCTGCCGTTCGGGGACGGCAGTTTCGACACCGCACTGTCGACGTTCACGTTGTGCACGATTCCCGATGTCGCGGCGGCACTCGCCGAGATCCGGCGGGTGCTCGAGCCTGGCGGCACCTTGCATTTCGTCGAGCACGGTTTGGCGCCGGACGAGTCGGTTCAGGTGTGGCAGCACCGGCTCGATCCGATCCAGCAGCGGGTCGCCGGTGGATGCCATCTGGCGCGCGACATCCCGGCACTGATCGCCGATGCCGGATTCGAAATAGTGGAACTCGACCGGTTCTACCAACCCGGCGCCCCGAAAGCCTTCGCCGCATTGTCCCTGGGTGTCGCCCGTTGAGCAGGGGTGGAAATCATCGGTTGGCCAGGGACAGCGGCATCGATAGCGTGCGAGCATGACCAGTCGGCTCGCGGCGTTGAACAGCACTTCCGAAGCGACAGCGAAAGCGGTGGCCCTCGATACGGCCAATGCGCAATCGACGACACGGTGCGTGCGGGGTTCCAGGCGGTGCGGGTCGCCGTGCGGATCAACGGTCCCGAGACTCCGCAGCGCGACGCAGAACTGCAGGAAGCCGTCGATGCGCACTGCCCCGTGCTCGATTCGACGACCGGCGTCACACCGGTGAACACCACCCTCGAGGTCGGCTGACTCACCGTTCCGTCGGGCGGACCGTTGTGCTGGTGAGGAACTCGGTGACAGCGGCGGCGACCGCGCTCGGCTGATCGAGCATCGACAACACGTAGGCGTCGTCGATCTCGACCAGTCGGGCGCGGGGGATCAGGTCGGCGAGGCGGCGGCCGTGCTCGCGGGGCATCACCTTGCCCGCCGACGACCACAGGATCAATGCCTCACCCCGGAAGTGTCGCAGCGCTTCGGTTGCGGCGATCAATTCGGCCTTGTCGAAACCGGAGCGGGTGTAGGCGAGCAGGTCGCGGCGGATACCGGCATCGCGCAGACCGGGGTCGGTCCAGGCGCGCACGAGCTCGTCCGACAGAGGGAATTTCGCCATCCAGCCGAACAGCAGTGGAGTCTCGCGCAACCAGCGCACGCGCAACTGGCGCAGGGCCAAGGTGATACCGCCCGGCAGGTAGGAGGCGAGGATCGCGGATTTGCCGGGCAGGCCGGGTGGGAAGTTGTCGAACGCCTCGCTGGGGAAGACGATCAGCCGACCCACCCGCTCGTCGAGACCGTACGCGGTCATAAACAGTCCACCACCCCAGTCCGAGTGCACGAGAGTGACATCGTGCAGGTCGAGAGCGGTGAGGAAGTCCGCGATCAGCCGATTCAGCCCGCGCAGACTCAGGTCGGTGCCCGGACGCAGCGGCTCGGGGTGCGCGCCCAACGGCAGATCCGGCAGCACATAACGGAACCCGGTGGGCAGCAGATCGATGACCGAATCCCACACCCGGTGGTTCATCAACAAGCCGTGCAGCAGCACGACCGGCGGTCCCTCCCCACGCTCTGTGTAGTGGACGCGGCCGGCGGGCAGTTCGACGGACGGCATGAGAACCTCCAGTTAGAGTGAACACTCTAGTGCGTTTGCTCTAGTCTGGAGCGGTGAGGGAGAAGATGTCAACGCCTACCCGGGAACGTCTGGTCACCGCCGTCGCCGAACTGATGCGCACGCACGGGTACAGCGCGATCACGGTCAAGCAGATCACCGCCGCCGCCGACGCGCCGATGGGCTCGCTCTACCACCACTTCCCGCAGGGCAAACCGCAGATCGCCGCGGTGGCGCTGCGTGATTCCGGTGCCGCCTACATCCAGTTGCTGCCGCTGCTGATGGACCCGCACGAGGACCTTGCCGTCGCGGTGTCGTCCGCGTTCGCCGACGCGGCCCGCACGCTCGAGGAATCCGGGTGGATGAATATGTGTCCCGTCGGGACCGTGGCGGGCGAGATCGCCGACTCCGAACCGGACCTGCGGGAGGTGGTGGCCGAGGTCGTCGCGGACTGGATCGACCAGGGCACCACATATTTCGTGCGTCGTGGACTGGTCCAGGACGAAGCGCGCGATCTTGTGCTGGCGATTCTGTCCGCGCTGGAAGGGGCGTTCGTGCTCGGCCGGACATTGCGCTCGGCCGAACCGCTGCTGGCGGCCGGGAATGCGATGCGGGCCCGGGTGGAGGCGGTGCTGACTCGGGCCGAGTCGTAGTTCTCATCGAGCGGGAAAGACGATGCGCGCTACCAGGGCTCGATGGTCGGCGCCGGGCAGATCGACGGTTTCCACGTTCGTGGCGTGCGCGTCGGCGAGTAGGAAATGGTCGATGCCGACCAAGGGGGGTATCGATTTGTCTGTCGGGTAGGTGACCAGATGACCCGCGCCCGCCTGTGCGGCCGCGTCGGCGTAGCGACCCGAGGCAATAGCGCGGTACCGGGCATGGTCGTGGGTGGCATTGAAATCGCCGCCGACGAGCACCGGGCGATCGGCCGGCGCGCCGTCCAGCACCTGCCGGAGCCGTGACAGCTCATCGGCCCAGACACGCGTGTCATAGATCGGGGGCACCGGGTGGAAGGCATACACCGACACCGGACCGACCTCGGGAACGGCGGCGGTGGCCGAGATCTGGTTGAGGACGTACCCGTCGTATTCGACGGTGTCGGACAACGGGTATCGGCTCCAGATCCCGGTCCCGCTCGCGGTCTGACCGGGGGCCAGGTAGCGGTACGGGAGCAGGGCATCCAGACCCGCACGACCCAGGTCCTCGACCGCCGGGCGGGTGAGCTCGTTGACGGTGAGCACGGCGATATCCCGCGCTCGCACCTCGTTCACGAGCACCACCGGATCGGCACCGTCGAACAGCAGATTGGCCTGCATCGCCATGATCGCCGGCCCCTCGCGACCACCATCGGCGAAGTACAGCGGTGCCTGGGTCGCCAGACCGGCGGCGACCACGATCCCCGCCACCCCGGCAGCCACCCACTGCTTGATGCCCGCGAAACCAGCCGCCCCCACCACCGCACCGCACATCAGATACGGCGCCGCCGACGCCGCCAACACGACCGGCTCCACATCCCACCGCGAAAAATGCAACGCCACACCGGCGATTCCGGCCAGCGTCGCCACCCCGGCAACCACCCCGACCCCGATCCGAACAATCCGCGCGCTCACCACGCCAGCCAAACACGCGCAGCGAGACTTTCCGAACCAGGGGCGCGCTCGGCGGGGGCCTCACATTCGTTGTCGCTGTCTCGTCGGACTACCGAAAAGGTCCGAACGTCGCGGAAGGAGACGCGGAATGTCAGGTGAGAGCGAGATCAGGGAATTCTTGGAAAGTCGTACCCGGGCGCACGAATCGAAGGATATCGACGCGGCGATGTCGTTCTATGCGGAGGACCTCGTCTACTACGATGCTGTCGCGCCGCTGCGGTTTTCGGGAACCGAGGAGGTGCGGGCGAACTTTCTGCGGTGGTTCGACGGGTACGACGGGCCGATCGAGCTGGAAACACATGAGCTGACGATCGCCGTCGACGGAGACGTGGCCTTCGCCAACATGCTTCACCTGATTCCGGCAAGCACAAAGGCGGCATCGAATTGTCGATCTGGGTGCGCGAAACCGTCTGCCTTCGGCGGGTGGACGGCCGATGGGTGATCACGCACGAGCACATCTCGATTCCGATGAGCCCCAAGACCTTTCAAGTCTGGTGCGCGCCGAGCAAAGACGCGCCCGCCGATGCGGGCAGGACGATCTTCGGTCTCGCGGCGCGGGCGCTGCTTGCGCGGTTCGGTGTGCGCAGGACAGCCGGCAGGTCGGTGTGATCGAGACGACCACATCGACCTGCTCCGGTTTCGGCTAGGCGCGCGCGGGGCGTTCTGTGAGCAGCAGTGCGGCCGTCAGCACGAGGAACAGCATTGCCGAAATATGCACGCTCAGCGCTGTCGTCACCGTTCCGCCATGCGTCACCACGGCCATTGCGTCGCCGAACGGGATCACCGCATTGATCAGCACGATCCAGCCGAGGACGCGACGGTGACCCAGTGCGAGCACGAGGAACGCCACCGCGGCGATAGAGATATCGCGTACGCCCTTGACGACGAAATAGCCGTCGGCATTGCCGGTGGGCCACGGCGTGATACCGAAACCGGCGGGCGAACTCTCGGGAGCGAGCAGGAAGCTGAGCCCGAAATACAACGGTGCCGCAGCGCAGATCACGGCCATCACGGTGGTGATCCGATACCTCGTGACCACCTTTCGTCCCACTGTGCCGATCCGCGTGCCCTGGGTGCTGATGCTCATATTGCCCTGCCTTTCAATGGGTTTCGATGTGAACGAGACTGCTCGCCGAGCTTTGGAAGGCAGTTGGAGCCGACTTGGAACCGTGCGGGCAGGCGCGCGTACGATATGGCTGGTCATGGTCTTGATCCGGGTGTTGGGCTCGTTCGCGGCCGAGGTCGGCGGCGAACCGCTTCCCCTCGGTGGCCCGCGTCAACGCGGTGTGCTCGCACTGCTGGTGGCCGCGCGCGGGCAGGTAGTGCCGGTGGACCGGCTGGTCGAAGACCTCTGGCGTGGGGAAGCACCGTCGCGGGCGTTGGCGTCGTTGCAGGCGTATGTGTCGAATCTGCGCCGCCTGCTGGAACCGGACCGACCACCACGGGCACCGGCCCGTCTGCTGGTGAGCGCCGCACCCGGTTACGCGCTGCACCTACCCGAGCACGCGGTGGACGCCTGGCGTTTCGAGGAACTACTCGAACAAGCCCGCACACTCACCGATCCCGAGGACACGCGCGCCCGGCTCGACGAGGCATTGGCGCTGTGGCGCGGTCCCGCGTTCGCCGAGGTCGCCGACGAGCCGTGGGTGGCCGCCGAAACAGCACGGCTGCACGAGTTGCGCCTGGTCGCGCGCGAACTGCACATCGATGCAGGTCTGCGCCTGGGCCGGGCCGCGACGGTCGTTCCCGACACCGAGACCCTCACCCGCGACGAACCCCTGCGCGAGGAAGGGTGGCGGCTGCACGCGCTGGCGCTGTGGGGCAGTGGGCGTCAGGCCGATGCGCTGACCGCACTGCGTCGCGCCCGAACCCTGTTCGCCGATGAGCTCGGCCTAGATCCGGGCCCGGACCTGGTGGAACTGGAAGAGGCGATCCTGGCTCAGCGCACGGACTTCCTGCGTGCGGCGGTTCCGGTGGCGTCCTCGCAGCGGACTGTGCTGCCCAGGAGCCGGAATGCGCCCGAAGATGCTGCGGCTGCGGGCGGACCAGGTGCGGTCGGCCCGGGGAAGAATTACTCCGGGAGCGTCGGATCACACTCAGCGGCAACGGCATTCGACAAAGGCCGGTCGCCCACCCCGTTCGTCGGACGCGACCACGAACTCGCAGCCCTGACCAGAGCCGCCGGCCAAGCGATCACCGACGGCGCGAGAACCGCCCTGATCACCGGCGAAGCGGGACAGGGCAAGTCGACCCTGCTCGAGCACCTCGCCACGACACTCACCCGCGACGGATGGCTCGTAGCCGCCGGGCGCTGCCCCGACGTCGACAGCGCACCACCGGCCTGGGCCTGGGTCGAAGTGCTGCGATCGATCGCCGAAAGCGCTGCGCCCCAACCGTTCTCTGACGATCTGGCACCGCTGTTGGGCGACTTCGCGCCCGCACACGGTGACGCGGCAGCCGGACGATTCCGGCTCCGGCGAGCCGTGTGGACCTGGCTCGCCGCAGCCGCCACCGAGCGTCCCGTCGCCGTCGTCCTCGACGACCTGCACTGGGCCGACGCCGCCACCCTGGAACTGCTCACCGGCGGCATCGACACCCGGGCCCCGATCCTGATCGTGGCCGCCTACCGTTCGGACGAAAGCGAGCGCCTCACCGAAACACTCGCCACCCTGGCCCGCACCGCCCCGCTTCGGCTCGACCTGCCCGGACTCGGCCGCGACGCCGTCGCCGAACTCGTGCGAGCCGAATGCGACACCGACGACTCGACCGTGGCCGGAATCGCCGAAAGAACCGGCGGCAACCCCTTCTACGTGCGCGAGACCGCCCGCCTGCTCAACGGTGAAGGCGCACTGGTCGCGCTCTCGGAGGTTCCCGAGGGTGTCCGCGACGTGCTGCGGCGTCGGCTCGCACGGTTGCCCGACAGCGGTGTGTCCGTGCTGCGGTTGGCGGCGGTGGCCGGTCGCGAATGCTCGGTCGACGTGCTCGTGCGCGCCGCCGACACCGACGAGGACGGCGTGCTCGACGCCGTGGACGCGGGCGTCATCGCCGGGCTGCTCGACGAACCGGGGCCCGGTCGTGTCCGGTTCGTGCACGCCCTGGTCAGAGACACCCTGGTCACCGGTGTCAGCCGGGCGCGCACGACGAGGATGCATGCGCGGATCGCGGCGGCTCTCGAAGGCTCCGGCGACATCGTCGCCCTGGCACACCACTGGGCGCGGGCCGGATCGCCGAAAGCCGTCGGGTACTGCGTGCAAGCCGCGGAACTGGCCGAGGCGCGCTACGCCCACGATGTGGCGGTCGCGCTCCTCACCGATGCGGTCGCCGCTGCCCGCGAACCGGACGAACGGGTGGATCTGCTCGGCAGGTTGCTGCGAGCACAGGTCAGAGCCGGGTCCATCGCGGGCGCCAGGCGCACGCGCGAGGAGGCAGTGGAGTTCGCCGAGTCGCTGGGACGTGAGGATCTGATGATCGCCGCGTTCACCGCCTGGACCGAACCGACACCGTGGCAGTCCCGGATGTACGGCACGGTCGACCGCCCGATCGTCGAACGGCTCGCCCGGTTGCTCACCCGCACCGATCTCGACCGCGAGGTGCGCGCTCATCTGCTCATCGCCTACACCCACGAACTGGTCGGCGAAGACGATCCGACGGTCATGCCGGCGGCCCTGGAAGCACTCGAGTCGGCGACCTCCCCGGGTCTGCGCGCCGCCGCCCTGCTGATTCTGGCGCGCGCCTCGCGTCGCCAGGAGTACTCGCGGGAACTCCTGGCGATCGGCACCGAACACGACCTGCCCGTGTACCGCATCACCGCCCTGCTCAACCTGGCTGCCGGTGCCGCCGCCGCCAACGATCCGACGACCATGCGTCGCGTCAGTGAACAAGCGCGCGACCTGGCCCGCGCCTACCGGATGCCCGAAGCGGTCGGCGCAGCCGAGATCGCCCTGGCGACGCTGGTACTGATCGAGGGACGGTTCGCCGACGCCGAACGCCGCTACATCACAGCCACCCAGCGCATGGAACGCGCCGGGTCGGTGCACGCCGCCGGGTTCCTCCGCATCGCCCGCGCGGCGATCTGGATCAACGACGGCACCCTCGGCGCCCACCTGGACGAGGTCCGCGCCGTCCACGCCGCGCTCGGCCCGATGGTCGCCGACCTGCTGACACTGGCCCTGCACGCCGCGGGTCGCGGCAACGAAGTAGTGCCCACACCACCGGCTCCGATCCGAGCCGACTTCTTCTTCACCTTCCTGACGAGCCTGCGCGCGCTGGCCCTGATCGCCGTGAACGACCGCGACGGCGCTGAGCGGGTCTATGCGGACCTGCTGCCACACCGCGCTGGTCCTCCCGCGGGCGCGGAGAGCGTGTCGCTCGCCGTGCGCCCGGTCGCGCACGTACTGGGCGAACTCGCGGTGTTCCTCGGTCGCGGCGACGAGGCGGCCGCGCATTTCGCGCAGGCAGCCGACATCGCCCAACGGTGGAACGCACCACACTGGTCCACCGAAGCCAGGGCACGCGCCGCCGCGGCGATCCGCACCTGACAGCGCAGGTCACGGCGACGTCCGATTCGGCTCCAACTCCCTTCCAAGTCGCACGAGCAGGCTGGAATCCACCAGCACTGATGGAGGAGCGAATCATGAACACAGCCGGAACTTTCCGGGCCGCCGTCGTCCGCACACCCGCCGGACCCGACTCGATCGAGATCATCGACGTCCCCGTCGCCGAGCCCGGACCCGGTGAGGTTCGGGTGGGCGTCGCGGCCGCACCCGTCAACCCCACCGACCTCGGTGTCGTCAGCGGCTTCTTCCACGATCTCGGGATGATTGACCAACCCGAACACACCGGACTGGGCTGGGACTTCGCCGGCACCGTCCTGGCCACCGGACCCGGCGTCGATCTGGCCGTCGGGACCCGAGTCGCCGGTGTCGTGCTCGGCTTCGACCGCGACTTCGGCACCTACGCCGAACAACTCGTCGTGCCCGCCACCGACCTCGCAGTGGTGCCGGACGGGCTCGACCTGGTCCCGGCAGCCACGGTGCCGCTCAGTGGTCTGAGCGCCGCACAGATCCTCGACATGCTCGGCGAGGCACCCGCCGACGGTGACCGGCTGCTGGTGATCGGAGCCGCCGGTGCCATCGGGGCCGGTGTCGCCGCCCTCGCACCCGACCGCGGCTGGCGGGTCACCGGTCTGGCCAGGGCGGCCGACGAACAGTTCGTGCGCGGACTCGGCGCCGACTTCGTCACCGCGGTCGAACCCGGGTGGGACGCGGTCGTCGACGCCACCCCGCAGCAGACGTGGGGCCTGAAACCGGTCCGCGACAGTGGAGTGTTCGTCGGTGTCCGGCCCAATATCGTGCCCGCGGTGGAACGGGGGATCACCGTGAACGTGCTGATGGTGCGATCGGACGGACCACGTTTGGGGCAACTGCTCGCCCTCGCCGCGGCAGGCCGATTGCCTACGCGGGTGCACGCGGTCCTGCCGCTGGACCGGGCCGCCGACGCCCACCGGGCCATGGCCGAGGGTGGGGCGCGCGGTCGTTACGTGCTCGAGCCCTGAGCCCGGCCGGGCGCGGACAGGCCGAGGGTGGTTTCGAGGTGGTGTGCCCACCACTGTGCGTGCGCGTCGAAGGTCGCGGCGGCGTCGGTGAGCCCGGCGCTGCGCCGGAAAGCGTTGCCGTAGCGGACATCCATCGCCACGGCCTGATGCAGGGCCGCGACCGCGTGGCGGGTGTCGTCGAGGCAACTGCCCGGTGGGCGGGCTCGATGCAGGGCCTCGACGACGGGGTCGAGCATGCCGCTGCCCCGGTCACGCCAACCCGCGGCGTGCAGGGCGACGGCCAGATCGGCGTAGCCGCCGCGGTAGAAGTCGTGGAGTGCGGTGATGAGTGCGGGCAGGTCGGCGTTGTCGTCCAGCCACGCCGCGACGATGTCGGCGAGGCCCGCTCGGAGCCGGCGGCCGCCGTGCCGCAAAAGTTCGGTGAGCAGGGTCTGCCGGTTTCGGAAATGATGGGTGACGCCCGCGTCGGTCATGCCGACGCGGGCGGCGACCGCACGGACCTGCACGGCCGCTGGACCGCCCTCGGCCAGGAGCGTCGCGGCGGCGTCGAGGATCGCCTGACGCGCCTCCTCGGGACGCCTCCGCACTCTCGGCATGCTCACATCGTCACACTACCTTGACCCAACAAGGTAGCAAGCCCTACCGTTACCTGGACATGTCAAGGTTTGGGGTACCACGATGATCCATACCGATATCGTCCTCGGCGACGCCACACTGCGCGCCACGGTCCGCGGTCGCGGACCCACGGTCCTGCTGCTGCACGCCGGGGGAGAGCGTCGCGGCGTGTGGTCGCCGATCGCGGCGCGGCTCGAGGCGCGTGGCTACCGCACCGTTGCGGTCGACCTGCGCGGCCACGGCGAGAGTTCCGGGCAGGTCACCACGCTTCGGCCGCTCGCCGACGACGTGGCCGCGCTCATCGGCCGTGAGGCCGGACCCGTGGTGGTCGCCGGAGCCTCCCTCGGCGGCTTCGCTGCCATGGCGGCGCTGGCCGAACCTGCCGTCCGGTCCAAGGTCGCCGGACTGGTCCTCGTGGACGTCGTTCCCGATCCCGACCCGGAGCCGACACGAAACTGGTTGCGCGACCAGGGCTTCGGCGCAAGCCTCGGGGACCTCACCGACGACATCCTCGGATCCGGGCCCGCTTTGCTCAGCACCATCGGCGCAGTGGACCTGCCCATCCTGCTCGTGCGCGGCGGCCGCTCCTTCCTCGCCGACGACGATGTGCACCGTCTGGGCCGGGCGAACCGGCGCGTCACCACTGCCGTGATCGCCGAGGCAGGGCACCTGGTTGCCCGCGACGCGCCGGAAGAGCTAGCGGATCGCATAGCGGTGCACGCCGATACCTGTCTCGACGAGGACACCGTCCGTGCGGCATTCGAATTCCAGCGAGCACTCGGCGCCGAACGCGTCGAGCACCCGGGCGGGAACCTGCTCGATCACCTGCGGCGCGTGCAGGCCATCACCGCGGAGTGGAACGCCCCACGGCGCACCCGGCTCGCCGCGATCTGCCACGCCACCTACGGCACGGACGGGTTCGCCACGGCACTCTTACCGACCACGCGGCGACACCGATTGGCCGAGGTGATCGGTTGTCCTGCCGAGGAATCGGTCTATCTCTACGGCGCCTGCGCCCGCACACCGACCTACCGTGAACTCGGGAAACCGTCACTTCGGGTCACCGACCGCTTCACCGGCGGACCGGTCACGATCACCGGGGACGACCTGTACGCCTTCGCCGTCCTCACCATCGCCAACGAGCTCGACGTGGCACGCCACGCCCGCCTCACACCGGAGATGCGGCAAGGAATCCGCGATCTCGTCACCGCCCTCGCCCACCACGCACCGCGAGAGGCGGCGAAAGCGCTCGCAGACGAGGCGTTGGCCGCGACTGTGCGAGGCTTTTGACGGGCTTGCCTCCGCTCGTCGCTACTCGGCGCCGGTGTAGAAGCCGGCCACGCGGTCGGCGACCGTGCGGGCAGTCGCCGGATCGGTCCCGGCGGTGGTGTGCGCGTCGCCCCAGGCGCTCGCGGCGCGCCGGATGTACTCGGCGCCTTCCGGTGTGGACAGCAGCTTTTCCAGCTCCGCCGGGGTCGCCCTGTCGTCACCGGACAGGAAGAAGCCCACTGCCAGGAACGAGGTTTCCCAGCCGACGCCGGTGGCGCCGGGGCCGTAGGTTCGCCAGTGTTCGTTGTCCGGCACGGTGTGGGTGAGCTCGAGGGCGGCCCCATCCTCGGTGCCGGTGATCGTCACCTCGACCACGCTCGTGTCGTCGCCGTACTCCCAGGTGATGCGCAGCCGTGTCGGCGCGACGCACTCTTCGATGGTGCCGGTCGTTCCGCTGCCGTCGAGCCGGTAGCGGCCGCCCTCCCGCAGCTCACCACCGACGGGCTCGAACCACCGTGACAGGCGCCGCGGGTCGGTGCACGCGTCCCACAGGTCCTCGGGGGTCGTGTCGTAGGTCCGTGCGAGCCGCACCTGTTTCGACGGCCCGAGGTCTGTCATGGTGCGGTTGATCTGATCGATGATGTCGAGCATTGCTGTCTCCTTCAGCTGCGTCGCTCGCGTTTGCCGCGGGCGATCTCGGTGTCCAGGGCGTCGAGCCGGGTTTGCCACAGGTGGCGGAACCGCTCGAGCCATTCGTCGGCTTGACGCATACCGGCGCTGTCGACCGCGTAGAGGCGCCGGGTGCCTTCCGCGCGGACGGTCGCGAACCCGTTCTCCCGCAGTACCCGCAGGTGATGTGACACCGCGGGGTGGGAGATCGGGTATTCCTGTCGCACAGCGTCACTGATCGCGCCCGCACCGCATTCACCGGCGGCGAGAAGTTCCAGAATCCGGCGGCGAACCGGATCCCCGAGGATGTCCAAAGCGTGCACCCCATTATTTAAGCACAGATTTAATTAAGTAAGAATCTAAGCACCGGAGTGATGCCTACGCGGGGCGCGTCGAGACGTCGAACAGTGGTAGGAAAGGGGCGTGGTGGCATCTGGCGAAAGTTCTGGAGTCGATCGACGGTCTCGCGCGGAAGACGAGGTGGTGGGGCTGGTCAGTACGCTGATCCGGTTCGACACCTCCAACACCGGTGAGCTCGCGACCACCAAGGGCGAACGAGAGTGTGCCGAGTGGGTTGCGGCGCAACTGCAGGAGGTGGGGTACGAGACCGAGTACGTCGAATCGGGAGCGCCGGGGCGCGGCAATGTGTTCGCCCGCCTGCGCGGGGCCGATCCGAGCCGGGGTGCGCTGATGATCCACGGGCATCTCGACGTGGTTCCCGCCGAAGCGGCCGACTGGAGCGTGCACCCGTTCTCGGGCGCCGTGCAGGACGGATACGTGTGGGGGCGCGGCGCGATCGACATGAAGGACATGGTCGGGATGACCCTGGCACTGGCGCGTCAGTTCAAGGCCGAGGGCACCGTGCCGCCGCGAGACCTGGTCTTCGCGTTCCTCGCCGACGAGGAGAACGGCGGCAAATGGGGCTCACAGTGGCTGGTCGACAATCGGCCCGACCTGTTCGAAGGCGTCACCGAAGCCGTCGGTGAGGTCGGCGGGTTCTCCCTGACCGTGCCGCGCCCCGACGGCACCGAACGCAGGCTGTACCTGGTGGAGACCGCCGAGAAGGGCCTGGGCTGGATGCGGTTGCGGGCCAAGGCTCGCGCGGGCCACGGGTCGTTCCTGCACGAGGACAACGCGGTCACCATTCTGGCCGACGCGGTGGCCCGGCTCGGGAAACACACCTTCCCCGTGGTGCTCTCGGATTCGGTGGCCGAATTCCTGGCCGCCGTCACCGAGGAAACCGGCCTGCAGTTCGACCCGAACAGTCCCGACATCGAAGGTCAGCTCGCCAAGCTGGGCACCATCTCCCGCATCATCGGTGCCACGCTGCGCGACACCGCCAACCCGACGATGCTCTCGGCGGGGTACAAGGCCAACGTTATTCCGCAGACCGCCGAGGCCGTGATCGACTGCCGGGTGGTGCCGGGGCGTCAGGCGGCGTTCGAACGCGAGGTCGACGAACTGATCGGCCCCGACGTGGAACGCGAGTGGATCACCAAACTCGACTCCTACGAAACCACCTTCGACGGGCACCTCGTCGACGCCATGAACGACGCGGTGCTGGCCAACGACCCCAACGGGCGGACCGTGCCCTACATGCTCTCCGGCGGCACCGACGCGAAAGCGTTCGCCCGCTTGGGAATTCGCTGCTTCGGTTTCGCGCCGCTGCAGCTGCCGCCGGACCTCGACTTCACCGCCCTGTTCCACGGCGTCGACGAACGGGTACCGGTGCAGTCCCTGGAATTCGGCACCCGGGTGCTGGAACACTTCCTGCTGAACAGCTGAACCCGCGGGCCCAGCCGCCAACAACACAGAGAGGCCGCTATGACCTACAACCCGTACGACGCGCTGCCGAAGGTGCCGTCGTTCACCCTCACCTCCACCGACATCACCGACGGGCAGCCGCTGGCCAACGATCAGGTCTCCGGGGTGTTCGGCGCGGGTGGCAAGGACATCTCCCCGCAGCTGAGCTGGTCCGGATTCCCCGAGGGCACACAGAGTTTCGCGGTCACCGTGTACGACCCGGACGCCCCGACCGCGTCGGGATTCTGGCACTGGGCGGTCGCCAACATCCCCGCCTCGGTGACCTCGCTCGACACCGGTGCCGGCAGTGAGGGTGGCGCCCTGCCCGCCGGTGCGGTGTCGTTGCGCAACGACGGTGGGTTCCCCGGGTTCGTCGGCGCGGGTCCGCCGAAAGGTCATGGGCCGCACCGGTATTTCGTGGTCGTGCACGCCGTCGACGTGCCCGAACTCGAAGTCGGCCCCGATGCGACCCCGGCCTACCTCGGGTTCAATCTGTTCTTCCACACCCTGGGTCGTGCCACCCTCGTCGGCACCTACGAACAGCACTGAAAACACCGGTGGCCCCGCACGGATGCGGGGCCACCGGTTCTTTCGGACCTACTTCACGTTCACGACGCCCGCGGGCGGTTCTGCCGCGTAGAGCTCGGCGATGCGGTCGGCGTATTTGTTCGCGATGGGGGTGCGCTTGAGCGACATCTTCGGGGTCAGCTCGTCGCCACCGGGCTCCCACAGCGTCTCGACGATGTGGAATCGCTTCACCTGCTCCACCCGCGACAGCTTGCGGTTGCCCGCGAGCACCGCCTCCTTGACCTCCTCGATGATCTCGGGGCGACGCGACAGTTCGGCCAGGGTGGCGTCGGTGGCACCGAATTCCTTGGCGCGCAGGGCGGCGACGTCGGGATCGAGCATGATCAGGGCGGTGATGTAGGGGCGGGCGTCGCCGATCGCGACGGCCTGGCCGATCATCGACGAGGCCGCCTTCATGGCGTTCTCGATATTGGAGGGGGCGATGTTCTTGCCCGCCTCGCTGATGATGAGCTCCTTCTTGCGGTCGACGATGCGCAGGTAGCCGTCGGCGTCGAGCGTGCCCACGTCGCCGGTGTGCAGCCAGCCCGCGTCGTCGATGGCTTCGGCGGTCTTGTCGGGCATGTTGCGGTAACCGCGGGTGATGATCGGGCCACGGATGAGGACCTCGCCGTCGGCGTCCAACCGCAACTCGACCCCGTCCATGACGCGACCGACCGAACCGGGGCGCGGTTTGTCGATCTCGGTGAACGTGCCGACACCCGAGGTCTCCGACATACCCCACACCTCGCTCACCGAGAAGCCGAGGCCGAGGAAGTACTCGAGAGTCTCCGGCGGCACCGGGGCGGCACCGGAGGCGGCGACCTTCAGTTCGGCGAAACCGAGCGCGTCACGCAACTTCGACAGCACCAGCGCGTCGGCGATCCTGTGCTGCACACCGAGCAGCAGCGACGAGCCCTCGCCCGCCAACTTGGCGCGCGCATCGGCGACGCCGACACCGATCGCCCAGTTGGCCAGCGCCTTCTTCACCGGGCTCGGTTCCACGGCGAGCTTGTTCTCGATACCGGTCTTGATCTTCTGCCACACCCGTGGCACACCGAAGAACACCGTCGGGCGGGCGTCGGGCAGGGCGGCGGCGATCTCGCGCGGATCCGGGACGGTGGTGATCTGCACACCGGTGAGCAGGCTGATCGCGTGCGCGGAAATGCGGTCGGCGACATGGGCGGCGGGCAGATACGACACCGCGCGGTCGTCGAAACCGACCGGCAGCGGGCCGGAAACCAGGCCGACGACCTGGGCGATCACATTGCCGTGGGTGAGCTCCACACCCTTGGGCGGGCCGGTGGTGCCCGAGGTGTAGATGAGGGTGGCCAGGTCGCCGGGCTCCACGGCCTGCCAGGCGGCGTCGAAATCGAACTCCGGCAGCGGGTCCGATTCGAGCTGGGTGAGTGACACGGTGTTCTCGGCGGTGCCGTCGACGAGGACCGTGTGCGCGATCTCGGCGCCGGATTCCCGGATCGCATCGAGGAAGGCCTGCTCGGTGATGACCACCTGGTTGCCCGCGTTGGCGAACACGTGCGCGATCTGCTCCGGCGAGCTGGTGTTGTACACCGAGAACGGGGTGGCGCCCAGGTGCAGCGCGGCGGTGTCGACCAGGTTGAACTCGGGCCGGTTGGTGAGCATGATGCCCACCGAATCGCCGTGTCCGACACCGAGCTTCGCGAGGCCGGCGGCCAGGGCGCGCACCCGGGTGGCGTATTCGGACCAGGTGATCTCCTGGGTGCCGCCGACGGTGCGCAGCGCGATCTGGCGGGGCCGCAAGGCGGCGGTCTGCTGGAAGGCGGCGGGTACGGTGTGCACCGTGACCCCGGAAGCGTGCGCGAAACCGATCTCTGTCATATCCCTGTTCCCATAGGCCGAGCTGAAGTGCCGAACCAATGAGACGACTTTCCTCGCATCATCTCGAGGCGAAGACGTCAAAAGTGGCACGGCTCACATATCGTAGCCGGATATCGGGAATCCCGGGGCGTTTACCTGCGGCGACCGGGCCACCACCACATCCGGCGGCGGGTGCCGGCGACCATATCGTCGGCGGGGATGGTGTGGTGACGGTGCACGCGTTTGGCCTGCAGATACCGTCTGCCGCGGGCCGAGGAAAGGGTGATCGTCAGGGGTACCGGGTCCACATCGATGCCCGCATCGGTCAGTGCCCGGCACTTGTCGGGGTTGTTGGTCAGCAGGCGTACCCGGCGCAAGCCCAGCTCGGCGAGCGCGTCGGCGGCGGGCGCGAAACGGCGGGTGTCGGCGGGCAGGCCGAGGCGCTCATAAGCCTGGAACGTGTCGGCGCCCGACAATTCGCTTTCCCGGTACCCCCTGGCCTTCCAGATCAGGCCGGCGCCGCGCCCCTCCTGCTCCAGATAGACCAGCACACCACTGCCCTCGGCTTGGATGCGGTCCATCGCGGTGCGCAGTTCGGCGCCGCAGTCGCAGTCGTCGGAGCCCAGGCTTTCGCCGTAGAGGCAGCGTGAATGCACCCGCACCAGGCAACCGTCGCCGGGATCACCGAAGACCAGCAGATGCCCGCCGTCGTCGGGGTCGGCGATCTCGACGACCCGTACCGGAAGCTGCCCGCCCGCGCGGCCCAAACGGTGGGCGGTGTCGGACCCGGCGCGTGTGCTCGCGGCACTGCCGAACGACAGGATGGTCAACGATCCTCCGAGGTGGGACGGGGTGCGGTGCGACGCCGCGACTTTACCCCCGGATCAGGCGCGCGGCGCGTACAGGCGCACGATGCGATCGATGTCGTCGACACCGGGCATGGTCACCGCGACCGCACCCAGCTTCTGGGTCGGAATCATCGCGGCGGTGGCCCACGCGAAATCGGCTGCGGTGAGCGCGGTTCGGCTGTTCACCAGCCGATGCGCCAGCGCCCCGGTGAACGCCGCCGCCGCACCGACGGAGGCCTTGAGCACCTGCGGGAAGTGATCGATGACGGTGTTCACCGTGTCGGAGGCGACCGCGCACTGGAAGTTCTCGACCGTGCACACCGTGCCGACGCCGAGCCCGCGCAGTAACCGGGCGATGTCGTCGCCGGACTCGGCGGGCACGTCGGGCAGCAGCGCGGCGAGTTCGGCGGCCGTACCGACCAGGTAGTCGACGGCGCCGAAATGCTGGTACAGCCCTTGGGGAACCGGCATCGACGGGGTGGGACACACGATCACGGGCGGTTTGGGTTGCAGCTGCGACACCGTGGCCAGCACCTGTTCGATCACCGCCGGGGGCTGCTCGAAACTCAGGATCACCACATCCGAGGACTCGAGGGCGGCACGCAGTTCGGGGCGGTGGAGGTCCTCGTCCTGCAATTGCACCCGGGTGTCGCGGCAGCCGATCATCCGCGATTCGCCGTTGGGAGCCAGCACGACGGCGGTCACCAGCGACGGCGCGAACAGGACCACCTTCACCAGATCGAGGTGCACGCGCTCGGTTTCGAGGAACTCACGGATGCGGCGGCCGTACTCGTCGTCGCCGACCGCGCACACCAGGTGCACGTCGATGCCGAGCCGGGCCGCCGCCACCGCCCGGTTCAGGCCTTTGCCGCCGGGATGGCCGGTGAAGCTGCCGCTGGCCGCGCTGGTGGCGGTGGGAAAGTCGTCCACCCGGTACAGGTGGTCGATCACCGCGTCACCGAACACCGTCACCACCCCGCGCTGGGCGGGCGGCGGCGCGGTCGGCGCGGGCGCGGCGGGCTGAGCCATCGGATAGCCCGAGTCGGCGGCGAGCAGCCCGGCCAGGGCGGTGAACGCGGCGTGTTCGGCGACGGTGCGCAGGCGTTTGACGGTGGGGGTCTCCGGGATCGGGTCGACATCGAGCAGGGTGTGCAGCGCGACCCACTGTTCGGTCAAGGCCTCTCGACGTTCGCCGAGGTTGTCCGCATACAGGCGATCGACATCGACACCGACGCCCGGCCGGTCCCGCCACAACCCCAGACACAGGGCGGCATCGACGATGAGCCGATCGGTCGGGGAGAGCCACTGGGCGACCTCGCGCACCACCGGCAGGATCGCGGCTTCGACACTGTCACCGGTGCGCCTGGCGTGCCTGCGCACCGACAGCAGCTCGAGCAGCGGCGCGGCGTCGATCTCGGTGTGGCGCAAGCGTTCCGCGCTCAGGCCGGAGTATTTGCCGAGGCGCGTGAGGATGCTGCGGATAGCGGCGACACGGGCGTCCTGGGGAACCATCGACATGTCTGCCTCCCGTCACCTGACGACCCGCGACCACGCGGTCGCCGGACTGCGATCGCCACAATGCCGGGTTTGCCACGCCCGGTTTGCGGCAATTACCTCTCTACAATGGCAATTGACCCGGACAAAAGGCAAATGCCACACTGGGTTACGGGGGAGCGCCCGCCCCGCCGGACACCCGGACAGGTGAAGCGCTCGCCGGGGAAGGCAGGTCCGCGATGATTTTCCGCACCGACGACACCATGCGCAGCGACCGCACACCGGAATACGCCGAACGCGTCGGCCCCGATTCCTGGACCCTGAGCTGGTTGCCCGGCTATCTGCTCACCACGGAACAGGCTCGCGCGGGCATGGAACTGGACGAACTCGTCAGCGATCTCGGCATGGCCTACGACCGCATCGCCCACGCCGAGATCAGCGCCCGCGCCGACATCCTCGGCATGATGTGGCAGCAGGCGCTGATCAAACTGGCCAAACGACTCGACACTCGCGCCGGTCGCGAACCCGCGGGCGAATCGTTCCACGATCCGCCCGACCGCCGGGTCGGGTGGGGGCCGCCGAAATTGCGGCACGGCGACCGTGCGCGGAATGTGTACTACGGGTGAGGTTCAGGCCTTCGCGGTGCGGTGTTCGGCGCCGACGGCTTGGGCCAGCGAGGTGAAACCGCCCGCGCGCAGGTTGGCGGCGATGCCGCGATGGATGCGGGTGGTCCAGAAGGGGCCGCCGTAGATGAAACCGGTGTAGCCCTGCAGCAGGGTGGCACCGGCGAGGATGCGCTCCCAGGCCTGCTCGGGGGTTTCGATACCGCCCACCGAGATCAGGACGAGCTTGTCGCCCACGCGCGCGTAGAGGCGGCGCAGGACCTGCAGGGAACGCTCGGCCACCGGGGCGCCGGACAGCCCGCCCGCGCCCATCGCCTCGACCTCGGCGGCGGGAGTCTTCAGGCCGTCGCGGCGGATGGTGGTGTTGGTGGCGACGATGCCGGCCAGACCCAGCTCGACAGCGAGGTCGGCGACGGCGTCGATGTCGTCGTCGGACAGGTCGGGGGCGATCTTCACCAGCACCGGCACCGACACCACCTCGAGCACGGCCGCCAGGATCGGGCGCAACGATTCGACCGCCTGCAGATCGCGCAGGCCGGGGGTGTTGGGGGAGGACACGTTGACCACGACGAAGTCGGCCAGCGGACCGAGCAGGCGCGCGCTGGTGGCGTAATCGGCTGCGGCCGCATCGGGTTCGACGACCTTGGTCTTACCGATGTTCGCGCCGATCGGCACCGTGGGGTGCGCGCCGTGCAGGCGGGCGGCCGCGGCGGCCGCGCCGTGATTGTTGAAGCCCATGCGGTTGATGAGGCCGCGATCGGCCGATACCCGGAACAGGCGCGGCGCGGGATTGCCGGGCTGGGCCTGGGCGGTGACGGTGCCGATCTCGGCGAACCCGAAACCGAGCGATCCCCAGGTGTTCGCGCCGTCGGCGTTCTTGTCGAAACCGGCGGCCAGCCCGAGCGGGGCGGGGAAATCGACACCGAACGCGGTGGTCGCCAGGATCGGGTCCTCGACGACGGTGAGCTTGCGCGCCACCCATCGCGTGGGCGGGAACCAGGTCGCGAACCGCAGGGCCGCGAACACCAGGTGGTGCACCCGCTCCGGCGGGATCAGGAACATCAAACGTAATAGCAGGGCGTACATGGGTCGGCTCACAATCCGGGTTCGGGCACAGGGAGGACGGCGGTCTTGCGGCGGCGCAACAACACCCGGCGGCTGCCGTCGTTGTAGGCGCGCACCCGCGACAGTTCCCAGCCACCGAATTCGGCCTGGATGGCCAACCGCATGGAGGCGGAGACCCGGGTGACCTCCGGTGGCAGGCGAAGCGGCACGTATTCGTAGTCGTCGTTGCTGGTCTCCCAGCTCGGGGGAGTCGCCATCACAGCCCTCTCTTCCGCTGTCCGGCCCCGATCCGCTGCAGACCCTCGCCCGCGGCCGAGGCGACGAACAGGTCGCCGGTGCGTTCGTCGACGGCGATCGCGTCGGGCTGACGCACGGTGGTCAAGCGGTCGACCTCGACACCGATGCCGGTCGACAGGTCGTACCCGACGACCTCGTTGCTCTCTGTGCACGACACCCAGACCGTGTCCGAGCGCGGATCGTAGGCCAGGGCGTAAGGCGCCGATGCTACCGGGAACCGCTGACGCAGCACGAGCGGACCGGCCGAGTAGACGAGCAGTTCACCCCCGTCGGTGTCGGCGACGAGGATGCGGCCGTGCGGGTCGGCCAGGGCATTGGTCGCGCCGTCGCCCGCGCGCAGCATCAGGCCGAGCGCGTCGGTGCCGACACCGACGACGGCGGTCTGTTTGCGGTCGAGGACGGTGATGTCGTCGCCGGTGACCGCGAGCGCGTCGGCCGAGACGAGACCGGTGACGGTGCGGGTGACGACGCCGGTGGGGTCGAGGACGCGGACGGTGCCGTCGGCGGTGCCGACGACCAGGCTCGCATCGGGCCGGATCTGCACACTGCGCACGTCACCCTCGACGGGCAGTTCGGTGATCGCGCCCGAATCGGCACGCACCCGCAGCACCCGGCGGTCGGCGGCGACGAGCACCTCTCCGGCCGTCCCCTGCGCCAAGGCGGCGCCCGCGACGGGCAGGGTTACCCGCTGGGTGCCCGCCGAGTCGATCAGGGCGAGCGTCGTGCCCGCGGTGTCGAGCGCGGCGAGCCGACCGGTCGCGCGTTCGGCCAGTAGCGCTTTCGTTGCCGACAGCGGCGTGACACTCCCGGCCGGGACACCTGCCACGACGGGCGAGACCGCGGCGCGCGCCGGTTCCCGGGTCGGCACAGAGGGGCCGCTGTCCTCACCCGCGCAACCGGTGGTCACCACAAGTGCCACCAGCAACGTCGAGGCGACCGAGCCACGAAGGCGCATGCACCGAACTCCTTCAATTCCGCACGAGATGACCGCAGATCACCATCTGACCATGATGACTCACCAGTAGCTCCGACCGGGTGGCCCGCGCCGCGACGTCGGTGACGCGCGTTACTGTTGACGTGTCGACAACTGATCGCCCCTCGCAGCGGCAGGAGAACACACGATGACCGAGCCCACCGCGTCGGGTTTCGGTATCGATGACCTCTCACTCGGCCCGTTCGCCCACGGTTTCGGCACCACCGACGACGGACGGCCCTTCGCCTTCCGCACCCGGCGCGCCACCCTGACCGTCCAGATATACCGCCCCGACCTGGGCGAAACCGTGCCCGGCTCGGCCGATGTGGTGGCCCAGGCCGGCGCGCAGGTCACCGATATCGACCTCGACGACGAGCGAAGCGTCGTCGCGTTCGTGCGCGACCTGATCGAGCACGCGCAACCCGTGCATCGACCCGAAACCAGTGTTCGCGGCATCCTCGGCCGGATCGGTTCCGTCATTGATGGTATGTAGATGGTGATGTCTTCCACACTTCTCGCCAGGGCCGCTGCGGCCACCGCCTGCCTCACGGCCCTCGCCGTCCTCACCGCCTGCGGTGGGACCGACGAGGCCTCGGTCGACGCCGCACGGTCCTCGGCCAACGCCTCCCTGTCCTCCTCGGTCGCGATCTCGTCGAGCAAGGCCAATGTGCCGCTGCCGACCGCCGCCGAACTCGACGCGCAGATCAAACGCGCGCTCGACCCCAACCTGCCCGACGACGAACGCACCGCTCTCATCGAGGACGGCGCCGCGTTCAAGGACGCGATCCCCGACATGTACAAGGCGCTGCGCGACAACCCGCACGCCGTGTACGGGGTCGTGGACCCGGTGTTCGACAACCGCGACGGCACGCTCACCGCGACCATGCGCCTGGACAAGGACGGGTCGGGCACCAATGTCCGCACCACCATCGTGCATTTCGTGCTGATCGACGGGAATTGGAAGATCTCGCGCACCGATCTGTGCGGCATCCTGCGCTCGGCCGACTACCGCACCGCCGCCTGCGGCTGAGATGCGGGAATCGCGGTCGATGCGGTGGGGGCGTTTCGTCCACCGGCATCGTTTTCTCGTGCTCGGGCTGTTCGTCCTCGCGGTGGCGATCTCCGGGTGGTACGGCCGCGATTTGGCCGGCCGCTACACCCAGGAGGGCTGGTTCGACGAGGACAGCCAGTCGGTCGCCGCGTCGAAACTGGCCGACGACACCTTCGGGCGCGACACCGACGGCGACCTCATCGTCATCTACACCGCCCCGACCGGCGCCACCGTCGACGATCCGGCGGTGCGCGGCCCGGTCCTGGCCGCCCTCAACGGTTTACGTGCCGAGCACGGCGAGCGCATCCACAAGATCGACAGCTACTGGGACAGCCCGTTCTCGGCGAACGCCTCCGACCCGACCAAACAGCACGCCTTCGCCAGCATCGGGCTGGCCGGTGGCGGCGGCACGGCAACGGTCAACAACTACCTGGCACTCAAACCTCACCTGAACGCCGGTGTGCCCGGCGGCGGACCCGGTGGGACGACGGTGCAGCTGGCCGGGTTGCAGCCGGTGGTCGAGGGCATCAACATCGGAATGCAGCACGACATCCGGCGCGCGGAGATCATCGCGCTGCCGATCGTGGCGATCCTGCTGTACTTCGTGTTCGGCGGAGTGATCGGTGCGTTGCTGCCGGTGCTGATCGGTGGGCTCACCATCCTCGGCACCTCGGGGATCCTGCGGGTGCTCACCGACCACATCGAGGTCAACGTGTTCGCCAGTGCCGTGATGACGCTGGTCAGTCTCGGATTGGCGATCGACTACGGGCTGTTCACGGTGACCAGGTTCCGGGAGGAGTTGGCCGCCGGGCGCAGCGTGGAGGAAGCGACCGCGCGCACCGTGGCGACCGCGGGCCGCACGGTGCAGTTCTCGGCGGGCATCATCGCGCTCAGCCTCGGTGCCCTGTTCATCTTCCCCAACGGGGTGCTGCGCTCGGTGCCCTACGGTGGCATCTCGGCGGTGATGCTGGCGGCGGTGCTGTCGGTGACCGCCCTGCCCGCCGCGTTGAGTATCGCCGGGCGGCGCATCGACTGGCTCGGCTTGAAACGGTTCTCCCGCACCAAGACCGAAGCCCAGATCGACGCCGGGTTCTTCTCCCGGCTGGCGATCTGGGCGATGCGCAGGCCGTGGGCGGTGGTGATCCCGATCGTGCTGGGGTTGCTGGCATTGAGTATTCCCTTGCGCCACATCGAGTTCGGCGGGATCAGCGAGAAGTACCTGGCCGCCGACAACCCCGCCCGGGTGGCGCAGGAGGATTTCGACCGGCTGTTCCCGGGGTTCCGCACCGAACCGCTGAAACTGGTGGTGGTCGGCGCCTCCCCGCAGCAACTGAGCGACATCCGGTTCGAGGCCAACCAGGTCCCGGGTCTGACCGGGCGGTTCGAACCGGCCGCGCCGACGAAGAACGATGTGAACGTGCTCTCGGCCGGGCTCGGGGACAAACGCGATGCCGACCGGGTGATCGACACCTTGCGCGCACTGCCCGCACCACCGGGCGTCGAGATCATGGTCGCCGGCATTCCGGCGCTGGAACGCGACAGCATCAACGGTTTGATCGACGGGCTGCCACTGCTGCTGGCGATTCTCATCGCCGCCGCCCTGGCCTTGATGATCGTGGCGTTCCGGTCGGTGATCCTCGCGGTGAAGGCCGTGGCGATGAGCGCACTCAGCCTGGTGTCCACATTGGGTGTGCTGACCTGGATCTTCGTAGAAGGGCACGGGGCCGGGGTCTTCCAGTTCACGCCCGGGCCTTTGATGTTCGCGGTGGTCGCGCTGATCGTGACGGTCATCTTCGGGTTGTCCACCGACTACGAGGTTTTCCTGCTCTCACGCATCGCGGAGAAACGCGCGTCCGGTGCCGATGCCACCGAATCGATCCGCTACGGCGTCGCCCACACCGGCGGGGTCATCACCTCCGCCGCCGCCATCCTCATCGTGGTGACCGGTGCGTTCGGATTCTCCGACCTGGTGCTGATGAAGTACATCGCCTACGGGATGATCGTCGCGCTCATCATCGACGCCACGATCATCCGCATGGTGCTCACCCCCGCGCTGCTCAAGATCATCTGGCGGTGAGGGAGAACCCGGCGGTCGACCCCGGCGCGGAGGGTGCGGTCGACCTCGGGGTCATCATGTGGATCGGCCCGTGTGAAAGGCCGTGTCGGACAACGTAGTTCTGTCACAATGAGGTATGGGCCGCACGGTACACGTGAGCACACTGGCGAACCTGGTCGAGAATCGCCGCCTCGATGTGATCGGTGAACTGATCCGGGACCATGACTATCTCGCGTGCGTGAGCGATCCAGGTTTCCGATCGGATGCGCATCCGGACACCTCGGTCTCCAGCAGCGACTACGACCGGTGGCGTACGGCGACCGACGACCTGCTCGGCGCCATCAGCGAATTACAGGCCCGCGCACGTGAAGTGGGTGCGCACCTCGAGCCGCCACTCGGCGGGACCCTGTTGTGGTCGCTGCGGTACGCGAGAAGAAAACCGGCGGCTGCGCGCGAACTACGACACGCACGCCGCCGAACTGCGCGCCGAGTTCCACCGGGTGATCGCGGAGTACAAGCAACGTACCGGCGACCTGACCGAATTCCTGGAAGAAGAGCGCCGACGCAAACGACAGCGCATCGAAGAGGAACAGCGGCGGCGCGAGGAAGAACGCATGCGCGAACAAGCGCGCATCCGCTCGCGTCGTGCCGCGGCGCTGGACGCGGCCACCGGGGCACAGTGGGCCTACGAGATCACCGCCTTCTCGAATGCGCGCACCTTCTGGATCTACCTGTCCACTCTGGACGCCATCCTCGGGGCGGAGGGCGAGCTGACCGTGGCCGAAGTTCAGGAAGCCTTGCGTGCCGAGCGCGAACGCCACCCGTATACGCAGGTGGCGTGGGGTAACGAAACCGGACGGGCACTGACGGATAGGTATTCGAGTGAGGCCGAAGGCTGGCAGGCGCTGACCGGTGAGCTGATCGATCCGCATCCACACGATCCGACCAGACCGCGACGGTCCGGGAAGTATTACGGCCCCTCCAGCAACTACGGGGGCGACGGGGGTGGTGGGTACTCCGGCTGCTCCGGTGGTGGCTACTCCGGTGGATTCGGAGGCGGTTTCCGGTAGGACCAGCCCCCGCCGGTTCCTCGGCGGCTACACCTGTCGGCCGCGGTAGCGGGTGCGGACCGCTGCGGAGCTCGGTTACGGCAGGCGCCTTCGTCGCAGCGTGGTGCGCGGGTGGTTCAGGGGCGGGTGCGGTCGGGGAGGACCAGTTGCAGGCCGGTGACGGGGTGGTCGAAGACGTCGACCGGGTGTCGGTAGATCTTGGTCAGCAGGTCCCGGGTGAGGACTTGCCGGGGTGGGCCGTCGGCGGCGACCCGGCCCTCGTCGAGGACGGTGACGCGGTCGGCGTAGGCGGCGGCTACCCCGAGGTCGTGCACGACGACGACCACCGCCGAGCCCTCGGCGGCACGGTCGGCGGCGAGCCGCAGTACCGCTTCCTGGTGGCCGATGTCGAGGGCGGCGGTGGGTTCGTCCAGCAGCAGGGTTGCGGTGTCCTGGGCGAGGACCCGGGCCAGGGCGACGCGGGCGCGTTCACCGCCGGACAGGGCGGGAAAGGTGCGGGCGGCGAGGTGGGTTACGTCGGTGGCGGCCAGGGCGGCGGCGATCAGTTCGTCGTCGCGGTCGGCGGCGGGGGTGTGCAGCCACGGCGCGCGACCCATGGCGACAACCTCGCGGGCCGTGAACGGGAAGCCGACGGTGTGCGATTGAGGCAGTACCGCGCGGCGCCGGGCCATGTCGGCGTGTGTCCAGTGCGAGAGGGCGTGGCCTTCGAGTTTCACCGTGCCCGAGGTGGGCTCCAGCTCACCGGCCAGGGCGGCGAGCAGGCTCGACTTGCCCGCGCCGTTGGGTCCGACCAGCGCGACGATCTCACCGGCTGCCACCCGGAAGTCGACGTCCTCCAAAACCGTGCGTCCCCCACGGCGCACGGTGAGATCCGTCGCCCGCAGCGTGACGGTGCCCGGTTCCGGGCGCGCGGGGACATCGGGAGTGCGGGCGAACAGCGACCGCCACGACGTCGGCTTCCGCCGCTGAACCGGGGTACTCGCGGCCGTTCGGTCGAGTGCCGGGCGGAAAGCGGACCGGCTCGGTGTGCTCATCCCCAACCTCCGGCCTTGGCCCTGGTGCGGCGCAGCAGCCAGAAGAAGAACGGGCCGCCGATCAGTGAGGTCAGCATGCCGAGGGGCAGGTCGGCATTGCGGACCAGGGTGCGCGCGGCGACGTCGGCACCGAGCAACACCACCGCGCCGACGACGGCGCTGAGCGGCACGAGCACCCGGTGCCCCGGCCCGACGAGCATCCGCACCACATGCGGCACGATCAAGCCGACGAACAGGATGATGCCGCTGAACGCGACACCCGCGGCGGTGAGCACGGCGACCACCACGATCACCTGCCTGCGCAGCCGCTCTACGTCGACACCGAGGTGACGGGCCGCGGAATCACCCAGCGCCAGCAGATCCAGGCGCGGCGCGATGAGCACGGCGGCCAGGATTCCGCTCGCGGCGAGGGTGGCGACGACGGCGACCGACGGCCAGGTTGCGCCGTTGAGACTGCCCAGCTGCCAGAACACGATCTGATCGCGGGCGGCGGGGGTGGCGATGAACAGCAGCAGCGCGATGAGACCACCGGCGAACGCGTTGATCGCCACACCGGTGAGGATCAACGTCACCACCTCGGTGCGCCCACCCGAACGCGACAGCACATAGACCAGCGCCGTCGTGACGAGCCCGGCGACGAACGCGGCCGCCGCGATCGACCAGGCCGCGACGAACGCGCCACCGATCACGATCACCGTGCCCGCACCGACCGCCGCACCGGCGGACACCCCGATCACGCCCGGTTCGGCCAGGGGGTTGGCGAACACGCCCTGCAACAATGCACCCGCTGTCGCGAGGACCGCCCCGACCAGGATGGCCAGCACCACGCGGGGGAAACGCACCTCCCACAGCGTCACCTCGCCGGCCGGGTGTGCGGGCATCGGCCCGAAACCCAGTCCGATCCGGTGCGCGACGCTGCCGACCACCTCCGCGGCGGTGGTCGGCACCTGTCCGAGCACCGCCGATACGACTGCCAGGATCACCAGCGCGGCCAGTGCGACCACGAACACCACCGTCACCCGGGTAGCTCGGTGCCGCGGACGCGGCAGCGGGTCAGGCGTCGCATCGGTGATCCGCGCCGGATCGGCAGACTTGATCAGCTCCGGGGCGTCACTCATGCGACGTCTCGGTACTCGTCGCGGGAAGGCTCAGTCGTCATCGGACGACGACGCCGCCCTGGCTGTCGAGTGCGAGAGCTATCGCCACCGCCCGGCGCTTCGCGGGTAACCGCCGCCAGACGTTCGAAGTCCGGGCATCGCCGGCTGCGCCGAACGACCAGGTCAACCGGCTGGAGGACACGCGCCCGGCAGGTCACTCCTGCTGCTCGCGGGGTCATGACGTCTTCCCGTAGATGGCATCGGACAGCGCCGAGATCACCCGGCCGGTGTTGGGGCCGAAGCTCAGCACCACCGCGTCGGACATGTCGACCACGCGCCGATCACGCCCGGCAGGCGTCTGGGCGATGCCGGGCACCTTCACCAAACCGTCGACCCCACCGACGGATTTCAGCCCGTCGGTCATCACCAGCAGCACATCCGGGGATGCGGCGATCATGGCCTCGCTGGTGATGGCCGTGAACGGTTCGCTCAGCCCGGCCGAGGTCCCCGCGTCGACTCCGCCCACCGCGGTGATCAGCGAATCGGCACCGGAACCCGGGCCGGCCATCATGGTGATCGCGGCGCTGCGCAGGTACAGGAACGCGATCTTGGGTTTCGGGTCGGCGGAGGGCACGCGGGCGGTGGCGGCGGCGATCTCGTCGCTGGTGCGCTGACCGAGCGCGCGCCCCGCGTCGGGAACCCCGAGCGCGGTCGCGACGGCCTCGATCTGCGGGACGACACCGTCCATGCTGCGGTCGGGGTCGAAGTACACGACCGTCACACCGGCGGCGCGCAGCTGGTCGCGCACGGCGGGCGCGGCGCTGGTGGTGTCGGTGAGGAACACCGACGGGCGAAGGGCGAGCACCGCTTCGACGCTGAGGCTGCCGTTGCCGCCCGCCACATTCGGCACGTCGGCGACGGCGGGGAACGAGGCGGAGGTGCTTCGCCCGACGAGGTTGTCTCCGAGACCGAGCGCCCACACAGTCTGGGCGAGGGTGCCGTACCGGTCGACGGCGATGATGCGCGAGGCGTCGGTGACCGTCACCTCGGTGCCGTCGAACGAGCGCGCGGTCGCGGGCATCTTCGGCGTAGGTGCGGGCCCGATCGGGACGGGGTCGAGGTCGGCGAACTGGGCGGTCACCGGCCCACGGGTTTGTGCAGTCGATGCAGGATTGCTTCCGGTGCAGGCGACGGCGCCGGTCAGGACCGTCGCCGCCAGCATCGCCGTCAGCACACCACGCAGTTTCATGCAGGTAAGGCTAGCCATCATTCCGAACGGGCGCTCACATCGTCGAGGGCGGCCGCTATCGCCCGCGGCAATTCCAGGGTCTCGGCGGCCAGCACGCCCGTGAGCTGACCGATATCACGGGCGCCGACGATCATGCTCGCGATACCCGGCCGGTCCCGGATCCAGGCCAGCGCCACCGCCAGCGGCGAAGTACCGAGCCCGTCGGCGGCGGTGACCAGCGCATCGACCACCCGGGTCGCGCGGTCGTCGTCGAGGCGGCGGCGGATCTCGGCGGCCGTCGACTCGTCGGCACCGCGCGAATCGGCGGGCACACCGTCGCTGTATTTGCCGGTGAGGATGCCACCGGCCAGCGGCGCCGAAGCGATGATCCCCACCCCGTGATGGCGTGCGGCCGGAATCACATCGTTCTCAGGGGCGCGCGCCAGCAGCGAATACGGTGTCTGCGCGGCCGTGACCGGGCCGATCGCGGCCAAGCTCGCCAGCTGCCACGCGCTGAGGCCACGCACGCCCGCGTACCTGGCCCGCCCGGTGGCGATCACCGTCTCGAGGGTGGCCGCGACCTCCTCGAGAGGTGTGTAGGGATCCCAGGCCGCGATGCTGAAGATGTCCAGATGGTCGGTGCCGAGGTCGGCGAGTGTGCGGTCGAGCTGACGCAGCAGGGTGCGCCGGGAGGCATCGACGACCGGGCCGACCGCGGCAGGCGCGGGAACCGTGTCGCCCACACCCGCGCCCGGCTTGTGGGTCACCACACCCGCGCACCCGCTGAGCACCACGTCCTCACGCGAGACCACCTCACCGAGCAACCCGGCCAGGATCTGATGCGCGGCGCCGTCACCGTAGACGGGGGAGAGGTCGATCAGTGTCCCCCCGGCATCGGCGAACGCCGCCAGCTGCACCGAGGCCTCCTCGGCATCGGTATGGGTGCCCCAGGTATGGGTCGCCAACCCGATCCGCGACACCCGCAGTCCGCTTCGTCCCACCGTTCGCTGTTCCATCACCGCGCCCGTGCTTTCGTCACGGCGCCCAGCCTAATGCGCGGCGTGGCCGTCACCGCCGCGCCGACCCGGTGCGAGTCGGGTTCACCGGTGGGCCGACGACACCGATCCGGCCCGACGGGTAGGGTCGCTGCGGGATCGCGGGCCCACACGGCCGGGCGAGCAAGCAAAAGCCCAGGAGGACGCGATCTTTCGGGCGCGAGAAGTGGTAGGAGGATGTGGTGGGCGAGTCGATGACCTGGTTCCAGGCATTGGTACTCGGACTGGTGCAGGGGCTCACGGAGTTCCTGCCGATCTCCTCCTCCGGACACCTGCGCATCGTCTCGGGTGTGTTCTTCGGGGACGACGCGGGCGCGTCGTTCACCGCCGTCACCCAGCTCGGCACCGAGGCCGCGGTCCTGGTGTACTTCGCCAAGGACATCTGGCGCATCCTGATCGCCTGGTTCACCACTCTCGGCATGCGATGGCGCGAACGCTCGCAGCGTGAGGTGGCCGTCGGTGACCGGGTGACGACCAAACTGCCGGTGATGGACCGCAGCGCCCGCGAGGCACACGAACGCGACACCCAGCGCGAGCTGGACTACCGCATCGGCTGGTACGTCATCATCGCGACCATCCCGATCGGTGTGCTCGGCTACTTGTTCAAGGACGAGATCCGCACCGGGGCACGCAACCTGTGGCTGGTGTCGTTCATGCTGGTGGCGTTCGCGCTGGTGATCGCCGCCGGTGAGTACTACGGCAAGAAGGCCCGCCCGATCGAACAGCTCACCACCCGCGACGGCATCATCATGGGCCTGGCCCAGTGCCTCGCCCTGATCCCGGGTGTGTCGCGTTCCGGCGCCACCTCGACCGCAGGCCTGTTCCTCGGCCTGAAACGGGAAGCGGCGGTGCGGTTCTCTTTCCTGCTCGCCATTCCCGCCGTCACCGCGTCGGGCCTGTTCAGCCTGCCCGACGCCTTCGAACCGGCCGGTGAGGGGCTCAACGCCAGCGGCCCACAACTGCTGGTCGCGACCGTCCTCGCCTTCGTCGTCGGTTATGCCTCGGTGGCGTGGCTGCTCAAGTTCGTCGGCAAGCATTCCTTCTACTGGTTCGTCGGCTACCGGATCATCCTCGGCCTGACGGTGATGGGCCTGCTCGCCGCGGGTGTCGTCTCCGCCACCTGAGCCCGAGGCCCGCTGATGGTTAGGCTGGTCCCATGACGGTGATCCTGCTCCGGCACGGAGTGTCCACCTCCAACACCGCGCGCACCCTGGCTGGGCGCGCACCCGGTGTGGAGCTCACCGAGCGTGGTACCGAACAGGCCGCCGCGGTCGCCGACCGGCTCGCCACCCTGCCGATCGAACACATCGCCAGCTCACCGCTGCTGCGCTGTCAGCGCACCGTCGCCCCGCTGGCCGACAAACTGGGTCTCGAACCCGAGCACGACGAACGGCTCATCGAGGTCGACTACGGCGAGTGGACCGGGCGCCCGATCGCCGAGCTGCTCACCGAACCGCTGTGGAAAGTGGTGCAGGGGCACGCTTCCGGTGCCGTGTTCCCCGGTGGTGAAGGGCTGGCCCAGGTGCAGCAGCGGGCGGTGGCCGCGATCCGCGACACCGAACGCCGCCTCGCCGACAAGGCCGGTCGTGATGTGCTGTGGGTGGCGTGCGCGCACGGTGATGTCATCAAGTCGATCCTGGCCGACGCGCTCGGCCTGCATCTGGACAGTTTCCAGCGGATCGCGGTGGAACCGGCCTCGATCAGTGTGGTCCGGTACAGCCCGCACGGGCCGTCGGTGTGGAAGTTCAACGACACCGGCGCCGACCTGTCGGCCCTGTCCGCGGGTACACCACCGCCACCGCTGCCCGGCGGAGAAGTACCCGGGACAGCGAGTGCGGATAATGGGAATGTGAGACACCGCGATTCTCCTTGAACCAGGAGGTTGTTCGTGAGTGTCGTTGAGGGTCACGTATCAGGAGGTGCATGTGTCACGCGCAATCCATGTATTCCGCACCCCCGATCGTTTCGTCGCCGGGACCGTGGGCGAGCCGGGCGATCGTTCGTTCTACCTGCAGGCCGTGCAGGAACCGCGCGTGGTCAGCGTGCTGCTGGAGAAGCAGCAGGTGAAGGTGCTCGCCGACCGGATGGGGTTGCTGCTCGACGAGGTGGCGCGCCGTTTCGGGGCCGAGGTACCGCCCGAAGGTGAGGACGTCACCGATGTCGCGCCGCTGATGACTCCCATCGACACCGAATTCCGGGTCGGCACCATGGGTCTGGGCTGGGACGCCGACGCGAACGCCGTGGTGGTGGAACTGCTGGCGATCACCGAGACCGAGGTCGACGAATCGGTGGTGCTCGACGACACCGACGAAGGCCCCGACGCGGTGCGCGTGTTCCTCACCCCGATGCAGGCGCGGGAGTTCGCGTTGCGCTCCACCCGGGTGATCGCGGCCGGGCGTCCACCGTGCCCGCTGTGCGGGGAACCGCTGTCGGCGCGCGGGCACATGTGTGTGCGCACCAACGGGTACAAGCGCGGCGAGATCTTCGGTGCGGCCGAACTCGACGAGGAGTGAGACGTGTCCGGCATCACCGACGGTGAGCTCGAGATCATCGGACGGGTCGGCGTCGCCAGCAACCTGACGCTGGTGTGCGAGATCGCCGCACCCGAACCCGATGGTGCGCCGCTGCGGGTGGTGTACAAGCCGGTGCGCGGTGAACGACCGCTGTGGGACTTCCCCGACGGCACCCTCGCCGGGCGCGAGGTGGCCTCGTACCTGATCTCCGAACAGCTGGGATGGGGTGTCATCCCGGAGACGGTGTTGCGCGACGGCCCGTTCGGGCCTGGCATGGTGCAGCGGTGGGTGACCTCGGTCGACAACCGCACCGACGCGCGCCAACGCCTCGACCTGGTCGACCTGTGTTCACCGGGTACGGTGCCCGAGGGGTTCTGCGAGGTGCTGCGCGCCCTCGACGACACCGGCAACGAGATCTCGCTCGTGCACGCCGACGATCCACGCCTGCAACGCATGGCGGTGCTCGACCTGCTGCTCAACAACGCCGACCGCAAGGGTGGGCACGCGCTGGAAGGTGTCGACGGCCAGGTCTACGGCGTCGATCACGGCATCTGCCTGCACAGCGAACCGAAACTGCGCACGGTGCTGTGGGGGTGGGCCGGTCAGCCCATCGACGAGGCACTGATCGCCGATGTCACCGCGTTCGCCACGAATCTGACCGGCCCGATAGCGGATTCGCTCGCCGAGCACATCACCGACGCCGAGATCACCGCACTGACCGAACGCACCAAAGCCCTGCTGGAACGCCCGGTCATGCCCCTACCGAATTCGGCCCGCCCGATCCCCTGGCCCGCGTTCTGAGGGCGCGAACCCGGCCGCGGCTCGAAACCGGCAAACGGCGACCTACCCTCGATCTGCTGTCCTTGGCGCGGGCGCACCGGGTGTCGCTCGACCAGTTGATCGCCGCACCCGCCACCGGGAACCCGCGGGTGCATCTCACGCCGTGACGAAGCCGCAACGGCAGCATGGTGGTGCCGCTCACCGACTATCCGGGACGCATGCAGGTCCTCGAACAGATCCTCGGCCCGAACACTCCGAGACTGGTCACCCACGCCGGCTACGAGTGGCTGTATGTGCTGGCCGGGGACCTGCGGCTGATCCTCGGCGAACAGGATCTGCTGTTGCGCCCCGGGGAGGTCGCCGAGTTCGACGCCGACCAGCCCCACTGGTTCGGGCCCGCCGACGATCGAAGCGTCGAGATCCCGCACATGTTCGGCCCGCAGGGTGGGAAAGCGCGGGTGCGCACACCCTCCTGACCGGAACGGATTTTCCTGGGTGTACGACGATGCCGGTGCTAGTGTGCTCCAAGCACTTTCGCTGTCCCCGCATCATCAGAGGAACACCCATGTCGACCCGTTCGATCGTCACCGGATCCGCCGCCGCCCTGCTGCTCGGCGCCGTCGTCGCCGCGCCCGCCCAGGCATTCCCCGCCGGCTGGTGGGAGAACAAGACCTTCGTGTGCACCGCCACCGACCGCAACACCGGCGCCCCGCTGCCCGATGTCACCGTGCAGGCCCCCGACCAGGTCGGTGCCTCGTTCTACGCGCTGCCGCAGTTCGGGGAGAACGTCGACAACCTGAACGTGCAGTGCTACGAGCAGTGAGCTGAACCCCGGACCGCCGCACGTCGGGGAGCGGCGGTCACCGGGAGCGCAGGAACCGGCTGATCCGTTCCGCCTGGCCGAGTACCGCGTGCCCCACACCGGGCAGCACCTGCACCTCACCCTTGGTGAGGAACCGGGCACGACGTGCGGTGCCCGCCGAATCGAACAGGGCGTCACGCTCGCCGACGATCACCAGCACCGGAATGTCCACCGCCCGCAACCGCGCCTCGGAGAATCTCGGCAGGTTGCCCGAGCGGGCCGAGAAATGGGTGAAGACGAGTTCCACGTCGTCGAGCATCGCCTCCGCCGCCGGACCGGTGAGCCCCAGACCGGTGCGCGCCATGTCACGCACACTGTGGCGACCGAGCAACCGTAGACCCACGGCTTTCACCAGCCACCCGTAACGATGCCTGCCCAGGCCACCGGGGCACAGCAGCGCCAGCGCCCCGACCCGGCCCGGTCTGCGCGTCACGTAGTCCAACGCGGTCCAGCCACCCAGGGACATCCCGGTCATCGACACCGTGTCCAGCCCCAGCCCGTCGAGGACCTCGTCGAGCCAGTGCGCGCAGGCGTCGCTGTCCAGCGCCAGCCTGGTGGGCGCGCTGAAACCGGGCTCACCGGGCAGGTCGACCGCGTACACCCGGAAGTGGGCCGCCCACTCGGTGATATCGCCGCGCCAGGCGCTCGCATTGGACCCGGAACCGTGCAGCATTACCAGCGGTGGCGCGTCGGCCGGTCCGCAGACCAGCACGAACGTCTCACCCGCGGCGGTCGGGACGAGCCGCTGCTCCCAGGGCACCGGCCAGTCGGCCAGATGTTCGCGGTAGCGCTCGGCGATGCGTTCGCGGCCGTGCTCGGAGGTGTAGATGGTGCTCATGGCGCGAGGACTCCGTCCAGGTAGTCGAGCAGGCGTGCGGTGTCGGCGAGTCCGCCGAGCAGGATCACTTTCAGGCGTCCGCGTGCCGGGTCGTAGCTGGTTTCGACCCGCAATGCCCGCCCGCCGGGACCCCGTGTGGCGGCGGTGGCGGTGAGCAGGGTCGCGACACGGTCGACGGTGGCGCGGTCGATGTCGTCGATTTCGACGATGCAGGAGGCCTCCGCGTGCCCGGCGGTCGCGGGTTTCGGTGCGCTGATCGGGAGGCCGGTGAAGGTCTCGAGGTCGTCGTGAGTGATGCGGTACTGCTTTCCGATGCGGGCGGCGGGCAGTTTGCCGTCACGGACATATCCGCGCACGGTGCGGACATGCAGTCCGAGCAATTCCGCGACCTGTTCCACCGAATAGAAACCTTCTGGCATGAAACAACCGTATAGGAACGTACTGATAGGTGCAAATAGGGACTGTTAGGTAGTAGGCGTGCAGCGTGCCGGTGACGGCAGCTACCGTTCGCGGATTCGGCGACCGAGACCGCGACACAACGGCCCACCGCACAGGCGCTCCCCCCGCGGCCTGGGAATCCTCGTGAGCGCAACCCTTGACAGCGCCGGTAGAACACGTTTGTGTGCAGGTTGCGGGCCGCGCCGAATCCGGCCGGGCAACCGGGTGGACCGGGCCGCGAGGCGAGCACTCCGGCCGGGGCTCTACCCTCGAATCATGCAGTCCTGGTCCGATAACGCCCTTCCGACCGTCCCCGGAGCAGGGCCGCCGTTGCGGTTGTACGACACCGCCGACCGCCAGATCCGCCCGGTCACCCCCGGCGCGACCGCGAAGATGTACGTCTGCGGAATCACCCCCTACGACGCCACCCACCTCGGCCACGCAGCGACCTACCTGGCATTCGACCTGGTCAACCGGGTGTGGCGCGACGCCGGACACGACGTGCACTACGTACAGAACGTCACCGACGTCGACGACCCGCTGTTCGAACGCGCCGCCCGCGACGGCATCGACTGGCGCGACCTCGGCAGCTCCGAGATCGACCTGTTCCGTGAGGACATGTCCGCCCTTCGGGTGCTGCCGCCCCGCCAGTACATCGGCGCCATCGAATCGGTCGAAGAGGTCGTCGAGGTGGTGCAGAAACTGCTCGCCTCCGGCGCCGCCTACATCGTCGACGACGCCGAACATCCCGACATCTACTTCCGCACCGACGCCACCGAACAGTTCGGCTACGAGTCGGGCTACGACCGCGCAACCATGGAGAAGTTCTTCGCCGAACGCGGCGGCGACCCCGACCGGCCCGGCAAGCGCGACACCATCGACGCCCTGCTGTGGCGCGCCGAACGCCCCGGCGAACCGTCGTGGCAGGCGCCGTTCGGCGCCGGGCGCCCCGGCTGGCACATCGAGTGTGCCGCGATCGCGCTCAACCGCATCGGCACCGAGTTCGATGTCCAGGGCGGCGGCTCGGACCTGATCTACCCCCACCACGAGTACTCCGCCGCGCACGCCGAAGCCATCACCGGCACCCGCCGCTTCGCCCGCCACTACGTGCACGCCGGGCTGATCGGGCTCGACGGCGAGAAGATGTCGAAGTCCAAGGGCAACCTGGTGCTCGTCTCGAAACTGCGCCGCTCCGGAGTCGACCCCGCCGCGATCCGCCTCGGCCTGCTCGCCGGGCACTACCGGCAGGACCGCATGTGGACCGACGCGGTCCTCGACCAAGCCCAGGCGCGGCTCGCCCGCTGGCGCGAAGCGGTATCGCTCGCCTCGGGACCGTCGGCGACCGACACCGTCGCCCGCCTGCGTCAGCACCTGGCCGACGACCTCGACACCCCCAAAGCCCTTGTCGCGGTGGACAACTGGGCTGAGCAGGCGATCGCCTACGGCGGCACCGACACCGCCGCCCCGGCCCTGGTGCGCACCGCCGTCGACGGACTCCTCGGCATCGCCCTCTGACCCGGCGCGGGCATTTGCGGCAGGATTGCCGGAGCGTGCGGTGTTTATACTGTGGCGAACCGCCGTCGTCGGATCGGAGAGGGTCCCATGGACCGCTACCAGCGCATCGTGGTGGGAACCGACGGGTCGGAGGCCGCGCAACTGGCGGTCACCGTCGCCGGTGAGGTCGCGCTCCGGCTCGGAGTCCCGATCACCGCGCTGACCGTCTGGAAGGAAAAGGCGCGCAAGTCCGCCCTCGATCCCGAATCGGCCGTGCGGATCAGCGCCGCCGCCGTCGCCGCGCTCGTCGAGGCGGGCCTGTCGCAGGTGACGGCCCTCGACATGGCGGGGACACCGAGCGCGGCGCTGCTCGAAGTCGGTGCGCAGGACCCGGGCACGTTGCTGGTGATCGGGGCGCGTGGGCTCGGCCGCTCCAAGGACCGGCTCACCAGCTCCACCGCCAACCACGTCTCCCACCACAGCCCCACCGACGTCCTGTTCACCCACAAGGTGCCCAAACGCTGGACCACCGTCGGCCTGGCCACCGACGGCTCACCCAGCTCGATGCTCGCGGTGCGCCGCGGCTACGACCTCGCTCTCGAACTCGGTGCGCGCCCGTTCCTGGTGACCGCGACGAAAACCGACGCCGATGGCGCGGAAACCCTGGCCCAGGTACACGCGGCCCTGAGCCTCGACGATCCCGAACTGCTCGGCCACGACGTGCTCACGGGCGTGCCGCCCGCCGAAGCGCTGTGTAACGCCGCCTGGAAATACGACCTCGTGGTCATCGGAAACCGGGGTATGAGTGGACCCGCGCGGCTGCTCGGATCGGTCGCCAACAAGGTCACCCACGACATCGACACCAACCTGCTGCTGGTCGCCACCACCCATGGGTCCGACGATCCCGCCCCGGAGCCGGACCCACCGCGTTAGCCTGGAATACGTACCTGCGCAGGATCGAACCAACGCCGGGTCCGGACATGATCGCAGGTTTGCTCCGATATTGCGGGTAAGTGCCGAACTTGCCCGGAACCGCCCGATCTGTCCCCTAAGATGACCGAAACGCGCGATGTTCGGACACGACGGAGTGGACGCCGGATGAATGCTGAGATCGAGGCGGCGGGCTTCTTCGGCCTGCTGAACTGGGAAGAGATGACCGGACTCAGCAAGTTCTGGGTCGACATGATCAGCATTCCGATCTTCAGCGCCATCGCGGGTCTGATCACCAACTGGACCGGCGTCATCATGCTGTTCGCACCGGTGCGATTCACCGGTTTCTATGTACCGGGTCTCAAGACGCTGTTCCCGTTGCTGCCGCGCAAGGTTCAGATCCTGCCGACCTTCGCACCGGGCGGCATTCTCGGATTCCAGGGTTTCATCCCGGCGCGCGCGGAGAAGATGGCCAGCCTGATGGTCGACAACGCCGTCGCCAAGATCGGCACGGCCAAGGACTTCTTCGACCAGATGGATCCGCGCAAGATCTCCGCCCAGGTCGCGCACGTGGCGTTACCGAATGTGCGCTCGATGGTCGATTCGATCATGACCACCGAACACCCGCAGCTGTGGGCGGACATGCCGCCGCGCGCGCGTGAGGCGATCTACGCGCGGGTCGAAGCCGAACTGCCCGCGATCACCGACCGTGCCTTCGATTTCATCGGCGCCAATATCGACCAGCTGCTCGATGTGAAGCTGATGGTCGTCGGATATCTGCGGCGCCGCCCCGAATTGCTCAAGGACGTCATCTACGGGCTCGGTGCTCCCGAACTGCGGTTCATGACGCGCAGCGGGGTACTGGGTTTCCCCTTCGGTGTGGTCGTGGCGCTGTGGTTGTCGCTGCTGCACTACAGCTCCCCGCACGGTGACACGCCCGCGATGATCGAACTGCCCGGCTGGTTGCACACGCTGGTGCATCTGGTGCCCGCGTGGCTGGTCGTGTTGCTCGGCGGCGCCGTGGTGGGTGTGCTGGTCAACATCATCGCCATCAAAGTGGTGTTCGAACCCGCGAATCCGCAGCCGAGATACAAATACCCGTGGGGTGTCGCGAAATTCGCCAAACGCCAGTACCAGGCGGCGGCCGATCTGGGGCACGCGATCGGGTATCAGATCGTCACCCTGGACGTGGTCACCGAACAACTGCTCGACGGGCCGAGCGGTGACAAGACCCGCGCGGTGATCGCGCACTTCCTGCAGCTCGAGATCGACCGCATCCTCGGCCCGCTGCGGTCGGTGACCCGATTGGCCGTCGGCCCACGGCATTTCGACGCCATCCAGGCCACCGCCGGCGCGAGCCTGGCCACCGAGATGAAGCCTTGGCTGGTCGAGGACGTGGAGTTCTCCCAGTCGACAGCGGCCAGCGTCGACGAGCTCGCCACCGAGAAACTGCGCGAACTACCGCCCGAGGAATTCGTCGAAATGCTGTACACCGCCATCGAACAGGACGCGTGGCTGCTGTATCTGCACGGCGGCATCCTGGGCGCCCTCGTCGGCGGCGTACACCTACTGGTCTTCGGAGCGTGACCATGAACGACGACCGCGATTCCGGTATCCCCACCGACCTGGCGGGTCTGGCCCGCATCGCCGGGCTCACGATGCGGCAATTCGTTGGTGCCGTCACCAAGGGTGCTGTGCACACGGCCACCGAACTGGTCGACGACATCCGGGCGGGCGAACCGATGTCGCGCATCATCGACGAACGCGTCGACGTACTGCGCCGGGCGGCACTGAGTGCGCTCGGCTTGGCACCCACCGCTTCCGGTGCCCTGCGCGCCATCGACTCCGATGTCGACGCCGAAGACCTCAAGACCATCGGCGACGCCATGATCAACGAGGGCTGGGACTCGGCGCAGCAGCCCCGCGACGTGCACCCCTCGTTCGTGCCGATCCTGCACGACCTGACCCCCGACGAGGCAAGGATCCTGCGGTTCCTCGCCGTCGCCGGACCACAGCCCGCCATCGACATCCGCACCAAGACACCCTTCGGGATCGGGTCCCAGCGCCTCGCCGACGGGATCAACATGATCGCCAATATGGCCGGGTGCGCGATGCCCGAACGCGACCAGCACTACCTGGGCAACCTCAACCGGCTCGGGCTGGTCCGGTTCTCGAGCGAACCGGTCGCCGACTTCCGCCGCTACGCTTTCCTCGAGGCCCAGCCCGCCGCCCAGGCCGCCTACAAGTCGGTGAAGATGCGGGCGATCAGTCAGTACCGCAGCATCTACCTGTCGGTGTTCGGGAAACAGTTCTGCGACGCCTGTTTCGTACTCGACGGGTATACCGGTGGCGGCTGGGCCACCGACGACCGCGGCGATGTGTATCTGGGCAAGGGACCGCGGCTGCCGTGATCAGTTCTTGCCGCGCAAGGCGGTGAGCACTCCCTCGAACATCACCGATTTGATGGCCGTCATCGTCGGCTGATCCTTGCCGCCCAGTGGGGCGACCGAGGCGAGGGCGGCGTCGAGGACCTCGGCGGCGGTGGCGTCGACCAGGTCGAAGGCGGCGGCCTCGGTGCCGTCGAAGCGGCGTGCGGTGGTCATGGCCGCGATCGCCGTCTTGGGGGGCACTTTCGCCTGGATGAGGGCGGCCATTCCGTTCGTGAACGGGATCCGCAGCTCGGCCTCGGGGAAACAGAAGAACCCGCGATCGGCGCGCATCACGCGGTAGTCGTGGGCCAGCGCCAGCATCGCGCCCGCCCCGAACGCGTCTCCGTCGATCGCGGCGGCCGTGGGCATCGGGAGGGTGAGCACACGGGCGAGCAGGGTGTGCACGGCGGCCACGTAGCCGGCGGCCTGGTCACCGTTGGCGGCCAACCACTCGAGATCGAGGCCGTGGGAGTAGACCGGGCCGGTCGCGGTCGTCACCATGGCCCGCGCACCGGTGGTGACGACGGTGTCGAGGTGGGTGTTCATCTCGGTGAGGAAGTCGGGGGAGAAGCGGTTCTCGCCGTCGCCGAGGTCGAGAACGGCGACGGTGCCGTGACGGCGCAGGGTGGGCATACGGTTCCTTTCGGTGCGTAACCAGATGTGCGCCAGCACTTCCCGGCATACGCCGAGGCGGTGCCTACCGTCCACTCGCAAACGACGGTTCCGCGAAGGTGGCGGAACCTGTTCGGGCAACAGGGTTTCGATGGCGTCGAGCACGGTCCGCGGGGCCATGAAACAGGGGCCCCTACTGAACAATACTTTACAGAGCTATTGCTCCGTTATTCCATCCGGGACCTCCTTTCGTCGCATGGAGCACCGATTATGTTCCAGCCCTTGGCATTTCGGGAGACGCGACGGCGTTCGGGCCACAGAATAGATTTCGTTACGGTGCTCTGGGCCCTCGATACGATGGGGTACTGTTCGCATTCTTCGGCCCTGCCCGCACGAACAGAACGGCATCGCGATGTCCCGAGTGGTTACCAAGGAGCAGTACTTCGACACCGCTGTGGCGGTGCTCGCCGAGTTCGGCTTCAAAGGTCTCAACATCGGCGTACTCTGCCGTCGTCTCGGGGTCACCAGCGGCTCGTTCTACCACCACTTCGGCTCCTGGCAGGGCTTCGTCGACGCCCTGCTCGAGCACTGGGAGAACCGGCAGATGGTCGAGCTACGCGCCCTCGACGTGGGCCACGGCGACCCCGACGCCGACGTACGTGCCATGTCCGAACTCACCGGCGGCCTCGAACACGGTGCCGAAGCGGCCCTGCGTGCCTGGGCGGCCAACGACGAATCCGTTCACGTCACCGTGAAACGGATCGACGAATCACGCAGGCGCACCGTGCACCGGGTGATCGACAGCGTCATCGGCGACGACGACACCGCGGCCGTGGTCACCGAGGTCGGCATGGCCATGCTCATCGGCTACCAGCAGCTCGCCGCCACCGGCGAACCGACCGAACTCGACCGCCTCCTGTCCCAGTACGCGCGGCTGATCTACTCGCACCGCCGCTAACCGAGCAGTTCGTCGAGATAGCACCAGCGCCACTGCTCGCCCGGTTCGACGCTGCGCATCACCGGGTGCGCGGTGGCACGGAAGTGTTCGGTCGCGTGGTTGCCCACCGAGGACTCACAGCAGCCGATGTGCCCGCACTCCAGGCACATCCGCAGATGCACCCACCGCATCCCGGCGTCCCGGCACGCACGGCACACCGGTTCGCCCGCAGGGGGCGCGGTGTCGGGTGCCTGTTCCAGATGCGCGCAGCCGGCGGTGGCGTTGCCGAGGGGTTCGGTCGAGGTGTCGTCGTCGTCCTCGTCGAAGCGGTCGATCATCGACTCCTCGAGATCGAGGCGGGCCAGCACATGCTGGAGCACTTCGTAATCCACCGCACCCACGTCACGCACGGCGAGCACGGCGTCGCGTTCGGCGGCCAGCATCGCCAGCCGTAGCCGCCGGTACTCCGCGGTCGGTGTCACCCATTCGGCCTCCGGACGACCGAGCCGCTCCCACGCGGCATTGCTGCGCCAGGTGAGGCGTTGGCGCAGCGATTCGATCACCGGTTCCGGCGTGTGCGGGCCGATCCGGCGGTCCAGCTCGGCGAGCCCGGCCACCGAAGCCTGGTGCAGCAGATCGGCTTTGGTGAGCGCGTCCTCGGCGCGGCTCGGCCCACGCAACCGCAGCAGCCGCACCAGCCACGGCAACGAGGTGCCCTGCACCAGCAGCGTGCCACCGACCACCACCAGCGCCAGCAATTCGAGCACCGGCAGTTGCGGCGTCGAATCCGGCAGCAACAGCACCGCGGCCAACGTCACCACGCCGCGCATCCCCGCCCACGACACCACCGCCGCATGACTCAACGGTTCGGTTTCGCGCCCGAACAGCCGGGCGACCAGCACCGGGGTGAACACCCACACCGGACGCGCCAGCATCACCGCCGCCGGCACCGCCACCGCCGCGATCACCAACGTGGTGTGGTCGAGACCGGAATGCCAGGCGCCCTCCACGATCCAGCGCACCTGCAACCCGATGACCAGGAACACCGCGCTCTCCAGAATGAACTGCACCGTGCGCCAATTGGTTGTCTCGGCGACCCGCGAGGCCGCGCCCTGCCAGCGGTGCGCGCCGTGGCCGAGGATCATCCCGCACGTCACCACCGCGATCACCCCGGAGGCGTGCACGTGCTCGGCGGGCAGGTAGGCCACGAACGGGGCGAGCAGCGACACCGTCGTGTCCAGCACCGGGTCCTGAATCCGCCTGCGCAACACCACCAGCACCGCGGCGACCAGCGCACCGATCACCGCGCCACCGACCGAGGCGAGCAAGAAGTCGCCACCGATCTGCCACACCGTCACCGCGCCGGCCATCGCCGCGATCGCCCCACGCAACGACACCAGCGCCGTCGCGTCGTTGAACAGCGACTCGTCCTCGAGCACCGTCACGATGCTGCGTGGCATCCCGGTACGGCGCGCGATCGCGGTGGCCGCCACGGCATCCGGGGGAGCCACGACCGCACCGAGCGCGACCGCCGCCGCGAACGGCACCGGCAACAACCACCACACCACCAGCGCGACAGCGAACGTGGAGAACAACACCAACCCCACCGACAGCGACGCGATGGTGCGCAGATTCCTCCGGAAATCGACCAGCGAGGTCTTCAGTGCCGCCGTGTACAGCAGCGGCGGCAACAGGCCGAGCAGCACCATTTCCGGTTCCAGATGCACCTGCGGAACCATCGGGACATACGAGGCGAGCACACCCGCCACCGTCAGCACGAGCGGTTCGGACACCCCGAAACGCCGCGCGGTCGCGGCAAGAGCCGCCGCGGACCCGATGAGCATCACCAAACCGATCGCGATATCCACCCCGGCATTGTTCCACCCCCGCTACCGCGCGGTGCCCGCCCAACCGCGCCGCGCCACCACCGACCACAGGTACACCCCGAGACTGGCCCCGACCCCCAACGCCACACACACCGCCCCCGCCTGCACGAAATACTCGACCCCCGACACCTGATAGCACCCGGCCCATCCCCGTCACCGTCAGCCTCGACAAGCCCCACGCCGCAGCGCACGCCCGCACCATGTCCTCGGCGGCGGCGGTGGCGTAACCGCACTCGAGCGCGTCGGTTCCCAGCCTGGTCAGGAACTCGAGGGCCGCATCGAGGTGGGCATGCCGGTGCGGCCGGTGTCCTGGTTCGGCATAGCGCCAATCTGGGGGTGGGGTGACCGCCTTCCACGCCGACACGCATGGACTCAGCCGTCTCGCTCACCCACGGTCAGGTGGTCGACGGAACCCCACACCCGCAACGCCAACCGGTCGCCCTCGCGCCGCCACTGCGACACCGAGGCGTTGGGCACCGGTTCCAGCGAATCCGGGACGGGCGCGCCGAGGCCGTCGAGGATGTAGCGCAACGACACGACCACCGCGTCGTGGGTGACCAGCAGGACCTGTTCCCCGGCGGCGACGGCGTCGAGTTCGTCGAGGAAACCGCGCACCCGCACCGCCACGTCGGCCAGCGACTCGCCGCCGGGTGGGCGGTACACCCAGTTGCCGATCTGCTCGCGGCGCGACGCCTCCTCGGGGGCGCGTCGCCGGATCGCCCGGTAGGGGTGCAGTTCGAACACACCCATCTCCCGGTCGCGCAGTCGTTCGTCGACGAGGGTGCGGATCGGGGGAAGCGGCGTTCGCGCACGGCCGCGTCGGCCGTCAACGCCCACGTCAGCCGCGTGCGCAGGTAGGGGGAACACACCACGAGGCCGGGGCGCTGCGAGCTCGACAACCCGGCCAGCCACCCACCCAACCGCTGACACTGGGTGCGGCCGTATTCGGTGAGGTCCATCCCGGCGTCGGTGCCGCGCATCGGCCGGGTCTGCGTAGCGGGATCGGCGTACCAGACATTGGCTTCGCTCTGGGCATGGCGGATGGCCCACAGTCCGCCGAGTGCCCGTGGCCGTGGCAGACCGTCGGGCACCTGCACCCACCCCCTGTCGCCGCGCTCGACCGCCATCATGTTCCTCCCCGTTCCGCCGGAATAGCGGCAGTGTCGCTCGCGTTGCACCGAACGAACTTGTACGCCTGTCCAGAATCTTCCGCCGGGCCGGCGCACCCATCCACGATGTGGCGCAGGAGGCCCGCTTGACCACAAGAGTAGAGATCTGGACCGACATCAACTGCCCGTTCTGCTACCTGGGCAAAGCCCGCTTCGAGCAGGCCCTGCACAGCTTCGAACACCGGGACGACGTCGAAGTCGTGCACCGTTCCTTCGAACTCGACCCCACCCTGCCCGCCGACGAGAGCGGCCCGGTGATCCCACGCATCGCCGCCAAATACGGCATCACCGTCGACCAGGCCGCCGCCAACGAACGCGCCCTCGCCGCGCAGGCCGCCGAGCTCGGCCTGCCCTACCAGAGCAGCGGCCGCGACTACGGCAGCAGCTTCGACATGCACCGGCTCCTACACTTCGCCCTCGAACAGGGCCGTCAGGAGGCACTGCTCGACGCCCTGTACGCGGGCAACTTCGCCGAAACCGAGCCGGTCTTCGCCGACACCGAACGCCTCGTCGACCTCGCCGTGCGCGCCGGCCTCGACGAAACCGAGGTTCGTGCCGTCCTGGCCGACCCCACCGCCTACGCCGACGCCGTCCGCCAGGACGAACGCACCGCCGCCCAGCTCGGCGTCACCGGCGTTCCGTTCTTCGTGTTCGACAACAAGTACGCCGTGTCGGGCGCCCAGCCCACCGAGGTGTTCACTCAGGCACTCACCACCGCCTACAACGACCGCCCGGCACCGCTGGTCACCGTTGCCGAGGGCGAGTCCTGCGGGCCGGACGGCTGCGCGGTCTAACTCGCGCCGAGGTCGATGACGACCTTGATGTCGGAATGATCGCCTGGATCGAATGCCTCGAGGGCCCGCTCCAACGGCAACCGCCGGGTGATCAACCGGCCCAGCCACGCCGGGTCGGCCTTGGCCAGGGCCTGGGCGGCCAGCTCGTAGTGGTGACGGTTGGCGTTGACCGACCCGAACACCACCGCGTTGTCGAGCACCATATTGCGGTTGACCGCGCCGACGTCGACCTCGGTGTCCTTGCCGGGGGAGGAGACACCGGTCAAACAGATGATCACGCCCGGATTGTTCAGCTGGAGCAACTGCTGGGCGATCGCGGTGGCCGCCGTCGCCTCGATCACGATGTCGGCGTCGATCTTCTCACCGACATCGAGCGCCGAACCGGTGTGGAACGTGGCGCCGAGGTCTTCGACCAACTTCGGTTTGGGGCCCGCGGTGGAGCGGTCGAGCACATGCACGTCCAGGCCGCGCTGCACACCGAGCATCGCGGCGAGCAGACCGATCGGCCCCGCACCGGTGACCAGCACCGACTTCGGTTCGAACCAGGCCCTGGTGTTGATCTTCTCGATCTGGTCCCACGCCTTGGCCAGCACCGTCGTCGGTTCCATCAGCACACCCACCTCGGTGAGCGCGGGGTCCAGCTTCACCGTGTAGTCGGCGTCCACCACCCACGACGTCGACCCGTACCCGTCGATCTGCTTGATCCCGCGCTCGACGTACTCACCGTTGCGGCACATGTCGAACTCACCGTGCGCACACGCACCGCACGGCACCGGATCGGGCCTGCGCACGATCCCGACGACGAGGTCACCGGGGGCGAAACCGCTGCCGTCGGGCGCTGTGCGCACCCGCCCCAACGATTCGTGCCCGAGGACGAGGCGTTCACGTCCCGGCGGTGCCCACCCGTAGATGCCCGAGGCGATCTCGCGGTCGGTGCCGCAGATGCCGAGCGAAATCCCGTCCACGACAAGCTCGTTGGGGCCGGGAACCGGATCCGGGACATCGTCTATCCGCAACGATCCGGGCTGGTTCGGCACTACGGTCAAAGCGCGCATGTCGTTTCCCTTCCGACGAACTGCCCTGGCTATCCATTCGCGAACCTGGTGAAACACGCACTACCTGGGACAACGGTACGGGACACGGGAGCCGAGGCGAAGAACTGTTCAGGTCGCGAATTGTTTGCAATCCAGGTCGCCGCCCCTGTCGGCTACCGTGGAACCGCTCACCTCGACCGACCATGCCCCACCGGAGGCGTCTTGCGCACCATTGTCCAGGTTCTGTGCCTGCTCGTCGCGCTCGTCTGCCTCGCCCCACCGGCCCAGGCCACACCGGGGGTCGTGCTCGACGACGCCACCGCCCGCAAGGTCGACGAACTGCTCGACGCTCGCACCCGCGCGGGCACCACCGACCGAGCCGTGCAGATCGAACGGATCTCCGCGCGCCTGCTCGGCACCCCCTACGGGGCGAACATGCTGATCGGGTCCGCGAACACACCCGAGCAACTCGTCGTCGACCTGCGCCGCGTCGACTGCTTCACCTTCCTCGACTACGTCGACGCCGCATCACGCTCGAGCACCCCCGGGCAGTTCTTCGACAACCTGATCGCCGCTCGCTACGTCGACAGCCGGGTCGAATTCACCCAGCGCAAACACTTCTTCACCGACTGGGCGAGCACACCACGGATCTCGGCCACCGACATCACCGCCGACCTGAGCCCGGCCGCGGTCACCACCGCCAAACACCTGAACGCCAAAGCCGACGGCACCACCTTCCTGCCCGGCATCCCCGTCGTCGACCGGGCCGTCACCCACATCCCGTCCGGCGCAGTCGACGGGGGAGTGGTCGCCGGACTGCGCACCGGTGACTTCATCGGCGCCTACACCCCGACCGAAGGCCTGGACGTCACCCATGTCGGCATCCTCGTCCACACCACCGACGGCCCGGTGTTCCGCAACGCCTCCTCGCTGGCCGAGCACAACCAGGTCGTCGACACCCCGCTGCTCGAGTACGTGCGCACCGTTCCCGGAATCCTGGTCCTGCGCCCCCGCTAGCCACCTTGACCAGCCCGCACGTGCGACGATCGTTTCCATGACCGGTCCACGCCCCCAGCAACTGAGCGACCTCGCCCGGCTGCGCCGGGTGCGCGACCGCATCGACCGCGAATACGCCCAACCCCTCGACGTGGAAGCACTGGCCCGGGGCGTGCACATGTCCGCCGGGCACCTGAGCCGCCAATTCCGCCTCGCCTACGGCGAATCGCCCTACTCGTACCTGATGACCCGGCGCATCGAACGGGCCATGGCGTTGCTGAGACTGGGCCAGATGAGTGTCACCGAGGTGTGCTTCGCCGTCGGCTCCTCCTCCCTCGGCACCTTCAGCACGCGATTCACCGAACTCGTCGGCGTCCCACCGAGCGTGTACCGCCAGCAGTACGCACCGACCGAGGGCATCCCGTCGTGCGTGGCCAAGGCGGTGACCAGACCGATCAGGAATCGAGAAGCAACCGGTTCCGGCGACCGTTAGCGTCGATCCCATGAACATCACCATTCACCAGAGCTACCTGCCCCAGGACGACCCCGACGCCGCGCTGGCCTTCTACCGCGACGCCCTCGGCTTCGAGGTCCGCAACGACGTCGGCTACAACGGCATGCGCTGGATCACCGTCGGACCGAAGGGCCAGCCCGACACCTCGATCGTGCTGCACCCGCCGGCCGCCGACCCCGGCATCACCGACGAGGAGAAGCGCGTCATCACCGAGATGATGGCCAAGGGCACCTATGCCGGCATCAATCTGGCCACCGACGACCTCGACGGCCTGTTCGAGAAACTGCAGGCAGGAGACGTGGAAGTGGTGCAGGAACCCACCGACCAGCCCTACGGCATCCGTGACTGCGCCTTCCGTGACCCGGCGGGCAACATGATTCGCATCCAGCAGACGAAATAGTCGGACCCGACCGCTAGATTCGGTGGACGCCGAACGACCGAGGAGACCCATGAGCAAGACCGCAGCGCCTGCGCCGGCCGACAGCCACGACCTGATCCGGGTCACCGGTGCCCGGGTGAACAACCTGCGCGATGTCAGCGTCGAAATCCCCAAGCGCCGACTGACCGTGTTCACCGGCGTCTCCGGCTCCGGCAAGAGCTCTTTGGTCTTCGGCACCATCGCCGCCGAATCCCAGCGTCTCATCAACGAGACCTACAGCGCGTTCGTCCAGGGCTTCATGCCCACCCAGGCCCGCCCCGACGTCGACGTCCTCGACGGACTCACCACCGCCATCCTCGTCGACCAGTCGCGTCTGGGCGCCGACCCGCGCTCCACGGTCGGCACCGTCACCGACGCCAACGCCATGCTGCGCATCCTGTTCAGCCGCCTCGGCGACCCGCACATCGGTTCCTCGCAGGCGTTCTCGTTCAACGTGGCCTCGATCAGCGGTTCCGGCGCCGTCGCGGTGGAGAAGAACGGGGTCACCGTCAAGGAGCGCCGCAGCTTCAACATCACCGGCGGCATGTGCCCCACCTGCGAGGGCAAGGGCAAGGTCAACGACATCGATCTCACCCAGCTCTACGACGAGAACAAATCCCTCGACGAAGGCCCGTTCACCATCCCCGGCTACAGCATGGACGGCTGGATGGGCCGCATCTACAAGGGCAGCGGCTTCTTCGACCCCGCCAAGCCGATCAAGAAGTACACCAAGAAGCAGCTCGCCGACCTGCTGTACAAGGAACCGACCAAGATCAAGGTCGACGGCATCAACCTCACCTACGAGGGCCTGATCCCCAAGATCCGCAAGTCGATGCTGTCCAAGGACGTCGAATCGCTGCAGCCGCACGTCCGCGCGTTCGTCGAGCGCGCCGTCACCTTCGGCACCTGTCCCGACTGTGACGGCACCCGCCTCTCGGCCGAGGCCCGCTCGTCGAAGATCAAGGGCAAGAGCATCGCCGACGCCTGCGCCATGCAGATCACCGACCTCGCCGAATGGGTCAAGACCATCGACGACCCGTCCGTGGCGCCGCTGCTGGAATCACTGCGCGGCACCCTCGACTCGTTCGTCGAGATCGGCCTCGGCTACCTGTCGCTGTCGCGCCCGTCGGGCACCCTGTCCGGTGGTGAGGCGCAGCGCGTCAAGATGATCCGCCACCTCGGGTCCTCGCTCACCGACGTCACCTACGTCTTCGACGAACCGACCGCAGGCCTGCACCCGCACGACATCCAGCGCATGAACGACCTGCTGCTTCGGTTGCGCGACAAGGGCAACACGGTGCTCGTCGTCGAACACAAGCCCGAAACCATCGTCATCGCCGACCACATCGTCGACCTCGGTCCCGCCGCGGGCTCCAAGGGCGGAACGATCTGCTTCGAAGGCACCGTCGACGGGTTGCGCACCAGCGACACCGTCACCGGCCGCCACTTCGACGACCGCGCCAAGGTCAAGGACACGGTGCGAAAGCCGAACGGCGCCTTGCAGATCCGTGGGGCCACCGCCAACAACCTGCGCAAGGTCGACGTCGACATCCCGCTCGGTGTGCTCGTCGCCGTCACCGGTGTCGCCGGGTCGGGCAAGAGCTCGCTCGTGCACAGCTCCATCCCGGTCGACGAAGGTGTCATCTCCATCGACCAGGCCCCCATCAAGGGTTCGCGCCGCAGCAATCCCGCCACCTACACCGGCCTGCTCGACCACATCCGCAAGGCCTTCGCCAAGGCAACCGGCGCCAAACCCGCCCTGTTCAGCGCCAATTCCGAAGGGGCGTGCCCGAACTGCAACGGCGCGGGCGTCGTCTACACCGACCTGGCCATGATGGCGGGCGTGTCGACGGTCTGCGAGGTATGCGAGGGCAAGCGGTTCATGGCCGAAGTCCTCGAATACACCTTCGCGGGCAAGAACATCAGCGACGTGCTGTCGATGCCCGTAGACGAGGCACGCGAGTTCTTCGGCGAAGGGGAGGCACGCACCCCGGCCGCGCACAAGATCCTCACCCACCTCACCGAGGTCGGCCTCGGCTACCTCACCATCGGTCAGCCGCTGACCACCCTGTCCGGCGGTGAACGCCAGCGCCTCAAGCTGGCCACCCACATGTCCGACAAGGGCGGGGTCTACATCCTCGACGAACCGACGACCGGTCTGCACCTGGCCGACGTCGAACAGCTGCTCGGGCTGCTGGATCGTCTCGTCGAGTCCGGCAAGTCTGTCATCGTCGTCGAACACCACCAGGCTGTGATGGCCCATGCGGACTGGATCATCGACCTCGGCCCCGGTGCGGGTCACGACGGCGGCCAGATCGTCTTCGAGGGAACGCCGGCCGATCTCGTCGCCGCCCGTTCCACTCTCACCGGTGAGCACCTCGCCGAATACGTCGGAGCATGAAAAAGGCCCTCCCCTTTTGGCTTCGTCATGGGGGAGGGCCTTCAGGGTCTGCCTAGTCGCGTTCAGGCGCGGCGACCTTGTTCAGTTCGAGCTGGTAGTACAGAATCCCCAGCCCGAGAACAAGATTGAGCAGGAATCCGATCGCCGGGCTGCACGACGGCTCCAGCCCGGCGCTCTCCTGAGTGGCCCTGATCCGATTACCGGTCCGCCAGTAGCTGACGATGAAACCGATCCCGGTCCACGACAGAAACAGCATCACCAGCAGCGGGCCCGTGACGGGTGCCTCGGGGTCGCGCCGCTGCTCGGCCATCTCCTTGTGGATCTTGTAGTACCAGACGAAGAAGTAGATCCCGAACGTGATGATCGGGAAGACCAGCCACACCAATACCGGATTGCGTCGCTGCACCGGTGATGGGGCGAGGGCTGTAGTCATGTGGGTGACACCTATCTGAATGCGAATGGAATGTCACAGCAGGGCTTTCGGCGCCACCGCAACCTCGCAACGTACTGCACATCACCTACTCGCGCCACCGGAGGAAGACCGGCGGGGGAGTAGACCGAGGGTCAGGTGGTCGACCAGGTCGTCGAGGAGTAGTTCGGCGTCGTAGTCGGCGGTGTAGCCCGAACCGATGAACGTCGCCAGTCCCTGTAGCGCCGCGAGGGCGGTGACCCCGATGCGTTTCGGGTCGCCGGGGATGATCTCGCCCGCGGCCTGCCCCTCGGCGATCAGCGCGATGGGTACGGCGAAGGCCCGCTCGGCGGCGTCGTGGATCTCCGTCTCGGTGGAGCTGTGCCTGCGGGCGAACATCAGCGGCAACAGCTCCGGGTTGTCGACGGCGAACCGCAGGTAGGTATGGGCCAGGGTCCGCAGACGCGTCGTGATCGGGCCGTCGGTCGCGGCCTCTTCGAAACAGGCGCCGAGTCGTCGCAGGCCGGTGACGGCCAGTGCGTCGAGCAAAGCCTGCTTGTCACGGAAATGCCTGCTCGGCGCCGCGTGGCTGACGCCGGTGTCGCGGGCGAGCTGACGCAACGACAGCCCGTCGGCACCGACCGTACGCAGCGCCGCCTCGGCGTGCTGCAGCAGTGCGGCGCGGAGATCGCCGTGGTGATAGCGCGAATGCAGGGACATGGTGCTAGCAGGATATCCGACACACCGCCGAATGTTTGCATTGACTACTTTGTAGTCGGTGACTACATTTGCGCATGCCATGACTGACAACACCGCGCCGACGCGCCGACCGCGCAGCATGCCGATCCGTGACTGGTTAGCGCCGATCACGCTGGTCACCGTGCTGGCCGCGCTCCTGGGAACCATGTACCTCGGCTACACCGCCGACCCCGAGAAACACCTGCACGACTTCCCGATCGCCCTGGTCAACCAGGACGTCGGCGACACCCTCGCGGGCAAACCCACCAACCTCGGCGCGCAGATCTCCACCGCGCTGGGGGAGCAGGTCCCGGCCGAGAAGATCGACCTGCGCGCCGTCGGCATCAACGAGGCGCACCGGCAACTGCGCAACGGTGAGGTGTACGGCGCCATCATCATTCCCGGCGACTTCACCAAACGCGTCGCCATCCTCGGTGCCGCCTCCGTAGTCACCGGCGACGTCGAACAGCCGATGATCTCCGTACTCACCAACCCCCGCGCGGGCACCCTCGCCGCCCAGATCATGCAGACCATCGCCGATAAGGCGATGACCGAGGTCAACACCACCGTCGGCACCCAGCTCGCCGACCAGGTCCGCGCCGCGATCGGCAACACCCCGCTCAGCGGCGCCGCCCAGCTGCAACTCGCCAAGCCCATCGACGTCGTCGTCAGCGCCTACCACCCACTGCCCGAAGGCACCGGCCAAGGCCTCGCCGCCTTCTTCTACACCCTGGTCCTGCTGATCGTCGGCTTCAGCGGCGCCATGATGATCAACTCCCTCGTCGACGGGTCCCTCGGATTCGTCCCCGCCGAATACGGGCCGTGGCACAAGCCGACCACCCCCGCCCGCATCAGCCGCTGGCGCACCCTGCTCATCAAATGGGCCATCGCCGTCATCAGTGCGCCACTCGCCTCCGCCGCGTTCCTCGCCGTCGGCGCCCTGCTCGACATGAGCATCGAACGCCCGCTCATGCTGTTCCTCTACGGCACCCTTGCCATCATCGCCATCGCGGTCACCGGCCTGTCGGTGATGGCCGCCTTCGGCACCGCGGGCCTGATGATCAACCTCATCGTCTTCGTCGTCCTCGGAATCCCGTCGTCCTCGGGCACCATCCCGCTCGAAGCGACACCGCGCTGGATCGCCGACATGGCCTCGTTCGAACCGATGCACCAGATCTACCTCGCCGTGCGCGCCATCATGTTCTTCGACGGAAGCCTCGAGGCAGGCCTGAGCCGCGGCCTCTGGATGACCATCGCCGGCCTGGCCATCGGGTTGGTCCTCGGTTTCGCGGCCACCCACGCCTATGATCTGCGTGGCCTGCACCGCCTCGGCCTCGATCACCGCCAGGAACCGGCAACCGTGGAAGGGCACTGATGCGAGAGTTCGAAACCCCGGTGTCGTACGTGATTCCGGACAACGCCAACAACTCCGACAGCGTGTTCCGATACGGCGAAGAATCGCCCGACACGGTGCTGTTCAGTGTCGCGGGCGCCGACATCACGGCCGCCCAATTCGCGAAAACGGTGACCGCCGTGGCGAAAGGCCTCATCGCCACCGGTATCGAACCCGGTGACCGGGTCGCCATCATGGCACCGACCCGCTACGAATGGGTGGTGCTCGACCACGCCATCTGGGCGGTCGGCGCCTGCACGGTAGCGATCTACGACAGCTCCGCCGCCGAACAGGCCAAATGGATCCTGCAGGACTCCGGCACCGGGCTGCTGATCGTCGACAGCGACAAGCACCGCCGCGTCATCGAGGAGATCGCCGCCGACGCACTGCCCGACCTGCGTGAGATCCTGCAGATCGACAAGGGCGTCGTCGCCGAACTCACCGCCCGCGGCGCCCACCTCGACGACCAGGCCGTCCACACCCGGCGTGCCGGTGTCGGCGCGGACTCGCCCGCGACCCTGATCTACACCTCCGGCACCACCGGCCGCCCCAAGGGCGTGCTACTCACCCACGCCAACCTCTACGCCGAATCCAAATCCGACCGGCTCGCGCTGGGGGAGTTCGTCACCGAGGGCAACAGCACCCTGATGTTCCTGCCGTTGGCGCACGTGTTCGCCCGGGCGGTCACACTCGCCGCGCTCGACGCGAAGGTGATCGTTTCCTTCAGCTCCGATTGGGCGACCCTCGTCGACCAATTCGCCGAGTTCCGGCCAGATTTCATCCTCGCCGTGCCGCGCGTGTTCGAGAAGGTGTTCAACGCCGCGAAACAGAAGGCACACGCCGACGGCAAAGGCCGCATCTTCGACCGGGCCACCGAAACCGCCATCGTGTGGAGCGAGACACTCGACACCGGTGGGCCGGGCCTGCTGCGCAAGCTCGAGCACGCTCTGTTCGACAAGCTCGTGTACGCGCAGTTGCGTCGCGCGCTCGGTGGCCGATGTGGTGCGGCGGTCTCCGGCGGCGGCCCACTCGGCGCACGGCTCGGGCATTTCTTCCGTGGTGCGGGCATTCCGGTGTACGAAGGCTACGGGCTCACCGAGACCACGGCTGCCGTCACCGTGAACACCCCGCGCAACATCCGCGTCGGCACCGTCGGCAGGCCCATCGAGGGCCATGGCATCAAGATCGCCGACGACGGCGAACTGCTGTTGCGCGGACCCGTGGTCTTCGGCGAGTACTGGGGCAACCCCGCCGCCACCGCGGACGCCTTCGTCGACGGCTGGTTCCGTACGGGCGACCTGGGCGCCATCGATGCAGACGGCTACCTCACGATCACCGGCCGCAAGAAGGAAATCCTGGTCACCGCGGGTGGAAAGAACGTCTCACCCGGCCTCATGGAAGACGCCCTGCGTGCCCATCCCGTGGTTGGTCAGGCGATGGTTGTCGGCGACGGCCGGCCCTTCGTCGGCGCCCTCGTCACTCTGGACCCCGAAGCCCTTCCGGCCTGGAAACAACGCAACAACATCGCTGCCGATACCCCTGTCGAAGACCTCGTCGACAATCCCACCCTGCGCGCGGACATCGACCAAGCTGTCGCCGACACGAACAAGTTGGTCTCCAAGGCCGAGGGCATCAAGAAGGTCCGGGTCCTGCCCAGCGACTGGACCGAAGCCACCGGCGAACTGACCCCGAAAATGTCCCTCCGCCGAGCCGAGGTCATGAAGAAGTACGCGTCCGAAGTAGAAGCGCTGTACAGCTGAGTCCGTCCCCAACCCCCCTGTTTCGTCACAGTGACGAAACAGGGGGGTTGGGGAAGTGGAGGGGGAGTGCGCCGAACAACCGCCGGTCGGCCTTCTTCGCGCTTACCCGCAGATCAAGCCCTGGGCGGCGGCATTCATCCTGAATCGTCATGAATGGCCGGAAGCTCGAAATCGGCCGAAACGGCTCGGCGCGAGCAATCCGTCTGTACGGACGAGTTTGTGACGACACGCTGTTCCGGACGGAGCGGGTTGGCCGCCGAGTGGGGTCATGGGCACGCGTTGCCAAGTTGCATACGCTGCCACAAATGTTCTCGAAACCCCTGCCGACCGGCCCGGTTAAAACGCCGATAATGCACATTATGTCAAGTAAAGGCACTTCGCGCTGGGGCTGTGCTTATCCCCGATTGTCCGGGGCGAAGATCTGCACTACCCACTGATCCAACGCATCGACGACGACCTCGGGCCGCTTCATCCACTCGACGTGCCCTGCCGGTTCACCGAAGTGGGTACGCGTTGTCGTGGCACCTGGGAACAACCGCACCAATGCGTCCACTGCAGATGCCGGTGCCAGCTGATCACTGCCGAACGAGACAGCAAGGATCGGAAAGGGCCGACTCGGAAGCACCGCCGGTGTCGTGGACCAAGATCCCGTCCGGGCCATGCGCGCCCAGTCCCCTATGAGACGTGCCGACTGCAGGCCGAAGCCGAACCTGCGGCCGTCGAAGACGCCTCGCGCGCGCGCCATTGCGGCGAAGACGGTAGGCAGGATCAGAGGCACGAGGCGACCACGCCCGGTGAACGCCCGCCAATGCGGTGTGCCGGCGGCAACGAGCACGAGCCCGTCGAACTCCCCCGGCGACATCGACTCGAGCGCTGCGGCCAGTTGTCCGCCGAGACTGTGGCCGACCACGAGCAGCGGGCCGGCCTCCTGCGCGCGTGCCCATGCGATGGCCTCCGTCAGGTCGCCTGTGACCAGATCGGCACAGCCGAACTGCGTTCCTCGCGAAATGACCAGGGCGCTGTCGCCTTGCCCCCGGTAGTCGAGTGTCAGCACATGAAGTCCCTGCGCTTGGGCCGTTTCCGCGAACCGCTGGTAGTGGCGCGCGGTCACGCCGAGGGCGGGCAGGACGACCAGCGTGGATGCGCCTGGCTTGCCCGGAAACCAATGCGCGACAGCCCCACTGGGCAGTGCGGTCGCACTCATCGCCCGGTCCCCCAGATCTTGCGGCGCAGCCGGGCCGGTGCTCGGCGTGCGATCTCGGCGGCTCCGGTGGTGCGCCGTGGCCGCCGAACCAGCTCCCCCGCGCAGTTCGGGCACACTCCGTGGTCTGCCGCGCAGGTCGGACAGTACGTGCATTCATAACTGCAGATGAACGCTTCGGCGTCGTCGCGTAACGGCGCCGAACAGGTCTCGCAGGTGGACTTCATCTTCAGCATCACTGCCACTCCCTCGGTTTCACATACAAACTGTATGTCACATACAATGTGTATGTCATTGGATGAGAGAAGGCAAGATGGCAACGGTTCGCCAGGCAGGTGCGGCACGGACTCAGGCGACGTTGGTCGCGGTCGGTACCGCGCTGTTCGCCGAGCACGGCTTCGCCGAGGTGACGACCGCGCAGGTGTGTGCGGCCGCCGGTGTCACGCGGGGAGCGCTGTATCACCACTTCGGCAGCATGGTCGGGTTGATGGAGGCATGCTTCGCGGCGGTCGATCACGGCGTGGTCGACACGCTGTCGGCGCATGCGGTGACAGGTTCGCCGGTCGAACGGGTTCGTGCGGTCAGCCACGCTTTCGTCGATCAGCTGGCCGACGAGACCGTCCGGCAGATCCTTTTCGTGGAAGCGCCCGCCGCCCTCGGGTGGGCGCGCTGGCGCGAAATCGACGGCGGACGCTCCCTGGGTCTGGTCAAGAATCTGCTCGTCGCGGCACACGAACAGGGCGAACTACTCCCCCGGCACAACCCGAAAGTACTCGCACATCTGCTGCTGGGTGGACTCAACGAGCTCGCGATGTTCGTCGCCGCGTCACGCTCGCGCGAAAAGGCGATGGCTGCGGCGCACACCGAGTTGGACGCGGTGCTCGACGGCCTGTTCACGCGATGACTCGGTCGATCGGGCCCGCTGCGCTCGCATGGTCATCGATCAGCAGCCAGCACTGTTGCGAGCCCTTCCTGTAGGTCCTTGACGAAGTACTCCGGGACCTCGAGCGAGGGGAAGTGTCCCCCGGTCTCGGGCGTCGTCCAGCGAACGATCTGCCGGTACCGTTGCTCCGCCCATGGCCGCGGGCATTTCTCGATGTCGGCCGGATACATCGTGATGGCCGACGGGACGTCCACGCGAAGGTCGGGGTCGAGGGATGCGTGGCTTTCGTAGTAGATGCGGGCTGCCGAGGCGCCGGTTCGGGTCAGCCAGTAGAGGGTGACGTCGTCGAGGACGCGGTCCATGGGTATCGCTTCGAACGGGCTGTCGTCGGTGTCGGACCACTCGGCGAACTTGTCGAGGATCCAGGCCAGCAGCCCGACCGGGGAGTCGACGAGGGAGTAGCCGATGGTCTGCGGTCGGGTCGCCTGCTGTTTGGCGTAGGCGGCGCGGTAGCGCCAGAAGTCGCGGGTTTCCTCGGTCCACCGGCGTTCGGTCGGCGTCAGGCCCTCTGTGGTGAGCCCAGGCGGCGCTTCGGCGAACAGGGTGTGGATGCCGAGAACACGGTCCGGGAACCTGCCGGCGAGGACGGTGGTGATATTGCCGCCCCAATCGCCACCGTGTGCCAGGAACCGGCGGTAGCCGAGCTTGCCCATCAGTTCCACCCATGCGGCGGCGATCTTTTCGGTTCCCCACCCGGTGGTGGTCGGTTTGTCGCTGTAGCCGAAGCCTGGCAGCGAGGGCGCGACGACGTGGAATGCCGGTGCGGCGGCATCTTTCGGTTCCGCCAACTCGTCGACAATGTCGGTGAATTCGGCGACGCTGCCGGGCCAGCCGTGCGTCATGATCAGCGGTGTGGCGTCCGTGCGTGGGGACCGGCGGTGCAGGAAGTGGATGCCGAGACCGTCGATGGTCGTGCGGAACTGCCCGATCTGGTGGAGGCGCTCTTCGAACGAGCGCCAGTCGTATCCGCTCTGCCAGTAGCGCACCACCTCGACGAGGTCGGCGCGCGGAACGCCCTGATCCCACCGGCGAGGGTCGGGTCCCGGTCGGTAGACCGTCTCCGCTTCCGGCAACCGCACCGCGGCCAATCGTGCGCGCAGGTCGTCGAGTTCGGCGTCGGTCGCGCGGGATTCGAATGCTTGTACGTCCATGCGTACCGGGTTACCCGAATTTCGCTCGGCCGCTCTGCCCGGCGACCTCCCGATCGAGTTGTTCATTGAGTACGCGGGCGATGCGGGCCAGGGCCGCGGGTTCGGTCATCGCCAGGTGTGTGGCGTCGATATCGATATCGGTGATGTGCCCGCGCACACTCGGTGCCCATCCCCGATGACCGGTCGCGTCGTCGCGGCGTTCGCCGGTGGCGGTGAAATACAGCATGTCGCAGTCGATTACCGGTGGTTGCCAGTCGGCGGCGGCCCGGATGGACTCGTTGTAGGCGTCGGTCATGTGCTGGATCAGGGCGGCGTCGATACCGAGCCGCTCCCCCAGTTTCTGTTCGATCAGTGCGGCGGCTTCCTCGGCGGTGGCGTCGGTGGGGACGAAATCGATACCCATCACCGGGCCGAGGTTGGCGACCAGTTCACCGGCCGTCACGGTGGTGACGGCGGTGGGATCGAATCCGTCGGCTTCGGCGTCGAGCAGGGCCAGCAGCGCGACTTGTTCTCCGGCGGCGCGTATTTCGGCGGCGACGGCGTGGGCGATCTGGCCGCCCAGTGACCAGCCGAGCAGGTGGTAGGGGCCGTGCGGCTGGATGGCGCGGATTTCGTCGAGGTAGCGGCGGGCGGTGTCTTCGATGGTCGCGGACCCCGGTTCGCCGCTCAGTTGTGGTGCCTGGATTCCGTAGATGGGTCGGTCCTCGGTCAGGTATTCGCCGAGCGGGCGGTAGCACCAGGCCAGGCCGGACGCGGGGTGGACGCAGAACAGCGGGGATTGTGTCCCGGTGGTGCGGATCGGTAGCACGACATCGAATCCGGGTGTGGTGGGTTCGGTGGTGTGCCCGGTGCGCATTCCGGTTTCGATGCGCTTGGCGAGGTCGGTGGGGCGTGGGTCGGACAGGATCCAGCTGACGGGGACCTCGTAGTCGAGTTCCTTGCGAAGTTCGCTGACCACCTGCACCGACTTGAGGGAGTTGCCGCCGAGGGCGTAGAAGTCGTCGTCGGCACCGACGCGGGCCATGCCGAGAACGTGCTCGTAGACCCGGGCGACCTCGCCTTCGAGCCAGGATTCCGGTTCCCGGAACTCCCCCACGTCGAACACCGGCTCCGGTAGGTGTTTACGGTGGAGTTTGCCGGAGTCGGTCAGCGGCACGGTGTCGAGCACCATGACCGTGGTGGGCACCATGTAGTCGGGGAGTTCGGCGGCGGCGTGGGCGAGGACGGCATCGGTGTCGACGTCGTGGCCTGCCGCGGGCATGAGGTAGGCGACGAGCCGGTCGCCGGTGCCGGAGGTGTGGACGGCGGCGATCGCGCGAGCGACGGTGGGGTGCTCGGCGAGGACGGCTTCGATCTCGCCCAGTTCGATGCGCAGGCCGCGCAGTTTCACCTGGAAGTCGGTGCGGCCCAGGTATTCCAGTTCGCCGGTGCGCAGGCGGCGGGCCCGGTCACCTGTGCGGTACATGCGCTGGCCCGCGGTGAACGGGTCGGGGACGAATCGTTCCGCGGTGAGGGCGGGGTGGGCGTGGTAGCCGCGGGCGATCTGGTTGCCGGCGAGGTAGAGGTCCCCCGCTACCCCGGGCGGAACCGGGCGCAGGCGGTTGTCGAGGATGTGGGCGCGGACGTTCCACACCGGTGTGCCCATGGGGATGCTGCCGGTGTCGCCGTGGGTGACGTGGTGGGCGGTGGCGTGCACGGTGAATTCGGTGGGGCCGTAGAGATTGTGTAGTTCGGTGTGGGGCATGGCTCGGCGTGCGGCCGACACCACGTCGGCGCCGAACGCTTCGCCGCCGACGAGCAAGGCGCGCAACGGCTCCAGGGATCTCGCGGGGGCGGCGTCGGCGAAGGCCGCGAGCATGGACGGGACGAAGGAGGTGACGGTGACCTGCCGGTCGGCGATGGTGTCGGCCAGGTAGGCGGGGTCGGTGTGTCCGTCGGGTCGGGCGATCACCAGGCGGGCGCCGACGGCGAGGGTGGCGAACAGTTCCCAGACCGACACGTCGAAGGTGGCTGGGGTCTTCTGCAGGACTGTGTCGGCGGTGGTGAGCCGGTAGGTGTCGATGATCCAGTGGAGCTGGTTGAGAACCGCGCTGTGCGGCACGGCAACACCTTTGGGCCGCCCGGTGGATCCCGAGGTGAACAGGGCGTACGCGATGTTGTCGGGTCGTAGTGGGGTGCGGCGGTCGGTGTTTGTGACGGGGGTGTCGTCGTAACCGGTGAGGTCGATTCCGTCGAGCGAGGTGAGTTCGAGGACGGGTGCCGCGGTGGTGAGCATGTAGTCGACGCGGTCGGCGGGGTGGGCGGGGTCGATGGGGACGTATCCGCCGCCGGCGGCGTGGACGGCGTACATGGCGGTGACCTGGTCGAGGGATCGCGGCATGCGCAGTGCGACGAGAGTGTCCGGGCCGACGCCGCGGGCGATGAGCCAGCGGGCGAGCCGGTTGACGCGTGCGGCGAATTCGGCATACGCCAGGGCTTCGGAGCCGTACTCGACGGCAGGCCGGTCGGCGTGGATGCGTGCGGCGTGGGTGAACAGGCTTGCGAGGGTTTGGCGGGGGTCGAGGGGGTGTTCGGTGTGGTTCCACCGGTGCAGGAGTGCGTCGCGTTCGCCGGTGTCGAGGAGGTCGACGTCGTGGATCTGGCGGGTCGGGTCGGTGGCGAGTGCGCGCAGGATCCGTTGCAGGCGCTCGGCGATGGTGGTGGCGGTGGCCGGGTCGAACAGGTCGGTGGCGTAGGTGATGGTGCCGTTCATTCCGGTGGGTGTGCCGGTGCTGTCGTGGGTGTCGGAGACGGTGATCTGGAGGTCGAACAGGGAGGTCGCGGTGTCGGCTTCGACGGCCGAGGCGCTGAGTCCGGGGAGCTGGAAGTCGGTCGTGGTGTGGTTCTGGAAGGCGAGCATCACCTGGAACAGGGGGTGGTGGGCGTGGGAGCGGACGGGGTTGAGTTCTTGGACGAGGCGTTCGAACGGGACGTCGGCGTGCCCGAATGCGGCGAGGTCGTCGCCGCGCACGTGCTCGAGGAGTTCGGTGAAGGTCATGTGGTCGGTGAGGTGGGTGCGCAGGACCAGGGTGTTGACGAACATGCCGACGAGGTCGTCGAGTTCGCGTTCGCCGCGACCGGCGTAGGGCGTGCCGATGGCGATGTCGTCGGTGGCGGCGATGCGGCCGAGAGTGGCGGCGAGGGCGGCGTGGAACACCATGAACAGGGTGCTGTTGTGGGCGCGCGCGACCTTTTCCAAGGCGGTGTGCAGGTCGGCGTCGACGGTGAGTTCGACGTTGCCACCGGTGTAGGTCTGGATCGGTGGCCGCGGACGGTCGGTGGGAAGTTCGAGCAGCGGCGGCAGATCGGCGAGTCGGGTGGTCCAGTAGTCGATTTGCGCGCGTAGCAGCGAGTCGGGGTCGTGTGCGGCGCCCAGGACGGTGTGCTGCCAGATGGCGTAGTCGGCGTACTGGACAAGTAGCGGTGTCCAGGTGGGTGGGTGGCCGTCGACTCGGGCCTGGTAGGCGGTCATCATGTCGCGGGCCAGTGGGGCGAGGGAGGATCCGTCGCCGCAGATGTGGTGCAGGACTACGGCAAGCACCCAGGTGTCGGGACCGGTCTCGTAGAGCCTGGCACGCAGCGGGATTTCGGTTGTGACGTCGAATGCGGTGCGCAGGAGTGCGGCGAGCGCGGCGGGCAAAGCGCTGTCGTCGATCGGGACGGGGTGCAGGGGTGGCGTGGCGAGGTGGGCCGGTAGGACGACCTGTGCTGGCTCGCCGTCGACGTGCGGGTAGCGGGTGCGCAGGACCTCGTGCCGGTCGACGACGTCGGTGAGGGCGCGGTGCAGGGCGTCGGTGTCGAGGTGGCCGGTGAGGCGGATGACGATGGGGATGCTGTAGGCGGCCGAATCGGGTTCGAACCGGTTGAGGAACCACATGCGCTGCTGTGCGTAGGACAGCGGGATGTGCGGCGGCCGGGGTTGTGGGGTGAGCGCCACTCGTCCGGTGTCGGCGTGGGATTCGGCGCGGGCGGCGAGTTTGGCGACGGTCGGTGCGTCGAAGATCATCGCGACCGGCACGGTGGCGTCGAGGGCGGCGCCGATGCGGGCGGCGACGCGGGTGGCGACGAGACTGTTGCCGCCGAGTTCGAAGAAGTCGTCGTCGGCGCCGACGGCACGGTCGAGGCCGAGTACGTCGGTGAAGACACCCGCCACGATTTCCTCGACCGGTGAGGTCGGGGCACGGAACTGCCTGGTCTGCTGGACGGGTTCGGGGAGGGCCTTGCGGTCGAGTTTGCCGTTGGGTGAGAGCGGGATCCGGTCGAGGACCATGATCGCGGCGGGCACCATGTAGGCGGGCAGGGTGTCGGTGAGTGCGGTGGTGAGGGTGTCGACGGAGATTTCGGCACCCGGTGCCGCGACCACATAGGACACCAGCGTGACGGGGCCGGTGCCTTCGCGGCGTGGGATGGTTACCGCGTAGGCGATGTCGGGGCGGGCGCCGAGGGCGGTGTCGATCTCGCCGAGTTCGACGCGGAAGCCGCGCACCTTCACCTGGAAGTCGTTGCGTCCCAGGAATTCCAGGTCGCCACGGGTGTTCCAGCGGACGAGGTCGCCGGTGCGGTACATGCGGCCGCCGGGTTCGGCGTAGGGGCAGGCGGTGAATCGGTCGGCGTTGGTTGCGGCGCGGTTGAGGTAGCCGCGGGCCAGGGCTGGTCCGGCCAGATACAGTTCGCCGCTGACACCGACCGGTGCGGGCCGGAGCCGGTCGTCGAGGACCAGTGCCTGGATTCCGGGCAGTGGGGTGCCGATGGTGGGTCGTTCGCCGGGTTGGATCGGTCGGGTGGAGGTGGCGAGCATGGTGGTTTCGGTGGGCCCGTAGAGGACCCGGAATTCGCGGGTGCCCGCACGGTCGCTGCCTGCCCACCGGTTGATGAGGTCGGCGGGGACTTCGTCGCCACCGGACACGATGTGCTGGAGGTGGTCGAGGCCGGTGGGGTCGACGGAGGCGAGGGCGGCGGGGGTGATGAAGGCGTGGGTGATGCGGTGGGTGCGCAGGAATTCGGCCAGTTCGTCGCCGCCGTAGATGTCGGTGGGGGCGATGACGAGGGTGGCGGCGCGGCCGGTGGCGAGCAGGATTTCCAGGAGCGAGGCGTCGAAGGACGGTGAGGCGAAGTGCAGGACGCGATCGCTGTTGCGGGGCGGGGTGCCGAGGCGTTGTCCGGCGACGAAGTCGGCGATTCCGGTGTGGGTGATCGCGACGCCCTTGGGGCGACCGGTGGACCCGGAGGTGAACACGATGTAGGCGACGTTGGTGGCGTGGAGTGGCCGCACCCGGTCGGTGTCGGTGACGGGTTCGGCGGATTCGCTGGCCGGTTCCGGGGTTTCGGCCGGTGAGTCGAGCAGGATCCAGTCGACGGTGCCGGGCAGTTGGGGCCGTGCGCCGGTCAGGGTGACGCCGAGGGTGGCGCGCGAGTCGGTGACCATCTGTTCGATGCGGCCGGCTGGATAGCGGGGATCCACCGGGACGTAGGGTGCACCGGTCTTGACGACCGCCCACCAGGCGACGACTTCGTCAGCGGTGCGGCCGGTGGCGACGAGCACGGGATGTTCGGGCCCGGCGCCGTGGCGGATCAACAGCCGTGCCAGCTGGTTGGAACGGGTGTCGAGTTCGCGGTAGGTGAGTTCGGTGTCGCCGGAGACCACGGCGATGCCGGTGGGATTGTCGTTGACGGCGGCGGCGAAAACGTCCGGTAGCAGGGCCGGGGGCCGGGGGCCAATCGGACGCGGACCGACCCGGGTCGAGAGGTCGTGGTGTTCGGTGCGGTCGAGCCATCCGAGATCGCCGACGGCTTCGGTGGGGTCGGTGGTGATGGCTTCGAGGACCCGGAGCAGTCGCGTGAGGAATGCGTGGGCGGTGGTTTCGTCGAACAGGTCGCGGGCGAAGGTGAGCGTTCCGGAGAGCCCGCACGCTGCTCCCCCGTCGTCGTAGGAGTCGGCGAGGATCAGTTGCAGGTCGAATTGGGACAGGCCGGTATCGATGTCGGCGCGGGAGACGGTGATGCCGGGCAGCTCGACGTCGGTACCGGACAGGCTCTGGAAGGCGAGCATCACCTGGAACAGCGGGTGCCGGTCGGCGGCGCGTTGCGGATTGAGTTCCTCCACAACCCGTTCGAACGGCGCATCGCCGTGTTCGAAAGCGGCCAGGTCGGTGTCGCGGGTGCGGGTGAGCAGTTCGGTGAACGGTTCGCCGGTGTCGACAGCGGTGCGCAGGGCGAGGGTGTTGACGAACATGCCGACCAGATCCTCGAGGGCGGGTTCGCCCCGGCCCGCGACGGGGGTGCCGATCACGACGTCGTCGCTGCCGCTGAGGCGGCCGAGGACGGCGGCGAGGGCGGCGTGCATCACCATGAACAGTGAGGAACCGCGACTGTGGGCGAGTTCGCGCAGCCGGGTGTGCAGGCCGGCGCCGATGTCGACGGGGATGCGGCCACCGGCCAGTGAGGCGACGGGTGGGCGGGGGCGGTCGGTGGGGAGATCGAGCCGGTCGGGGGCGTCGGCGAGGGTTTCCCGCCAGAACCGCAGCTGGGTGGACAGCAACGATTCGGGGTCGGCGGCGGCGCCGAGGACTTCCCGCTGCCACAGTGCGTAGTCGGCGTATTGGACGGGCAGGGGCTGCCAGTGGGGTGCGTGCCCGCCGACCCGGGCCGCATAGGCGGTGACGACATCGCGGGCCAGTGGGCCCATGGATCGGCCGTCGCCCGCGATGTGGTGGACGACGAGGGCGAGCAGGTATTCGCCGGTGCCCAGATCGAACAGTCCGATGCGGAGCGGGACCTCGGAGGTGACGTCGAATCCGTTGCGCACGAACGTATTCACGGTATCGGCGAGGGTTGCGGTGTCGACGGGAATGGTGTGCAGAGCAGGGGCGGGTTCGGCCAGCACCAGCTGACGAGGTTCACCCGCGGTCTCGGGATAGACGGTGCGCAGTACTTCGTGGCGGGCGATGACGTCGATGAGGGCGTGGCGCAAGGCGTCGGTGTCGAGTTCGCCGGTGAGGCGCAGCATGACGGGAATGTTGTGTGCGGCGGATTCCGGTTCGAACCGGTTGAGGAACCACATGCGTTGCTGGGCCAGTGACAGCGGCAGGGATTCGGGGTGCGGGCGGGCGGTGAGCGGGATCCGTTCGCCGGTGCGCACAGTGGTGGTGTGGCGGGCGAGGGCGGCGACGGTTGGTGCCTCGAACAGGGCACGCACCGGTACCCGCACACCGAGCGCGGCACCGACCCGGGCGACCACCAGCGAGGCGCTGAGCGAATCGCCACCGAGGGCGAAGAAGTCGTCGTCGGCGCCGACCCGGTGCACGTCGAGGACCTGTGCGAAGGCTGCGGCGACGAGCTCTTCCGGCCAGGAGGTGGGAGCCCGGTATTCGCGTGCGGCGAATACGGGTTCAGGTAGGCGGTCGCGGTCGAGTTTGCCGTGGGCGGTGAGTGGTACGTCATCCAGGATCATGACGGCGGCGGGCACCATGTAGGTGGGCAGCGCGGCGGCGAGGGCGGCGGTGAGGGACTCGACCGAGACGTCCTCCCCCGGTGCGGGCACCACATAGGACACCAGGCGTGCCGGTCCCCCGTGGTCGGTGTGTGCGAGGGTGGTCGCGAAGGTGATGTCGGGGCGGCCCGTGAGCGCGGCGTCGATTTCGCCGAGTTCGACACGTGAGCCGCGGACTTTCACCTGGAAGTCGTTGCGGCCCACGAATTCCAGGTCGCCGTCGGCATTGCGGCGGACGAGATCGCCGGTGCGGTACATGCGGGCGCCGCCGTTGCCGAACGGGCAGGCGATGAACCGGGCGGCGGTCAGTCCTGGCCGGTCGATATAGCCTTCGGCCAGCCCCGGACCGAACAGGTACAGCTCGCCTGCCACGCCCTGCGGGACGGGTCGCAGCCAGCTGTCGAGGACGGTGGCGGCGACCGGACCGACGGGGCGGCCGATACCGATGGGCGCGTCGGCGGACAGTTCGGATGCGGTTGCCCAGATGGTGGTTTCGCTGGGGCCGTAGAGATTGAGCATGGTGCGGCCCGGTGCCCACCGTTGGACCAGTTCCCGTCCGACCGGTTCCCCGGCCGTCGCCAGGACCCGCAACGTAGTGAGGTCGTCGACCGGGACGGTGGCCAGCGCGGACGGGGTGATCACCGCGTGCGAGATGTGTTCGCGGCGAACGAGATCGGCCAATTCACGGCCGCCGTACACATCCGGAGGTGCGATGACGAGCCGTGCGCCCGATCCGTGTGCCATGAGCAGTTCGAACAGGTTGGCGTCGAAACTGGGAGACGCGACCTGCAGGACCGTGGCACTGTCGTCGACATGCAGTGTCCGGTGTTGAGCCGCGACCAGGTCGGTGAGGGCACGGTGGCAGACCAGGACGCCTTTGGGGGTGCCGGTGGAACCGGAGGTGTAGATGACGTAGGCACTGTGATCGGGATGCACACCGTGGATGGTGAGCGGTTCCGGCGATTCGGCGGCCACGCTGCGGCGGGTGTGTTCGTCGTCGACGATCAGCCAGTCGGTGCCATCGGGCAGTTTCGGTGCGGTGACGGAATCGGTGATGCCGAGCGGTGCCCCGGAGTCCGACAGCAGGAATTCGATCCGTCCGGCGGGCAGCTTCGGGTCGATCGGGAGGAACGCCGTCCCCGCTTTGGCGGCCGCCCACAGGGCCACGACGCCGGTGAGTGAGCGTGGGAGCGCGAGGGCGGTGATCCGGCCGGGCCGGGCGCCGCGACGCAGCAGGGCCCGGGCGAGGCGGTTGGATCGTTCGTCGAGTTCGCGGTAGGTGAGGGAGGCCGCACCGCACTGCGCGGCGACGGCACCAGGGGTGTGGGCGGCGGTGGCGGTGAGGATGCCCGCGAGGGTGGCCGGGGTGTGGTGGACGGTGTCCGGGTGGGCGGGAGCCGGTACGCCGGGAAGTGCGAGTGCACCGAGCCGGGTGGCCGGGTCGCGGGCGATGCGGGTGAGGACGTCCACGAACCGGGTGAGGATGTGGTCGGCGTGGGTGCTGTCGAATTCGTCGGTCAGGAAGCGGAGCGTGATCCGCAGGCCCGATGCACCTTCGGGAGTGGGAGCGACGACCAGGCTCAACGGGAACGGGGTGGCGTCGACGCCGGAGATCTCGTCGACACGCAGGCCCGCGGAGTCGACGAGTCGTTGCAGGGCGGGGCGGTCGACGGGGAACGACTGGAATGTGACCGCGGTGTCGAACAATTCGGTGACGCCGACGCTGCGATGGATTTCGGGGAGCCCGATGTAGTGGTGGTCGAGCATGCGGGCGTGCTGCTCCTGGACCCGTACGAGCAGGTCGCGCAGTGTGTGTTCGGGCTCGAGCCGGACCCGGACCGGGATGGTGTTGAGGAACATGCCCAGAGTGCGTTCCACCTGTGGCAGCTCCGGTGGCCGGCCCGACACCGCCGAGCCGAAGACGACATCGGTTTCGCCGGTGAGGACGCGCAGATTCAGCGCCCAGGCCGCGGCGACCGTGGTACTGACGGTGACGGCCGCGTCGGCGGCGACATCACGCAGCTCGCGGTACAGGTCGGCGGGCAGGTCGGTGATCACCTCGGCGGCGTTGCCCGAGGTGCCTGCTCCGCGGGCGACGCGGGGCGGGGAATCCACGTCCGCGAATTCCCGCGCCCAAGCGGATTTGGACGCGTCGGGGTCCTGGTGTTGCAGCCAGGTCAGGTAGTCACGGTAGGAAGGCGCGGGTCCGGCGGTGCCGATTCGCTCGGGGGCACCGTAGTTTTCGAGCAGTTCGCCCATGAGCAGCGGCATCGACCAGCCGTCGAGGATCACGTGGTGATCGGTGACCAGCAGCCGGTGCACACCGGGTTCGAGGCGGATCAGGGTGAAGCGGATCAGCGGCGGTGCGGACAGGTCGAAACCGGCCGCGGCGTCGGCGGCGGCGATGTCGGTGGCGGCGCGGGGGTCCTGTCCGCCGGTCAGGTCGATTTCGCGGAAGTCGGTGTCGGCGTGGTCGAGCACGATCTGGTGTGGTCCGGCGGCGGTTTCGGCGAATCCGGCGCGCAGGATGTCGTGGCGGTCGATCAGTGCCTGGGTGGCGCGGCGCAGGCGGTCGGCGTCGATCTCACCGGTGAAGCCGATAGACGTCTGGACGGTGTAGTTGTCCGCGTCGGCGGTGAAGGTGGAGTGGAAGTGGATACCCGACTGCATCGGTGACAGCGGCCAGACGTCGGCCAGGCCAGGATATTGTTGCCGCAGTGCGAGGATCGCGTCATCGTCGAGGGTGACCAGCGGTGATCCCGGGGTGTCGTCGCTGCCCGTTGCGGAGGTGTCGCGGCGGGCGGTGGCGGCGAGCGCGGCCACCGTCTTCGCTTCGAACACCTCGCGTGGGGTGAGGACGAGCCCGGCGGCCCGGGCGAGCGCGACCAGGCGCATGGAGACGATGCTGTCGCCGCCGAGGGTGAAGAAGTTGCTGTCGGCGGACACCCTGTCCAGGTTCAGGACCTGCGCGAACAGGTCCGCCATCGTGCGTTCGGCGGGCGTGGCAGGGACGCGTCCGGCGGTGTCGGGTGCGGTGAGTTGGTGCTGTCGCAGCGCTTTACGGTCGATCTTGCCGGTGGGGGTGACCGGCATTTCGTCGAGTTCGACGATCGTCGTGGGGTGCATGTAGTGGGCGAGGGTGTGGTCGAGGTGGTCGTGCAGTTGCGTCGTGTCCAGGTTTCGGCCGGGTGCGCCGACGACGAAGGACACCAGGATCGGTTCACCGGTCGGGCCCGTGCGGGTGACGGTGGCGGCGCTCGCCACTGCGGTGTGGCGGGCGAGCTGAGCGTCGATCTCCCCCGGTTCGATGCGCAGGCCGTGGATCTTGACCTGTTGATCGTTGCGGCCCAGGTATTCCAGTTCCAGCCCGGTGCGTCCGCGAATCCAGCGCACGGAATCGCCTGTGCGGTACAGGCGTTCGCCACCGCCGGCGGCGATGAAACGGGATGCGGTGGTCGCGGGCCTGGCGAAATAGCCGCGCGCCAGCCCCGGACCACCGACATACAGCTCCCCCGTGACCCCGACCGGTACCGGCCGCAACCACATGTCGAGGACCGCGACGGAGACGCCGTGGACGGGACCACCGATCGTCACCGGTTCACTGGGGTGCAGGGCGGCAGAATCGGTTGCCCAGATCGTGGTTTCGGTCGGTCCGTAATGGTTCATCAACCGTCGGCCGGGCGCCCACCGCTTCACGGTGTCCGCGCCGGTGGCTTCACCGACCACCGCGATCGCGGTGAGGTCCGGTACCCGCGCCGGGTCGAGGGTGTTCAGCACCGACGGGGTGATGATGGCGTGGGTGACCTGTGCGGTGCGCAGCAGTTCGGTGAGGTCCGCGCCGCCGTACACATCCGGTGGTGCGATCAGCAGGCAGGCGCCGTTGCCGTGGGCCAGCAGCAGTTCCGAGACGCTGGCATCGAAACCCGGTGAGGCGACCTGCAAGACCGTGGAGGTGGCGTCCGCGCCGAAGGCCGCGGTGTGGGCGGCGACGAGGTCGGCCAGACCGCGGTGGGTCACCTGCACCGCTTTCGGGGTTCCGGTCGAACCGGAGGTGAAGATCAGGTAGGCGGTGCTGTCGGGTGCTACCGGCCGGGAAGGTGCCGGCGCAGTGTGAGGCGTGGGGGCGTCGTCGAGGGTCAGCCAGTCGACGGTGCGGGGCAGATGCGCGGCGACGGGAGCGGTCGTAATACCCAAGCCCGTGCCCGAATCGGCCAGCATCCCGGCGATGCGCTCGCCGGGATCGGCCGGATCGAGCGGAATGAACGCGGCACCGGTTTCGGAGACCGCCCAGATCGCGACGACCAGGTCGATCGACCGAGGCAGGGCCAGGGCGACGAACGTTTCGGGACGCGCACCGCGAGCAACGAGCACGCTCGCGAGTTCACCCGCCCGCTGCCGCAGCTCACGGTAGGTGAGGGTGTTGTCGCCGGACCTGACGGCGGCGGCATCGGGATATCGGTGGGCGGTCGCGGTGAGAATCTCGTGCAGGGTTCGTTCGGGGACGGCGGGAGCGCCCGTGGCGGGCACCGGTTCACCGGGTCCCGGGGTGACAGCGGCTGTGCGGGTGGCGGGCTCGGTGACCAGCTGGGTCAGGATCCGTTCGAATCGTGTGAGCAGGGTGGCGGCCTGATCGGTGTCGAACCGGTCGGTGGCGTAGCGCAGGGTGAGCGTGTAGGTGCCCGCGTCGTCGCCGGTGGGACGCGGCGGAGTGACCTGCAGGCTCAGCGGGAACGGGGTGGCGTCCTGGGCGTCGAGATCGATCAGCCGCAGCCCGGCCGCGTCGAGATCGCGGGCCAGCCCTTCCCGGTCCAGCGGATAGGACTCGAGCACCGTGACGGTGTCGAACATGTCCGCGATCCCGGTGGCGCGCTGCAGTTCCGCCAAACCGATATGGCGGTGCTCGAGCATCGCGGCCTGCTCGGATTGCACCCGGATCAGCAGGTCGCCGACGCTTTCGTGAGGGTCGAGGCGCACCCGCACCGGCAGGGTGTTGATGAACAGGCCGACCATGTGTTCCACGCCGAGGAGCTGCGGCGGACGGTGCGACACCGTATTGCCGAACACCACATCGGAACGTCCGGTGAGAGCCGTGAGCAGCAGCGCCCACGCCACCTCGACGGTGGTGCCCGCGGTGACACCGTGGGAGCGACCGAGATCGAGGACCGCGGCGGCGGTAGCGGCATCGAGGTCGAGCCCGACCTCACTACTGGCCGCACCACCCGTACGGTTTGGGCGGCCCGAGACCCGGGTGGGGTTGTCCACCCCGTCCAGCATTCGCTGCCAGGCGGCCGTGGCGGCGGCATCGTCCTGGGAGTGCAACCACTGCAGGTAGTCCCGGAACGATCGCGGAGCCGGGAGCTCACCGGCATCGCCGCCGGTGTACAACACGAGGAGCTGGTGGATCAGCAACGGCATCGACCAGCCGTCCAGCACGAGATGATGGTCGGTGATCAGCAGCCGATACTCGCCGACACCGGTGCGCAACAGTTGGAAGCGCAGCAGCGGCGGGCAGGCGGGATCGAACGGTGCGGTCGCTTCGGTGGTGAGGCGATGGATCTCGCGGTCGCGTCCGGCGGGGTCGTGGGTGCTGAGATCGGCTTCGCGCCAATCGGCGCGGACACTGTGCAGCACGATCTGGCGGGGACCGTCGGCGGTTTCGACGAAGGCGGTGCGCAGGCTGTCGTGACGGTCGATGAGGGTTTGGGCGGCCTGGCGCATGCGCTGGGCGTCGACCTCACCGGCGAGGGTCAGTGATGCCTGCACGATGTAGCTGTCGTCGCCGTCGCGGTCGTAGAGGGTGTGGAACAGCAGCCCGGTTTGCAGCGCGGTCAGCGGCCACACATCGGTCATCGCCGGGAACTCCCGCGCCCAGCGATCGATATCGGTCTGCGAGACCGTGACCAGCGGGAAATCGGACGGGGTGAAACCGCCTGCGCCGTCGGTGCGCAGATGCGCGGCGAGACTGTGCAGCGCCCGCACCCACAGATCGGCCAGTGCGGACACCTCGTCGGCGTCCATGATGCCGGTCGCGTATTCCCAGGTGGCCTCGAGCTCGAGCCCGTCGGGGCCGGGCACCGCGATCGCGTTCACATCCACGATCGCGGGCAACGACATTCGAGGATCGGTGGTCGCGGTGAGCGAGGTGAATTCGGTGGTGGGTGTCCACGCCCCCGAGTGGTCGCCGACACCCACCCGCCCCAGATAGTTGAAACTGATCTGGGGTTCCGACGCGGTCCCGAGCTCGGCACTGCCCACGGGGTCGAGATAACGCAGCATGCCGTAACCGATCCCGTTGTCCGGGACCGCGCGTAAATGTTCCTTCACCTGTTTGATCGCCGCCCCCGCTGCGGGGCCGCCGGTGAAGGCATCATCGAGATCGACGCCGGACAGGTCGAGCCGGACCGGGAATCGGGTGGTGAACCAGCCGACGGTGGCGCTCAGATCCGCACCTGGCACCGCCTGTTCCTCGCGGCCGTGCCCTTCCAGCGAAATCAGTTCCGTCCCCGCGGTGGCATCGCGGCGGGCCCGCCACTGCGCCGTGGCCAGGGCGAGCGCCGCCAACAGCGGATCGTTGGCGCTGCCGTGGAACCGGGCCGGGATGCCGGTGAGGACGGCGTCGGTGATGTCCGCGGGAAGACGCAACCGGATCCGGTCGGCGGTGGCCATGACATCGCGTTCGGGGTCCAGCGGCCGTGACCCGAGCAACCGGTTTCCCTCGGCGAGAACGGTTTTCCAGCGTTCCAGTTCCGCCGGGCGTCGGGTGGCGGCCTGTTCGGTCAGGCCGTGGACCCAGCTCCGCACCGAGGTTGTTCCTGTGCCGGGCCGCGGGTCCTCGCCGGTGGATACCTGTAGCCAGGTGCGGGCCAGGTCGGTGAGCAGGATCCGCCACGACACCGCGTCGACGGCGAGGTGATGGACCACCAACCACAGCAGGTCGGGGCCCGTGCCGGTGCCGTCCTGGACCCGGACAGCCTGCACAAGGACACCGGCGGCGGGGTCGAGACGGTCGGCGGCCTGCTGTAGGTGCCGGTCGACTTCGGCGGCGTCGCGGTGACGCAGCGTCACGTGGGTGATGACGGAGTCGGCATCGATGGTTCCGGGGGCAGGCACTTCGAGGCGGTGCTCGTCGGAGTCATCGACGTGCAGGACGGCGCGCAGCATGTCGTGACGATCCAGCAGGGCCTGTAGGGCGCGTGCCAGATGTGCCGGGTCGAGCCGGTCGGGTAGTTCGACGAGGGTGGCCTGCGCGAACCGGTCGTAATGCCCGCGGCCGAGCATGGCGTGCACGATCGGCGACAGCGGGATCGGTCCGACGCCACCGCCGGGGAGTTCGCGCAGCTGCGGGGCGCCACCGGCCTCGGCGGCCATGGCGGCCAGGCCCGCGACGGTCTTGTGCTCGAACACGTCCTGGGTGGAGAAACCCAGCCCGACGGCTTTCGCACGCGCCACCAGCTGGATCGAGAGGATGCTGTCACCGCCGAGGGCGAAGAAGCTGTCGTCGGCGCCGACCTGGGGGACACCGAGGATCTCGCTGAACAGGCCCGCCATCAAGATCTCACGGTCCGTTTCCGGGTCGCGTCCGGCCGGAACCGCACCGAATTCCGGTTCCGGCAGCGCGCGGCGATCGAGTTTGCCGAACGCGTTCACCGGCAGCTGGTCCAGCGGCACGATCACCGCTGGAACCATGTGCGGCGGCAGTGATTCGCGGGCGAACAGTTGCAGCTGCGCGGGATCTACGCGGTGATCCTCGACGGGGACGACGTAGGAGGCCAGGACGGTGGTACCGGCATTGTTGTGCACGGGGACGGTGACCGACAGGTCGACATCCGGATGGGCGGTGAGGGCGGCGTCGATCTCGGCCGGTTCGATCCGGTAGCCACGGATCTTCACCTGGAAATCGCTGCGGCCCAGCAGTTCCAGCGCAACCCTCGAATCCTCCGCGACCCAGCGGGCCAGATCGCCGGTGCGATACATGCGCTGCCCCGGATCGCCGAAGGGGTCGGCGACGAAACGGGCCGCGGTGTCGGCGAAGCGCCGGTTGTAGCCGCGGGCCAGGCCGGGCCCGGCCAGATACAGTTCGCCCGCCGTGCCGACCGGAACCGGCTGCAGGCCACGGTCCAGCACCATCGCCGCCACACCACGGACGGGGCCGCCGACGGTGAGGTCGCGGCCGGGCCGGATCCGCGCGCCCGCGGCGGTCACCGTGGCCTCGGTCGGCCCGTATTCGTTGACCATCGCGCAGTGCCGCGACCAGCGGTCGATCACATGCGGCGGGCATACGTCACCGCCGACCACCACCACCCGCAGCTCGGTCAGCGGATGCGGGTCGACGGTCGCCAGCATCGCCGGCGTCAACGTCAGATGGGTGACGTGCTCATCGGCCAGCAGTCGGGTGAGCCGATCGCCGCCGATCACTTCCGGCGGCACGACCACCAGCGTGGCCGTGTTGGCGAAACAGGTCAGGAACTGTTCGAAGGAGGCGTCGAAGGCCGGTGAGAGGGCATAGGACACCCGTGATCGCGGGCTCAGAGCGTAGGCGTCGCTGCGGTCGGCGACCAGATTCGCCAGGCCACGGTGGGTCACCTGCACACCCTTGGGCACACCGGTGGAACCGGAAGTGTAGGTGATGTAGGCGAGGTCGCCGACGTGCAACGGGCGGAGGCGGTCGGCGTCGGTGACCGGTTCGTCACCGCTGTCGGCGCAGGCGTCGCGGATCGCGGGATCGTCGAGGACCAGCGCGGGCGCGGTGCGCGGGAGCCGGTCCCGGACGGCGTCGAGCGTGACGACCATCCGAGCGCCGCTGTCAACGATGATGTGCTCGATGCGCTTCGCCGGATAGTCTGGATCGATCTGCACGATCGCGGCCCCGGATTTCGCGACCGCCCACGCCGCGACGACCGACTCCGTCGAACGGCGCATGGCGATCGCCACCGCTGTCCCCGGCCCGCAACCGCGACCGATCAGGTACCGGGCGAGCCGGGTGGAACGGGTGTGCAGCTCGCGGTAGGTCAGTGTGGTGGTGGCCGCGGCGACGGCGGTAGCGGCCGGGTCGTGGTGTGCCCCGGCGGTGAGGATATCGGGGAGCAGCCGGTCACCGACGGTTTCCGGTCCACGCACGGGCAGCAGCGCGGCCCGTTCCGTCGGTTCCAGCAGCGGCAGGGTGCTGACGGGGCGTTCCGGCCCGCCGACGAGGAATTCGTCCAGGAACCGCAGGAACCGGGCGTGATGAGCGGCGAGTTCGTCACCGCTGTACACGCTCGGGTTGCCCTGGAAATCGATATGGGTGCTGTCGCGGCCCGCACCGGGATAGATATTGACGAACAGGTCCGAGGTGGGCCCCGAGGTCAGCACATGCAGCCGGCCGACGGTAGCGCCGAGCACGATCTCGTTGCTCACCATCATCAGGTTGATCGCCGGCCCGAACGACGCGGTTTCATCACGGGCGATCCCCATATCGCGGAAGATGTCTTCCTGCCGGTACCGCTGCCGCCGCAGCGCGCTGGTCAGCTCGCTCTGCACCGCGGTGATCACCGCGCCCGTCCCGTTCCCGGCGACGGGCACCCGCAGCGGCACCACATTGGCGACCATCCCGCCGGACCGTCGCAGCACCGCGGAATGGCGACCGGAGACCGGCAGACTCAGCAACACTTCGTCGCTGCCGGTCATCCGGGCCAGGTAGGCGGCGAACGCGGCGACGATCACCGGCGTGACGCTGGTGCCGCGGTCGGCGACGACCCGGTCGAGCTGTCGAGCGGTGTGGTCGGGCAGGGTCGCGCTGACGAGCGTCGGGTGAATGGTCGGTGTGCCGCCGTGGCCCGCGAGGCCGACGACAGGTGGGGCGCCGTCGAGGTGTTCGGTCCAGTAGTCGCGGTCGTTGTCGAAGCGTGTCGAACCCCGGTACGCCAGGTCCTGGTCCACGATTTCGCTCAGGTCCTTCGCGGTGGACATCGGGGCCTGCTCCCCCGACACCCACGCGTTGTACAACTCGACGATCCGCTGCATCATCGTGACCGCAGCGAAACCGTCGAGCACGATATGGTGAGCGCGCTGATACCACAGGTAGTGGTCGTTACCGGTTTGGAAGACAACGCATTTCATCAGCCGGTCGTTGCGCAGATCCAATGGGGCGGAATAGTCACGGACCATGAGGTCGTGTGCGGTGGCCACCGGGTCGTCGTCCTCGCGTAGGTCGAGCACCGACACCGGTGAGGGCAGGTCTTCGTCGACGACCTGATACGGCTCACCGTCGACCTCGACCAGCCGCACGTGCGCGCACCCGAACTCGCGCCCGGCGGTTTTACAGGCGGCGACGAGCCCATCGATGTCGACGGGCCCGTCGATCTCGACATACTGTGCCACCGAAATCGGGGATTCGCGGGCCAGATGCTGCGCGAACCAGATCCCACGCTGCGCCGCGGACAGCGGCAGGACATCGTGAGGTCGCGGAACGGAACCGTTGCCATTGCCGTTGTGTGGGTGCGCGCCGTTGCCCGGCGCGGAAACAGACTGCTCCCAGCTGCTGTCCAAATGGTGCTTCGACTGGGTCATGTGGACCTCCGTGTATTGCGTCATTCCAGGAGCAGGCCGACAAACCGGACCGTCCCTGCCCCCGCAAAACATGCGGCACCACCGGAAATGAAAGCGAATTCAACAAAATGACATGACAGATCGACCGCAGCGAATGCGGTGCGCAATTACTCTGGCTTTCAGCAGTGGTGAATTGTCTGGCTAACCTGTAATAGATCACCTTCGAATAATTGTTAACGATTCATGCAAGCTACTGTCGCGAATATTCATTTCCCGGGTCGCGGGCGTGAAACGCGCGGCCGACCCGTCGGCGCGACAGAGGCGCCGAGGTCACAGCAGTGTCTCGACCCTTGACAAGCAGGAAGTGAACGGGGTGGAAGTCATTTGGCAGCACCGGATCGCCTTCTGGGACATGGTGCGCCCAGATCCCAGCGTGTTCCAGGATGATCCGACGACCACGCTGTCGCCGAATACGCGCTATGGATTCCCCACAACCCCGACAATTGGAGGATTCAACCGTTTCGCCCGATATGCCGGTTGCGGCATTTTCGGACCGGCAGTTACCGGGACTTCTCGGATCCTGGCAACCAGCTCAGAAAGCCATAATAAACAAGTTTAGACACGCGGCGCAACGGGTATCGACGCCTTCTGTGTTGTGTGCCGCCGTGGTGCTGGTTGAAAGCGCAAGGCAATGCCCGGGACTCGTGAATATTCGCCTCGTCCGGTGCCGATGAACGAGCGGTCGGATTCGGCCGTTACCGATCCTGCCTCCCGGCTGATCCGCCCCACCACCCAGAGCGGCGACATCCGACTTGTGTCCTCGGTCTCGCCTGTGCTGTGCGGCCAGCACAAACCGGCTGGACTCAGAATGTCCGAGTCAGTACGTGAGGGTGCCAGCGGCAGATGCCGAGGGCGAAGCGGAGGTCGAAGCTGTTGTTATCCAAGGTGATTCCGTAGCGCGTGGTGATCTGCTGGATGCGGTACTGGATGGTGTTGCGATGCACGTCGAGAGTGCGGGCGGTGCGCGAGTAGCTGGCACCCTCGGTCAGGAAGACATCGAGGGTGTGGCGTAGGAGTTCCTTCTTGGCGCCGGCACCCGCCAGGGCGCCGAGGGTGCGGCGGACGAGAGCGGCGAGCTCATCAGGATCGTCGGTGAGCAGGGCGAAGGGAGCGACGGCGTCGTAGGCCGAAACCGGCGGCGCGGTGTGACCTGCCGAGACGGCGAGGTCCTTCGCGCGGGCGGCGTTGCGGGTGGAACGGCGGAAGCCCGGCAGGCCCTCGCCGAGCGAACCGAGCGCGACGCGCACCGGCAGCCCGGATGCGACGACCTGGGCGGTCAAGTCGTCGATCCCCTGCTCCCCCTCGACCGGGAACCAGATCCGCAGCGCCCGGTCTCCCGTCGAGGCCACCAGGCCACGCCCGGCGGTCCGCAGCGCCGACGCCACCACCTGACGCGCCTGTTCCAGCGCTCGCGTCGCCTCGGCGCCCGTGACGGTGGGCGGTGTCCAGACCTCCACGGCGAGATGACTTCGGTCGAGGCGGTATTCGAGTGCTTCCTCGGCCGCGGGCACATCCACGTCGTCGCTGTCGAGGAGCCGGGCGATCCACTGCTGGCGCGCGGCCTGCCTGCTGCTGAGCCAGCGGTCGCGTTCGGCCTCGTAGATCCGGCCCATGGACGAGTTCAGGCGGTCGAGATAGATGCTGGCGAAGCGCAGGAGTTCGGCGATGCGGGCGTTGTGGTCGATACCCGGGGTGGCCAGGATGAGTCCGATGGCGGCGTCGAGCAACCGGTACTGGCCGAGGCCGTAGGCACGCAGCAGCACGGTCAGCGGCACACCGCGCCGGGCGAGCCGCTGCGCGTAGGCGGCCGCGCCCGGGGGTGGGCCGACGGTCGCGGGGTCGATGTTGTCGGCGAGTACGTGCTGCACGGCGGCGATGTTCTCGGCGATGCTCGCCGCACGCATGTCTCCCAGGTCCGCGGCGATGTCGTCGACGGGAATCATCTGCTCGGTGACGCGGATGAGGTCCTCGGTGATGCCCGGGGTCAGCGGCGCCAGTGCGTGCCCGACCCAGGTGAGGGTTCCGTATGCCGCCACGTGCCTGCTCCGTTCGCTGCCCAAATTCCGCCGACAGTATTGTGCCATCCGCACAAATTCGGGCTCCAGGTAGCTTTTTGGGGTGGCAAACAGACCGGAGATGTGTCATAGCCGCGTGTCGTGTGGTGTCATGGTCGCCGAACACCCTGGTCCACCCCCGGTAGATCCAGAATCCGCGCAGGGTTCGTGGGTCGTTCAGGCAGTGGTGGGCCGGACAGGTGAGGATGTTGTACTCGGATGGGTGAAGTTCGTCGGTCGCCGCGTGGTCGAGGCAATCGGAAGCCGGGCGCTCCCCTCTTCGCACAGCTGCTGACCGCCGCGGTGGACACCGCCGCCGACGCGATCGCCCTGTCCTTCTCCCCCGTCGACGGTGCCCGCCGCGAGCTCACCTACACCGAGCTCGACGAGTACTCCGCCCGGCTGACGCGAGAGCTGCTCGCCTGTGGCATCGGCCCGGGCGACGTGGTGGCGCTCGGTTTCACCCGCTCGATCGAATCGGTGGCGGCGGTGTGGGCGGTCGCCAAAACCGGTGCCGCCTACGTGCCCGTCGATCCGTCGTTACCCGCCGAGCGCATCGCCTACCTGCTGGCCGACTCCAGCGCGGTCCTCGGCCTCACCTGCGCGGCACACCGGCCGACCCTCGGCGAGTCGATCGTCTGGCTCGAGCTCGATTCCGACGCCGAACGGATCGCCGCCCAGCCGGCTCATCCGATCTCGTATCTGGACCGGGTGCGCCCGCTGACCGACCAGCACCCCGCCTACGTCGTCTACACCTCCGGTTCCACGGGCAGACCCAAGGGCGTGGTCGTCACGCATACCGGCCTGGCCGGTCTGGTCGCGGCGGCCCGCGAACGATATGCGGTCGATGCCTCGGCACGAGTGCTGCACGTGTGTTCTCCGAATTTCGACGTATCCGTGCTGGAACTGCTGGTGGCGTTCAACTCCGGTGCCACACTCGTTGTCGCGCCGCCACAGGTCTACGCGGGCCCGGAGCTGGCCGAGCTGATCGCCCGGGAACGGGTGACGCACATGCTCATCACCCCGGCGGCCCTGGAATCGGTGGACCCGCGCGGGCTCGACGAGTTACGGGTCGTGGTGGTCGCCGGTGATGCCTTCGGGCCGACATTGGTCCAGCGCTGGGCGCAGGGTCGCGCGTTCTTCAACGGGTACGGCCCCACCGAGGCGACCGTGCTGGCCACCGGCAGCGCCGCGTTGACACCCGGTGAGCCGGTGACGATCGGCTCCCCCTTCCCCGCGATCGGTGCGGTGGTGCTGGACGCGCGATTGCGCCCCGTCCCCGTCGGGGTGGCCGGTGAGCTGTATCTGTCGGGTCCGGCGCTGGCGCAGAATTACCGCGGCAGGCCGGGGCTCACGGCCGAGCGGTTCGTCGCGGCACCGTTCGCGGCGCCGGGAGCGCGGATGTATCGCACGGGTGACCTCGTGCGGCGCACGGAAACCGGCGACTTCGAGTACCTGGGCCGGTCGGATTTCCAGGTGAAGATCCGTGGTTTCCGGGTGGAGCTGGGCGAGATCGACGCGGCCCTCACCGCGCATCCGGATGTCGACTACGCCGTCACCATCGGCGCGAAAGCCGATTCCGGGGCGACCGTGCTCGTCTCGTATGTGCTCGCCGAGCAGGGTGCCGCGATCGACCCCGAGGAATTGATCCGTTTCGTCGGGTCCTCCCTGCCGGGTCATATGGTGCCCACGCTCGTGGTGGCGCTCGACGAGATCCCGCTGACCCCGAACGGCAAACTGGACCGCAATGCCCTACCCGCACCGGTTTTCGCCGCCGCGACTTCCCGCGCACCCGAGGGGCCGGTGGAAACGGCGATCGCCGAACTGTTCGCCCAGATCCTCGGCGTGCAGCGGGTCGGTGCCGAGGATTCGTTCTTCGCCGCCGGTGGCGACAGCATCCTGTCGATCCAGCTGGTGACCCGCGCACGCCACGCGGGCATCTCGTTCACCCCGCAGCAGGTGTTCGAGCACCGCACCGTGGCCGGATTGGCCCGGGTCGCCGCGCTCGGCGACGATGCCGCTCCGGCGCTTCCCGAATTGCCCGGCGGCGGGATGGGTGAGGTCGCGCTGACACCGGTGCTCGCCGCCACCCTCGCCGACGGCAGCGTGTTCGGCAGATTCACCCAGCAGATGGTGCTCGCCCTCCCCGAGGGCATCGATCGGCCGACGCTGGTTCGCATCCTGACCGCTGTCGTCGATCATCACGACATGCTGCGCGCCGGAGTGCGCGGGATCGACGGGCAGTGGTCGCTCGATGTGCTGCCGCCGGGCGGTGTCCCGGTCGACGACCTGCTGCAACGTTTCGAAGGGCCCGAGGACATCGCCGCCGCGGCGATGGATGCCGTCCTCGCGTCACTGGATCCGCGCGACCACCGGATGATCGGTTTCGCGTGGCTGACCCGCGACGACGGCCCCGACGGGCTGATCGTGGCAGCCAATCACCTCGTGATCGACGGTGTCTCGTGGCGAATCCTGCTGTCGGACCTGGTGACCGCGTGGGCGCAGCACGCGGCGGGTCAACCGATCGCGCTACCCGCGGTCGGTACGTCGTTCCGTCGATGGGCGCACGGATTGGTCGAGTCGGCACCACGGCGCCGCAACGAACTCGACCATTGGCAGCGAACCCTGGGGGTTGCCGACCCGCTGCTGGGGAAACGTGGGCTGGACCCGGTTATCGATACCGCGTCGACCGTGCGCACGTTCAGCGTCGAGATCCCCGCCGACATCACCCGTGCCGTGCTCACCGACCTGCCCGCTCGCTACCGGGCAGGCGCCGAGGACGGCCTCCTCGCCGCGCTGGCCATGGCGGTGCGGAGCTGGCGGGCCCATCGAGGCGTGAACGCGTCCACCACCCGGGTGCGCCTGGAAGGTCACGGGCGTGAGGAATCCGCCGTCGACGGCGCCGACCTGACGCGGACCGTCGGCTGGTTCACCAGCATGTACCCGGTGGCGCTCGACCTGAGCGAGGTCGACGCCGACGGCGCATGGCAACCGGGCGCGCAGACCGCGTCGGTGGTCAAGGCCGTCAAGGAACAGTTGCGCGCGGTGCCACACCGCGGCATCGGTTTCGGCATCCTGCGCCACCTCGATCCCGCGACCGAGCTAACGGGTTCGCTGGGCCAGGTCGGGTTCAACTACCTCGGCCGCATCTCCACCGGCGACGCCACCGACCACAGCTGGTTGCCGACCGCGGACTGGGGCGAACCGGCCGCCGACCAGGACCCGCAACTGCCCGCTACCGCCGTTGTCGACATCAACGCGGTAGCTGTCGGCACGGAAGACGGTGTGCTGCTTCGTGCTTCGTTCTCCTACGCGTCGCTGATCCTGGACGAGGCGGACGTGCGCGAGCTCGCCGACTGCTGGACCTCGGCGTTGACGGTGCTCGCCGAACATCTGGACCATCCGGCGGCCGGTGGCCTGTCGCCCGCCGATGTGCCGCTGGTCGACGTCACCCAGGCCGAACTCGACGACTGGCAGCGCACCCGTCCCGGCCTCAGCGATATGGTGCCGTTGGCTCCCTTGCAGCTCGGGTTGCTGTTCCTGGCGCAGGTGTCGCCGACCGACCCGTACCTGGTGCAATTGGCGGTCGAGATGACCGGTGCGGTCGACCTCGAGCGGCTACGCCGGGCGGCGGGGGCGGTGCTGGACCGGCACGGCATCCTGCGCACCGCCTTCACGACGACAACGGCCGGTACCCCGGTCGGTTTCGTGGTCGACGACGTGACGGTGCCGTGGCGCGTCGTCGACACCGACCGCACCGACCCGCACGCACTGCTCGCCGCCGAATCCCGCATCGGGTTCGACCTGACCGCCCCACCCCTGCTCCGGTTCACCGTCTATCGCGGGCCGGCGAGCCTGCATCTGGTGGTGACCGCGCATCACCTGCTGGTCGACGGGTGGTCCATGCCGTTGCTCATGCGCGAACTGCTCGTCTGCTACGCCGCCGACGGTGCGCCAACACTGCTTTCGCACGTGCGCCCCTACCGTGACTATCTCGCCTGGCTCGCCGACCAGGACCGCACCGCCGCCCTCGAGAGCTGGCGCGCCGCCCTGGACGGGCACGAGCCGAGCCTGCTCACCGCCACCGTCCCACCCACCGACGCCGCCCCCGGCCACGCGATGTCGGTCGTGGAGTTGTCGCGCGATGTCGCCCAGGAACTCGCCGGTTTCGCCGCGGCCACCGAGGTCACCGTCAACACGGTGTTCCAGACCGCATGGGGACTGGTCCTGGCCGGGGCGCTGGGCCGTGACGATGTGCTGTTCGGCGCGGTGGTGTCGGGGCGCCCACCACAGCTCGACGGTGTGGACGGCATGGTCGGCCTGTTCGCCAACACCATCCCCGTCCGGGTACGAATCGGCGAGAACGCGTCGTTGCGGGAGTTGTCGTCGCGGGTGCAGTCCGAACAGATCGCGCTGCTGGGCGGTCACCATCTGGGGCTGACCGATATACAGCGGGTCGCGGGCGCCGGGGAACTGTTCGACACACTCATGGCCTACGAGTCGTACCCGGTGGACACCGAAGGGATGCGGCAGGCACACGGCTCGATCGACGGTCTCGAGATCGTCGACGTGCAGGCCGCCAACGCCACCCATTACCCCGTGGCGGTCGGCATCGAGGTCGGAGCGGGGATCCGGGTCGGGTTGCAGTACCGGCTCGAGGCGATCGGCGCCGATATCGCCGAGGCACTGGCGAACCGGTTGCGTACAGTCCTCGACGCCATCGTGCACTGCCCCGAACGCACCGCCGGCGAGCTGCTGGGAACCCTTGCGCACCACCGTGATCCGATCTCGGACGTGGCGTACTGGCGTGCGGTGCTCACCGACCTGCCCTTGGAGTTGCCGCTGCCGACGGAGCGTCCCCGCCGGGTTTCGTCGGACGGTAGCGAGTCGTCACCCGCCACACCCGCGGCGGGGCAACCGTCCGACCCTGCTTGCCTTGTCGAATCGGCAGACCGCGGTGCCGGGCACCTCACGAAGCGGCCCGGACGGGTGGGCTTCACTGTTCCCGCCGAGGTGTGCCGAGGGGTGCACGGTACCGCCCGCACCTACGACTCCACGGCGTTCAGCGTTGTGTATGCGGCCTTCGCGACACTGCTGGCACGACTGTCGGGCACCGACGACATCGTCATCGCAGCCCCGTACTCTTCTGCCGCACACCGCGTGCTGCGTCTGCGCGTCCTCGCCGCCGCCGAGTTCGAGCGCCTGCTCACCGACGCATCAATGGTCGTCGACGAAGCCATGGCGCGACCAGGGATCGCTACCGATGAGATGGTGGCGCTGCACTCCGCCCACGCAGACCACTGCGCCCCGCACCTCAGCGAACCCGAGTCGACGGAAAGCCACCGCGCGGCGGCACCGCACCCTCTGCTTCGCGTCATGCTCCGTCCGGCCACCACACGTCACTGTGACGAGACGTCCTTCGACCTGACGTTGTCGGTCGACACCGACGTTATGGACACCCACATCGAACCCGCCGAAATCGGCGCCGAATTCACCTACGACACAGCCCTGTTCGATCAGCAGACGATCGATTCCTTCGCCGAGCGCCTGGTTCGCCTCCTGGCGGCCGCCGTCGAGAACCCGAAAACCCCTATCGGTGACTTACCGATTCTCAGCACCGCCGAACACACGGCACTGCTCACCCGCCCCAGCACCGAGGCACCGACATCGCTGTTCCCCGACCTGGTGACCACGGGCGCGACTCTCGGACCGGACCGCGTCGCGATCCGCTACAACGGGCACTCGACCACCTACGGCGAGCTGACCGAGCACACCGCACGCGTGGCCCGCGAACTCATCGCGCACGGCGTCGGCCCGGAAGTCCCTGTCGCCGTGGCACTTCCGCGCTCCTATGAGATGGTCGCCGCCGCTGTCGCGATCACCACGGCAGGCGGTGTGTTCGTGCCCATGGACCCGGCCAACCCCGTCCAGCGTCTGCACCACCTCGTCACCGATTCGGGCGCTACGATCGGCATCACCGTCGGCGCCCACCTCGAGCATCTGCCCACCGACATCACCTGGTTGGTCCTCGACGACCCCGCTTTCGCCGAGTCCTGCGCCGCCCGGTCGAGTACCCCGATCACCGACCGCGACCGCCGCACCCCGCTGCGCGCCGACCACCCGGCCTACATCATCTACACCTCCGGATCCACGGGCCTGCCCAAGGGCGTCACAGTGACGCATGCCGGCCTGGGTCCGCTGGTGGCCGAGGCGGTCGAGCGCTACCGCCTCGAGCCGAATCACCGCTTCCTGCACATCTGCTCACCCTGGTTCGACCCGTCGGTGCTCGAGTGGCTGTGTGCCTTCTCGACCGGCGCGACGTTGGTGATCGTGGGGTCCGACATCGTGGGTGGGGTCGAACTGGCCGACCTGCTCGCGGCCGAGGCGGTGACGCACGCGATCATCACCCCGGCCGTACTCGGCACCCTCGACCCGGCCGGTCTGGACGCCCTCGTGTCCCTGTCTGTCGGCGGTGACGTGACCACAACGGAACTGCTGTCGAGATGGCAGGGCCCGCACCGCCGCTACCTCAACGGGTACGGACCCACCGAGACCACCATCATCTCCACCTACGCCGAACTGGCTGCGGGACAACCGATCACGATCGGCACCCCGGTGCGCGGCACACATGCCGTGATCCTCGACGCACGGCTGAATCCGGTCGCACCGGGTGTCACGGGTGAGCTGTATCTGGCGGGCCCTGCCCTGGCCCGCGGATACCGCAACCAGCCCGTCACCACCTCGGCCCGTTTCGTCGCCGACCCGTGGGGTCTCCCCGGCAGCCGCATGTACCGCACCGGCGACCTGGTTCGTCTGCGCACGACCGGCGACCTCGAGTACGTGGGCCGCGCCGACACCCAGCTGAAGGTGCGTGGATTCCGCATCGAACCGGGCGAGATCGATGCCGTGCTGACCGGGCACACCGACGTCGAGTGCGCCGTCACCGTCGGCCGACGCACGCCCGCCGGATCGACCACCCTGGTGTCGTATGTGCTTGCGGCACACGATGCCACGCCCGATCCGGCGAACCTGATCGGCTACGCGGCAGGCCATCTGCCCGCCCATGCGGTGCCGTCGGCGATCGTGGTCCTGGATGCCTGGCCGTTGACCTCCAACGGCAAACTCGACCGCAAAGCCCTGCCCGACCCGATGACCGTCACCGAGACGACCACCGCGCCGAGGGGTGCGATGCAAACACGCCTGGCCGACCTGTTCGCCCGCGTACTCGGGCTGTCGTCGGTGGGGGCGGACGAGTCGTTCTTCGCGATCGGTGGCGACAGCATCCTGTCGATCCAGCTGGTGTCGCTGGCGCGCACCGCGGGCATCACCTTCTCCACCCGAGACGTTTTCGAGCACCGCACCGTCGCCGCCCTGGCCCGGGTCGCGACTACCGACGGACCGGCCACGATCACCCTGGCCGAACTCCCCGGCGGCGGTGTCGGCGAAGTACCGCTGACACCCGTGCTCACCGAATCCCTGTCCACCGGATCGAGTGACCGCTTCGCCCAGACCATGGTGCTGGCCCTGCCCGACGGCATCGACCGTGCCGGTTTGGTCGCCACCATCGCCGCCGTCGTGGCGCGCCACGACATGTTGCGCGCCAGGCTGCGCGAGCTCGACGGCGGATGGCAGCTCGAGGTGCTGGAACCACACGCGGTGCCGGTCGACGAGCTGATCGGCGAGATCGAAGCGGGCGAGGACCTCACCGGCATCGGTACCCGGGCGATGAATGCCGCGCTGACAACGCTGGATCCGGCGGCGGCCCGCATGATCGCGTTCACCTGGGTTCGTGGCAACGGCGGCGGTGACGTGCTCGCGGTCGCCGCGCACCACTACGTCATCGACGGTGTCTCGTGGCGCATCCTGCTGCCCGACCTGATCCTGGCCTGGGCGCAACACCGTGCCGGGCAGCCGATCACGCTGCCGCCGATCGGCACCTCGTTCCGGCGCTGGGCGCACGCACTGACCACCGTCGACCGCACCGCCGAACTGCCCTACTGGCGGCGCGCTCTCACGACCGCCGACCCACTGCTCGGCACCCGCGCCCTCGATCGCACAGTCGACACCGAGGCGACCACACGCTCGATCACCGTGCAGATCCCGCCCGAGGTGACCGACCCCCTGCTCACGACACTGCCTGCCCTGTACCGGGCCGGCGCCGACCACGGGCTGCTCGCGGCACTCGCGCTCGCGGTGCGCGTGTGGCGCGCCCGTCGCGGTGTCGACGCGCCCGCACTGCGGCTGCGGCTCGAGGGCCACGGCAGACAGGAAGACGTCGTCCCCGGCGCCGACCTCACCCGCACGGTCGGCTGGTTCACCACCGTCTATCCCGTCGTGCTCGACCTGACGGAGTTGCGACCGGCGAGTTTCGACGACGAAGCGCTCGCCGCGACCATGCGCACGATCAAGGAACAACTGCTCGCCGTGCCCGACAACGGCATCGGTTTCGGGCTGCTGCGCAGCGCCGGGCACCTCGCGACCGAGTCGGTGGCCCAGATCGGATTCAACTACCTCGGTCGCGCGGTGACCACCGGCCCCGCCGACGACGACTGGCTGCCCACCGACGACCTCGGCGACATCGACGTCGACCACGACCCCACCCTGCCCGCGAACGCTGTCCTCGACATCAACACCATCGCGGTCGCCACCGAAACCGGGCTGCGACTGCAAGCCGACTTCCGCTACGCCACCGGCATTCTCGACGAACCCGAGGTTCGGGAGCTGGCCGACATCTGGTCGGACTGGCTGACCGCACTCGCCGATCACACCAACCACCCGCAGGCGGGTGGACCGACACCGTCCGATGTGCCGCTGGTCCGGGTGTCGCAAACCGAACTCGACACCTGGCGGCGCGATCACCCCGGGCTGTCGGACGTGCTGCCGCTCTCACCGCTCCAGCATTCGCTGCTCGCGCTGGGCGACATGCTCGAGGAATCGGTGCACGCCTACGTCATCCAGCTCATGGTCGATCTCACCGGCGAGCTCGACGTCGACCGGTTGCGTCGCGCGGCGGCCGCTGTCCTCACCCGGCACGCGAACCTGCGTTCGGCATTCGTCACCACTCCCGACGGCACACCCGTGCAGGTGATCTCCGAAGACGTCGAGGCACCGGTGCGGGTGGTCGACACGACCGAGGCCGAGCTGGCCGGTCTGCTCGCCACCGACCAGGCGGCCGGATTCGATCCGGCGGTCGCGCCGCTGCTGCGCTTCACGGTGTACCGCACCGGTTCCGGACGCAACCGCCTCGTGCTGACCGGGCACCACATCCTGCTCGACGGCTGGTCCATGCCGTTGCTGATGAAAGAACTGCTCGTCCTCTACACCACCGGTGGAGACGCGAGCGTCCTGCCCGAGGTGCGTCCCTACCGCGACTACCTCGACTGGCTCAGCCGCCAGGACCGGACCGTCGCCGAGCAGGCGTGGTCGGAGCTGCTGCACGGGGTCGAACCGACCATGCTCGCCCCGGAGCTGACCTGGCCACGCCCCACCGGAACCGGTTACGGGCTGTGCGAATTCGCCCTCGACGCCACCGCCACCGCCGCGCTCACCACCTTCGCCGCGTCGGTCGAGGTCACCGCCAATACGGTCTTCCAGACCGCGTGGGCGCTGGTCGTCGCCGCGAGTACCGGTCGCGACGACATCGTGTTCGGCGCCACCGTGTCCGGGCGCCCACCGCAGCTCGACGGTGTCGGCGACATGATCGGCCTGTTCGTCGACGCCGTCCCGGTGCGCGTGCGCATCGACGGTGCGGTCGGTGAGGTGATCCGCGCGGTGCAGACCGAGCAGGCCACCATGCTCGACCACCACCACCTCGGGCTGGGCGCCATCCAGAGGCTCGCCGGTCGTGGCGAATTGTTCGACACCATGCTGGCTTTCGAGTCCTACCCCGTCGATGTCGAGGGTCTGCAGCAGGCCGGTGGCGCGCTCGACGGACTGCGCATCGACGACCTGCAAGGTGCCGACCACACCCACTACCCGATCACCGTCCTGGTCTTCCTCGGCGCCCGCACCCAGGTACAGGTCAAATACCGGCGTGACCTGGTGTCGGACGAGGTGGCGCGCGCCGTCACCGACCGGCTGCGCACCGCCCTGTCCGCACTGACCGCCACGGGGACGATCGCGTCTGATCGAGGTGCCGATCCCGGTCTGTCGGTAGGCGCGATCGATATCGTGACGAAGCTCGGCGCGAACCCGACCGACCCGATCACCCGCTCCCGCTTCTGGCGCACCACCCTCGCCGACCTACCCGGCCGTCTCACCCTGCCCACCGAAGCGTTGATCGACACCGGCGGCGACCTCAACACCACCGAGCATGTCCACACCGCTGACCTGGCCACACCGGTGCGGCGCATCGAAGCGCATCGCGCCACCACCCGCCGTCCGATCGACACCGGTGCAGAATTCGAATCCCACCACCGCGCGACCGGCCTGCGCGTGGCCGGTGCCGAGCCGGAGGTCGCACCCGACCACCGCACGATCGGTACGGGGTCGGGGGTCGAACCACAGAATCACGCACTCGGCACCCGCGACACAGAACACCCGCGGTCGGGTTTTCCCGTCCCGGCGACAACGCACCGAGATCTGCGGCGGCTGGCCGACAGTGCGGACGCCGGTTGGTCCAGCGCGATCAGCGCCGCGGTGTCGATCCTGATCGCACGGCTCACGGGCTCCGACGACATCGTGCTCGACACCTCGGACCTTCTGCTGCGCACCCACATCGACCCCACCGAACCATTCGGCACGCTGCTCGACCGCGTGCACCAGGCCGAGACCCGGGCGCTCGCCCACTCCGGTATCCCGGTCGAGGACCTCACCCATCTGCTCGGCGCCGACCACGGCTCGCTGGGACAGTTCCGCCTCGAACTGCGCAATTCTGTGCGCCCGGACGGTGCTTCGACGGTGCCGTCGGCCGAGGCACGCGATCTCACGGTGGTGGTGACCGAATCGAGCACCGGAATGTCTGTCGGCGTCGACGGCCCGGGTGTCGAGGTGTCTTCGGCGACGGTGCTGGCGCACCGCCTGGTCGGTCTGCTCACCGACATCACCCGCCGTCCGGGTGTCCCGGTGGGTGATCTGTCGGTCGGGGTGCGGGGCGAGGACCACCTGCTCGCGCGCATCGGCACCGGGCCACGCCACCGCGCCGCACGTACCCTCGCCCAGCTCCTCGTCCGCGGCACCGGCTTCGGGCAACGCCGAATCGCTGTGCGCGACAACGGAACCGACTACACCTACGGCACGCTCGACGCCGATTCCTCCCGGTTGGCGCGGGTCCTGATCAGCGAAGGCGTCGGCCCCGAAACCGTCGTCGCCTGCGCGATGCCCCGCTCCTACGAGGCGATCCTCGCGCTGTGGGCGGTCGCGAAGGCGGGCGGGGTGTATCTACCCGTCGACCCGAACTACCCCGCCGACCGCATCCGGCACATGCTCTCCGACTCCGGCGCCGAAGTGGGGATCACTGTCACCGCCCACGCCCGTGTACTTCCGGAATCGGTGCGAGCCTTGGTCGTCGACGACCCGGCCGTGCGCGCCCGGACGGCGGCGTGTGCGTCGACTCCCGTGCGTGACCGGCACCGCCGCAGGCCGCTGCGCCGCGACAACACCGCCTATCTGATCTACACCTCAGGCTCCACCGGCACCCCGAAGGGTGTGTGTGTCACCCACACCGGTCTGGCCGCTCTCGTCGCACACTCGGCGAACCTGATGCGTTTGCGTCACGACGACCGCATGCTGCACGTGTGCTCACCGAGTTTCGACCAGTCGATCGAGGAGATCACCACCGCTTTCCACCGGGGCGCCACCCTCGTCATCGCACCACCGGACACCTTCGGCGGCGCCGAACTCGACGAGCTGCTGCGCACCGAACGTGTCACCCATACGATCATCACCCCGGCACTACTGAGCACCCTTGATCCCGCCGGGCCGCCCGACCTGCGTTGCGTGTCGGCCGGCGGTGAGGCCGTAGTACCGGAACTGTTGTCCGCGTGGGCATCCGGTCGCACCTTCCTCAACGGATACGGCCCGACCGAGGCCACCATCGGTGCCACCTACACCGTCCTGCGCGCCGGTGAGCGCATCACCATCGGCACTCCCGTACCCGGCATGCGGGCGCTCGTCCTCGATGCCCGGCTGCGACCGGTGCCCGTCGGCGTCACCGGTGAGCTGTACCTGACCGGGCCCGGCCTGGCGCGTGGTTACGGCGGTCGCGGCGCGACCACCGCCGAACGTTTCGTGGCCTGCCCGTGGAGCGAGACCGGTGCGCGCATGTACCGCACCGGTGACCTGGTGCGCTGGGTACACAAGGACCGCTACGAGCTGGAATACCTGGGCCGCGGCGACTTCCAGATCAAGATCCGTGGCTTCCGCATCGAACCCGGCGAGGTCGATGCCGTCCTGGTGCGGCACCCGCAGGTGAGTTTCGCCCTCACCCTCGGCACCGAGAACCCGGCCGGAGAGACGGTCCTGGTGTCCTACGTGACCGGTCGCGCCCCCGATGCCGGTGCCCTGACCCGATGGGCAGCGACGCTGTTGCCCGCGCACATGGTGCCCGCGGCGGTGGTCGTGCTCGATCATGTTCCGGTGTCGGCCACCGGCAAGATCGACCGGACAGCGCTGCCCGCACCCGAATTCGTCAGCCGCCGCTACCGTGAGCCGTCCACCGGGCCCGAGCGCACGGTCGCCGCGATCTTCGCCGAGGTCCTCGGCGTCGAACGGGTCGGTGCCGACGACAACTTCTTCGACCTCGGTGGCAACTCCCTGCTCGCCACCCGGCTGGCGGCACGCCTGAGCGCCGCGGTCGGTACCCGGGTGCCGGTGCGGTCCCTGTTCGCCGCACCGACCGTCGCCGGATGCGCCGCCGCGATCAGCGCCTCGGCGCAGGCACAGGCCCGGCCCGCGCTGTGCGCCCAGCCACGGCCGGAACGCATTCCGCTCTCACCCGCCCAACAGCGCATGTGGTTTTTGAACCGGTTCGACACCGGGACCGCCGCCTACACCATTCCCGTCGTCTTGCGACTGACCGGTGCGCTCGATACCGCCGCGCTGGTCGGCGCGTTCACCGATGTCGTCGCCCGCCACGAGATCCTACGCACGGTGTACCCGATGCTCGATCAGGCACCGGCGCAGGTCGTCCTGCCGATCGACCATCCCGACGTGCCACGGTTGGTGCTCGCACCTGACACGACGGACCCGAATGCCGCTGTCGCAGAACTGGTTTCATCGCCCTTCGACGTGACCACAGAGGTGCCGTTGCGCGCCGCCCTGTTCGACACGGGCGACGAACACATCCTCGCCGTCGCCGTGCACCACATCGCCGGTGACGGTTTCTCCGGTGGCCCGCTCACCCGCGACCTGGTCCTTGCCTACGGTGCCCGCGTCGACGGTCAGGCCCCCACCTGGACGCCACTGCCCGTGCAGTACGCCGACTACGCCATCTGGCAGCAGAACCTGCTCGGCGACGAAACCGACCCCACCTCCACCGCCGCCACCCAACTCGCCTACTGGCAGCGCGAGCTGGCGGATCTGCCCGACCAGCTCGAGCTACCCCGTGACCGCCCGCGCCCCGCGGTCCAGACGTATACCGGTGGCCGCGTGCCGTTCACCCTCGACGCCGCCACCCACACCGCCCTGACCGAACTGTCGCGCACCCACGGCGCGACCCTGTTCATGGCCGTGCACACCGCCTTCGCCGTGGTGCTGTCGCGCCTGTCGGGCTGCACCGACATCGCCATCGGCACACCCGTCGCCGGTCGTGGCGATGCGGTGCTCGACGACCTGATCGGCATGTTCGTCAACACCCTCGTCTTCCGCACCCGCGTCGAGCACCGCGCGAGCTTCACCGACCTGCTCACCCGGCAACGCGACATCGACCTGCAGGCCTTCGCCCACGCCGACATCCCCTTCGAACGGCTCGTCGAGGTCCTCAACCCCGCCCGATCCACCGCGCGGCACCCGCTGTTCCAGGTCGGGTTGTCGTTCCAGAACCTCGGACAGGTCAGCATGGATCTGCCCGAGGTCGGCGTCAGCTCGGTGGAGCTGGATCGCGAACTGTCCCAGTTCGATCTGCACCTGATCGTCGCCGACCGCTACAGCGGCGACGGTGCCCCGGCCGGTATCGGCGGGTACTGCACCTACGCCACCGACCTGTTCGACGCGGCCACCGTCGCGGGATTCCTCGACCGGCTCACCCGGCTGCTCTCGGCGGTACTGACCGATCCGAACCGGCCCCTGCACACCGTCGACCTACTCGACCCCGCCGAACGCACCCGTGTCCTGCACACCTGGAATCACACTGTGCCACACGGTGATCCGACCGCCACGCTGGCCTCGCTGCGTGCGGCCACCGTCCGATCCACCCCGGACGCGGTCGCCCTGGTCGCCGACGGTGCGCGCTGGACCTTCGCCGAACTCGACGCACGGGTCAACCGGTTGGCCCGCCACCTGGTCGCCGCCGGCGTCGGGCCGGGAACACGGGTCGCGCTCGCGATGCGGCGCTCGGTGGATCTGGTCGTCGCGATGTACGCGGTCACCGCCGCCGGTGGTGCGTACGTGCCCGTCGACCCGGACCAACCGCAGGCACGCACCCGCTACATCCTCGACACCGCGGCCCCGCTGCTGACCCTCACCCAGGCCGACACCTGGCTCGCCGCGACCGGTTCGCACGATGCCGTGCCGGTCGAGCAGCTGGAGCTGGGCGGCTACTCGCCGCAACCAGTCGTCGACGCCGAACGGGTAGCCCCCGTCCGGGCGACCGACACCGCCTACGTGATCTTCACGTCGGGATCGACCGGCCGCCCCAAGGGTGTCGCGGTGCCGCACACCGCGATCGTCAACCAGTTGCGGTGGAAGACCATCGAATTCGGTCTCGGCGGCGACGATGCCGTGTTGCTGAAGACCGCCGCGACCTTCGATCTGTCGGTGTGGGAGTTCTGGTCCACCGGGGTGAGTGGTGGGCGCATCGTGCTCGCGTCCGCGGGCGGACACCGCGACCCCGCCTATCTGGCGGAGCTGATGCGCACCGAGAACGTCACCACCCTGCACGCCGTGCCCTCGATGCTCGATGCCCTGCTCACCGAGGAACTGCCCAGCTCGCTGCGCCGCGTCCTCGCCATCGGTGAGGCACTGCCGGTGTCCCTGGCGCGCCGCATCCAGACCGCGGCGCCACAGGCAGCGCTGTTCAACGTGTATGGGCCCACCGAGGCCGCCGTGTCGATCACCAGTCACCGGGTGACACCGCGCGACACCGTCACCGTGCCGATCGGCCGACCCGTCCACAACAGCCGGGTCTACGTTCTCGACGCACACCTGAACCCCGTTCCCGCCGGGGTCACCGGCGAGTTGTACCTGGGCGGAACACAATTGGCCACCGAGTACCTGGCCCGTCCCGATCTCACCGCCGAACGGTTCGTCGCCGACCCCTTCACCCCGGGCGAACGCATGTACCGCACCGGCGACCTCGCGGCCTGGACCGCCGACGGCGAACTCGACTACCGAGGCCGCACCGACTTCCAGACCAAGATCCGTGGCTTCCGCATCGAGCTCACCGAGATCGACTCGGTCCTCACCGAACATCCCGACGTGGCGTCCGCCGTCACCCTCGGCCGCGCCAATCAAACCGGCGAAACCGTGCTGGTGTCCTATGTCGTCGCCGGACAAGGCAAGTCGGTCACCGTCGAACGGCTCACCGAGTGGGCCGCCCACCAGCTGCCCGCCCACATGATGCCCGCGTCGATCGTGGTCCTGGACCGAATTCCGCTCACCGCGCACGGCAAACTCGACCGCGATGCCCTGCCCGCGCCGACGTTCACCGCCCGCACCTACCGGGCTGCGGCCGGTGCGGTGGAGCAGGCGGTGTGCGCGGTCTTCGCCGACGTACTCCACCTGGACCGGGTCGGCATGGACGACCACTTCTTCGAACTCGGCGGCACCTCACTGCTCGCCACCCGCCTGGCCGCCCAGCTCGGCGACGCGCTCGCCGCGACCGTCCCCGTCAGCTGGATCTTCACCGCCCCCACCCCCGCCGGGATCCTCACCGCGCTACGGGCGGCCGGTACGGACTCCACCGGCCCCGACACCGCCTTCGACATCCTGCTGCCGTTGCGCACCACGGGCACCGGCGAACCCCTGTTCTGTGTGCACCCCGTCAGCGGCCTGGCCTGGTCGTTCAGTGGTCTCACCGCGCACCTGGACCGTCCCATCTACGGTCTGCAATCACCGGCGCTGAGTTCCGCCGAGCCGCTGCCGGATTCGATCGAACAATGGGCACTGCTCTACCTCAAGCACCTGCGCGCCGTGCAACCCGAGGGGCCCTACCACCTGCTCGGCTGGTCGCTGGGTGGCGTGATCGCCCACGCCATGGCGGTGCATCTGCAGGAAGACGGAGAACAGGTCGCGCTGCTCGGCATGCTCGACAGCCGCCTCACCAGCGCCTCACCCGCGACGGCCACCGCAGCCACCGCCGCCGACCTCCTCGGCGGGTTCGCCGCCGGGGACGAGGTCGACGCACGCGCCCTGGCCCGCCAACTGTGCGCGCTGTCGGCACCCGACGTGCCCGTCGACGAAGCACGCGCCGACCGGATCATCGACGGTGCGACCACCTCCCTCGCACTCGACGCCGCCTACCGCCCCCGCCCCTTCCACGGCCCCCTCACCTACTTCACCGCCACCGACGACCCGACCGGCTCCACCGGTGCGACATCGTGGGCGGACGCGGTCACCGCAACGGTGCACAACCACCCGATCGCAGCCACCCACTGGCGGATGACCGAACCCGCCGCCCTCGCCGAAATCGCGCGGATCCTGCGTCGCATCGACGAATAGCCGTCACGGGATCAACACGAGACGACCGGTGAGCCCACCCGCGGCGAGGCGGGAGTGGGCCTGTGCGGCGTCGTCGAGCGGCAGAGTCGCGGCGACACGGGTGGTGAGTTCGCGCTCGGCGAGGCGCGCGAGCCCCGCCCCGTCGGCGTGGATCCATTCGTGCTGAACCGTGATGCCACGCAACGGAATCGGATCGCCGCCACCGACCACAGTGACGAACCGGCCACGATTGCGTACCGCGGCCAAGGCCCGGCCGCCCAGGCCGGCGGTGTCGAGGGCGCCGTGCACACCGCCGGGAACCGAGCGGCGAACCTCCGCGATCAGATCGGCATCGCGTGCGACGGTCCATTCCGCACCGATCGAGCCGAGAAACTCCGCGTCGGAACCCTGGGCGACCACCCGAAGCCCCTGGTGCGCCGCGATTTCCACGGCGAACCCACCGACGGCACCATTCGCGCCGGTCACCAGCAGGGTGTCGCCCGGTGCCAACCCGAGCAGATCGAGAGACTGCGTTATCGAGAACCACGTACTCGGCATAGGTACCAACGGACACATCCAGCAGGTCACGCAGACCGATCACCCGCTGCCCTTCCGAGAATTCCGGCACTCCCGGACCGAGCCGGTCGACCACGCCCGCGACATCCCATCCGATTCCGGTGACCTCCCGCACCGCCATCAGCCCGGCCTCGACCAGGGCGCCCGCCCGCGTGACCAGGTCGACCGGATTCATCGTCGCCGCCCGCACCCGGATCCGGACCTGCCCGACCCCGGGCTCGGGAACCGGCACCTCGACCAGCCGCAACACCTCGGGACCACCGTAACCGTGAGCGACAACGGCCCGCATCGTCTGTACATCGTTCATGCACACCACTATTGGAGAGCTACACTCCAGCGGGAAGTACGCACTTCGAGGTGCCCACCGCACGCGGAGGTTCCCCCATGCCCACCCGTACCGCAGCACAACTGCGCGCCGAACGCAGCGCCGCCTACGACGCCTACCTCGCCGAATGTCCCGCGCGCAAACTGCTGGACCGGATCTCGGACAAATGGGTGAGCCTGACCGTCAATGCTTTGGCCGACGGCCCCCATCGCTACAGCGACCTGCAACGCCGATTGGCCAGCGTGAGCCAGAAGATGCTCACCCAGACCCTGCGGAACCTGGAACGCGACGGCTTGATCACGCGCACTGTGCGACCGAGCGTCCCGGTGCGCGTCGACTACCAGCTCACCGAGCTCGGTCATTCCTTGCTGCCGGTGATGCAGGCGGTGAAAGCCTGGGCCGAACAACATATGAACGAAGTCGAGCACGCGCGCTCCATCTACGAAGCCCGAACTCCCGGCGAGGCGTAACCGCTCAGATCTGGTGTGACCAGGCGATGAAGAACAGCGTGCCCGCCGCCGTGAGCAGCACGGCGAGCGGGACCGGCCACCACGACCGGTGACCGCCCAGCACGGTGTGGATCAACCGGACCTGCAACCGCCCCAGCGCCGCGACCACCGCGAGGAACAGTGGTGCGAGGAGCACCGCGAGCAGCGCGTGCACCGCCCACGCACCGGCCAGAGTCGGCCCGCCCCAGGCATTCCGGTACCCGTCACCGACCAGCAGCGGGTAGGCCAGACCGCGAACGAGCACCAGCACGCTCAACAGCACCAGGAACCAGCCGACGACACCCACCCCCGCCGACAGCACCGAATGCACCAGGCACCGGGGCAGCGACACACCATGAGCACCCACCGGTTCCCGCAGCATCCGCCGCGCCACCCGCACCCGGGTGCGGACCCGAGTGAAAGCCAGCGGCACCGCGACCAACTCGAAGCTCGCCGAGCGGGCCGCCGCGGCGATCACCGCAGAGCCCCCGAGGCGGCGAGGTCGTCGAACAGCAACTGGTCGACCGGCGGAACCAGATCACGGTCGCCGAAACCGAACCACGCCAATGCCTCGATCTCGCTGCTCGCCGTCAGCACGCCCCGGTACTCGGCGGTGTAACAGGCCATCCGCACCACGGTGTCCTCGTCGTGGGAAACGTGCGCCTCATAGGTGCCCACATGGACCGCGGTCTCGGCCGACAACTCCACGGTCAGTTCCTCGGCCACCTCACGCACCAGCGTCTCGAGATCCGTTTCCGCGCCCTCGCGTTTGCCGCCGGGAATGTAGAAGACATCCTTGCCGCGCGGGCGGGCGCACAGGATGCGCCCGTTGTCGATCAGGACCCAGGCCACGGTGTCGATCAGCTGCCGAATCGGAGACTCCACGGCCCGCAGCCTAACCCCACCCGGGCCCGCCGGGCGCGGCCGCGCGGCTCAATGCCCAGGCAGCACGCAGGCCGTGTCCAAGCCGAGGACCCGGTTGAGGCGGCCGAAAGCCAGCCACGAACCGATGCTCATGCTCAACTCGACCACCTCGGGCTGGGTGTAGTGGTCGAACATGCGGGCCCAGAAGTCCTCGTCGAGACCGTGATGATCGGTGGCATAGCGCTCGGCGTATTCGGCCGCCAAACGGGTTCGCTCGTCGAACCGGTCGGTGTCGCGCCAGTCGGTGACCGCGTCGGCGAACTCCGGTTCGACCTTCACCCCGTCGCGTTCGGTGCGCCAGTCCTGACAGAACAGGCACCCGTTGATCTGGGCGATGCGCAACCGGGCCGCCTCGAACTCCCGCAGCCCGAGCGTGGAGTGCTCGTACACCGACAGCGAGAACGCCGCGGCCGCGACACCGATACCGGGCACCATCTCGCCCCACACATACCCGATGGGATCCTTGCCCTGCGGCACGTCGATGATCATGGGATCTTCCTTCCGAGTTTGCCGACCGCGGCGCGCAACGGAACCTCGAGCGCGTCGTAGAGACCTGGTTCGGCGGCGACCAGCCAGTCGATCGCGTTGACCAATCTGCCCACCGCCGTGGCATTTCCGCCCGCTGCCCGGTTACCGCCCTCGTCGGTGGCGGTCACGTTCACCTCGATGCGCGGGCTGCCCTCGATGATCACCCGGTGCGCACCCTCCCCGTCTGGTGGCGAGGGCCAGTCCGGCGCGCAGTCCGGGTGGATACGGGTGACATGCTCGATGATGATGCGTGCCTCGCCCTCGACGATGCCCTGCACCTCGAAACGCACCGCCCCCTGCGTGCCCGCCCCGAACTCACCCATCCGCACCGTCTGCACCGTGGCATCGAGTGCACGCCGCTCGACGGTCTCACGGACATCGTCCAGTTCCACGTCCAGTGCCCTGGCCAGCAATCGGATCTGCCCGCCCCACACCATCGTCGGCACCGAGGGCAACAGCATCGGAGGCTGATAGTCCATCGGCTGCCCCATCCCCACCAGGTAACGCACCGAGTCGGGTTGGTCGTAGGTGGAGTAGTCGAAGATCTCCTGGCAGCGCACCACGTCCAAGGTGCCCGCGAGCCCGCTGATCAGCACCGGCAGCACGTCGTTGCCCCAACCGGGGTCGACGCCGGACACGAACAGCGAACCACCGCCGTCCTCGATCGCCGCCAGCACCGGGTCACGGATCTCGGCGGGCGCGTTACGGGGGTCGTAGAGGGCGTAGAGCGCGGGCGTCACGACCACGGCACCGGCCCGGATCGCGCGCACGATGTCGGCGAGCGCGTCGTCGGGGCGGATATCGCCGGACGCCGCGTACACCACCGCACGGGGGCGGTTCGCGAGCACGGCGTCGATGTCGTCGGTCGCGCGCACGCCGAGCTGGGTGTCGAGACCGGCGAGGTCACCGGCATCGCGGCCGACCTTCGCGGGGTCGTGGACGAGCACCGCGGACAGTTCCAGCGCCGGATGAGCGGTGACGCAACGGATGGCCGCGCGACCGACATTGCCGGTGCCCCAGACGATCGTGGGGATCATCGCCTCACCGTAGCAAGCGCTTGGTTCGCCCGTGGCGGATCGCGAAACCGGATTCGAGCGACCGCCCCCCGATGTGACGGCGTGCCGATTACTCGACGCGCACGGTGAGGTCGCTGCCGATCGCGGTGGCGAGCCGCTCCACCGCCGCACCCAACGCTCGCTTCGGCAACCGCGCGCCGTCGAACGGCGTGACCACCACCTGCTCGCCCTGCTGCTCCCACGTACCCGCGATCCGGCCGCCCATCAGCACCAGCGGTGAGATCCAACCGGCCGTCCTGCTGACCTTCCCCCGATGCTCGACCGCCAGGAGCGCGGTGTCGCCGGTGCCGGGGCCGAGAACGTACTGGTCGAACGGCCCTAGCAGATGGATCGCATCATCCGGGGTCGCGGCCGTGAGTTCGTCGACGAATTCGGTGGGCAGCCACCCTTTTCGGCCTTCCACCTCGATCTCGGTCAGTTCGTCGCCCAGGGCCGCGAACCATCCACGCACCACCGTCTTACGCAAGCTGTTGCGGCTGAGCCAAGCATCGAAGGACTCCGGCGTCGCCGGACCGTAGGCGCCCAGGTACGCCCGGATCAGCGCGGGCGCCGCCACGTCGGGTTCTGGCAGGCCGGACCAGCCCGCCACCAGGTTCCCCGGCGAAGTGAAGGTGATCTTCGTGCCACGCATAGGTCCGTGACACAACGCCCCCTGCCACGCCAGCGGCTTGAGCACCGCACCCCATCCCGACCGCAACTGCTCCCCCAGATGCCCGAACCCCGGCTCGGCAAGCACCGCCTCAACCAACTCCTCGCGCGTGAGCACCCGCTCCGCCAGCACCCCCGACACCACCTCCACCAACGCCGCCACCTGCTCCGGAGTGGCCCCGAACGTCTTCACCCACGACGCCTTCTCCCACGTCCGAGCCGACCCCATCAACGCCAACGCCGCCGCGGCCTGCCCCGGCACCATCGCATGCAACGTCCCCCGCATCGCCCACGTCTTCACCAACCCACCCACCGATAGCGCTTCCCCCACCGCGTTCGCCGCCCCACCGCGCACAGCAACAGCGGTCTCCGCCGCCGATCCCACCTGCGCCTGCACCCCCACGAGCCGCCCCACGATCTCCTCGACAGCCCCACCTCCCCGAGGCGCCACGAATTGCCGCCCCAACCGCCACGCAAACACCTGATCCCACCCGACGCTCACCATGCGCACCAACCTCTTTCACCGACGGTCCCGATCCCCATCTCAGCAGAGGGGTCCGACAACCTACCTGCCCGCCACCTACAGTCGAGTCGTTGGGCAGCACACGAATGTCCCGACAGAATCCACGAACAGGGGACACGGATGAGCCATGCGGAAACGGACATCGTCGCCGAGTCCGCGCCCTATCCGACTCCTTGCATCGAATGCGGCACGACAACAGTCGCCACCCTGACCGAGGCGCTGGTTGGCACACACCATCGGTGGGACCTGGACGGATGCTGCTCGGCGTGCGGGGCGGTCTGGACGAGCTGCGACGACCTCCCGCAGGCTGGCTTTCGCGAAGCGATCCTTGCCGCGAACGGTCCGGTCGTTCTCCGAACCAGGGACTGCGTACCCATCGCGAGTCTGATGCGGACATTGCGTGTGGTGCGTTCTCTCTCGCTGGTGCAGGCCGCGGGCGATGGCGGAAGAATTGCGCGGGTCAGGGCTGGAGGGCACACGGGCTGAGATGGAAGCTGTCGCACGCCCGCTTCGAGGTTCGCAAGTGGTCGTGAGTATCCGGAAACTTCACGAGGTCTAATGTTCGCCGAGCATTTGCGGACGGCTCCTGGAGCGTCTCGTTCTTGTCGGACATCGATGCGAACATATGTTCGTGTCCGACTCCGCTGCCCCGCGCCGCCCTCGTATCCAGTCCCGTGACGAGGCGTCGATCCTGCATGCCGATCTGGATTCGTTCTATGCCTCGGTCGAGCAGCGGGATCAGCCGTGGTTGCGGGGGAAACCGGTGCTCGTCGGCGGTGGGGTGGTGCTGGCCGCCAGCTATGAGGCCAAGGCATTCGGGGTGCGGACGCCGATGAACGCGGGGCAGGCGTTGCGGGTGTGTCCGCATGCGGTGGTGGTGCCGCCGCGGATGTCGGCCTATGCCGAGGCGAGCAAGGCGGTGTTCGCGATCTTCCACGACACCACTCCGATCGTGGAGGGCATCTCCATCGACGAGGCGTTCCTCGACGTCGGTGGGTTGCGGCGGATCAGCGGGGAACCGGTCGACATCGCCCGAAGGTTGCGCGAACGCATCCGCACCGAGGTCGGGTTGCCCATCTCCGTCGGCATCGCCCGCAACAAGTTCCTGGCCAAAGTCGCTTCCGCGGTCGCCAAACCCGATGGTTTACGCTCAGTCGAACCCGGCGGCGAACTGGACTTCCTGCACCCGCTGCCGGTCGAACGATTATGGGGCGTCGGCAAAGTCACCGCCGCCACCCTGCACGCCAACAACATCACCCGCGTCGGTCAACTCGCCGAACTCGGCGAAGCCCACCTGCGCGCCATCCTCGGTCCCGCCGCCGCCCGGCACCTGTTCGCCCTGTCGTGGGCCCGCGACCCTCGCCGCGTGGAAACCGGCAAACGCCGCCGTTCCATCGGCGCCCAACGGGCGCTGGGCCGCCGCCACCGCGAACCCGACGAGATCGCCGCCTACCTCGACGGACTCACCGACCGCCTCGGCCGCCGCCTACGCGCCGCCGACCGGGTGTGCCGAACCGTGGTGCTGCGCTTACGTTTCGACGACTTCACCCACGCCACCCGCTCGCACACCCTGGCCGAGGCCACCGACGCCACCACCGCCATCCGCCAGGCCGCCCACCACCTACTCGACACCGCCACACCACTGATCGCCGAACGCGGCATCACCCTCATCGGCCTGTCGCTGACCAACCTCGACGACGCCGACACCATGCAGCTGACCCTCCCGCTGGAACCACGCGCCGACAACACCCTCGACGCCACCCTCGACGACCTGCGCCGCCGCTTCGGCTCCGCCGCCGTCACCCGCGCGGCCCTGCTCGATCGCGGCGAGGGCCTGTCGGTGCCGCTGCTGCCCGACTGACCCCGGCACGACATCCACCCGCACATACGGCATCCTTGCTGCCGGGGGCGTCGGGGTCCTGGCGTCCATCCACCACGAAGAGGACTGCCGCAATGCACTACGCGATCATCGGGTTCCTGACCCTTGCCCTGTGGGTGTACTGCCTCGTCGACATCGTGACCAGCCCCGACGACGGCATCCGCCACCTGCCGAAGATGGGCTGGCTGATCGTCGTCGTCCTGCTGCCGACCATCGGCGCACTGCTGTGGCTGTTCGCCGGACGCCCGATCGGCCCGTCGCGCCCGGCGTCCAATACCCGCTTCAGTGAGTACGACCGGCCCGGCCGCCACATCGCCACCAACCCCGACGACGACGAGGCCTTCCTGCGCGGCCTGCGTGAGCGCGCCGAACAGCAGCGCCGCGAGGCCCGTAGGCAACAGCAGCAGGACAACGACGAGGTCTGATCACAGAGTGCGTTTGGGCCGTTTGTCCATCAACCGCAGGATCAACGGTGTGAAGATCAGCTGCATCGCCAGCTCCATCTTCCCGCCCGGCACCACGATGCTGTTGGGCCGCGACATGAACGAATCGTGCAGCATCGACAGCAGATACGGGAAGTCGATCACCTTCGGATCGGCGAACCGGATCACCACGAAGCTCTCGTCGGCCGTCGGGATGCTGCGCGCGATGAACGGATTGGACGTGTCGACCGTCGGCACCCGCTGGAAATTCACGTAGGTCCGGGAGAACTGCGGGCAGATGTATTTCACGTAGTCGGGCATGCGGCGCAGGATCGTATCGATCACCGCCTCACTGGAATAGCCGCGGTGGGTCTTGTCGCGATACACCTTCTGGATCCACTCGAGGTTGATGATCGGCACCACCCCCACCAGCAGGTCGGTGTGCTGGGCGATATTCACCGAGTCGGTCACGGCCGCACCGTGCAGACCCTCGTAGAACAGCAGATCGCTCCCCGGCGCGAGGTCCTCCCACGGGGTGAACGTGCCCGCCGGCTGCCCGTAGGGTTTGGCCTCCTCGTCGTCGTGCAGGTACTTGCGCACCTGCCCGACACCGGTTTCGCCGTACTCCCGGAACAGCGCCTCGAGCTCGGGCAGCAGATTCGCGTCCTCCCCGAAATGGGAGAACGTGGTGTTGGCCTGCGCTTCGGCCTCGGCCATCGCCAGTTTCATCTCCGACCGGTCGTAGCGATGGAACGAATCGCCCTCCACCACCACCGCGCTGATCCCCTCGCGGCGGAAGATCTCCTCGAAAGTGCGTGTCACACTGGTCGTTCCGGCACCGGAGGACCCGGTGATCGCGACGACAGGATGTTTGACCGACATAGGGCGGCTCCTAGGTGCGCTGGTCGTGCTTGGCCGGCCGGAACAGCGAACGCGTCCCGAACAGCGAACTGTCGAAGCTGGGGCCCTCGTCGGGCTCGGTGTGATACCGCTCGACCCGCAACACCTCATTGCGGGACCCGAAGATGAGCGGCACCCGCTGATGCACCTGCGTCGGCGGCACCAGCATCACCCGCTCGTGCCCGGTGGTGGCGGCTCCGCCCGCCTGCTCGACGATGAACGCGATCGGATTGGCGCCGTACAGCAGCGAAACCCGCCCCGGCCGTGCCGGATTGCGGGTGTCACGCGGGTACAGATACATGCCACCCCTGGTCAGGATGTGAAAGGTGTCGGCGACCAGCGACGCCACCCAGCGCATGTTGAAATCACGGCCCCTCGGCCCGTCCACCCCTTCCAGGCACTCCTGCACATACCGGCGCACCGGCCGCTCCCAGAACCGTTCGTTGGCGGCGTTGATCGCGAAACCCGAAGTGTCCTGCGGGATCCGCATGCGCGGGTGGGTGAGCACGAACGCGCCGATCTCCCGGTCGAGGGTGAACCCGTCGACGCCGCTGCCGGTGGTGAGTACCAGCATCGTGGCAGGCCCGTACAGGGTGAACCCCGCGCACACCTGCCGCACACCGGGCTGCAGGAAGTCGGCGTCGCACGGTTCGGCGGTGCCCTCGAGCACCTCCTGCGGTGCGCGCAGAATGCTGAAGATCGAACCCACCGGCAGATTCACGTCGATATTGCTCGACCCGTCGAGAGCGTCGAACGCCAGCAGGTACTTGCCGCGCCGCTGGGTGGCCGGTACGGCCAGTGCGGTGGCACGCTGCTCGGACAGCAACCCCGACAGGTGGCCGGTCCATTGGGTCTGGGCCACCATGATCTCGTCGGTCAACGCGTCGAGACGGTCGCTCGCCGACAGCGGCCCGTCCTCGCGTCCCGGAATCGCCCCGCGTGTCACCTGATTGGCGATGATCTTGGTGGCGGTGGCGACCACATTCACCAGTGCGGAGAATTCCCCCGACGACCCGGGATGACGGTGTTCCTCCTCGATCGTGTAGCGGGTCAGCGTTTTCAAACTGGTCGGCATGGCGAGGCACCCACCTCCTCGAAAACACTGCTGCCCAACACGTCCTCGGCGCACAACGTGACCAGATCCTCGCGTGACAACGGCCGGCCCGCTTCCACCAGTCGCTTGGCCTGGCGCAATCGGCACCGATCGATCGCATTGCGCACACTGCGCGCGTTGGAGAACCGGGGTCGCGTCATCCGCACCGTCAGATACCGGGAGAACGCCTCGCGCGCCGCGGCGTCGAAAACGAAATTCTCCGCCGCCACCATCAGCTCCGCGATGGCGAGCAATTCCTCCTTGGTGTAATCGACGAACTCCAGGTGATGCGCCACCCGCGACGACAACCCCGGATTGGCCGAGAAGAACTTGTCCATCCGATCCGGGTAACCGGCGAAGATCACCACCAGATTCGCCCGCTCGTTCTCCATCTCCTGCAGCAGGATCTCGATCACCTCCTGCCCGTAATCGCGTTCGTTCTCCGGACGGAACAGGTAATAGGCCTCATCGATGAACAACACCCCACCGGCGGCCTTGGCGATCGCCTCCTTGGTCTTCGGGGCGGTGTGACCGATGAACTGACCGACGAGATCGTCGCGGGTCACCGTGTGCACCTTCGGTTTACGGATATAGCCCAGCGCGTGCAGCATCTGCGCCATCCGCAACGCCACCGTCGTCTTGCCGGTGCCCGGTGGGCCGGTGAAACTCATGTGCATCGTCGGGCGCGACGACTCGAGACCGAACCGGCGGCGCGCCCGATCGATCATCAACAGCGCCGCGATCTCACGCACCCGCAGCTTCACATTCGCCAGCCCGATCAGTTCGGCATCCAGCGCGGTCAGGGTCTCGGCCACATCGTGACCGGCCAGATCCTGCGAAAGATCCAGCAGCGCATCGGCATCGAGCAGCTCCTCGGTCTGCGCCACGTCCTCGACCGGACGCGACGGCCGGACGTCGGTGACGCCCGGCCGAGGCAACCGGAAACCGTTGGCGGTTCCCTCAGCCCCCATACCGCTGACCCTGCGGACGTTCGGTGGCGTAGGAGCGCACGCTGTAGACCTGGCGGCGGTCGGCGCCCTCGGCGCGAGCCAGTTCGAAACCGGGCTCCTCGGCCGGACGCTGCACCAGGAAACTCAGCGCCGTCGTCTGCTTGGTGTAGGTGGCGTCATAGGCGTTGACCCGCACATAGTGGCGTGGAAACGTCGACCGGCAGGCGTTGATCTCCGCGAGCACCCCGTCGGGTTCGTCCAGATCGAACAGCGGCAGCCCCCACATCTCCCAGTAGGTGTTGCGCGGATGCGGATCGTCGGTGTACTCGATCGACACCGGCCAGTTGTTGAGCAGTGCGTACCGCACCTGGGCGGCGATCTCGGTGTCGGTGAGTTCGGGCAGATACGAGAACGTCCCGTGTCGCAAATACATGACCGGTCTCCCTACAGGCTCGGCGTCGGCACCGCGTCGGGTGCGTCGGTGGACGTGTAATCGAAGGTGACATCACCCCAGGTCGACAGCGCGACCTCGAGCGGACGGCACGTCGAGGCCGCCGTCCGCAACACATCGGGACCTTCTTTGAGCAGGTCACGGCCCTCGTTGCGGGCCTTGACCACTGCTTCGAGCGCCACCCGGTTGGCTTCGGCGCCCGCCGCGATACCGAGCGGATGACCGATCGTTCCGCCACCGAACTGCAGGATCACATCGTCACCGAACAGGTCGAGCAGCTGATGCATCTGACCCGCGTGGATACCGCCGGAGGCCACCGGCATCACACCGGGCAGGCTGGCCCACTCCTGATCGAAGAAGATGCCGTTGCTCAGCTGCGCCGGAATGTGGTTCTCGCGCAAGGTGTCGTAGAAACCGCGGGTCGTCGCTGGATCGCCTTCCAATTTGCCGACCACGGTTCCCGCGTGCAGATGATCCACCCCGATCAGCCGGCACCATTTGGCCAGCACCCGGAAACTCACCCCGTGCGTCTTCTGCCGGGTGAACGTCGAATGCCCGGCCCGGTGCAGATGCAGCAGCACGCCGTTGCGCCGCGCCCACTTCGACATCGACTGCATCGCCGTATAACCCACGGTCAGGTCCATCATGATGACGACCGACCCGATTTCCTTGGCGAACTCGGCCCGCTCGTACATGTCCTCCATCGTCGCGGCGGTGACATTGAGGTAATGGCCTTTGATCTCACCCGTTTCGGCCATCGCCCGGTTCACCCCCTCCATCGCGAACAGGTACCGGTCGCGCCAGCGCATGAAAGGCTGCGAATTGATGTTCTCGTCGTCCTTGGTGAAATCGAGGCCACCCTTGCAGGCCTCGTAGATCACGCGCCCGTAATTGCGGGCCGACAAACCGAGCTTCGGTTTCACCGTGGCACCGAGCAGTGGTCTGCCGTATTTGTTGAGGTATTCGCGTTCCATCACCGTGCCGTGCGGCGGACCCTGGAAGGTTTTCACATACGCCACCGGAATGCGCATGTCCTCGAGGCGCAATGCCAGCAATGGTTTGAACCCGAACACATTGCCGATCACCGAGGAGGTGAGGTTGGTGATCGACCCTTCCTCGAAAAGATCCAGATCGTAGGCGATATAGGCGAAGTACTCGCCCTCACGCCCAGGCACCGGGTCTACCCGGTAGCACTTGGCCTGATACTTCGAATGCGCGGTGAGCCGGTCGGTCCATACGACAGTCCAAGTGGCAGTGGAGGATTCACCCGCCACCGCGGCCGCCGCCTCGATCGGATCGACACCGGGCTGGGGGGTCACCCGGAACACGGCGAGCACGTCGGTGTCGGCGGGCACGTAGTCGGGCGAGTAATAGCCCATCGAGGCATAGGACTGTACACCCGGATCCCAACGATCCCGTTCGGTTTCTTCCGCCATGGTTCCTCCTGTGGAATCCGCTGTCCCGTAGCGAATTCCAGGATGGGGGCCACCGGCCCGGGAAACAATCAGAATGTTTCCGACAACGCTCAACCGAAACGTTGAGTTTGCTACCGTCGGGTATGGGCAGGGTCAGTTCGGGTCGGATGGAAACTTTCCTCGCTGTCGCCCGCCTGGGATCCATCCGCCGTGCCGCGGCACAACTCCACGTCACCGAAGCCGCCGTCTCGGCCGCCGTCACCCATGTCGAAAAGCAGCTCGGCGCCAAACTGATCGTTCGTTCAGGACGGGGTATCGCGCTCAGCGAAGCCGGCCGGGTGTACGCCGAATACTGCCGAGGGATCCTCGGTTTGATGAAGGAGGCGCACGCCGCCGTCCGTCAAGCCGACGCCGGGCGATTACGCATCGGCGTCGTGGCCACCGCGGGCGAATCCGTGGTGCTGCGGCCACTCGCCTCGTTTCGCCGCCGCTACCCCGATGTGGAACTGAGCCTGTCGATCCAGCCGCGCGACGTGCTGTTCCTCGAATTGCAGCACCACGAAACCGATCTCGTCATCGCCGGCCGACCGCCCCATGACGCGGGCCTGGTCATCCAGGCACGCCGCCCCAGCACCCTGGTCGTCGTCGGCACCGACAACCCCGACCCCCGCCACACCACCTGGCTGCTGCGCGGCACCGGCTCGGGCACCCGCGAAGCCACCCTCGCCCTGCTCGACCGCCTCCAGATCGACCCACCAACCCTCACCCTCGGCTCCCACGGCGCCGTCATCGCCGCCGCCCGCGAAGGCCTCGGCATCACCCTCATCCACTCCGACGCCGTCGGCGAACACCTCCGCTCCGGCGCCCTGCACACCATCGACGTCCCCGGCACCCCCCTCGACCGCCCCTGGCACGCCGTCACCACCCCCACCCCCACCCTCACCACCCGCCTGTTCCTCGCCCACCTCATCGACCCCGCCGAAACAGGCCCCGCCGATGCCTTCCACGCCGCCATCGGCCCGTGATCACGGGTTCGCCGAGGCGGTCTGCGATCGGAGCCGTGGTGCTCGGACAGGTGGTCGATCCCGGTCGAAGAAGCCGTGGACGGGCGCTTGTGCGGTGAGTACCGTCGTCTGGCAGAAGGCGGGATCGTCATCCGGTCGAATGAAGGGGTGGGGCATGGCAACCGAGGTGAAACTTTCCGGGGACGCACTCGAACTACCGGGTGGGGTGCGCGTGACATTCGTGCGGACTTTGCGGCTGCCCGAGACGGGGACCTACCCGTTGCCGCCGGGGCTCGGCACCTTCCCGCTGAGGCGGGTCGCCGACTACCCCGACACCGTGCCCGAGGAATGGCGGGAACGCGGCGGGGTCATGTTGCCGGTCTATCAGCGCGAGGCCCTGTGGTTGAAATTCAGCGCCATCACCCCGGCCGCCTTGAAGGTGGCGGTCGGCAAGGTGTGCGCGGTGTCGGGTAAGCCGTGGAGCGACGTGCTCGGCAAAGACCCGCAGAACTATCTCGCCCTGCCCGACCAACCGTGGCTCGACGGCATCAACTCCGGTGACGGTGTCGTGCGCCAGTTCGTCGCGGTGCCGATGGGGCTCGGCGCGACCGTCGAAGGGCAGGTCACCGGTACCGAGCAGTGGGGTGGGGTGCAGCTGGCGGTGCACGGGCTCACCGAAACGGCGCTGGCGATCTGGCGCAGGCAGCAGGAACAGGCACGCCCACGGCATCTGCCAGCTCCTCTACCGGGCGGTAATCCACCCTGGGCGACAACTGCTTACAGCGCTCCGATGCCGGTGAGTGCCCCGCCGTATGGTGCCGCGGTCGCAGGTGCGCCTGCGGGAAGCCCGGTCGGCGCGCCCCCTCCCGCAGCGCCCGGCAGTGCGCCCGCCCCGTCCGCCGCACCCAGACCGTCCGGAGCCTCACGCGGCGCCCCCGCCGGAAAAGCTCGGGGCCACGCGCGCCCGCAAGCCAGATCGATGGGGATCGGCGCCGGCGGCACGATGCGCCAGGAGATCTACGCCGACCACCGCCCCGTCGACGACTACCGCCGCGAAGCCGACGCCCGGATCTTCGTCCACCTGGCTTCCGCCGCCGAGTGGGAACAGATCACCGGCGAACCGGCCCCCTCCACCCCCGTCACCGCGCAGTCCTACGCCGAACACGGCCTTCCCTGGTTCGACTACTACGCCGCCGACGCCGAAGACCTCGCCCCGGCCACCGAGCTCGCCGCCGTCGAACCCACCGGCAATTGGCTGGCCGACGAACAGCCGAGCCCGCCGATCGAAGACGATCTTCCGGTGATTCCATTGGGCGACAAGGCAGTTCAAGACGGGAACTGGTAGCCGACGGTGAGCGCACAGTCGCGGTCGGCAGGCTGCGCCCCGCAGCTTCCCATCGGCGCCGAGCCGAAGATAGGAGTTCTCCGGCAGCCGATCCTGGGCCGCCAGTTCCTCGGCTAGCAACTCGGCGAAGGCATAGCTGCCGGTGGGCAAGGGCAATATCGACGGGCACACGGCCGCAATTCAGCCGCCTCATGTCAATGCGAGCCTAGGGATTCGATTCCCCTAGGCCCCACAGTCAGCGCTCGACGGAATCGACCAGCGCCCGGTACACCCAATTGTGGGCGCGGCCCACGGTGATACGCGCACCGAGAAGCTGCTCTGTCAAAGTCCAATACCGGTGGATCCGCTGATCGCTGTCGGTCGCATCGTTCAGTAGTTGCGCACGGAAACGTCGCGTATCTCGCTCCCCGCGCGCACCGGCATGCGCGTCGACGAACCGATCGAGCTCGCCACCGCCGCGTGGCCGCACACCATCGGTAACCAGGGGCACCACGTCGGCCATCACGTCACCGATCTGTCCGTAGAGGCTACGAGGTTCACGAATACGGTCGGCCGGTCCGCGCCAGCACTGCCGGCCCGCTAGGAGCACACCGGCGAATAGGCGGGCGGTGGTGGGAGATTCGGATATCGGCTGTTCGGCCGAACCCGCCACCACGCCCGCCGACCCGACGTACGATCCGTCTGTGGCCGAATCAGATCGTTCCACCCCGCTGCGTGTGCTGGTCTACAGCAATGACGCCGATACCCGTCAACAGGTGATTCTTGCGCTGGGGCCACGCCCCCGGCCGGATCTACCGGAGCTCGACTACCTCGAGGTCGCGACCGCGCCGGTCGTCATCGAGCAGATGGATGCCGGTGGGATCGATCTCGCGATTCTCGACGGCGAGTCCGTGCCCGCGGGTGGTCTCGGGATCGCCAAGCAGCTCAAGGACGAGATCGAGCAGTGCCCGCCGGTTGTCGTGCTCACCGGGCGGCCCGACGATGCCTGGCTGGCCAACTGGTCGCGCGCCGAGGCCTCGGTGTCGCACCCGATCGACCCCATGCAGCTCACCCGCGCGGTCGCGGGCGTGCTCAACGCGCGCTGAGCGCAGTGTCCCGTTCCGTCGGATAGTCGACGTCACCCCCATCCCCACAGAACCACTGGTAACCCCAGTGGTTCTGTGGTGTGTGCACCGAGCGGATTACCACCGTTTCGCTCATGAATCTCGGTACTGAATTCGATCAAACAGTCCCCTGGAAACGCGCGGCGCACCCCTGAAACCGCGATAGTCTGTGCTCTAGCTCACACGAGCGCGGGTTCTGTATAACGCTCCGCCATCGCTGCACAGCGGGCGAGGCCCCGGTTCGGCGGACAACGTTGTCGGCCCCGTCTCGCCGAAAGCTGCCGTCCGCGGCCGCGCCACACGGCACGGCCTGCTCCAGCGAGGAGGGGAAGTGCAGTCGTGAACATCGAAGTGCCCGCACTCGTACTCGGCGCCATCGCCGCGGCGTTCGCGGTGTTCTCCGTCATCATGGCGGCGCTGGTCGGCCCGAGGCGATACAACCGGGCCAAGCTCGAACCCTACGAATGCGGCATCGAGCCCACACCGCACGCCATCGCAGGCGGGCCGGGAGATGTTGGGGGCCAACGCTTCCCGGTGAAGTACTACCTCACCGCGATGCTGTTCATCATCTTCGACATCGAGATCGTGTTCCTCTACCCGTGGGCCGTCCATTTCGACGCCCTCGGGTTGTTCGGGTTCGCCGCGATGGCGCTGTTCATCGTCAATGTGTCGGTCGCCTACGCCTACGAATGGCGCCGCGGCGGCCTCAGCTGGGAATGAGTGGGAAATAATGGGTCTCGAAGAGAAACTGCCCAGCGGGTTCCTGCTGAGCACCGTCGAGGATTTCGCCGGATACCTGCGTAAAGGGTCGCTGTGGCCGGCCACCTTCGGCCTGGCCTGCTGCGCGATCGAGATGATGGCCACCGGCGCCGGACGATTCGACATCGCCCGCTTCGGCATGGAAGCCTTCCGCGCCTCGCCCCGCCAGGCCGATCTGATGATCGTCGCCGGGCGGGTGAGCCAGAAAATGGCACCGGTCCTGCGCCAGGTCTACGACCAGATGACCGAACCCAAATGGGTGCTGGCCATGGGTGTCTGCGCGTCCTCGGGCGGAATGTTCAACAACTACGCCATCGTGCAGGGCGTCGACCACGTGGTCCCGGTCGACATCTACCTGCCCGGCTGCCCGCCCCGCCCGGAAATGCTGCTCAACGCCATCCTCGCGTTGCACGCCAAGATCGCCGAGATGCCGATGGGCGTCAATCGCGAGGAAGCGATCCGCGCCGCCGAACAGGCCGCGCTCGCCAGCACCCCGACCATCCGCATGGAGGGCCTGCTGCGATGACCTTCGACTCCCCAGACAACACCGACAGCACTGCGGGGCAGGGCATTCCGGAGGAAACCCCGGAAGCGCCCAAGCATCGCAAACCGGCCGAGGACGAGGTGATCGGCACCCGCCACGGCATGTTCGGCGTGCACGGCACCGGCGACACGTCCGGCTACGGCGGCCTGGTCACCCCGGTCGTGCTGCCCGGCGGCACGCCACCCCCGTACGGCGGCTGGTTCGACGCCTTCGTCGGCACCCTGCGCGCCGCCCTCACCCACCGCGTCATCGCCTTCGACACCGTCATCGAGAAGATCGTCGTCTTCCGCGGCGAACTCACCCTGCACGTGCGCCGCGAACATCTCGTCGACGTGGCGAGCGCCCTGCGCGACGACAGCTCGCTGCGCTTCGAACTGTGCCTCGGCGTCAGCGGGGTGCACTACCCCGACGAAGCCGGGCGCGAACTGCACGCCGTGTACCACCTGATGTCGATCACCCACAGCCGCCGGGTTCGCCTCGAGGTCTCGGTTCCCGATGCCGACCCGCACATCCCGTCGCTGTTCTCGGTGTATCCGACCGTCGATTGGCACGAACGCGAAACCTACGACTTCTTCGGCATCCTCTTCGACGGGCACCCCTCGCTCACCCGCATCACCATGCCCGACGACTGGCGGGGCCACCCGCAGCGCAAGGACTACCCGCTCGGCGGGATCCCGGTGGAGTACAAGGGCGCGCGCATACCGCCGCCCGACGAGCGGAGGACCTACAGCTGATGACCGACACCGATTTCCGCCGCGACGAACCACGGGTCGTCACCGTGGCGGGCCAGGACTGGGACCAGGTCGGCGAGGTGCTCGACGGTGCCGGTGAGGAACGCATCGTCGTCAACATGGGCCCCCAGCACCCCTCCACGCACGGGGTGCTGCGCCTGATCCTCGAGATCGAGGGCGAAACCGTCACCGAGGCCCGCTGCGGCATCGGCTACCTGCACACCGGTATCGAGAAGAACCTGGAGTTCCGCAACTGGACCCAGGGCGTCACGTTCGTGACCCGGATGGACTACCTGTCCCCGTTCTTCAACGAGACCGCATACTGCCTCGGCGTGGAGAAGCTGCTCGACATCACCGAGCAGATCCCCGAACGCGCCACCGTGGTCCGCGTGCTGCTGATGGAGCTCAACCGCATCTCCTCGCACCTGGTCGCCCTCGCGACCGGCGGCATGGAACTGGGCGCGCTCACCCCGATGCTGTTCGGCTTCCGCGAACGCGAACTCATCCTCGACGTCTTCGAAACCATCACCGGCCTGCGGATGAACCATGCCTTCATCCGTCCCGGCGGCCTCGCCCAGGACCTGCCCGACGACGGTGTCACCAAGGTGCGCGAACTCCTCGACATCATGCCGGGCCGGTTGCGCGATATGGAACACCTGCTCAGCGCCAACCCGATCTGGAAGAAGCGCACCCAGGACATCGGCTACCTCGACCTCACCGGCTGCATGGCCCTCGGCATCACGGGGCCGGTGCTGCGAGCCACCGGTCTGCCCCACGACCTGCGCAAGTCCGATCCCTACTGCGGGTACGAGAACTACGAGTTCGACATCCCGACCACCACCGGCTGCGACTGCTACGGCCGTTACCTCATCCGGGTGGCCGAGATGCGCGAGTCGCTCAAGATCGTCGAACAATGCCTCGACCGGTTGCGCCCCGGTCCGGTGATGATCGATGACAAGAAGATCGCCTGGCCCGCCGACCTGAAACTGGGCCCCGACGGACTCGGCAACTCCCCCGAACACATCGGCAAGATCATGGGCACCTCCATGGAATCGCTGATCCACCACTTCAAGATCGTCACCGAGGGCATCAGAGTGCCTGCCGGGCAGGTGTATTCGGCCGTCGAGTCACCACGCGGTGAACTGGGCGTGCACATGGTCAGCGACGGCAGCACCCGCCCCTACCGGGTGCACTACCGCGACCCCTCGTTCACCAACCTGCAGGCGGTCGCCGCGATGTGCGAGGGCGGCATGGTCGCCGACGTCATCGCCTCCGTCGCCAGCATCGACCCCGTCATGGGAGGGGTAGACCGATGACCGAAAAGCCCGCGAGCCCAACGGTTCTGCTGAATCTCACCGTCCGGCCCGAGCCGTATCCGCCGCATATTCGCCAGCGGCTCGAGCTCGACGCCAAGGACATCATCACCCGCTACCCGCATCCGCGTTCGGCCCTGCTGCCACTGTTGCATCTGGTGCAAGCCGAGGACGGATATGTTACCGGCACCGGGATCGACTTCTGTGCCGAGCAATTGGGGCTCACCGGCGCCGAGGTCACCGCCGTCGCCACCTTCTACTCGATGTACCGCCGCACCCCCACCGGCGACTACCACGTGGGCGTGTGCACCAACACGCTGTGCGCGGTGCTCGGCGGTGACGCGATCTACGAAGCGCTGCAACAGCATCTGGGCATCGGCCACGGCCAGACCACTCCCGACGGCGCCGTCACCCTCGAACACATCGAGTGCAACGCCGCCTGCGACTACGCACCGGTGATGATGGTGAACTGGGAGTTCTTCGACAACCAGACCCCCGAATCGGCCATGGAGATCACCGACGCGCTCCGTGCCGGGCATCAGGTGCGGCCCAGTCGTGGCGCCCCGCTGTGCACGTTCCGCGAGACCGCGCGAATCCTCGCCGGCTTCCCCGACGAACGACCGGGTGTCCTCGAGGGCGCTCCCGGCGAGCCCACGCTGGCAGGATTGCGCATCGCCGACGGTGCGACCTCGGCTCCTGAAACAGGCTCCCCGGCAACGGATTCCGGAGACGGCGAGGGCGCGCGATGACAACACTCACCCCTGTACTGAGCCGAGACTGGGATCGTCCGCAGTCCTGGAAGCTCGACACCTATTCCAGCACAGGCGGTTACGAAGGTCTGCGGGCCGCGCTGCGGATGCAGCCCGACGACGTCATCCAAACGGTCAAGGACGCGGGCCTGCGCGGACGCGGCGGCGCCGGCTTCCCCACCGGGATGAAGTGGTCGTTCATCCCGCAGGGCCCGGGCCCCGACGGCACGACCAAACCGCACTACCTCGTCGTCAACGCCGACGAGTCCGAACCCGGCACCTGCAAAGACATCCCGCTCATGCTGGCCACCCCGCACACCCTGATCGAGGGGGTGGTGATCGCCGCCTACGCCATTCGCGCGAACACCGCCTTCATCTACGTGCGTGGTGAAGTGGTCCCAGTGCTGCGCCGCCTGCAGGCCGCCGTCGCCGAGGCCTACGCCGCCGGATTCCTCGGCAACGACATCCTCGGCTCGGGTTTCGACCTGGAACTGATCGTGCACGCCGGTGCGGGCGCCTACATCTGCGGCGAGGAAACCGCCCTGCTCGATTCGCTCGAGGGACGCCGCGGCCAGCCACGGCTACGGCCGCCCTTCCCCGCCGTCGCCGGCCTCTACGCCTGCCCGACGGTGGTCAACAATGTGGAATCCATCGCGTCGGTGCCCTCGATCCTGCGCAACGGCACCGATTGGTTCCGCTCGATGGGCAGCGAGAAGTCGCCCGGCTTCACCCTGTACTCCCTCTCGGGTCACGTCGCCCGCCCTGGCCAGTACGAGGCACCGCTCGGCATCACCCTGCGCGAACTGCTCGACTACGCAGGCGGTGTGCGCGCCGGGCACACCCTGAAGTTCTGGACACCCGGTGGTTCCTCGACACCGCTGTTCACCGCCGAGCACCTCGATGTCGCCCTCGACTACGAAGGTGTCGCCGCCGCCGGATCCATGCTGGGCACCAAGGCATTGCAGATCTTCGACGACACCACCTGTGTGGTGCGGGCGGTGCTGCGCTGGACCGAGTTCTATGCCCACGAGTCCTGCGGCAAATGCACACCGTGCCGCGAGGGCACCTACTGGCTGGTGCAACTGCTGCACCGGCTCGAGTCGGGTCAGGGCACCGAGGCCGACCTCGACAAGCTCGCCGACATCGCCGACAACATCAACGGCAAATCGTTCTGCGCGCTCGGTGACGGCGCGGCCAGTCCGATCTTCTCCTCGCTGAAGTACTTCCGTGAGGAATACCTCGAGCATCAGCGTCGCGGCGGCTGCCCGTTCGACCCGGCCCGCGCCACGGCGTGGGCCTCAGGAAAGGCGACCCGATGACAGCGATCGCACCCGGCAACAACTCCGGGGTGGTGCCCGCCGATCTGGTGAGCGTCACCATCGACGACACCACCATCCAGGTCCCCGCGGGCACCCTGGTGATCCGCGCTGCCGAACTGATCGGCGTGCAGATCCCCCGCTTCTGTGACCACCCACTGCTCGACCCCGTCGGCGCCTGCCGGCAGTGCATCGTCGAGGTCGAGGGCCAGCGCAAACCGGTGGCCTCCTGCACGATCCCCGTCACCGACGGCATGGTGGTGCGCACCCAGCTCAGCTCACCGGTCGCCGAGAAGGCTCAGCGCGGGGTGATGGAACTGCTGCTCATCAACCACCCCCTGGATTGCCCGGTATGCGACAAGGGCGGCGAATGCCCGCTGCAGAACCAGGCCATGTCCACCGGCAGCGCCGAGTCCCGCTTCGAGGGTGAGAAACGCACGTACCCGAAGCCGATACCGCTGTCGTCGGCGGTGCTGCTCGACCGGGAACGGTGCGTGCTGTGCGCGCGGTGCACCCGGTTCTCCCAGCAGGTGGCCGGTGACCCGTTCATCGAACTGATGGATCGTGGTGCGCTGCAACAGGTCGGTATCGCCCAGGCCGAACCGCTCGACTCGTACTTCTCCGGCAACACTGTGCAGATCTGCCCGGTCGGTGCGCTCACCGGTACCTCCTACCGGTTCCGTGCCCGCCCCTTCGACCTGGTCTCCACGCCCAGTGTGTGCGAGCACTGCGCGTCGGGCTGCGCGCAACGCACCGATCACCGGCGCGGGAAAGTGTTGCGGCGCTTGGCCGGTGACGACCCGCAGGTCAACGAGGAATGGAATTGCGACAAGGGCCGCTGGGCCTTCGCCTACGCCACCGAACGCGACCGCCTCACCACCCCACTGGTGCGTGGCTGGGACGGTGTGCTCGCCCCCGCCTCCTGGCCCCAGGCTCTCGCCGCCGCCGCGACCGGGTTGCAGGCAGCCATCGGCAACGCGGGTGTGCTGGTCGGTGGGCGCGCCACCGAGGAAGAGGCCTACGCGTACAGCAAGTTCGCGCGAATGGTGCTGTCCACCAACGACATCGACTTCCGCGCCCGCGTGCACTCCGAGGAGGAGGAACAGTTCCTCGCCGCGTGCGTCGCCGGACGCGGCATCGACGTGGATTACACGGCGCTGAGCAAAGCGCCCGCGGTGCTGCTGGTCGGTTTCGAACCCGAAGAGGAATCACCGATCGTCTACCTGCGCCTGCGCAAAGCCGTGCGCACTCGAGGTCTGCGGGTGGTGTCGTTGGCGCCGTTCGCTTCTCGTGGGCTCGAACGACTCTCCGGTGCCCTCATCCAGACCCCGCCGTGCGCCGAGGCCGAGGCCCTCGACGCCGTGCTGGGCGAAACCTCACCGGACGCGGCCGAACTCATGAACCTGCTACGCACGCCCGGCGCGGTCGTCATGGCTGGCGAACGGCTCGCAGGCAGCCCGGGCGCCTTGTCGGCGGTGGTCCGGTTGGCCGAGGCCACCGGCGCCGCGCTCGCCTGGGTGCCACGTCGGGCCGGTGAACGCGGAGCGCTCGAAGCAGGCGCATTGCCCAGTCTGCTGCCCGGTGGCAGGCCCGTCGTCGATCCGACCGCGCGCCAGCAGGTTCGTCACCGCTGGCAGAGTGGCGAACTACCCGACGGTCCCGGGCGCGACACCTCGGCGATCCTCGCGGGCGCGGCCCAGTTCGGTGCACTGGTGATCGGCGGCGTGGATCCCGCCGACCTACCCGACCCCACCGCGGCCCTGGCCGCGATCGATGCCGCCCGGTTCGTGGTGAGCCTCGAACAACGCCACAGCAGTGTCACCGAACGCGCAGACGTCGTGTTCCCCGTTGCCACCGTCGTCGAGAAGGCGGGCACCTTCCGCACTTGGGAAGGCAGACCGCGTCCGTTCGCGGCCGCACCCTTGGATACCACACGCCGCGTCGCCGCACCCCTGTCGGACCTGCGCGTATTGCATTCCCTGGCCGCCGAAATGGGTGTCCCGATCGCGCTGCCCGATGCCGCCGCGGCCCGCGCCGAACTCGACGCTCTCGGGGGTTGGAGCGGTGAGCCGATCGACGCACCCGAATTCTCGAGCCACCCCAGACCCACGCCCGGTCCCGGTACCGCGGTGCTGGCCGGATGGCGGATGCTGCTCGACGCCGGTCGCCTGCAGGACGGCGAACCCAACCTCGCCGGTGTCGCGCGACCACCGGTCGCCCGGCTCTCGGCCGCCACCGCCGCCGAGATCGAAGCCGACGACGCCGACCACATCATCGTCGCCACCGACCGTGGCGAGATCACCGTGCCGCTGATGATCACCGATCTGCCCGACCGGGTGGTGTGGCTGCCGCTGCACTCACCCGGTTGCACGGTCGGTACCACCCTCGGCGTGACGCCCGGCGCCGTGGTGCGTCTGCGCCGCGCCGACGACAGGATGAAGGAACACCGCCATGAGTGATCGCGTGCTACTCCTCGCGGCCGACGCCGGGCCGGTCTTCGGCACCGACCCGCTGTGGCTGGTCGTGGTCAAGGCGCTGGCGGTGTTCGTCTACCTGATGCTCGTCCCCTTGGTCGCGGTGTACGCCGAACGCAAGGTCGTCGCCTGGATGCAGATGCGGGTCGGTCCCAACCGGGTCGGACCGGGCGGCATGTTCCAGTCGATCGCCGACGGCGTGAAGATGGCGCTCAAGGAAGACATCATCCCCGCCATCGTCGACAAGCCGATCTACGTGCTCGCACCGATCATCTCGGTGATCCCGGCGTTCATGGCGTTCGCGGTGATCCCGTTCGGCCCGGAGGTGTCGATCTTCGGCACCCGCACGGCGCTGCAGCTCACCGACATGCCCGTCGGCGTGCTCTACATCCTGGCCATCACCTCCATCGGCGTGTACGGCATCGTGCTGGCCGGCTGGTCGTCGAACTCGACGTATCCGCTGCTCGGCGGCCTGCGTTCGACCGCACAGGTGATCTCCTACGAGATCGCGATGGCACTGACCTTCGCCACGGTGTTCCTGCTCTCGGGCACCATGGCGACCTCCGGCATCGTCACCGCCCAGGAGGGCACCTGGTACGTCTTCCTGTTGCTGCCGTCGTTCCTGATCTACTGCGTGGCGATGGTCGGCGAGACCAACCGGGCACCGTTCGACCTGCCCGAAGCCGAGGGTGAGCTCGTCGGCGGCTTCCACACCGAGTACTCCTCGCTGAAGTTCGCGATGTTCATGCTCGCCGAATACGTCAACATGGCAACGGTTTCCGCGCTCGCCACCACCCTGTTCCTCGGCGGGTGGCGCGCACCGTTCCCGATCAGCCTGTGGGAGGGCGCCAACTCCGGGTGGTGGCCGGTGCTGTGGTTCACCGCCAAGGTGTGGACGTTCCTGTTCGTGTTCGTCTGGTTGCGCGGCACCCTGCCCCGCCTGCGCTACGACCAGTTCATGAACCTCGGCTGGAAACTGCTCATCCCCACCTCGCTGGTGTGGGTCATAGTCGTGGCCGGTGCACGGGTGCTCGACATCGAGGGCATTCCCGGGCAGACACCTATCCTGGTCGGCACCGGCATCGTCGTCACCCTCGGGCTGATCGGCATGTTCGTGCGGGCAGGCCGCACGAAGGGACTGCCGCCGCTGCCGGAAGAACCCGCGAGCTCGCCGGTATTCCTCGGCTTCCCGGTACCGCCGATCCCGCCGCGCACCGCCGATGCCGAACCGAGGATCGGTCTGCTCGATCCCTTCGCCGGGTTCGCCGTCACCGGCGCGACCATGTTCAAGAAGCCCAACACCGAGTTCTACCCGGAACAGAAGGTGCCGACCGCCCCGCGCTATCACGGTCGCCACCAGCTCAACCGCTACGCCGACGGCCTCGAGAAATGCATCGGCTGCGAACTGTGCGCCTGGGCGTGCCCGGCCGACGCCATCTACGTCGAAGGCGGCGACAACACCGAGGACGAACGGTTCTCCCCCGGTGAACGCTACGGGCGCGTGTACCAGATCAACTACCTGCGTTGCATCGGCTGCGGCCTGTGCATCGAGGCCTGCCCCACCCGGGCGCTCACCATGACCAACGAATACGAACTCACCGACGACAACCGCGCGGACCTGATCTACGAGAAGGACCGGCTGCTGGCGCCGATGGAGCCCGGCATGGTCGCTCCGCCGCACGCGATGGCGCCCGGCACCGACGCCGCCGACTACTACCTCGGTCGCGTCGGGCCCGCGGCGTCCGAAGAGGAGGTCCTGCGATGAACACCCTGCTGGCCGCCGACATCGCCGCCACCTCCACCGGGGAAGCCGTGCTGTTCTGGGTACTCGCCCCCATCGCCGTGCTCGGCGCGCTCGGCATGGTGACCGCGGCCAAGGCCGTGCACTCGGCACTGTGCCTGGCCGCGACCATGATCGCGCTCGCCGTGTTCTACATCGCCCAGGACGCCCTGTTCCTCGGAGTGGTGCAGATCGTGGTGTACACGGGCGCGGTGATGATGCTGTTCCTGTTCGTACTGATGCTCGTCGGTGTCGACTCGGCCGAATCACTGCGCGAAACCCTGCGCGGGCAACGCATCGCGGCCGCGATCGTCGGCCTCGGATTCGGCTTCCTGCTCATCGGCGGCATCGGGTCGGCACTGGGTGGCGACGGAACCCGCTTCGCGGGCAACGGTTTCGGTGACCGTGATGTGATCGCCGAACTCGCCGAGCTGATCTTCCTGCGCTACGTCTGGGCGTTCGAACTCACCGGCGCCCTGCTCATCACCGCGACCATCGGCGCCATGGTGCTGGCCCACCGCGAACACTTCACGCCGCGCCGCGGTCAGCGCGAGATGTCACGTGACCGTTTCCGCACCGGCGGTGAACGCGCCACCCCGCAGCCGACACCGGGCGTCTTCGCCCGGCACAACGCCGTCGACAGCCCGGCCCTGCTGCCCGACGGCTCCTACGCCGAACACTCGGTGAGCACCATCCTGCGCCACCGCCGCACCCGCGCCCACGAAGAAGCGCTGTTCCTGGCGGCGGGCGCGGCACGCGGCGACAACCCGACGGCCGACGAGGAAGGCAAGCGGTGAACCCTCAGAACTACCTGTTCCTGTCCGCGCTGTTGTTCACCATCGGCGCCGCCGGAGTCCTGTTGCGGCGCAACGCGATCGTGGTGTTCATGTGTGTCGAGCTCATGCTCAACGCGGTGAACCTGGCCTTCGTCACCTTCGCCCGGCTGCACAGCGACCTCGACGGTCAGGTGATCGCCTTCTTCACCATGGTCGTGGCCGCCGCCGAGGTCGTCGTCGGTCTGGCGATCATCATGACGATCTTCCGTGCCCGCCGGTCGACCTCGGTCGACGCTGCCAACCTGCTGAAGTTCTGACATGGGTACCGCAACGTTGTGGCTGCTGCCCGCGATCCCCCTGATCGGCGCGATCGTTCTGCTGTTGCTCGGGCGCCGCGCCGACGGCTGGGGGCACTACCTCGGTACGGCCGCCGCGCTCGGTTCGTTCGTCGTCGCGGTCGTCGCGTTCGTCGGCATGCTCGGTCGCGCCGACGCCGACCGTGCCCAGCATCTGGAGCTGTTCACCTGGGTGCCGGTGGCGCAGATGCAGGTCGCGTTCGGGCTGCAACTCGATCAGCTGTCGATCTGCTTCGCGCTGCTCATCACCGGCGTCGGCTCCCTGATCCACCTGTATTCGATCGGCTACATGAGCCACGATCCGGGCAGGCGCCGCTTCTTCGGCTACCTCAACCTGTTCCTGGCCGCCATGCTCGTACTCGTCCTGGCCGACAACTTCCTCGTGCTCTACCTCGGCTGGGAAGGTGTGGGCCTGGCGTCGTACCTGCTGATCGGGTTCTGGTACGAGAAGCCCTCCGCCGCAACGGCTGCCAAGAAGGCATTCGTGGTGAACCGGGTCGGTGACATGGGTCTTGCCATCGCCATGATGGTCATGTTCGCGACCTTCGGCTCCTTCGACTTCCAGACCGTGTTCGGGGCCGCACCGGGCGCGAGCGAGGGCACGCTCACCGTGATCGGGCTGATGTTGCTGCTCGCCGCGTGCGGTAAATCCGCGCAGGTGCCGCTGCAGTCCTGGCTCGGCGACGCCATGGAAGGCCCGACGCCGGTGTCGGCGCTCATCCACGCCGCCACCATGGTCACCGCCGGTGTGTACCTGATCGCGCGCGCCAACCCGATCTACGATCTGGCCCCCGGCGCGCAGGCCGCGGTGCTCGCCGTCGGCGCGGTGACGTTGCTGTTCGGCGCGATCATCGGCTGCGCCAAGGACGACATCAAGAAGGCGCTGGCCGCCTCGACGATGAGCCAGATCGGCTACATGATCCTCGCGGTCGGTCTCGGCCCCGCGGGCTACGCCTTCGCGATCATGCACTTGCTCACCCACGGCTTCTTCAAGGCCGGGTTGTTCCTCGGTGCCGGATCGGTGATGCACGCGATGAACGACGAAACCGATATGCGCCGCTACGGCGGCCTTCGTTCCCTGATGCCGATCACCTTCGTCACCTTCGGGCTCGGCTACCTGGCGATCATCGGCGTGCCACCACTGTCGGGCTTCTTCTCCAAGGACAAGATCATCGAGGCCGCCTTCGACCACGGCGGCACCACCGGTGTCCTGCTCGGGGTGGTCACCCTGCTCGGCGCCGGGCTCACCGCCTTCTACATGACCCGGGTCATGTTGATGACGTTCTTCGGTGAGCGCCGTTGGAAACCCGACACCCACCCGCACGAATCACCCGCGGTGATGACCGGGCCGATGATCCTGCTCGCCCTCGGGTCCGTGTTCGCCGGTGGACTGTTCGTGTGGGGCTCGTCGCTGGTGCACTGGCTCGAACCCGTCGTCGGCTCGCACCACGCCGAACCCGTCGTCCCGCCCATCGTCGTCACCGGACTCGCGTTGACGGTGGTCGCGATCGGTGTCGCCGTGGCCTACCGCAAGTACGCCGAGTCGGCCGTTCCCGAGGTCGCGCCGGAGCCGGTCACCGTGCTCACCCGCGCCGCACGCAAGGATCTCTACGGTGATGCCGTCAACGAAGCGGCGTTCGAACGTCCCGGCCGCTACCTCACCCGGGCGCTGGTATTCGTCGACGCCAAGGGTGTCGACGGGATCGTCAACGGGACGGCCGCCGCCATCGGCGGGCTGTCGGCCCGAACCCGGCGCGTGCAAACAGGTTTCGTCCGCTCGTATGCCCTGTCCATGTTCACCGGCGCGGCCCTGGTGGCCGCTGCCCTGCTCGCGGTGAGGTTCTGGTGAACTCGTTTCCCTGGCTGACGACGCTCTGGCTGGCCCCCGCGATCGGTGCCGTCGCGGTGCTCGCGGTTCCCGCCGCCCAGCGCACCCTGGCTCGCGCGCTCGCGTTCACGGTGTCGTTCGGTGTGCTCGTGCTCGCCGTCGTGCTCGCGGTGAATTTCCGGCCCGGCGGTGAGCAGTACCAATTCGTCGAATCCCACGAGTGGATCCCGGCGTTCGGCGTGGGTTACACCCTCGGCCTCGACGGCATCGCCACCGCCCTGGTACTGCTCACCGCGCTGCTCGTGCCGCTGCTGATCCTGGCGGGCTGGAACGACGACAGCGGCGACGGCCGCAAGAACGCCCACCTGTACATGGCGTTGATGCTGCTGGTCGAGTCGATGGTGCTGATCTCGTTCCTCGCCCTCGACATCCTGCTGTTCTACATCTTCTTCGAAGCCATGCTGATCCCGATGTACTTCCTCATCGGCGGCTTCGGCGCCCGCACCACCGACGCCGCCGTGCGCGCGCAACGCACGCGCGCGGCGGTGAAGTTCCTGCTGTACAACCTGTTCGGTGGGTTGATCATGCTGGCCGCGGTGATCGGGCTGTACGTGCTCACCGCCCGCGCCGGCCTCGGTCAAGGCTCGGCGGGCACCTTCGATCTGCGGGTGGTGGTCGAAGCGGCCAACAACGGCGAACTCGGCGGTAGTACGGCGGTCTTGAACGCCCTGTTCCTCGGGTTCATGTTCGCCTTCGCGGTGAAGGCTCCCCTGTGGCCGCTGCACACCTGGCTGCCCGACGCCGCCGTGTCGGCCACCCCGTCGAGCGCGGTGCTGATGATGGCGGTGGTCGACAAGGTCGGCACCTTCGGCATGCTGCGCTACTGCCTACTGCTGTTCCCGCTGGCCTCCGACACCTTCGCTCCGCTCGTCATCACCCTCGCGGTGATCGGTGTGCTCTACGGCGCGCTGCTCGCGATCGGGCAGACCGACGTGATGCGCCTGATCGCCTACACCTCCATCTCGCACTTCGGGTTCATCATCCTCGGCATCTTCGCCATGACCTCCCAGGCGCAGTCCGGTGCCACGCTGTACATGGTGAACCACGGATTGTCCACGGCCGCATTGTTTCTCATCGCCGGATTCCTCGTCAGCAGGCGCGGCAGCCGGATGATCGCCGATTTCGGCGGCGTGCAGAAGGTGGCCCCCGTGCTGGCGGGCACGTTCTTCATCGCCGGATTGGCAACCCTGTCACTGCCCGGACTCGCTCCTTTCGTCAGCGAATTCCTGGTTCTGGTCGGCACATTCAGCCGATACGAGGTGGCCGCGGTGGTGGCGACCGGTGCGCTGGTCCTTGCCGCGATCTACGTGCTGTGGCTCTACCAGCGACTGATGACCGGCCCCCTGCGTGAGGGCAACGAGAACCTGCGCGATCTGGTGCCGCGCGAACTCGCCGTGGTCGTCCCGCTGCTCATCGTCCTGCTGGTGCTCGGCCTGTACCCGAAGCCGATGCTCGATCTGGTGAATCCCGCAGTGGGACAGACCTTGTCGACCATCGGTAAGCAAGATCCGGCGCCGAAGGTCCCCGCTCCCGAAGCAGCCCCCACCGGCGGACACAAATGAGGACGGACTCCGTGACCATCAACGAGCTCGCGGCCCCGCTGACCGCGCCTAGCATCGAATACCACCTGCTCGCACCGATGCTGATCGTGTTCACCGTCGGCGTCGTCGGTGTGCTGGTCGAGGCGTTCGCGCCCCGCGCCTACCGGTACGGCACCCATGTGGTGCTCGGCATCGCCGGTGTGCTCGCCGCGCTGGTCGCCGTGGTGCTGCTAGCCGGCACCGAGGCCACCGCCGTGGTCGGCGCCGTCGCGATCGACGGTGTCACCTTGTTTCTGCAGGGCACCATTCTCGTGATCGGGCTGCTCGGACTGCTGCTGATCGCCGAACGGGGTGCGGTACGGCGCGTGCGCAGCGGGCCGGGCACCTGGAGCCGGGCCGCCGCCGTCCTCGAACGCGGTGTCGACGCCTTCACCCCGCAGGCATCGTCGGTCCCGGGCAGCGCCAACGAACTCGCCGCCGTGCGGGCGGGCGTCTCGACCACCGAGGTCTTCCCACTGACCATGCTCGCTCTGGGCGGCCTGCTGCTGTTTCCCGCGTCCAACGATCTGCTCACCATGTTCGTCGCGCTGGAGGTGCTGTCGCTGCCGCTGTATCTGCTGTGCGGACTCGCCCGGCGCAGGCGGCTGCTGTCGCAGGAAGCGGCACTGAAGTACTTCCTGCTCGGCGCCTTCTCCTCCGCGTTCTTCCTCTACGGTGTCGCACTGCTCTACGGGCAGACCGGCACCGTCTCGCTGCCGGAAATCGGTGCGGCACTGGACGAGCAGGGCGACGACGCCACTCTCGCCCTGCTCGGTATCGCGATGCTCGCGGTGGGACTGCTGTTCAAGATCGGTGCCGTGCCGTTCCAGGCGTGGGTGCCCGACGTGTATCAGGGCGCACCGACCCCGATCACCGCGTTCATGGCGGCGGCGACCAAGATCGCCGCGGTCGGGGCGACCATGCGCGTGCTGATGGTGGGAACCGGTGCGCTCAGCGATGATTGGCGGCCCGTGCTCGCCGCCGTCGCGGTGGCGACGATGGTGGTCGGCGCGGTCATGGCGGTCACCCAGACCGATGTGAAGCGGATGCTCGCCTACTCCTCCATCGCGCACGCCGGGTTCCTGATCGTCGGCATGACCGCCGCCGATTCCGCGGGTTTGGCGGCGGTGATGTTCTATCTGCTGGCCTACGGTCTCGGCACCGTCGGTGCGTTCGCGGTGGTCAGTCTGGTGCGCGACGGTTCCGGCGACGAGGCGACCGCCATGTCGCAGTGGGCCGGTCTCGGTAAGCGGTCCCCCTGGCTGGCCTCGGTTTTCGCGCTGCTGCTGCTGTCGTTCGCCGGGCTTCCGCTGACCAGCGGATTCGTCAGCAAGTTCGCGGTATTCGCCGCCGCATCCGGTGCCGACTACATCTTCCTGGTCATCATCGGTGTCGTGTGCAGCGCCATCGCGGCGTTCTTCTACGTCCGCGTCATCGTGCTGATGTTCTTCACCGACCCGCCCGCCGACGCCCCGACCGCGACCTCGCCGTTCGCGACCGTCCTCGTCGTGGCCTTCACCGCGGGCGCGACCGTGCTCCTCGGCCTGTTCCCCCAGCCCGTTCTCGACCTGGCGGAACGGGCGGCCCACTTCATCCAGTAGCGATCAGCTAGGGCGCGGCGCGTACATGATGATCGCGACGCCGAGTAGGCAGATGGCCGCCCCGATCACGTCCCAGCGGTCGGGGCGGAAGCCGTCCAATGCCATGCCCCACAGCAAGGATCCGGCCACGAACACCCCGCCGTAAGCGGCGAGGATCCGCCCGAAATTGGCGTCGGGCTGCAGCGTGGCGACGAAACCGTAGAGGCCGAGGGCGATGACTCCGGCGCCGATCCAGGCCACACCCTTGTGCTCGCGCACGCCCTGCCAGACCAGCCAGGCGCCGCCGATCTCGGCAACGGCGGCCAGCGCGAACAGCAGGATCGAACGCAGCGCGGTCATCGGCTCACATCCTGGATTCCGGGGTTTCAGAGAACATCGACGAGAAAAGTCACGCTGCGGACAGCGACGTACTATGTGCGGTCACTGTTGAGCCGCGCCGGACGCGGGGACACTGCGCCTGGAAAACGTCACCACCGTGGGCGGGTGTACCTCGCGGCCGAGGAAGCACAATCCGGATCCGGGTGGAGTCGATGGGCCTGCATGTCCAAGACGCCGACATGCGCGGGCGCGTCGAGCAGCCCCTCGGCGCTCCCTGCGCACCTATGGTGACAACGTGGTAGCCGTCGGGGTCGATGAGGGCGCAACGATCAAAGCACTGACCCTGGGTGGCGCGGTAGGAGCCTTGGGTACCGGTTCGACAGCAACCTCCATCGCCGGAAACCTTGCCGGAGACCGGCCGGACCTACGTCGTTGCCGAGACCGAGGTAGTGGCGCCCCGTAGTGATGACTCATCGCACCTGCGGTGTCGCACCCGCCCAATCCCCGAACTGTGGCACGGTGGGAGTCGGCGGTTCGTAGGACGGCCGAGTCCCCGGTCGGCGTGCCGCCACCAGTGGAAGGTGACTACTGATGCCTGTGTGCAACACTCGCGATGGAGTCGAGCTCTACTACAAGGACTGGGGCACCGGACGCCCTGTCCTGTTCATCCACGGCTGGCCGTTGAACGCCGACGCCTGGGACGACCAGATGAAATGCGTGGCCGACGCCGGGTACCGCGGCATCGCCCACGATCGGCGCGGCCACGGCCGCTCTGCACAGCCCTGGCAAGGCTACGACTTCGACACCTTCGCCGACGACCTCAACGATCTGATCGTGCACCTCGACCTCGATGAGATCACCCTGGTCGCGCATTCGATGGGCGGTGGCGAACTGGCCCGCTACATCGGCCGCCACGGCACCGACCGCGTCCGCTCGGCAGTCCTGCTCTCCGCGATCCCGCCGATCATGGCACAATCGGACTCCAACCCCGAGGGCGTGCCCGACTCAGTGTTCAACTCCCTCAAAGAGGGCATATTGACCGAACGCTCCCAGTTCTGGCGCGACACCGCCGAAGGCTTCTTCAGCGCGAACCGACCCGATACCAAAGCCACACGCGGCAATCTCGACGCCTTCTGGCTCATGGCCATGCACGAGTCCATCCAGGCCGGGGTGCAATGTGTGGACGCCTTCGGCTACACCGATTTCACCGCCGACCTCGCCAAGTTCGACATCCCCACCCTCGTGGTCCACGGTGACGACGATCAGGTCGTCCCGATCGATGCCACCGGCCGCAAATCCGCCCAGATCATTCCCGACGCCGAACTTCTGGTGTATCCCGGCGGCTCGCACGGTATCGCATTGGTGCCCGGCGACAAGGACCGCTTCAACACCGACCTGCTGAATTTTTTGAAGAAGTAGCCGGGTCGCGGGTGCCGCCGTCGGGGTAGCCGGTGTTTCGCGGCGGCGAGCACCAACGATGTACCCAGTCGATCAGCAAGTCGGTAGCGGCGGCACCACGATCTGCAGGGCGGATGGCTTATTCGTCGTCGGGGGGCGTCCGGGTCGCGTAGTGGCCCGCGGGTTCCGCAGAGGTCGGGCAGATGGAAGCAGTAGTGGTCGTCGATGCCGATGTGGGTGCGGCCTAGTGCACCGTCACCACGAACCGCACTTGCCCACGCCGGCGCCGGTGAGCAGGTGCGTGCACGGGTCACGCCACTTCGAGTAAGCCTCGGTGAAGATGTTGCGGTGCTCCAAGTGGTGGTGGAACTGGTCGACAATCGGCGCGCGGGCGGACAGAATCTTGTTCGTGCAGATGAGTACCTGACCCGCTCAGGCGCGGAAAACAGTTCAGCCCCCACTCCGGACGTGATCCGCGTCGGCGGCGATGTGGTAGCGAATGTGAGCCGGCCGATTCGTCAAAGCTCACCCGGCCGCCTCGATCGCAGCCAGGGCACGTGATGCGAAGGCGTCGAGTACCTCCACGTGGTTCGCCGGAACACCGACTCGCATCATCAGGCCCTCCTGCTCGACAGCGAAGTCGAAGGTGAAGAACGAGCAGCAGCGGCTCTCGCGCTCGGAGAGCTCGCGCGCCACCGCCTCGGCGCCCGGATCGAGGATCACGTCGAGCCGCTTCCGATCGGGACGTCGGATTGCGCGCGCAGAGCTGCGGAAGAGTTGGTCGAACTCGGCGACCCGGATCGGTTGCTCCGCCGTGGGCAGGGTGCACGCCGGAGACACCCAATCGCCCTGATCTGGTTGCAGCTGCATTCTTCGACGGTAACCCTGTACCTCGGTATCGGATACACCCTTCGCCGAGCGCCGCGAGTGGCGGATCAGCCGCAGAGCCCGCTGGTGATCCAGGCGCCCATGTTCGTGGCTGTCGGGGTGCCGGTGTAGGAGTAGGTGAAGGCGCGGCCCGCGGTGGTGGCGCCCGCGAGGACACCGAAGCCGCGAACGTTGCCGTGATGGCCGATGAAGCGTGTGCCGCAGGGGAGTTGGGTGTAGCCGATGCCGAGTCCGTAGGACATGCCGTTGCCTTCGCCCATGTCGACGCCGTCGAGCATGTCGCGCAACTGGGCGGGCGGAACCACCTGGCCCGATACCAGTGCGAGGTAGAAGCGATTGAGGTCGGCGCCGGTACTGACCAGGGCGCCCGAAGCCCAAGGCAGAGACGGTTCCATGAGGGTTTCGTCGGTGACGTTTCCGTCGACCGTGGTGTAGCCGGACAGATGGGGTCGACGCAGACCGGTTTCGCCGGTGGCGGGCAGATAGGTGTGTGTCAGGCCGAGCGGGGTGATGATGCGGTCGACGAGCTCGGTGGCGTACGAGCGCCCGGTGACGGCCTCGATCAGCATCCCCGCCACCAGGTAGTTGGTGTTGTTGTACTGGAAGCGGGTGCCGGGAGGCGACTCGGCGGGTGACTGCAGGATGATCGCCATCTCCTCCTCCGGTGTGAAGGTGCGGCCGACGACGGCCGCCTGATGCTCCGTCAATTCGAACGAACGCGGAACCGGCAATCCGCTGCGGTGACCGAGGAGCTGACGAACCGTGATCGCCCGCCCGTCCACGCCGTCACCACGAAGCAAACCCGGCAGATACTTCTCCACCGGCGCATCCAGCGCCACCTGCTTTTCAGCAACCAACTGCAACACCACCGCCGCCGTGAACGTCTTGGTAATGCTGCCGACGCGCACGTAGTGCGGTCGATCATCAGGAATCGGTGCGCCCTCGACGAGATCGGCGACCCCGGCGCTCATCACCGCCGTCGCACCGTTGTCGGTCAGGGTCGCGACAGCGCCGACAGCTCCTGACTCGACCAACCCGGCAAGGTCGCCCCGCACTGAGTCCAGCCGCGCGGGCGCGACGGCGGGCGCCTCAGCGGAGCTCGTAGTACAGCTCGTCAGCAACAAGGCGATGGTGCAGATCGGCAGGATCAACGTACGTGTCAGCATGAGCAGACAGTAGAAAGCTCTGGTACACAGGCACATTGGACTGCGGTACTACCTGTTGTCGAACTGCCGTACCCCCAGGAAGGTGTCAGGCGGTATAGACGATGACCCGAGGGGGTGCACGGCGAGAACATTCGCGCTAGCCGCGTGCACGCGGGAGTGTGGTTCCGTTGACGAGTCCGCTCTACGACATCGCGATGCAGGGTTGTGCACGTGCGCGGCCGGCGAATTCCTGGCGGTCGCGGATGAGCAACGCGATTACCCTCTGGCGCAGCTCGGTTCGGCAGACCAGGAGATCGCGGGCATCGTCAACGGGGGCGGTTCCGTGAGCAACCGTGCTCACGGCTCGTCGAGCGCTTCTTGCAGGCGGGCGGCGAAAGTGGCTGGTTCGTTGACGAATCCGGTGTGGTCGCCGGGGAACAGGACCGGGTCGACGCCGAGCGCCGAGGCCAGTTGGCGGGAAGTGCGGTCGCAGAGCTGGCCACTGGAGTCGGTGCCGATACCGACGATGACACGGGTGGGGATCGTGCGGAGCAGGGGCGGATCGGGCACCCATGCGGTGGTGTGGCGCAGTTCGTGGGTGAGCCAGTAGCGTTCGCTCGCGACCTGGCGTGGGTCGCGATCGGCGCCGAACATCTGCTCGAGGACCGGGTCGGGAATCGGGATGTCGGCTTGGGCGAAGAACTTCCGCCACGCGCCGAGTACATCGCCGTCGGTGTAGGTGGCGATGATGTCGTCGGTGCGGGCCCGCTGAGCGTCGGCGTCGGGCAGCAGTTCGCGCAGCGGTGGTTCGTGGGCGACGACCGTGGTGACCAGGTCGGGGTGATTCTGGGCCAGGGCGAGCGCGGACACGGCGCCGCCGCTGGAACCGAATACCACCGCCGGACCCGCGTCGAGACGGGTGACGAGCCGGGCCAGGTCGTCGGCGCGGGCCGCGACGGTGGAGTCCTGATCCGGGTCGTTCAGGGAGCTGGCGTTGTGACCGCGCGGGTCGGTGGTGAGGACCGTGTTGGTGGTGGCGAGCTGCTCGGCCAGCGGGGCGAACGCGGCGGCGTTCATCGGTGCGCCGACGAGCACCATCAGCGGTCCCGACCCCCTGACCTCGTAGTACAGACGGGCATCAGGCACCACGAGGGTGCCGGTGGTGACGGCGGAACTGGCGGTCATGAGCCTCTCCCGGATCTCGGCCTACAGGTAGCACCCATAAAGACGGTGCCCACCGCCAGAACTCATCGCTGCCCGCGAAAGTTTTTTCGCACCGGGATATTTGCAGGTCAGCGCACCGAACTCAGTTGAAGGACTTGGCGACCCCGTCGAGTAGGTTTTCCAGCGTCTCGTACGCGGGCACGTCGACCACGTCGATCAGGTCGGCGGGAACCGGCACCTTGCGCTCGGCGGCCACGGCGGTGAACTGTGCGTTGTCGCCCGTGCGGAAACCGTGTTCGGCGGCGAGACGGCGCAGTTCGGCGTTCTCGGTGAGCAGCTTGCCGATCCGGTCGCCGGTATCGGTGAACGGGACAAGCGTGTGGCTCGACAGCACGGTCGGTGTCGGATAGGTGAGAACCATGTCCTCGGTGATGCGTCCCTGCCCCGCCGCCTCGACGAACTGGGCCTCGTAGATGCACACCATCGGTGTCGGGCCCATCCCGTTGGTCAGATACTGGGTGAAGGGCCCTTCGCTGCTGTTGTCGGTGTAGCCCTGGGCGAGGAACAGTTTCGACAGCGTCGGAAGTACGTGCTGTTCGGCGGTGCCGCCGCGCACGATGGTGTGATCGTTGGCCACATAGCCGGCGATCGCCATGTACATCGCGGCGGAGTTCGAGGTACGCGGGTCGGTGGTGGAGACCAAGATGTTCTTGGCCACCGGGTAGGTCGTGTTACCGGGCAGGTCGTCCCACTGCACACCCTTGGCGGTGAGCTCGAGGTACCGCTGCATGTCGAAGGTCGCGACCGGGCCGGGCTTGATCACACCTGCCGCGGTGAGCAGGTCGGCGATCGGCCGGTAGGTGGCGATCGCGATCGGCGAGGAGAACGGCGTGTACCCGGCGGTGACATTGCGCAACCGCTGAATGCGTTCGGCGGCGGGCTTGCTCGACGGAAACGCGAAATCGAAGCTGTCGAGGTCGACCTCGGTGGCGATCTGCCGCGATCCCGCGGGCTGCACCTCCACCCGGATCCCGTTGTCGGTGAGCACCTTGACGACGCGCTCGTCGGCGAAGAACGACATCTTCTCCGACCCGACCACACCGCGCACCACGGTGACCGCGCCGACCGGCGCGGCGGCCGGGCTTTCGGCGCTGCTCGGCCACAGCGTCATCCCGGCGGCCACGATCGCCACCGCACCGACCGCACCGACCGACAGCGAAACTAGCTTCCGCCTGCTCACCAGCGGCGCGGCAGGCTTCCCCGCAGTGGCGACCGGTTCGGCCGGCTGCTCGGCTGCGGCAGGGCGCGCGGTCGGCGCGGGCACTCGCACGGTCGGGTCGGAATCGGCCAGTTCGTTGCGCACGATCCGCTCCACCAGGATCGGCACGAACTCACGGATCGGCTTGCCCTCGAACCGGGTGTGCGCGGCACCGACGGCCGAGGTCACCTGCTCGACGGGAACATTGTCCGACAGATCTTCGACCAGGCTTTCGGTCATGCGCCGCATGGCCTGCTTCTCACGTTCGACGGCATCGGCAGCTACGCCGGGGATTACGCGCGACACCACAATTCTCCTGGTCATACTTCGGGGCTGCGGACGCGGCGCGCGGCGACCTGCGCACGCCGCGGGCCACGCTACCGGCGCGCAGCACAGTTACCCCAGCTGTGAACGGCCCGGCACGCAGAGTTCAGCACCCGCTCCGTTTCCGGCAACGTCATGTTGTCCCGATGTTCGTCCACCGCCGCGAAAAGCGCACTGCGGGTGCGGGATTGGATCTCAGCGGTCGGCGACGGCCTGTGTGTTCACCGTCGGGGCGGGCGCGGTGGCGGTGTGTGTGGCCCGCACGATACCGGCGGCGAGCAGGTCGAGCACGCCGATCACGATCAGTCCGCCGCCGGTCATCGTCGCCAGGCCAGTGACGGTCTTGAAGGTCATGGCGATGATCGTGATCCCGATCGCGAGGGTGCCGAGCCCACAGAGCTCGGCAGTCCAGCTGTCGGCGCGATCGTCGTCCCACACCGCGACGAGTGCGAGCACGATCCCCCGCACCGTCCACCCGAGCCCGATCCACAGCGCGAGCAGTTCTATGTTCCCACCACTGAACGCCAGCACGGCCAGCACGGACGTGAGCGCGGCACTCACCAGTACCAGCACCCGAAGCAGGAACCCGATCCGCGCCCACAACGCCAGGAACCCCTGCACGAGCGCGCTGATCACCAGGGCGATCCCGAAAATCAGTGCCAACGTCGATTCGTCGCGCCCGGGCCACAGCAACGTCACCACCCCGAGCACGAACGACGCCCCGCCCGCGATCACCACCGCCTGCCGGGTCCCCCCGCTGTGCTGCCCCTCCCCGTCGGTCAAGGACATGCCGCCAGCCTATGCCCGACGAGCCCCGGTGCGCCTCAACCACCGTGGCGTGGCGCCACCTACGGTCGTCGTGCGTTCGCCGTCGAGGATGTAGAAAGTGACGACGAGTTCGGTGGGGTTCGTCGGCCAATTCAGTCGTTGCAGCGTGTTCCAGAGCGCGAGGTTGGTGCTGCCGCCTCGGTGGTCGTGGTCGGCATCCTCTGGTCTCGTCTCAGCGTAGGGCCGTGGTGACGGCGGCGTACATGGTGTTCTTGATGGCAGCGAGGGTGGCGGGGTTCTTGCCGAGGATGGGGGTGAGCTTGGTGGCGGCGTCGGCGACGAGTTCGACTTCGGTGGCCGTGGCGTCGACGAGGCCGGCGGCGAGGGCATCCTGACCGGAGAAGCGGTGACCGGTAGTCATGGCGGTGACCGCGGCCTGCGGGCCGAGTTTGGCCTGGATGAGAGCGGCCATGCCGGGGGTGAAGGGGATGTCGATGTCGACCTCGGGGAAGCAGTAGTAGCCGCGGTCCGCACGCATGATGCGGAAGTCGTGGGCGATGGCCAGCATGGCGCCCGCGCCGAAGGCGTGGCCGTTGACGGCGGCGACGGTCGGCAGCGGGAAGGTGAGGATGCGGGCGAACAGTTCCTGAACTCGGCCGACGTACCATTCGCCTCGGTCGCCGTTGGCCATCAACCATTCCAGGTCGAGCCCGTTGGAATAGAACTTGCCGCTGCCGACGGTGATCAGGCCCTGCGCTTCCTGCTCGATGGTGTCGAGCTGGGCGTTCACGCGGTCGATCCAGTCCGGGGAGAACCGGTTTTCGTTGTCGCCGAGGGTGAGCACGGCGATCTTGTCCTCGTAATGCACTGTCGCGGTCATGGTGTTGCCTCTCATTTCTTGGGGGTGGAGTCGTCAAGGGGTAGGGCCAGAACGGCGCGGACGGCGGCGGCAAGCCGTTGACGCACTGCGGTTTCGGGGTCGCGGCGGCCACGCAGCAGCAGGGCGGTCGGCAGTTCGACCACGCAATCGCGGACAACGGTCACCGCTTCCCGATCGCCCCGCCCGTAGACGCCGCGCGCCAGGTCGACGAGCAGTCCGGTCAGCAGGTCGTCGAGCCGTTGCAGTTCTTCGGCGATGTCGCCGGGGATCTCGCTCGATCCGAGCAGTTCCTGCCGGGACACGGTCAACAGGAAACGCCCCGACACCGGGTGCTCGAGCAGGAATTCAGCCGGTGTATCGGCGGCCGCAACCACCGCTTCGATCGCATGTTCCGGCGCGGAACTGGTCGCCAACGCCCGGTCGACAGCTCGACGTTGCAGCTCGAGGAACCGTTGCGCGGCGCGCAGCCAGGTGCGCCCTAACAGCCCGGCGCGTGACCCGAAGGCGTGATAGATCGCCCCGTTCGACACACCGGTCGCCTCCGACAGCGCCCGCACAGTGACAGCAGTGGGACCGGAGTCGACGGCCATTGCTTCGGCGGCATCGAGCAGGTGATCGAGATCGTGTATCCGGGGGCGCGGCATGAACCGAGATTAACAGAGCATGCGCTCTGTAACAATCCACAAGGCAGTGGCCCCAAAGCTCCTTTAGTGACAAAGACAAGGGGGCGAATAGAGAGCGATCACTCCGATATGGCCACTATCGACGCCTCGGCGTCGTTCTGATACATTTTGTTTCATAGTTGTGAAACAGCTTGTATCGCAAAACGGAGTCGAATGAGACCACCTGATCCGCGCGTCGAGCGCAGCCGCAGTTCCGCCCTCGCGTCAGCGCGCGAACTGCTGGTCGAACAGGGCCTGGCGGGGCTCACTCACGGCGCGGTCGCGGCCCACAGCGGAGTCAGCCGCGCCACGCTGTACCGGCACTGGCCCGAACCGGCCGATCTCGTCCGCGATGCGGTTGCCGGGCATATCGCGGCGGTGCGGCCCGGACCGACCGGCGACCTACGCGCAGATCTGCTCGCCGTGCTTTCCGTGACGCGCGCGATGCTCCACGAACCGGTGATGGAACAGGCCATGCGCGTCATCATCGAAAGAGCCGGAGTGGATCCGCGTTTCGCGGAGGTCAAGGTGAGGCTGTACCGGTCCGGAACCGGAGCGGTTCGCGCGATCCTGGCCGATGCCATCGCTCGCGCCGTACTACCGGCGGGACTGGACATCGATCTCGCCGTCGATCAATTGCACGGCCCGTTGTTCTTTCGTCGGCTCGTGGCCCATCGAACGTTCGATCTCGATTACGTGCGTCGCGTCGTCGACGAATTCCTGCGCTCTCACCAGCCCCAAAGCCCACGCCTGCAAGGACACTCATGATCCCGCTCGGAAACGCCGCCCGCCTGCTCGCCGGAGTCGTCGCGCTCGCCACGATATTCGGGGCGCTACTCGCTGATTTCCTGATCCCGGTCGGCGCGGCACAACACCTGCGAAACGACGCCTGGCCCCCACACGCGAAGTTCCACGATGCCCAATACATCGTCATGTCGCTGTTGCTCGGCGTCATCGCACTGGTTCTGCTGATGCGACGGGGCGGCGACCGATTTCCCACGCTCGGCTGGGCCTGCGCGGTCCTCGCCGTTCCGTGGCTCGCGCTCCTCGGCGCACTGCTCTTCCCCGGCACGGCCATCCAGGACCCTGAGTTCGACAATCCGTCGGCACTCGGCCTGCACCCCCAGATACTCCTGTCGCTGATCCTGCTGGCCCTCCTGCTTGCTGCCGTTGCGCTCGCCGCCAGGCAACGACCGGGCGCGGCAGCGGAACCGAGGCGTGCTGACTCCGATCGAGGCGAATTCGGGGCGTGAAGATTCAGAAGAACCAGCCCAGTTCGGGCGCGCGCGGTGTCGTGAAGGCTTCGGTGAAAGCGGCTAGGGCGGAGGGGTTTTCGGAGTGTAGGCGATGGGCGGTGGCGTAGGCGGTGGCTCGGTGGGCGCCGAAGTAGAGGCCGGCGAGAACGTTGATGTCGCACGTCAGGGCGGGGCGGCGCGTGGTCGGGGCGCATTCGGCGTGACCGTCGCGGATGTGCAGGGCGAAGGTGCCGCCCGCGTCGCGGAAAGGATCGTGGACCGCGATGACCGCGTCGAGGTCGTGGCGGTAGGTGCGCGCGGTGAGGGCCGCGGGGATATCCATGAGGCGGGCCCACAGGGAATCGCCACGGTTGGTCAGCTGGACGGCGCGCGGGTTCGTCAAGAAATAGGGCAGCGGGTCGTCGTCGGCGACGTTGGCTTCGACGGTGTCGACGAGATCCATGCCGAGCAGGACCCGCCACAGTGCGATGTGGGCCTCCGTAGTGACGGCGCGCCATTCGGCGACGACGACGGCCGATTTGCGGTCGTCGTAGCGGCGGCGATACAGGACGTAGCCATCGGCGTGGAGCAGCACGAACAGGGAGGTGGCGTTCCCGCGATGGCGTTGCGGATCGGTGAAGACGAGGTCCCATTTCGCGTCGGGACGCCGCTGGGCACCGGGTGTGCGGGCTTGCCATCGGTCGTAGACGGCACGGATGTGGTGGGCGGCCTCGGCGAGGGTGCTGAGCACGACGCCACCGGGATCCGGTGTGCCGGGGCGGAACTCCGCCTTGCGCCGATCCACGACCACCGTGTTGTCGAAAATCGCCGTCTCGTACCCGAACCGGCCGTAGATCGAGCCTTCACTGGCCGTGAAGATCGTCAGCGGCAGCCCGTCCGCCTCGGTGCGTTCGTGTTGCGCCGCATACAGGGCGCGCAGGATGCCGCGCCGCCGATGCGTCGGCGCCACCGCCACGCCCGACACGCCGCAAGCCCGCACGCTGCGCTCCCCCGGCACCGTGACGCTCATGGTGATGTCGACCGTGTGCCCGACGACCCGATCTCCGTCGACCGCCACCAACGACCTTTCCACCGGAAAGATCCGCAGCTTGTGCTCGAGCTCGGCCTCCTCATACCGCATCCCGAATCCGGTCTCCTGCAACAGCACGATCGCCTCCGCGTCCGCGCGAGTGGCTTCCCGTACCCGAATCGTCTGCACCGAAGTCATGCACCGCACCCTCCCACGCCGGGCCGCCGATCACACCTGATTTTCCTCCGGCGCCGTTGCGCGCGTCCGCACGCTGACCACCTCCACCACCGAGCGACGCACTCCGGCAAGGACATACGGTGCCGCGACCGCGCCCACCGCATCGGGCAGCGGGTCCACGGGGAGGCGGTGGATGCGTAGCGTCAGCTCCGATGACACCGGGAGGTCGGTGTGGGTGTCGGTGTCGAGCGGCTGTACCGAGTTGTCCGGTACGTCGACCCGACGCACCTCCACGGAGGAGTCGACGGTGTCGCTGTAGTTCTGGGCCTGGGCGGTCGCCCGGCCGGCGAGGAGGTCGACGACAGCGTTCACCGCGACCGGATCCCGGGTGGCATCGTAGGCCCATCGCCGTCCGAGGACACCGTGTTCCATGGTGCCGACCAAGCCTTCGTCGGCGCCGTGCAGTGGCGCGCCTCGGTATGTCAGCGGGACATGGTAGAGCTGCGGGCCGGTGGCCGAGTCATCGATCAGGAGCAGGAATTCGATGCCGACCACGCCGTCGGGATCGTCGAGCCGGAAACCGCCCGCCTTGCTCAGGCGCGGGGTGGTGCCGCGATACCACCGCCGTGTCGGCAACCATGCTTCGAGCAGCTCGAGCTTGCTCGGGGTCAGGGTGGTCTGGTGAACGATCGCCATATCGCAGGCTACATCCGAGCCGTCATCGCGCGCAGGTCCGGCAGCGAGCCGATGCGCTGGGTGACCGGGCGGCCGGGGGCTGCGGCCTGGGGTGAGCCGGTCGTGCGCAGCAAGGCGCGAACCGATTCGGGGGTGGCGCGGCCGGGACCGGTGGACCGGATGCCCTGATAGGCGGCGATCGCGCCCACGACGATCGGTGACGCGCTCGAGGTGCCGCTGAATTCGTCGGTGTACCAGAGGTCTTCGTCGTCACCGCCCTGCAGGTCCCCGTAACCGGTGGTGGTCACCTCGCGCCCCCAGCCCTGCACGTCGAGGCGGGCGCCGTAGTTGGAGAAGTCCAGGCGGGAGCGCGCCGGGCCGTGGTCACGGCCGTGCAGTCCGGGCGGTGGTGCGCCGGCGCCGACGATGATCGCGCCGGAATCATTGTTATGGAGCGGGTTTCGCCAATCGGCGGGAAAGTCGGCCGGTCGGGTGTCGTAGATGGGTGCGTCCAGGTCCTCCGCACCGTTGCCGGCCGCTTCCACCACGATCACGCCGCGCCCGACCGCGTAGCGAACGGCGGCGAAATCGTCGGGCCACCACTCGACGGCGATGTAGCCGCGCTGATCCGGGGTCGCCCGGTAGTCGAATCGGGGTCCGGGCCGGTGCAGTTCGATGAGCAGCACGTCACCGGGGTCGAGTGTGTCGGCGGCGGAACGGATGGCCGTCGCCGAACCGATCCCGAAGATCGAGATCGCCCGGATGTGCGCCTCGGGCGCTATACCGGTGATGCCGAACGGATTCAGATCGCCGCTGATCTCCCCCGCCACCGCCGTGCCGTGGTCGCGCCAACCCCGGTCCGTCGACGCCGTTCCGCCGATGATCCCGCCCTGGTTGTGGCGCAGATCCTCGTGGGTGAATCGCCACGCGCCCTCGATGTCGATGACCCGCACGCCGGTGCCGAGACCACCGGGGCGGGTATGCGCCCAGGTCGCGTCGATCCCGTTCGGCGCCGCATCCAGGTACACCTGCCTGCTGCGGAAGTCCGGGGTCACCGATGGTGCCTCGGGGGCACGGGCGACGGTCGTGCCGGGCGCGAGCGGCGGCTCGGCGGCGGGTTTGACGTACGCCGCGCTGACGGTGTCTTCGGCGCGCAACCGGTCGGCCACCTCGGTCAAGTCCCCGACCGCGCCGACGACTCGGTGATAGCCGAGGTAGGAACCGGCCTGCGCGGCCTGCGGTGTGTCGGCGAGTTTGCCCGCGAGCCGGTTGCCCGGTCCGAAGATCGGCACCAGATGGGCGTCGCCGGGCAGCAGATTGTCTACCCGACCGCGCACCGCACTGTTCTCACGCAGGGCGGCCGGTGTCAGATCGGGCCCGGTCGGGGCGGTGACGACGATCAGTTCCGCAGGCGACACGGCGGGCGCGGGCGTCCCCGAGTTGCGCTGCCTGCTGGATCGGGTGGAGGCCATGGCTACCAGTGAACAGGGCGTGCGCGCACACCGCCACCGTTGTGCCGCATCAGCTTTCGCGACACGCCGATCACATGACCACGGCCACTGCTCCGGCCACCGCGATCGCACCCACATACAGCAGCACCAGGCGGGTATCGCGCAACCAGCACCGGCCGCGCCGCAGTCCGGCCCGCCATGCCCGCCAGTAACCGGCGAACGCCAGCGCACCGAACGCGGCGACCGCCCAGGGACCGAACAACCAGGTGAGCAGTGCGGCGGTCGCCACCACACACAGGGTCAGCGGGTCGTGCGGTGGACGCGCGCGCACCGCTTCCTCGTAGTAGACGCCACGCTCCGAACTCACCGCACCTCCATCGGCAGCAGGTTCCGCCCGGCCGGGGCTGCCACCGGCAACCGCTGCCGGGACAGTGCCGGCCAGGCCTGTACCGCGCAGAACGGGGCACATTGGTCGGCGTCGGAACGGGTGCCGACGTGCACACAGCACTGGGTGAGCCGTTCCTCGATCATCGTCGAGATGTCCATGAACGGTTTCACCGTCACCCGCACGACCCGCTGTCCCAGCAGCTTCCGCAGCCGTGCGCGCCGACCGGGCAGCGCCGAGGACGCCAGCGTCAGCAACGTCGACATCCCCAGGTCGCAGTGCTGACAGATGTTCTCCCACACCTTCCCGATCTCCGGATGCGACAGCGACGACTGCTCCGACAACAGCCCGAGCAGCGACTCACGCACCGCTACCCGCAGCTCGGCGGGCAGATCCGTATCGGCGATGCGGTTCGACACCAGTCCCAGTTGCGACTTCAACCTGTCGTGGCCGATCAGCGACACCAGCGAGCGCCACTGTCCGGCGTCGTCGCGCAGCAGGTAGCCGACCGAGCAGCAGTGCGGGTGCGAGCACGGCAGGGCGGTGAGGTCGCGCCAGGTGACCTGACCGCCGGTTTGCGGACCGAGCCTGCGCAACACACCGGTATGGGTGAGGCGACGCATCGGGTCGATGTCTCCGGAACGGCCGGAACCGAATTGGGGCTGGATCGACACGCCACCGACGAACGGGGTGTCCATCGCCGTACGCAGCACCGCACCGATCTCGTCGTCGTTCACGTCGAGCGCCACGGTCATCACCAGGGTCGTGAACACCCCTGCTTCCGAAAGTCGCTGCAGTGCCTGCTGTTTCCGCAGCCGCAGATCACCACCGCGATGATGACGTGAAGCCTGAGCCGATTCGCCGTCGTACTGCAGGTACACCTCGACCCGGTCGCGATGCGCACCGACCAGGGCCAGCAGCTCGTCGTCCACGGCCAAGCGAACGCCGTTGGTGTTGAGCAGGATCCGGGTGATCGGCCGGGCGGTCAGCTCTGCGAACAACCGGGGCAGCTCGGGATGCAGGGTGGGTTCGCCGCCGCTGAGCATCAGGACATCCAGGCGCCCGTCTTCCCTGGCCAACCGCTGATCGACGTTGGCGAGCACGTCCTCCACCGCGACGACTCCGCGCAGATCCGGCGACGAATCGGCGAAGCAGGTCGGGCAGCGCAGGTTGCAGCTGTCGATGATGTCCTCGAGCAGGATGCAGGTGTGCTGGGTCTGCATCTCGGGCAGACCGCGCAGATACGCCGCGGGCACCGGGTCGAAATTGCCCGGCACATCGGGACGGTGGGCCTTGGTCGGCGCGGTCCACTCCTCGAGATAGGCCAGGATTTCGGGATCTTCGTCGTAGAGGGTGCGCACCATGCCGTGACGCGGGCAGCCGCGTTCGAGCCACACCTGACCGTCGCGTTCGGCCAACCACCCCGACAACCGTGCGACCTCCGGCAGCGGACGGTCGTCGTGGCAGTGTGGGCAGAACGCGGTGACGTAGCGCAGGATGCGGTCGCCGCGCAGCGGCATCCCGGTCACGGCGCCATTCCGAACGTGTCGGTGTACAGGTAGGGATTGACCGCGGTGCAGAACCCGGCGGTGCACACTGTCGTCAACGCCCAGCCGATCATCAGGCCGAGCCCGAAGCCCTTCCACACGGGCTTACGCAACCGGATCAGCGCCCACCCACCGCCGAACGCCGCCCCGGCACTCACCAGGGCGGCGAGCCCGAACAGCACGCGGGCGGCGGTGGCGTCGGCGGTCGAGGCGGCCAGCATCAGCACGACGAAGCCCGCCATGGCGTTGACACCGATGAACGACAGCGCACCGGCGACCGCCATCGCGGCGACCTGGCCACCCTGCCCCGGCGGATTCGCCCCGGGCGGTGGCGGTGGTGGTGCGGGCGGGTAGTTCATACCGCGACCTTTCGTCGGAGAACGCCCTCGTAGTACCCGCGCCGCCAGCCGATGCTCAGACGCATCGCGACCAGGACGAGACCAGGGAGCAGAAACCATTGCGGGCGAGTCAGGTCCAGCCATACCGTGTCGTTGGCGCGGGTGAACTCGACGAGAAACCGGAAGACGGCATACGCGCCGACATAGAGCGTGAACAGCTCACCGGGCGTGGTGATGCGGTCACGTAGCCACCACAGCGTCACGAACGCGGTGAGCTGGAACAGGATTTCGTAGACGAAGCTCGGATGCATCGCTACACCGGCCGCACAGCCGGGACACTGGGGCACGGTGCCCGGAGCGTGGATGCCCCACGGTAATCGGGTCGGGCGACCGGGTGCCTCGGTGAGCAGGCAGCCCACGCGCCCGACAGCCATCCCGAGCGCGACAGCGGGGGCGAACAGGTCTCCGGTGCGTTCACGGTAGCCGATGATCCGTTTGGCGACGAGCACACCCACATAGGCGCCGAGCAGGCCACCGAGCACACTGCGCGCACCGAAGAGCCAGCTCTCGAGTGGATCGAGGGTTTCGGCCAGGCTCGACAACCGCATGCCGATCGCCCCACCGACGAGCGCACCGGTCACCGCGACCAGCGACTCCTCGCGCAGTGCGTCACGGCGTCGGCATTCGGCGACGAAAACCACGGCCGCGACAGCGACGCCGAGCGCGACGAAGAACCCGTGCGCCGGGATCCCCCAGTACAGCTCTGGCACCATGGCGAAAGGTTAGCCGTCCGGTAGCGCGGCGCGGATGAGTGAAACTACGCGCGTCTGATCGGACCCGGATCTGGGTACTCTCCAGGCATCGGTGAATGAGGATGCCGCAGTGAGTGTTTCGATTAGAATCATTCCAGGGTGAGTTCCTCGGTCACCCCGTGCCGGTTGTCGGTACAAGCGTGAATCATCTCGGTAGTTCCACCATTTCCCGGAATTCCATCGGATACGCAGTCATGCAGGGGGTCATCATGTCTACCGCTGTCGATTTCGCGGCGCGGCTCATCAAACCGGCGGCCATCGCCCAAGCAGGTCATTCGGCTGTGCTCGCCTACGTGTCGCCGAGCAGACCCGGTGCGAATTTCGGGGCAAAACCGATCACCGCCGACTACGCCCGGGCTCTCGCGGCGGCGGGGCTCGACATCGTGTCGATCTGGCAGTACGGCAAACCGGGTGACCCGACTCCCTCGGACTGGACCACCGGGTTCGACGGTGGCAGGCGCATGGCCGAACAGGCCCTTGCCACCCATCTGAGTCTCGGCGCACCACGCGAGGCGCCGATCTTCTTCGCGGTCGACGAGGACATCTCGCTGGCGCAGTGGAACACCACCGCCGTCGAGTTCTTCCGCGGGGTGAACGCGGTGCTCGGCGTGGCGTGGACCGGGATCTACGGGCACTCGCGGGTGTGTGCGTGGGCCATCGAGGACGGGGTGATCGGCACCCGCGGCGAATTCAGTTGGGCCTGGCAGACGCGCGCGTGGTCGGGAACCGAACGCGAACCACGCGCGGTGCTGTACCAGCGGGTGATCGACACCCCCAGCAATCCCGGGCCGCTCATCGACGGCGCCCACGTCGACGTCAACGACATTCTCGCCCCCGATTTCGGCCAGTGGAGTAAGGACCGTTCCGTGACGATTCCGCAGTTCACCGAGCTCGACCGCCTCGGCCCGTCGCACTCACCGCGCGAGGGCGCCCGCATCACCAACTTCCTGCTGCACACCCAGGAAGGCAACGGCACCGCCGAATCCCTTGCCGCCTACCTCAACAACCCGTCCAACGGGGTGTCGTACCACTACACGCTGCGCGACGGCGTGGCGGCGCGGGTGGTGCCCGAGGAGCTGGCCGCCTGGTCGGTGTTGTCGGCCAATCCCTTCACGGTGAATTTGTGTTTCGCGGGGAGCCGTGTCGCATGGTCACGCGATCAGTGGCTGGCCATCGACGGTGACTTGCGGATCGCGGCCTACCTCGCTGTTCGCAGCGCCCACCGGCACGGGTACTCCACCCAGGTGATCGCACCCCCGTACCACGTGGCCGAGGGGATCAGCGACCACAACTATGTGACGAGGGCACTCGGTATCGGCTCGCATACCGATGTGGGGCCGAGCTTTCCCTGGGACGTCTTCGCCTCGCACGTGGCGGGTTTCGCGGGTGCGCGTCCCAACGCCATCGACGATCGAGCAGCCGCCTCGCCGTGGCTGGGTGCCCGGCGCACCGACGGCGAGGTCGCCACACCGGACGGGCTCGGCCGCTTCGCCGAGTTCGAACACGGCTACGTGTACTGGCACCCGTCCACCGGTGCCTATGCGATCCCGACGGCGATCATGGCCAAGTACGCCGAATCAGGCTGGGAGGCTGGGCCGCTCGGCTATCCGATCGCCGAACACGCACAGCTGCCCGACCCGCGCGGCACCGGACCCGCTGTGGCGCAGGCGTTTCAGGGCGGCGCGATCTACCGGCGCGCCGGGCAGCCCGCCTACCGGGTACACGGCGCGATCGGTGAACGTTGGCGGGCATCGGGTTTCGAGAACGGCGAACTCGGCTGGCCGGCGTCCGACGAGGTCGCCCACGACGACGGCCGGTATCAGGAGTTCGAGTTCGGGCGGATCTATTGGGCGCCGCGGCAGATCATCGCGCTGCGGCACTCGGGGGATCCGGACACGCCGCTGGACCGGCCCGCGTAGCGCGGGCCGAGGTGTCGGCGGGGTCAGGCCAGAAGTAGGGCGAGGGTGGTGGCCGCGGCGCCGAGCAGTAGGGCCGCGACCACCACGATCGCGATGATTCTGGTGCGGGACGACGGTCCGGTGTAGGTGTCGTCGTCGTTCAACATGTCGGCGAGGTCGACGGCCGCGAATTCGCGGGTCGTCTCCAAGGGTCCGGGCTGCTCGGTCATGTGCGCTGACGCTAGTCGAGTGTGCCGATCGCCGCTGCCGATACCCCGGCCGTATCCGTGGACCGGGTGGCGGCGAGGAGTTCGTCGAGTTGGCGTTCGGCGCGTTCGGCGCGGGCCAGGGTTTGCGCGCGGGCGTCGTCGAGGGCGGCGAGGCGTTCGGCGGTTTCGGCTCTGACCCGCTCGAGTGCCGCTTCGGATTCGACGCGGCGGGCTTCGGCCTCGGTGGCGGTGGTGCGCCGCAGCTCCGCCAATTCGCTTCGGGTGTGGTCGAGTTCGGTGCGGGTCGTGTCCAATTCCGCGCGGGCTCGGCGCCACTCCTCGCGGGCCTCGTTGGCGGCTTCGACCCGTTCGGCGGCGGCGAGTTCGGCCCGCTGGGTCGCCCGGTCGGCATCGGCGGCCCGCTGCACGGCGAGGTCGCGTTCGGCATGGGCGGCGTTGATGCGGGCTTCGGCGTCGCGGCGCACCTGGGTGACCTCGGTGTCAGCGCGTTGCTCGGCGCGCGCCACCTCCTCGGCGGCTTCTTCGCGGATGCGTTCGATTCTTTCGGCGGCGTCGCGTTCTGCCTGACGCACCTGTGCTTCGGCGGCGCTGCGGGCGGCGAACACGTCGTCGGCGGCCTGCTTGGTGAGGCGCTCCAGTTCGGCCAGCGCTTCGTCGCGAGCGGTCTGCGCGACGGTGATGAGCTGCTCGGCCTGCTCGGCCACACTTGCCGCGTCCTCGGCGGCCGATTCCGCGTACGCTCGCGCTTCCTCCGCCTCCCGCCGCGCCTGTTCGGCGGCTACCACTTTCACGTCCGCCTCGGCGATCCGCTGCGCGGCATCCGCCTGCACTGCCTGGACCTGCGCCTCGGCGACCGACGGGTCACCGATGGTCGCCAGTTCCGCGACCGCGGCGTTCAGCGTGGTTCCCAGCTGTTCGGCCAACCCACGGAATTGCCCGAGCAGCTCGTCGGCTCGCAACCGCGCGACGGTCACCGGCCCTTGCGCAGCCGTCACAGTGACGGTTTCTCCCCCACCTGCCGACTCTTGTTGCTGTCGTTGCCTTTCCCGCCACGCGCGCCATCGGGTGTGGTCGGGGTGGTCGCAGTATTCCGACGGTCGGCCGGGGCCACCGTTGCGGGTGATGGGGCGGGCACATCCTGGGTAGTTGCAGACGCTCGACACGACTGAATCGTAGCGTTTGTTTCGTTTCTGCGTCACGTATTGCACGAAACGAATTACGTGTCGCCCCTGCAAGTCTCGATTCTTCAGAATGTAGTTCTGACCGCCGATAAGTGAACATTATCGGCGGTTAGGGATGGAGATTCGTCTCATTCGACTCCCTCGGATTCCGTTTACGTTTGGTAGCGCGCGACGAAACGAAGCGCGACGTTACTGGTTGAAAACTGTGCACCCTAAGTCCGCAGGCGCGGCGACACGATCGGGCACACCGGAGTTTCCGGCGGTGCGGCGTGGGTAGGCGGCAGAGACCGAACCCATCCCACGTGTGAGGAGTGCGATGTTCGTCCACAACAAGGATCTGCAGTTCGAGGTGCGGGTCGAACGCCCTGACCCCCGCTTCGCGACTCTCCTACAGGAACAGTTCGGCGGCGCCAACGGAGAACTGAAAGCCGCCATGCAGTACTTCAGCCAGGCATTCGTGCTGCGGCGGAAGCACCCGAAAATGTACGACCTGTTCATGGACATCGCGACCGAGGAGTTCAGTCACCTCGAGATCGTCGGCTCCATGATCACGATGCTGCTCGACGGTCTCAACGACGACCTGAAACAGGCCAACGAGCACTGCGACTGGATGCCCGTCATCGCGTCGAGCGACGGCCGCGAGCAGGCCATTCACCAGGTCGCCACCGATCCGCTGTTCCTCGCGCTGCGCGGCGGCGGACCCGATGTCGGCAACTCCGCCGGCGTGCCGTGGAGCGGCGCCTACGTGAACTCCAACGGCGAGCCCTCGGTCGATCTACGGAGCAATCTGGCCGCCGAATCGCGTGCCAAGATCGTGTACGAGTACCTCAAGCAGTTCACCGACGACCCCGGCGTTCAGGACACCCTGTCGTTCCTGATGACCCGCGAGGTAGCCCACTTCCAGCAGTTCACCGCGGCGCTCAACGACCTGCCGGTGAATTTCCCTCCCGGCGCCCAGCCCGGCGACGACCGGTTCCAGAACCTGGCCTTCAATATGTCCAACGGCGACGCCAGTGCGCGCGGACCGTGGAACGAGGGCAGGGGTCCGTGGCCGGAGGGCGTGGAATGGCAGTACGTGCAGGACCCGGTCAACGACTGGCTCGGCACGGACAAGCGGGAGAACCGTGGCGCCACCGCCAATCCCGACGGCAGCCCCGCCGTCGCGGGGAGCAAACCGTTCACCCATGAACAGCACAGTCCGGCCTGATCCGAGGAGCTACTCATGGACGTGTTGTCGTTTCTGCGCGCGGATCACGAAAGCGTGCTCGGGATGATCGAATCGCTCGAGCGCGGCCGCGGCAACAGCGCGGCCGAACTCGACGCGCGTGGTCGTCTGGCCACCAGTCTGGTCATCGCCTCCTCGCGGCACGAAGCGGTGGAAGAGCAATTCTTCTGGCCCGAAGTCCGGCGGGTCGTACCCGACGGCGACGAACTCGCCGACCGTGCGATCGGGCAGGAGGACGCGGCCAAGCGCCTGCTGCAGCGGATCGAGAATTCCGAACCCGGCGAGCGCGCATTCGAGCAGGCGCTGACCGAGGTGATGAGCGCGATCCGCGAGCATATCGAGTTCGAGCAGAGCCAGGTGTGGCCGCTGTTCGAGAATGCCGAATCCGCGCAGGTCAGGGAGGCGCTGGGAGAGAAGATGGAGCAGGCTGAGCGGGCCGCGCCGACACGGCCACACCCCAACACACCGTCGGGCTCCGTTGTCCAGAAGACCGCGGGCTTGGCGGCAGCGGTGTTGGACAAGGTGCGGGATGCGGTCACCGGCCGCAAGGACGATCAACCGCCTCGGCCGCCCAGGCCGTGACGTCGTAACCAGTACGCCCCCGGCGCCGTCTCGCCCAGAGAAGGCGCCGGGGGCACTGCGACTTCCGAGGACTGCTTCGAAGATCCGGTCCGGCCGATGAGTTCTCGTCTTGCGGCACGTCAATACGGACATGACCACACACAAGCTCGATACCCCTGGCGCAACGCTCACCTACGACGTGCACGGTCCGCTCCCCACCGCTGACGGGCGACCGCCGCTGCTGATGACCGGTCTTCCGATGGATGCCGGCGGGTTCGCCGCGCTGGCCGCGCATTTCCCCGATCGCACTGTTGTCACCTACGACCCGCGTGGGCTCGGGCGCAGCGTCCGTTCCGACCGTGAGGTCGACAATGTCCCCGCCGTTCACGCCGAGGACGTCCATGCTGTTATCGAGGCTCTCGGCGCGGGCCCGGTCGAGCTCTTCGCCAGCAGCGGTGGTGCCATCGTCGCATTGGCGCTGGTGACCGCGCACCCCGAGGACGTGACCACCTTGGTCGCGCACGAACCGCCGCTGCTGACCGTTCTTCCCGATGCCCCGGCCGCCGAACGCGCGGCCGACGGATACCGCGCCGCGTACGCGGCCGACGGATTCGGTGCGGGCATGGCGACCTTCATCGCGATGACCTCCTGGCAGGGCGAATTCACCGACGACTACTTCGCCGCACCCGCAGCCGATCCCGCGATGTTCGGCCTGCCGGTCGAGGACGACGGTGCCCGCGACCACCCGCTGCTGTCGGAGCGTTCCCGGCCGACCCTCGCCTACTGCGCCGATATCGCCGCGCTCACCGCGGCACCGACCCGCATCGTCGTCGGCTACGGCGAGGAATCGTTGGGCACTGTCACCGAACGCACCTCGTCGGCGCTGGCCGACCGACTCGGCGTGCAACCGGTTGTCTTCCCCAGCCATCACGGTGGTTTCACCGGTCCCGAGTCCGGTTATCCGGGCCAGCCGGAGGCTTTCGCCCGTATTCTCCGGGAAGTCGTCGACCCGCTCGGCTGAGCGACGACCTCACTCACCGCATCGGGCCGATACCTAAAGACCCCTTCGACCAGGTCGCCGACTGCTCCTCCACCGCCTCCACATATCCTTCGGGATCCTTGTCGACGGGGCGCACGCCCGCATAATGGCGCGCCTCGTACGCGGCGAATTCGACGGCGAGCCGGTGACGTTCGCCGAGGCCGGCGAGGCGGCGGAAATCGGTGAGTCCCTCGCGTTCCTCCTCGGCCATGTGATCGCCGTTCGCGGTGTTCGCGGCCGCCACGGCGGCGAACCACTCGGGCGATCCGACCTTGTGACGTGCCACCTCTCCTACCGCATCGCGGATGTCGTTGTGGTCACCGATCGCGTCGAGCGTTTCGTCCTCCACCCGGCGGGTGCGGCGTGCGGAAATTCCGACGCGAAGCAGTTCCGGATAGAAGATCTCCTCCTCGGCCTGGGCATGTAGTTCGAGGAAGGCCGCGAGCCGTTCCCAGATCGCCGCGAGAACATCGACGTCCTTCGGGTCTATCTGCTCGAGAATCGCGAACAACCGCCGTTGCTCGCGATGGTCGTCGAGGATCAATTCGGTGATATCCACGCATTCCTCCTGGCTCGAATCAGGCAGTCATCGCAGGTCACTGGGCTATCGAACGCGGAGGCGGTTACAGACCGCCGCTGTCGCCAACAATAGCCAGGTTGCCTGCGTTCGGTGTCGGATAGCGTGGCAGCGACCGTCCGGCGCGGACGTGCGCGATTTCTGGAGAGCTGTGCTGTGGTGTCCTTTTCCTTGCTCGTGGTCGCGGGTATCGAATTGCTGTGTGTCGGACTGCTGTGGATGCGTGCAGCGCGACGGCCACGCGTGCTCGTGCTGGGTGTGGTCGGCGTCGGCATAGCTTATGACTCAGCCGTTTTCGGGCTCGGTGCGCTGATCGGTGAAGGAGCGGTGCTGCACGGGCTGAGTATCGGCCGATTCATCGGTCACGCGCTGCTCACGCCGCTGCTGGTGTTGTGGGCCGTCGACCGGATGGATGCCGGGCTGTGGTGGCGACGTGCCGCGTTTGTTCTCACCGGATTGCTGGTGATGTGGGGTGTATTCGGTGAGTTGGCCCATGTGCGGCTCGTGCCACGAACATTCGCCGACACCTTGCGCTACGGCTCGGAACACCCGGCGATACCCATCCCCGCGCTCGTGGTCTCCGCCGTACTGTTCACCGCGACGGTGTTGTTGTGGCGCAACGAGCGGTTGCGTTTGCCCCTGATCGGCATCGTCTTGCTGGTCGTGGCTTCCGGCGCGGGGGCGGCATGTCCCCCGCTGGGCAACGTCGGCGAGGCGATCATGATCGCGGCACTGACCGGAGCCGAGTTGGTCCTGGTGGGCAGGGCGGCTGCCGACAGCCGGGCCACCGGCGGGCCCGCGCCGATTCGAGCTGGGCGGTGACGTGCTCTACACCTACCGGGTCACCAAGTACGACCCCGACGATCGAGACGAGCACGGCCGCTATCTCGGCGCCGAGGACACCGACAGCGACCACGGCGCGGTCGAATCCGCCTACCTGCGGGCAGTGGCCGCCTTCGCCGACGATGCAGGCGTCGACCGGCCGGCGATCCGGGAACCGCAGATCGCCGCTGTCGATGCCCCTGGTCTGGCCGGGGCTCTTCCCACCCGACCTCGCCGGATTCCACGATGGAGCGGAGATACCGATAGCAGTCGGCCTGGAGTTGGTTCGCGCGATGCTTCGCGACAACGGCGCCTGGTGCCGCTTGGAAGTGGAAGACGTGTTCACGGTCCACGTCGGGTGGGATCAGTACGTATATATCGGAGCCGATCACGCGTGTGAAAGGGCGTTGTCACGCACACACGCACTCGGGTTGTTCGCCGAGACGCGGAGATCGACAGGCACCTCGCGCAGGGTCACGACAGCGACGACCTGCGGCCACCGACCGGATTGCTGCTTCTCGCACGCCGACGTGGTGAGCCGGCCGGTTGTGTCGGTCTGCGGCGTCTCGATACCCGCACGATGGAGCTCACGCGGATGTTCGTTCGGCCGGACGCGCGCGGAGAGGGCGGTGCCGCGGTGCTGCTCGACGCCGCCGAGGACATCGCTCGCCGTCTGGGCGCGCACAGGATCCGGCTCAACACTCGTCAAGATCTGGTCGAGGCCCGCAGGCTGTATGCCCTGCGCGGATACGCCGAAATCGCGGCTTATGGCGACGATCCGCTGGCGGACCACTGGTTCGAGAAGCGAATCCGAATTGATCCGCCAGGGCTGACGAACACCGACATCGCGCTTCTCTGAGAGCAGACCCGGGACGGTGGCGGCCTTCTCGCACTGGATGCATCGATGCGCACAGTGCGAGCCGCCACCGGGGTCAGCGAATGGACCGATCCTCCAAGGAGGTCGGCAGGGTGACGTCGAGGATCGACTCCTGCTTCGCCTCGCCGAGGGTTTTCACCACGGATGCCGCGGGACTGACGAACACCTGTGGGTAGTCGATTTCGCCGAGTGCGGGATCGACGGCCCAGGCCAGTCGTTCCTCGGTGAGGGAGAACTCGGCGGTGATGCCCTCCTTGTTGCCCCGCGGGTCCTGACGGTGCCAACCACCCTCGAGGTAGACGGCGACCAGGCCGTGGAGAACGTGGCCGTCGTCGTCCGCGAGTTTCTGGTAGCACAGCCCGGTGGGGATGCCCGCGCTGCGCAGGAGGGCGGTGAGGAGGTGGGACTTCGCGTAGCAGAGGCCGACTCGTTCACGGGCCACCTCCCCGGCGGTCAGGGTGACCCGGGGGTCCTGGACGTCGTAGGAGTGGTCGACTTCGTCGCGGACCCAGTCGAAGGCCGCGCGAGCGAAGTCCACGTCGTCGGGGGCGGTTCGTCGCAGGTCACGCGCGATGGCGGTCACCGCGTCGTCGTCGAGTTGGATGACGGAGTCGCCCTCGAGGTACGCCTGCGGGTTCTGCGCCTCAGGAACCCAGGATTGTTGTGTCACAGCGGAAATCTACTGCCCGCCGCTGTCTGTCGGCACCTCCATTTCGCGGCCGGGCGATGCCGAGCGGGTAGTCATCGACGCCGCAGAGTGGCGTCGAGAATCGACGGTGGCGTGTCGTACTTCTCCTCGGCCGCGAGATCGACCCCCGGAGAAACAATTTCGTCGATCTCGTCGAGGACCTCGGCCGTCAGGACGGTATCGGCGGCAGCGAGCTGTGAATGCAGATGCGCCATGGTTCGCGGGCCGATGATCGCGCTGGTCACGGCACGGTGGGCGGTGACGAATCCGAGCGCCAGTTGGATCATCGTCAACCCGGCCTGGTCGGCGACCTTCGCCAGCCGCTCGACAGCCTCGAGTTTGGCCCGGTTGGCGGGCACATCGAGATCGAAACGATGGGGCATGAATCCGGAACGGCTGGTGGTGATCTCGCGGCCCGCGCGGATGGCGCCCGACAACCAGCCCGAGGCCAGCGGGCTCCAGGCGAGCACGCCGAGGCCGTATTCCTCGGTCACCGGAAGCACATGGGATTCGATGCCGCGTTGCAGGATCGAATAGCAGGGTTGTTCGGTGACGTAGCGGCTCAGGTGATGCTCGCGGGCCGACCATTGCGCCTGCACGATGCGGTAGGCGGGGAAGGTCGAGGAGCCGAAATAGCGGATCTTCCCGGCCCGCTGCAGGTCGGTGAGTGCCGAGAGCGTCTCCTCGTCACTGGTGTTCGGATCCCACCGGTGGATCTGATAGAGGTCCACATGATCGACGTCGAGGCGGCGCAGGCTGTCTTCCAGCGCGGTCACCAGCCAGCGGCGTGAGCTTCCCCGCCGGTTGGGGTCCTCGCCCATCGGCAGGTAGGCCTTGGTCGCGATGACCAGGTCGTCGCGGCGACCGGCGATGGCCCTACCGACCATTTCCTCGGATCGGCCGTCGCTGTAGGCGTCGGCGGTGTCGATCAGATTGATCCCGGCCTCGATCGCGGCATCGACGATCGCGGTGGCCTCGTCCTGGCCGGTGCTGCCGATCCGGCCGAAGTTCATTGCGCCGAGCGCCAGGGTGCTGACCTGCACGCCGGTGCGGCCCAAGGTGCGGTACTGCATGGGTTTTCCTCTCCCGGAGGTATCCTGCAAGAAGCGGAACGTTGTTCCGATAACCAACATACGGAACAGTGTTCCGTTTTTCAAGCGATTCGATGGAGGGAACGCCACGTGGCAGGCAGGGACACCGGAACGGCGAAGACTCCGCGCAAGCGCGCCGATGCCGAACGGAACGAAAGAACCCTGCTCGACGCGGCCGCCGCGACTTTCGTCGCCTCCGGAGTCGATGCCCCCGTGCGGGAGATCGCCGCGGCGGCCGGAGTCGGCGTCGGCACGATCTATCGGCACTTCCCGACCCGAGCCGACCTCATCGTCGCGGTCTATCGACACCAGGTCGAGGCCTGCGCACAGACCGCACCGCAGCTGCTGGCCAGCACGGAACCCTATGAGGCGCTGACCAGGTGGATCGACCTGTTCACCGACTTCCTGGTCACCAAGCACGGTCTCGCCGCGGCATTGCAGTCCGACGACCCGACCTTCCAGGCCCTGCACGCCAACTTCCTCGACCGGCTGTTGCCCGCGTGCGGCGAGTTGCTCGATGCCGCCGCGGCGGCCGGTGAGATCCGCACCGACATCGACCCCTACCTGTTGCTGCGTGGCATCGGCAATGTGTGCATCGGTGCGGAAAGCGACCAGCGCTATGACGCGCGTCGCGTCGTCGAACTCCTCGTCGCCGGATTACGCCTGCACCGGTGAACCCCGTCGCCGGGCGGCCGCCAGACACGACAAAGCCCGTGTGGGCCGCCGGATTCGGCGCCCCACACGGGCTTCGAAAGAACTAGCGCGACAACGCGACTCGGTGCGCCTCGCCCATCAGGGTGGCCAGTTCGGCGCTCTCGGCTTCGGTGAGGACTGCGAAGAACGGGGAAACCAGTTCGTCGGTGAGTTTCTCGGCCGACGCCCAGCGCTGCCGCATGTCGTCGGTGATCGGTTCGAAGGGTTCGCTCCAGCCGAGCCGCTGCGCGTGGGTGGGACCGTCGGCGATCGGGGAACCGGCGATGAGCACGGCCTGCAGCGGGGTGAGGCCCTGGGCGAGGACGGCGACCAGGTGCAGGCCGCCCCGCAGCTCACGCAGGACGTGGGTGAGTTGCAGGACCGCCGCGCGACCGTCGTCGGGCAGTGGCATGGCCCGCCAGCCGGCGAACAGGGGAACGGCGGTGGGCTCGGCCGCGTCGGCAACCTTGCCGAGCAGCTCGGCGAGGCGTTCGGATCGGTCGAAGTCGGCGAGCCTGCGGCGGCCGAACTCATGGCAGGCGGCGAGATAGCCGGTGGCCGCTTCGGCGGCGGGCAGGGGGACGGACTTCCATGCGGCACGGATACATTCGGGTTCGAAGAAACCGAACGCGCCGACCACGACGTCGGCATCGACCTCGCCGAGCACTCCCCCTCGGCCGCGCGTGTAGGGGCCGTGGAATCCGGGCACCCCGACATCGGTCCCGAACTGCCGCGCTTCGCGCGACATCATGAACGCCCCACCGAGTTCGAGGACCTGTTGTTTGACTGCCGACATGATCTGACACCTTCCGCTGTTTCTGCGATCGCAGCAGACTATAGTTGACAATAGTTAGCGAGGGAAGGGGTCTCGCGCGATGAGTTCGGCGTCCGGCTGCCGTCTGCACTGATAAAGCCGACGCGACCCGAGGAGCCCACCGTGAGCGCCACCTATACCTTCGACGTCTTCTCCACCCTGGACGGCTTCGCCTCCACCAGCGGCGACTGGGGCGGATACTGGGGCAAACAAGGCCCCGAACTGCTCGATCACCGCCTCGACCTCTACCGCGACGAGCAGCGGATGATCTTCGGCGCCAACACCTATCGCGAATTCACCGAACTGGTGGCCGGGGCCTCGGAAAACCCGGAGATCTTCGACCCGTGGGTCGTCCGGATGATGAACATGCCGCTGACCGTGGTGTCGAGCACGCTGCGCGAACCTCTCGACTGGCACGACGCGCACGTCGTCGCGGGCGACGCCGTGGATATCGTCGCCCGGCTCAAAGCCGAATCCGACATTCCGCTGCGTTCGCACGGCAGCCTCTCGCTGAACCGGACGCTGATGGCAGCGGGCTTGGTCGATCGGGTGCAGGTGACGGTGTTCCCGGTGATCACCGGCAAGACCGGGCAGCAACCCATCTTCCAGGACGCCGCCGACTTCGACCTCGAACTGCTCGAGAGCCGCACCCTCGACGGCAACACCCAGGAACTCGTCTACGCGCCCACGCTGCACGCCTGAGCGGCTCACAACACAGCTTCCAGCGCCGTCGACGAGCATCATCGTCCGGTTACGAGTTGGCCAGAATCGCGGTGCGAAACGGGCGCGCGCTTCATGATCGACATCATCACCGCGTAGTTCGGCAGGGTGTGAGCAGGCCCTCACCGGTTGCTGATTGGTTCCCTGTCGACGGGGCATTCCGCCCTCAGGACTGTGTTGTCCCTGCGAAAGGATGCGCTCGATGAACCAGCCAGACCGCGATTTCCCCGATGAATCACGCACGATCAGGCCGCACGCGGGCGAATCTATCGAGGACACGAGGAACTGGCCCGGCCTGATCTTGATCGGGGTCGGGTTGGCGTTGCTCGGCATCACCCTCACCGCCGCCGGCTACGGATTCGGCGGTTGGGCGGTCATCGGCGGCGTGGCCTGCGCGGCGTGCCTGCTCGCGGGAACTGCGCTGGTCGTAGCCGAGCACCGGCGGGTGAAGGCGCAGAAATGATGATTCTCCGGGCGCCGGGTGTGTACCGACCCCAGGCCGATACATGGATGCTTGCCGATGCGCTGCGCGCGGTCCCCCACCTGCGCAACGGTCGGGTTCTCGAACTGTGCGCGGGCACCGGCGTCGTCACGCTGGCCGCGGCGAAAGCGGGGGCCGCGAGCGTCACTGCCGTCGATCTGTCGCGACGGGCGCTGGCCTCGACCTGGCTGAACTGCCGATTGCGTGGTGTGGCCGTGCAGTTGCTCCACGGTGACTTCTCCGCCGCGGCGCGATTGCCGCGCTTCGACGTGGTGCTGGCGAACCCGCCGTACGTGCCCGCCGAACGCGAGGTGGGGCGCGGCCGGGCGTTGGCCTGGGACGCGGGCCCCACCGGACGCAGCGTGCTCGACCGGCTGTGTGCGACCCTGCCCGATCTGCTCACCGACAACGGGGTCGGCCTGATCGTGCACTCGGCGATCAGCGACCCCGACCGCAGCCTGGACCAGTTGCGGGCGGGCGGTGCCGAGGCGCAGGTGGTAGCGGTGGACAAGGTGCCGTTCGGACCGGTGCTGCGGTCGCGGGCGCGACGGTTGGCGGCCCGTGGACTGATCACGAAGGACCAGCGTGACGAGGAATTGGTGGTGATCCGTGTCGAACGAAACTGCTGTCCCGCCGTCGGGGAACCCGCCTGATCGCAGGCGGGTTGTCCTCACCGACGGGCCGGCCCTGATCGAAGGCCCGGTCGACCTGGTGACCCGTGAGGGAACGGTGCTGCACTGTGACCGTTTCCAGGTCGCGCTGTGCCTGTGCAAGCGCTCGGCCACCTACCCGCTGTGCGATACCAGCCACCGGCGCCGACGCCGGCGTACCAAGGAAAGCAGCACCTGATGACCAGCACTGTCACCCTCGGGCGCGCCCTGCCCGTTCCCCGGGGCGAACTGTCGGCCGCCCTGGTCGAAACCCTCACGCGCGCACCGGGTTCGGCTGTTCCGGCCGACCCGGGCACCGATCCCTACGGTGAGGACGCCGCACTGGCGTTGCACACGTGCTACGAACTGCACTACCAGGGCTTCGCCGGAGTAGACGAGGATTGGGAGTGGGATCCGGGGCTGTTGGGCCTGCGGCGAGGTCTCGAACAGCGCTTCCTCGCCGCCATGCGGGCCGATGTGCCCGGCGGCGACGACGTGGACGCCGAGCTCGACCGGTTGCTCGAGCCGTCGGCGCCCGGCGGGATCGCGGCCTACCTCGCCGAGCAGGGCACTCCCGGGCAGTTGCGCGAGTACTTCGTGCACCGCTCGATCTACCACCACATCGAGGCCGACCCCTACGCCTGGGTGATCCCCCGCCTGCGTGGGCAGGCGAAAGCGGCACTGGTCGCTGTCGAATTCGACGAATACGGCAGCGGCCACGGCGACCGGGTGCATGCGCGCCTCTACGCGGATCTGCTCGCGGGTGCGGGTCTGGAACCCGGCTATCTGCACTATCTGGACGAGGTGCCCGCTCCCATGCTGGTGCTGGTGAACATGATGTCGCTGTTCGGTCTGCACCGTGGTCTGCGCGCCGCGTCGGTCGGCCATTTCGCTTCCAACGAGATCACCTCCTCACCGGCGTCGGCTCGCCTGGCGGAGCTGGCCCGCACGCTGCTCCCCCACCCCGCCTGTATCGGCTTCTACACCGAGCACGTCGAAGCCGACGCCGTGCACGAACAGGTGATGCGGCGCGACGTCATCGCCGAATTGCTGCGCACCGAACCCGATTCGGCCGCGAGCATCGTCTTCGGGATCCAGGCCACCGACCTGCTCGAGGACCGGTTCGCCGATCAGGTGCTCGAGTGCTGGCGGGACGGGCGCAGTTCACTGCTCAGTGAACTGGCACCCGCCGTACCCGGGTGAAGGTGATCGTCACCGGGAACCCGTCGAGCTCACCGCGATCACGGTCCGAACCGGTGCTCAGATGATCGGTGATGCTGTGTAGCACGTTCCAGCCGAAGGCGTTCTCGTCGACCGGGTCGGGCTCCACGCACAGTGCCTGCACGGCGATCCGCAGGCGGAAACCGTCGGCATTGACATCGCAGTGCAGGCGGGTGCCGGGTACGGCAGCGAGGATCAGGCTGGTCGCCGCCTCGTCGACCGCGACCCGGATATCGGCGATTTCGTCGGGCGTGAACCCGGCCAGGTGGGCAGCCGTTTCGGCGACCGCCCGCACCATGACCAGTTGTCCGAGGTCGGCGTCGATCCGCAGGTGGGTCGAGGTCGCGTGGGCCGAATCCGCGACGGTCCGCTCGCTCGAAGCCACGACGTAGCCTCCTCACCGATATCGGGTGGTTCCGGGTGGGTCGATCCCACTGCGCCTACCCGCCGGTCGGCCGGTCAAACATCTACGGGGTGTTCGGAGGCGTCGTCGACGCAGCTGTAGTGACGGAACAGGGGCCGAACGCCCGCCAGCTCCAGGGCGCGTTCCACCTCCAGGCTGCCGACGAGCAGCCGCAGCTCGACCCCGTGCTGCCAGGCGTTGGCTTTGGCGGGTCCGAGCAATGCGGCCAGCCGGATACTGAGGAAATCGGTGCCACGCAGGTCGAGCACCACCACTTGGGCGCCCGAACGCACCGCACGGTCGAGCAGGGCACAGAATTGCGGCTGCCTTGCCGCGTCCAGTTCACTTCCCGCCCGCAACACCCAGCAGCCTTGTCTGCCGGGACCGACGCGGAGCAGGGCTTCGTCGTGCGCCGCGGAGCCGCGGTACCAACGCAACCTGCTCGAGCGTCGCGGGTCCGTGACGACAGACATAGAACCTCCTGGACGACAGGGGATTCCGGATTTTCATGCCACCACGCAACCGACGTTCCGGATGTGGATAGCACGAATACCGGGGTCGGCTGGAAGTCTCAACCTAAGGCAATTCTGGCACGCGCGGCCGCTGCTGTCACGGCACGGCAGTCGGCTCCGTGAGTGCCTGCTCGCGCAGCGAGGTCAAGGTGCGCGACAGGATGCGCGAGACCTGCATCTGGGAGACACCGAGGTGTTCGGCGATCTGGTTCTGGGTCTTGCACTCGAAGAACCGCATGATCAGCACGTCGCGCTCTTCTTCGGGCAGGGCCGCGATCAGCGGGCGCACCGCCATCGCGTCCTCGGTGAGCTCGTAGCAGTGTTCCTCGGCGCCGAGGGTCTCGGTGATCGGCTGCGAGGAGTTGTCGCGGTCGTCCTGGGTGACTCCGTCGATGGAGTTGGTCTGGTAGCCGTTGCCCGCGACCAGCGCGCGGGTGACCTCGACCAGGTCGACCTCGAGTTCGTCGGCGAGTTCGCGGGCGTTGGGCACGCGGCCGAGTCGCTGCGAGAGTTCTTCGGTGGCCGGACCGATCCGCAGCTGGATCTCCTTGAGCCTGCGCGGGACGCGCACAGCCCAGGTGTGGTCGCGGAAATGCCTGCGAACCTCGCCCATGATGGTGGGGATCGCGAAGGAAAGGAACGAGGAGCCGCGGCTGACGTCATAGCGGTCGACGGCGAGCACGAGCCCTACGCGGGCGGTCTGCTCGAGGTCGTCGAAGAGTTCACCGCGCCCGGCGAATTTGCGGGCGATGTGGTCGGCAAGGGGAAGGCACAGCCTGATCACCTCTTCGCGGAGGGGTTCACGCTGGGGGTCGTTCGGGGAAAGTGCCTGCAGCTTCTCGAACCACGGCTCGATATTGTCGTAGCTGTCACCTTTTGAGTGGGAGCGTCGGACAGTCGAGTCGTTGGCTGTTGTCGCTTGAGCAGTCGTCATCACATGTGCCTCCGATTCCGTGGGGTCGGATGCTTCTGGATTACCCGATCTGTATGCGGATTAAGCCTACGCTTTCGGTCCCTGTCTCCGCATCACCCACCGTTCGGCCCATGCGAACGGCGGATCCAGCCGAACTCGACGGTGGTCGGATAGCCGTTGCGGACCGCGTCGAACGGGCCGTATTCGGTGCGCAGCGCGTCGGTGAGGGTCGCGACGACATGCCAGCCGAAGGCGTCCTCGTCGATCGCTTCGTCGCTGCGCGCCACGGTCGAGACCCGTGCTCCGAGTGCCCCGCCGCCCCCGGTGAACGCGCAATCGATCAGGGCCTCCGGTGCGGCGGCTAGGACGAGGGCGGTCACCACCTCGTCGAGCGCCAGCAGCAGATCAGTGACCTCGTCGAGCGCGAAACCGCCTACCAGCAGGACTGTTTCGGCCAACGCGTGGACCATGGTGAGCTGCTCGAGCTCCGCCGGTACCTGAAACCCGACCGTTGTCGACCGGGGCGCGGTCTCGCGATCCTCCGCTCGCATGCCGCCTCCCTGTGTTGCCTGTCGTGGTCGCAGGTTACCCGACCGTGACGTCGTCTACTCCGTGCCCTTCTCGTGCTGTTCGGCCCGTTCGTGGACGGTGAGTAGGAGATGATCGAAGCGGGTGCGCAGAACGCCGGACACATCGGTGAGCGAATCGAGTTCGGCGACCAGGCGCCCGGCCAGCGCACGAAGCTTGGTGTTGGTTTCCTGTGAGCGCCAGGTGAGTACGTCGAACGCCTTCTCGGCGCTGATTCCGTAGACGAGCATCACCGCGCCCTTGGCCTGTTCGATCACGGCGCGCGACGCGTAGAGGCTCGGTAGTTCGTCGTCGAGGGTTTCCTTGCGCCGCCGCTCCAAGGTGTCGGTGACATCGATGTAGTAGCCGGTGGTGCCGATGACGGTTCCGTGGTCGTCGACCATGTGATCGGCCACGACGATCACGTCGTGTACGACGCCGGTGGTGTCGATGACGCGGTGGGTACTGCAGAACGGTTCGCCCTCGGTGACCGACTTCTCGATCATGGTGGCGACGTGGGCACGGTCGTCGGGGTGCTTGTGCGACAACAACAGTGCGGTCGTGGGGTGGACGGTGCCCGGCTCGTATCCGTGGATGCGGGCGACCTCGTCGGACCATTCCCAGCGCTGGTCGGCGAACCAGAACTTGAATCCGCCCGCGTCCTGCGCCCTGCCCTCGCCGAGCACGCGCCGCAGTGACTGCGCGCCGCCGGTCGAAAGACCCTCACTGTGCTTCATTCCTGAAGTATCTCGCGACCGGGACACGTGTACGCGCTCAGTGCCCGATCGCGTCCGCCCACCCGGCGCGGCGCTCAACACGATGCCGCCGCGCCCGGCTCCGGCAGCGGTTCGCCCGGTGTGGGAATCGGGGGAAACGGGTCCGGAACATCCGGGGGTGGTGGTTGTCCTGGACCCGGTCCGGGTGGTGGGTCGCCGGGCAGCGGATGACCCGGCTCCGGTGGCGGTGGTGGCCGTCCGGGATCCGGCGGGGGCGCCGGATCGGGGGTGGGCGGAATCGGGTCTCGCGGTTCGGGAATGGGTGGGCTGGTCGACATCGGGGTCGTCATCGCAGCCTCCTCACTTGGTCGGAAACGCGGGTCGTCGGGCGGATACCCCCCGCCGGGGCAGCTACACACCGTCGTTTCGGGTGCGACCGATCGGCTATTACCTGGGCATGGACCACAGCACAGCCCCGCTCGTCGCCGCGGTCGCCGACTACCGCAACAAGCACCGCTACGGGTTCACCCCGCCTGGGCATCGGCAGGGTCGCGGCGTGGACGACCGGGTTCTCGCGGCGCTCGGTGCCGATGCCTTCGCCGCCGATCTGCTGGCCAACGGCGGGCTCGACGACCGGCTCGCACGCAACGGCTACCTCACCGAGGCCGAGGACCTGATGGCCGACGCCGTCGGCGCCGAGACGGCGTTCTTCTCCACCTGCGGCAGCTCGCTGTCGGTCAAGGCCGCGATGATGGCGGTGGCAGGCGGAAACGACGGCGGCCTGCTGGTGGCGCGCGACAGCCACAAGTCGATCGTCGCCGGCCTGATCTTCTCCGGCGTCCAGCCGCATTGGATCAGCCCGCGCTGGGACGCCGAACGCCACTTCTCCCATCCGCCGTCACCGGAGGAGGTGGAACAGGCGTGGCAGGAGCATCCGGACGCGGCGGGCGCGGTGATCGTGTGCCCGAGCCCGTATGGCACCTGCGCGGATCTGCGTGGCATCACCGAGGTGTGCCATGCGCGCGGCAAACCCGTCATCGTCGACGAGGCGTGGGGTGCGCACCTGCCGTTCCATCCCGAATTGCCCACGTGGGCAATGGATGTGGGTGCCGATGTGTGCGTGGTGAGCGTGCACAAGATGGGCATGGGTTTCGAACAGGGTTCGGTGTTCCACCTGCAGGGCGATCTCGTGGATCCGGGCCGGTTGCGCCGTTGCGCGGATCTGCTGATGACCACCAGCCCGAACGTGCTGATCTACGCCGCGCTCGACGGATGGCGAAGGCAGATGGTCGAATTCGGGCACGACCTGCTCGGGCGAGCCCTCGACCTGGCCAAACGCACCCGCGCCGAGATCGACGGGATCAGCGGCCTGACGGTGATGCACGACGAGCTGCTCGGCGTGGAAGCCTCGCACGATCTCGATCTGCTGCAGGTGCTCGTCGATGTCTCCGAGACCGGCGCCACCGGCTACGAGGCGGCGGACTGGTTGCGCGAGCATCACCACCTCGATGTGGGCCTCAGCGATCACCGCCGGATTCTGGCGACGATGTCGACGGCCGACGACGACACCTCCGCGGAGGCCCTCATCGACGCGCTCGCGCTGTGGCGCCGGGCCGGTCTGGACCCAGCACCGCACCACATCACGCTGCCGTCCCCGCAGGATCTGCAGCTCGACTCGGTGATGCTGCCGCGGGACGCCTTCTTCGCCCCCACCGAGATGGTGCCCATCGACAAGGCGCCGGGCCGGATCGCCGCCGAACAGCTCACGCCCTACCCGCCCGGCATTCCCGCGATCGTGCCGGGTGAACGGATCGGTGACACGGTCGTGGAGTACCTGCGTTCCGGTGTCGAGGCGGGAATGAATGTGCCCGATGCCAGCGACCCGCAGTTGCACAACATCCGGGTTGTCCGCCAGTCCTGATCGTCGAGCGAGAGGAAGTGTTGTCGTGGCCGCCGAACAGTTGCGCGCAGTGGCGCTGGTCTGCACATTGAAGCCGTCGCCCGCCGAATCCAGCAGTCAGCTCATGGCCGATCAGGTGCTGGCCGAGCTGGCCGCCAACGATGTGGCCGGGTCGACGGTGCGTATCGCCGATTTCGAGGTGCGGCCGGGGGTGAGTGCCGACGAGGGCGAGGGCGACGAGTGGCCGCAGATCCGGCGTCGCATCATCGACGCCGATATCGTCCTGCTCGCGACGCCCACCTGGTTGGGTCATCTGTCCTCGGTGGCCCAGCGCGCGCTGGAACGTCTGGATGCCGAACTGTCCGACACCGACGACGCGGGTAGGCCCGTCATGCTGGGCAAGGTCGGGATCGCGGCCGTTGTCGGGAACGAGGACGGTGCGCACAAGATCGTGGCCGACACCTTCCAGGCCCTCGACGACATCGGATTCACCATTCCGGCTCAGGGCTGCACCTACTGGAACGGGGAAGCGATGGGCGGTACCGACTTCAAGGATCTGCCCGACACTCCGGAGGCGGTGCGCAAGACCACGGCGGCGATGGCGCGTAATGCCGCGCATCTGGCCCGGTTGTTGCGGGCGAACCAGTACCCGGCCTACCAGTGAGCCACCGGTAGGCCGGGTCGGGGTCAGAGGATCGGGCGTCCACCGGTGACGGCGATACGGGCACCGGAGATGTAGCTGCCGTCGTCGGCGGCGAGCAGCACATAGACCGGGGCCAGTTCGGCGGGCTGACCGGCCCGCCCGAGCGGGGTGTCGTCACCGAATTTGCTCACCTTCTCCGTCGGGAAGGTCGACGGGATCAGCGGTGTCCAGATCGGGCCGGGTGCCACGCTGTTGACCCGGATTCCCTTCTTCCCCAGCATCTGCGCCAGGCTGGCCGAGAAATTGGCGATGGCGGCCTTGGTGGCCGCATACGGTGCCAGCGTCGGGGAGGGCATGTCGGAGTTCACCGAGGAGCTGCCGATGATCGATGAACCGGGACGCATATGGGGCAGCGCAGCCTTCACCAGGTGGAAGTAGGCGCCGACATTGAGGGCGAAGGTGTAGGCGAATTCCTCGTCGCTGATCTCGGTGATGTCGTCGTGCGACATCTGGAAGGCGGCATTGCTCACCAGCACATCGACTCGACCGAATTCCTCCACGGCCTTGTCGATCACCGCACGGCAATGTGCGGCGTCGGAGAGGTCGCCAGCCATCAACACGGCACGGCGGCCGGCCTGGGTGACCAGGTCGGCTACTTCTTTCGCGTCGTCGTGTTCGTCGAGATAGGAAATGAGGACATCGGCGCCTTCACGGGCGTACGCGATGGCGACCGCACGTCCGATTCCGCTGTCGGCACCGGTGACGACAGCGGCTTTGCCCGCCAATTTGCCCGATCCCTGGTAACTGTTCTCCCCGCAATCGGGCACGGGGTCCATTTTCGATTGGATGCCGGGAACCTGCTGCTGCTGTTCGGGAAATCCCATGATCGAAGTCCTCCTCGCCGGGAACGGGGTCTCCGATCCGACTACCTCCCATCAGCAACGGCAAACAGGTCAGTGCCCGCAAGGGTCTCGTAATCGCAGCCCTTCGCGGGCTTTGATCCGGCGGTGTTCGGCGAGCACGATACCCACGCCGCCGAGCAGACACACCACGCACAGAATTCCGGCGATCACCGCCCACCCTTCGAATCCGTATCCGGCCGCGGTGAGGGTGAGTGCCAGCAACACGACGCCGACGCCGATCAAGATCAGCCCGGGCCAGTTCCAAGCGTCTTCGATGGATTCGCCGACATGCGAGCGGGTAGTGCGTTCGGTGTCGGGAAATTTGTGATGATGAGGGAGAGCGGCATCGTTCATGGCCGGGCCGTCCTTTCGATGGGATCCGCTGGTCTGCGCGTACCCCTGATCCGACAGCCCAATCGTGTGGTTTGCCGACTCCTCGAGGCGGTATCCGCCAGTAGGTGTTTTTTCCGATGCGAGCACGTCGATCCAGGACAGAAGGGTTGCGCATAGATGACAGAGCAGCAGCACATTCCCCCGGAGTTCACGCGCCCGCCGGTGCCGCCGGACGAAGACGGCGGGCAGTGCGAGCCGCCCGGTCCGAATCCGGACCAACAGGGCCCGGAGCTGCGCAGTCCCACCGGCGCTCCCGTTCCGGGTGAGGCGAATATCCGGGCCCAGCAGGGTGACGCGCTCACCACTCCGCAGGGCCTGCGCCAAGCCGATACCGACCACCAACTCAAGGCCGGACCCCGTGGACCGGTGCTGCTGCAGGATTTCCACCTGCGCGAGAAGATCACCCATTTCGACCATGAACGCATTCCGGAGCGTGCCGTGCACGCGCGTGGTGTCGGTGCGCACGGCGTATTCGTGTCCAACGGTGCCGCCGCCTCGTTGACCCGGGCCAAATTCCTCGCCGCCGATGCCCGCACACCGGTGTTCGTACGATTCTCCACGGTGCTCGGTTCGCGTGGTTCGGCCGACACCGTGCGCGATACGCGCGGTTTCGCGACGAAGTTCTACACCGAGGAAGGCGTGTACGACCTCGTCGGCAACAATATTCCGGTGTTCTTCATCCAGGAGGCGATCAAGTTTCCCGATGTGGTGCACGCGGCCAAACCGCATCCGGACCGGGAGATCCCGCAGGCGCAGTCCGCGCACGACACGTTCTGGGATTTCGTCTCCTTGCATACCGAGGCCACCGCGCACACCTTCTGGAATATGTCCGACCGTGGGTTGCCGCGGTCGCTGCGGATGATGGAGGGATTCGGTGTCCACACCTTCCGGTTGGTCGCCGCCGACGGTGCCACGAGCCTGGTGAAGTTCCATTGGAAGCCGCGCCTGGGTGTGCATTCGATGCTGTGGGAGGAAACGCAGCTGACCGCGGGATTCGATCCCGATTTCCATCGCCGCGATCTGGCGGATGCGATCGAGGCGGGCTATTTCCCGGAGTGGGATCTGGGTGTTCAGGTCTTTCCCGACACCCCGGAGCAGGTGTTCGAAGATATCGACCTGCTGGATCCGACGAAGATCGTGCCGGAGGAATTGGTTCCGGTGCAGGTGATCGGCACCCTGCGGCTGACGGCGAATCCGGTGAATTTCTTCGCCGAGACCGAACAGGTGGCGTTCTGCCCGAGTCATCTGGTGCCCGGTATCGAGGTCACCGACGACCCGCTGTTGCAGGGCCGGTTGTTCTCCTACCTCGACACCCAGCTCAGCCGGCTCGGTGGACCGAATTTCGCGCAGTTGCCGATCAATACGCCCCACACCGCGGTCAACGACATGTTCCGCGACGGCATGCACCAGACCGCGGTGCACACGGGCATTGCGCCTTACAAACCGAATTCGCTCGACGGCGGGTGCCCGTACGCGGCGAGTTTCGCCGGTGAGGCCTATGTCGAATCGCCGACCCCGATTCCGCCGCCGCAGGCGAAGCTGCGCACCTCGGCGAACACCGACAAGGCGCAGGTGTCGTTCGCCGATCACTTCTCGCAGCCGCGCATGTTCTATCGCAGCCTCACCCACGGTGAGCAGCACCGCCTGGCCGATGCCTTCTCGTTCGAACTGGGCAAGTGCACGTCGGTGACGGTTCGCGAGCGTGCGGTGCAGATGCTGGTCAATGTCGACGAACAGCTGGCCGGGTATGTGGCCAATCAGCTCGGTGTCGATGTGCCCGCGCCGACGGCGAACACCGTCGAGCTGGCGCCGAGTCCGGCGCTGTCGCAGAAGCGCGGTGCGTTCCCGGTCGACGGACGGACCGTGGCGGTACTGGTGGACGAGACCAGTTCCGGTGGGGCGGTGCAGCAGGTGTGCGCCGATCTGGAACAGGCCAAGGTGCGGCCGTTGCTGGTCGCCGCACACGGTGGTGAAGTGGAGGGCCGCAAGGTCGACCGCACGTTCGCCACCATGCGCTCGATCGAGTTCGACGGGTTGATCGCGTTGGGCGCGCCGATCGATCCGCGGGTGGATGTGCTGGAGAACGAGATGTGGCGGCACGGGAAGGCGATCGCGGCGGTCGGTGCGGCGGCGAGTCTGCTGCAGCGTAACGGTGTCGATGCCGACTCGCCGGGTGTCACCGTGGCCGAGGCGCCGCAGACCGTGACACAGGTGGTCACCGACCTGGCTGAGCACCGCGCGTGGGATCGGATCGAACCGCGCGGATGAGCCTGTCGCGCCCGGTCCGCACCGCGGGCCGGGCGCGCCGGTGTCAGTCTCCGGGCACCTCGGTCTGCCGGTCGGGCGGGACCAGATAGGCGCGCAGATCGTCGATCTTGGATTCGATGCGTTCGGCGTTCTCGGCATCGACCCGGAATATCCAGTGCTTGGCCCCGAGCAACAGCACCGCCTGGAAGACCAGCTGAAACCATTCGCTCTGCCAGTTCTCGAAGGTGCTGGCGAGGAACTCCGGCCAATACCCCGACCACTGGAATGGTTGTCCCTGCTGTTGCTGAGTGTTGCGATACTCGATGAGCTGGAACACGAACTGCGCGCCCCACGAGCCGATGAACAGCAACATCAGCAGGTAGACAGCTCCCCAGCGACGAAAATGTGCCATGGACGGCAGATACCCGGCAAACCGGTGGCGACACAACCGGGTCGTCCGCCCCCGGGCGTGGTTCCCGATGCACGCTGATCTGCGCCGTCACGGACTGCGCGCTGCTAGCTTCGGATGATGGTGCCGATCCCCCATGTGATCGCCTTCGCCGGTGCGGCGTTGCTCATCATCGTGATCCCCGGCCCGAATGTGCTGTTCGCGATCGGGCGCGCGCTGACGCTGGGGCGCAGGCAGGCACTGCTGTCGGTCCTCGGCTCGGTCGCCGGTTCCGTCATCCCCCTGGCCGTGGTCGCTCTCGGACTCGGCGCTGTGCTGATGACCTCGACGATCCTGTTCACGGCGGTCAAGGTTATCGGCGCGCTCTATCTGATCTACCTGGGCGTCACGGCTATTCGTGACCGCAAGAAGCTGGTGCTCACCGCGAGCACCGACGGCGGTGGCCGGTCGATGCGGCAGGGTTTCATCGTCGGCGCCACCAACCCGAAGACGGCGGTGTTCTTCGGCGCGGTCCTGCCGCAGTTCACCGCCACCGACGCCGGACCGCTGCCGGTGCAGATGCTGATTTTCGGCGCGATCTTCCTCCTCATCCAGCTGACCTGCGACGGTGTGTGGGCCGTCGTCGCGGCGACCGCGCGTGGATGGTTCGCGCGGTCGCCGCGCCGGCTCGAGGCTGTGGGCGGTGTCGGTGGGGCGATGGTCGTCGGTGTCGGGGCCGGTGTCGCGTTCGCGCGCTGACCTGTGCGGTCAGTCGCGGGTGAGGATGAAGAAGTACGGGTCGGGGAGGCGGCGGTAGTCCATGATGCCCAGGACCGTGGTGGGGTCGACGCGGCGGAAGGTGTCGATGATGGGCAGATGGTCGTAGATCATCGCGGTGGTGACGGTGCCCCGGTGGTTGATCTCCCGGAGGCGGGCGCGGTGCCGGGCTGTGCGCAGCGTGGGTGCCAGCAGGTCGAGGCGTCGGCGGGTCTGCTCGACGAGGGCGGTGGGGATCTTGTCGACCAGTCCCAGGGGGATGCGTTTCGGGTCGACCGGGAAGATGTCGCCCTTGGGGGTCGCGAACAGCAGCGGGTGAACGTTGTCGGGGCCGTCGAATTGTTTGCCGTACCAACCGGAGGCGGCGAGCAGGCCGTCGAGCCGGTGGCCGGTGGCCAGCTCGCGACCGTGCCAACGGCCGGTGAGGTCGGTGGGCGCGACGGGTGGGAGGCTGTCGAACAGGGCGAGCGCGTCGTCGCGGGGGCAGGCGGGTTCGAGGGCGGCCAGACGGTCGGCGGCGGACATGCGGGTTCCTCTCAGACGGGCAGGCGCAGGGCGCCGGGGGCGTCCGCGGGGACGGCCGGGCGGCGAGGCGTGACGGGGGTGATGCGCCGGTAGGCGGCCCCGAGCTCGGGGCGTGGGTCGGGCTCACCCTTGTTGGGCCAGAACGCCATGGCGCGTTCGGCCTGGGCGGTGATGGTCAGCGACGGGTTCACGCCGAGGTTGGCGGTGATGGCGCTGCCGTCGGCGATGTGCAGCCCCGGATACCCGTACACACGCTGGTAGGGGTCGATGACACCGGTGTCGCGGGAATCGCCGATGGTGCAGCCGCCGATGTAGTGGGCGGTGGCGGGGATGTTGAAGATGTCGGTGGCGATATTGCCCGTGATGGCGTCGGATTTGCCGGCGTAACGGCGGGCGATGTCGTGGGCGAGCGGAATCCACTCCGGATTGGGTTCTCCCGCACCCTGTTTGGTGACCAGCCGTCGCCCCTTCAGGTACGAGGTGAGCGAATTGTCCAGGGACTGCATCACCAGCAGGATCACCGATCGCTCCGACGCGCCGCGCGCGTTCTGCGAGCGCAGGAACTGCACCGGATGCAGCAGCATGGTCAGCAGCAGTCGCAGGAACCGGAATGCCCCACCGTCGACCATCGGCACCGTCTGCACGAACAGCGCGTTTTGCCCCTTGCCGTAGGTGCAGACCTCCACGTGGGTCTGTGGTTCGGGGTGGATCGAGGACGTGATGGCCACGCCCTGGGCGAAGTCGCGGCGGGTCTTGCTGGTGACGCCGATGATCGCCTCGGAATTGCTGCGCGTCAATTCGCCGACGCGCGAAGACAATCCGGGCAGGGCGCCGTTGCGGCGCAGGGTGTGCAGCAGCTTCTGGGTGCCGAGCGCGGCGGCCGCGAACACCACCTGTTCGGCGGTGAAGGTGCGGCGGTCCTTGCGCAGCAGGCCGTTGGAGCGCACGGTCTCCACCCGGTATCCGCCGGCGCCGTCGGGGGTCACCGAGGTGACCGTCGTCAGCGGATGCACCTGCGCGCCCTGGCTTTCGGCCAGGTGCAGGTAGTTCAGGGTGGTGGTGTTCTTGGCGTTGTGTTTGCAGCCGGTGAAGCATTCCGAGCAGTGGATGCAGCCCGCGCGGCGCGGTCCGGCGCCGCCGAAGTAGGGGTCCTCCACCTCGACCCCTTCGGCGCCTTCGTTGAAGAACACGCCCACGTGGGTGCGGTGGAAGGTGTCGGCCACACCGAGATCGGTGGCGACTTGCAGCAGCACGTCGTCCTTGGGGCCCAGCTTCGGGTTCTCGACCACGCCGAGCATCCGTTTGGCCTGGTCGTAGTAGGGGGCGAGTTCGGATTTCCAGTCGGTGATGTGTGACCAGGCGCGGTCGCGGTAGAACTCGGGCAGCGGCTCGTAGAGGGTGTTGCCGTAGATGAGCGAACCACCGCCCACACCGGAACCGCTGAACACCAGGCACTTGCCGAGCGCGCTGATGCGCTGCGGCCCGGTCAGCCCGAGCCGCGGTGCCCAGATCGCTTTGGGCACATTCCAGTTCGTCTTCGGGTAGTCCTCGGCGTTCCAGCGGCGCCCGGATTCGAGCACACCCACGCGGTAGCCCTTCTCGGTCAGGCGCAGGGCGGTCACGCTGCCGCCGAATCCGGAGCCGACGACGATCACGTCGTAGTCGTAGCTGGTCATGGAACCATCACCTCGTAGTCGGCGGGATCGAACCGCGCCTGTTTGCGGTATTGGACTCCCAGCAGGGGCCAGTTGGTGGTGATGCGGCCGTCGGCCTGGCGGTACCAGGACGAACACCGGCTCCACACACTGTCTGCCAGGAGCTCCTGGATGCGAGCGTCGTAGGCCTTCTCCACCTCGGGACGCACGGCGAGGGGGCGACCGGTCGCCGCGAGATGGGCGACGTAGCGGCCAAGGTATCTGGCCTGTGCCTCGAGGAAGTAGATGATCGAGCCGCCACCGGTGTTGGTGTTGGGCCCGTACATGATGAACAGATTCGGGAACCGCGGCACGGTGACGCCGTAGTAGGCGCGCGCTCCCGCCTGCCATTCCTGGCCGAGCGTGCGGCCGCCCGCTCCGGTGATCGTCATGGGTGCCAGGAACTCGGTGGTCTTGAAACCGGTCCCCCAGATGACGACGTCCACCGCGTGCTCACGTCCGTCGACGGTGCGTACACCGGTGGGCGTGATCTCGCTGATCGTCTCGGTGCACAGTTCCACGTTCGGCGCGGTGAGCGCGGGAAGGTAGTTGTCGGAGAACAGGATTCGTTTGCAGCCGACGTCGTAGTCGGGCCATACCTTCTCGAACAGTCCCGGCACCGCCTTGGTCTGGCGGCGCATGTGCCACTTCGACCAGGCTCGGACGGCGCGGGCCAGGGGCCGGGCGTAGACCCAGGCCAGGCTGAGGCCTTCGACGACGCCGTACCAGGTGCCGCGTTCGGCCAGCTCGGTGGCGGGCACCGTCTCGAACATCCGGTGGTGCAGGCGGCCGAATTCACGGTCCGGTCGCGGGATGATGTAGGGCGCGGTGCGCTGGAAGACAGTCAGATTGCCCACCCGCGGCTGGATCTCGGGGACGAATTGGATCGCACTGGCTCCGGTACCGATCACCGCGACGCGTTTGCCGGTGAGGTCCACGTCGTGGTTCCACTGGGCGGAGTGGAAACTGCTGCCTCCGAAGGTTTCGCGTCCCGGGATGTCGGGCAGGGCCGGGCGCGAGAGCTGCCCGACGGCGGAGACCACGACGTCGACGACCACGGTCTCGCCGTCGGCGAGTGACACTGTCCACTTGCCGGTCGCGTCGTCGTAGGCGGCGCCGAGCACTTCGGTGCCCAGGCGCAGGTGGCGGCGCACATCGTAGGTGTCCACGATCCCGCGGATGTAGTCGAGGATCGCGGGTTGCCGCGAGAACCGGTGCGGCCAGCGCGGATTGGGCGCGAAGGAGAACGAGTAGAACGGCGACGGTACATCACAGGCGGCACCGGGATAGGTGTTGTCGCGCCAGACCCCACCCACCTCGTCGGCCTTCTCGAAGACGACGATGTCGTCGAAGCCCCGCTTCTTCAGTTCGATGACGGCGGCCAGGCCGCCGAAACCGCTGCCGATGACCGCGATGGACGGTGTCATGCGTTCCTCTCGAGGATCAGACGCGCGCAGTCGCGCGGCGCGTCACTGAACGGCAGGTGCCCGCAGCCGGGCAGGTCGATGTGCCGGGCGAACGGCAGCACGGTGCGGGCGCGGGCGCTCTGGGTGCGGTGCACGAGGACGACGTCGCGGCTACCCCAGGCGATCGTCACCGGGATGTCGGTGAGCGCGCCGAGGTCCTGGTCCGGTGTCAGCACGTAGTTGTCGAAGTCGTCGCGGGCGGCGCTGAACGCGCTCGCCCCGGCGATTCCGGCCAGGTCGAGGCGCGCGGCGGCCGGGGTGACCAGGGCCGGGCGGCCGAACATGGCCGAGAGCAGCAGCACCCGTCCCGCCCGGTGGTCCATCGATCGAGCCAGGACCGGGCCCGCTGCCCGCGCGACGCCGCGCATGCCGGTGAGCAGCGTCTTGGTCCATCGCAGTCCGGCTCGGTCGTAGAAGCCGATCGGGGAGAACGCGGTGACCGCCGAGGCGATACCGGTGCGACCCAGTTCCAGCGCGATCCCGCCGCCCATCGAACTGCCCACCAGGTGGGGGCGCTCGATCTCGTTGTCGGACAACCACCGCGTGAGCCAGGTCGCGTACCCGCGTGGTCCGGGTTCCACGCCGGGAACGAGCGGGGACTCGCCGAAGCCGGGCAGGTCGAGCGCGATCACCTCGTGTTCGACGGCCAGCGCGTCGATGATCGGGGCGAATACCTGCCATCGGCTGCCGAGACCGTGGACGAGCACGATCGGTGCGCCGGTTCCGCGGCGGTGGTGGGAGATCTGCGTCATCGCAGCCCTTCGTGCAGGAAACAGTTACTGCGTACGGTTTCTTGATTTCACCAGCCCGGGACTTCCCCGTCAATAGCGAGTTACGGCCGGGTGTGTCGGAGACCGCGCTCACAGTATCGCGCAACTATTCGGCAGGGCGTACGATTTCTTTCGTGACCGAGCAACGCCCCCGCCGCACCCAGGCGCAGCGCCGCGCCTCGACCCGGGCCCGCATTCTGGCCTGCACCGCCGAGTGCCTGCTCGAAAGCGGCTACGCGGCAACGACGGTGAGCGCCGTGCAGGAACGCGCCGGATTGGCGCGCGGCACCGTGCAGCACCACTTCCCCACCCGCGCCGAGCTGCTCGTCGCCGCCACCACCCAGGTGGTCGACCAGCGGCTCGAGCAGTTCCGCCGCGAGGCCGAACTGCTCCCGCCGGGCCGCGACCGGCTGCAGTCGGTGGTCGACCTGGCCTGGCGCGACCTGAACAGCCCGGCCTTCTTCACCGCCCTTGACCTGTGGGTGGCCGCGCGCACCGACGCCGAACTGCGCGACCGGCTCGTGCACGAGGAACAGCGGGTGTTCACCGAGATGCGCAGGCTCTACCTGGAGGTCCTCGGCGAGCCCTATGCCGCCGACCCGCGCGCGGAGCTGCTGGTGGAGTTCACCATCGACCTGCTCACCGGCCTGTCGATGACGGCCATGCTCACCGGCACCCTCGGCGAACGCGAGGCCGTGGTCCGTCGCTGGAAACGCGCACTGGCGGTGCTGGTCGGTCAGCTGCCCAGCGACGAACTGCTCGACGGCAGCCCGTTGCCGCTCACCGCGTCAGCGGGCTGAGCCCTTGGTGTCGCGGTTGACGACACCCACCGACGACAGCCCGTGCCAGCACAGCGTCACGGTCATCTCGACGGCCTCGTGCTTGGGGATCGGGCGGCCCGCGTCGAGCCAGTGCCGTGCGGTGGAGTGGCTGGCGCCCACGAGGCTGAACGCGCAGGCGAAGGCGCGCACGTCGTCCATGCCCGCGGCGCGCAGCTCGGCGCTGACCAGGACCGCGCAGGTGTTCATGGCATCACGCACCCGCCACTGCACGCACGGTTCGCTCGGCACCGGAGATTCGAAGACCAGCGTGTGCCCGCCCGCGTCCTCGTCGACGAAATCGAAGTAGGCGCCGACCGCGCGACGCACCTTCTGTTCGCCCTTGGTGCCCGCCAGCGCGTTGCGCACACCCTCGACCATGCGGTCGAGGTAGCGCTGCAGGACCGCCAGGTAGAGGTCGAGTTTGCTCGCGTAATGGGTGTAGAGGACCGGTTTGCTCATGCCCGCGCGGCTACCGATGTCCTCCATGCTCGTGCCGTGGTAACCGTAGGCGACGAACACGTCACGGGCGGCGTCGAGCACCACCTGGCGCCGTTGGGCACGGGCGGTGTCCACACTCGCTGCGGGTTCGGTCGCGAGGTCTTCGCTGTGGAGAATCGTCATGCGTTGTCCTCGGTCTCGCGGGTCGGGCCGTTCACCATGTCAGCACCGGCTTGATGACCTTACCGGTGCGCTGATCGTGCAGAGCGGCGGCGATGTCGGAAGCGGGATAGCGGCTGACGAGTCGATCGACCGGGAAGCGGCCCTGCGCGTGCAGGTCCAGCAGGTGGGGAATGAAGGTGGCGGCGACGCTGTCGCCTTCGAGGCAGCCGCGAATCGTCTTGCCCCGCAAGACGATGTCGCCGACATCGATGGGCGGGGCACCGCGGCCGAGACCGACGGCGACCACGGTGGCGCCGATGCCGAGGGCGGCGACCGCGTCGCCGAGCACGGCCGGTATTCCCGTGGTGTCCACCGCGTGGGTCGCGCCGCCGCCGGTGAGCTCACGCACCCGTGCCGCCGTCGCTTCCCCGGCCGGGTCGACGGCGGCACGGGCACCGAGCTCGAGGGCGAGTTCCCTGCGCGAGGAGGATGTTTCGACGACGACCACCTCGACGTCGGGCACCGTGCGTGCGGCGAGCAGGGCGGCCATGCCGACCGCGCCCGCGCCGTAGACGACGAGGCGGGCGCCGGGTTCGGGACGAAGCACGTTGAGGACCGCGCCCGCTCCGGTCTGGAATCCGCATCCGAACGGTGCGGCCAGGGCCGGGTCGATCGCCGGGTCGACGACCACGGTGTTGTCCTCGCTGCTCAGCGCGTAGCCGGCCAGACTGGACTGCCCGAAGAATCCGGACAGCACCGGGGCCCCGTCGACCAGTACCCGAGGGGTGTCGTCGGCGCGGCGGCCGAAGTTGTTCAGCGTGGTCGCGTGCAGGCAGTAGGCGGGTCGGCCCGCGCCGCAGTTGGCGCAGTCGCCGCAGTGGCGGAAGGTGAGCACGACGTGGTCTCCCGGCCGGACGGCGCGCACTCCCGGCCCGACGGCCTCGACCACCCCGGCGCCTTCGTGCCCGAGCAGGATCGGCCGGTCGACCGCACCGGCGCGGCGGGTGGCCAGGTCGGTGTGGCAGATGCCGGTGGCGGCCATCCGGACCAGGATCTCCCCGGCGCGCGGCTCGTCGATCTCGACCGTCTCGACGGAGAAGTCCGCCGCCGGATCGCGCGACAGCACGGCCGTGGTGCGCATCAGCTGTCCCGTTCCAGCAGGAAGTAGAAGTACTGCCCGCCCGCGAGGACCAGTTCGGGGCGGCCGTTCATGATGCCCATCAGGGTGTTGTCGTCGAGCCATTTGAAGTGGTCGAACACCGGGCGCCCGTCGTAGACCATCGTCGCGGTGACCTCACCGCGGAACTCGATATTCCACAGCGTCGCCTCGCCCTGCCCCATCTCGACATTGGAGAACAGGGTGCCGTCCTCGGCGCGGCAGATCAGCGGTTTGGCGTCGTCGAGGGCCAGGAAGGTCTTGCCGTACCAGCGGCTGGCGGGCAGAGCTTTGCACAGCCGGTGACCGGTCTGGAAGGCGTCGCCGCGCCACTGCCCGAGGATGTCCTCGGCCCGCGCCGGGCGTAGCCGCGTCCAGATCTCGTCGAGTTCGGCGGTGGACACACCTTCGTTCTGTGCCCGGAGTTGTTGCCAGCGTGGCTGTTCGGCCATGGGTGTCCTCGTCTCGCCGTTACCCGAACCAGGTGGTTCGGGATTGACCATAGTTCCGAACCAGATGGTTCGGCAAGGGGTAACATCCAGCGCATGCGAGCGGCAGGTGAGGCAACCAGGGAGCGAATTCTCGCCGCGGCCAAGGCGGAATTCGCCGAGTTCGGCATCGCGGGCGCGCGGATCAACCGGATCGCCGAGGCCGCGCATGCCAGCAAGGACCGCCTCTACGCCTATTTCCCCGGCAAGAAGGATCTCTACGCCGCCGTCACCGAACGCTGGGCCAGCGAAGCCTCGGCCCGCACGGCCATGCGCGCCGAGGATCTGCCCGGGTACGTCGGACGTCTCTTCGATCATTTCCTCGCCAATCCCGACGATGCCCGCTTGCAGGCCTGGGCCGATCTGGAACCGGCCGAGGAGGAGGTGGCGCGCGCGTTGCGCGAGATGGTGGCGAGCAAGCTGGCCGAGTTGCGGCGCGGGCAGCGCGAGGGGCTGGTGACCCCCGACATCCCGGCGGCGTTGCTGCTGCGCATGCTCACCGACCTGGCCCGCACCACCGCCGTCCATGCCGCACAGGCCGGTGGTGAGCATGTGGCGACCCAGCGCGCGGCGACCGTGCTCGCGGCCGCGCGCATGGTCGCCCCCTAGCCGCCGGGGACTGTTTCGACCTGCAGCAATTGCCGGGCGATCAGGTCGGTGAGATGAGCTCGGGTGGTGTCGAATTCCCCGCGCAACCAGGCCGCGACGAGCTCGAGCGTGCCGCTGACCACCGTGTACGCGGCCATGTCGGTGTCCAGCGGCGTCGACATCGGTGACGGGCGCAGCTCGCGGCTGACCGCGGCCATGGCGCGGGCGATGGCGTGCTGGGTGGCGAGCCGGGCCCGCTGGAGGGCTTCGGTGCTGTGGGCGTTGAGCAGCAGCGCGTGGCGGCGTGGGTCGTCGAGCAGGAAGCCGAGCGCGGCATCGGCGGCGGCATGGACCTGGCTGCGGATGTCGGGTTCGGCCGCGTGGGTCGCCGCGACGACGGCGGCGATGCCCTCGGCGGTGAGCTCTTCGACGAGGCTGGTGAGCACAGCGTCGCGATCGGCGAACTGTTCGTAGAAGTAGCGATCGTTGAGCTTGGCCCGAGCACAGACCGCACGTTTGGTGACGGCGGCGGCGCCGTCGGCGGCGAGCAGGTCGAGGGCGGCGTCGAGCAGGGCCGCGCGCCGGCGGGCGCGGCGTTCGTCGGCCGCCACTCCCCTGTAGGCGCGGGGGGACGTCGCGGTGCCCTCGGTCTTGACCATGGCCCCATTGTGGTGCACGCTGACACCACACGAGTTTCTGGTGTCGCATGGCACCAGAATTGCGGAGGGGCGCCGACCGGACCCATGCGGTCGCGGCGCCGGAACAAAGGAGTTCACCGATGACCTGTCCCGTGTCTCATCAGCCAGCCTCTACCGACGATGGTGTGCCGCACGATGTTTCGGCTGCCGTCGAAAGATTCGAGCGGGTCGGCGGTTCGGTGCTGTTCGGGCTGTTCGCCGTCGGGCTGTTCGACCAGCCGATGCTGCCGCCGGTGTCGGCGGCGCTCGAGGCGACGGGGCGGTCCAGGTATGAGCCGTGGGCGCGCGCGGTGCGCACCGCCGCCGCCGACCAGCTCATCTACCACGGCACCGAGGCCGACGCGGCCGCCGAGGCCGAGCGCCTGATGTTGCTGCACCGTGCGGTCAAGGGCGTCGGCCCCGACGGGCAACGCTATTCGGCGCTCGAGCCGCAGGCCTGGAACTGGATTCTGTACTCGGCGTTCTTCGTTCAGCGCGGCGCCTATATCGCGTTGACCGGCACCGAGCCGACGGCCGCGCAGAACCAGGCCGTCTGGGATCACTACCGGCGCAAGACAATCGGACTGCACCTGCGCGGCCGCAATGCCCCGATCGAGGACTACCGCGAACTGGTCGCCCACTACGAACGGATGGCCGCCGAGGAACTGCGGGTGACCCCGGCCCTCGAGGCGGCCACCGCGTCGGTGCGCCGGGCGCCGCGCCCGGATTTCCTGCCCGCGATCACCGGTCCGCTGTGGCGGGTGGGTTCGCCGGTGCTGAGCCATGTGGTGATGCTGCTCGGGTGCGGCATCATGCACCCGCAGGTGCGGGCCCGCATGCCGATCACCTGGACAGCCCGCCACGACACCGAGTTCCGGGTACTCACCGCGCTGCTGCGGACCGCGTTCGACCGGCTGCCCGCCACCGTCACCGATTCACCGATGGCTCGCAACCGCCGCCGCTACGAACGGCTGGCCGGCAAGTACCGCCGGGTCGGGCTCACCTCGTTCGCCCCCGACCCGGCGTTGCGGCCCGTCGGCTACGCCGAGACCGAGTCGGTGTCGAGCAGTCCGAGCTGAGCCAGGTCGCGCACGTACTTGGCGATCAGGTCGCGGCCCAGCTGGGGAATGTCCGGGGCGCCACCGATATCGGCGGCCCGCACGGCGGCGCGGAAGCCGTCGGCGGGCAGTGCCGAGCCGGGCAGCGGGCGGGCCGGATGCCGGTAGGCGTGCAGCAACGGCAGCAGGGTGTGTTTGCGTCGCGGTTCGGGCAGGGCGCTCAGGGCGGTGCTGAAGCGGTCGAACCATTCGTCGTAGTCGTCGATGCGGTCGATGTGGTGACCGGCCTCGATCAGCCAGTCGACGAAGTCGTCGAGGCAGATGCCGTCGTCGTGGGGGTTCACGACATCGTAGGTGCGGTATCCGGTGGTCGGGGCCAGTGCGGTGATCGCGGCGGCGACGAAGTCGGCGGGCAGCCCGTCGTAGTGCGCACGACGGCGCCTGCCCTCGGAGTCGGTGCGGTAGAACGACTTCGGCGCCAGGCCGGTGACGAGCACACTGAGCAGCAACCGGGTGAAGACGTCGGGCACGTTGAGCTGACCACGGTAGCGGCGGTGGGCCAGGATCATGTCCGACCGGAACACCGCGACAGCCAGCCCGAACCGGTCGGCGGCGTCGCGCAGCAGTACCTCACCGGCCCATTTGCTGTTGCCGTAACCGTTGGCGTAGCCGGTGTCGAGGCGGCGCACGGGGCTCATGGTCCGCACGTCACCGTCTTCGGTGAAGTCGGTGATTTGGGCGGCGACGGCCACCGTCGACAGGTAGCTCACCGGCTTGCGGGTGGTGGTCGCGGCCAACCGGATGATCTCGGCGGTGCCGACCACGTTGGGCCCGAACAACTGGTGGTAGGGCAGCATGTGGTTGACCAACGCCGCCGAGTGCACGATCAGATCCACGTCGCGGGCCAGCCGCGGCCATACCTGCTGGGGCAGGCCGAGTTCCGGTGCGCCGACGTCGCCGGGCAGTACCTCGAGGGCGCGGTGGGCGAGGGCCCGGAAGTGTTCGGTCAGGGTGGGGTCGCTGTCGTAGGCCGCGTCGAGGCGGGCGCGGGCCGAATCGGCGTCGGCGCCGCGCACCACACAGATCACGGTGCCGCCGAGTGGGGCGAGGCGTTCGAGCAGTTCCAGCAGCAGGAATCGGCCGAGGTAGCCGTTGGCGCCGGTGAGCAGCACGGTCCGCGCGGGCGTCGCGGCCCTCGGCAGGTCGGGGGCGGCGGTGATGGTGGCGCTGTCGAGGAATTTGTCCAGGGTGAGGTCCGCTGCCCGGATCTCGGTGGCGCCGCGACCGTGGATCGCCTCGGCGTCGAGTGTCGCGGGGCCCGCGGTGATGTATCCGGTGAGGGCGGCCAGCGTGCTGTCGGGGCCGAGCAGGACGTTGACGGGGACGTCGACGTCGAGGAGTTCGCGCAGCAGTGTCGAATACGACAGCGCCGCGAGCGAATCACCGCCCAGGTCGGAGAATCGGGTATCGGCGCGCAGGGCGGCGGGATCGCAGCCGAGTATCGCGCCCGCGGCCCGGGCGACGACCTCGGACACGGCGAGGCCGGGGGCATCGGCACGTAGCAGGCGCAGTTCGTCGTCCTGGCGTTCGGCCAGCTCGTCGTAGAGCTGTTCCAGGCGCTGCCCGTAGCGCTCTTTCAGCTTGGGGCGCAACAGCTTTCCCACTCCCGAGAGCAGGCCGTTGTCGACGGTGAACGGTTCCGGTTCGACGAGGAACGCGCGCGGGATCTCGTACGGTTCCAGTTGTGCCCGCACCGCGGCCCGATGCAGCGCGTCGCTGATCGCGGCATGGGCCTGTTCGGCGGGCAGCGGGCGGGCCGGGACGACGACGGCGAGCAGGAACGCGCGATCACTGCTGCCGTAGACATAGATCTGATGGATCGGCTCCTCGCCGGCGAACACCGCTTCCAAGCGCGAGACCGTCACGAACTCACCCTGCGACAGCTTGATGACGTTGTTGCGCCGGTCGACATAGGTCAGCCGGTCGGGTGCGAGTTCGGCGACGATGTCGCCGGTGCGGCAGAAACCGTCGGCGTCGAACACCTCGGCGGTGACCTCGGGGCGCCGGTAGTAACCGGCGATCATGGTGGTGGTCTTGAGCAGCAGTTCGCCACGCGGGTACGGCTTGTCGGTGCCGAAGTAGCCGAGTTCGGGGACGTCGACGAGCTTGTAGTCCAGCACCGGCGGGCGCATGACCCGGGTGTCGAAGATGACGCCACCACCGGTCTCGGTCGACCCGTAGCCGTCGTGCAGACGCAGCTCGAGCACCGATTCGACGAACGCGCGCAGTTCCGGTGCGATGGGGGCGCTGCCACACGACACCGTCAGCAGGCGACCACCCAGGAGTTGTTCGCGCAGTGACGTTTTCACCTGGTCGTCGGTGAGTTCGGGGTGGTGTTCGCGGGTGCGGCGGTAGTGCTGCTGGATCATCTCGCACACGCGCGGGACGAGGAAGATCTCGGTGGGCCGCACCAGGGCGATGTCGTCGAAGAGTGTCGACGTGTCCGGTGCGGCGGTGAAGTAGGCGGTGCCGCCCCGGGCGAGGGCGGCGTTGAGGGTGAGCCTGGCCGCGATGTGGCTCATCGGCAGGAAGTTCAGGTTGATGACCGCGTACGGACGCACCGGCTGCCACCCCGCGGCGACGAGGCGGCGGGTGTACATCGCGCCCTTGGGTGTTCCGGTGCTGCCGGAGGTGTAGATCAGCAGGGCCAGCGCGTCGTCGTCGGGTTCCACGCGGGGGGCGGGTTCGGCGGTCAGTCCTTGTTCGACAGTGTCGGCGAGAGTGCGTATTCCGGGGAAGTCGTGGCGCGCTGCGTCGAGTAGTTCGCGATGCCGGTGGTCGTCGGCGAAGTAGTCGAACACCACGAGTGTCGTGGCACCCGGGGAGATCACCTCGACAGCTGTGCCGAGATAAGCGATGTCGACCGCGAGGATCTTCGGTGTGGTCTCGCCGAGAATCGAACGCAGCTGGGTCGAACTCGCGCCCGACTGCAGTGGCACGGCCACCGCGCCGAGGTGGATCACGGCCAGGTCGAGCACCGTGTAGTCGACCCCGGTGAATCCGAGCATCGCCACGAAGTCCCCGGCGCGCACCCCGTCGGCGTACCAGGCCGCCGCCACCGCCCGCGCCCGGTCCCACAGTGTGCGGTAGGTGATCGTCTCGAAGTCGGGGACGATCCGCCGCACCGCTCCCCCGGCGTCGGGCACGAGTTCGGTGCGCCGGAACCCGAGCGCGGGCCGGTCGGCGTACCCGGTCATCGCCGCCTCGACGATCTCACCGAGCGGCAATCCGGGTGTGGTGACGGTGGCGTGCACCTCGTCCGCGGGGCGCGCGGCCCTGACCTGGGGGTCCTCGGTGAGCAGTGCGGTGAGGCGCCGCGCGCCGGTGTCCTGGTCGAGGCTCATCCGGCGTTCTCCGTCCTGGTCTGCCCGTCGGTCGGACCGGCGATGCGTACGCCTTGCCACGCACGGCGGATGGCCGGGTCGGGATCGATGAGGACGCGGGTCGGGTGGTCGAAGATCTGGGTGGCGCGATGGTCGGCGGTGTAGGCGGGCCAGGCGGGCAGGGGGCTGCCGGTGCGGGCGAAGCTGAGCCAGTTGTCCTGCATGGCGCGCTGGACGGCGAGGAACGCCCGGTACCCGCCCGCCGCGGTCATCATGCGCCCGACCGGGGTGTTCACCCAGCCGAAGACGGGGATCAGGTCGAGGGCGTGGGTGGCACCGAAACCGGCCAATCGCAATGCGCGCGGGGCGAAGTCGAAACGGTAGGCGTAGGTGGGCGCGTGCGGGCTGTGTCCTTCGAGGACCTCGAGGGTGGGGCGCAGGAACATGAAGTCGCCGCCGATGCGGACGGCGGTCGCCGGGCTCGGGTAGCCGGGGTAGCAGGCGGCGACACGTTCGAGGGCACCGGCTTCGCAGCGGGCGAAGGTCGTGGTGAGCTGGTCCTCGGTGTGCGGTACCGCTTTCACGAAACGCTGGAACAGGGTCGCCTCGTCGCGGTTGGTGCCGACGATCAGCGGCACCCGGTGCGCGCGACCCGCGACGATCGCGTCCAGCGGCGCCTCGGGCAGGAACTCGCCGTCGGCCACGGGGGCGTAGGCGAAGCTGCCGGGTTCCTCGCGCATGGCCCGGCCGAGGGCGCGGTCGGTGGCCCGGCACAGCGCGCTCGCCGAGGTGGTGGTGAGGGCGGCGACGGCGTCGGCCGGGTCGGCACCCAGTCGCTCGAGGCAGCGGCGGGCGAAACGGTGCGCGTCCTCGCGGGTCATCGTCCAGTCGGCGGGGGCGCTCTGGGCGATCGCGCGGTGGAACAGGCCGCGCGCGGCAGGGGTGGCCATCAAGCTCACCACGGCGTGTGCGCCCGCCGATTCGCCGAAGATCGTCACATTGCCGGGGTCACCACCGAAGGCGGCGATATTGCGCTGCACCCACTCCAGCGCGGCCACCTGGTCGCGGAGTCCGAGGTTCGCGTCGAAAGGGCGCTCCGGCGTGGAGAATCCGCTGAAGTCGACATAGCCGAGACCGCCGAGCCGGTAGTTCACCGACACCACGATCACGTCGCCACGGACCGCGAGGCGGGCGCCGGAGTACATGCTCGAGGTGCCGATGACATATCCGCCGCCGTGGATGAAGACCATCACCGGACGCGGTGTTTCCGACGATGCCGCCGGGGCGGTGACATTCAAGGTGAGGCAGTCCTCGCCCACCGGTTGCCAGGTGCGCGGGCCGATTCGGGCACCGCTGGGGTGCTGGGTCGCCGCGAAACGGAAGCGGTCGGCCGCGCGCACGCCGGTCCAGGGACGCACCGGCTGGGGTGCGCGCAGGCGCAGGTCGCCGACAGGAGGGGCCGCGTACGGTAGGGCGCGCCAGCGCACGACACTGCGGCCCGCTCGACCGCGCACGACTCCGTCGGCGGTCACGATCTCGATGGGCATCATCCCTTCACAGTACGTGGTACCGCCGGTACCGCGTGGGTGGTTCGGCACGACGGGTTACCGGATTCCCACGACCTAGGATGGGATGATGGCCGCCGAACCGAGCGACCCGGAGCAGGCGCCGCTCGCGGCGGGCAATGCGGGCACCCTCGCCGAACTCGATGCGCTGGTGTCCTCGTGCCGGGCTTGTCCCCGTCTGGTCGCCTGGCGCGAGCAGGTGGCGCGGGAGAAACGGGCCGCGTTCCGCGACGAGGACTACTGGGGCAGGCCGGTGCCCGGTTTCGGCCCCGCCGATGCCCGGATCCTGGTGGTCGGGCTGGCACCGGCCGCGCACGGCGGCAACCGGACCGGGCGCATGTTCACCGGCGACGAGAGCGGCAATGTCCTGTTCGCGGCCCTGCACGCGGTCGGCCTGTCGACCGGTTCGCACCCGGTCCGCGCCGACGACGGCATCGAACTGATCGACCTGCGCGTCACCGCTCCCGTGCACTGCGCACCGCCACAGAACAAACCCACCCGCGACGAAACCCTGCGCTGCGCACCGTATCTGAGCCGGGAGATGGAACTGCTCTCCACCACCTTGAAGGTGATCGTCGTCCTCGGCGCCTTCGGCTGGCAGGCGCTGTTCACCGTCCTCGCCGAAGGCGGCTGGACCATCCCCCGCCCCCGCCCCCGTTTCGGCCACGGCGCCCAGGTGGTCCTCACCCATCCGGACGGGCGAACGGTGACAGTGCTCGGCTGCTACCACGTCAGCCAGCGCAACACCTTCACCGGAATGCTGACCCCCGCCATGGTGCGCGAGGTGCTGCGGCAGGCCAAGGCGATCGCGGACTCCTGAGCGGGTCAGCCGGCGCCGAGCACCTGTTCGAGGTGTTCGCCGATGCGATCCAGTGCCCGCGTGCTGCGCTCGGCCCGGCACATGGCCACGCTTCCCTCCACGGCGGCGACGACCAGAGTCGCGGTGCGGTCGGCGTCGGCCCGCTCGGCCCCCTGTGCCTGTAGGGCGCCGCTCAGCAGGTCGGTCCACCGGGCGAACGCGGCGGCCGCAGCGGTGCGTGGCGCACTGTCGTCGTCGGGCAGATCTTCGACCGCCACCGCCAGGACCGGACATCCGGCCCGGAAGTCCGTGTCGACCAAGATTTTTCGCCAGAGACCGAGAAAAGCGCGCACTCCTTCGGCCGGCCCGTCGGCGAGTTCGCGCGCGAGCAGGGCCGCGGTGCGGTCGCCGGCGTAGGTGACCGCCTCGGTGACCAGCTGGTTCTTCCCCCCGGGAAAGTAGTGGTAGGTGGAGCCGAGGGGCGCCTGGGTGTGCTTGGCCAGTTCGCGCACGCTGGTGGCGTGCAGGCCACGGCGACGGATCATATCGGCGGCACCGGCCACCAGCTTCTGTCGCGATTCGGGGGAATCAGCCACCTCGACCTCCTTTCTATAGCAGTCGTCATAGAGTAGCCTTCTCGACTTATAACGACTGTTATAGACACGGTCGGCCGACGAACCAGGAGTTGCACCATGCCGATGATTCACCTGACCGCCCCCGCGGGCGCCCTGACCGGACAAGCCCGCGCCGGCCTCATGACCTCACTGCCCACGGCCCTGCTGACGTGGGAAGGAGCACCCGACACCGCGTTCTTCCGCGCCCAGGCGTGGTGCCGTTTCGAGGAGGTCGCCGAGGGCGCTTTCGCCGCCCTCGGCGACGATCGACCGAGATTCCGCGTCGACGTGACCGTCCCCGAGGGTGGCCTGTCGGACCGCCGCAAGGCCGGACTCGTCACCGAGGTCACCGACCAGATCCTCGCCGCGGCCGGGCTCACCGAGGCCGACGCGCTGCGCGTATGGGTAATCGTCCACGAGCAGGCCGAGGGCACCTGGGGCGCGGGCGGGCACATCGTGAAGTTCCAGGAGCTCGCCGCCCTGGCGAAGGGGCAGCGCGACCAGGCCTGAACTGGTCACGCCACGAAATCCGGTCGGGGTGGTTCGGGTGGGGAAGGCCGGGTATGCGCGCGGTGTGAACAGCATTCGAGAGATCGCGGAAAGGCGCGGGCCCTTCGCTGTCGTGTATATGGATGCCTCACACGACACCGAGGACGCCGCGCATCAACTGGAGCTGCGACGACGGTCCATCAGCGGTCGCCTGCGGGAAGCGGGAGCGAGCGCGGAGATGATCGCGCTGTTCGACCGGGCCGTCGCCGAGGGTCCGCCCGGGCGTGGGCGGGCCGGACGGGTGTTGATCATCGACGATCACACCGTCCATGCCGACGAGCTGCTGCCCGAACCACCGGCTCGGGAGGTGGTGCGGGTCTCGCCGCTGCCCTATCTGCTGCCGTTGCTGCGCCACCACGAGGAACTGATCCCGCATGTGGTCGCCGTGGTCGACAAGGTCGGCTGCGACCTGACCGTCGTGGACGAGAACGGGTCGGTCACCGAACGCAGCGTCGACCAGGACCCGTATCCGGTGCACAAAACCGGCGGCGGGGCATGGGCGCACCGTTCCATGCAGCAACGCGTCGAGGAAACGACCCGGCGGACCATCGACGACCTCGCCGAGCAGGTGCGTGCCGAGGCCGAGCAGGTGCATGCCGAGGTGATCGTGGTCGCCGGTGAGGTCAGCGCCCGCAACGCCCTGCACCACGCACTGCCCGAACACGGGCCGACGGTGGTCGAGGTCGAGGCGGGAGCGCGCGCCGCGGGCGGCGACCCGGGTGAGCTCGACGCCGCCGTCCACCGGGTGGTCGCCGAACAGGCCCGCCACGACATCGAGGAGGTCCTCGACACCGTCGCCGCCGAGATCGCCCGCCCCGAAGGCCTGGCGGTGTCCGGTCTCGACGCGACCGCCGAGGCGTTGCGGATGGCGCGCGTGGACCGGTTGCTCATCGACCCGGACCGGCTCGGTGACCGCACCGTGCTGGTCGGCGCCGACCGGGCACAGGTGAGCGTCGACCTGCACGCCCCGGCCGGCTGGACCGGCAGCACCGCCCCACGGCAGTCCTGCCGGGCCGACGAGGCACTGCCCGTCGCGGCGATCCTGACCGGTGCCGAGGTCATCGTCACCGGTGGTGTGCCGTCCGAGGACGGCGTCGCCGCCCTGGTCCGGCACCGCTGAAATCCACAAGGAGGCACGATGGTCATCGAACGAGGCAACACCAAGCACGGTCCGGCCCACGACGAGGAACTCGCGCACGAGCTGGACGGCACCATCAAGGGCAACCGGTCGAGCCGGGCCGAGGAGTGGCACGACCCCGAGCCACCCGCCGACGACGACCCCGAAACCGGCATCCGCCCCGACACCCGAAACCGGTGACCTGGGTCGGGGACCGGATCGGGCACCTGCTGCACAAGGTCGCGCCAACGGCGGGGGCCAGCGTGCACGCGGTGACGATCGCGCGCCCCCGCGCGGACGTCGAACAGTTCTGGCTCGATCCGGCGAACCTGTCCGCGGCGCTGGACGGCATCGCCCACGTGGAATCGACCGCCCCGGACCGATTGACGTGGTCGTTCGTCGAAAACACCGCCGCCGCCGCGCAGTGGGTGAGCCGCACCGTGCGCGCCCCCGGCGAGATCCGCTTCGTCGGCGGCCGCGACCCGGCCGGCCGGTCCCAGATCCGGCTGACCTTCGCCGATGCCCCGGGCGACCTGGGTACGGAGGTGACGATCCGGGTCACCAGCCCGCTGCCCGAACAGCTCACCGGGCATGCCGCGTTCACCGCCCTCTACCGGGCGCGCGCGATCCTGCAGACCGGGGAGGCGCCGACCCTGACCCACAATCCGAGCGGACGCGAGCAGGAGGACTGATGCGAGCACTGTGCTGGAACGGCGTGAACGATCTGGCCGTGGAGACGGTGCCCGATCCCCGCCTGGTCAACCCGCACGATGTGATCGTCGCGGTCCGGTTGAGCACCACCTGCGGTTCGGATCTGCATTTCATCGACGGCTACCTGCCCGGTATGCGCGAAGGTGACGTGATCGGGCACGAATTCATGGGTGAGGTGCTCGAGGTCGGCGGCGCGGTGGAGCGGATCGCCGTCGGTGACCGGGTGGTCGTGCCGTCGTTCATCGGGTGTGGCGCGTGCTGGTACTGCGGGGCGCAGCGGTATTCGGCCTGAGACACCACCAACCCGAATGCCGCGGTGCAACAACCGATCCTGGGTTTCCCGTCCGGCGGGATCTACGGCTACACCCATCCCTTCGGCGGCTATCAGGGCTCGCACGCCGAGTACATCCGGGTGCCTTTCGGTGGTGTGAACTGTTTCCCGATTCCGGAGTCGATCACCGACGAGCAGGCCCTGTTCTGTTCCGACGCGCTGCCGACCGGGCTGATGGGCGCCGACTTCTGCGACATCTCCCCCGGCGACACCGTCGCGGTCTGGGGCAGCGGCGGCGTCGGATTGATGGCCGCCCACACCAGCCGCCTGCTCGGCGCGGGCCGGGTGATCGTGATCGACCGCGTCCCCGAACGCCTCGAGCTGGCGCGCCGGCACGCGGGCGCCGACACCATCGACTACACCAGTGCCGACAGCGTCCCAGCGACCCTGCGCGAGATGACCGGCGGGCGCGGGCCCGACGCCTGCATCGACGCGGTCGGAATGGAAGCGCACGGCACCGGCGTGCAGCACCTCTACGACCGGGCCAAATAGTTGCTGCGACTGGAAACCGACCGGGCCGCCGCGTTGCGCGAGGCGATCATGTCGTGCCGCAAGACCGGCGTGGTGTCGGTGCTCGGGGTCTACGGCGTGACCGACAAATTCCCGATGGGTGTGCTCACCAACAAGGGGCTGACCCTGCGCACCGCCCAGCAGTCCGGGCAGCGCGACGTCTCACGCATGTTCGAGTTCATCTCCAGCGGTCAGCTCGACCCGTCGTATCTGATCACCCATGATCTGCCGCTGTCGGACGCGGTGGCCGGCTACGACATCTTCAAGGACGACAAGAGCGATTGCGTGCGCGCGGTCTTCCGGCCGTGACGTTCAGCGGTGGGCGTGGCGGGTGAGCTGGTCGACCGGGTCGTGTCCGCCGACGCCGGAGGCGAATTCGCGGTAGCGCAACGTGCCACCGGCGTCGGCGGCCAGCGGTGGGGTGTCACCACCGGCGCCGTCGCCGAATCCGTGCAGCACCTCGGTGAGTGCGTCGGCGGCGCTGATCCTCGGTGTCCAGCCGAGTTCGGTGCGGGCGCGGGTGGTGTCGAGCAGCGGTAGATGCATCATCGCGTCGAACAGTTCCGGAGTGGCCGGGACCAGCCGCAACCACCAGCCCACCGTGAGCGCGGCTTTCACCGCGCGGGGCGGGACGGGAAACGTCCTGGTGCGCAGGATGCGGGTGATGGCGTCGCGGTCGATGACGTCGTCGGCGGCCAGATTGAACGCACCGCGCACCTGTTTCGTCACCGCCAGCGCGTAGGCGCGTCCCACATCGCTGCTGTGCAACGCCTGGAACCGCATTCCCCACGGATACGGCAGCACGGGCAGCACCCCGGGCCGGATCAACCGGTTGGGCAGCAGCGGTCCGGCGAACAGGCGGCGTTGTTCGCTGGCCGAGTCGTACTGGAAGGTGAACGCCGGACGCATCCGCACCACCCGGATGTCGGGGTTGTCGCGTTCGAAGATGTCGAGAAGCCGCTCCACATAGGACTTTTCGGCCATATAGGCGGCGGCCGGCCAGCCTTCGGTCGGCCAGCTCTCGGTGACGGGTTGGTCGTCCTCGCGCGGTGCGTACGCTCCGACCGAGGACGCGTAGATCAGTGCGGGCACCTCCGCTTCGGTGACAGCGGCCAGCACCCGTTCGGTGCCGTCGACATTGGTGTGCCAGGTGTCGAGCGGTCGGTGCGTCGGCTGGAACACCCAGGCCAGGTGCACCACCGCGTCCGCGCCACGGAACAACGAGACCAGATCGGCGTCGCGCACGTCGGCGCCGACCCAGTCGACCCCGGCGAGCCCACGGTCGGGTTTGCGCCGCGCCACTCCCAGCACCGACGTCACCGACGGTGTGGTGGTCAGTGCGTCGACCACCGCCGTGCCGACATTGCCTGTCGCTCCCGTCACGACCACACGCATCGCACACCTCCTCGGCTCGGTTCGCATCCTCGCCATACCCGCGCCGGTGCCGCCGACACCGATCCGCCCGGATCTGTTTGACCCGCCGCGCAGGTGGAATCGCTTCGACGACGACCACCGCCCGAGGGAGGACGCCCATGCCGTTCGACCAGACCGATCCAGGCTTTCGCGGACCAGGCCCCGAATCCGTCGATCACGTCGCCGCGCGCCGCCCGCGTGTCGTCGTCCTGGGTGATGCCGTGCTCGACGTGTGGAAATGGGGACGCTGCCACCGTCTGTGCCGGGAGGGCCCGGTGCCGGTGGTCGATGTCGCCGAGACCGCGAAAGTGCCTGGGGCGGCGGCGAATACAGCGGTCAACCTCGCCGCGCTCGGCGCGCAGGTGCAGATGGTCGCCACGGTAGGTGACGACGACGCCGGCCACGACCTTCGCGACGCGTTGCGCCGCGCCGGAGTGGGAACCGACACCGTGGTCGCCGATCCGGCCCGGCACACCGAGGTGAAGGTACGGGTGATGGCCGACGAGCAGATCCTGCTGCGCTACGACGAGGACTGTGCCCCGGTTCCCCCCGACACCACCGCCCTGCTCGACGCACTCGACACCGCCCTCGCCGCTGCCGACGCGCTGCTGATCTGCGATTACGGCGCCACCCTCGACGACACGATCCGCGACGCCCTGTGCGCGCGCCGCGACAGCCTCCCGCTGCTGGTGCTCGACGCGCACGCACCGGCCCGCTGGCAGGCGCTGCGGCCCGACCTGGTGACACCCAACGCCGAGGAGGCCGCGGCCCTGCTCGACACGACGGCGCACACCGATCACGCGCAACTGTTCATCGACCACCGCGACGAACTGATGGCCCGCACCGGAGCGGCCGCGGTGGTGGTCACCCTCGACAAGGACGGCACCGTCCTGCTCGTGGACGGCAAGCCCGCGCACCGGACCTGGGCGGTGGCGGTGCCGGAGAACCGGTCGGCCGGTGCCGGTGACACCTTCGTCGCCGCCCTCACCGCCGCCGTGCTCGACGCGATGCCGCTGACCGGCGCGGTCGAATTCGCCCAGGCGGCTGCCGATGTGGTGTTGCGCAGCCCGGGTACCGCGGTGTGCCGGTGTCCCGATCTGCGTGCCCGCCTCGGCGGCGAGGGCTCCGGGGTCCTCTCGCGCGACCAGTTCATCGCGACCGTGCGCCGCGAGCGCGCCGAGGGCGCACGGGTGGTGTTCACCAACGGCTGCTTCGACGTGCTGCACGCCGGTCACATCGCCTGCCTCAACGAGGCCAAGAGCCTCGGCGACATCCTGGTGGTCGCCGTGAACTCCGACAGCAGTGTGCGCCGCCTCAAGGGCCCCGAGCGGCCCGTGAACACCGCGGGCGACCGGTGCGCGGTGCTGGCCGCCCTGAGCTGTGTGGACCATGTGACCGTCTTCGACGAGGACACCCCCGCCGAGCTGCTGCGCGCCACCGAGCCCCAGTTGTATGTCAAAGGCGGCGACTACAGCCCGGACATGCTGCCCGAGACCCCGGTCGTCACCGGATACGGCGGGCAGGTCCGGGTCCTGAACTACCTCGCCGACCACTCCACAACGACGATGATCGACCGCATCCGCGGCCGCGTGGGAGAACGATGAGCGATACCGGTACGGATCCACACCCGGCGCGCGGTACACCTGGCGTCATCGACGACGGTCCCCGACCGTGGCGTCGAGGCCTACGGTGTCGTGCCACCGCGGTTCCGGCCGCAGGGCGGTGAAAACGCCTGCGGGGCCGAGGAATTCGTCGATCTCACGGCACACCTCCTCGACGGTGACCGAGGCGACGATCGAGTTGTCGTGTTCGCAGCGTGGGGCGCCCTCGTCGGTGAGGGTGGCACCGCAGAGCTGGCAGCGCGTGGTCCACGCGGTCAGCACCCGGTCGTTGGCGCGGTTGAGTGGTCCGGCGTTGACGAGGTTGCCGATCCAGAAGATCCCGACCGTCGGGATGCCGAGCGCTTTGGCCAGATGCCGTGGCCCGCTGTCGTTGCCGACGAAAACCGTTGTCCGCGTGAGCAGCCCGCACAGCTCGGTCATGTCGGCATCGACGAGGCAGTGCACGTGGCGGGTGTCGCAACCGCCGACCCGGTCCAGGATTTCGCGCAGCAGCGGACGGTCGTCGTGGGTGCCGATCACATGAACGGTGGCCCCGCCGCGCACACAATGTTCGATGACCTCCGCGAATTTGCGCACGGGCCACCGCCTTCGGGGATCGGTCGCCGAAGGATGAACCGTGACAACGGGCCCCGTCGCCGACCCGACGAGCCGTTCGGCGGCCGCCTCGTCGTCGGGGGTGACGGTGATCCTCGGTTCGAGAGTGACCGGTGCGGCCCCGGCCAATCCGACCACCTCGAGCGCACGGATCATCTCGTGCTGGTAGTACCGGAACGGGGTGGTCCTGGTCAGTTCGATGGCACCGTCGGCGCGCGAACCGACCGTCCACCGAGCTCCCGTGCGGCGCAGGAACCGGTTCGACCAGGCACCGCCGCCGTGCAGCTGAACACCCAGATCGACCCGCTCCCTTGTCGTTTCGTAGAGCAGCGCGCCCTCGGCGGGTGAGTCCTGCGGTGGGAGCACCCGCACGTCGTGCACCGGTCCCGGCCGTGATCGCAGCAGCGCGGCATGCAGGGCCGAACCGAACAGGGTGATCCGCGCCGACGGGTAGGTCGCGGCCAGCGCCTCGATCGCGGGCAGGGCGAGCAACACGTCGCCCAGACCACCACCGCGCAACACCACGATGCGTCCGACATCCGGGAGCGGCCGCGAGATGGGCCCGAGAACGCTGTCGCCGGACGCGGTCGTCATCTCGGCACTCCTTACCCGATTTTGTGGTGGCGGTGATCGGCACCGGCCGCAGTACCCCACCGGCGCGCACCGAAACAGTCGGACGAAACCGGCACGCCGCTGTTTGACCCACTTCTCCCCGGGCATAGCGCCCAGCGAGAACCGGTCACCCCGCAAGCGGTGCGTTCCCCGGCCGCCGCTCGCCCGACGAACGGAGTCCGCGTTGAAGATCGCCATGGTTTCCGAACACGCGAGTCCGCTGGCGCCGCTCGGCGGCACCGATGCCGGGGGTCAGAACGTCCACGTCGCCGCCCTCTCGGCCACCCTCGCCCAGCGCGGACATGAGGTGATCGTCTACACCAGACACGACGGAACCCACTCCGAACGCACGATCCACACCGACGACGGCTACCGCGTCGTGCACGTCCCCGCCGGCCCGCCGCGCCCCATCCCCAAGGACGAAATCCTCCCTCACCTCGGCGAATTCGCCGCGTTCCTGCGTGACGACTGGGCCCGCGAGCACCCCGACGTGGTACACGCGCACTTCTGGATGTCGGGCATGGCCGCCGAGCTGGCCGCCCACGGCACCGGCATCCCCGTCCTGGTCACCTTCCACGCGCTCGGCACCGTCAAACACCGGTACCAGGGCCGCGCCGACACCAGCCCACCCGCGCGTATCCGCATCGAACGTCTCGTCGCGTCGCGGTCGGCGCGGGTCATCGCCACCTGCTCCGACGAGGTCGGCGAACTCACCAAGATGGGTGTGCCACCGCATCACGTGTCGGTGGTTCCGTGCGGTGTGGACCTCGACCTGTTCACCCCCGACGGCCCGGTCGCCGAACGCGGCGCACCGCACCGCATCCTGTCGGTCGGGCGGATGGTGCCACGCAAAGGCTACGACCTGGCCATCGCCGCACTGCGCGAGTTACCCGACACCGAACTCGTCATCGCGGGCGGCGCCGACGACAAGGGCAAAACCCACGCCGAGGCGCGACGGCTGCGCGGATGTGCGCACCGCATCGGCGTCGGCGACCGGGTGCACCTGCTCGGGTCGGTCGAGCACACCGCCATGCCGGAATTGATCCGCTCCGCCGATGTCGTGGCCTGCACACCCTGGTACGAGCCGTTCGGCATCGTGCCGCTCGAGGCGATGGGCTGCGCGCGACCCGTGGTCGCCACCGCTGTCGGCGGCATGCTCGACACCGTCGTCGACGGTGTCACCGGAGCCCTGGTGGCACCGAACTCCCCCGAGGCCCTGGCCGCCGCGATCCGCCCGCTGCTCGACAACCCGCACCTGGCCGCCTCCCGCGGCGCGGCCGGGCGACGTCGAGCCGAGAACTCCTACTCCTGGGAGCGGGTCGGTACCCGAACCCTCACCGCCTACCGCAAAGTATCCGCGCGCCGCGTCGACCGGGCCGCGATGTCGGCATGACCCCGCTGAAAGGAGTTCCATCCTCGTGAACCCGTCAACACGCCCGCTCGGTACCGTCCTCGTCACCGGCGGATCCTCAGGTCTCGGCGCCGCGACCGTCGCCGCGATCCGCGCCGCGGGCGGCACACCCGTGGTGCTCGACCGCAACGCCCCCGCCGACGGAATCGACTGGGAGCAAACAGATCTCGCCGATACCGCCGCCGCGACGGCCGCGGTCGAACGGGTACTCGACCGCACCGGTGGTCACCTCGACGCGGTGTTCACCGCCGCAGGCACCGACGCCTGCGGCCCGCTCGACAGCGTGTCGGCGCAGAAGTGGGAAAACGTGGTCAAGGTGAATCTGTTCGGCACCGCCGCCGTCGTCCGCGCGGCGCTGCCCGCCCTGCGCGCGAGCAAGGGCACCGTCGTCACCTGCGCCTCCACCCTCGGCATGCGCGCGCTGCCCGACGCCACCGCCTACTGCGCGTCGAAATTCGGCGTCGTCGGCTTCACCCGCGCCCTGGCCGCCGAGACCGCGGGCGAGGTCGGCGTGACCCTGCTGGTGCCCGGCGGCATGGACACCGCCTTCTTCGACGACCGGACCCCGCAATACCAGCCACCGGCCGACGCGAAGCTCAACCGGCCCGAAGACGTCGCCGCCGCGGTCGTTTTCGCGCTCTCCCAACCACCCGGCTGTCAGGTGCGCGAACTGATGGTGTGCCCGTCGACGGAGCCGTCGTGGCCATGACGACGATCCTCGCCTGGCATGTGCACGGGTCCTGGATGAGTTCGTTCGTCCAGGGACCCCACCGCTACCTGATCCCGCACGACCCACGCTGGGGCGGGTGGGCGCTCGGCCGGTGCGGGCGACCGTGGCCGGCCGGCGCCGAGGAGATCGCCCCCGAGGCGCTCGCCGACGAACACGTGGATGTCGTTGTGGCCCAACGCCCCCGCGAACTGGAACTGGCCCAACGCTGGCTCGGCCGCACCCCCGGTGTCGACGTCCCCCTGATCTACGTCGAACACAACACCCCGTCCGGGCACGCCGCGACCACCCGGCACCCCATGGCCGACCGCGACGACCTCACCCTGGTCCACGTCACCGAGTTCAACCGGTTGATGTGGGACAACGGGCACACCAGGGTGCGCGTAATCCCCCACGGCGTCCTCGATCCCGGCCCCCTCTACACCGGCGAACTCGAGCGGGCCGCCACCATCGTCAACGAACCGGTGCGCCGCTGGCGCGTGACCGGCACCGATCTGCTCGCCGAACTCTCCGATACCACCCCGATCGATGTGTTCGGGATGGAAACCGACCACGTCCACACCGCCGTCGACCGGCCGCAAGATCGTGTGTGCGGGCACGGCGACCTGCGCCAGGACCGTCTGCACGCCGAAGTCGCGCGCCGCCGCGTGTTCGTCCACACCCCGCGCTGGACCTCGCTGGGCCTGTCGGTGCTCGAGGCCATGCATATCGGGATGCCGGTCGTCGCCGTCGCCACCACCGAGGCGGCGGCCGCGGTCCCGCCCGAGGCCGGAGTGGTGTCCACCGATGTGTCGGTCCTGGGCCGAGCACTGCAGCGTTTCGTGGCCGAACCCGATCTGGCCCAGCTCGCCGGCAAAGCCGCACGGCAGTGGGCGCAGACCAATTTCGGTATCGACCAGTTCGTCGAACGCTGGAACGACCTGCTCGCCGACACCGTGGAGGGTGGGCGGCGATGAGGCATGTGCTGGTGGCCCGGCTCGACAGCGCGGGCGACGTGCTGCTCACCGGGCCCGCCGTCCGGGCGGTCGCGGCGGGGTCCGACAAGGTCACCTTCCTCGCCGGGCCCCGCGGTGCGGCAGCGGCCCGCCTACTGCCGGGGGTGGACGAAGTCGTCGAATTCCACGCCGGGTGGGTCGATTTCGACGCGCCACCGGTCACCGGAGACGTCATCGACGCACTGCTCGACACCCTGCGCGCCGTCGCACCGACCGAGGCCGTCATCTTCACCTCGTTCCACCAGTCACCCCTGCCGTTGGCGCTGGTGCTGCGCATGGCCGGGGTCGGTCGTATCGCGGGCATCAGCGTCGACTACCCGGGATCACTGCTCGATCTGCGCGACACCCGCGACGAGGACCGGCCCGAACAGATCCGCAATCTGGCCCTGGCCGAAGCCGCCGGGTTCCCCGGTGACTCCGATCAGCTCCGGATCCGCGAGGACCTGCTGCCCGATGTCGGTACCCGCACCGGCGGGCCCGGCTACATCGTCGTCCATCCCGGCGCCGCCGTACCGGCCCGCCGGCCGGCACCGGAACGGATGAGAACCCATGTGGCAGCGCTGGTCCGGGCCGGGTACCGAGTACTGGTCACCGGTGGTCCCGACGAGCACACCGCCTTCGTCGCCGACGGGCTGGCCACCGACCTCGGCGGCCGCACCGACCTCGCCACGCTGGCAGCGATACTGCGCGACGCCGATGTCGTCATCGCCCCCAACACCGGACCCGCCCACCTGGCCGCCGCGGTCGGCACACCCGTGGTCTCCCTGTTCGCACCGGTCGTCCCGGCCGCGCGGTGGGCGCCCTACGGTGTGCCGGTCGTGGTGCTCGGTCGGTCCGCGGCGTGCGCGGGCACCAGAGCCCGCACCTGCCCGGTACCGGGACACCCGTGCCTCGACGCCATCACCTCCGAGGAAATCGTCGACGCGGTGGACACACTGTGCGCCCGACCGGCCGACACGAGGCGGCCCGCATGAACACTCGCTCACTGCCCACCACACGAACGAACGGATCCGGCCGACACGGTCGATCGCGTTCCGCCCCTCCCGCAGCGGTGCTCTTCGATCGTGATGCGACGCTGATCGAGGACGTCCCCTTTCTCGGCGACCCGGCACTGGTGCGTCCCGTGCCCGGTGCCGCCGACGCACTGGCCCGGCTACGCGCCGAAGGGATCCCGATCGGTGTGGTGAGCAACCAGTCCGGCATCGCCCGTGGCCTCATCACCCACGCCCAGGTCGGTGCGGTCAACGCCGCCGTCGAACAGCTACTCGGCCCGTTCAACACCTGGCAGATCTGCCCGCACGGTCCCGACGACGACTGCGCATGCCGCAAACCCGCCCCGGGCATGGTCTTTCGCGCCTCCGAAGAACTCGGGGTAGCGCCCGCCGACTGTGTCCTGATCGGTGACATCGGCGCCGATATCGAGGCCGCTCAGGCCGCCGGATGCGCCGCGATCCTGGTGCCCACCCCCATCACCCGGCGTGCGGAGATCGACCACGCGCACGCCACCGCTCTCGTCGCCCAGGACCTGCCGACCGCCGTCGCCCTCGCCATGACGGGCGCCGCACGAAAGGAACTCGCGCCATGAACAATCCACCCGGCACCCGCCACCTGGTCGCCGAGACCGGTGCGAACCTCGAACACCACTTCGGCGCGCTCGGCGCCGCCCTGGAACGCAACCGGACCGCCTCGATCCGCCGCATCTGGTCCTGGGGCGAACAACTCGCCGACATCTACCAACGCAACGGGCGACTGTTCACCTGCGGAAACGGTGGCAGCGCCGCCGAAGCCCAGCACCTCAGCGCCGAACTCACCGGCCGGTTCCGCACCGAACGTCGGCCGTTGGCCGCGATCGCCCTGCACTGCGACACCTCCGCGACCACCGCCATCGTCAACGACTACGGCATCGAGGAGATGTTCGCCCGCCAGCTGCGCGCCCACGGCCGCCCCGGCGACGCCCTCGTCGTGCTCTCCACCAGCGGCAGCAGCCCCAACGTCGTCGCCACCGCCAAAGCCGCCCACGAAATGGGCATCACCACCTGGGCGCTGACCGGCCCACCACCGAACACCCTCGCCTCGGTCTGCGACGACGCGATCGCCGTCGAAGCCGACAGCGTCGCCACCGTGCAGGAAATGCACCTCGTGCTCGTCCACGCCCTGTGCACCGCCCTCGATGCCGCATTGGAGGCACTGTGACCGCCCATCCAGGACCGATCGTCGTGCTCGGTGACGTCTTCCTCGACATCGACGTCGACGGTCACTGCGAACGCTACAGCCAGGACGACGCCCCGATCGTCGACGTCACCACCACCCGCTACCGGCCCGGCGGTGCAGGTCTGGCCGCCCGCCTCGCCGCGGGCGACGCCGACGAGGTGGTCCTCGTCGGCGGTTTCGCCAACGACCACGCCGGACACCAGTTGCGCGCCCTGCTCGAGCCGTACGTGCAGGTCATCGGTGTGCCGTTGCACGGTTCGACGGTGTGCAAGCAGCGGGTGCGCGCCGACGGACGCTGCACCGACGGTGAGGATCCCGTGGTGATCGCCCGCTGCGATTCGGGCACCGGCAAGGTGGCGCCGGGGCCGATCCCCACCGATATCGACAGCGTCCTGGCCCGCGCCTCGGGTGTGCTGGTGTCCGACTACGGCCGCGGCATGACCTCGCACCCGCAGATCCGTGGTCTGCTGCGCACCCTCGCCCCACGCATTCCGGTGGTGTGGGACCCGCACCCACTGGGTTCGCTACCGATTCCAGACACGGCCATCGTCACCCCCAACCGCAGCGAGGCATTGCGGTTGCTCGATTCGGCCTCCTCGATCCGCGACACGAGCACCCTGGCCCGCCTGTGGTCGGCGCGCGCGGTCGCGGTCACCCTCGGAGCCGAGGGCGCCTATCTGTGCGGTGCGGAATTCCCGGCCGGGATGCGTATCCAGGTGCCGCCGGGGCGCCGTGCCCCCGAAGGCGTCGATATCTGCGGGGCCGGTGACCGATTCGCCGCGGCCGTCACCGTGGTGCTGGCCGAAGGCGAGTCGACCGAACCCGCGGTCCGCCACGCCGTGAGCGCGGCCGCCGAATTCGTGTGCAACGGTGCGGCGTCCTCGCTCGCCGAGCCCGAACCGGCCGTGGCCGACGCGATGGCGGAGGTGGTCGGGTGGCGGTGATCCTGCCACCGCGCGGAACTGAACGCGGGTTTACCACCCACCTCAGCGGGCATGCGCCCGTCGTCCAGGCAAGCGGGCCGGGCACACCCGGCCCATCCGAAAGGAGCACGCCGTGTCCACACGTGTAGGCAGAACGGGTTCGGCCCGGTCACCGATCCAACTGGCCTCGCTGGCCGTAGGCGCGGTCTTCCTGCTGGTCGGAGTCCTCGGATTCATCCCCGGCATCACCACCGACTACGACCACCTCCAGTGGGCAGGCCACGAATCGCACGCGAAGCTGTTCGGCCTGTTCGCCGTGTCGGTGCTGCACAACATCGTGCACCTAGTCTTCGGCGTCCTCGGCCTGCTGGCCGCGGCGAGCGCCGCGACCGCGCGAACGTTCCTCATCGGCGGCGGTGTCGTCTACCTGGTCCTGTGGCTCTATGGATTGCTGGTCGACGAGCAAAGCGACGCCAACTTCGTCCCGCTCAACGACGCCGACAACTGGCTGCACCTGGGCCTCGGGCTCGGCATGATAGCACTGGGCGCCCTGCTGCCCCGGACCGTCGCGACCACCGTGGACCGCCGCCGATGATCGACAAAGCAACCCTCACCGACCTCCCGAACACCGTGGTACGCACCGCTTTCCAGGCCGGTGCCAAGGTCAGGCACGCGCGGGTGTTCCATCCGCGCGGCCTGCGCCTGGCCGGACGCTTCCACGCCGCCGCCGACTTCGTGCCCTGGTTCGGGCCGGGCGAACGCGCCGTCATCGGCAGACTGTCCAAAGGCATCGGCACCCCGACCGGCATCCCCGACGTACTAGGCCTGGCCTTCCGTGTCCTCGACCGAGACGATCACCCCTGGGACTTCGCCCTCGCCACCACCGGACGCGGCACACTCGGCCGGTTCGTCATCACCGCCGCACGCGGCTGGGACCGCGCCTGCTTCGGTTCGCTGATGCCCTACCGCTTCGGCGACGACTCACCGGTCTGGTTCTTCGCCGAACCCCTCGACGACCTGCCCGGCACCGCCTCCCTGCAAGCACTGCGCGACCACCTCGACAACGATCACCTCCTGCGGTTCTCCCTCACCGCCGAACCCCTCGGCGGAGAACCGATCCCCGTCGGCGAACTCGACCTGCGCCGCGCCGAACCCGGCGAATACCGCACCGACTTCTTCGACCCGATCCTCAACCGCCCGGCCGGTGTCGCCCTGGTCCCGCACGCGCTCGACCGGTTCCGCGAAAGCGCCTACACCGGAAGCCGGCGCGGCCGAACAGACGAAACCGACCATCCCCCAACATGATTCCTGTTTCCCCGCCGCCTACCGGGTATGCCGACCACATGACCACAACCACCGCACCCCCCACCACCTCCCCCGAGGAGATCGCCGACGCGGTGCGCTCCGCGCGCGCCGCCCAACTCGGCTGGGCAAGCGTCCCACCCGCCGACCGCGCCGGGATGCTCCGCGCCGCCGCAGCGGCCGTGCGCGCCCACACCGACGAGCTCGCCACCACCCTCGAATCCGAAACCGGACGCCCCGCCGCCTCCGGACGCGAGGGAGTCCTCGCGGGGGCCTCCACCCTCGACCAGTACGCCGAACTGGGCCCCCTGCATCGCGGCAAATCGCTGCAGGGCTCCCCCGAGGCCACCGACTTCATGATCCCGGAACCACGCGGTGTGGTCGTCGCCCTCACCCCGTGGAACGACCCGGTCGCCATCGCCTGCGGGCTGCTCGGCGCCGCCGTCGTCACCGGAAACACGGTGCTGCACAAGCCGAGCGAACGTTGTCCGCGCACCGGCGAACTCCTCGGGCAGATCATGTCGCCCCACTTCCCCGACGCGGTCCTCGCCACCGTCACCGGCGGTGGCGACATCGGCGCCCTGCTCGCGTCCTCCCCCGAGGTCGACGTGATCGCCCATGTCGGCAGCAGCGAGACCGGGCAGCGCATCGCCGCCGCGGCCGCCCGCACCGGCGCAAAGGTGCTGCTCGAGAACGGCGGCAACGACCCACTGCTCATCGACGCCGACGTCGACCCCGAATGGGCCGCCGAACAGGCCGCACTCGGCGCGTTCGCCAACGCGGGCCAGATCTGCACCTCGGTCGAACGCATCTACGTCCACACCGCCGTCGCCCCCCGCTTCCTCGAAGCGCTGTGTGCCCGCGCCGCCGCATGGAACGAACACCCGCAACCACTCGTCGACGCCCGCCAACGCGCCCACGTCCACGACCACGTCGCCGACGCCGTCGACCACGGCGCGCGCGTCCTCGTCGGCGGCCACATCCCCGACGGGCCCGGCGCGACCTACCCGGCCACCGTCCTCACCGATTGCCTCCCCCAGATGCGGGTGCTGCGCGAGGAAACCTTCGGTCCGGTCGCCCCGGTCCGGGTGGTCCCCGACTTCGATACCGGGCTCGACGAAGCCGCCACCGGTGAATACGGCCTCGCGGCCACCGTCCTGACAGGTTCCATGGACCACGCCCAAAGAGCGTGGCGCACTTTGCCTGTCGCGACGGTGAAGATCAACGCCGTCTTCGGTGGCGCCCCGGGCGGAGCCGCCCAACCCCGCGGCCGTTCCGGCAACGGCTTCGGCTACGGCCCCGAACTGCTCGACGAAATGACCACCGTGAAAGTCGTCCACGTGAGGAGTGCACCATGCCCCAGCAGCCACTGACCGGTAAGCGCGTCGCCATCCTGGCCACCGACGGCGTCGAACAGGTCGAACTCGTGCAACCCCGGGCCGCCGTCGAAGACGCGGGCGCGACCACCACCCTGATCTCCCTGGAATCGGGCAGCATCCAGGCCATGAACCACGACGTCGAGAAGGGCGACACCTTCACCGTGGACCAGGTCGTCAGCCAGGCCAGCCCCGACGACTACGACGCCCTCATCCTGCCCGGCGGCACCACCAACCCCGACAAACTCCGCCAGGACTCCTCGGCCGTCGGCTTCGTGAAACAGTTCGCCGCGACCGGCAAACCGATCGGCGTCATCTGCCACGGCCCCTGGACTCTCGTCGAGGCCGACGCGGTACGCGGCCGCACCCTCACCGGCTACCCCAGTGTGCGCACCGACATCCGCAATGCGGGCGGCACCGTCGTCGACGAGGAGGTCGTCACCGACAACGGGCTCGTCTCCAGCCGCAACCCCGGCGATCTGCCCGCCTTCTGCGCCAAGATCGTCGAGGAATTCGCCGAAGGCCGACACTGACCGAGGCCGCCGAGCCGATCCCCACCCGACCGGTCACCGCGCGGTAGCGTGGACATCGGAGATCGGAGGGCTCGGTGGAGGACGCGTTCCGGGACCGGCCCGGAGAATCACCCGACCGGCGGCGCGTCGGCGGCGAAGGTTCGCTGTTCGGCGGCATCGGCGCGCTCTGCACCGCCGCGGTCCGGCTCACCGGCGTCGACGGGGCCGCCGTCGCCCTGCTCAGCCGCACCTCCCAAGCGCGAGAACTCGTCTACGCCACCGATGCCACCGCCCAGCACCTCGACGAACTCCAATTCGTCGTCGGCGAGGGGCCCTGCATCGACACCTACCGCCGCGGCGAACGACAACTGTGGCCGGACCTGACCGCTACCCCGGCGACCACCCGCTGGCCCGTGTTCACCACCGAACTCCTCACGCTCGGTGTGCGGGCCCTTTTCGCCTTCCCGGTCCCGAGCGAGGGCACCACCGTCGGCGTGCTGGAACTGTATCGGGCGAGCAGCGGCCGCCTCACCGCCGTCGAACAGGAATCGGGCCTCGCGTGCGCGGCCGCGATCGGCCACATGTTCGGCACCGATCTGTACCGGCTCGCGAACACCGATCCCCTTACGGTCGAGTCCGCGGGCGAGGAATTCTCGCGCGCGGTGATCTTCAATGCCGCGGGCATGGTGGCGGTGCAGCTGGCCGTGTCGGCGGACGAAGCCCTGGCCCGGCTGCGTGCGTACTGTTATGCCAACGGCCGCTCGCTCAGCGCGGTCGCCGCCGATATCGTGGCTCGCAGACTGTCGCTGCGCGACGAGCGTGATTCCAGTGAAGGGCAGGGACGATGAACACCGCGCGGACCCGCCTCGCCGTCGCGGATCTGACCGCGACACTGGCCACCGATTTCGACGTACCCGCCCTCTTGCACGCCGTCGCCGAACACGCCTGCCAGTGCTTCGACGCTGTCTCGGCCGCAGTGATCCTGCTCGACAAGCGCCCCGACGGCAGCGGCATCCAGATCGTCGCCGAAGCATCCCGTGAAGACACCGTCGCCGACCCGCGCCTGCACATCAGCGGCCCCGGGCTGGCCAGCGCACGCGACGGTGCCGTCGCCATGATCACCGATATCGACCAGCCCGACGAGGGCGTCCGCTGGCCCGGCTACTGTCACCACGCCCGCGCGGCCGGTATGCGATCGGTGCGCGCATTCCCAGTCAAAGCCATGACAATGCCGCTCGGCTCGGTCGTCGTCCACGCCGACGAACCGTGGGGCAATGAGCGCCCCAACGACTTCGGGCAGATCCTGGCCGACCTCACCGCGATCGCCCTGTCCATGGGAACCGAACACGGCCGGGTGAGCACCACCGCCGACACAGTCGCAGCGGTTCTCGACGGCACCAGCGTCATCGCCACAGCCGTCGGCATCCTCGCCGAATACTTCGACCTCGATCTCGATGCCGCCCGCGCACGGCTCCGCAAACTCGCCCGCGCGCACCAGAGCACCTCGACCGCACAGGCGGCGGCCATCGTCGACGCCCAGAACACCAACCCGGACGACCCGGGCGCCGCGCCTGCCCTGCACATCCCCGACGAGCCCGTAGCACCTCCACACATCGACCGATAGGGACGGCGCCCTACTCCTTCACAGAGTCGGGCATGTGCGCGGTGAGCAGCACATGGTCCAGCCTGCTGCGCAACTTCACCTCGTCACCGGCCACTTTCGGCAGCTCGGCGACCACCCGCTCCGCGATCGTGCGCAACTTGACATTGGTTTCCTGCGAGCGCCACCGCAACACCCGGAACGCCTGTTCGGCGCTGATCGCGTACACCAGCATCAACGCGCCCTTGGCCTGCTCGATCACCGTCCGCGCCTCGAGCACACCCGGCAACGTCGTGTCGAGCGCCTCCCGCCGGAACACCTCGGCGGTCTCGGATACATCGATGTAGTACCCGGCAGTGCCGATCACCGCGCCGCTGTCGTCGCGCCACGGCTCCGACACCACGAGCACATCCTTGACCTGGCCATCGGTGTCGACGATGCGGTGATGACTCGAGAACGCGCCACCGTCCTCCACCGAGGTGATCATCGCCTCGAGCCGGTCGCGATCACGCGGATGTTTGTGCGACAACAGCAAATCCGTCGTCGGCACGGTCCCCGGCGGGTAACCGTGCATCGCGGCGACCTCGTCGGACCACTCCCACCGATGCGTGCCGAACCGGTACCGGAACCACCCCACCCGCAACGGATCGCCCACACCGACGACTCGCTCGACGAGCAAGCGCTCGTCGGAGGACACATCCCGCCGATCGGTCATGCCCTCAGTATTCACCGCCCGCGCGGTCGCGGCGCCGGCGCACAGGTCACGGCTGCGTCCCGAATTTCGGCATCGAGTCGGTCACAGTCCATGACAGCGGCGTACCGACGTGCTCAAATGGGTAGTACCAGCCGATCTTGAGGATCCAGGACCGGTCGGCGCAGCGCGCGAGGCCTGCCGGTGCCGAGGAAATCGAGTACTCGTGAACACCCATTCCAGCCACGTAGGACGATACGAACTACCCGCCTTCGACGGCGAACCACCGGATGTGTCGGCGCGCGTGAGTGCCGACATCGAGACCCGATCGAACGCAATCTTCCTGTACGTGCGCGGCGACATCGACGCCTACACCATCACCCGCTGGCGCCGCCTTCTCGACGACGCCTTCCAGAGAGCATCGAATGGCGGGCAGTTGGTCGTCGACCTCGACGAGGTCGCCTTCATGTCGTGCCGATCGATCATCGATCTGGCCTGTCGCGCCCAGCAACACGACACCGTCCGGGTGAGCGTGGTCAAGGCCGCGCCTTCGGTCGTCGACCGCATCATCACCGCCGCCGGACTCGCCCAGTGGCTGACCCTGCACACAGACCTGGCCGACGTCATCTCGACGTCGACCGATCCGCCCCGACCGAACCTGCGCGTGTGGACACACCGCGAACCCGACCGGGGCACCCCAACACATCAGTGAAGAAGCAGTTCAGTTCTCTCGAGGAAGTTGTGCAATGCGCTATTCCGATCATCCTGTCTTCGACACCACCGAACCGGCGACCGAGCCGGACGCCACCGTTGTCAGCTGGCCCGAACCGAGCCCACTGCAGTCGTGGTGGAACGACATCATGCAGGGCGTGAAGCCGCCGCGCACCCGAACCGGCGGCCAGAAGTCCTCACGTCTGCCGCAGAACTAGCCCGATCGGTGCCGCAGGGCCGTCCGCCCTGCGGTGCCGTCCGGACTGGTCACCCGGTCACCGTGGTACCAGCGGAAATCATCAGATACGCGGTCATCAGGATGAACAGGAACCATCCTGCCCCCTGCCACACCCGCCACGACCGCCCGTCGCGATAGCGCTGATAGGTGTGCACGAAAGCACCGATCCCACCGGCCAGCAACACCAGCGACGGACCGATCATCACGGCAGCCTGCGCCGGGGAATCGCACAGGTGAGTCTGCGCGCCCGCACAATTCGTGCGTGTCGCAGCCCAGAAGTTCACCGCGGCGAAGACGAGCGCCGCGAAGCCGATCACGCACACACCGTAGAGCACGGCGCGGCCGTATGCCTGGTCGTCACCAGCGCCGCGGGTCATCTCAGGACCGAGCCCGCGCGGTCGCACGCCGGTTGGCCTTCTCGATCGCCTCGACCAGTTCCTCCTTGGTCATCCGCCACCTTCCGGTGATCGACAACCGCCCGGCGACATCGATGAGGTGACTCTTGGTCGCATTCGCGTTCACCCCTTCGGCGCTCTCACCGCGCGGCGTCCGCCCGCCGGAAGCAGCCCGCGAATCCGACGGCCCCCTGGTACCTTTCGGCTCCCAGTGATCCCCCACCTTCTCGAAACTGTGCTTCAACGCGCTGTAGGCGACCCGGTTGGCGCGTTCCTCGGTGCCGTACTCGTCCAGCGCCGCGTCGTGCGCCTTGGCGAACGTCCGCTGTGCCTTGGCGCTGGAACGCTGCAAAGTGCTCGGCAGCTCCGACGTCCGCGCCCGGCCCGAGCTCGTGGTCTTCGGCATCTCGACAGCCTTTCTCTCGCGGTCACTGTGGCGCTACCCAGGCCGGAGCAGCCGAAACTCGCACATCGAACCGAAAATAACGGTTTAGTAACCGCGGTTCCTGGCAACTATGAAGATATGACCCACTCACGTAATCGGACACCGAATACGACGAGTACGGATCTGACCAGCACCGCCATCATGTTGGCCACCTGCGTGTTCTTCTTGTTCGGTCTCACGACCCTCACCGGATCCCTAGCCGTCGCCGCTCTCGGCGCACTCGGCCTGGCCGCCGCCATGGCCACCGCGACCAAGATGGTCGGCCTCAACCACCTCTGACCCGCGCGCCTACTCGATCAGGTTCGCGCTCTTCAACCACTCGTAGGCGACATCGGCCGGGTCCTCCCCGTCGATGTCCACGCGACCGTTGAGCTCACGCATCAGATCGTCGGTGAGCCGCTCGGAGATGGCGCCGAGCAGCGCACGAAGCTGCGGATGCGCCTCGATCACCGCACCACGCACCACAGCGGTCCCGCTGTAGGGCAGAAAGAACTTCTTGTCGTCTTCCAGGACAACCAGATTCAGGTTCTTCACCCGACCGTCGGTGGTGTAGACCATGCCGAACCGGCACGGCTCACCCTTGGCGGTCGCGGTGTAGACGACCCCCGCGTCCATCCTGGTGACATTGCCCGCGGGCACCCCGTTGGGATCGTTGTAGGGAATGCCGTACTTCGCCAGCATCGGGATGAAACCGTCCGAGCGACTGAAGAACTCGTCGTCGACACAGAACGTGCGCTCCGCCACCGGCAGCTGCGCGACCGCCGACAACGACCGCACCCCCAGCCGTTCGGCCGTCGGCGTCGAGGCCGCGAAAGCATAGGTGTCGTTGAAATTCGCGGGCGCCAACCACTCCAGATCGTGGTCACGCTTCTCCACATCGTGCACCCGCTGCCACAACTCCTGCGGGTCGACGATCGTCTCGGTCTCGTTGTGGTAGTTCACCCACCCCGTACCCGTGTACTCCCACAGCACATCCGCGTCACCGTTGAGCTGCGCCTGCCGCGACGACGCCGACCCCGGCGCACCCGTCAGATCCGTGATCGACGCGCCCGCCGCGGCCAGATACGTGGCGGTGATCTTGCCCAGCAGCACGCCCTCGGTGAAACTCTTCGATGTCACGGTCAGCTTCGCGCCCTCGAGCGGCCGATCGCCACCGGGCAGGCTCGCGTCGTGGAAGGTCCCCGACGAGCTCACCAGCCCACACCCGGCGAGCAGCGAAACACTCGCCACCAGCGCGCACACCAGCCGTCTCATGAGATACCTCGCGGGGTCGCGGCCAGCTCCACGAGCCGGCCGAGCCAGTCGATGATCAACGCGAGCAGCCCGACGAGCACCGCACCGGAGATGAGCAACTTCGGCAGGAACAAGGTGACACCGGTCGTGATGAGCGTCCCGAGACTGGTCGCACCGATGAACGTGCTCAAGGTCGCGGTACCGACCAGGATCACCAGCGCCGTGCGCACACCGTTCAGGATCACCGGCACCGCGAGTGGCAACTCCACCTGCACCAGCGTCCGCAGCCCGGAGAACCCGATCCCGCGCGACGCCTCGATCGTGCGCTGATCCACCTGCCGCAACCCGACGATCGTGTTCTGCAGAATCGGCAGGATCGCATAGACCACCAAACCGACCACCGCCGTGCGGAACCCGGTCCCCAACCAGAACGTGAAAAGCACGAGCAGGCCCACCGCCGGGGCGGCCTGCCCGATATTGGCGACGTTCACCGCCAGCGGCTCGAGCCTGCGCAACGCGGGCCGGGTCAGCGCGATGCCGAGCGGAATCGCGACCGCGACCACGATCAGCGTCGCCACCACGGTGAGCCGCACGTGCTCGACGATCGTCGTCCGCAGATTCGCCCAGCCCAGCGACGCCTGCTCGGTCGCGGTGAACGTCGACGCCCGGTACCACAGCAGGTACCCGATCCCGATCACCGCGATGATCAACGGTTCGAACCACACGTCGATCGGCAACGCGCGCAGCCGCTTCACGCCGGATCACCCGGCCCCGGCTCCGCGGCGACAACAGGGGTCGGCGTCGGATCCGAACCATCGACGTAGGTCTCGTAGGACGTCTCGCCCTCGGCATTGTGCGCCTCGGCCAGCTTGGTCTGGATCACGTCGGTCACCGCACCGATACTGAGCGAACCGACCACCCTGCCTCGCCCGTCGGTGACCAGCGTGGCGCCCTGGCTCGCCGCGAGCATCGCGTCGAGGGCGTCGTTGAGCGTGGAGGACTGCGCGACCACCGGCAGCCGCCGATCCAGATAGTCCGACACCTCCGGCTTGCTCGACACCTCACGCAGCGACGGCCACGAACGGGGCCGCCCCGCTGAGTCGACCACAACCACCCAGGTGTGGCCGGCACGAGTCGCCCGGCCGATCACCTCTTTGGCGGGTTCACCGATCCGCGCGGTCGTCACCGGATCGACCTCCACATCACCCACCCGGGACACCGTCAGATACGCCAGTTTCGCGCCCGATCCGACGAACTCCTCCACGAACGGTGTCGCCGGATCGGTGAGGATCTCCTCGGGCCGCGCGTACTGCTCCACATGCCCACCCTCGGACAGGATGAGCACCCGGTCGCCGAGCTTGGTGGCCTCCTCGAAATCGTGGGTGACGACGACGATGGTCTTACCCAGCTCGTGCTGGATCGCGATCAGGCTGTCCTGCAGGCGAACTCGCGTGATCGGATCGACGGCGCCGAACGGTTCGTCCATCAGCAGCACCGGCGGATCCGCGGCGAGTGCCCGCGCCACACCCACACGCTGCTGCTGGCCGCCGGACATGTCCTTGGGCAGCCGGTCGGCGAAGGTCGCCGAGTCCAGACCCACCAGATCCAGCAGATATTCGGTGCGCTCGGCGATGCGCTTCTTGTCCCAGCCGAGCACCCGGGGAATCGCCCCGATGTTCTTGGCCACCGACCAGTGCGGGAACAGCCCACCCGACTGGATGACATAACCGATGGACTGACGGAGCTTGTCCGGATCCTCCCTTGTCACATCCCGTCCACCGATGAAGATCCGGCCCTCCGTCGGCTCGATCAACCGGTTGATCATCTTCAGGGTCGTCGTCTTCCCGCAGCCCGACGGCCCGACGAAGGCGACGATCTCACCCGCCTCGATCTCGAGGTCCAGCCGCTCGACGGCCGGCTTGTCCTGCCCCTTGTACCGCTTCACGACCGAGTCGAGGACGATGGACGCGCCGGTCACGTCGCGTTCGGACGGGGTGGTCACCGTGGTCATGAGAGCCCCTTGGCAATGGTGAGTCGTCCGAGCAGGACGAGGAGCGCGTCGAACACCAACGCGACGACAACGATGAGAATGGTTCCGGTGAGCGCCATTTCGAGCGCGTTGGCACCGCCGAGCCGCGACAGCCCGTTGAAGATGAGCGACCCGAGTCCCGGACCGAGCACATAGGCGACGATGGCAGCGACGCCCACGATCATCTGCGTGGACACCCTGATACCGGTGAGGATCACCGGCCACGCGATCGGCAGCTCGACGGTGAGCAGAATCCGCCACCGCGACAACCCGATCCCCCGCGCCGACTCCACCACCGAGGCAGGTACCGAGCGCAGGCCGACGATCGCATTACCGATCACCGGCAGCGCCGCGAAGAACGCCAGCATCAGAAACGACGGAACCACACCGAGCCCGAACGGCACGAGCAGCAGGGCCAACAGCGCCAGCGAGGGAATCGTCAACGCCACCCGGCTCGACGTGAGCGTCAATGCCGACGCCAGCGGCAGCCGGTACACCGCCACCGCGATCAGCACCGCGACAACGGTTCCCACCAGCACGGTCTGGAAAGCCAGCGACGCGTGCTGATAGGTGAGAAAGGTCAGCACCTCGCCCCGACCCTGGATATAGCTCCACAAATTCACGGCATTCCCATCGTCGGGCTGGACCGATTCGCGCGCGATCGCCGGATAAACCTGCGGTCGCAGACTAACCGATACCGCTCGCTCGACGGCGGATTCGCGTCAGGCCGCACGGTGGGGCGCGGTGACATAGTCGCGCGCGTCGCCCGCGATCACCGTGCTCGGCCGCCCGTCGACACCGACCGGGACCGGTCCGCCGAGCGTGATCCGGGTGAGCCTGCGATGCGCACCGTCGTAATCGTCCACGGCGTAGTGCTGGGTGGCCCGGTTGTCCCAGATCGCGACATCGCCGAGCGACCAATTCCAGCGGGTGGTGTGCTCGAGGCGCGTCACCCGATCCTGGAAAAGCCGGAACAACGCCCGCGATTCGCTACTGGAGACGCCGACGATCTCTTTCACGAAGCAACCGAGCAGCAGGGCACGCTCACCGGTTTCCGGGTGCACTTCCACCACCGGATGCTCGGTCTCGAAATACGTCGACTCGAATTCGCGCCGATACGCCAGTTCGAAATCATCGGTTCGGTCCACCGCGTCGGCCGCGTAGTCGTAACGATTGGTGTGCCTGGCGCGCAGATTCTCCGCGAGCAGTTTCAGCGAGGCAGGCAGCGAGTTGTACGCCGCGACGGTGGACGCCCAGGTGGTCGTGCCGCCGTACTCGGGCAGCGTCACCGCCCGCAGGATCGAGGCCTTCGGCACCCGGTCGACGAACGTGACATCGGTGTGCCACACATTCGACCTGGTCTGATGCGAGTCGATCGCCAGACTCTTGGCCCCCGCCGAGGTCACCGTGGGGTGCGGGGTGGTCGGCGCACCGAGGAGCTCGGCGAATTCGTACTGCCCGTCCTCGCTCAGATGCTCCTGACCGCGGAAGAAGATCACCTTGTGTTCGGCGAGCGCGGCGCGAATGGTGTCGACCGAACGCACATCGAGGTCGCCATCGAGGCGGATGCCGTCGATGCGGGCACCGATGTGGGCGCCGAGCTTCACCACACGCACGGCGTCGGCTGGAACGGACATTCGAGGGCCTTTCGATCGAACCTGCGCGAACAGGACCTACGAAACCAGTCGGCGGATACAGCGAACAGCATTCCGTTCACGCTGAGCCGAAGGCGGCTTCCCCTCCCTCGCGGTCCTGAGAAGGCCGGCGTAGCCGGTTGTTTTGTTTGAGATTGAGGGTGATTCATGAGTCGATGCGCATATCGCGCTATCGGCATGTTATTTACCGACCTAAGCCTGGTCCGAGGCGTACACCGCCCCGGCAAGCACATCGACCGTCGGCCTCGGCCTCCCGAATTACCCTGCCTCCCAGACGAATAGATCGGGGCCGCGATAACCACTCCCCTCCCCCACCTCATGACTGGCAGGATCGGGACGTGACTACCGCCAACCTGACCCGCTCCGAGACCGCCGCGCGATCCGCCACGGTCACCGTGCGTGACTACCGCGTCGAACTCGATCTGTCCGGCGCACCCGAGCACTCTCGCCCGGGGTTCACCACCACGACGACGGTCGCCTTCGACGCCACGGCGACCGAGACGTGGCTCGATTTCCTCGGTCTCGCAGTCGAATCGGTCACCGTGAACGGACGGGAAGTGGCGGTCGACTACGACGGCGCGCGGATTTCCGTGACCGGCCTGTCGGCATCGAACGTCGTCGTTGTGCGGGCGGTCGGCGAGTACAGCCGCTCGGGTGAGGGTTTGCACCGGTTCCTCGATCCGGTCGACGGCAGCACCTACCTCTACACCCAGTACGAGCCGGCGGACGCGCGCCGGGTATTCGCCTGCTTCGAGCAGCCCGACATGAAGGCGCCGTTCACCTTTGTCGTCACGGCGCCCGACGGCTGGGAGGTCATGTCGAATCGGCCCGCCGATACCGTGACCGTCGACGGCCCGAATCAGACGGTGGAGTTCTCACCGACCCTGCCGATTTCCACCTACATCACCGCGGTCGCGGCCGGTCCGTATCACCGCGTCGAATCCTCTTGGAGCCGTGGAAAACTGATGATCCCGCTCGGCGTGCTGTGCCGCGCCTCGCTGGCCGACCATCTGGACGCGGACACGATTCTCGAGGTGACCCGCCAAGGGCTCGACTTCTTCGCCGAGCATTTCGCTTACCCGTACCCGTGGGGCAAGTACGACCAGGTGTTCGTGCCCGAATACAACCTCGGCGCCATGGAGAACCCGGGCCTGGTCACCTTCACCGAGGCCTACGTGTTCCGTGGTGCGGCGACGGCGGCGCAGTACGAGGGCCGTGCGAACACGATCCTGCACGAGATGGCGCACATGTGGTTCGGTGATCTCGTCACCATGGTGTGGTGGGACGACCTGTGGCTCAAGGAGTCCTTCGCCGACTACATGGGCGCGCTGGCCAGCGCGGAGGCCACCGAGTGGACCGACGCATGGGTGGCGTTCGCCAACCGCCGTAAGGCGTGGGCGTACCTGCAGGATCAATTGCCGACTACGCATCCGATCGTCGCCGACATCACCGATCTCGAGGCGGCAAAGCTCAATTTCGACGGCATCACCTACGCCAAGGGCGCGAGCGTGCTCAAGCAGCTCGTCGCCTATGTCGGCCGGGAGGCGTTTTTCGCGGGCGCCCGCAGCTACTTCCGGGCCCACGCGTTCGGCAACACGACCCTCGATGACCTGCTGACGGAGTTGTCCGCCGAGTCCGGCCGCGACCTCGACGCGTGGGCGCGGGCCTGGTTGCAGACCACCGGCGTCTCCACCGTGACCCTCGACGACGACCACATCGTGCAGACCGATCCACGCCCGCACCGGCTCGCGGTCGGTCTCTACGACTTCGACGCCGACGGCGACCTCGTCCGCCGTGATCGCGTGGAGGTCGACATCGTCGAGGAGCGCACCCCGATCACCCTCTCCCCCGCTCCCCTGCGGCTGCTCAACGACGGCGATCTCACCTATGCGAAGGTTCGTCTCGACGCCGATTCCCTGGTGACCGTGGAGCGGTCACTCGACCGCGTGGTCGACCCGCTGGCCCGCGGGCTGATCTGGTCGGCGCTGTGGAATGCCACGCGCGACGGCGAGCTCGCCGTCGGCCGGTATCTGACGATGGCCCGCGACTTCGCTCCCGCCGAGTCCAATACGGCCCTGCTCACGGCGGTGCTTTCGAACGCCTCCTTCGCCATCGGCCACTACCTGCCGACCGTCGAGCGCGACAGGTGGCGCCGAGAATGGCTCGAATCATGCTGGACGGCACTGTATTCCGCTGCGTCCGGTTCCGGCGAGCAGCTGGCGTTCGCCCGCGCGACCGCGGCCGCCGCCACCGTCGACGCGGGGCGGGCCGCCGATATCCGCGCCATGTTGCTCGGTGAAACTCCCGCTCCGAAGGGGCTGGCCCTGGACCCTGACCTGCGGTGGGCCCTCTGGACGGCACTGGCCGCGACCGGCGCCGCGACCGCCGACGATCTGGACACCGAACTCACCCGCGACGACACCGCCTCGGGCCGCACCGCTCACCTACATGCCCTGGCCGCCCGCCCGGACCGGGACGTGAAAGCCGCCGCGTGGACGCGCATCTTCGACGACACCGCGCTCATCAACGACCACCTCGACGCCGTGATCGACGGTTTCCGCGCAGGCGACCGCCGCGACCTGATCGGCTCCTACGACAACGAGTACTTCACCCGACTGCGTCCGACCTGGGAGCAGCGCAGCATCGAGATCGCCCGTCGCATCGTCATCGGCCTCTTTCCCGCCGCCGACTCCCTGGCAGCCGTGGACAACTGGCTCGCGACGAACACCGATGCCCCCGCTGCCCTGCGCCGCCTGGTGGTCGAGCAACGCGATCATCTCGCCCGCGCACTGCGGGTCCGCGCGCTCGGATGAAGCTCGACCGCCACGAGCCGCGGAGGTCCGTAGGCATGTGGATCAGCCGTCGAGGAACTGGTCGGCGTTGGCTTTCGCCCAGTCGCGGAAGGTGGTCGCCGGGCGGCCGGTGATGTCCTGGACGCTGGTGATCGGCAGCGTGTCGATCGGCGGGCTGTAGCCGAGCAGGACGTTGTCGACGTACCACTCGGTGTTGTGGCCCATGCTCGGTGCCAGAGCGGCAATGGTTTCGGCCCGATCGGATCGGCGGAAGGTGAGCTCGCGGCCGATGGCCTCGGCGATCTGGGCGAGCTGCTCGGTGCGGGTGAGAACCTCAGGGCCTGCCAGCGGGTAGGCACGCCCGAGGTGGTCGTCGTCGAGCAGTGCGGTCGCGGCTACCGCGGCGATATCGTCCATCGCCACGGGTGCGGTGGCCGTCTCGGGGCGCGGTTCGCGAACCGTACCCGTAGCGCGGATCTGCTGCGACCAGCTGACGCTGTTCTCCATGAAGTCGGCGGGCCACAGGTGCGTCCACGCCAGCCCACTGTCCTCGACGGCGTTGCTCACGGTCCCCCACCAGCTGTCGGGCTCGCCGGACAGATCGACGACGTGGCGGACGCCGGCCGCTGCCGCTCGCTCGAGCACCGCACCGACGACCTCGGGTGCCGGGGCGAGATAGATCCGGTCCACGCCGTCGAATACCCCGTCCAGGCTGTCCGGCTTACGCAGGTTGCCGCGCACCGACACCACCCCGGCGGGCAGCGCCGCCCGGTCCGGATTCACCGTCAACGCCCGGATATCGGAGACCCCTCGCGCGATCAACTGGTCCACGACCTTGCGTCCGACACTGCCCGTTGCTCCTGTCACCAGGATCGTCATGACGTTCCTTCCGCTCGATTCCCTGAATACTCATCCTGCCGAGAAAATCCGGATCCGGCATATAGGAATTTCGGCGGCATAGCGAAACCTACGGTGTGGCAATCTCATTCGGTGAATGCGTCCATTCGGTGATGTTTTTCCGGTATGACCGCTGGTGGGTTCACATCCGGTGGGGACAGTGTGAAGATGATCTCGGGCCGAGATCCGGTCCGGCAGAGGATGTTCCGCCGGACTCCGGCGGGCAGACTGGAGGGGCAAGATGAAGAGATTCTGCGCGGTCGCTGTCCTCGCGGTCGGGGCTGTCGGCCTCACCGCCACCACCAACGCTCACGCCGCACCGACGGCGGCCCCGGTTGTCCAGGGCACCGAAAACGGGGTGGCGTTCACCGCGGGCCCCTCGGCCGACGGTGCAGGGCTCACCACCTCGGTGGTCGACGGCACCTTCACCCTCACGGGCGGCACCGTGACCCTCACCGATCGCGAGGGCCGTGCGGTCGCGTCCATCCCGACCCGAATCGCCTCGACCGCGGGCACCTTCGACCTGGCAGCGGCGATCGCGGCCGACGGTCGCTCGCTCACCCTGACTCCGGTGGGCGCACCGGCCGCCGTCACGGCCCATACGGCCGAGTTCGTCGACGAGGCCGCCGAGACCCAGGCCCGTAAGCAGCACAATGCGGGGATCGGCGCGCTCGTCGGCGCCGGAATCGGTGCTGTTCTCGGCTTCTTCCTCGGTGGTGTCGGCGCGCTGGTGACCATCCCGATCGGTGCGGGCATCGGCGCGCTGATCGGCTACTCGACGCCGTAGGGAGGCGGTGGTGGCCGGCCGTCGGGTCGGCCACCACGCTCAGCGGCGCAGTTCCTGCGCCTTCGACTTCACTCCCTGTACGAGCAGCCGCCACGCGCCTGGGTCACCTTGCAGCACAGCCCGTCCCAGGTCCTTGACCTGGTCGGCGGTCGCGTGCGGCGGCAGGGGTGGCACCTCGGGATCGCAGCGGATGTCGAGCAGCACCGGGCGGTCCGCCGCCAGTGCACGGTCCCAGGCCGGCCTGATGTCCTCGGACCTGTCCACACTGATGCCGACCATGCCCGCGCAGCGCGCGATATCGGCGTAGGAGACGTCCGGAAGTGTTTGCGATTCCTCGAATTTCGGCGCACCACCCATGGCGCGCAGTTCCCAGGTGACCATGTTGAGGTCGTTGTTGTGGAACACGCACACGATCAGCCGCTGATCGGGCCACAGGTCCTGGTAGCGCTGGATGGTGAGCAGTTCGTTCAGCCCGTTCATCTGCATGGCACCGTCACCGACGATGGCGATCACCGGCCGTCCAGGGTGCGCGAATTTGGCGCCGATCGCGTACGGCACGCCCGCGCCCATGCTCGCCAGTGTGCCCGACAGCGATCCCCGCATGGTGCCGCGCATGCGAAGGCAACGGGCGTACCAGGTGGTGGAGGAGCCCGAGTCGGCGGTGACGATCGCGTCGTCGGGGATGCGCTGCGAGAGTTCCCACACGATCCGCATGGGATTGGCCGGTTCGGCGTCGAGCATGGACTGGTTCTCGACGGTCTGCCACCACTGCGCCACATTCGCTTCGACCGTCTCGCGCCAAGAGCGGTCGTCCTTACGATGTAGCAGTGGAATCAGCTGGCGCAGTGTGGCTTTCGCGTCACCGACCAGATTCACCTCGGTCGGGTACCGCATGCCGATCAGGGCACCGTCGAGGTCGATCTGCACCGCGCGGGCCTGATCGTATTCGGGCAGGAACTGGCTGTAGGGGAAGTTGGAGCCGACGATGAGCAGGGTGTCGCAGTCGCGCATCAGCTCGTAGCTGGGACGCGTGCCGAGCAAGCCGATCGAGCCTGTGACGAACGGCAGTTCGTCGCTGAGTACGTCTTTGCCGAGCAGCGCTTTGGCGATGCCCGCACCGGTCAGTTCCGCGATCTCGAGCACCTCGTCCGCCGCGCCGCGCGCACCCTGCCCGATCAGCATGGCCACCTTGGTGCCCGCGTCGAGCACGGCCGCCGCCCGTTCCAGCTCGGAGCGCACCGGCACCGAGGTGGTCAGCGGTGCGCTCGGCGGGCTGGACGGCACCTCCTTGAAGGCATGCGCGGGTGGCTCGTAGGGTTCCTCCTGCAGATCGGCCGGAATGATGACCGCTGTCGGCGCGCGCCGGGCGAGGGCAGTGCGAAATGCTCGATCCAAGGCGTTGGGCAGCTGGTCGGCGACATTGACCTCGACCAGGTATTCGGATGCCACGTCCTTGAACAGCGCCTGCAGATCCACTTCCCGCTGATAGTTGCCGCCCATGGCGCTGCGCGCGGTCTGCCCGACGATCGCCACCACCGGCACGTGGTCGAGCTTGGCGTCGTAGAGACCGTTGAGCAGATGGATGGCGCCGGGGCCCGACGTCGCCGCGCATACGCCGACCCGGCCGCTGAACTTGGCATAACCCACCGCCTGGAACGCCGACATCTCCTCGTGCCTGCTCTGCACGAAGCGCGGTGTGTTGTCGGCCCGTCCGAAGGCGGCGATCAGGCCGTTGATGCCGTCGCCGGGGTATCCGAAGACCTGTTCGACACCCCATTCCCGCAACCGGCGCAGCAAGTAATCGCCTACCTGTTCCGACATGGTTCTCCTGTCCTCGTCAGTCGGGCCACGTTCCGGTGAGCGACTTGTAGCCCGTGGCGCCCGCCCGGTCGACTGCGGCTTTCACGAGGCCGAAGATGGCGCCCTGGAGAGCGGCGGCCAGCAGCACTTCCCGCCAGGTCGCGTTGCGGGTGGTCGAGGTCGGCGGGTCGCCACCGTCGGCCACCGCGCCCCAGACCCGGTTGAACACCGCGCTCGCGGCGATGCCGCCGAGCACGCCGACGACCATGCCGAGCGGTTTGTACAGCGTCTTCATGCGCGCCGCCGGGCGAGGAACCAGACCAGCAGCGCGGCGAAGACCGCGGCCGCCGCGACCGGAACCTGGGGTTTGCGGGTGGCCAGGTCCGCGGCCTGCCTGCCTCGGTCGACCACGGGGTCGGGGACCGAGGACTCGACCTTGCCGACCACCTGTCCGGCTTTGTCCCGGGCCTTGTCGGCGGTGTAGAGCGCCTGGTACTTGGCGTCGGTGACGCGGTGCTTGGCCGCTTCGGTGGTCTCGTGGACCTTGTCCTTGGTGCGGGCGGGGACGTCGAATTTGTCGGTCAGCTCGGCGACGGTCTCGCCGAGTTCACGGCGGGCCTGGTCACGGTCCCGGCGCAGTGCCTCCGGGTCGTCGGTCATCGTCTGCTCCCGTCCTTGATGGTGTCGATGTCGTCCTTGATGCCGTGCACGGCTTCGTGCGGTACGGGCGGTGCGGCCGAACTGACGTTCTTCTTTCCGACGAGCGCCAGGATCGCGCCGATCACGAGCAGGGCGGCGCCGACGATCAGCGCGGCCGCCCATTCCGGCACTACCAGCGCCAGGGCGAAGATCGCCGCGACAGTCAGCGCGATGCCGCCGTAGAACGCGACGAGTCCGCCCGCTCCGGCGATGCCCGCTCCGCGGGCGATTCCTTTTGTGCGGTCCTGCATTTCGACGCGTGCCAGCTGCAGTTCGTCGCGCACCAGGCGGGTGATCTGTTTGGTGGCGTCGTCGACGAGTTCGGTGACCGACCGGGTGTGCTGCGTGGGCGGGCCGGTCTGCGTGTGCGCCATCGCGTTACCTCCTGTCCGGGTTCTCCCGATCGTGGGCCGCTTACCCGGCACCCGGGCCGGTAAACAGTGGTTGTCGGACCCTGCTGACAGACTCTGCGCATGCGGTGGGCGGTGGCGGAGACGGGTGACGGTGGCGCTCGCCTGTGCCCGCTCGACCAGGACGGGCGTCCGGCCGGTCCGGTTGTCACGGAGCCGTCGCTGGTCGAGGCGATCCGCGCACGCCCGCACGTGGGGCGGTGGGTGTGGCGGTCCACCGCCGAGATCTACCGGCCGCTGCTCGCGGCGGGTGTGCGCGTGGAACGCTGCTACGACGTGCAGGCGGCCGAGGCGTTGCTGATCGGGTACGAGCAGGGGCAATCCGGTCAGCCTCGGTCGTTGGCGGCGGCCTGGGCGCGGCTGCGGAACCTGCCCGTCCCACCGGACGCGCCCGCGCGCAGCGCCGAAACGCAACCCTCGCTGTTCGATTCGGGTCCGGTGCCGTTGCCGCCCGGCACCGATGAGCTCACCGCGCTGGTCGAGGTGTACGCGGGGCAGCTCGCACGGACCGAGCGCACCGAACATCCCGATCGGATGCGCTTGCTGATCGCGGCCGAATCGGCGGGCATGCTGGTGGCCACCGAGATGTCGCGTGCGGGCATTCCCTGGCGGGCCGACGTGCACCGCGAACTGCTCGACACCATGCTCGGTGAACGATTTCCCGGTGGAGCGGAACCACGGCGGATGGCAGAGCTCGCCGACGAGGTGTCGCGTGCCTTCGGCACCCGTGTGCGGCCCGATCTCCCCCAGGACATCATCCGAGCGTTCGCGCGGGCGGGAGTCACGCTGTCGTCCACGCGCAAATGGGAACTGCAGCGCGTCGATCATCCGGCCGTCGCGCCGCTGTTGGCGTACAAGACGCTCTACCGCCTGCACACCGCGCACGGTTGGGCCTGGCTCGAGCAGTGGGTGCACGGTGGCCGATTCCGGCCCGAGTATCTGCCGGGTGGAACGGTGTCGGGGCGGTGGACGACCAATGGCGGTGGCGCCCTGCAGATTCCGAAGGTGATCCGGCAGGCGATCCGCGCCGATCCCGGTTGGTGTCTGGTGGTGGCCGATGCCGATCAGATGGAGCCGAGGGTGCTGGCCGCCATCTCCCGTGATCGCGGTCTGATGGAGGTGGCCGGTCGCGGCGAGGACCTGTACGCGGACCTGGCGGCGCGTGGTTTCGGTGGCGACCGGGCACAGGCCAAGCTGGCGCTGCTCGGCGCCATCTACGGCCAGACCTCCGGCGACGCGCTCACCCACCTCGCCGGTCTGCGGCGCCGATATCCGGCCGCGGTGGCCTATGTGGACGACGCGGCCTACGCCGGGGAGGAGGGTCGGCTGGTACGCACCTGGTTGGGCCGGACCTGCCCACCGGTGTCGGCCACTCCGGAAGAGATCGATGTGCCCCCTGCCGAGCGCAGCGGTTCGGCGGCGCGCGCCAGGGGCCGCTTCACCCGCAACTTCGTGGTGCAGGGCAGCGCGGCCGACTGGGCCCTGCTTGTGCTGGCGGCGTTACGGCAGGCGATCGCGCAGATGCGCGCCGAGCTGGTGTTCTTCCAACACGACGAGGTGATCGTGCACTGTCCGACCGAGGAGGCGCCGGTGGTTGCCGAGGCGATCGCGGCGGCGGCCGACCTGGCGGGCAGGCTCACGTTCGGGGAGACGCCGGTGCGGTTCCCCTTCACCACGGCGGTGGTGCAGTGCTACGGGGATGCCAAGTAGTCAGGTCATTGGCTCGGTTCGGGCAGTTGGCATTCGCCGACCTTGGGGTTCATGCCGAGGTAGTTCAGCGGACCCGCCGCCACGGTGAGCGCGATGGTCCCCCAGTCACCGCAGTTGGTCGGGGTGTCGGTGAAGTAGTCCCGCTGGAACGCCGCGACCAGCCCGGCCAGCAGCCAGGCGAGTACCAGCAGCGAGAACAGTGACTTGACGGTCTGATGAGGTGGTCGGGCCTGGATTTCTCGTACTTCGCGTACTTCTCGATCACGTCGGTTACGTCGTCCGCGCATCGTCATCGCATCCTTCCCACTCAGGGGTACCACGCGGATACCCGGTGTGATCAGCGCCAACCCTGCACGTCACACCCGATCGCAGGCGTGGCGGAAGAACTCGATCTGATCGGCGACGACGCGGGTGCGCAGCGCCGGTTCGGTGTAGAAGGTGAAGTGAGTACCAGGGTAGACGCGCAATCGGCCGTCGGGTGCTCGTTCTGCCAGCTCGCGGCTGGTGTCGAGGGGTGTCTCCCGATCGTCGGCGGCGGCGCACACCAGCAGCGGGCAGGTGAGGCGCGCGGCGTATTCGGCCGGGCGGTATCGCATCATCGACAGCAGTGCGCGCGGGGCGATGCTGTTGCGCCAGAGTGTTTCGCCACCGCCGGTGAGGGTGGCGATGTGCCGCTCGGCGTCGGCGGAGGCGGTGACGGCGAGTTCGCCCGGTGCGCCGACCATCCGGATGTAGTAAGGCCGCATGCGGAGTTTGCCGCGCACGGTGTCCCAGATGATGGCGGCCAGCAGTGCCAGGTTGTTCGCGGCCGAGCGGCCCTCGACCTTCTCGGGAAATCCGTTGAACGGGATCTGTGCGACGACCGCGGCGATGCGCGGGTCGGTGGCGGCGACGGTGATCGCGTGGGCGCCGCCGAGCGAGTTGCCCCACAGCAGGATGCGCTCGGGGTCGATGCGGTCGTGCGCGCGGGCGAAGGCGACCGCGGCGCGCAGATCGTCGAGTTGTCCGCCGATGTCGGGGACCTGCCGCGGTTCACCCTCGCTCTCGCCGAAGCCTCGGTAGTCGAATACCAGTGTGGCCCAACCTGCTTCGGCGAATTGGCGCGCGTGGTCGAACAGGCGGTCCATCGTCCCACTGAATCCGTGGCACAGGACGACACAGGGCAGCGTACTCCTGCCCTCGGGGAGCTCCAGGTAGCCGACGCACCCGCTGTTTCCGGATGGGAAGGACACTCGGGTTCGCACAGGACTTGCTCCCGCCTCACTAGACTGACTCTTGGTAAGTAATCGTAGCGTCCGAACTGACCCGAGGTAAGTGGTGCGATGACATCCGAGCGAATTCTGTCGGCCGCGCGTGCCCTGTTCGCCGCGCGCGGCTACCGGGCGACCTCGATGCAGGCCATCGCCGACGAGGTGGGCATCACCAAGGCCGCCCTCTACTACCACTTCGACTCCAAAGAGGCGATCCTGCACCAGCTCACCGTCCCCCTGCTGGATGAGCTGGAAGCGACCCTCGCCGAGGCGGAGGCCGGCACCGATGCCGAGGACGTGCGGTGGCGGACCATCGAGGGATATGTCGATGTGCATCTGCGCCACCGGCAGACACTCACCATGCTCGTCAAAGACATGAGCCTGCTCGTCCAGGCGCCGATCGCCGACCGTTTCCGGGCCGCGATCGCGCTGGCCAACGACCTCGTCGCGGGGCCGGGAGCCGGGCTGGAACAGCGCGTACGGGCGTGTCAGGTGGTGGCCGGGCTGGCCGATCCGGTCGTGCTGTTCCGCGACGCACCGATCGAACGGCTACGTGGCTTGATCCTGGACGGCGCGCGAGCACTGCTCGGCGAATCCGCCGTTCGACGGGCGCGTGGGCCGGCTCGGGGGCGCAACGGGGGACGCCCGGCGGCGCTCACGGCCGAGCAGGTCGAGCTGGCGCGGGAACTCCACCGCTCCGGAGTCGGCGCCGAGGAACTCGCCGATCGGTTCGCGGTATCCCGCGCGACCGTCTATCGAGTTCTCAAAACCTGAGGTTCTGAGAATTGTTTATGCGACAGGCTATCCCTCATCGAGAAGGAAGTGGAGTTCGGTGCGCAGGACCGCGCCCACGCGGGCAGCCGAGGCCGGCGGCAGACCGGACTCGATCAAGGCGGCGGTGACATTGTCCACGGCCTCCGCGATCAGATCGCCGGTCGGGACAGCGGTGATCGCGCGCGGAATGCGCCTCGTCCCATGCGGATTCAGCGGCGACGACGGCGTTGTCCAGCGCACGGTCTTCGGCGCCGGAATCCATCGCCCCGGGGAGGTCGCCGCGGACCCGGCGACGGATCGCGGCACCGATCCGCTGCGCGAGGGACTCGGTGCCGCATTTCGAGCCCTCCTTGATCGCTTCGGCGACGCCGTCGGCCACGTTCTTCAGCAACCACAGCCCGACCACAACGCCGAGCGTGGCCGGGTCGAAGCGCACCTGACCTGCCGGTTGCAGTCGGGGCAGATCGATCGCGAGTCCGTCGGCGAGTGCGGCGGCGGCGGATTCGAGGTCGGTCATGTTGTCGCCGGATTTGTTCGCCGACGCGAGTGAGAAGCTGGTCGATGCGTGGCGGTCGCGGGCGGCGCGGTCGTTTCCGTCGGATCTGCGGGATATGCCGAGCCCGATCATGCTGACGCTGCTGGCGGCACTGTGCTGGGTGCGGTCGGCCGAGATCACCGACGCACTGGTGGATCTGCTGATCGAGCTGGTGCACAAGGTCAATACGCGGGCGGATCGGCGGGTGGAAAAGGAGCTGACCGAGGATCTGCGGCGGGTGCGGGGCAAGGAGAACATCCTGTTCCGGCTCGCCGAAGCCGCAGTCGATCACCCCGACGACATCGTGCGTGAGGCCCTGTATCCGGTGGTCGGGGAGAAGACGCTGCGGGAGTTGGTGAAAGAGGCGAAGGCCAACGACCAGGTGTTCCAGGCGCGGGTGCGCACGGTGCTGCGCAGCTCGTATTCCAATCACTATCGGCGGATGCTGCCGGCGTTGCTGGCAGCATTGGATTCTCGGTGCAACAACACCGCCTACCGGCCGGTCATGGTGGCGATGGAGTTGCTGGGACGGTACGCGAGCATCGACGGGAAGGTCCGCTTCTACGACACCCATGCGCTCGCACCGCTCGAGGGTGTGGTGCCGAAGGCGTGGCGGGAGGCGGTGGTCGATGAGAAGCGGCGCGTCGAGCGCATCCCGTACGAATTGTGTGTGCTGGTCGCGTTGCGGGACGCGATCCGGCGCCGCGAGATCTACGTCGAGGGCGGGAACCGATGGCGCAACCCCGAAGACGACCTCCCCGGCGATTTCGACACCGCCCGCGAGGTGCACTATGCCGCGATCCGCCAGCCCCTGGATCCGACCGAGTTCATCGGCGGGCTCAAACAGCGCATGAACGAAGCCCTGAACCGCCTCGATACCGGCCTGGCCGAGAACACCACCGGAGGCGTCCGGTTGACCCGGCGGCGCGGTGAGCAGTGGATCAGCGAGGAATCCGAGGCGGCGCTGCGGCATGTGCGCCGGCACTTCATCACCCGCGACAATCTGCGGCGTGCGACGACGAAGTTAGTGAACGCGACCTTCGCCGCGCGAGATCCGAACTGGTGGGGATCGGGCACCGCGTGCGCGAGCGATTCGAAGAAGTTCGGGTCGTGGGAGTCGAACCTGATGACCCAGTACCACCAGCACTACGGCGGGTACGGGGTGATGATCTACTGGCACGTCGAACGCCGCAACGTGTGCATCTACTCTCAGCTCAAATCGTGTTCGTCGTCGGAGGTGGCGGCGATGATCGAGGGCTTGTTGCGGCATTGCACCGACGCAGAGATCGGTCGAATTACGTTGATACACAAGGCGCTTCGGTGGTCGGGTTCGCCTTCACCGAACTGCTGGGATTCAAGCTACTGCCCCGGTTGAAGAACATCGGCTCGATCCGGCTGTACCGGGCCGACGACGTCGGCGTGCACGGCCAGCTGGGACCGGTGCTGACCCGCCCGATCCGGTGGGAATTGATCGCCCAGCAGTAACGGCCGGTTCCGACTCGACATGACCACCCGCCTGGACCTGCGCCGAGGGCGGGTCGCGGGATAGATCAGCGCGCGGTGTCGGGCTGATCGGCCGGCCCCAGGCGCAGGTGTTCGCTGTGGTAGACAGCTTCGTCGAGCAGTTGAGCGACGGTCGTCGTACAGGCTGTAGACGATGCTGCGCCCGGTGCGGGTGCCGGTGATCAGGCCGAGGTTGCGCAACAGCCGCAACTGATGCGAGACCGCCGACTGTTCTATCTCGACCAGCTCGGACACCGGGCGGGGCCTTGCCGTAGTTCGGTGAGGATCAGCAGCCGGCTCGGAGTCGCCAACGCCTGGAACCCGGGGTGGCCGGATTGCAGGCCCTGCGGGACAAGACCCTCGATGTCGACCTGCTGATGGTGGTCGCCGCGATCGGTGCCGCGGCGATCGGGCACGTCCTCGACGGTGCGCTGCTGATCGTCATCTGCAGTGTCCAGACCGCACTCGCTATCCACTGCATCGACCTGAAATCGCCACCGAATCTGGCCTACTCCGCGGGGCCCGGTCTGACAAGCACGCGGATCTGGGCGCGAGAAAGATATCGATCGAGGAGAGAGCGCCATTTCCACGGCGGGCCGCTCGCTTGGACGGTGTGGCGGAGACTGGTCACATATCAATGGCGGGTCCTGTCGTCTGGTGTTAGGGTTGTACGTCCGAGTTAGACGTGGTGCGAGAGATTGGGAGGTGAGTTGATGATCGCGGTGAAGACCGCTGCCTTGTGCAGCGCCCGGACCATCCTCACGTCCCGGGCTCCGGTCTGACAGATTCCTACCGCCGATAGCGGCGCGAGCCGTGTCGGCTCGTAGCCGCGGTGGATTCGGTGTTCGAGCCGGGGCCCCTTTTCCCAAGGGTCTCACTATGTATTCATCTTCTCCGTCCTCATTCGATTTGTCCGCACTCGGGTGGGACGACTCGTTCGCAGCGCTGTTCGCAGTTCACGCGGCCGATGGTCTGGTTCCGGCTCGCGTCGTGCGGGTCGACCGCGGCCGCTGTGACACGTTGACCGCATCGGGTCCCGTCCGCGCGGCCAGCGCGGCGGTGGCCTCCCTCGACCCCGCCCATACTGTGTGCACAGGCGACTGGGCAGCGCTGCGCCTACAGCCGGAGCCGGAGTTGGTGGCGCTGCTGCCACGACGCAGCGCGATCACTCGGGCCTCGTCGGATCGAACCTCCCACCAGCAGGTCTTGGCGGCGAACGTCGACACCGTCGCCATCGCTGTCTCGCTCACAGCACCGCTGAACGCGGGCCGGGTCGAACGGCTACTAGCGCTGGCCTGGGACAGCGGTGCGAGACCGGTCGTCGTACTCACCAAAGCCGACGTACCCGACGATCTCGACGCAGCCTTGGCCGCTCTCACCTCGCTGGCACCCGGCGTGGACATCGTCACCACCAGCGCCATGACAGGAACGGGTCTAGACCTTCTGTCGGAGGTGGTGACCGGGACCACGGTCCTGCTCGGCCCGTCGGGTGCGGGAAAGTCCACTCTTGCCAACGCGCTGCTCGGTCGAGAGCATATGGGTACCAACGAAGTTCGGGCAGGTGACGGCAAAGGTCGGCACACTACCGTGCACCGTGAGTTGCTGCCGTTGCCCGGCGGCGGGGTGCTTATCGACACTCCGGGCTTGCGAGGTATCGGCTTGCAAGATGCCGCGGACGGGGTGGAGCGGGTCTTCGCCGAGATCGAGGCCTACGCCCGGGACTGCGCCTTCCGTAATTGTGAGCATCGCAGTGAACCAGGCTGCGCGGTACAGGAAGCCGTGGTCGCCGGCATGTTGGATGTGGGCAGGCTCGACCGGTACCGCAAGCTGTTGCGCGAAAGCGAGCGGGCAGCGGCCCGGGGAAACGCCCGGGATTCGGCCAAGCGCAGCAAAACCAAGAAGGCGATCACGCGGGATCTGCGCGCGACCTACCGATTCCGCGACCGCCAGCACTAGCGCCGATCGTGGCATCACGCATCCGGGGACCTCCCTGCTGGGCCCGTCTGCCTGCGGCAGGCACTTCTGCCCGCAAACCCGCGGACGTTCTCGCCGTTCAACTCACCATCACGAATGGAGAAATCTGTTTTGAGTACTCGCATTGACTGGATCACCCGCGCCGAGACCGCAGCGGACATCCCTGCTATCCGAGAGATCAACCTCGCCGCATTCGACACCGCCGAGGAGGCCGATCTCGTCGACGCTCTACGCGCCGACTCGGCGTGGATAGACAGCTTGTCCATCTTCAGCGCAGGACCGGACGGCAAGCCCGTCGGTTACGCACTGCTGACTCGCTGTCACGTCGACGACACCCCGGCGCTATGCCTGGGACCGTGCGCGGTGCTACCCGAGTACCAGAAGACCGGGGCGGGCTCCGCGGCGATCCGTGCCGCTCTCGAGGCTGCTGAGCGGGCGGGCGAGCACTTCGTGATCGTTCTCGGACATCCGACCTACTACCCGCGGTTCGGGTTCACCCGCGCCTCGGAGTACGGTATCCGGCTCAGTATCGATGTCCCCGACGAGGCATTGATGGCACTGAGCCTCGACTCCGAACAGTTGCCCAGCGGCACCGTCCGCTACGCAGCGCCCTTCGGCATCTAACCGAGCCGAAACACTCCGCTCCGCCCTCCCTCGTCGTCCTGGGCTGGCCTGCATACATACAGGCAGCCAGCCCAGGACGCGCCGATCTCCAGCTTCGACATGTTCTGGGCCGAGGGCTCGGTCTACACCATCGGCTTCGACATCGCCCTGCAAGCATGGCGGCGACTGCTGACCCCCGACGGTGTTCTGGTCGTCACCGAGATCGAGTGGTCCACCGGCACTACACTAGCCTTCTGGGCCAACTCCTACCCACTGCGAACCACCGAGGAAAACACGGCCGCAGCACAATCCGCCGGGTAGCGGGTGAGCGCCCGTCATCCGCTACCGAAAGCGACTGGTGGGACGGAGTCGGCGGCCAGCTGATGGCGCAGCGTGATCTCGGCACTCCCCGACCTGTGGGTGAGCGGGTGCCCCGCGGCATGTCGTAATACCGCTGGTGCACCGGCCGTTGCCCGTGCTTGCATAGTGTGATGATGTCCACCGACCGTCTGCTCGCCTTCGCGGCGATGTCATTTCTGCTCATCGTGATCCCCGGTCCGAGCGTGCTGTTCGTCATCAGCCGGGCGCTGGCGCACGGACGCCGCGCGGCATTGACCACGGTCGCGGGAAACACCATCGGCGCCTACGCGCTGGTCGTGGCCGTGGCCTTCGGAGTCTCGGCCGTGGTGCAACGCTCGGTCCTCGCCTTCACCGTCCTGAAGCTAGTCGGCGCCGCCTACCTGGTCTACCTCGGCGTGAAGGCATGGCGGGAGCGTGGATCGTTGCGGATGGCAGGTGCCCAGGTCGAGGGTGGGCGGGGTGGTCTGCGGACGTTCTGGGAAGGTGTCACGGTCGGCATCACCAATCCCAAGACGATCGTGTTCTTCGCCGCCGTGCTGCCTCAGTTCGTCGACCACACGCAGGGCAACGTCGCGGTGCAGATGCTGGTGCTGGGTCTGGTGTTCAACGTCATCGCCGTGGCATCGGATGTGGTGTGGGGAATGGTCGCGGCCACCGCACGGGAGTGGTTCGCGCGGTCACCGCGGCGGCTGTCCCTCATCGGCGGGGTCGGCGGGCTCACGATGGTCGGGCTGGGTGTCTCGGTCGCCGCAACGGGACGTCAGGAGTGATCGGCGCACACCAGCCGGACCCTGCGAACGGAAGGGAGCCAGGCGCGATATCGCCACCGGTGGGGCCGTGACCAGACGATCCGGCACGAATCCCAGCCAGGGCGGCGTGCATGGCGCGACTGTCCGGCCCAGACGGTCAGCCGGGCCCGGCCGGATCCACGAACGCCAGATCGTCGAGGCCGTCCTCAAGATCGCGCGCGCCGAGGGCTTGTCCGGCACGTGCCGGTACAGGCCCATTCGCGACGCGCCGACCTCGACGGCGAGGCGGCGGATCGTAAGCGCATCCCGCGCGGCTGACCACACGTTGTGCCGCGAGCTGGGAGTTAGACCCTGTGACCGCTTCTACTGAGCCTCTCTATAGGGTGTTCCCATCCCGCAGGCTGAGACGTCTCAACCTGCGGGATGGGCTGATCCGACACCAACATTGCTCCGGACAGCGTCCTGTTCTACTTGGAGAGTTTGTCGAGGATGGCGGCCACCTCCGGTGCCCGGAACACGAACCCGACGTGGGAAGTGTCCAGGGTGTGGACGTCGTACGGGTTGTCCGGAGTCAACGCGTCCGCTTCCGCGATCAGCCTGTCCTGCATGGCGATCGGGAGCGTACGGTCCTCGGTGAGCCGGATGTAGCTGCGGGCGATCGTGCCCCACGTGTCAGCCTCGACCCGGGCGTCGCCGGTCATCACCGCTATGGACTCGTCGGGTTGCAGGATGTTGAGGAAGGCCCGGAACTGTTCATCGGTGATGTCGTCCGCTATCGCCGCCTTCATAGCGGTGAGCAGTTCGTGGTCGGCAGTGCGGTAGTTGGCTCGGCCGACCCCGAGTTCGGCCGGGTCGCCGACGTTGAGCGCGGCGAGCGGTCCCATCAGATTGGCGGCGAACTCGGGCTCTCCGAAGTACTCGATGGGGTTGGCTCGTTTCACACAGGACCAGGCCGAGATGTACACGAGCCGGTCCACCAGGTCCGGTACCAGGTTCCCGGCCACGCTGATGGCCGTGCCGCCGAGACTGGCACCCACCAGCACGACCGGCCCATGCTCGGCGAGGCGACGGACGGTGTCGACGACCAGGTCGGCGTTTTCCCGCAAGGTGACCGTGGCCAGCGTCGAAGGCTCTGCCGCCCACGCGTCGAGGTCCTGTGGCGCCTGGTAGGCGACGGGGTACTGCGCATCCAAGCCGTGTCCGGGGAGGTCGACGGCGAAGCTGCGGTGACCGAGCAGTGCGAGTTCACGCTGGATCGGGGCCCACATGAACGAACTGGAGCCCGAGCCGTGCACCAGTACGAAGGTCGGCGCCGAGTGTGGGCGTGAGGAGGTGTTCCGGGACATGAGAAGTCGTCCAATCGGTTCAGGTGCGCCAGACGTCGCCGACGCCGGAAAAGGGTGCAAAGAATTGAGGCCTGACAACGGCAGGTCCCAATCGAGGGCACCGACCGGAGGCCGTGCGGGTATGACGAGCTGAATCGGCCGGCAAAGTGCCGACGAAGCAGCTGTCTCAGGCAGCTCGGAGGCGGGCGAAGATATCAGCCATGATCGTCACCCTAACCGAAGCCGGGGCCGATCCGCGAGCGCATCTGGGGAGTCGGTGCGTCACTTGGCGGCGAGCTGTCTGGCCGCCGTGGCAAACACACTGCAATAAGACCGGCAGCCAACAGGCGGCGGGTCTGCCGCATGAGCGGACGTTGAATTGTAATGCGCCCGAGGCGATGTGGGCCGGGGCGGCGTAGTTGGGTGGCGGTCGAGGCTGATGTGCGCGGCGTGTTTGTGACGCACGCAACCCTAGACTTCAAGTGGGCTTGAGGTTGCACGATTGTCGCGACACCGTATTCGAGAGAAGGAAGGGCACAGTGCCGAAACTCGACCGGATCATCGAGTCCGCGTTGTATGTCGACGACCTGGATCGTTCTCGCAAGTTCTACACCGATGTACTGCAGTTGAATCCGATTCTCGACGCGGATCCGTTGTGCGCGTTCGATATCGGTGGCGACAATGTGTTGCTGCTGTTCCGTCGCGGCGGATCGCTCGAGCCGAAGGTATTGTCAGGGCCGGGTCTGCCGAACGGCGAGATCCCGCCCCACGACGGCAGTGGCCGACTCCATGTGTGTTTCGCCGTGTCCGAGGACGAACTGCCCGCGTGGGAGGCTCACCTGAAGGCACACGACATTCCGATCGAAGGCCGGACCGACTGGGCACGTGGCGGACGCAGCATCTACTTTCGGGATCCCGACGAGCACCTCCTCGAACTCATGACACCGGGTAACTGGCCGACCTACTGAAGCTCCTTATCCAGCGCGAGTGCCCAGCCGATGCTCGGACGTCTGATCAGTCATTCCCGCGGCGTCGACGCCGACGAGGCCGCGGTATCTCGGGCGCACCGTTGTCGAACGCTCGTCGCTCCGCCCGACTTCGGAGAAATGTCCAGGGGCCGCGTTGAATGAGGCTGGCTGTCAACGGTTTGGCGCGATGACCGCCGGGGGCGGGTGGTCCAGGTCCGTTCGAATGTGCAGGATCCGCCCGCACAGGTAGATGCAGACACCGAGTGCTGGCGCACCGCAGACCAGCGTGGCGATGCCGAGCGCGGTCACCTTCCCGACCAGGTACAGCGGTACCAGCACCATCGTGGCAATGCCGCACTTCGCGAGGAAGACCGCCGTGCACATCTGATACCGCCGTCGCTGCGCTGGGTCTTGCCGCCAGCCGAATCGTTCACCGCGTACCCATCCCAGCGCCAAGCCGATTACCGGCCAGCGCACCAGAATGGAAATCAGGAACACCGAGCCCTTGCCCGACTGCGTGAGCACGGCCGGAAGGTAGAAGTCGACCGCGTTCCCGGTACTCCCGGCCACCGAGGCCGAGATCGCCACGAAGAGCAGCCCGATCGCTGCCTGCCAGTACTTTCGGTCGCTGAACACACGCACCACGGCGAACACCGCCACAGCACCGACCGCCACCAGCGCGGAGGCCGCTACCTCATCGGTCACCAGATAGGCGACCAGGAACACCACCCGGGATGCGACTCCTTCGGCGACGGTGCGCCAACCGCCCACGGCTGCGAACCAGGAAAGCGACTTCTGGCTCAGCAGATTGATACTCATGCGCCCGTGTTCGCCGCGACAGGCGCGAAGAAGCTGTTCCGGCGCATCGTGTCTTCGTACGCATCGATCGCGTCGACCAGGTCGAGTCTGCCGTGGTACGCCTCGGCCAATGCCTCGCACAGGTGGTGCGCATCCTGCATCGCCAGGTTGCCGCCGAAGCCCGGGGCCACATTGATTGCGTCACCGACCACCGTCACCGGACCGGCGGGCCAGGCGGGTATCGGAGGGATCATCCCGCTGCGCAGTACGACCGTGAGGTCCGGCCACGCCTCTGCGACGACCACCTGCAGGGCGGGGGGCAGATCCGCGACCACATCCTTGGCCCGACGCCACATCGCGGCCGGTGATCCGGCCGGGCCGAGCAGCTCCTGTGTGCTCGGCATGGCCCACATGAGGTAGTCATCGATCTCACCGACCGCGCTGGGGCGCAGGGCCGGCAGCCACCGCTCCCGCGCGGAGGTCGGCGGCTCGGTGAACCGCAGCGCGCCGATCCCCGCCTGACGTAATCCCTGCGCCAGCGTCAGCCAAATCGATCTTCACCGGCGGCCTCGACGGCATCGGCGAGCGCATCATCCGGACACTCGTGGAGACCATGGACGCCTCAGGCCGCGCCCCGCTCGCGATGCTGACTCGGTCGGCCCAGGCCGACGACCGATCCGAAACGCTGCTCCGCGAGTACATCGACCGAGAAATCACCGGCAAGCTGGCGGCACTGCTCGGCACGCCGGATGCCGCAGTCCGGGCCGGCATGGTCAACGTCCAGATCTTGGGCCTCGCGGTGGCGCGCTACGTCGTGCGGATCGAACCGATCGCGTCAGCGTCCCTCGACGAACTGGTCAGCCGGTTCGGTCCGCTCGTGCAACACTGCCTGACCGGACAAACCGCACCACCATGAGTGACGCTCACGAGCACGCCACCGAGCATCGGTTCTACCGCGTCCGGCCGCCGCAAGACAAAGGCATCCACCGAAACGTCGAGAAACGACGGAGTAGCGCACCCTCCGAACATCGACGCGGCCCTTGAGAGACTGGCGACGAGTAGTCACGCTTAGCGACTGGCGGCGCAGCCCCCGATCGTTGTTCTTCAGTGAACCGCGAGCAGTGTTGTGGTGCTGGTGGTTTCATGTCCGGCTGTGCGTGATCTCTATTCCGCGGGCGATGGCCGATTCCGTTGTGAACGCGATGTCTACGATTCGCCGACTATCATCAGGCTGATTGAGTCCTGGGGCCGCCGATGCCTCGAACTCGGCAGCCTGACCGACGATGAACGAGCCTGGGTCGCCGCAACGTGGCACCCATGCGTCGCCACACTCACCCAGACCGAGCCCGACGGTCGTTCCGTCGTCATGGGGTGTCGGTAAGAATCGTGTCACCTGGTACATGAGCGTTGCTGCCCCTCTTGGTCCCGCAAGTTAAAGCGCCGGGCGGTGATGGGGCGACGGCAGCCGGAGTGGGCGGAATCTATGGGACGGAACGGGACATGTCGCCCCTTTATGGGACAGTTTCGTGGCATGGGACGGTTCGGATACGCGCGGGTGTCCACACGTGGGCAGAAAGACGACTCCCAGATCGACGCACTCAATGCTGCCGGGTGCGAACGGATCTGGGTCGACAAGGCCTCCGGCAAGCTCACCCGGCGCCCGGAGTGGGACAAATGCTTCGAGCACTTGCGCCGCGGCGACGAACTGGTGATCACCCGGCTCTCGCGCCCGTTCCGATCCGTGCGGCACATGACCGAACTCGCCGCGCAGCTCGACGAGCGCGGCATCGACATGATCGCGCTCAAGCAGGGCATCGACACCACCACCCCGGCCGGGCGTTTCCTGTTCCACGTCATCGCCGCCATGGACGAGATGGCCGCAGACCTGATCAGCGAAGGCACGCTCGAAGGACTCGAATCCGCGCGAGCCCGCGGCCGGGTCGGCGGTCGGCCACCCGCGCTGACCGAGCTGCAGGCGCTCAAGGCCCGCGAGATGTACGACGAACGCGATCAGCGCGGCAAACGCCGCTACACCGTCGCCCAGATCGCCGAAACCTTCGGCGTCTCCCGCAAAACCATCTACCGCCACCTCGAACCCGCCAGCCAGCACGGCTCGCCCGGCGAACCGTAGACGAATCACGCTGAGCGCGAAGCTACTTTGCGGCTGGGGCCACCTTCAGGACTCCGGGGCCGAGATGTGAGGTTTTCGTCGTCGATCCGGAGGGCCCGGGGTGCCAACGCCGCGAGACGGTCACGTGCCGGAGTGCGCGTCAGGTCGATATCGCTGTCGCGCCAGTGTGTATCGGGCGGCGGAGCGTCGTACAGCCGGCCGGACGGGTCGGCACGAACCTGTGCCCAGCCTTCACGCACGGTTCCGTCGCGATCGTGGTGACGCAGGTGCGCGGAGACATGCTCGACGCCGAGGTGTGGATCGGTGCGCGCCGATGCCGAATAATGCTCGAGGAGCTGGAAATTCGCGTCGAGATAGACGGGGTCGGCACCGATCAACGCGCAGGCGAGCAGTGCGGCCTCACGGAGAAAGTCGTGATCGGACTGCGGCAGCGCCCACATGACATGCCCCCCGTCGCCGGTGCGATGCTCTTCGAATGTCACCGACGCCGCAGCCACGAGGGTGGGCTTCCCCACTCGCTAGGCTTGGGACCGACCCGCGCCGTCCCCGTGCGCGATCCGATTTGCGAGGAGCACCATGTGGCCGTCCGATTGGCCGTCGTCGGCCCGCGCGATCGCGGCTACTGTCGCGGCATCCGTCGAGGCAGCGCGAACCCGGGACGAATGCACCTTCCGCGAACACATCGGTGATCTCGCAGACCTCCCGACCGACCAGGTGACCGTCGTCTTGTCTGCCGTGATTCGCGAACTTCTCGAAGCAGCCCACCCCGACGGTCTCGCCGCCGACGACATCCGCTCCGTCTTGACCGACGTGATCCGCCAGTCGATCCCCTGGCTTCCCGGCCTCGACCCCACCACCGTCGCCACCGCGCTCACCGGTGCCCTCGGCATCGACGAACATCCCGACCATCCACCGGCCGATCCGCACCCCGCCGCCGTCCTGCTGATCTCCCACCTCGCCGAGGCAACCCACATCCCCACCCACGACAGCATCATCCGCGCCATCGGCGAGATCGCCCGGGCGGAAACCGTCGAAATGCCCTGAGACTCGGAAGCGCGGAGGAGCAGGACGAAGCGCACCGGGACCGCGTTGCCGGCCCCGGTGCGTGGCGAATCAGAGGTTGACGCCGAAATCGCGGGCGATGCCCTCGAGGCCGGAGGCGTAGCCCTGGCCGATGGCGCGGAACTTCCATTCGGCGCCGTTGCGGTACAGCTCACCGAAGACCATGGCGGTTTCGGTCGAGGCGTCCTCGGACAAGTCGTAGCGGGCCAGTTCCTCGCCGTTGGCCTGGTCGACCACGCGGATGTAGGCGTTGCGGACCTGGCCGAAGGACTGGTTGCGGGTGAGGCCGTCGTAGATCGAGACCGGGAAGACGATGCTCTCGATGGTCGGCGGGGTGTTGGCCAGGTCGACGTTGACGACCTCGTCATCACCCTCGCCCTCACCGGTGCGGTTGTCACCGATGTGCTCGATCGCGCCTTCGGGGGACTTCAGGTTGTTGAAGAACACGAAGTGCTTGTCGGACACGACCTTCTTGTCGGCGCCGAGCGCGATGGCGCTGGCGTCGAGGTCGAAGTCCGTGCCGGTGGTGGTCCGCAGATCCCAGCCGAGACCGACCGCCACGGCGGTGAGGTTCGGCGCCGCCTTGGTCAGCGAGACGTTGCCACCCTTGGACAAACTGACACCCATACCGATTACTCCCATCGATCAACGCGGCACAGAGGGCGCCGACGCTTCGCACACTAGCACTGCGTGGCGACGCGGCGACGGCTCGCCGGGAACCCGAAAAAGTCTGGTATACAGCCGGATTCCGCTACCGGATCAGGTCTGATCGACCCGTTCGTGCGCGGTCAGCAGCAGGTGATCGAAGCGGGTTCGGCAACCCGGCACCTGGGGTTCGAGGCCACGGGCGTCCGCGACGAGCTGGGCTGCGAGGTCGCGGAGTTTGGTATTCGTCTCCTGGGAGCGCCAGCGCAGCACTTTGAACGCCTGGTCGGGGCCGACGCCGTACATGAGGACGAGTACACCCTTGGCCTGTTCGATGGCGGCGCGCGCCTCGATCAGTTCGGGCAGGGTCTCGTCGAGGGTCTCCTTGCGTTCCTCTTCCAGACGCTGGGTGACGTCGATGTAGTAGCCGGTGGTGCCGATCACCGTGCCGTCGTCGTCGGTGAGGTGGTCGCCGACGATGATCACCTCGTGCTCCGCGCCTCGGGTGTCGATGATGCGGTGCCTGCCGCAGACCGGTTCGCCCGCGTCGATGGCGCAGGTGATCGCGGTGGCGAGATCCTGCTGGTCGTCGGGGTGCTTGTGGGACAGCAGCAGCTCGGTGGTCGGCTCCACCTCACCGGGGCCGTAGCCGTAGATCTCGGCGAGCTCGTCGGACCATTCCCAGCGCGCGTCGGCAAACCAGAACTGGAACGAACCGATGCCCGTGCAGGCCTCGGCGCCGATCACCTGGCTGATCGCGGTGACCGCGTCCGGTACTGATTCTTCACTCAATGTCACCTGCGAAGTATCCCCTATCGCGCCCGGTCAGGGAGCTATCGGGCTCGTATCCGCAGATTCGATACCTATACCCCCTAGGGGTTTACTTTCCGGCCGTGAAGTCGTACCTTCAGAGCATGATCACCTCGCTGTTCGCCAACCGCGACTATCTCCGGCTGTTCACCGCCCAGATGACGGCGCTGTTCGGCACCGGGTTGACCACGGTCGCACTCGGTCTGCTCGCCTACGAACTGGCGGGCGCCGACGCAGGCGCCGTGCTCGGCACCGCGCTCACCATCAAGATGCTGGTGTACGTCACCGTCGCCCCGATCGTCGCGGCCTATGCCGATCGGTTCCCGCGCAGGCTCTTCCTCGTCTCGCTCAACGTGGTGCGCGGTGCCGTGGTGCTCGCGCTGCCCTTCATCGACCAGATCTGGCACATCTACGTGCTCATCGCCGTGCTGCAGACCGCCTCGGCGGCCTTCACTCCCACGTATCAGGCGGTGATCCCCGACATCCTGCCCGACGAACGCAACTACACCCGGGCGCTGTCGGCGGCCCAGCTGGCCGCGACCATGGAGACGCTGCTGAGCCCGATGCTCGCGGCGGCGGCACTCACCCTGATCAGCTTCCACTGGCTGTTCGTCGGCACCGCCATCGGCTTCGTGGTCTCGGCCGTCCTCGTGGTGTCCACCAGGATTCCCGACGCGGGGGCGACCACCGGTGGCAGTTTCCGGCAGCGGATCGCGGTGGGGATGCGGATCTTCGCCGCGACGCCCCGGCTGCGTGGGCTGCTCGGGTTGAACCTGGTGGTCGCGGCGGCCGGATCGGTGATCATGGTCAACACCGTCAACTATGTGCGCGACACGCTCGGCGGTTCGCAGACCGGTGTCGCGATCCTGCTGGCCGCCAACGGTTTCGGCACCATGGTCGTGGCGCTGTCGTTGCCGCGGGTGCTCGATCGGGTCGGTCCCCGGCCGGCGATGCTGAGCGGTGCGGCCACCTTGATGACCGGACTCGGCGCGGCCGTGGCGCTGTCGAATGCCGCAGCGGGACAGTGGCGCTGGATCGCGGCGGGCGCCGTGTGGGCCGTGATCGGGGCGGGCACTGCCGCCGTCCTGACCCCGACCGGACAGATTCTGCGGCGGTCCTCGCAACCCGCCGACCGGGCCGCGTTGTTCGCCGCGCAGTTCTCGCTGTCGCACCTGGCGTGGTTGCTCACCTATCCGATCGCCGGATGGCTCACCACCGCAGCCGGTTTCACGACCACCTGGCTGGTGCTGCTCGGGCTGGCTGCCCTCGGTACCACGGTCGCGCTGCGGTCCTGGCCCCGCCACGACCCGGCCGAGATCACCCATCTGCACGAGATCGGAACCATCGACCCCGCTCGCCTGGCCGACGCCGTTCGCATCACCGACCGGCTCTACCAGCACACCCATCCCTACGTCATCGACGCAGCACATCAACGGTGGCCGCGCGACTCCCACGCCCTCGCCGCCTGAGGCTGCTGACGAGTTTTCGCCACATCGCTGTCCGGACCCGGGTTCGCTCCAACAGCGGTGTGGCGAAAGCTGTTGCCGCATAAGGTGGGGGTTTCCGCGACGATCGGTGGTGCATGAACTCCTCGTTTCTTTCCACGGCTCTGCCGCCGGCGCTGGCCGTCATCATGTTCGGGCTCGGCCTGTCGCTGACCGGAGCCGATTTCACACGGGTCGCGCGGGCGCCGAAGGCCGTCGCGGTGGCCCTGGTGTGTCAGGTGATCGTGTTGCCCGCGGTGGCGTTCGGGTTGGTGACGCTGTTCGACCTCGAGCCGTTGCTCGCGGTGGGGATGATGCTGCTCGCCGCCTCGCCGGGCGGGGCGACCGCGAATCTGTTCAGTCACCTGTTCCGTGGTGACGTGGCACTGAATGTGACACTCACCGCGGTCAATTCGATGCTGTGTGTGGTGACCGTCCCGCTGGTCACGAATCTGGCCGTCCACCAGTTCGCCGAGAACGAGACGGGCCAGTTGGGGCTGCAGTTCGGCAAGACCGTGCAGGTGATCGCGATCGTACTGATCCCGGTCCTGATCGGCATGCAGGTGCGGCGGCGGGCGCCGGGGTTCGCGGCCCGGATGGACCTGCCGGTGCGCATCGCGTCGGTGCTGATCCTCGCGGTGATCGTGGCGGTCACGATGATCGCGGACCGAGCGGCGATCGGCGGCTACTTCCTCGATGTCGGCGCGATCACCATGGTGTTCTGCGTCATCAGCCTCACCACCGGTTACCTGGTGCCGCTCGCGTTCGGGGTCAGCCCGCCGCAGGCGATCGCGTCGTCGATGGAGGTCGGCGTGCACAACAGCGCGATCGCCATCACCCTGGCGATCACCGTCCTCGACAGTGCGCGCATCGCGGTGCCCGCCGCCGTGTACGCCGTGCTCATGACGCCCCTGGCCACGCTGTTCGGCGCGCTCGTCAGCCGCCGGGCGGTGCACCGGGAGCCTGCGCCGGTCACGGCGTAGTCAGCGCATGTCGCGGGGCAGCACCACGATGAACGTGGCGCCCCGACCGGGCGTGCTCTCGACGCCGACGTGCCCACCGTGGGCCGCCACCAGCGCCGCGACGATCGACAGCCCGAGACCTGAGCCTCCGCTGGACCGTGTGCGCGAGTCGTCGGTGCGATAGAACCGTTCGAACACGCGCGACGCGGCCTCGGCCGGCAGACCGGGCCCTTCGTCGACGACATCGATGGCGACCTCGTCGTCACCGGGGCGCAGACGCACGGTGACCGGGGTTCCTGGCGGAGTATGCGTGAGCGCATTGCCCAGCAGGTTCGCCATGACCTGTCGCAGTCTTGCCTCGTCCCCGATCACGACCATGGCTCCGTCACCGGCGACTTCCAGTTCGATCGCGCGGGCGACGGGCTGTCCGGCGTCGCGGGCGTGGGCATCGCCCACCGCGTCGCGCGCCAGGGCGAGCAGGTCGACGGGCGCCCGCTCGAGGGGCCGGTTGGCGTCGAGATCGGCCAGCATCAGCAGGTCACCGACCAGGCCACCCATCCGGATGGACTCGGCCTCGATCCGGCCGAACAGGGTCTCGGGGTCGGTGCGGTGCCCGTGCCGGTACAGCTCGGCGAATCCCCGGATGGTGGTGAGCGGGGTGCGCAATTCGTGGCTGGCGTCGGCGACGAACTCACGCATCCTCGCCTCGGAACGCCGCGCCGCCGCCTCGGAGGCCTCGGTCGCGGCGACGCCGTCCTGGATCCGGGTGAGCATCACGTTCAGTGAGCGGGCGAGATGATCGACCTCGGTGTCGACACCGCGCACCGGAACACGGCGGTGCAGATCACCGTCGGCGATGGCGGCCGCTGTCTCCTCCACCGCGCGCAACGGGCGCAGGCTCCACTGCACCACCAGATAGCCGACGACGCCGAGCAGCAGCAACGCGGCGACACCCGCGACGACCTGCACCAGAAGCAGGCCCGTGATCGTCTGCCGGGTTTCCGACAGCGACAGCCCGACGGTGACCGAGCCGCGGCCGTTCGTGGTGGTAAGCACCCGCCAGTCGGTGTCGGGACCGCTGCGCGAGCCGACCGTGCGCGGGCCGCGCTCGTCACCAGTGACGTCCGGCAGTCCGGACGAGCCGTCGGTGGCGCCAGGCGACTCGAGATAGACCTCGCCGTCGGGCCCGGTGCGGATCTCGGCGAACCGGCGCGGCTGCTCCCCTGCCATCGGCACGACGTCCGGTGCGTCGGCGGGCACCCAGCGTGTGTTGCCCGCCGAGTCGGTGACCTGCTTCATCGCTCTCGGTTGCGCCCAGGTTCGCGCGGCATCGATCAGCTGTTCGTCGACCCGGTCGGTGAGCGAGTTCGACATCACCGAGGTGACCACCACCCCCACCGCGGTGAGCACCACCGTCGCGAGCGCGAGCAGCACGACCACCAGGCCCACACGCAGCGGCACAGCGGCGAAACGCCGTGCGACCCGAGCCGAGACGCTCACCTCGGTGCCCGCAGCACGTATCCGACGCTGCGCAGCGTATGGATGAGTTTGGGTTCGGTGGTGTCGATCTTGCGCCGCAGATACGACACATACGACTCGACGATATTCGCGTCACCGCCGAAGTCGTAGTGCCACACGTGATCCAGGATCATCGGCTTGCTCAGCACCTTGCCCGCGTTCACCATGAAGTAGCGCAGGAGCGTGAATTCGGTCGGCGACAAGCTCACCGGCTCCCCCGCCTTCCACACTTCGTGACTCTCGTCGTCGAGCTCGACGTCGGCGACGCGCAACCGGGGATTCCGTTGCGGAGCGGCCGTGCCCGCACGGCGCAGGATCACGCGGATGCGGGCGATCACCTCCTCGAGGCTGAACGGTTTGGTCACGTAGTCGTCGGCGCCGAGGCCGAGACCGGTCAGTTTGGCCTCGGTCTGGTCGCGGGCGGTCAGGAACAGCACGGGTGCCTGGACGCCGTCGGCACGCAATCTGCGCAGCAGGGTGAAGCCGTCCATGCCCGGCATCATCACGTCCACGACCAGGGCATCGGGGCGGAAGCGGCGCGCGGCGTCGAGCGCGGCCGCACCGTCGGCGGCCGTCGCCACCTCGAAACCCTGGAATCGCAGGCTGGTGCTCAGCAGCTCGACGATCATCGGCTCGTCGTCGACGACGAGGATGCGGGCTTCGGGTGGTTCGGCGGTCATGGATTCAGCATGGCTGGCCCACCGCACACGGACCTGGAAGGAAACTGGGCGTTTCCTGTGAACGGGGTACGCGACGGCCCCGTGGTCGTCGCGTACCTCGTCGTTCAGCTGGTCAGGTCGTAGACAGTGACGCCGTCGACCTGCACGGCGCTGAAGTTCGCCGCGATCCAGGCGGCGATCGCATCGTCGCCCCGCGCTCCTGGGCCGCCGCCGCCCGCGATGAAGTAGTGGATCCGGCCGTCGGCCACGTACTGCTGGAACTGAGCGAGCGTAGGGAACGGGTCGCTGCCGTTGAACCCGCCCAGCGACATCACCGGCAGTTCGGTGGCCAGCTGGTAGGTGGCGGCGGAGTTCGAGCCGGTGGCCGCCGCGATCCAGGTGTAGTTGTCCGCGTCGTCGGTGAGCAGCGCGATCACCTTGTCGCTCACCTGGCTCGCGCCACCGAGGAAGCCGCCGCCGTTCGGCACAGCACTACCGGCAGCACCCCCACCGGGCGCAGTTGCCTCGGCCGTCGCGCTCGGGACACCGCCTCCACCGGAACCGTTGCCGGGTGCTCCGCCTGCGGGCGCGGTACCGCCCATCGGCGCATTGTCGCGACCGCCCATTCCTCCTCTACCGTCAGGCATTTCGCCACCGGGCCCGGGCATACCCCGTCCGCCACGGACTTCCGGGCCCGCACTGGGAATGGACCCGGCATTGACCGAGGCGATGGTCTCGACGGTGTAGGCGGCAGGCCCGCTCAGCGCGAGGATCCCGGCGAGCAGGGCCGCGAACGCCGACCGCTTCGGTGTGGGCGGAAGCAGCAGCGCGAGCACCGCACCGAGCCCGCCGACCAGGAGCACCCATCGCAGCCAGGGCACGAAATCGCTGGTGCGCGAGAGCAATACCCAGGCAGTGGCCGTAGTCATGCCCATCGTCGCGGCGGCGCATATGCGAGCCGTCATCCGACCGCGATGGTTCCAGAGCAGGACAGCGCCGATCGCGGTGAGCGCGGCGACCGCAGGCGCGAGGGCGACCGTGTAGTACTGGTGGAAGATCCCCTTCATGAAGCTGAAGACCAGACCGGTCACGAGCAGCCAACCGCCCCAGAGCATTACCGATGCTCGTCGAAGGTCGGTGCGCGGTACACGGCCGTAGAAGACCAGTGCCACGACGGTGAGAATCAGCGCGGCAGGCAGCAACCACGCGATCTGCCCGCCCTGAGCGGAGTCGAACAAGCGGGTGATGCCGGTCTGCCCCCACATTCCGTTGCCACCGGCAGGAAGTTCACCACCGGGACCGACGCTGCCCGTCTCGTCACCGCTGAGCCGACCGAGGCCGTTGTAGCCGAGGGTCAGCTCGATGATCGAATTGTTCTGGGAGCCACCGAAGTACGGTCTCGAGTCGACCGGCCACAGCTGTGCGATCAGCACCCACCAACCCGCACCCACCACCATCGCCGCACCGGCGGCGAACAGTTGCAGCAGCCGGGTGCCCAGCTTCGGCGGCCCCGCGAACAGGTACACCAGGGCCAGCGCCGGGAGGACGAGCAACACCTGCAGTTGCTTGGCCAGGAAGCCGAATCCCATGAACAGCCCACACAGCACCAGCCAGCGCCAACGTCCGGATTCGGTGGCCCGCAACATGGCCCAGGCCGCGGCGATCATCAGGAACACCAGCAGTGCGTCGGGGTTGTCGAAGCGGAACATCAACGCCGCCACCGGAGTCAGGGCAAGTGCGAGACCGGCGAGCAGACCGGCCGCCGCACCGTGGTAGCGGCGAACCGTCGCCCACAACAGCGCCACCGACGCGAGGCCGAGCAGCACCTGCGGTGCCAGCATGCTCCAGCTGCTGAATCCGAATATTCGCGCCGACAATTCCATCGGCCACAGCGCGGCCGGGGTCTTGTCGACCGTGATCGCGTTCGCCGCGTCCGACGATCCGAAGAAGAACGCCTTCCACGACACCGAGCCGGCCTGCACGGCCGCCGCGTAGAACGAGTTGGCCCAGCCGTTGGCGGTCAGGTTGCACAGGTAGGCCACCGCGGTACCGATAAGCAGCACGGCTAGAGCCGGAAATTCCCAACGCGGTCGGGTCAGCGGGGTGTCGGCTACCGGTTCGGCCTCCGGCTTCGTCATCACCGCGGTCATCGGCGATCACCCGCACCACGGAACACCCAGCGGAGCCCGACGAAACGAGCAAGCGTGGCAACGCAATTCGCGACGACAAGTACAGCCAGCTCGAGCTGCACCGACGCGCCCGCCGCCCACCGATGCAGCGCGAACAACGACCCGCTGGTGATCAGCAGACCGAACAGGAAGATCAGCAGCCCCTGAACATGCTGCACCGCACGCCTTTCCGGGCCACGGATACCGAAGGTGAAGGCGCGGTTGGTCGCGGTGTTCGCCACCGCCGTCACCAGCAGGGCGAGAAGATTCGCCGCCTGCGCGCCGACGGCCGGTTGCATCAGCAGATACAGCGCCACATAGGCCAGCGTCGACAGCACACCGACAACGGCGAAACGCACCAACTGCCCGACCATGCCCACCGGCACACCAGGGACCAATGGTTCTCGCCCGATCGCGGCCCGCAGCTCCGGGACCGGCAGGCGCCCGCTCACCATCTCCCGGCCGACCCGCCACATCCCCAGTAGATCCTTGCGCGCGGTGTCGACGATGTCGACGCGGCTGTCGGGATCATCGATCCAGTCGACGGGCACCTCGTGGATGCGCAGTCCCGCCCGCTCGGCCAGCACGAGCACCTCCGTGTCGAAGAACCACTCGCGATCGCGCACCAATGGCAGCAGCTCGCGCGCCACCTCGGCACGCATCGCCTTGAAGCCGCATTGAGCATCCGAGAACCGCACCTGCAGGCAGGTGCGCAGCAGCAGGTTGTAGCCGCGCGAGATCAACTCCCGTTTGGGCCCGCGCACCACCCGCGCCGACGTGGCGAGCCGGGAACCGATCGCGATATCGGAATGCCCCGACATCAGCGGCGCGACGAGCGGCAACAGGGCATTGAGATCGGTCGACAGGTCGACGTCCATGTAGGCGACCACCTGGGCATCGGAGCTGCTCCACACCGAGTGCAGGGCCCGCCCTCGGCCCTTGCGGTCCAGGTGCACGACCCGCACGCCGTCGAGTTCGGCGGCCAGATGTTCGGCGATCAACAGCGTGTTGTCGGTGGAAGCGTTGTCGGCGATGGTGATGCGGGCGCTGAACGGGAACCCGTCACGCAGGAAGGCGTGCAGCCTGCGCACGCAGTCGGCCAGGTCGTTTTCCTCGTTGTGGACCGGGACGACCACGTCCACCCCGGGGGCGGTGGTCACCTCGGCCACGGTTGCCGCCCAGCTGGCGGTCTCTGTGTCGGTCATGACACCGACAGTGACCGGCGAAACTGGCGCAGACCTGCGTCTGACCTGGGAGGTTCCTGGAAGCCTCGCGCGTGGGCCCGCCGAATGGCCTGGAGTGCCCGAAATAAGAGGGTTCAACCATCACGATTCGGGGTACAGAGAGCTGGATACCGCTCGCCGACCGGCGCGCGGGGCGTCAGACGGCGTTTTCACATACTGGGAGAACACAGTGCTGAAGTTGATCGAGCTCATCAGGGGAACCGGCGCGGCCGAGGACGCCCAGGGAGCACCCCGGTCCGCCGGTCACCTGCGCGCCGGTGACATCGTGCTCACCGCCAAGCGCAGCTACCGGGTGGTGAGCACCAGCTTCGCCGACGACGCGCGCCGCGCCGGTCGCGTGGTCGCCGACACCGTCGACCTGGTCACCGGGCGGCTGCGCGTCCTCGACTACCCCAGCGCCGACACGGTGGTCACGGTCAAGACCGCCTGACCGCTCACACCGGGCGGTGCCGGATACCGCGCGTTCCGAACCCTCGGGTGTGCGCTCCCTCGGTGGGTACGACTTCGTCCTCCACCACGCGAGCCCGATCGTCACCGACGACGCGGGTACGTTCGGCGAAGGCGATGTCACGGGTGCTGCGCACCGACAGCCTGCCAAGCGAGCTCGCGGCGAAGAACAGGATCAGCGCGCCGAGCCCGTAGAAGAACGTCAGCTGCAACAGTGCGCGCTTGACGTCCGAGCCGGCCACGGGTTCACCCATGTCCCCGAGCCGGAACCAGGCGGCCAGGAACGGTCCGATCACGAACCACGCGCCCGCCGCGACACCGAGCCACGCGCCGAAGCTCGCGACCACCCGATTGCGGCTCATCAGCATGAGCAGGCCGCCCACGATGGCGACCACGCCGGGCAGCACCTGCAGCCAGCCGCGTGCCGTCGTCCAGACCCACGGTTCGTCCGGGGTGTAGGCGAAATCGAAGTACGGACCGATGAACGGTATGAGCGCGCCCCAGATACCGAGCAGCAGCACCGCCAGACCGCCCAGCGCGCCGCGGCTGCGCGGGATGTGCAGCTTACCGCCGCGCCCGGCCGCGCCTTTCTCGTCGACATTCACCATGACGCCTCCCATCATCGACAACAGAGGTGGGTGGCGTGTACCCCGCGCCGGACCGAATACGCACGCACCGGGCATTCAGTGCCCCGGATACGCCGGTGGGCACCGACCCGTCGGATCGGTGCCCACCTGTGAAGATCACACGTTAGGCGTTGATCGTCACCGCGTCGTCGGCGATCGAGTAGCTGATCGAACCGTTCTCGAAGTGGCTGATCTTGCCACCCTCGATGTCCTGCTCGTCGGAGGTCGGGTAGCCGAGACGGCCACCCGCGCCGCCCTCGGCCTCCCACGCCTGACGGATCGCGCCGTAGACGGTCTTGGCTCCGGTGGGGAGCTTGAAGTAGATGACGCCGCCGGTGAACTCCTGGTACTTGCCGCCGCCCGGGGCGTCCAGTTCGGCCGAGATCGGCTCACCGAGGGGGCTCGACGCGCCACCGGCCTCGTTGTAGTGGTCGCCGATCGCTCCCGTGGCCTCGAATCCCATGAATCCAATTCCTTTCACACAGACAATCATTGGCAAAGCAGCCGCTAAGTTACCGCATCACGGGACGTTTTTGGGGAGACTCGTGCGAGGACACGACTTCGACACGAAAGTGCTGCCGTCGGCTACTTGTCAGCATCGTGCTCGTCACATCCTGGCTACCCCAACGACATCAACGCGCCACCGCCGCCGAACCGCACGAATACGCCGGTGTATCCGCGTGGTCGAGCTCGGTACCGCTTGATGTTTCTTCGACGCCGTGGCCTTCGAGCACCCGCACGATCAGCGGGCCGGTGGGACATCTCGTCCCTGCCACCGCACCACCGTAACCGTCGTGGCGCGAAAATGGTGAGACATCTTGCGGCTGAACCTTTCTCGTGTCGCGTATCGGTGCCTCCCGAGGCGGGCTTTCACCGTGTTCAACCGATCGATTCGTGCGCTACCTGCGCGGTTCAGCTGGGCGCCATGCCGACGCCGGACAGCGGCGATACGGTGCCGGGCCCGGAGATGATGTCCAGCAAGGGAGTCGAGTGGAACGGCATGGCGGCGGGATCAGCCGACGCCGGGTGCTGTGGGGTGCGGGCGCGGCGGTAGCGCTCACTGCCCTGGCCCAGCCGACCAGGACGGCGGCGATCACGCGCGGCGCCGCGGCGGTGCCCGGGGAGTGCGGACGGCGGGCGGATCTGGCCGAGCGGGCGATCGTCACGCGGCATGTGCGGTCGCTGTGGGGACTGCCGCAGCGACAGCTCGGCACGCTGGTCTGGCCCGCGTCGCTCACCGATCAGTCGTTCGGGCGCTGGTGCTATTGGTGGCAGGCCCACCTGGTCGATTGTGCGGTCGACGCCGCCCATCGCGCCCGCACGCCCGAGCGGGTCGACCGGGTGGTCGCGCTGGCCCGCGGCATCCGGACCCGCAATGTCACCGGGTGGACGAACCGGTACTACGACGACATGGCGTGGTTGCTGATCGCGCTCGAACGCGCGCGACGATTGCTCGACGTGCGGTTCGACGACGCGCTCGCCGACCTGCGCTCCGCGGTGGTCGACGGCTGGAATCCGGTGCTCGGCGCGGTGCCGTGGCGCTCCGGCGACGACTTCTACAACACACCCGCGATCGGGCCGACAGGTATCGCCCTGGCCCGGCTCGGTGATCTTCCCCGCGCCGTGCGGCTCGCGGAGTTCCTGCACACCCGGCTGCGTGATGCCGCCAGCGGGCTGGTTCTCGACGGTGTGCACGAGCCGGGCGGCTCGATGGACCGCACGGTGCACACCTACTGCCAGGGTGTCGCGATCGGCCTCGATACCGAATTGTTCTTGCGCACAGGCGAACCCGTGTATCGCGAGCGAGCACGGGAGTTGGTGCGCGCCGTCGCCGAACTCCTCACCGACAACGGCGTGATCAGCGGTGCCACCGATGACGACTCCGGATTGTTCATGGGAATTCTCGCGCGCTATCTCACCGAAACCGCACTGGCGCTCGGTGATACGACCGCGGCGGGGATCGTGCAAGCGTCCGCACGGGCGGCGTGGGCGCATCGCGCCGAAGTCGACGGGCTGCCGCTGTTCGGAGCGGACTGGTCCCGGCCCGTCGCGCTGCCTGCCGCGCTGAGCCGGCTCGGCGACTCGGCGGCCGAACCGCCCCAGGACCTCTCGATCCAGTTGAGCGCATGGATGCTGCTGGAAGCGGATTGCCGGTTGACAGCTGCCGGGTTCTGAGAATTCCTCAGTTGCCGCCGACCCGCTTCTCACCCAGGATGGTGGCGATGACAATCGAATTGAACGAAGCTCGCGCGTTGCTCGCCCAGGGGGATCTCGGCGGGTCCGTGCGTTCGCTGCGGCCGGTCGCCGAGCAGCTTCCGCTCCCCGAACTCGTGACCTTCCTGATCGAGCTGGCCGACGCCGCCGAGCTGGAGCCGCTGGCGACCAGCGCGCGGGCGGCACTCCCCGACGCCACGGATGCACGCGCGCTCACGATGCTCGGCTACGACTGCGTGGAGTACGGTCTGTCGTTCGCCGCGGTGCCGGTTCTGCACGAAGCGTTGCGGGTGGATTCCACTGTGCGCCAGGCACTCGCGGAGCTGGTCGCCGCACTGGAAGACGAACACCGTCATGCCGAAGCCGTCGAGGTGTTGGGGCGGTACGCCTCTAACCAACGCGAATGGGCGGAACACTATCTGCTGGTGTACAACTCGATCCTGGCGGGTGATCCGGCGACTGCCCGCGCCGAGTTCGCCGACCTGCCCGAACCCGACGACGACTGGGTGTTCGCCCGTGATCGGGTGAGCCGCATGCTGATTCGCGCCGATCGTGCGGCCGCCGTGAGCGCCCTGGACCATCGGGATCTGCGCGGCTGGCAGTTCACCCTGACCGGCGGCTACCTGGCGACGATGTCGCCGTACGGCTTCGACGCCGGAATGACCGGGCGCTGGGCCTATCTGGGCGACAACGCCGCCCTGTGCCGCTACAGCATCCACCGCGTGGCTCTCGCGCTGTCGGCGGCCGGCCGTGCGCCAGGGACCGTGTCGCTGCTCCCCGATCGGGCGGACCGCATCATCGGTCTCGCCACGGCCCGCGTCCTCGATCTCCCCACCCAGGAGTACGAGCCCGGCACCCCCGACACCCTCGTCGTCGCCTACGACCTGCGCACCGTCGACCCCGACCTCATCGTCACCCTGCACGAGCGCGCCCCCGGTCAGATCCTGTTCGAACACGCCACCTGCTGGACCCAGCCTCCGCCGGTCACAGCCGACATCAGCGGCCTGCTCCACCAGACCGTCATCGCGCCCTGGGCACCCACCCAGCGGGTCGGCGAGAACGGCCTCGAACCGGTCCCCGCCGACGACCGCCCCGAGTCGGAGATCGCCGCCGAAATCGCGGCCGCCGACCCCACCCCCGACTCCGGAGACGGCGAAACCCCACCCGACCTCGACCCCACCTTCACCACCTTCGTCGCCACCACCGCCGACACCTGGCTCCTCGGCCCCCGCACCCCCGTCCGCTCCCCCGGCCCCGTGCGCAGTTCCTACTTCGGCTGAACCGCTATCCGCACTGGTCCAGCCACCACCACCCGTCGCCCAATTCGATGCTCGGACACAGCTGATCCCCGAACACCTCGAACGGCTCGGCGGGCGGTTCACCGTCCAGATGCGCGTAACCGATTGCGCCGTCGGGAATCCCGACATGATCGGGCACAAAACGCGCCGTGTGGTCGTCGACGGTCAGCACCACGGCCACCTTGCAATTGGCCGACACCCAGCACAGATGCGTGGGCAGGTCGGTCCCGTAGTAGTCACGCACACTCAGATCCCTGGCCACCGCCGCGTCGAATGCGGGACGCTCGAGCTGAAACCGCGTGCACACCCGCGCTTGCGGCCAGAGGTAGAACATCACCGGCACACCGATACTCACGACCGCCGTGAGACCGGTGACGACCTGCGGCCATCGCCGTCCACCCCTCGCCGTGCGCCACACAGCGGTCACCGCGACAACCACCACCGCCAACCAGAACGCGGCGAGCAACGGCAACGCCAGAATCCACAGCGCCGTCACAACCCACCCAGAATGCAGGCTCACCACCACCGCCGCGACCATGACGCCGACACCCACCCCTGGCCACACCCACACCCGTTTCGACTCGCGCACACCGGAAACCTATCCGGGCGAGCGGCGGAATTCGTGGGGAGAACGTAGAGATCCGGTGGCGGCGGCCCACTCACCGCACGGTACGACGAAACGAACCGGGCCTGCCGCCACGGTGTGCCTCAGCCGACCTCGGCGGGCTGTCGTTTGCGGGGTCGTTCGTCGACGGCGGTGAAGGCCGCGGCGGCGAGGATGAGGATCGCCGAGGCCAGCAGGGCCGCGTCGAGGCCTTGGTGGAAGGCCACCTTGCCCGCGTCCATGACATCCCTGATGTAGGGCAGGTACTTGAACGGGTTGGCGCCCTCGGGCAGGCGGCCGCGTTCCACGGCCTGCACGGCATCGGGCTGCAGGGTGGTCGGCACGCCCAGCTCGGTCATCTTGGCTTTGAGGTCCGCGGACAGGAACGAGCTCACGACCGCGCCGAGGATCGCCACCCCGAACGCGGATCCGACCTGGCGCATCGTATTCGTCACGGCCGCAGCCATTCCCGAGTGCTGCGGTGGCACGCCCGTCATCACGGCCGACGTCAACGGAACCACGGCGATCCCGAACCCGATGCCCGCCACCGCCATTGCCGCCGCGATCGTCGGATCGTGCAGTGTTCCGCTCATCGCCTGACGGGTGAGCAGGATGCCCGCGGCCCCGACCACGCAGCCGAGGATCATCGGCACGCGGGCTCCCCGGCGCGACACCCAGTACCCCGCGGCCAGCGACCCGATCACGATCGTCCCGGCCATCGGCGCGAAGATCGCGGCCGTGCGCGCGGCCGAATACGACTGCGTCACCTGCAGATACATCGCGGTGAAGAAGAAGATCGAGAAGATCCCGAAGTACACGGCGAACGCGACGACGAGCGCACTGCGCACCACGGGCATCCGCAGGTACTTCAGGTCGAGCATCGGTGCGCGAGCACGGGTTTCGACGAAGACGAACGCCACCAGCGCCACGGCACCGAGCGCGAAGAAACCCAGCACCGACGGTGATGTGTACCCACGGTCCTGACCGACGGTCGCGGCGTAGATCACCGCTCCGAAGGCGGTGGCACCGAGCACGGCACCCGCCCAGTCGATGGGTTCGGGGCTTGGGTCGGAACTCTCCGGTACCGACCACAGCGCCGCGACAAGCGCCACCGCGCCGATCACCAGGTTGAACCAGAAGATCGACCGCCACCCGTACGCGTGCACGAGCACACCGCCGAGCACCGGCCCGGCCGCCAAGGCAAGACCCGATACCGCGGCCCACACACCGATCGCCTTCGCGCGGGCCCGGTCGTCGGGGAAGGCGTGGCGCAGCACCGACAGGGTCCCGGGCTCCGAGGCCGCCGCACCGAGCCCCATGATGGCCCGCCCGGCGATGAGCATCCCGACGGTGCTCGCCATCGCCGAAACCACCGATCCAGCACAGAAGATCACCAAACCGGCGATCATCACCTTCTTGCGCCCGAACCGGTCACCGAGCGATCCGCCGGCGAGCATCAGCCCGGCGAAGACCACCGTGTAGGAGTTGACCACCCACTGCAGCAGTGTCACATCGGTGCCGAGTTCGGTTCGGATCGCGCCGAGCGCGACACTCACCACCGTCGTATCGAGGAAGGTTACGAACACCACCGCGACGACCGCGGCCAATGCCGTCTTCGGCCGAGCGGCGCCTTTGCCCAACGTGATCACGGGCAAAGGTTACTGGCGATCGCGCGACCGCGCCGACCCTCGCTGGGCTCTCAGCGCACGCCGATGGGCTCCAACACGCTCAGAACGGGGTCGTAGGCCCAGTTCAGGATTCGGGTGGCGTCTTCGCGCGCCACCGCGCTGCTGGTGTCGGAACTGTGCAGCACGACCCCGATCAGCGGGATGCCCGCACGCACTGTCTCGAACAGCAGGCAGTGCCCGGCCGCGTTGGTGTTGCCGGTCTTCAGGCCGATGGCGCCGGGGTATTCGTGCAGCAGTTTGTTCGTTGTCTCCCAATGGTGTTCACGATTGTCGTGGTCGGCGGAGACGTGGTGGTCACGTGCGGCGACGATCTCACGGAACGCGGGCAGTGCCATCGCGCGCACGCCGAGCGCGACGAGCGCGGCCGGGGTGGAGTGCGTGGAATTGTCCGTCGGGTTGGGCAAGCCGCTGGGATCGGTGAACTGAGTGGCGCCCAAGCCCATCAGACGGGCGGCGTCGTTCATGCGGCCGATGAAACCGGCCTGGCCGGGGCCGAAGGACTCGGCGATGGCGTAGGCGGCGTCGCAACCCGAGGGCAGCAGCAGCGCGTAGAGGAGCTGGCGGGCGGTGAGCACCTCACCCGCGGTGAGTCCGGCGGTGCTGCCGTTGTGCTGGGCGCAGTAGGCGCCCGCCTCGGCCGGCACGGTGACCGGTCGTTCGAGGTCACCGGTGCTGATCGCGACCACGGCGGTCATCACCTTCGCGATACTCGCGATCGGGACCGGTGTGTTCGCCTCACGCCCCCACAGCACCGTGCCGGTGAATCCATCGGCGAGCGCCGCTCCCGCGGCCTGCACGCCCTCGGGCCCGCCCGCCCACGGCGCCTCGGCGCTCCCGGACGGTGCGGCGCCCGCGACGCCGTGACCAGCCGCGACGACCAGCGCCCCGGCCACAACTGTGTGCAACACCCTGGCAAATGTCGGCATGCGCACAGTCTGGCGCACAAATCCCGCGACCTGCGGGATTTCCGCGCGTCGCGGTGTCTACATCGCGGCGATCACCCCGACGATCACGGCCGCGAACACGGCGACGAGCACCAGTGTGAAGACCACGGCGCCTATCCCCGTGAGCGGGAAGTGGTGGCGGGTGCTCGGTTCCGGCGCCGACAAACCGGACGTCTGCGGCGATTCCGGCGGGGTGGAGCCGGGCGATACGCCCCCACCCGGCTCGAGGTCGGGGGTATTGCGCGGGTCGGGATCCATCGAGGTCATGGGGTCACCTGCCTTCCTGACACGGCGCGCTTACCCTGGGTCGGCGTCCTCAATCGCCGCTCAGGCGGGACGTGGCTCCGGGAAGGGCCAGCTGATGTCCCCACCGGGGATCGAGAGCAGGAAGTCGGCGCCGAGCGCGTTCGCGGGGGTGTGCGCGCCGGGTGGCGCGGGCCGGGCGTGCAGGGTGATCGCCGCATGCACCATCGAACGCGCGGTGAAGGCGTAGGTGTTGGATACGTCGACGGCGAGCGAAAGGCCGCTGCCGTCGGCGCGGTAGACGCGGGCCCAACCGGTGCTGCGGGTGGCGTCGCGGGTCGTCTGATCGGGAACCGGAATCCGGTCGATCACCAGGTCGGTGACGGCACGACCGGCCCCGCTGGCGGTGACGAACCGCAGCGGCGTGCTCAATGCCCGCACCACCGGCGACAACGGCACGGCGGTGAAAGTGGCCACCTCGGTGAGCCCGTAGCCGTAGCCCGCGCTGCACACGTCGCCCAGGGGCGTACTGGCGACACCGACGGGACGACCTCGGCCCACGTCGATCGTCAGGGCGCGGTGCGCGTGCGGCACCGCGACCAGTTCACCGCCGGAACGCACGAGGTTGCCGCGGGCGATGCCGTCGACCGCCGTGCGCAACGTGCCCCGGCTGAATCCACCACGGCTGATCATCGCCACGTCGGCGCCGACCGCGTCGGATACCGCACCGACCAGGCGGGCGACGAGATGATCGGTCGGGACGATGTCGAACCCGACGCCGGGGATCACGGTGATCCCGGCACGCACCGCGTCGTCGTGGCGGGCATAGATCGCGGCGAACACCTGCGTCTCGCCGGTGACGTCGAGGTAGTTGGTTCCGCTGGCCAGGCAGGCCGCGAGCATCGGCTCGTAGGTGTGGACGAAGGGTCCGGCGCAGTGCAGCACGGTGTCGACGTCGGCGAGTTGCGCGGCGGCATTGCCGGTGTCGGCGAGGTCGAACGGGCGCGCCGTCAGGCCGTGCCGGGCGGCGACTTCACCGACCCGCTCGGCCGAGCGACCCGAGATCACCGGCCGCAATCCGCGCGAAAGTGCTTCGGCGACAACGAGTTCACCGGTGTATCCGTAGGCGCCGTAGATGAGCACAGTCGGCTCGCCGTCCAGGTGTGACATACGGGAACACTATGCGCTCGATCAGCGTGTGGTCCAGTTCACTCGATCGCGCTGTCAGGAATCCGGAAGCTGTCTCGTTCAGGGTGTACGCGAACCAGACAGGAGCGAATCATGAAGCACCGCATCGTTGTTCTCGGGGCCGGATACGCCGGGGCCTTCAGCGCCGGTTTCCTCGCCCGCCAGCTGCACGGCGACGACTTCGAGATCACCGTCGTCAATGCCGAACCGGACTTCGTGGAGCGGTTGCGGCTGCATCAGCTCGCCGCCGGGCACGATCTGCCGCATCGCCCGCTGGCCGAGGTCTTCGCCGGCACCGGCATCCGGTTGCGGGTGGCCAGGGTGACCGCCCTCGACGTCGACCGGCGTCGGGTCACCCTCGACGAAGGCGACCACCTGGGCTACGACACCCTGCTCTACACGCTCGGCAGCACCATCGCCGACCACGGTGTCCCCGGCGTCGCCGAACACGCCTACAACGTGGCCGGACGACCTTCGGCGCTGCGGCTACGTGCCCGCCTCGACGACTTGGGCAGGCACGGCGACGTGCTGGTCGTCGGCGGAAACCTCACCGCGATCGAGGCCGCGACGGAGATCGCCGAGGCCCGTCCCGGCCTGCGGGTCACCCTCGCCACCAGCGGCGAGGTGGGCGGTTGGCTCGGGCCGAAAGCGCGCAGGCATCTGCTGCGAGCCTTCGATCGGCTCGGCATCGCCGTGCACGAACACACCACGGTCGAGCGAGTCGAACAGAGCGCGGTGTTCGCGGCGGACGGCACCGCCTTCGTCTCCGACGCGACGGTGTGGGCGGCCGGATTCGCGGTCCACCCGATCGCGGCCGCCAGTGGACTGGCGGTGGAGCCCAACGGGCAGATCACCGCGGATCGCGAGCTGCGGTCGGTTTCGCATCCGGATGTGTTCGTCGCGGGCGACAGCGGGTTCGTCGTCGGCGGGAACGGTCGTCCGCTGCCGATGTCGTGCGCGTCGGCCGGGTTCACCGGGCAGCAGGCCACGGCGACGATCATCGGCGAACTCACCGGACGCGCGATCAAGCGCACCTCGCTGAGCTACGTCGGCAACCACGTGAGCCTCGGACGTAAGGACGCGATCTTCCAGTTCGTCGACGGTGATGCCCGCGCCAAGCCGGGCGCGCTGTGTGGCAGGCCGGCCGCCTGGGTGAAGTCGGCCATCGTGGGGACCAGCGGCTGGGCGATCAGCCACCCGACGTTCGGCAAGCTCGACCACCACTACCGTGCGGCCGCGGGCGCACCGTCGCGCGGGGTTCTCGCCGCCTAGAGTCGTGCTCATGGACACCGCGACCGTCGCGCGTTTCGAGGCCAACCGCAACCGGTTGGCCTCGCTCGCGTACCGCCTGCTCGGGTCGGCCGCCGATGCCGAGGACACGGTGCAGGACGCTTTTCTGCGGTGGCAGGCCGCGGATCGCGACCACGTCGAGGTGCCCGAGGCCTGGCTCACCAAGATCGTCACCAACCTGGCTCTTGACCGTCTGCGCTCGGCGAAGGTGCGTCGAGAGCGGGCGGTGGGTGCGTGGATGCCCGAGCCGCTGCTCGACGGCGACCCCATGCTCGGGCCCGCCGACACCGCCGAACAACGGGAGTCGGTGACGCTGGCGGTGCTCATGCTGCTCGAACAGCTCACCCCGGTGGAACGCGCGGTTTATGTTCTGCGCGAAGCGTTCTCCTACAGCCATGCCGAGATCGCCGACATTCTCGGCATCAGCGAATCGGCCAGTCAGCAGCACGCGCATCGCGCCAAGCGCCGGATCACCGCCGCCCGCAACGGAACCGGCACCGATCACGCGGCGGCGCGACGCATCGTGGAGGCGTTCGTCGCGGCCGCGTCGTCGGGACGGACCGAACAGCTCGTCGCCCTGCTCACCGCCGACGCCACCGGCGCTTCCGACGGTTTGGGCGGCACCGCACGCAAGCTCGTTCGTTTCATCGGCCCGTCCCGGCTGGCGATCGCCATGCGGGCGGGCTTCCGGCCCGACACGATCAGACGGCACCTCGACGGTCGCCTACCCGATTTCCACGCCGCCCTGGTCAATGGCTGCCCGGCCCTCGTGTTCACGCTCGACGACCGGGTCCTCAGCGTCGCGATCATGGAGGTACGCGACGACCGGATCGCGGGTCTGCGCGCCATCGCCAACCCGGCCCGGTTGGCCCGTTTCGCCCAGCGGTGGCAGCGCACCGACCACGACAGCCCGCTCATCGAAGCCTGGTAGACCCGCTGGTGATCTGAGTCACATCGTGTCAGGATTCTCGCCCGCGCGGTGTCTTGTGCTCGAACCCCTCGGAGCGAAGGAGACACCATGAACACCAACCACGTGGTCGTGATCGGCGGCGGATACGCCGGGGTGATGGCGGCCAATCGGCTCAGCGCACGCCAGGACGTGCGAATCACCGTGATCAATCCGCGCCCCGTCTTCGTGCCCCGGCTGCGCCTGCATCAGCTGGTCGGCGGAACTCACGACGCGATCGTGGATTACCGCGACGTACTGGCCGAGGGTGTCTCGCTGGTCGTCGACAGCGTCACCGGGATCGATGCGGCTGCCCGCCGCGTCGCTCTCGCCGACGGCGCGGACCTCGACTTCGACTACCTCGTCTATGCCCTCGGTAGCGGCACCCCCGAACCACAGGTGCCCGGTGCGGCCGAACTCGCCTATCCGGTCGCCACCTTGGAGGCGGCGCAGCGGTTGCGGTCGATCCTGTTCGACCGGGCGATGTCGGCGCCGGTGACCGTGGTCGGCGGCGGCCCCACCGGGATCGAGACCGCGACCGAACTCGCCGAACAGGGACGTTCGGTCACCCTCGTCTGCGGCGGCACGCTGGGCCCGTACCTGCACCCGCGAGCTCGACGAACCGCCCGCAAGTACCTGACGAAACTGGGCGTCGGGCTACTCGAAGGTCCCGAATCGGTCGTCACCGAGGTGACGAAGACGTCGGTGCGCCTGGCGACCGGAACCACCCTGCCCAGCGAGATCACCATCTGGGCAGCGGGTTTCGGCATACCGCGACTGGCGGCACACAGTGGCCTGCGCACCGATACCGCCGGGCGGCTGCTGACCGACGAGACCCTGACCAGCGTCGACGACGACCGGATCGTCGCGGCCGGTGACTCGTCGGCACCCTCGGACCTGCCGTTCCGGATGAGCGCCTATGTGGCCGGTTGCCTCGGCGCGCACGCCGCCGACACCATCGCGCATCGCATCGACGGGACCGAACCCACCTCGATCGATCTGGCTTTCCAGGCGATGTGCATCAGCTTCGGCCGCCGAACGGGAATCTTCCAGCTCGGCCGCAAGGACGACACCGCGATGGGCCTCTACTTCACCGGCCCGGCCGGTCGCGCGCTCAAGGAGTTCTCGTGCGCGGCCAGCGTGAAGCATCTGGTCACCGAGGCGGACAAGCCCGGTTCGCACTCCTGGCCGAAGGACGGCAAACACCGCCCGCAGGTGTTGCGCGACCGCCGCGCCGCGATCACCACAGCCTGAGCCACGGACAGGAGAATCGACGATGACCACTCCCGTCGACGCGACGGAAACCTTTGTGCGGCATCGCAATCTGCTGTTCACGGTGGCCTACGAGATGCTCGGCTCGGCGGCCGACGCCGAGGACGTGCTGCAGGAGACCTGGCTGCGGTGGGTGAAGGCCGACCTGGACGAGGTGGCGGACCGGCGCGCGTATCTGGTGCGCATCACCACCCGCCAAGCGCTGAATCGGTTGCGCTCGCTCAAGCGGCGACGGGAGTCCTATGTCGGTTCGTGGCTGCCGGAACCGCTGCTCACCGCACCGGACGTCGCCGCCGATGTCGAACTCGCCGACAGCGTGTCGATGGGATTGATGCTGGTGCTCGAGACGCTGACCCCGACCGAACGCGCGGTGTTCGTGCTGCACGAGGCGTTCGGCATCAGCTACGCCGAGATCGCGGCGGCGGTCGACAAGTCGCCCGCCGCCGTGCATCAGATCGCCAGTCGCGCCCGTCGGCACGTGGAGGAACGCAGGCCGCGGCGCACGGTGAGCGCACAGCAGGTCGAGGCCACGATCGAAGCGTTCCAGCGGGCGCTGGAGACCCGTGACCTGCAGGGATTGCTCGATGTCCTCGCACCGGACGTGGTTGCCGTCAGCGACGGGGGCGGAATCAAGCAGGCCAACCCGCGCCCGGTCGTCGGCGCCGACAAGGTGTCGCGTTTCATCGTCGGCGGCCTCACCAAACACGCTGTCGACCTCGTCGTCGAGCCGACGCTGGTCAACGGTGGGCCCGCGCTGGCGGTGTCCATCGACGGCGAGCGCGACGGTGTGCTCGCCGTCCGCGTCGAGGACCACCGGATCACGGGCATCTACTACGTCCGCAATCCGCAGAAGCTGACGCACATCGACGCGGCGACCCCACTCACCCTGCGATGAGATGCCCGTTCGCGTCGCCGCGCCGGGTGGTGCGGGAGGCTGCACCCATCCACGACTCCCCCACGCACGAATAGTGTGCAGGCGGGCCGGCACCGCACTACCCGCACCACCCACTCCCTGGCGCCGGCCCGCCTGTTTGTGTCGTCACCAGGTGTTTTCGTGCGCTCGGCCGGGGTAAGCGACTCACGTCAAGCCCTTCTCGGTGAGGAGTGCGATGTCCATCGACGACCGTCCGACCCGGCCGAATCAGGCCGCGACCCTGGCCCGCGCGCACGGCGCTTTCAATGTCGTGGGCGGCTTATGGCCGCTCGTCAGCAGGCGCAGCTTCGAGGCGATCTTCGGCTCGAAGTACGACCGCTGGTTGCAGTTCACCGTCGCCGGACTGCTCGCGGGCAACGGCCTCGTGCAGCTGACGGCAGCGCGCACACCCGCGGGCCTGGCGAGCGCACGCAGGCTCGGTCTCACCACCGCGGGCTGGTTGCTGGCGATCGACCTGATCTATGTCCCGAAGGGCACGATCCGCAAGACCTACCTCCTCGACGCGGCCATGGAAATCGGCTGGCTCGCCGCCTGGCAGGGGCGTTACGGCAGGATCGAGTCGACGTAGCCACCGTCGACGCGCAGGGCTCCGCCGGTGGTAGCCGACGCCAGCGGCGAACTCAGGTAGACGACCATGTTCGCGATTTCCGACGGTTCGATCAGCCGCTGGATCAGCGACTGCGGGCGATGCACGCGCATGAACTCCCGCTGCGCCTGCTCCCACGGCAACGACCGGTCGACCAGCTGGTACACGAATTCCTCGACGCCACAGGTGTGCGTGGGTCCGGCGATCACCGAATTCACCGTGACCCCGGTCCCCGCGGCGTCTTTGGCGAAGCCACGGGTCACAGCGAGCAGCGCCGTCTTGGACACACCGTAGTGGATCATCTCGGCGGGAGTGACCACGGCGGAATCGCTGGCGATCTGCAGGGCGCGACCCCACCCGCGCTCGATCATGCCGGGCAGGTACGCCCGGATGAGCCGCACGGCCGACAGCACGTTCACCTCGAAGAACGACCGCCATTGCGCGTCGGTGATCTCCCGCGCGGGCACCGCCTCGAAGATGCCGAGATTGTTCACGAGAACGTCTACACCGGGCAATTCGCGCAGCAATCGGGCGACGCCCTCGTCGGTGGTCACATCGGCCGCCACACCGACCGCGTCCCCACCGGTGCCGCGTATGGCGTCGACCGCCGCGTCCACCCGATCGGCCGAGCGTCCGTTCACCACCACCCGCGCGCCCGCGTCGGCGAGCCCCTGTGCGATGGCCGCCCCGATGCCCTGGGTGGAGCCGGTGACCAACGCCGTCTTCCCGGTCAGATCGATCCGCACGCGCATCACTCCTCACAACGGTCCTACCGGACTCCGACAAGAACGAACGCTGTGTGCACCCTATCGCCGGCTCAGCGCGCAGGCCGGTCCGGCGGCGCACCATCTCCTTCACGCTCGTCATGGCGGAACCAGACAGCCACTCCTTCAGCCTAATTGAAGGAATCCTGATAACCTTCAATTGCATTGAAGGTTATCAGGATCGGAGTACTCATGGACATCACTCGTCGTAGCGCCCTCGGCGCCGCCGCGTTGACCGGAGCGGCCCTCGCCGCGTCGCACGCGATCGCATCGGCCCGGCCCGACGCGCTGGTCTTCCCGACCACACCCGTCGCTCAGGCAGCGCGTGAGCTGATCGACACCGCCGTGGCGGCGCCGGTGCGCAATCACAGCTTGCGTGGGTATCTGTTCGCCCGTGCCGTCGCCGCGACGAACGGCCTGCGGGCCGGCGTCGACTACGACGACGAGACCATATACCTGATCTGCGCGCTGCACGACATCGGGCTGGGCGAGATCGCCAACGGAAACCAACGATTCGAGGTCGACGGCGCGGATTTCGCGGCCGAGTTCCTCGAGCGCCACGGCATCACCGACAGCCGGGTCGAGACAGTGTGGGACGCGATCGCCGCGCACACTTCGGGTTTCAGCGACTCACCGGTCTTCCGCAGGCGCAGGCCGGCCGAGATCTGGATCGCGGTTACGGGCATCGGCATCGATATCGGTGGCGGGCCGGGTGATCTGCCGCGCGGCTACGCCGACGTCGTCCATGCCGCCTACCCGCGGCTCGGCGGAACCCCCGCGATCACCGCCATCATGGAGCAGCAGATCCTCGCGGACCCCAGGAAGGCGTTTCCGGCCAGCCTGGGGGCCGAGCTCGTGCGCCTGCATCATCCGCAGGTTCCGTTGCCGAACTGGGACGACCTCATGAACTCGAGCGGTTGGCAGGACTGACCCGAGCGCTCAAGCGAGCAGGGCCGCGGCGACGGACTCCCCCGGTGCCGCACCCGGCGGCATGGCGAAGAATCCACTGCCGGTGTGCTGGACGAGCGGGTTGAGCCGGTCGGTCGCCATGGCCCGCTGTGCCTTCACGAATTGCTCCGGCGGGTTGTTCTGATAGGCAGCGAACAGCAGTCCGACATCGAGTTGGCCGTGGCCGCCGTGACTGTGTTCGGGCGTATCCGGTGCGTGCGAATGTGGTTGGGCAGGTGTCGGATCAGGCGAGCCGCCGGCGTTGGCGACCAGCAATCCGTAGTCGTAGTTGTAGCCGCGACGCAGCATCGGGATGCCGTGCACCAACCGCACATGCGCGTTGTCCGCGATCGCGAGGTCACCGCGTTCGTCCCGCGCGGCCAGGTCGACGGTGTCGAATTCCGATGCGCCACCGAGCGGGGCACCGTCACCACGCCGCCGACCGATGATCTGGTTCTGCTGGGCGACCGGAAGTTGGTCCCACTCTGCGGTTTTCATCCGGATCTTGCGGAAGACCAAGTACGTACCGCCATGGAACCAGCCGGGTTCGGCGGGCGAGTCGACCCACACCGTCGTATCGAAATCGGTTGTGCCGGTTCGCGGATTAGCGGTGCCGTCTTTGAAGCCGAAAGCATTGCGCGGGGTACCGCCGTCGCCGGGGAGTCCGAGGAAGCCGTGCTGAGTCCAGCGCATCCGGGCCAGGCCGGGCATGCGCGCTCGCAAGGCACGAAAAGCGTGGCTGACCAGCTGGGAGTCGTCGGCGCAGATCTGCACCAGCAGATCACCACCACACCAGGCGGGGTTCAGGGCGTCGCCGTCGAAGGCCGGTAGCGCGCCGAGGTGGCGAGGACGGCGGTCGGCGAGGCCGAACCGCTCGTCGAACACGGCGGCGCCGAGACCGAAGGTCATCGTCAGGCGGGCAGGCTCGAGTCCGGTCGCGAAATCGGTTTCCGCGGTCGTATCCGGTTGGGCGCGTGGCGGTTCGGGCATCGGTCGACCCGCCGTGAGTGCGGCCGAGACCGCGGTCCATTCGGTCAGCAGTTCACGCAGCGCGCCCCGGTCCGGACGCGCCACATCGCAGGCAAGGAACAGTGCGTGCGATTGCGGACTCGTCGCGATCCCCGCCTGGTGTTCGCCATGGAAGGGCTCGATCGCCGCACCGACGGAATCCGGCGCGGCACCCCGCCCGATCACCGCGCCCGCCGTCGCCGCACCGGCCACCGTGACGGCCCCACCGATCAGGGCTCGCCGCGAGAAACCCGTGGTCGCACCGATATTACTACGCTCTGTAGTAGTTTTTCGCATGCCCGCAGAGTAGCTCAGCAAGTCGACAGCTTCAACCTACATGAAGGTGTGCTCACGTGAGCCCGAGGGCTGTGCCTCTGGCCGGGTCAGTCGGGTACGTCGGTTTCCTGAAGGGTCCACCAGCGCACCGCGTCGGGCTCCGGGCGTAGAACCGCGAGCACGCGACGCCGGGAGACCACACCGGCGTGGTCGTGCGATTCGAGGAAACGCACGACCGTCATGGCATCGTCCGCTGACAGCACTTCGATCTCGCTGATGGTGATGCGCAACCCCGGCTGGGCGTTACGCGCCGCTCGCAGCCCGGCCAGCAATTCGTCGCGGTACAGGATCTGTCCGGTGGTGGTCACCATGGAGAACGAAGCATCCTGCGCCGCCGCGAAACGGTCGAAAACCGAGTCCGGCGCCTCGGTCCCGAGCCAGGCGGCCAGGTCATCGTGTAGCGCCCGTATCGCACCCTCGAGGTCCACGCTCAACTCTTCGCCTTTCGCCGCGATGATTCACACACGAATCGAGGTAGAGCGGAGGGGCGGCCGATCACAGTCCCCTGTCCACTCGCGATCCTGAGGGCGAATACTGTTGGCCGACAGCTTATCCACCGCGTTCGGACGGTGACTCGTCGTCCTCTCCTTCCGCCTGACTGGGCTGCGGGGTGAGGCGGTCGGGTGGCTGGATCATGTCCGGGTCGGCATCCGGGTCCTGGGTGGGGTCGTAGCGGTCACCGGACGGTTCCTTCGGCTCATGCATGGGGTCCTCCTTTCCTCGTACACCGCCTACCCGGTGCGAGGATGGGAAAACGGTCGGGCACCGGAGCCCAGGCCATACTCTCGGCGACTCGGACGCCGACCCTGACGACAGGCCGAAAGGTGTCGGCCACGTCACATGGCCCGGCACCGGCCGCGATCCTCCGAGACGAGATAATGGCGCGGAAATGACCGAGACCATCGAGCCCCGAGGCGACGCCACCCGTGCACGCCTCCTAGAGGCAGCCATCGACGCGTTCGCCGAAAAAGGCTTCAACGGTACGACCACGCGCGATATCGCGTCGGCCGCCGGTATGAGCCCGGCGGCGGTGTATGTGCATCACAAGTCGAAAGAGGAACTGCTGTACGTGATCTCGCGCGCGGGGCACGAGCAGTCACTCGAGCTGGTCCGCGCCGCAATCCGGTCGACCGAGGACCCGACGCTTGCCCTGCGCACCGTGGTCCACGACTTCGCGGCACACCATGTGCGCGGCCACACCAGGGCCCGGATCGTGAACTACGAACTGTCCGCGCTCACCCCCGAGCACTACGCGGAGATCCGGGGTCTGCGACGCCAGATCGACCAGGAGATCCGCGACCTCGTCGAACGCGGAGTCGCCACCGGCGCGTTCGACGTGCCCGACACGCGCATGGCCGCGGTCGCCCTGCTCTCACTGGGCATCGACATCGCCCGCTGGTACCGCGACGGCGGCGACTGGAGCCCCGAAGACATCGCCGAGGGCTACGCGAACATGGCGTTGCGCATCGTCGGCGCGCACTGAAACCTCTCGATCAGCTGATCGCAGAATCAGCCGTGCGCGTCCCACGCGTCACCCAGCATTTCGGCGACGAGTTCGGGTGCGGCGTCCGCCAGGGTCACCTGCACCGCGGCGAGCTTTCTGCCCCACCACGACTCGGCGCACCAGGCGGGTGATTCCGCGACCGCCTCACGAATGCCTTCCTCGGGGAGCATCACACGCAGGTGTTCGTCGTCGGGCAAGGTCGCGAAAATTGTTCGCCTGCGAAACGAGGGCCGACCGTGGTGGTCTCGTTCGGTCGCGCCCTCGAATCCCAGCGCCAGCAGGCGAACCTCGTCCGGCGTCATCCCGTGACGGCTCCATGTGCCGCCGAGCTGACCAGCTTGCGGTACTTGGCGAGGACACCGGAGGTGTACTTGGGAGCAGCGGGTTCCCAGCCGCCCTTGCGGGCGGCGAGGTCGGCCGGGTCGATTTCCACGTCGAGGCGCCGGTTGGCGACATCGAGGACGATCGGGTCGCCGTCGCGGACGAACGCGATCGGACCGCCGTCGACCGCCTCCGGCGCGACGTGGCCGACGCACAAACCCGTTGTGCCACCGGAGAATCGGCCGTCGGTGAGCAGCAGGACGTCCTTGCCGAGGCCCGCGCCCTTGATCGCCCCGGTGATGGCGAGCATCTCGCGCATACCCGGGCCGCCCTTGGGCCCTTCGTTGCGGATGACCACCACATCACCGGCCACGATGCTGCCGTTCTCCAGCGCGTCCATCGCGGCACGTTCCCCGTCGAACACCCGTGCCGTCCCGGCGAACACATCGGAGTCGAAGCCCGCGCTCTTCACCACCGCCCCTTCGGGGGCCAGCGTGCCGTGCAGGATGGTGAGCCCGCCCGATCGGTGGATGGGCCGGTCGAGCGGCCGGATGACGTCGCCGTCGAGACCGAGCTCGATGTCGGCGAGGTTCTCGGCCATGGTCTTGCCGGTGACGGTCATGACATCACCGTGCAGCAGACCCGCGTCGAGCAGCGCCTTCATCACGACGGGGATACCGCCGACCCGGTCCACATCGGTCATCACGTAGCGGCCGAACGGCTTCAGGTCGGCCAGATGCGGCACCTTGTCACCGACACGGTTGAAGTCGGCGAGGGTGAGGTCCACCCCGGCCTCGCGCGCGATCGCCAGCAGGTGCAGCACCGCGTTGGTAGACCCGCCGAGCGCCATGACCACGGTGATGGCGTTCTCGAAGGCAGGCATGGTCATGATGTCGCGCGCGGTGATCCCCTTGCGCAGCAACTCGACGACAGCCTCCCCGGACCGGTGCGCGAAGACGTCGCGGCGGCGGTCAGGGGCGGGCGGCGCCGCCGACCCCGGCAGGCTCATGCCGAGCGCTTCGGCCGCCGAGGCCATCGTGTTGGCGGTGTACATGCCGCCGCACGCGCCTTCGCCCGGGCAGATCGCGCGCTCGATGCGGTCGACCTCTTCGCGGCTGATGAGTCCCTTGATGCAGGCGCCGACGGCTTCGAAGGCGTCGATGATGGTGACGTCCTTGCCGTCGAGATTGCCCGGCAGCGTCGATCCCGCGTAGAGGAACACGCTGGCCAGGTCGAGTCGGGCGGCCGCCATCAGCATGCCGGGCAGGCTCTTGTCGCACCCGGCGAGCAGCACCGACCCGTCGAGGCGTTCGGCCATCATGACCGTCTCGACGGAGTCCGCGATGATCTCACGGCTGACCAGCGAGAAGTGCATGCCCTCGTGGCCCATCGAGATACCGTCGGACACCGAGATGGTCCCGAACTCGAGCGGGTACCCGCCGCCCGCGTGCACGCCTTCCTTCACGGCGTCGGCCAGCCGGTCGAGCGACAGGTTGCACGGGGTGATCTCGTTCCAGCTCGACGCCACCCCGATCTGGGGCTTCACCCAGTCCTCGTCCCCCATGCCGACCGCGCGGAGCATGCCGCGTGCGGCCGTCTTCTCGAGCCCGTCGGTGACATCGCGCGAGCGGGGCTTGATATCGAACGATGATTCGGTGTCGGATGCCATGGCCCAAGCCTACGACTCACCAGCGAAAACGCCGACGGCCCGCCTGCGTGGAAGCCTCCGGCGGAACCACCGGACAGCTCAGCGCGGTGCGGGGCACTGACCTTCGTAGCGGCTGAGGCCCAGGCCGTTGCTGGATTTGCTGCGGCCGACCGGGCCGTTCTTGGCTGCGCGAACCCAGGTGCCCTCGGTGTCGAGGACAGGCATGCGTTCGCTGAAAGCCCGGCTGTACCTGGTGGTTCCGTCGACGGTGAGGATGCCGTCGCGGACGTCGATGTGGGCGACGGTCGCCCAGAAGGAGTTCTTGCCGTTGCCGATGACTACGGTGATCTGATCCGCGTCCGGACCGGGCAGTCCGTCGGGCCCGGGACGGCCGTAGCGCACCCGGACTCGCGGGCGGCCGAAGGTATCGATGGCACCCGCACCGTTGTCGACGGACTGGTACACGTTGAGCAGCAGGTCACCGTTCTCGGTAGGCCGGACGACCACCTGTTCGGTGGCGGGCAGGCCACCGGCCCCGGGGCCACGGCTGTCGCCCTGGTGGTGGATGTGCGGCCAGACGTTCAGATCGCCCTGGTGCCCCTTCTCACCGCTGACCACGACATAGTCGCCGGTGAGTTCGTTGCGGCAGAAGAAGTACACGTCCAGGTCGCCGGTGCCGAATTCGGTCGGCTTGCCGTTGCTGTCGTATTTCGCGCCGCGACCGTCCCATTCGAGACCGACGGTGAGAACATGGCCCGCACCGCCCTTGCGAAGATCGATGGTGGCCCGCTTGTCCGGCGAATCCTTGGTGAGCACCACGTCGACCTTGCGCAGATCGATGGTCGGGTTCTGCTGCACCGCAACGGGTTGCGGTGAGGGGAGCGCAGGCGCGGAATCCTCCACGACCTCCTCGTCGACCGTGATTCCGTGCTCGGTCGCGAAGGCCGCGAGACCCGCGCTGTAACCCTGGCCGATCGCGTCCAGCCGCCACCCACTCCCCCGGCGGTACAGTGCGACCGCCTGCAGGACGGTCTCGGAATCGAGTCCGGCGGGCGTGAAGCTCAGCGCCTGCCCGCTGCCGGTCACCGACACCCGTAGCCCCGTCACCTCACCGAACCGGATGCCCTGTGCCTCGGTACTTCCCGCGATGACCACCCGGTGGATCTCGGCCGGAATCGCCGAAAGGTCGACGGAGACAACAGCATCCGATTCGAGCTGGACACCGGGAGCGGACGGGTTGTTGAAGAAGACGAAGTCGGCGTCGGAGCGCACCTTCCCGTCGGCGGTCACCAGGACCGCCGACACGTCGACCGCGCCCGCGGGACCGTCGAGATCCAGGCGGACGGTGTAGCGTCCGTCGGTGAGATCGGTCTTCGATCCCTTCGCCACTTCGACCACCGTCGCACTCATGACGTCCGCTCCTCCACTCGCCGGTCGTCGCCGTCGACGGCGAACAGTCCAACCGTACCGGTCCGCGGCGCCACGCTGTCCGTTTCACCAGCTACTCCGACCTCGCCGTTGGCTCCGGTCACAAGATGTCGCCGCATCGCTGGCAGGCGCGCGGTCGCTGACGTTCACTGATCGATATGGACGTCCGTGAGCTCATCGACCGTAAGTCGGGTCGCCGGGTCTCGGTGGTTGTCCCCGCCCTGGACGACGAGGACACCGTAGCCGGGGTCGTGGCGTCGGTGCGACCACTGCTCGGTGGTCTCATCGACGAACTGATCGTGCTCGACGCCGGCTCGACCGACCGCACCGTCGCCCGGGCGCGGGCGGCGGGCGCCGCCGCCTACACCCTCGAAGAGGCGATGCCGGGAGTGCCGCCCAGGCCCGGCAAAGGCGAGGTGGTGTGGCGGTCGCTCGCGGTGGCGACCGGCGACCTGCTGGTGTACCTCGACGCCGACCTCGTGGCACCCGATCCGCTGTTCGTGCCTGCCCTGCTGACCCCGCTGCTCACCGAACCCGGCATCACGCTGGTGAAGGGCTTCTACCGGCGGCCCATCACCACCGGCGCCCAGCTGGACGCCGACGGCGGCGGCCGGGTCACCCAGCTGGTCGCGCGGCCGCTGCTCACCGCGCTGGCACCCGCGCTGGCCGAGATCGTGCAACCCCTGGGCGGCGAATACGCCGTCACCCGCGCCTTCCTCGGTGATGTCCCCCTGGCGGGCGGATACGGCGCCGAGATCGGGATCCTGCTCGACTGCTGGCAACGCCACGGTCTGTCCGCTATCGCCCAGGTCGATCTCGGTGTCCGTGTGCACCGCAACCGCCCGACCCACGAACTGGCGGTGATGAGCCGTCAGGTGGTCGCCACCCTGCTCGACCGCCTCGGCATCCGCGACTCCGGCATCGGTCTGGTCCAGTTCCTGCCCTGCGAAACCGGTTGGCGCCGAACACCTTCGGAGGTCAGCCTGGTCGACCGCCCGCCCATGCGACGGGTCGTCACCGCGCACCGCGAGATCGCCTGAGCCCGGACACACCCGTGCCCCGATCGACGAATCGACCGAGGCACCGGCGATTACGCCGCGACCAACCCGAAGTCGAGCTTCACCAGCTGATCGGCGCAGTCGAAGTACCGGTCGTCGTGGGTGATCACGATGACGGTTTTCCCGCGCTGTTTCAGATCGCTGAGGATCTCCCGGTAGAACACCTCACGGAACCTCGGCTCCTGATCGGCGGCCCACTCGTCGAACACATAGATCTGCCGGTCCTCGAGCAGCGCGGTGAGCAGGGCGAGGCGTTTGCGCTGCCCCTGGGACAGGTCGACGGTCGACAGGCGCCCGCCCTCCACACTCACCTTGTGCGCGATCTGCAGCTCCTCGAGATACCGCCGCACCTCGGCGTCGATCCCCGGCCGGTCGAAGCCCAGGTAGTCCTCGAACAGATGGAAATCCGTGAACACCGCCGACGAGTTCTGCCGGAACCATTCGATGTTGTCGTGGTCGATCCTCTCCCCGTTGAGCGACAACGACCCCGTGCGCGGCACATACAGACCGGTGATGATCTTGGCCAGCGTCGACTTCCCGCTGCCGTTACCGCCGACGATGAAGGTGATCTGGCCCGGCTCGAAGACCAGGTCGATCGGCCCGAGCCGGAACCCGCCCTCACCGGACTCGTCGAGCTCGGGCGGCGGACCCAAGGGCACCGGCCGCACATCGGTGGCGCCGTGGTCGACCCAGTTCTTGCCGTTCACATCGGGACCGGCGGAGGGCCGCGCGCCGGGATGCGCCGGGTGCGGACCACCGGGATGCCCGTTGCCCCCGCGCGGCGGAACACCGGGACGCGGCGGATGCGCCGGCATCCCGCCCGGGTGTGTGCCGGGCGGCGGTGGCACCGGCGACGGCGCCTCGGAGCGGTACACGTAGGTCACGTCCGACAGTTCGAGCTTGGCCTGTCCCACCGGCGGACGCTCGACGTAGGGCAGTTCGTCCTCGTTGTGCATCGTCGTCATCGACAGGTTCATCGCCCGGATCTTGGCCAGCGCCACGTCACCGCGCAGCAGATCGGGAATGCGGTGCATGAAGTTCTGCATCGGCATTGCCAGGAACGTGGTCACCAGCACGTACCCGAACATCGTCTCGCGCGGCAGGTCGAGGGCCGCGGCGAGGACGAACAGGATCAGCGCCATCGTCGCCAGCTGCAACGCCTGACCGAAACCCTGTGCGTAGGAGAACTTCGACCCGGCGTCGGTGTTCTGGTCGCGCAGGGTGCCCGCCGAACCGAGCAGATGCCGGTCCATGAAGTCGCGGCGGCGGCCACGGTGCAGTTTGAGTTCCTTGATGCCGAGCGTGACGGCCTGGAAGGAGCTCAGCAGCGCGTCCTCGTTCTCCCGAGCCTCACGGTAGATACCGCGCACCCGCTTGAGAACCATTTCGACACAGGCGATCCCGACGAGGGTGCCGGCGACGGTGACGGCGAAGATCGGCCCCGACACCACTGCCAGGAACACGAAGCAACCCACGATGGTCGCCACGTCGACGCAGATCGCCGGAATGGCGGTGACCGCCTGCGACAGCGAACGCACGTCCTCGGTGAGCGTCGCCATCAGGCGATGCATACCGAGCCGTTCCAGGTGTTCCAGTGGAGCGGCGACGATCCCGGAGCTCAGATCGCTGCGCAACCGGTAGATGGCGTCCTGCGACAGCCGGATCAGCAGCACCTGCGAGAGCACGCCACTGACCAGGATCACCAGGCCGGTCAGCACGAACCGGGTGATCAGGTCGTCCGGCGGCGGTTTCGGCGAGACCGCCGCGTTGATCAACGTCACCAGATAGGTGTTGGCGGCGCCGCAGATCAGGCCCGCGACCACCACGGCCGCGATCCTGGCCGGCGACAGCGCGGCGAGAAAACGGAGCAATTGCATGATGGACTCTCAGCTGCGGATGACATCGAACACGATGCCCTCGAGGGTGACACCGGGCGCGAACGAGAACGCCACCCCGGTGGAAATAGGTGCCGCCGAATCGGATTCGCCGATCATGCGTTCGAGCACGAAGATCAGCGACACACTCAGCATGTTGCCGTGCTCGGCGAGCACAGCCCAGCTCGGCGCGGCCGTCTCCGGCGCGATGCCGAGCGAACGCGCCGACTCCTCGATGATGCGCGGACCACCGGGGTGGATCGCCCACAGGTCGACATCGGCCTTGTCGAGACCGTTGCGCGCCAGCACCTGCGTGACCACCGGGTCGACACCGCGGTAGATGTAGTCGGGCAGGCTGGCCGCGAGCTCGCAGGTGATGCCCGCGTCCTTCACTCCGAGCACGATGCCGTCTTCGGCGTCGTCGAACAGGTGGCTGAAGCTGTCGCGGATCACGACACTGCCGGGCGCCAGCGGCTGGTGCACCTGGTTGGCGCCGATCACCACCGCACCGCACCCGTCGCCGAAGAGGCTGTGGGTGATCACGTCGTTGACGTCGTCGTCGAAAACGGCGTTCACCGAGCTCAATTCGATGCACAGCACCATCGACTTCTTGTCCGGATGTGCCCGCACGAAGTCCACGGCGGTCCGGATACCGTTCATCGCGGCGGCGCAGCCCATGAAGTTCACGATCATCCGGTTGACCGTCGGCGAGAGGCCGAGTTCCTTGACGACCGCGACGTCCACGCCCGGGGCGATGAATCCGGTGCTGGTCACGAAGATCAGCTGACCGATCTCCTCGGCCGGGTTCGCCAAACCGGCCACCGCCCGGCGGGCCACGTCCACCGCGAGCGGTGCGGCGTGCTCGAAGAACAGATTCATCCGCTCCCGGATGGTGCCGGGGCGCCTGCTGAACTCGAGGAAATCGGGATCGAGCGGATCGATCGCCAGATGTCGGGTGTCGATCCTGGTCTTCTCGTAGATCCGTGGAATGCGCTGCCGCTGAACGGGGTCGGAGAACAGTTCCGCCACGCGTCCGGCGTTGACGGCCTGCTCGACCACTCGCTGCGGCGAGCCCGTCGCCACGGCCTCGATCACACCGACGGTCGTGGGCGGCGTCGGCGGTAGCAGATCGTGCCCGCGATCGACGTCGGTCGTCTTCAGCGGACCGTGTGGTCGACGCACACCTTCATCAATGGAAACAGACACGGGCACAATTCCTTTCGAGACAGAGAAGACGTGACAGCGGCCGGGTCAGACGGTTCCGATGCCGGTGAAGCCCTGCACCGTGTAGGTGACGCAGGTCTTCAGCGCTGTGGGTGCGCAGTGTTCACGCACCAGCCCCCACCGGTTCTGCTTGGCCTCGTCCGAGGGCGCGAGCAGATAGGTCCGGCACAGCTTGGGAAGTCGATCACCGAAGAAGCTCTTCGCGGGCAGCCATTCCACCCCGAATTTCGCGGCTTCCTCACGCACCACGTCCTCGGTGGCGATATTGGCGAAACCGCTGCGCTGGAACGGAAGGACGTGATGGACGCGGTGCGAGCTCAAGCCCGCGGACAGGAAGCAGTCGACGTACTTGTTGCCCACCACGGTCAGGTCGTAAGCCTGCTCGAGCTGGTTGACACCCCAGTCCTCGGTCTCGGTGTGCAGTTCCTCGGTCGGCACCTCGAAGTCGTGGCTCGCGACGACCATGAAGGTGCTGATCCACAGGGTGATCACGAATTGCAGTGCCCAGGCGAGCAAGTCGCCCGCGACGGCGAAGGCCACGAACTCGGCGACCAGCAGGAACCGCATGCCGAACGAGCCGATGAAGTGCGGCAGCGCACCACGCCAGGTGCCGTACATGTCCTTGATGCCGACCTTGCGGGTGAGCCGGCAGACATCGAGCAGGCGAATAATCATGCCCGTCAACAGATGCCCGAACTTGTGCACGGTGTGGATCGGCACCCGGTACAGGCGCGGGACCTGCATCATCATGGTGAAGACGTTCTTCTTGATGTCGACTTCACTCTGGGTGTGCGGGTGGTGCAGCAGGGCGTGGCCGTCGGCGGTGACGAAAGACAGCGCGACATAGTTCATGTCGAAGGCGTTCACCGCGTACTTGTTCCAGCCCTTCTGCGCGCGGTGGATAGCGTAGTGGCCGAAGCCGGCCAGCGAACTGCGCAGCAGCACCATCGCGATCACGAAGACCGGCAAGGGCATCCAGCTGGTGTCGTAGAGCCGAAGGCCCTGCACCGCGAAGTAGGCGAAGATCAGGAACGCGACCACGATGTCGAACAGGCGATCCATGCGCTTCAACCGCGCGGCCAGCTCCGGTTCCTTGATCCGGGCCTTCACCGCGTGCAGCAGGTCGTTCTTGTCGTCGAACTTGTACTTCGGGGTGTCGTCCCAGCTGTTGAAACCCTCTTTGAAGAGGAAGTCCGGGGCATTGTTCTTCGGGTGGATGTCCTCGGGCGTGGCATTACGATTGAGGCTGTAACGCTCGATCATCCGCGCGATTTTTTCCGGATCACGATGGTAGGAACCGATGATCGAGGTGATGTCGCGGTTTTTCGTTCGGCCGATGAAGAATTCACCGCCCGGATGCTTGGAGATCCACTCGCTCAGGTCGTAGGCTTTGCCGTTATACACCCACACGTTGTTGACGGGCGGTCGCCCTCCGGGGCCGGGTGGTGGCGGGAGCTCGCGCTCCTGTTCATCAGGTCGATCATCGATCGTCATCAGTGCTTCCTTCGTGTCCGAACGGCGGTCGATGCGTGTGCCTGCCGACCAGCGTCCCGACACGTATAGTCCTTGCGGCGCCTTGCATCTCGCTGAAAGTTCTCTTATCGGCCGACCCAACGACACACCGGTCCGGGTCGGCGGAGCGGCACGGTGTGCCGGATTCCGCGATCCCGGACCGGTGTGGGCTGTCGGGTGCGTGTGCGGGTGAGGATCAGCCCGCGGGCTTGACGATGTTCACCGGCTTGGCCCAGTTGGACAGGCCGACGGTGACCTCGCCCTGGTCCTTCTTCACCACGGCTTGAACCAGATTCGGGCCCTCACCGGTGGAGGCGGCCTCCGAGGGCTTGGTCGAATCCGAGGCGGGCGGGGCGACGTCCTGGATCCACACGGTGATCGGCATGGTGCCGGCGTTCTGGCCGATGCGGGGCACGATCGGGTCGACCACCGCGGCGTCGATGGTGCCGCTGACCTTGACGGTGTTGATGCCGTCGATGACCTCGCGGGCCTCGGCCTTGGGGTTCTGGATGTTGGCGATCACGTTCGCGATGCCCTTGTCCTTGTCCAGGATGACGCCCGGATCGTAGACCTTCTCGGCCGGCCCGGCGGGCACGTAGCGACCGCTGACCTCGGTGTAGAGAACCTTGTCCACCACAAGGAATTTCGCCTCGGTGAACGGGTCCTCCGGCTTGATCTTGACCTTCGCCTCACCCATCGCGGCACCCGTGCCCTGGGTCTCGTTGGTGACGTCGGCCGAGACGGTTTCCACCGGCAGGTCGGGCAGGTTCTTGACGTCGATGTTCAGGTGGACGGTGCGCAGGGTCTGGGTGGTCTTGGCCGACTCCTTCACGATCTGCGCGCCGTCGGGCAGTGCGCCGGTCGGCGGAGCCGCGGTGGTGGTCGAGTCGTCGGTCGAGCAGCCGGTGACGAGGGCGGCGCACAGTGCGGCGGCCGCGACGACCGCGGTCACGGCGGACCGGCGACGCGGGGTGCGGTGCGGTGTGATGTCGATCAAGGTTCATCCCCTGGAGATGGTCGTAATTCGCTTTGGTGAGGCAGCCGAAGCTGCCGTCGCCTGCGACATACTAAGCAGACCATCGGACATCTCGCGCTCCCCCGCGGTGATCGTACCCGAGGATTGCATTTTCGTGAGTTATCTAGTTGTGCTAACGATTTTGGGCCGACGCAGCATCCCTGGGCTACCAGGCGGAACGCGAATGCTCTGCGGGCTGTTACCGCTCGGTTCTCGGCAGAGGTGAGGTGTCGGCGACGGTTTGTTTCCGTTCGCCGGACCCGACGCGACGCGGCATCATCTTCGGCCGGGTACCGCGCGCGGAATCCCCCGACCGCTTGCGCCGCGACGCCGCGAGGTCGATGACATCTGCCTCGCGTGCGGGGCTGCCGTCGGCGGGATGCTGCGACTCTGAGTCGGCCGACCACGTTCCGGTCTCGGCTTGCAATTCCGCGCGGGTAACCGGGCGGGTAGGCGCCGGGTCGTAGACGGGCGGCGAGTACCAGGGGCGACGGCGCGGGTCATCGAGGTCCTGTGGGCTGTGCCGTGGTCGTCTGGGCAGCCGGACGACCTTCGAGGCCGCGCCCTCGGCACTGGATCTGCCCTCGGTGCCCTTCACATCTACTCTCTTCCGACGCAGCGGCTGTGCTGCGCAGCGAATCGCCTGGCAACCACACAGGTGGTCTCCGCAGCCTACCGCATGCGCGACGCGTCATCGAGGCGCCCTTCGCCGGATTCCTCAATGCCCGGTGGCGACGTATTCGTGAAGTGAATAGACAGTGTTGCCGAACCGCGTTTCGACCTCAGCTTCGACAGCTTCCAGCCAGGCAGTCAGTTCATGGTTCCCGTTTACTCATCGCGCCCATGCCCGCGCCGCGCGAACGCGCTCCCCGGCTCCCTTTGCCCGTTTCGCTTCGCCGGAGAACGCCGGGATAAGGCCATATGCGCCAGAACCGCGCAGCCGAGAACGGGCGTCAGCCGCTTCGTGCGCCGCGAACCCACTCCCCCAGTAGCGCACTCGCGGGCGGCCCAGCCGTCGACCCTCCCCAGCTGTCATCGCCAAAGAGACAAGGGCTGCGTATGCAGAGGACTACCTGGGCAGCCGACAACCCCGACGATTGTCAGCCCGCTTCGGCGTGTGCTTGCCCCACCAATGCGACGAGTTCCTTTGCTGTCAGGTCGTTCCCCGCGATCGTGTGACGTGAACTCGAATTATGTGCGCTGCCGTCTGAGTCGTAGACCACACCACCGCTCTCACGCACGATGACCGCGCCTGCGGCGATGTCCCACGGATTGTTCGACAGAATGACGCATCCGTCTGTGCTGCCGTCGGCCACACAGGCGAGGTCGAAGGCGGCCGATCCGAACATCCGGATCCGCTCGGCGCGAGCGGCCAGCAGCGCCGTCAGTGAAAGTCGTGGACGGTTTCGCTGTGCCGCATCCTGCCCTACCGCATAGTCGCCGATCGAAATGATCGATTTCGAGAGTCGCGACGACGTCCCGACGTGGATGCGTTCGCCATTCCGGTAGGCACCCATTCCCGAAGCCGCATAATATTCGCGATGCAACGTGGGCATGCTGATAACACCGATCGCCGGCTCGTGATTTTCGAACAGTGCAAGCGATACGCCAAAGAGCGGTATTCCATGAATGTAGTTCGACGTTCCGTCTATGGGATCGAGAGCCCAGAAAGCCCTCTCATCCAAACGGTGGTGTTGGTGGTCGCCCTCTTCGCCGAGGAATGCTATGTGCGGAGCTTCTACGGCGAGAAACCGGCGAATATGTTCCTGTATCGCTACGTCGACATCCGTAACAAAGTCGCGGTCACCTTTCGACGAAACCGAACCCACTCTTTTCGACTCAAGAATCGACACACCGCCGGAGACTGCACGGCGTGCGATATCAAGCAGTGACTCCCTGGTTGTACTCAATTGCGGGTTCCGTTCCCTTTCTCCACATTTCCTCGAATACTGTTGCGAAAGTCTGGAAGATTCCTTCGCCCCCCTTCCTCTTGGACACAAATGTAGGCGATTCAAGGCCACGAGCGAAAGGCAGGTATGGCTGCATCACGCATATTTCCGAGTCGATAATACACAAATTGAAGCGTACCGGCGCATCGTAAACGCGGATCTCGATCCCACCGGCCGTCTCGGTTGTCCGACTGGACTGAACTCGCTGCAACATATGAATGTTAAGTCTCGTCAGATTCACCAACGCGCCTGATGCATGGCCTTCCTCATGTTCTCTTTCGGTGATATTCGACCCGTTCGGATCGAGGAACAAGCAGCGTATCGTGGTTCCATTCAGCATCATTCGTCGCATTTCGGTATCCGAGCACTGTTGACAAAGGATGTTCAAAGACAGGCCGACGAGATCAATCGTGCGGGCTTCACGGAACAGCTCTTGCGGTGGGATCGCTTTCAAGAAGTCGGCGCGTCGCGCAAAGACGCTCTCGATGTCAGAGATTTGGCGAGCGCCGGAACTGGATGGTGGTGCGACCGTCATCTTATGTGGGAGCAGATCGGTGCCCTCCGTGTAACCAGAGAACAACTCTTCGATGCTCCACCCGGGAAACATCTCCTGAAGTACTCGGCAATGATGCGGATACGGCAGGGTCGAGATATTTCCCGACAGCCATCGATAGAACTGCGCCTTCTTCGGTCCGGCTCCGATGGCGGATGAGTCGATCTTCGAGGCTGCCGCGTCGTACTCGCGGTTGAATGCGGAAACCGTCTGGATGTGTCGTTGCCGAAGTAAAGCCTTGAGCACTGTCCCCACGCTATACCCCTCGTCATACTGCGGCGGTTTGCGCTGATCGTAGCGGAGATGAGCCATAGAAGAAACCAGATCATACAAGCACGGTGCGGATAAGACAGTGCAGGCGTCGACACCATACCGACCGGGCCGACAAAGTTGACTCCGAGTTGGCGCCAACGACCGAAGTCATATGACCGACATCCCGTCTGCTAGCCGAATCCGAACGACACATCGGCCGCAAGGAGGACACGTATGCAGCAGCCCACCAGCATCGGCCGCACCGACATTATGCCTGAATTTTTCAGGCGCTTCCGGCACCGATATGGACCGATGACTGACACTCTCGAAACCGATGTTTTCGCTTTGCTTCAGCCGGGCGGGATGTTGACCGCCGACACGATCGCTCACAACCTGAACGCGCCGAAGTGGCGTGTCGTCCGCGTACTGAACACTCTGCGTGACAAGGGCAACGCTTTCCGCAACCGGCGCGGGGAGTGGCAGCTTTCGGCCGGGAAACGCCGCCCAGAACGGCAGGTGATCCGATGAGCAGCCTCGCTCCCCCAACTCGCGGGCGTCAGCCGGCTGTGGCCGACCTTGCGGCGTTGCTCGAGGCGATGCGGGAAGCCGGATGGGTCGCTACTGCGCCCAACCCGGCCGAGGGCGCCATGCCAACCGAGGCGACCTCCCTGCTCATCGACGTGCCGGGTGGCCGCTCATGAACCAAATGTACTCTGTTCCTTCGTTATTCGTTGAAACGCCCCGCGCGCGATGTGAGTTCTATAGGCGCGTGTGCTCGCTGCCGACCGTCGTCGATCCTCAGACGGGCCGGATAACGATGCGAGCAGGAATGGTCGGCGCAGTGATGATGCCCGCCGATCTGGCACGACGAGTGAAAACCGCACTCGATATCCGTGGGGTCACACCGTTGCCGATCATCGGCCACCCGCGGGCCGGAATGTGGACGTTCCTCGTGCGATCGGATATCCGACCTCCCCGCGACCCCGCCGAGGTCGCCCAGCTCTGGACTGCACGCGTGGTCGTGATCCGTGAAGGTGATATCGCATTGCCGTCCCCAGTGCCGGACGCGCTGGTAGTTCGTACGTGGGTCTCACCGGCTATCAGCGCCTTCCGGCCGTCGGGAGCGGTTGTGATCGAGTGTGCTCGTGCGTGCCTACCCGGGCGGCACCCCCGATGAACACCAGCGGCAGGTCGCCTCACCCTCATGAGCCAGATATCCGACTGACAATCCAGTTCCCCAGTGTGCGAATGGATTTCGTTGCTTGCCTGACCGCCGCCTTCGTGTTTGTTCAAGACATCGCCGTCCGCCGGTCCTGCACTGTCGCAATCGACTCCGGCCACTGCACCGGGCTCCGACGACTTCCCAACGAACGCCTGTACCTACTGCCCTGACTTACACGCCCGCGTCGAAACACCGACCAACCGAATGGCCTTCGCGTCGCCCCGGTGAGACCACACGACACTCACCCGGCCCGGCAGCACGAAGGTGGCCCCGGAATCGAATCCCCGGCACCGCCGCGATCTCCGGGGCCCAAAATTTCCCCGCCGCGCAGGAGGAAGCGACAAGAAGTGAGCACAACAGACCTCCCGCAGCGCATCACGTTGGACCAGTCCCGTCCCAACAGCGCTCGCGTTCACTCCGCCTTGCTCGGTGGCAAGGACTACTACCCCGTCGATGACGTGATCGCTGAGCAACTTGCGCGGAACAAGATCGCGCCCGCGATTGCCGAATCCCGCCGATTCGCGCGCCGCGCCGTCTCCCATCTCCTGAATCACCACCGGATCACCCAGTTCGCCGAACTCGGGTGCGGGTTCCCACACGCCCCGAATGTGCACGACATCGCAGAAGATCACACCCGCAGCGCCCGCACGCTCTACATCGACAACGACCAGCTCGCGGCCAACCACGCCCGCGCCCTGATGGCGGGGCACCACGCCCGCACCGCCGAAATCGACCTCACCGACACCACCGCCGTAGTCGACGCCATTGCCACGACCTTCGACATGTCGGCGCCTATAGCGTTGATACTGTCCGGCACTGCCGAACTCATCGAGGACGCGCCGTCGATGATCGCGGCGTTGGTCCACGCGCTACCGGCCCGGACATGGCTGGTGCTCACCCACATCACCGCCGACGTTTTCGACCACGACATCACATCGGCCGTGAAGGCCCTGCGCGCAGTCGGGATCGCTTACCACCCACGCACGCATGATGACATCGCGTCGATGCTCACCGGCTACCACCTACACACACCAGGGTTGGCCGCCCCGCACCGATGGCGACCCGAATCAATCGGATCGGACCGCTACGGTCACGTCAGTGAACCAATGCACCCCGAAGCGTGGGACCTCAGCGCTTACGCCGCCATCGGACAGCAGTGTCAGGCATGAGCCGATCCCGACCCTCGTGAACGCACGGGTCGCGGCAATAGCGGATGGCTCGACGTGCTGCGTGCCTACAGCGCAGCCTGACCTACGACGAATACGGTCTGCGCTCGGCGCCTCCGTGCGCCGTCACCGATCGTCTGAGGGCTGCGCTGCGTGTATCGCGGCTGCGACGGATGAAGCATGGAGATCGACCACCACGTCTTCGCCGTCGCGGCGGCCACGTTCGGAGACTGCCAACCCGATCAGTGCCAGCTCCGCAGCGCGGTCGCGTAAAGCATATTGGTCGGGGGTTTCCTCCCCGATTTCACCGCTTTCGTCACGATTCCAGGCGGCCACGGCTGCCTCGGCCAACTCGAGGGGCAAACGAACGGAGACCGGCTGAACCCGAGGGGCGATCCATTCACCGATAGCGGCAAGCACTTTCGAATCGTCGAGGTACCTGGTGTTCGGCTCTTCCTCGGTCATGAATGGGAGCGTATGCAGCTGATCCACAGCGTGTCCAACTTTATCCTTGATCCGCCACCACCTCGGGCTCTTGGCCGCCCATGCTCGCTCAAACAGCACTACTGGTCGTTCGCCGGCCGCACTCCCAGCGGCATAGCGGACGTCTGAAAGTCTTGACCGAGAGTCGAGATTTCAACTGCGGTAGTCGAGTAGCTCGGTCAAGTAGTGGGCGCGGTCCTGCTCGCCGAAGTCACGAAGCGCACCGGCGAGCTTGAACCCGAGGTTGTCTGCATCTGGATCGTCGAGGCAGTTGTAGATCCAGTTCAGCGTGAACTGCGTGACTCCGGTATCACTGACTGCGCGGACGTCATCGAGACGCATACCTTCGCCATCGATGAAGCACCGGACCCCGGAGCACGTCTTGGCCAGTAGTTCGGCTAGGTACACCGAGTACGCCAACACCTTGACCGCGCGGAGGGAAGGTTCTTCGTCGGGGTCTTCGGCCATCGATCCGACGACTCCCTGAACGAAAAGACGCTCGGGTCGGTCCCGTCGAGGTTGGCACCTTCTCCTCTGGCCCAGTCGAGGAATCGATGTGCTTCCGCCAAAAGTTGATCACTCACGACGGCATCGTATGTGGTGGGATCGACGCACACGTTTTCACACTCATCGGCAGTTGAGTGCGTTGGCGGCCGACGCTGCGTCAGCTTGTCTGCGTTGGGTTGTCATGTGCCCGAGGCCATTTAGGCGGCGAGGATGTAGTTGGCGTGCCGGTCGAGGTTGTTTCGAGCGCGGTCGTAGCGCATCGTCGTGCGGGGGTCGGCGTGGCGCGCGGCGATCTGCACATCGCGTAGGTCGATACGGCATCGAGCATGGTCGTGACGAAGGTGTGGCGCAGCATGTGCGGATGCATGTGAGGCAGTCGGACCACCGAGACTTCGGCCAGTGCGCGTAGGCGCCGGGTGGCGCAGTGGCGATCCATGCGCCGACCGCGGGTGTTGAGCAGGATCGGTCCGAGGTCACGGTCGGCGATCGCGCGGTCGATACCGCGTCCGACCGCTGGTGGGAGCGGGATCAGCACGATCTTGGAGCCTTTACCGACCACGCGCAGCACTCGATGTCCGTGTTCTTCCCCAATGTCGGCGACGTCGGTGTTGCAGGCTTCGAAGATCCGTAGCCCGAGCATACCGAGCATGACTACCAGGGCGAAGTCGAACTGGTTGGCCGAGTCGCGGGCCGCAGACAACAGCGCTTCGAACTGTAGATGCGAGAGTCCGAGCGTGGGTGACTCGTTGGAAACCCGTGGCCGGCGCACGTACTCAGCTGGTGAGTGTTCCAGGACGCCGTCGATGACGCAGGTCCGATAGAACCCGGCGACTACTGCCATCCGGCGCGCGACGGTCGAGGGCTTGAACTGGCGTACTTCGCGCATCCAACCGACGTAGCGTTCGATTTCGGCCCGGCTCATCGTGAGTGGGCTCGCCCGGTGGTCGAGGCACCAGATGAGGACAGGCGCAGGTCCGAGCTGCAGTGGGTGCGGGAGGTTCCGGAGAATCTGGCGAGGTAGGCGGCTGAGGCCAGCCGCAACACGAGGTCGTCACCAGCGAAGGCGACGTCGATGTCCGCTGAAGTGTTCATGGACAACGATGCCCACGCACAGACGGCTACGGCCACCCGGCAGCCGCAGTGGATGTCCCATTCATCGATCAAGTATGTGCGGGTCGCGGCAATTGAGTGTGTTTGCTTGTTGTTGGCCGACAGCCGTAATACTGGTCGGATGAGGTGGATTCGCGACTTCTACACAGATGAGGGCATCTGGCTCCTGATCGAACTCGATGACGACGGCTGCCCGAACCGGCACGTCGATCTGCGAGGTGCTGACGGTGAGCCGGTCACGGCCGCGTCGCTGGCGGAGGTGACATACGCACGAGACCACGGGGGACTCGCTGCGGTTCAGGTGTACGAACGCAAATACGGTGTGCTCGCGGAGGGTAGCGCCGACGATTGGGATGTCGAGGACAGTGCCCTCGAGCAAATAACGGCCGAGGAATTCGAAATGGCCTGGATGATGGCTCGTCAAGCGATCGAGCACCGTTTTCCTGCAGATAGCTGAGCGGATCTCCTGGCGACAACCCGCTCGGCATCTGCAGATGCGGACGTTCGTGGTTGCGCGCCCTGCGGCATTACAGAGCGTTCTGATATTGCCCGATCCGGCGGAGTCGAAGTGGAGAAGGGACAGCGATGTTTGACAGCTGGTTGCTCAACTGATTGAAATGGTCGAGCGATGACCGACCATGACCCGACCGAACTGAATATCGAAATCGCTCGCAAGCTCTACCCGGTCGGTGAACCCGTGACCGGCGGGTCGCCGAGATTCCTAGACCGGGCACCGTAGGGCTGTTCGTCGACTTGGGCGCGGCACCGCCATGGGGTTTCGTGGATGTACTGCATCTTCCAGACTCTCCGGCGCAGTGGCCGACTGTCGGCACCATCACCGAGTTCGAGGTTGTCCACCACACTCATCACGGCCAGCAAGTCCGACTCTCCCCACTCGATCCCGCTTACCGTTCACGCCCTCGACAGCCCATAGATGAGCAGCGACTCCGGGATCTCAAACGGTCTCTATCGGGTGACCAGGCATAGCAGCTGTGACCGCCGTCGACTGAGGCCACCGACCCGGTCAGCCGGGCTGTGCGTAGGCGGCATTGCGGTGTCAGGGCGGCTGGCAATGCCGCGCGATGGGCGGCGATGGAAGCAGTGCACAATACGGGGTCACGGCGCCTCGAGCAGTGGCGCAATGAGGAGGCAGAAGTTGTGAAAGCGGAGTTGAGGGCGATCGGGAGCCCCGACACCGATATCCAGACGGGGATTTTGAAGGATCGCGACGCTATCGCGATTCGGTTCCTGGCGGGACCGAAGGGGATGGCGGGTGAGGAGTCCTTTGACCTTTTGGTATGTACTCCTCGATGGATCGCTGATCAGGTGGGCCTGACGGGATTGCTCCACGGCCGCCACAAGATCATCGTTGATCGGATAGACCTCGACGCTGTATCGCAGTACCTGCGAGGATACGTCGCGGGGCTTGATGAGCCGACATGGCCCGAGCTTGCCGCCAAACTCGGTCGAATCGGCATGTGGGAGTTCGAGGACTACTGCGAACTCGACCATGGATAACGGCGACGGGCACGACTACTGGACCGACGCTGCACCGGGCCGTGGATACATCCGTGCACAGTTGCGCCTCCTGGCCACAGAGCAAGGTGGTCGTCGCACCTCGATCCGTTCCGGATATACGCCCTGGCGGGTTCGGTCAACGTGAACAGCGGCGTGAGGGGAGAATACTGTCTTCCGCGCAGTCGACAATTGCCGGTGTCTGCAGCCCTGGCTGTGTGTCGAAGACAATCCGTTGGGGGTGGCGATGTTGTCGTCTCCGTTCCCAGTGGGCGGGTTTGAGGACAACATGTCACAATTTCACCACCACCGAGCCGGTCAGCCGATCACGACCGCAGTACAGGCGGCATCGCCAGTGCCGGGTAGACGGGCAGTCGCACGGTAGGCGGCCTGTCAGGGTGTTCGGCCGTGTCGATCCGTTCAGGTTGCCGCGTCGTCAAGCCAATTGGTAGGAACACAGTCGATGACAATTCGAAATACAGTTCTCAGCGCGTCGATCGCTGCAGCGGCACAAGCCCTGGAGTGCACACCTCGAAACGATCGTTGGTGGGTGACCGAACGAAACCTCTGCGACATGTTCGCCCAGAATCATCCTTGGGCCGAAGCAGATGGACATCTGCACGATCCTCGACTGCGGCTACTGATCGCCCACGCACGCGTGCTACGCGACGAGGATCTCACAGGACAGGACCTTTCGGCGGAGACGCCCCCGCATTGCGCACCCGAGGAAGCCGAATATTGGTTGGTTCCACTGCGATTGCAGTCCTGGGAAGCCAGGAAGTGGGATCGGAAATTTCTCTGGCGCTACCACGAGAAACACAGCAGCAGCAACGGCCAAGCCTCCACGTTCCCTCCCGCACATTTGGCGTTGCCAATGCTCGTGTACCCCAGAAAACACCAGGGGCGACCCACCGATATGTCGGACTTCGGCCGGTCGGAAACGCAGTGGACGATTATCGATCAAATCACCGTCGTCCGCGGCACAGCTGAGGAAGCCATTGCCCACCACCTCACGATCAACGAGTGGGAACAACCGGAAGAACCGGCAGAAGCAGCAGTGGTCGACTTCTCCGAAGCCTACCCCGCGTTAGTCTGCCTTCTGGGCGGCGAGCGTGCCTACGGGCGTGCCTCCGAATCCCACGGACGCCTACGGCTTTGGCGGCTTCTGCACTCGATGGCAGGGTCGACCGATATCGACGATATCAACGACTTCGTTGCTCGAATCCGGTGTATGACCTGGCGGGACTGGAGCGACGACATCTGGTACATACACCTGGCAATCGAAGACCCTGTTCAGCGCACCGCCTGGGTGCTGGACGGTCAGGATTTCGACTGATGCGCTGCACGCCAGGACAGCTGAATCGCAATAGAGGTCGGCCTGATCAGCCGCTCAAGGGCGGCGTGCAAGCGACATTGTCAGTGCCGAGGAGGCTGGCCGGTCGCGGTAAGCGGCATTACCGCTCGCTCATGCCAGCGTGAAGCACGTCAGCTCTGGACGTGTGGTGCCGGCGCGGCTTCGTCGAGGTCGCTCTCGACGAAGGGGCGACCCAGGTGGTGCAGGACGCGCAGGCAGGTGTCGATGTCGGCCGCGGTGAGGTCGCCGCCGACATCGCGCAGGACGGCATGCTCGCGGGCGAGGGTCGCGGTGATCGCCGCCCGGCCTTGTGAGGTCAGAGTGATCAGCGGTGAGCGTCGATGCCGCGGGTTGTCGCGCATCTCGACCAGCCCCGCCGCGTACGCATCGTTGACCATGCGCTGCACGAACTGGCGACTCAACGCCAAGGTTCGTCCCATCTGTGGAACGGTCGCGGGTCCGCTGACGTCGAGTGATTCGCAAACGGCGCGAACGCCGACCGACAGGCCTTGCGACAGCGTCTCCTGCTCAACCCGGCGATAGACATGCCGGTAAAGAACGCCGACCTGCGCGAAGACCTCCCGCAGTCGCCGAGCGAGCTCATCAGGTGTCAGAGGATCAGCCACTCCGCAATCATGACACCTCAGTTGTCAAAATGCCAGGGTTATGACACCTTGGTTGTCGTGTTCACCGCTGCCGACGTTCTGGGATTCGACTCCGCCGATGGCACATTGGCCTATCGCGACTCCGGCGGCGACGGAACCCCGGTGGTGTTGTTGCACGCGAGCTTCGTGGACTCCAGCATGTTCGATCCGCAGCTGTCGGCGCTGGGTCGGCACTGCCGGGTGATCGTTCCCGACGCCCGTGGGCACGGTGCATCCGCCAATGCGACCAAGCCCTTCCGTCAGGTCGACGACCTCGTCGCGCTACTACGTCATCTCGAGGTGAGTTCCGCTGTGCTGGTAGGGGTCTCGATGGGTGCGATGATCGCAATCGATGCCGCGGTCGAGTATCCGGAGCTGGCCGATGGATTGGTTGTCAGCGGGCGGGGTATCGGAGAACCCGAGTACCGGAACCGATGGTCCCGCACAGTCGCAACGGCCCAGGCGGACGCGCTGGTGCGGCGAGATGTCGCCGCCTGGATGGATGCATTCGTCTGCTGGGCCGCCGGCCCAGATCGTGCGCTGGACGAGGTCGATCCAGGCGTACTCGCCAAGCTCCGGCAGATGGCAGCACGCACACTGGCCAAACATCCTGTCCCGGAACCGGATCACAGCATTCCCGTGGCCGATGTCATGACCCGCGCACACACTATCCGGTGCCCCGTGCTGGCCGTCGACGGCGTATACGACTCACCCGACCTGACAGCGACGGTGGATCGGCTACTCGACGCGGTTCCCAACGGTCGCCGCGACATGATCGATAACGCGGGCCACTACCCGAACATGGAGCAGCCAGCGGCCTACAACCAGCTCATCGAGGACTTCCTCGACGCCATCGCCACCACCTCTCGCGGGACGCCGTCGACTACATCCACCGAGTAGACCGCCCGGAAGGAGATGCCAGATCGCACCGCTGGATGATCGAGGAGACTCGCACTCTCGTACGCACATCGGCATGTGCGTACGTTCGCCATCGCGCGATCACGGCAAGAAGCGGTTCATCTCGCGTGTGGTTGCCGGTCAGGTTTGGACAGGCGGCACGTCGCGCCGGATCACGCGAAGCTGAGCTGCTGCGATCACTCCCGGAAAGTAGTAGTGGCCCTCCGGTGACAACACAAGATCATCGGTCCGGATCCCGCGGACTTCCCACACGTCCACGGGTCCTCCGGTGTTGTTCATGCGTACGAACCAGTCACACTCGAAGTCGTTGAGCGCAAGGAAGCAGCCGGCCTGCTCGGGTCGGTGGCTTCCGGCAATGCCCCGCGCTGCGCCCATACGCCGCCAGTCCAACCGAATCTCGCGATGGAGGCGCGGTTCAAGACTGACGTCACGTGATAAGACGGCGGCACTCGCCGACCATAGCAACCGCCAGCCGGGCGTTGATCACCGCGACAAACACTGCACCTGCCGATTACGGGCAAGCCTTCTGGTCGATCGCTGCCGCCAGGGTCGTCGTCGCGGTCGTCGTGATGGCCGCTACCAGCGCATCACGACCAAGACGCGTAAGCGGTCAGTCCGCTCTGAGCAAACCCTCGAGCACTCGGCGCAGCACGAGTTCGAACATGTCATCAGGTGGATCTCCGTCGCGGCCCGATTCCTGGAGTGCTGCCGCGAGAAACCGGTGGCCGCCTTGCTCGGCGGTCTTGTGGAGATAGGCCGCCTGGGAGATGCGCCGCGACCGGTCCGCGGTCCGGTCACCCACCTCGGCGCGAGCGAACTGTTGTGCGAGTGCGTTCAGCACCGCGATTACCTGTAGTTTCACCGGTCCCGGCACGTCGATCCCCGCCATGGCCCGTAGCGCGCATTCGAGGTAGGCGATCCCGCGTGGTCCCACCCGCAACGGCTCGACAGGGATGTCCAGCAGCCACGGATAGTTGACGTGGGCGGTCTTCGCGCGGACCGCCAAGGCGATGAGGTCGTCGATCACCGCACCACTGGGCGCCATGTCGAAATCGATCTGCCCGGCAGCGAAATCGACCATGAGGTCGAGTACATCGTCACGACCCGACACGTAGCGGTACAGCGCCGACTGGCTCACGCCGAGTTTCTCGGCGATCCGACGAGTGGAGACAGCGGCCAGACCACCCTGGTCGGCCAGTTCGATCGCGGCGGCTGTGAGATCGTCCCGGCTGTGCGCCGCGGCCGGCCCGCGCCTGCCTTCCGCGCGTTCCCACACCGTCGGCGTCACTTTCGCGGACTGCGCCACTCGCTGTACCCCTATCGCCCGGTGTCTGTCATGCCTTATCTTAAACTGTGTTCACTGATCACAGTTTGGGAGGTTCGAGATGTCAGCCGATGCGAAATGGGGACCGCGACGATGGGCGCACAACGGAGCGGTACGCCTGGCGTTCGACGAGTTCATGCCACACGCAGGCGGAGAACCGTTGCTTATTGCCACCGGGCTTGGTGCGAACCGGCACTGGCTTCCCGACGGGTTCTGTGCGCAATTGGCCGAATTCGGTTTCGCCGTAGGGCGATACGACCAGCGTGACGGCGGTGAATCGACCCATCTGCCACCCACGGCGGTGCGGAACCCGATCACCGCGCTGCTGGCCCGGCGCGGTTCGGCCTACACCGCCGAAGATATGGCCGACGATGCCGTGGCGGTGCTCGACGAACTGGGCTGGAGTTCGGCGCATGTACTCGGTGTCTCACTCGGTGGTGCGGTCGCCCAGCGGGTCGCCCTTCGACACCCCGCCCGGGTACGCACCCTCACCTCGGTCGATGCCATCCCGGGGGATGTCATCGGACTGCGCGCACTGCGCTACATCCGGCTGGGCACGCTCGCGAAGTTCGCCCGGGTGAAGTTTCCCGACACCCGAGCGGGCGCGATCGATGCGGGCGTCGCGGTGGCGAAACTCCTCGCCTCTCCCCGTCACGAATTCGACGAGGCGGCCGTGCGCACCCGACTGGAACACAACCCCGACAGCGGAATTCACGACCAGGAGGCACAGAGCCGGCAGATCGGGGCCCAGTGGAGCGGGCCGGCGATCACCGAGATCACCCGGCCGACCCTGGTCGTGCACGGCGAAGACGATCCGCTGATCAAAACCAATGCCGCTCATGCCATCGCGTCCCGGATTCCCGGCTCTCGGCTGCTCCTTCTTCCCCGAGTCGGACACGACCTACCCGAACACGCATGGAAACCACTGGCAGCCGCAGTCCGCGAACTCGCGGACACCAACGAATGAACCACGTTCACGCACAGAATGCCGAACCACATTCCTGGCGGCACTCGCGGCCCCCATCATCGTTTCCGGAACGAGCATTGCTGGCAGAGAACGGTACCGGCGTTCCCGACGTCAATCTCCGACTGCCTTCCAGCGCGAACAGGCTGAAAACCTGGGCCTCCTCCAGCGGCTCCGGAAGGTAGCGGAGCGGTCCGCAGCGTGGTGGGCCGAAACGGTGCCCTGGTCTGCACCGACATCCCTCTGTTGATAACCCCGGACGTATCCCCTCTACCCACACTGGATTCCACCCGCCTGCTTGCGGGGGCCGCCCACCAGGTTGCCGCCGGGGCACGCCCGCTTCCAACTTGGCACGGCGGCCCTCTCGACTGAGTCGCATGGTCATCGCCCGTACGCAGTGGTATCGGTCTAGCCGACCGAAGCCGGCTGTGCGAGCCGGCAACACACGGCCCCTTTTTCAAGGCAGACGGGTATAGACAGCCAAACTGAAACTCACCGATGTAGCTCGATCTGCGGACCGGATCGCCCTGCCAGGCGGAAACTCCGGCTGCGACACCGTAATTCCTGTTCTGTGGCAATCTGGTGGCGTGAGCGAGAGTGAACGGGTCGGGCATGGTGGTGAAACCGATGCGATCCTCCAGAGGCTTGCGGCCAGCACGGTGGATGTCGTCGGAATAGAGGTTGCTTACGGCCGACGAAATGGGGTTCGACCAGCAGCGCCTCCCAGGTCTCGGCTTATCCGGGTGCTCTTCTGCTGCTCGGTGTTCATCGCTGCTTTGTTGCTGGCTCTCCTGTGCGTAGGTGTGGCCTGGTTCGGGTTCTTGATTTTTCTCTTCTAGCGGTCTGCGACGCCTTCGAACGGACCCCGATCAGGCTTGCTGCACCGGCCGGATGCAGACGTTCGAGACCGCCCGCCCGGCGGCGTGTTCGGCGCCGGACTAGGCAGGGCCGCCCAGTAGATCCCACCGGTTGCCGGCGATGTCGAAAAAGACGGCGACACAGCCATAGGGCTCGGACCGTGGTTGCGTCACGAACTCGATTCCCGCTGCGACCAACCGAGCATATTCGGACTGAAAGTCATCGACCCGCAGAAAGAACCCCACGCGTCCGGCAGCCTGATTACCGACTACAGCTGCCTGCCGTTCACCATCCGCCCGCGCCAGAACGATCCCGGTTTGCGCACCTGGCGGACGAACTACCACCCACCGCTTGGGTCTGCCGTCATTGGTCAACGACGGCACGTCCTCGATCAGGTCAAACCCCAACACCGCGACGAAGAACTCGATCGCCGGGTCGTACTCCTCGACCACGATCGTCACCAGCTCCAGATGCATCATCTGAGCATAGGAAGCGCGGCTCATCAGCCTGCTGCTCCAGCGGTGGTTCGATCAATCCTGTTGCAGGACGAATCGTTCCGCAACGTTGCGGCCATCGAGCAACTCGCCGGTCTGGTGAAACTCATGGCGGCCTACGACCAACAGGAGGGTCGGATCGCACGATCGATATCCGACGGTTGGCTTCGCCACGACAGCGGGTTCTTCGCCGACGCCGTTGTGCCACAGGCGCTGATCGCGGCGGTGAATCGAGGAAAACAGTGCGGAGAGTTCGCCTCCACCATCGATGCCCACGTCGCTGCCGAAGTGATCTACGACTGCTACCTGCAGACCCTCAATCGCTGGCTGCATTCGGAGACGCCGTTCTCGCTCGAACGCGCATTGGAAGCCAAGCTGGAGGTCCTGGTGCATGGTCTTCAATGAAGCGGCGCGAACTCAGCACACGAATCACCATGCCCCGCCGCCACGTTCGGCGACCACGCTCGGGCCGCGGGGCGGCTTGGCCGCAGTCGCCACCGGTCTCAGTGTCATCGACAGCGCGGGTTGCGGGCTCACCCCTCCTCGCGGTGAGGGCTCGACAGGATCCGTGGTCGCCACCGACCTGTAGTTGCTGTGCTACGGCCGTGACATCGACCCGGACCGACCGATGTGGAACTGGCAGTAACCGACGACACGATCGTGATCGCTTGGGGCACAACACCGCACATCGGTAGGTTTCGGGTTTACGAAGGCACACCGGTCGATTCGTCGGCCACTGAGGCCGATACCCCTTGAAGGAACAACAACGATATGCCTGGTAGTAGCGAACCCGCAGTGCGTTACTACGCATTGCTCGATGACGAGAGAGGCTACGCCGATGGCGTGCGCACACGTCGAATCACCGGCCTCGTGCGCCGGACCGCAACCCGACCGGTACCCACCGACGAAGCGCTTGGCAGGGACTTCACGTGGGGTCCTACCGACTATCTCCGACGGTACAGGCCCGGAACGGACGAGCCTCACGAGGAGATCTCGGCTGAATCAGCCGAGCGATTCATTGCAAGTTGGCGCGCCTCGGGTGCGCGTCACGAGACAAACAGCTCAGCCGCAGGAGCCGCCGCCCCAGACTCTGCTGCGCCGAGCCTCGTCGATCGATCGGCCGACGCCCACCCCGCTACCGAGCTCTGATGGCCTGATAGTTGACCTCGCGGCTTCTGTAGTCGCGGTATGACAGTGCGTTGCGGGTGTAGGTTCGCCCGGGCGTTGCGATGGTCCGAAGGTCTCGGCTACTCGGGAAATTCAGCCACGTCGAGGTCCAATGCAGTGGCGAGATCGATTGTTCTGCGGGGAGTGACGCATTGCCTGGCCAAACTCAGCTGGTCGAGCTTGTCATGTCGGGCTTGGAACAGGAACAACGCAGCGGGATGCTGTCGCAACTGATCGGTATCGAGTCCGTCTGCGGTTCTGTAGGCAGCGGCTACGAGTGCTGGAAACGCTGAACGCAGCGCAGCTGCCCATCCCTCGACCGCACTCAGCCAAGCACTGGTGGAGGCATCCCTGGTGGAGGAGAGCCGTGCGATTGCCTGGCTCAGTTCCGACCAGGTGTAATCGGCCCACGGCTTTGTTTTGAGGACCGCCAATTGCCATTGGTTTCGGACTTGTGACCAGTGATCGATACGTGCCGGGAGCGAGTGAACTACGAAGTCCGGCAGGCTGAGTGCACTCAACGCCCCGCCGTGGCAAGCCCCGGTATCCAAGCCCAGAACTCGGTTATCGCGCACAAGTGGCACGTGGCCGGTGACGTGGTGACCGAACACGATTGGCTTGGCATCGGTGTAATGGTCGTGCCAGAAGGTGTCAGGGAACAGTGCCTGGAGCTCACGCTCACCGCGTGTGGAGCCACAGAGGATCTCCTCACGTTGGTCGGTGAGTGGGATGCCGGGCACCATACCGGCGTGTACGACGCGGACATGATCGTTCTCGAAATAGTAGGGAAGTGTCCGCATCCAATCGACCATGTCGGCGTAACCATCGCCTGCCTGCAATCGCGTGATTTCCTGGGCGTAGGAAAAGATCCCGCGGACGTGTTTGCGTTCGTGGTTTCCCATGATGGCTACCGAGTTCGGGCGTTCGCGGAAGAAGTTGACGACTTGGTACGGCTTCGGGCCGCGGTCGACAAGATCGCCGACGCTGACGAGCAGGTCATCCTTAGCGAGCTCGATCTTTTCGAGTAGCTCGACCAGTTCGTCGAAGCATCCATGTATGTCGCCGACGATGACAGTGCGCTGCATCGGAGGACCGTAGCCGCAGACCCGTTCGGCGAACAAGAGAATATCGCCGTTGTGAATGTGCGGAATTCGGCAGTTGAGTGCGTTCGTCGGCAGACACTGCGCCGACTTGTATGCGATGGGTTGTCATGTACCCGAGGCCATGTAGGCGGCGAGGATGTAGTTGGCGTGTCGGTAGAGGTTGGTTCGAGCGCGCCCTAGACAACCGCGAGTCAGGACCAACCCACCACAGGCGCAGCTCGGCACAACAGCTGCGCGCCTTCCGTGACTCGCCCCTGACGAATCATCAATCTCGCCATCACATCGATGTTGTTGCCGAGACGAAAACCCGGTTCCACTACCGCAATCGCCTCGTCGAGCCGCCCCACCGAGACCAGCAAGTCGGACAGATACGCTGCACCCTCCGGTTCCCCGACTTCCGGACGAAGCCGCAACTCCTCGACCGCCTGCACGGTGCGGCCGCAGCTGCCGAGCATCCCGGCGCGCAGCACGAACAGCTCCCATGTCATGGCACCTGCCATCTCGACGCAATCGTCGATCAGTGCCAGGGCTTCGTATGGACACTCCTGCTCGAGGAGCAACATGCAAAATAGCTGCAGGGAAACAACATCCAAAGGATCCATAGCCTTACGCAGCTCTACCAGTCCCTCACCGATCCGGCCAGCACGAAGCAGCAACTGTGCCAGTGCCGCGTGTGGATGGTATGCCGCATGACAATTCTCGGGGTCAGGCATCGCACGGATAGCCGAAGCCACTCGATCCACGTCGACACCGTCGGGCAGGTGCTCGACCGCATGGCAGATTTCTCGAGCATCGGAGAGTTCTGCCAGCAGTTCACCCAACTCCTCGTAACGCTCATGACGGATCAGCACCGCGATCAACTGTTCAATGATGTTGCTGCAAAACAGATCCTCGCTCAGCAGCGTGACAGCCTCATCAACCAGTCCTTGCCGCTCGAGCACCACCGCCAACAGTTCGACGTGCAAGGCAATTCCGTCGAACCCCGCACCGGACAGCCGCTGACGGTCGATGGCCTCGCGTAGCAACCGGGTGACTTCTTCGTCGCGACCCAATCCCCCACTGATCTCAACCAGCGCCCGCACATGAAACCAGTCATCGACACCAGGCCGCAGCAGATCGACTGCCTCACCGACGCGCCCGACGTCGGCCAGCAACCTCGCCGAATACTCGATGGCTTCGCGATCACCGCTCACGACCTTGGAACGACACAGCGCAAGAGCCTCGTCCGTGCGCCCGCAGTCGGCCAATACCGTGGCGACAGCCTCCATAGCTGTCCACCAGCCGGTCTCGGCGAACGGCCGCAACACCTCGATCGCCGCGTCGTGCCGACCGTTGCGGTGTTCCACGACCGCCAGACCGTGGGCGCAGAACCAGTCGCCTTGCCCGGCCCGCCGCGTGACCTCCTCGAGATGCCCGAGCTCGATCAGCAGCGACACGTCCCACTCGTGCAACCACCCGTCATACCAACGTCGACGCCGTTCCAACTCGGCTGCATCCTTCACCATCGGAACGGTATCGCCCAAAGGATGAGCGGGACCTTCTGCGTCCAAGAGGTGCTAGAACCTGTGCATGGCATACAGGTTCACCGCGCTGGTTGCGTGCGGGCTCGATGATCCAGACGTAGACGATTGTGTAATGGCGGGTGTGGCCGAATCGAACGACGAAGACGGGTTCTCTCTATTGCTCATGTGCGATTTCGAGGAACCCGACGAACAGGAAGTGGCGCTGGGCATGGACACCCATTGCGTAGTCACGCGCGATCAGGGCACCGCCTACGGCTGTGTCCGTGAGGTGGAGTTGAGCGGGGACGTCCTCCGCGTGAGCTTGAATCCCGAAGCGCTCGAAGATCTCGGCCTGTCCGATGCAGTGGTCGAGGCTCTGCTACGCGCGCCGGAAGCGGAGCTGGCACGTCTGCGCGAAGTGCTGCCACGAATACTGGCCTACGGACGTCCCGAATCCAGGCCACGACTGATCATGTCGTAGCAAGACAATCCTGCTTGCCTGGATGCGAGGAGAACACCTCGCTAGCGCTTCTGGCCGACGCCCCCGAGGATGCAGTGGCGGACGTCGGAGAGGGGGGTGAGGTGGGGGCCGTCGGGCCACCAGTCGTCGCAGCGGACGAGGCCGGGCTCGATCAGGGTGGTCGTGCCGAACATGGCCTGGATTTCGGTGCGGGTGCGGAAGCGGCCGCTACCCATGGGGCTGTGGATGAACTTCTCTTCCATCTTCTTGGCCAGTTCGCTGTAGTCCGGGGTTTCGGGGTCGTGGAAGTGGGCGATGGCGATGAAGGAGCCGGCCGGGAGGGCGTCGATGTAGGTCTGCATCAGGGTGGGGGCGTCTTCGCCGAGGTAGTGGTGCAGGGTGCCGATCTGGAACAGGGCGATCGGGCGGGTGAAGTCGAACTCGGTGCGCACGATCTCGTTGCCGAGGACGTCGAGGGGCGCGAAGATGTCGGCCTCGGCGATGTGGGTGCGGCTGTTGCTCGCCAGCAGCGCTTTTCCGTGCGCCAGGACCGAGGGGTCGTTGTCGACGTAGACCACCCGCGATTCGGGATTCACTCGCTGCACGACCTGATGGGTGTTTTCCGCCGTGGGTAATCCCGATCCGAGATCGAGGTATTGGTCGATCCCCATTCTGGCGAGGAAGCGGCACACGCGGATGAGGAAATCGCGGTTGGCCCAGGCCAGATCGTTCACCTGTGGTGCGACGGTGCGGACCTGGGCCAGTACGGCGCGGTCGACCTCGTAGTTGTCCTTGCCGTTGAGCGCGGCGTCGTAGACGCGAGCGATACTCGCCCGTGTCGTATCGACTCCGACGGGCACGGAGCTGGGGTATGCGGCTGAAGCGTGCGACATCGGATGCCTCCGTGGTTTCGGACGGGCGCCTTTCCGAATTCAGCCTAGATGATCTATTCGCTTGGTAGGGAACGTATCTCGATGGGGCGATAGTTCAGAGCTGGGCTTCGACGGCGCGCACGACCTCGGGGTCGTCCGGGGTGGTGCGCGGACGGAACCGCGCGGCCACCGCGCCGTCGCGGGCGATGAGGAACTTCTCGAAGTTCCACTGCACGTCACCGGCCGCGCCCTCGGCGTCGGGGGTCTCGGTGAGCACCTCGTACAGCGGGTGCCGGTCGTCGCCGTTCACCGAGGTCTTCGCCAGCAGCGGGAAGTCGACACCGTAGGTGACCGAGCAGAATTCCTGGATCTCCTCGGCACTGCCGGGTTCCTGGCCCATGAACTGGTTGCACGGCACACCGATCACGGTGAAACCGCGCTCGCCGTAGTTCTTCTGCAGGTCGACGAGGCCGCTGTACTGCGGGGTCAGCCCGCATTTCGAGGCCACGTTCACCAGCAGCACGGCCTTGTCGCCCGCCAGTTCGCCCAGCGTGGTCGGCTCGCCGGCCAGGGTCTGTACCGCGATGTCCCGAATGTTCGCGCTCACGTGTGCACCACCAGATTCTTCTCGACGTGGGTTCGATCGCCACCGTACCGGAGCCGCGAGCCGAAATCCGTGTCCCGCTGGACGGGAATTCTGTAACACGTTCTTGTTTTGTCGGCCTCCACGCGGCACCATTTCGGTACACACCCACCACCGGAGGCAGCCGTGACCGACAACAGCCCGCGTACCGACACCGTCCGGCCGCTGCGCGAGAACACCGTCGACCTGTGGGATTTCGAGGTCGACGTGGTCGTCGCCGGCTACGGCATCGCGGGAGTGTGTGCCGCCATCGAGGCCGCGCGCGCGGGTGCGAAGGTGCTGATCCTGGAACGCACCGGCGGCTGGGGTGGGGCCGCCGCGCTGGCGGGCGGCTTCGTCTACCTCGGCGGCGGGACGGCGCTGCAGCGTGCGCTCGGCTTCGACGACACCCCCGAGAACATGGCCACCTTCCTGACAGCCGCGCTCGGCCCCGGTGTCGATGCGGCCAAGATCGCCGACTACTGCGCGGGCAGTGTCGAACACTACGACTGGCTCGTGGACTGCGGTGTGCCCTTCAAGGAGGAGTTCTGGGGCGAGCCGGGCTGGGAGCCGCCGCACGACGAGGGCCTGATGTATTCCGGCGGCGAGAACGCGGCGCCGTTCCTCGATATCGCCAAACCCGCACCGCGCGGGCATGTTCCGCAGCTGGCGGACAAGAAGATCGGCGAACGCAGCGGCGGCTACATGCTGATGAAGCCACTGGCCGACACCGTCGCCGAGCTCGGTGTCGCCGTCGAATACGACACGCGCATCCGGCGGCTGATCGTCGACGCCGACGACCGGGTGGTCGGCCTCCTCGCGACCCGGTTCGGTAAGCCGATCACGGTCCGGGCTGCCCGCGGCGTGGTCCTGGCGACCGGCAGTTTCGCTTACGACACCGAGATGATCGACCGCTACACCCCGCAGCTGAGCGGCCGCCCCGGCGCGGCCATCGAAGAGCACGACGGCATCGGCATCCGGTTGGCGCAGGCGCTGGGCGCCGAACTGGCCCACATGGACGCCAGCGAGGTCGCGATCTTCGGCGACCCGCAGATGATGGCGCGCGGCATTCTCGTCAACGGGCGCGGGCAGCGCTACATCGCCGAGGATACCTACCCCGGTCGGATCGGCCAGGCCACCCTGTTGCGGCAGGAGAACCAGGCCTTCCTGATCCTCGACGAACGATCCCTGGAGGAGGCCCTCGCCACCGAGAGTTCGACCCCGTTCTTCCGGTTCCCGCCCAAGTGGGTCGCCGAGACGGTCGCCGAACTCGAGGCCGAGATGGGTCTGCCCGAGCAGGCGCTGCAAACCACGGTCGCCACCTACAACCGGCACGCCGCCAACGGCAGCGATCCCCTGCTCGGCAAGAAGCCCGAGTGGGTGCGCCCGATCGAGGGCTCGCTGGCCGGGTTCGATCTGCGCGGTTTCACCGCCGGATTCACCCTCGGCGGGCTGCGCACCGATCTGGATTCGCGGGTGCTGCACGTGAGCGGAGAACCGATTCCCGGACTGTTCGCCGCCGGTCGGTGCACCTCAGGGCTGTGCGCGGGCGGTTATGTCAGCGGGGCCTCGCTCGGTGACGGCAGTTTCTACGGTCGCCGCGCGGGTCGCGCCGCGGCGGCCGGTACCTACTGAGTCCCACCGGACGCCGACTGTCAGTACGCTGCTTGCAGCACCCGGCCCGACGCCGAGTCAGGCTGTGCTCGCGGTGTTTTCACGCGGGCCTCGGGTGTATCCGTGTTGGCTACGACAGATGCAGTGCAGGATCGGAGTTGGACAGTGCAAGCAGGTGGGACGTCCGCGGATTACGTGATCGTCGGCTCCGGGTCAGCGGGGGCGGTGCTCGCGAACAGGCTCAGCGCCGACGCGGGCACCACGGTCGTACTGTTGGAGGCGGGGCCCGCCGACGACGACAAGTTCGCCCATATTCCGGCGGCGTTCTCGAAACTGTTCCGCAGCGAACGGGATTGGGACTACTCCACCGAACCGCAGCCCGCGCTCGGTGACCGCCGGATCTACTGGCCGCGCGGCAAGACTTTCGGCGGCTCGTCGTCGATGAACGCGATGATGTGGGTGCGCGGTTTCCGCGCCGACTACGAGGAATGGGGGCTGCTGGCGGGCGAGAAGTGGAACTTCGCCTCGGCCGTCGAACAGTTCCGCAAGATCGAGAACGTGCAGGACGCGCAGTTCCCCGACGAGGGCGCGAAGGGGCCGCTGCACGTGCAGCGTCAGCGCAGCCCGCGCGCCTCCACCCATGCCTTCCTCGAGGCGGCGCGGCAGGCCGGCCACAAACTCGAGGCCGCGAATCGTCCGGCGCCCGAAGGTTTCACCCAGACCATGGTGACCCAGCGCGACGGCAGGCGCTGGAGCACCGCCGACGCCTACCTGCGGCCCGCGATGAAGCGCGCCAACCTCACCGTGCGGGCCGAGGCACTGGCCACCCGGGTGCTGTTCGAGGGAACCAAGGCCACCGGCGTCGAGTTCCTGCACGACGGGCAGACCCACGTGGTGACCGCCGCCAAGGAGGTCATCCTGTGTGGCGGCGCGGTGAACAGCCCACAGCTGCTGCAGCTTTCGGGCATCGGTGACCGCGAACAGCTCACCGAGCACGGCATCGATGTGGTCGCCCACTCCCCCGAGGTCGGCGCCAATCTGCAGGACCATCTGATCGCCGCGCTCGGCTACAGCGTGGAGTCCGATTCGCTGTACACGGCGGAGAAGCCGCTGGAACTGCTGAACTATCTGGTGCGGCACCGGGGCATGCTCACCTCCAATGTGGGTGAGGCGTACGGCTTCGTGCGCAGCGAACCCGAGCTCGAACATCCCGACCTCGAGCTGATCTACGCGCCGGCGCCGTTCTATCACGAGGGCCTGGTCGAGGCGACCGAGCACGGTGTGGTGCTCGGGTCCATCCTGCTGCGCCCGCGCAGCCGTGGCCGGATCGGTCTGGCCTCGGCCGACCCGACCGCCAAGCCGGTGATCGATCCGCGCTACCTGTCCGACCCCGACGGCGCCGACCTGGCCGCGCTGACCGCCGGTCTGCGGGTGTGCGCCGGGCTCGCGGGCCAGCCGGCGCTCAAGAGCACACTCGGGCCGCTGATCTACCCGCCGCAGGCACCCGATGACCTCGAGGCGACGATCGCGCTGACCATCGAGAAGTTCTCGCACACCCTGTACCACCCGGTCGGCACCTGCCGGATGGGCACCGACGCGGCCAGCGTCGTCGGCCCGGATCTGAAAGTGCGCGGTGTCGAGGGTCTGCGCGTGGCCGACGCCTCGGTGATGCCGTTGATCATCCGTGGGCACACCAACGCGCCGGCGATCTTCATCGGCGAGCAGGCCGCCGACTTCATTCTGGCCAGCGCCTGAGCCGACGGTGGTGGCGCGCCGACGCGGCGCGCCACCACCGCTCTCACGCCACGGCCAGCGTCAGCGAGGCGCCCGCGAGCAGCAGATAAGGCAGCGGATAGGCCACGTGCGAGTAGCAGCGGGTGAGCAGCACGGTGATCTCGGCGCCGATGAAGTACAGCACCAACCCAGCCGCGGCGGCCACGGCCAGCGGCCGGTACGCCAGGCCCGCGAGCAGACCGATCCCGCCTGCGGCCTTGATGACGGCCAGCGGCGGCAGCGCCCAGGTGGGCAGCCCGTAGTCGCGCATGTTCTCGCGCACCCAGTCGGCGCGGAACACGTCGATTCCCGAGGCGATCAGCGCGGCCAGGGCGGCGAGCACGGTGACGACGACGTATGCGGTGTTCATGGATTCCTCCGTTTTCGGCGGACGAGCGCCTCTGCCACAGTGGAGACAGCAAGGCGACGACGGCGGAGTGCCGTCTTTCCGGGTGGCGACCGGCGACCCCGAAAGGTGACCGATGCGCGCGGATTCGCTCGCGCTGATGTTCGAGCAGCGCCGTGACCGGCTGCGTCGTCTCGCGCACCGGATGCTCGGTGCCACCGCCGAGGCCGAGGACGTGGTGCAGGAGGCGTGGTTGCGCCTGGCCAGGACCGACGCGGTGATCGCCGACCTGGACGGCTGGCTCACCACCGTCGTGTCCCGGCTGTGCCTCGATCTGTTGCGGGCCCGCGCGCGCCGCCCGGAAACCCATGCCGACGAGGTCGACCTCCCGACCACCGATGCCGGTCCGGAAGCAGAAGCGCTGCAAGCGGATTCGGTGGAGCGCGCGGTGCTGGTGGTGCTCGACGCGCTGGGTCCGGAGGAACGGGTTGCGTTCGTGTTGCACGATCTGTTCGCCGTGCCGTTCGCCGAGATCGCGCCGGTACTCGGGCGCACCCCCGCGACGACCAAGAAGCTCGCCAGCCGGGCCAGGCAGCGGGTCAACGCGCCGGCCGCGATGAGCACGGCCGACCTCGTCGAGCAGCGCGCGGCCGTTGCCGCGTTCCTGCGGGCCGCGCGCGGCGGTGACCTCGTCGCGCTGCTCGAGATTCTCGCGCCCGATGTGGTCCGCACCGCCGACCCGGCGGCGCTCACACCGGGGATGGCCGCGGTGGTCCGCGGTGCGCGGGCGGTGGCCGAGGGCGCGGTCGCGCTGCGGCAGCGCTCGCGCGAGGCGGTCATGGTTCTCGTCGACGGCAGGCCCGGTCTGGTGCTGGCCCGGGCGGGCAGGCCGATCTTCGTGCTGACCTTCCAGGTGCGCGAGGGCCGGATCGCCGCCTACGACGTGTCCGCGACTCCGGAGCGGTTCACGCTGTCGCTGCCGACCTCATGAATTCGGCAGTCGATGCAAGTTTGCCGCCGATGCATCGCACCGGAATATCGCAGGTCAGAAGGCCGGAACCCGCGCGAAACCGAGCGGCGGAGTCGGCATCGGACCCGACCGCAGGTCGTGGCGGAAGTCGGGAAGCAGCGGCAGCATGTCGACATTGCGTGCCGCGTAGCAACGCACCATCGGCAACGCACGCGAGACCTCGGCGCGCTCCACGGGTTCGGCGTCGATGAACGCCATGCCCTCGAGCCCGAGCCCGAGGGTGCCCGCGATCCGCACGATCGCGGCCGACTTGCGTCCCCAGCCGATCTCGACGGCCGAGAACATGTCGTGGAGCCCGTGCCGATAGAGCGTGCGCATGGTGCGCGCGCGGTCGCCTCGGGCCGCGACGGCATGCAGCACGCCGCGGTCGCTCAACATCGTCAACGTGCGCAACGCCGGTGGGCGCGGCGCGGCGCTGGTCCCGTCGTGGACCACACCGTCCCACAGGGTTTCGTCCAGTTCCCAGACCAGACAACGGACGGCAGGTCGCATGGTGGTGCCCCTATCGGTTCGTTCCGGCGCGCTGAACTCTACAACCTGTGATGCCATCGGGACCAGCCTTGTGACGGCCCACCAACATCGGGCGGTGGACACGCGAACGTCACCCAGAACCCGGCGTTTCATTCCGGATCTTGCCTGCCTTGGCTAGGGTGAACAGGCTGGACAGCGGGGGGACAGCCGAAATCAGGCGAAGGGAACTTCAGATGTCCGTACACAATCCACCACGGCAATCGCTCACGATCTCGGGGCGGCCGATGTCGTCTCCCCTCAAAGACGTCCGGGCGTTGTCACGGCAGATGGTAGGACATTTCGTCGAGAACGTCGCGCCGTGCGGCACACTGCCGGGTGACGCCATCACGGGGGACGTCACCACCATCACCCGCATCTGCCTGGAATTCGCGGTCAGCATGCTCGACGGCCGCGACATCCCCAGCACCTTGCAGCGACTGCAGGACGCCGCCAGCGCCTGGGCCCGCGAGGGCGTGCCGATCGACACCATCCACCACTCCATCGCCGAGGGCTTCAAAATGGGCCTCGACCTGGTGGTCTCGAGCGCGTCGGTGAAGGACTACGACAACCTCGTCGACGGCGTGAAGATGGTGATGGAAATGCTCGACACCATCACCAGCCAGGTCTCGCTGGCCTATGTGCGCGAATTGCGCGGCGTGGTCAGCGAACATCACACGGCGGTGCACACCCTCACCTCCGCGCTGCTCGGCGGGCACAGCACCTCGACCATGGCTCGCGAATGCGGCATCGCCATCGCCGAGCAGTACGCCGTGCTCGCGCTGTCGATTCCGCCGCACCGGGAGGAGGCGAATCCGGCGCTCGATCAGAAGGTGGTGGCCCGGCGCAAGCTGCGCCGCGTGCAGGCCGAGCTGGCCAAGCGCTGCGGTGATACGGCGCTGTCGCTGCTCAGCGTCGACGGCGGCACCGTGCTCATCCCCGCCGAGACCTTCGACCGCGACGGCCTCACCGCTCTGGTCGCCCAGCTCTCGCAGGCCGCGCAGGTCGGCATCACGGCCGCGCTGGTCGAGACGAGCACCACCGGCGTTCCCGACGCCGCCGATCAGGCCCACGAACTGCTCGACATGGTCCAGCGCCTCGAGGTCACCTCGGGTCTGTACCGCTTCGACGAGCTCGCGCTCGAGTACCAGCTCACCCGGCCGGGGCCGGGGCGCGAATTCCTCGGCTCGCTGCTCGATCCGCTCGACCAGTTCCCCGAACTGCTGGAAACCCTGCAGCGCCACATCGCCAACAACCTCAACCGGCAGCGCACCGCACGGGTGCTGCACGTGCACACCAACACCGTCGACTACCGGCTCAAGCGCATCGGTCAGCTCACCGGTTTCGACCCCACCCAGCCGTCGGGGCTGTGGTACCTGCGTTCGGCGCTGGTCGCCCGCAGCTACCGCACCACCGTCTGATCCACGAAAAGGCGCTGCCCGGGGATGATTCCCCGGGCAGCGCCCGTTTCACTCGGGGTCAGAGGCTGCCGCCGCCGCCGACCAGCCAGGGGTTGAAGGTGCACACGATCTGATGACCTGGATCGATGGCGTTGAGCGCGATCGACAGGGCGCGCGGCGAGTACATCATCGTGAGATGGTCGGAGACGTCCTGCTCACAGCCTTCCTGCAGGGTGATGTTGCGGACGGTGGAGCCCGGGCCCTGCTTCAGGAAGGTCAGATCGTAGGGGTTGGTGACCTCGTCGTACCGGGTGCCGACGATGGTGTAGTCGATGCCGGGAACGGTGTCGCCGTTGGCGTTGAGCTGGTTGACGAAGTCCGAACCGATGGTCTGCTGGATACCGGCGTGCCCGACGAAGATCTCGATGAAGCCGAGGATATCGATGCCCAGGTTGTTGATCATGCGGCCCAGGGCGCCGATGCCGTCGAGGCTGGTGCCGTGGTGGGTGGCGCCGTAGGTGATCAGGTTCTTCACCTTGTCGGCACCGCCGTCGAACTTGGTGTACCAGTTCGACATCGAACCGCCCTGCGAGTGGGCGACGATGTCGACTTCGTCGGCGCCCGTGGCCGCGAGGACCCGGTCGACGAACAGGGCCAGCTGATCGGCCGAGTCCTGGATGTAGCCGGTGCCCATCACGCCGGGCAGCACCGAGCCGAGACCGCCACCTTCGATCAGGTTGGAGCGACCGTAGTTGAAGGTGAAGGTGCACAGCCCGGCGTTCTTGAACTCCGGGCCCATGAACGCGTAGCCGTTGTAGGCGTTCATCCAGGTGCCGTGCACCATGACCAGCGGACGGTCGCCGTCGGCGGGCTTGCAGTTCCAGTCGTTGGCGCCGGGGGGCGCCGCGTCACCGTTGCCCAGGCCGTAGGCGAAGGCCGCGAGGAACGAGGTCTGGGCCGGGCCGACGCCGACGGTGTCGCTGGAGTAGCCGCCCGAGGAACCCGAGCTGGAACCCGAGCCGCCATAGCAGTCGCCGGAGCCGTTGCCCGAGCCGGTGCCGCTACCGGAGTTGCAGGCCGAGCCGCTGGGGCCGGCCACCGACCGGCCCGCGGCGATGATCTCGGCGAGAGCCTGCTCGGTCGGCGCGTCGTTGGGGGCCGCGCCTGCCCCTGGGCCGGTGAGCGCCACGGCGAGCGCGCTGACGCCGGTGAGCATCGCTGTCTGCAGCGTGCGTCGGCGACTGGGAGATTTCATCGTTGGCGTATCTTCCTGTGCGATTCGATAATTCGTGTCCCCTTTTTCGATCGGGAATACGAATGGCTTGTCGAAACCGCACCGAACATAAGCCCGCGAATTCACGACATTTCGTTTCTCCGTGGGGTTCTGGGTAGTTCACCACCGGTCGACGACGGGCCCCATGACGGCACACAGGAACTTTTCCCCACGGCGATCCCGCAGGTCGGGACGCTGATCGGGAGAAATAGTGATACTTCCCAGAACATTCGGCCGTTCACACTGACCGAGCACTGAAACACCAACATTTCGGCCGGAAAAAGGGGCTCAGCATTCGCTGTGCGCGGGAATCCCTCGTAGCCGCTCGTCGAGCCACAGCATCGCCTCCGGATATCCGGTCACCGCACCGACGATGTGCTCGCCGAGCACCCCGCGATACACCGCGGTCGCGCCGAGTTCGCACTGTTCCTGATAGAGATTGCGGGCGCCCTCGGCCGGGATCCAGAACTCCTGCTCCCCGTTGTAGACGTAGAGCGGTGTGGCCGAACGCATTCCCTCCATCCGGGTGACCTCGTAGATCCGGGCGGCCAGGTCCGAGCGCAAGGGGTCGGCGATATTGGCGCCGACATCGATGGGCAGGTGCAGGATGCCGGGCAGCGCGAAGATGCTCACGCACTGGTCCTTCATCGCCGAGGTCGCCACCCAGCGGCCGAGATTGTTCATGGCGGCCAGGATTTCGGGCCGCTCGCGCCCGACCGCGAGGGTCGCGGCCATGAAGATGCCCGACGCCAGATTGGCATTCATGCTGCGGGCGAGGATCTCGAAGTCGGCGGGCACGCCGCCGAGGGCGGCACCGACGATCAGCTCGGCCAATTCCGGTGCGTAGGAGGCGATCAGCTTCGCCGCGCCGTGCGTGGCGATGGCGCCGCCGGAGTATCCCGTCATCGCGAACGGGCTGGCGCCGTATGTCTGCGGCTCGACATTCCTGGTGGCCCGGATCGCGTCGAGGACGGCGTGTCCGGCGACATACGGTTCGGCATAAGCCATTCGGGGGCCCTGATGGTCGGGGATCAGGACCGCGTATCCGCGTAGCACCGCCAACTGGGTGGTCGGCGGCAGGAACTCGGTGGCGCTCGATTTCAGCGAAAGCCCGTGTGTGAACGTGTAACCGGGCGTGCAGGACAGACCGAGCGCGTCGATGGGCAGGTTGTTCACCAGTACCGGCCGGTCGCCGGGACCGGTCCACTCGGTGGCGGGCACGATCAGCGTCGCGGTCGCGAACGACGGAGCGCCGTGGGCGTCGGAGGTGCGGAACTTGAGCAGATGCGCGGACCGTACCGGAACCAGGGTCAGCGGTCCCGCGACGGCGGTGACGTCGCGCACCTCGACGAGCTCGCCCGGCGCGAGCTCGGCCAGGCCGTCGGGCCAGTGATCGAAAGTGGGATCGCCTACGGGAGAGGGCATTACGGCCGCCCGCAGCGCGGCGAGCTCGGCGTCGGGGTCGGCATCCGTGCCGGACGGGATCGGCGAGGGCAGCACCTGGTCGATCCAGCGTTGCAGATCGGGCAGGATTCCCGGGGCGGCCGGGGGCAGGGGTTCGGCGGTTGCGGTACCGACGGCGAGCGGACACAACAGCAGTAGCGAACAGAGCAGGACACGCACAGATCTCATGGCACTCACACGCCTTCGGGTGGCACATCGGACTCGTGACCTGACACCCGGCGATGCGGTACTCGAAGCCGCGGCGAAACCTCCCCTGTGCGCCGTCGTCAGTGTTCTCACGGTACGTCCCACCGCATCGGCGCACGGCCGTCGTTCCCGACTCGTGCACGCCCCGCGTCCGGATCGCAACAACCTCCCATGTTCGATACTTCGGAGAAAGTACCGGCTCCGGACCAGGCGGTTTGTGAATTCTCCAGCCGAGTCCGGAACATGTTCTCCTTCATGGTCGCGCGCCCTACCGTCGAGTAGCAAGGCGCCTACCAGCGCCGGGGCAGAAGGAGCACGCCATGATTCCCATCGACGCGAACATTGCCGCCGCCGGTTACCCCCTCGACCACACCGACATACCGACGCGGCGGATCACCGTCTACTTCGACGGGCCCACACCACAGGACGCGATGGTCCTCGAGTACGCCGCAACCCAGTCCGAGGCATGGGAATTCACCACCGCCGCCGTGCACGCGGGCCTGCTGGTGACCGTCGACGGACGAGTGGAACCCGGCCTGCGCCGGCTGCCGTGCCGTTCGCTGTGGCACTGAGCCCCACACCGCCGCACTAGGCTGGTGCGGCGGTCGCGTCCCGACCGCAGGGACACAGGAGGCGCGCGTGACACGGTGGCAGTACCCGGTCGCCGTGGCCGTGCTCGCGGCACTCGCCGTGGCCGGCTGCGGCTCGCAGGAGGCCGAGCAGGCCGCGCCGACCACCGTCGCACCGACAACGACCGCCCAGCGCACCGCCGTCACCCGCGCACCGCCGCCCACCACCGTCGACCCGTACGCCGGCCTGCCGCTCATCGACGAGGTCCGCTGGACGAGCAATGTCGACGGCGCCCGCCTGCTCGTGTTCCCCACCGTGGCGGGCCGCAAGACCGCCGCACCCGGCACCGACGAGACGGCCTGGCAGGAAGTTCTCGCCCTCGACCCCACCGCCGACTCGCCGGGCATGCGTGACCAGTTCCTGTGCCACTGGGTGTGGGCGAGGATGGTCGCGCCGGACAAGACGAGCTGGAACCTCGAACCGTGGCGACCGGCCGTCGGCTATTCGGCCACGGTCTCGGCGAACTGCAATCCCGGCGGCCCGGAACGCTGAGGTCCGCGCCGCGCGGCGAAAGGAGCACAGGTTATGCGCGTTGTCATCGCAGGCGGACACGGCAAGATCGCCCTGCTACTGGCCGGGCTGCTCACCAGGGACGGCCATCAGGTGCACGCCCTGATCCGCGATCCCGCCCAGGCCGCCGACATCACCGCGTCCGGCGGCGTCCCCGTGATCCACGACATGGAACGTGACGACCCGGCTGACCTCGTCGCCGCGGTCGCCGGGTCGGACGCGGTGGTCTTCGCCGCGGGTGCGGGCCCGGGCAGCGGCGTGGACCGCAAGTACACCGTCGACCTGGGCGGCTCGGTCCAGCTGGCCGACGCGGCCGACCGGGCCGGGGTGCGCCGGTTCGTGCAGATCTCGACGATGGGCGCCGGGCAGCCGCCCGCACCGGGGACCGACGAGGTGTGGGCGGCCTATATCGATGCCAAGACCAAGGCCGAGGACGATCTGCGGGCCCGCTCGCTGGACTGGACCGTCGTGCGACCGGGCAGGCTCACCGACGCCCAGGGCAACGGTCTGATCACGCTGGGACCACCGCCGGTCGGGCGCGCCGATGTGCCGCGCGCCGATGTCGCCGCGACGCTCGCGTCGATCTTGGTCGCCGACAATACTTTTCAGCGCACCCTGGAGGTGGTGTCGGGGCAGGATCCGATCGAGGCGGCCGTCGCCGCGATTCGATAGCTTAAAATTAACCAGGCCAATACTTTTGAGGCCGCTCGACGTGCCGACAGGGTGCCGGGCACCGGCCGGCACCCACCGGTACGCCGCCGAAGCGCCGGTCACGCCGCTGTTCGGCGCGGGCGGTGCGCGAATGCGGTGGCGCCGAGCCGGATTCGCCGCCCAGAAGCCGGGGTGAGCACCGAATCGAGACCTAATCGATCGTGCAGATGTGCTTGCATCTGAAAGTGTCTCCGTCCTAAACTCAGGGCCGCAACACAATTCAGGGGATAGTCAGGGGAGGCCGCGAGCGGCACACCTGGGGCTATAGTTGCCTCGGGTTTGCCACTGCCTAGACACAGGGGCGTTCACATGAACCACACCACCGGCCGTTTCGGCCTCGCTGATCGCGCAGCGATCACCCACCCCTCGAGGGAAACCGCGGTCGCTTTCGTCATCGACGCCGTCGAATCCACCGGCGCCGCGACGCGCAACGATTTCGATATCGAGCGCATCGTCACCACGGCCCACGAAATGGCCGACGACTGGGACCTGCAGGTGCTGACGCCGGACACGTTCTGGCGGATCGCATCCGGCTGCATCCGCTACTGATCCGGACAGCCTGCCGCTTCCGGCGAACGGAAGCGGCACCGCGGCCCGCCCGGGGGTCAGGCCCGCTCGGCGTAGTCCCGCAAAATCTCGCGTGAGCGGTCGGGGTGAGCGGCCTGCACGCTGAGCTGGTCCATCACCGATAGATACAGCGCGAGATCCTGCCTGCGTTCCAGATAGAGCGCGCTGGTGAGTTGCTCCAGGTACACGATGTCGGGCAGTTCCGGCTCGGCGAAGCGGAGAATGCTGAACGAACTGCCCGCCGCCGCGTGCCCGCCCGCCGAGTACGGCAGCACCTGCACGGTGACGTTCGGCAGCAGAGACAGTTCGATCAGATGACGCAACTGATTCCGGTGCACCTCGCGCCCACCCACCGGCCTGTGTAGCACGGCCTCGTCGATCACCGCCCACACCACCGGCGGATCGACGCGGCGCAGCACGTCCTGACGCAGTTGACGAACCTGCACGCGCCGCTCGGTCTCGGCATCGTCGAGACCGACCGTGACGATCGCCCGGGTGTACTCCGGGGTCTGCAGCAGGCCGGGTACCAATTGGGTCTCATAGGTACGGATTTGGCTCGCGGCCTGTTCGAGCCCCAGGTAGGTACTGAACCATGACGGCAGCAGATCGCTGTAGCGGTGCCACCAGCCCGGCTCGTTGGCCTGCCTGGCCAGATCGAAGAACGCCTCACGATCTACGGGGTCGGTGACTCCGTAGAGCGTGAGAAGATCACGGATATCGCGTTCCTTGAAACCGGTGCGGCCCAGCTCGAGTCGGCTGATCTTGGCGTGAGAGCCGCGGATCGCCTCCCCCGCGGCCTCGCGGGTGATGCCCTTGCTCTCCCGCAACCTACGCAGTTGCCCACCGAGCGCGATGCGCAGCACAGTGGGACCACGGTCGACGATCGGTTGTACACGACCGATCTCGTGGGGTTCAGCCGTCATGACTCGCGATCTTACCGATCAGCAGGTCAAGTCGTCGAACTCTCCGGCCTTGGCGCCGCGGATGAATGCATCGATCTCCGGGCGTGTGTAGTAGATGACCGCGCCGCGCGGGTCGCGCGAGTTGCGCACAGCTACCGACCCGTCGGACACGGCGGCAACCTCGACGCAATTGCCGCTGGCGTTGCTGTACGTGCTCTTACGCCAGGCGTGGTCGGCGGGCCGTTCGCGCTGATCATGGTGCATTGCGGACATGCATTACTCCCTGTTCTCGTGTGATGTCCATCGGAGTGAAAGTTGCAGATGCACGCACAAACGTTCTTGCATCCGCTTTGCGCGATGCGGACATTAACACGCGGCCAGCGGTTGCGCACCGGTCGGTACTTACTCGCGCTCAGGAGGCGGGTGGCGTTCGCAAAGTGACGTCCAGTCCCCTGAATTCGCAAGGGCCACAGAGCCATCGGCCGCCGAAACGCCCCGAATGAGATCTCCGATGTGCTTGCATCTGCAATGACCGCGCCCATAGACTCGGGGCAAGATCAACCCCCGGGGCCCGCTCGTCAAGAGCTGGGGCAGGCCCGGGCCCACCGGACACGAGGGGCCTGCGATGAGCATTCCGTATCGACCACCCCGCCGGGTCTCGGCCGGCACCGCCGGACTCGAGTTCCCGCGCAGCCTCGCGGCAGAGGTAGCGCCGGTTTCCGCGTGTAGCGACGAGCCCTACGGGCTCACCTATCGGCAGGCTCGCGAGATGCTGCGTCAACACGACATCCACGGCCCGCAGTGCCGCCAATGGCTGGCCGCGGCGGCCTATCTGTCTGCGGGACTGGACGACGAATAGCGCAGTCGTAACGTCTTCGTGCTGGTCACAGCGGTAAAAGCGGCGCATGCTTGGAGACGGACGGTCGGCGCGAGCACAGGTGGCGGCGTATGCGGATTGCGGAGATTCTGCGAAGCAAGGGCACAGCGGTAGCGACGGTGCCACCGGACACCACCGTGCGGGCGCTGCTGACGGTGCTTGCCGAACGCAATATCGGTGCCGTGGTCGTCTCCCCCGACGGCGCGACGATCGAGGGCATCGTGTCCGAACGCGACGTGGTTCGCCGCCTAGCCGTGCACGGCGCCGAACTGCTCGACCGGCCGGTCGCCGAGATCATGACCGCCCGGGTACGCACCTGCGGTCCCGACGACCACGTGTCCTCGCTGCGCGACGTGATGACCGAGCACCGCATCCGGCACATGCCGGTGGTGAGCGAGGACCGGTTGATCGGCATCGTGAGCATCGGGGACGTGGTCAAGAGCGAGATCACGGAACTGGCCACCGAACGCGAGCAGCTCGTCGACTACCTGCAGGGCAGGTACTGATCGTCGCGCTGGCGGCCGAAAAGTGTTGTGCGCGCGTATCGTTGACGAGGTGCACCCCGCGCAGCAGTACGACCGCCGTGTCGCTTCGCAGGTCCTCGCCCGGATCGCCGCGCCCGGCGTCTTCGCGGGCGTCGAGACCGCGCCGACCCGGATCGCCTTCCGCGCGCGGGCTTTACAGCCCGAGCCGGGCGGGCGGCTCACCCAGTCGCAGCGGATGTATCTCGAGCGCTTCATGCGCCCGTGCCGCCCGGAGCAGGTGACCAGCGCGACGCATCGCATCACCTGGACCGACAGCGCGGGCATTCCCAATACTGCGTACTACCGCCGGGACGGCGCCGGACCCGAGCTGGCTGTGGTCGCCAGGGAAACCGTACTGGCACTGTGGGATTCATTGGCGCGATCGGGTCTGCCGGAGCGCGCCGCCGAGCTGAGCGAGCACGAACGGGCGGTGCTGGCGGCGACCACCACCGACCACGAACCGCACGAAATCTTCCGGGTCGGCATCGAAGCCACCGGGCGGGCCCTGGTCCAGCACGGCCTCCTCGCCGCCGATACGCCGTATCGCGGCATCGTCGAATTCGCCTGCGGGATGCGCGATTCGGGGATCTTCGCGGCGGTGGCGACGCGGTGGTTCTGGGAGTTGCAGGCCTCCACCTATCGGCGCGGCATGATCCCGGTCCGCTTCACCACCTCGCCCGATGGCACCGTGCGGTACACGCCCGAGTCGGTGGCGGTACTGCGGGCGATGAAGGAGGCCACCATTGCCGACGCGCACGCGGTGATGCGCAAGGCGACCACCGAGGAGGGCCTCGATGTCGAGCAGGCGGTGGCCAAGTACCACGACGACCTCGATCTGATCTCGCGGCAGTACGCGCTGCTGCCGCCCGGAACCGGGCCGACGTGTCTCGCGGCGCCACCGCGCGCGGACGGGTCGTCGGTGCTCGGCGCGGTCGCGAATCAGTTCGTCGAGACGTTCGTGGCGCTCTCGGAACTCGTGGAGGTCGTCGAGGACGTCACCGAGGTACCGGCCGGTGGCGAACCGCTCGCCGACGACAGCGTGTTCTCGGTGCCGGACATGAGTTGCCGTCACTGTGTGCGGACCATCGGCGCCCTGCTCGAGTCGATGGATGTTCCCGTGCTCGAGATCGATCTGGCCACCAAACGGGTGATCGCCCGGATCCGCAGCCCACGCCATCGGTTACGGGTGTTCGAGGCGTTGCGCGACGGCGGGTACAACCCGATCGACGAGGTGCCCTCGCCCGGCACACCGGTGGAATGACCCCGCCTGCTGTCCCCGCTGCCCTGCACCCGGTCGTGGCGGCGTTCCTGGCGGACCGGACGGCGGTGCACGCGGCGCTGGAGCGGTTCGGATCACCGCTGCACCTGGTGTTCCCGCAGGTGTTCGACGACAACCTCGCGAAGCTCACCGGAGTGCTGGACAGGGCACGGTGTAGGTCGCGGATCTATTACGCGCACAAGGTGAACCGATCCGCGGCCTTCGTCCGCTCGGCCGCACGGGCGGGGATCGGTATCGATGTCGCATCCGGGGCGGAGTTGCGGTCGGCGCTGGAGGCGGGCTTCACACCCGACCGTGTCGAGATCACCGGACCCAAGGGATCGTCACTGTTGCGGGCGGCCGTGGCGGCGGGGGTGACGATCAATGTCGACAATCTGTGGGAGCTGGCGCGTATCGCCGAACTCGCCGACACGCGAGTGCCGGTGCTGCTACGTCTTTCGGGTTTCCCGGGCAGTGCGCCGAGCCGGTTCGGCATCGATCTCGGCGAAGTGGAAGCGGCATTCGATCTGCTCGCCCGGCACCCCGATCGGCTGGCACTGCTCGGGGTGGCCTTCCACCTCGATACCGCGTCCACGCAGGAACGGGTACGGGCCGTCGGCGAGTGCCTGACGGTGATCGAGCGGGCCTACGCGTGCGGGTTCACGCCGTCGGTGCTCGATATCGGCGGTGGGCTACGTCAGGTCTTCGTGGCCGACCCGGCCGCCTACGACGCCTACGACCAGGCTTTGCGGGCCGGATTACTCGGCCACGGGCCCGCTCTGCACTGGGGCACGGGCAGTTTCGGCTATCACGTCGCCGACGGAGTCGCACACGGCACGCCGGTGTTCCACAAGTACGCCAATACCGACTCGGCCACCGACATCCTGACCGAACTGCTCGACGCGCCCCTGCCGGAGCATGGCGGCCGGGCGCTGAGCGCGGTGCTGGCGGACAATCTCCTCGACCTGTGGCTCGAACCCGGCAAGGCGCTGGCCGATCGCGCGGGGATCACCGTGGCCCGGGTCGAATTCGTGAAGCGGGCGGGGACCGGGGCGACGCTGGTACACCTGGATCTGAGCCGCGACACCGTCACCGCGGCCGACCAGGAGGTGCTCATCGATCCCCTCGTGCTGTCCGAGCCCGGCGAGTCCGCGCCCGCCGGAGTGTTCTTCGCCGGTCATCTGTGCTTGGAACGTGACCTGGTGACCCAGCGGCAGGTGCGGGTGACGCGGATTCCAGACCCCGGCGACCCAGTGGTGTTCCCCAATACCGGGGCCTACCACATGGATCTGTCGGCAGCGACCGCCGCCATGCATCCGACACCACCGAAAGTGGCTGTGCTGCATCGTGACAGCCGATTCGAGCTGTGCGACGACGAGGTGTGGCGATGATCTACTCCCACATCACCGAGCTGATCGGCAACACTCCCCTGCTCCGACTCGACCCGCGGGTACACGGGCTGGCGGGAGTCGAGCTGTACGCGAAACTGGAGTCGCACAATCCGTTCGGGTCGGTGAAGGACCGCATCGCCTGGTCCATGATCCGCGACGACATCGAGGCGGTGGCGGCAGGCGGGCAGTCGTTCATCGAGGCATCCAGCGGCAATACCGCCAAGGCGCTGCGGGTGCTCGGCGCGCTGCACGGGGTTCCGTTGCGCGCGGTCACCAACCGCATCCGGGTCACCGAGGTACGCCAGTTGCTGCAGTTGCTCGGCACCGACATCGTGGAGCTACCCGGCCTGTCCGAGTGCCCGGATCCGCATGCGGCCGACGATGTTTCGGCGGTCATCGAGCACACCACCGGGCAGGCGCCCGAGCGCTGGTACCACCCGTCCCAGTACACCAACGAGCGCAATGTCGAAGCCCACCGCGACGGTACGGGTGCCGAGATCGCCGCCGACCTGGCCGCGGCGGGCATCGAACACCTCGACTACCTCGTGGGTGGGCTCGGCACCACCGGCTCCACCCGTGGCACCGCCACTGCCCTGCTGGCCTGCCATCCGGCGCTGCGCACGATCGGTGTGGTGTCGGACCGTTTCGATTTCATCCCCGGCATCCGCTCCGAACGCGAGATGTGGGATGTTGGCCTGTTCCGCCCGGATTTCTACCACGACATCGTCACCGTCGACTCCGCCACCGCCATCGACGCCACGCTCGATCTGGTGCGCGGATACGGCGTGCTCGCTGGTCCGACCAGCGGTGCGGGCTATGCCGCCGCCCTGCGCGCGCTCGCCGACGCTCCCCGCCCCGGGGACCGCCCGCTGGTCGCCGTGCTCATCGTCTGCGACCGGCTCGAGCCGTACCTGTCGTATTTCGTCAAGCGCCGACCCGACCTGTTCGGTGCGCCCGAGGCCCCACCACCACCGGACGCCGGCTCCGCACCGACGCTGACACCTGCGGAGCTGGCCGAGCTCGACCGCACCGGCCGCCCGACGGTCGTCGACACTCGCGGTGCGATGGCCTACCGGGTCGGCCATATACCGGGTGCGATCAACCTGCGAGACGACCAGCTCGACGACATGCTCGGCCAGGGGATGCCGTTCCCGCGCTCACGGCCGGTCGTGTTCGTGTGCCCGGTCGGAGAAGCGTCGCTGCGTTTCGCGGCCTTGACCCGGCAGGCCGGATACGAGGCCTTCAGCCTGGCGGGCGGGGTCGTCGCCTGGCGCGACGCGGGGCTGCCGCTCGAACGTGGCTGATCAGACCAGCGCCCGCATCGTCCGTCGTGGCGACGGTGCCCGGCCCGTGGTCGCCAGCAGCGGCGGCAACGGGCCACGGTAGCCGTCGGCGAGCAGCGCGACCACCGCGCGGAACCGGTCTACGAAACGCGAGGCGACGGCGGGGTCGAAGCGCGCGAGGGGATACAGAAAGGACCCGTCGATCCCGGCCGGAGCGCCGTGGGCCTCGTAGTGCGCGGTCAGGCCGAACTCGAGATCGTGCTTGGCGCGCACCACCCCGGTCGGCACGTCCGTGATCGAGAAGGACTGCGCGGCAGACTGTTCCGTTCGCGTCGACTTCTGCAGGATGAGCGTCGCCTGGAACAGCGGCAGCGCGGCGTCCTGCGGCAGGCACCGCTTCAGTCGCGGATTCGGGGTGTCGGGGTGGGCGTAGGCGGCCAGCGCGACCCGGCGGACCTGGTCGATGAGTTCGTCGACGTCGGCCGCCCGGTCCAGGCGCACCCGCATCAGCACGTCATCGGAGAAGTTGCCGACGAGGTCGTCGAGCAGTCGGTGGTCGCGGCCCGAAACCGCCGTCGCGACAGTCACATCGGCACACCGCGCGAACGCGCCGACAGCCACCGCGAATGCCGCCTGCAGCACCATGAACAGGCTCGCCCGCCGATCCTGGGCCAGCCGCAGCAGACCCGCGTGGGTGGTGGCGTCGAAGGCGAGGGGAATCAGCGCGCCGGCAGCGGGGTCGGCAGGCGGCGCCGACTGTGGCAGTGCCGGGAATTCGAGCAACGCGGGCCTGCCCGCCAAAGCATTGGCCCAGTACCGCAATTGATGGGTGGCACGGCTCCACTCGTCGGTGAACTCGCCGAGCTGGGCGTGTTTCCACAGCGTGTAGTCGGAGTACGTGACCGGCAGCGGCTCCCAGCGTGGGGCCGTGCCGGTGTGACAGGCCAGGTATGCGGTGACGAGGTCGCGGGTCAGCGGGGCCATCGACCGTCCGTCGATCGAAATGTGGTGCACCACAAGGGCGAGGACGACGTCGTCGGGAGCGAGGACGAACAGCCGGGCACGCAGGGGCAGATCGCGGGCCAGGTCGAACGGCCGCGCCGCCAGATCGGCGATCTCGGCGCCGACGGCATCCTCGCCGACGTGTCGCACCGCGATGTCGAGCACGACCTCGGCCGGGTCGAGCACCTGCTGGGCCGGCCCGTGCTCGGTCACCGGGTAGCGGGTCCGCAAGGGCTCGTGCCGCGCGACCAGCAGCTCGAGGGCGCCGCACAGAGCGTCCACATCGATATCGGTGCCACGAATGCGCAAGGCGCGCGCCACATTCCAGTCCGCCGAAGGTCCCTGTCTCGCCGCATGCCACATGCGCTCCTGCGCGGGCGCCAGCGGCACGTGCGCCGGCCGGCGGCGTGGTTCGAGCGTCACCGCGGGCGGCGCCGGGAAACACACCGCCTCGGCCCGCGTCGTCGCCACCGCGACACCGCGACCGAAACCCCCCGACCTGATCCCCACACCGGGATCCACCACAGACCGCCAACCTCCACCCGTCTCGAAACAGATGTGGGACGCTAACGAGCCGATGTGAACAAACAGTTACCGCATCGTGACCGGGCCTGGGCCACCCCGCACCGGGCCGTCGCCGACTATCCACTTTCCGGAGAAAACACCCAAAAGCCGCGTTAGAGTGGGCGACGGGAAAGCGGAGCGAGGAGCTGGTCGGTGTCTGTCGGGAAGTTGGTGTCTTTCGATGGTTCGCGGGGTTTCGGGTTCATCCGCCCCGAAGACGGTGGGCCCGATGTGTTCGTCCACGTCAACGACATCGGACTCGACGAGGACGAACTGCGCCAAGGCAGGCTTTTCGAATTCGAGGTCACCGAGGGCGATCGCGGCCCCAAAGCCGTCAACCTGACCGCAGCCGGGCACAGTGCCCCGACCGGCCGCAGCCGCAAGGGCGGAGGCGAACGACTCGGTTCCGAGGAAATGCGCAGGCAGATCACCGAACTTCTGCTCGAGGCGTCGCCCGCCCTCACCGCCGCCGAGATCATCGCCATTCGCGACCGGTTCACCACCTTCGCCGACGAACACGGCTGGCTCGACAGCTGATCCGAACGCGCTGATCACGCTCCGCGTGTGTGTCGGTCCCCCGGCCTACGATCGCAAGGCAGGCGATTAATCGCGTGCGCTCGCGACGTCGATACGGGTGACAGGAACCCGCGAGGAGGATCGAATGGATCTACCGGTGATGCCGCCAGTGCGCCCGATGCTGGCCAAGTCCACACCGTCGCTGCCCCGCGAACCCGGGCTGAGCTACGAACCCAAATGGGACGGCTTCCGCTGCATCGTCTTCCGCGACGGCGACGAACTCGAACTGGGTTCGCGCAATGATCGTCCGCTCACCCGATATTTCCCCGAATTGGTCGACCTGCTCAAAGCGGCACTGCCACAACGGTGTGTGATCGACGGCGAGATCGTGGTCGTCACCGAGAACGGGTTGGATTTCGACACACTGCAGCAGCGCCTGCATCCGGCAGCGTCGCGGGTGAACAAGCTCGCCGTCGAGACCCCGGCCAGTTTCGTCGCCTTCGACCTGCTCGCCAACGGCGATCGCGATCTCACCTGTGAACCGTTCTCCGAACGTCGCCGGGAACTGGAGACGCTGCTGCAAGCCGCCCCCGGCCGCATCCATCTCACCCCCATCACCCAGGACCCGGACACGGCTCAGGACTGGTTCACCCGGTTCGAGGGCGCGGGTTTCGACGGAGTGATGGCCAAGGCCGACGACCTGGCGTACATGCAGGACAAACGGGTGATGCTCAAGATCAAACACGAACGCACCGCCGATTGCGTGGTCGCCGGATACCGGATGCACAAGGACGGCGAAGGGGTCGGCTCGCTGCTGCTCGGTCTCTTCGACGACAAGGGCAATCTGCACCACGTGGGTGTCGCGTCGAGTTTCACCGCCGCCCGGCGCCGCGAATTGCTCGGTGAGCTGGCACCGTTGCGCGAGAACGCGCTGGTGGACCATCCGTGGCGCGACTGGGCCGACGCGGTGGCCCAGGCCAATGCCGACGGCAAGATGCCCGGCGGGGTGAGCCGGTGGACCGGCGGCAAGGACCTGTCGTGGGAACCGTTGCGGCCCGAACTGGTCGCCGAGGTGCGCTACGAACACGTGCAGTCGGGGCGGTTCCGGCACGGCGGGCGACTGGTCCGGTTCCGGCCCGACCGCACGCCCGAATCGTGCACATACGCCCAGCTCGACGAGGTGGCCCCGGCCGAACTCGACGCGATCTTCGGGGTGCGGTCATGAGCGCGGGAGTCGAGATCGAGGTCGACGGGCGCACGCTGACCATCAGTCATCCCGACAAGGTGTACTTCAGCAAACGCGGTGAGACGAAACTCGACCTGGTGCGCTACTACCAGGCCGTGGCCGAACCCCTGCTCGGCGTCATCGGTGACCGGCCGCTGCTGCTCGAACGCTATCCCGACGGTGCCTCCGGCAAATCGTGGTTCCAGAAGCGGGTCCCCAAGACCGCGCCGGACTGGTTGCAGACCGTCGAGGTCACCACACCGAACGGCACCACGAGCGACGCGCTGGTCGCCCACGACCTGGCGCACGTGCTGTGGGCGGTGAACCAGGGCTGTCTCGGGTTCCACGTCTGGCCGAACCACGTTGCCGACCTGCGGATCGCCGACGAACTCCGCATCGACCTCGACCCCTCGCCCGGCATCACCTTCGACGATCTGCGCGGCGCCGCCGTGCGCACCCGTGAACTGCTCGCCGAACTCGGCATCGACGCCCTCGTCAAGACGTCCGGCTCACGCGGCCTACACATCTACGCGATGCTCGAACCTCGCTGGGACGGCTACCAGGTACGGGCCGCAGCCGTGGCCCTCGCCCGCGAACTCGAGCGCCGCTTCCCCGAGGAGATCACCGCCCAGTGGTGGAAGGAGGAGCGCGGCAGCCGGGTCTTCGTCGACTACAACCAGAACGCACCCCACAAAACCGTGTTCGGCGCCTGGTCTGTACGCCCCAAGGTGGGCGGCCAGGTGTCCACCCCCATCGCCTGGGACGAACTCGACACCATCGTCCCCGACGAACTCACCCTCGCCACCGTCCCCGCCCGACTGACCGAACGCGGCGACCCCTGGGCCGACCGCACCCCACAGTCGATCGAACCACTGCTCACCATGTCGGAAAAGGACATGGCCGCAGGCCTGATGGACGCCCCCTGGCCACCCCAATACCCGAAAATGCCCAACGAACCACCCCGCGTCCAGCCGAGCCGAGCAAAGAAGGACTGACCTACTCGGTCCAGGGAACCCAGCTGCCGGTGCCCGCTTTGCCTTCGCAGACCAGGGCGTGGTTGTCGGTGGTGCGGCCGGTTTTGTCGACCGACGGGTCGCAGGGCTCGCCTTCGGTGTAGTAGGAGCCTGCTACGCGGTGCGGGCCGGACCAGGTGTGGCCGTTGTCGGAGCGCAGGCACAGCAGGGTGGCGCCGTCGGCGGCGACGCCGAGCAGGCCGACTTGTTCGGCCTGGCAGGGTGTGCCTTTTTGCACCACACTCGCCGCCGGCTGGCTCAGGACCGGGGTGGACCCGACCGAAGTCGGGGCACCGACCGACGGCACCGCCTCGGTGGTGGTCACCGCGACCGGTGTCGCGGCCGCCTTGCTCGCCAACGCAGGCATCTCGAGTTCCAGTCCACCGAAGAGCACCATTCCGGCCACCGCCACTGCGGCGACCTCGGCGATGCCGAGCAACAGGGCGAGCATCGCGATCCCCCGCCCTCGCGGATGCCCGTACGACAGCAGCGCGAAGACGATCGCGATCGGGAACAGCAGGACGAGCGCCGCGGCCAGCGCCACCATCGCGTAGGGATTCACCCGTGGCTGGTCGTCGCGTGCGGAGTCCTCCGGGGTGGCGTGCGGCCAGCGCTGGCCGTTCCAGCGCCGGTCCTCGAACTCCTCATCGGGGTCGTCGTTCCACTGCTCGTATCGTGCCATCAACCCCGGGTCCCTCTCGATCTCCCCGGCCGCGGAAACGAAACAGCGTGCGGCGCGGGGTTACGCGAAGAGGATAGGGACTCGCGGCGCGCCGGGCAGCGCAACCGGGAAAGAGTGGGCTAACTCCTAATCGGCCGGGGACGACTTCACATGGGGGATCGTGCGATCGATGAGGGTGAGCAGGGTGTCGGTGAGCAGTCGGTGCACCTGGGGGCGGGTGAGTGTGCCACGGGTGAGCCATTCGCGCCCGGCCACTTTCACCATGCCCGCATAGGAAACGACCAGTGCCCGCAATTGTGCATCGTCTGCCATATCGGAGCGGCCGATCATCAGCAGCATGCGTTCGGCGGCGGCGTCGTCGGCCTGGTCGAGGATCTGTTGCACCTCCGGGTCGTCGCCCACGCCTTCGTGGCTGGTCACCTTCACCCAGGTGCTGCCGTGTTCGGCGATGGTGTCGAGCAACCACGACACGATGGCATCGACCCGTTCGACCGGGCTGCCCTGCGGGATGGACACCTTCTCGAGGCGGGGCAGCGTCACCATCCGGCGGACAACAGCCAGGTAGAGGTCGCGCTTGTTGCCGAAGTAGTGGTTGATGAGCCCGCGCGCCACCCCGGCACGCTGGGCGAGTTCCGCGGTCGACACCGCCGCGTACGGGCGTTCACCGAACATCTCGATGGCACAAGCCAAAATCTGCGCCCGACGCTCGTCGGGTTCGAGCCGGCGCCTGCGCGGCGGGTCTGCTGTGTCGGTGTCGAACGGGGAAATCGGGGCGCTCCGTCGGGTTCTGCGGCCGCCGCAGGGTTGCGGAGGCGGTGCACAACGATACCCAGCGGGTCCGTCGCACGGCTAATGAGACAATATTTCCGACCACCGCTCCCGCACGAAGGAATGCCGCACTCCCCGATGACCGAGAAGACGATCGATCCGGACGAGTTGGCAACCTGCCTGCGGGTGCTCGAACAGGCCGGGCAGCTGGAAAAGGAACACCCCGATTCGATCGCGGTGCAGCGCGCAGTGGGCCACATGTTCAAAAAGCTCAAGCAGCGCCGCCGGATCGAGGCACGACAGCAGGTCGCCGAAGCCGATCGGGCCGTGATCGCCGCGACCGCGACCGGTTCACCGCAGCGCATCGACGACGAGACCGCCGGCATCCCGATCAAGTCCGCCGCCGACGGCGAAACCGCCGGGACGCTCGTGCGGGCACGCCCGTGCTACATCTGCAAGCAGCGCTACACCCAGGTCGACGCCTTCTATCACCAGCTGTGCCCCGAGTGCGCGGCGTCGAGCCACGCCAAACGCGACGCCCGCACCGACCTGTCCGGCAAGCGTGCGCTGCTCACCGGTGGCCGCGCCAAGATCGGCATGTACATCGCGCTGCGCCTGCTGCGCGACGGCGCCCACACCACCATCACCACCCGGTTCCCCAACGACGCCATCCGCCGCTTCGCCGCGATGGAGGACAGCGCCGACTGGCTGCACCGGCTGCGCATCGTCGGGATCGACCTGCGTGACCCGGCCCAGGTGGTCGCCCTCGCCGATGATGTCGCGACGCAGGGCCCCCTCGACATCCTCATCAACAACGCCGCCCAGACCGTTCGCCGTTCGGCCGGTGCCTACAGCGCGCTCGTCGAGGCCGAGTCCGCGCCGCTGCCCGTCGGCATGCTGCCGGAGATGGTCACCTTCGGCAAGACGATGCAGGCGCATCCGACCGCGCTCACCGCCTCGCTCACGCCGTCGTTGTCTGCCGTCGACGTCGCCGAATTGGCTCTGGTCGCAGGTTCGGCGACGCCGGAGCGGATCGCGGCGGGCGTGGCCATCGACGCCGGTGGGCTCGTGCCGGATCTGGCGCACACCAACAGCTGGGTGCAGACCGTCGGCGAGGTGGACGCCACCGAGCTGCTCGAGGTGCAGCTGTGCAATTCGGTGGCGCCGTTCATCCTGGTGTCGCGGTTGCGTCCGGCGATGGCGGCGGCGCCGGGCAGGCGTAAGTACGTGGTGAACGTGTCGGCGATGGAGGGCCAGTTCAGTCGCGGCTACAAGGGCCCCGGCCATCCACACACGAATATGGCCAAGGCCGCGTTGAACATGCTCACCCGCACCAGCGCGCTCGAGATGTTCGAATCCGATTCGATCTTGATGACCGCGGTGGACACCGGGTGGATCACCGACGAACGTCCGCACTACACCAAGGTCCGCCTGGCCGAGGAAGGCTTCCACGCTCCCCTCGATCTGGTCGACGGTGCCGCCCGCGTCTACGACCCGATCGTGCAGGGCGAGAACGGCGTCGACCTCTACGGGTGCTTCCTGAAGGACTACCGGCCGTCACCCTGGTGATCACCGGGTCGATGCCGAACCGGAATGTTGATCATGATTCCGGTCGGCGGCGGCCGCTTATTCTGGATGTGTGCTGTTCCGGGTGTTGGCCGATCTGATCGCCGTCACCCACGTCGCGTTCATCGCGTACGTGGTCGTCGGCGGTTTCGTGGCGTGGCGGTGGCCGCGCACCATCGGGGCTCACCTGCTCGCCGCGTCCTGGGGTTTCGGCACCATCCTCATCGGTTTCGACTGTCCCCTGACCTACGCCGAGAACTGGGCACGCGCCCGTGCGGGCGTTGCAGGCCTCCCCGAAGCCGGTTTCATCGACCACTACCTCACCGGCGTGATCTATCCCGACAGCGCCCTCGGGCTGGTCCGGGCGGTGGCCGCGACCGCTGTGCTGGTCTCGTGGCTGGGCTACCTGCACCTGCACCACCGCTCGTTCACGTCAGACACCGCGTGATCACCTCGGCGACCGCCCCGGGCTCGTCGTCGAAGTAGAAGTGCCCACCGGGGAAGGTGTGCAGGCTGAACGGTCCAGTGGTGACCGTCTGCCACTGCGCGGCCTGAGCTCGGCTCGTGGTGGGATCCTCGGTGCTGACGAAGGCGTCCACCGGGCAATCGAGCACCGTGCCCGGCCGGTGACGATAGGTCTCGACCGCCTGGTAGTCGGCGCGGACACCCGGGAGAACCAGGTCGGCCAGGCTCGGCTCGGTGCGCAGCAGCCGCACCGGCGCCGGATCGGCGGCCAGGCGTTCCAGGTTGTCGATGAGATCGGCGTCGGAGGCTTGGTGCAGGAGTCCCGTCTCGACGAAATCCGGTGCGGGACGGCCGGAGACGATCAGTTCCCGCACCGGTTGCCCGCCCGCCGCGAGCCGCCGCGCCACCTCGTAGGCGACGGTGGCGCCCATGCTGTGACCGAACAGGGCGCGCGAAGCGGGTGGCTGCCGCAGCAGGTCGGCGCCGATACGGTCGGCCAGCTCGTGCAGGTCGGTGATGAGCGGGTCGCCGAGGCGGTCCTGGCGCCCCGGGTACTGCGCGGCGAGGACCTCGATGCCGGGACCGAGGTGGCGTGCGAGGTCGCGGTAGAACGCGGCGGACGCACCACCGGGCGGGAGGCAGACCAATTGCCTGCGCCGGGCCGCATCGTGACGTAGAGCCCGAATCCATTGCGTTGCAGCAGTGTTCACTCGCACTGTCTCCTTTCCCGGTCAGCTGCCCGCGAGGGCGCGCACGGCGATCGACAGCTGGTCGCCGTCGAGAAGAGTTTCGCCGGGCTTCAACAGCCACAGCACACCGAGGCCCTGTGCGAGGACGAAGTACAGGCGGCCGATGGCTTCGGACTGGGCTTCGTCCAGGTCGGGATGGGCCGCCCGGAGATCGGCCGCGAGATCACGGTAGGCCTCGTCGAGCTGGTCGCCGAGCTGGGAGCGTGCTTCTTCGGAGCGCACGATGCGGACGATGTTCTCGAGACTGGCCAGCATCGCCTCGTGATTGTCGGCGAAGACCGCAGGCATGCCGTTCCACAGGCGGGCGAGACCGGACAGCGGTGAGCCGCCCGCACCTTCCTCGATGAGTCCGCGCATCCCCTCCCCCAGCGCGTCGCCGAGCGCCTCACTGAGCGCCTCGGTGACCAGGCGATCTTTGGAGCCGAAGTGGTAGCCGATGGCGGCCAGGCTCACCCCGGCGGCGGCGGCGATATCGCGTGCGGTCGCCTTGGCCACCCCGCGCTCCATGATCACTTTGCGCGCCCCGGCCAGCAGATCTTCTCGGTTGCCCATGACGGCGAGACTACCCGACCGTCTTAGACATTTGTACTAGACATTCGTGCAAACCTCTGTTAGACATTGGTCTAAGACATTCGTTCAATTTTCGAGGCGGGACACACTATGACCTCCACTGCACTGCACGTTCTGGTCGCCGGCGGAGGCATCGCGGGCAATACGGTCGCACTCCAGTTGCTGCGCGAGGGCATTCGCACCACGGTGGTGGAGCGGGCGGCGGACCCCAGGCCCGGCGGGCAGGCGGTGGATCTGCGCGGACCGAGCAAGGAAGCCGTCGAACGGATGGGGCTGATGGAGGGCATCCGCGAGTACCAGCTCGACGAACGCGGTATGGCCTATGTCGACGGCAACGGCCGGGTCTATGCCCGCATGGCGATGGAGGACTTCGACGGTAAGGGCGCCGTCGCCGACATCGAGATCACCCGTGGCGATCTCAATCAGGTGTTGCTCGACGCGGTCACCGCAGCCGACAACGGTCACCTCGACTACCGCTACAGCGACTGGATCGAGCGCGTCGAGCAGGACGATACCGGCGTCGATGTCACTTTCGCCTCGGGCGAGACCGGGCGCTTCGATCTGGTGATCGGCGCCGACGGCGTGCATTCGGCGACCCGCCGCCTGGTGTTCGGCCCGGAAGACCGGTTCGTCACCAACCTCGGCGCCTACGGCGCGTTCTTCACGATGCCGACACCCGCCGACGCCGAACCGGGCTGGTTCGCCATGCGCCTGCTGCCCGGCGCGATGGTCGGCATCCGGCCCGACGGCGACCCGGCCACCGCGAAGGCCATCATCATGGTGCGCACCGGCATCGATCCCGCCCTGCGCCGCGACCCCGAAGCCCAGCGTGCACTGCTCCGAGAAGCTCTCCGTGACACGGGCTGGCGGGCCCCGGAGATCCTGGCCGCGATGGAGACCACGCCGGACTTCTACTTCGACGACCTCGCCCGCGTCGACGTGCCCGAACTGGCGGTCGGCCGGGTCACACTGGTCGGCGACGCCGGGTATTGCGGTTCTCCGCTGACGGGCATGGGCACCGCGATGGCGATCGTCGGCGGGTACACGCTGGCCGCCGAGATCGCCGCCACGCCGCACGATCTACCCGCCGCACTTCGCCGCTACCAGGACACGATCACCCCGTTCCTGGCCAAGGCCAAGGAGATTCCCGGTGGCGGCATCGACATGATGGTGCCGCGCAGTGCCATGATGACCCGGATGATGCGGGTCAGTGTGCGGCTGCTGACATCACGGCCGATGCGGCCGATCACCGCGAAACTGTTCTTCGCCGACAACGAGGACTTCGCCCTGCCGCCCTACTGAATGCGTGCGCCTGGTTACTCTCGGAACGTGGCGCAGCCGATCATCCTCGACGTCGATACCGGGATCGACGATTCCCTGGCCATGCTCTATCTGCTCGCCTCGCCGGACGCCGAGATCATCGGGATCGCGGCCACGGCCGGCAATGTGCCTGCCGCGCAGGTGGCGGCCAATACGCTCGCCGTGCTGGATCTCGGCCGGGCACCCGAGATCGAGGTGGCGCTGGGGGCCGCCGAACCGCTGGCGATACCGCTGCGCACCACCGAGGACACGCACGGTCCGCAAGGGCTCGGGTACGCGGTCCTGCCGCTGTCGCCACGCGAGGTTTCGGAGCGGTCGGCGGCGCGGATGTGGGTGGAGCTGGCGCGCGCGAATCCGGGTGCGGCGATCGGGTTGTGCACCGGCCCGCTCACCAATCTGGCGCTGGCCTTGCGGATGGAACCCGAGCTTCCCCGGCTGTTGCGCAGATTGGTCGTGATGGGTGGGGCGTTCAATCACCCCGGCAATACGACGCCGACCAACGAGTGGAACATCCACGTCGATCCGGAAGCCGCCAAGGAGGTGTTCGACGCTTTCTCCGCCGCGCCGCCGGATCGTCGCCCGCTGGTGTGCGGGCTCGACATCACCGAGAGAATCGAGATGCGGCCCGAGCATCTCGTCCTGCTGGCCGAGGCGGCGGGTAGTACCTCGCCGGATCTGGTCGCGGCGGGCCATCCGGTCGAATGGCGTTCGGCCGCGACCAATCCGATCGTGCGGTACCTCACCGACGCGGTGCGCTTCTATTTCGACTTCCACCACCAGTACGACCTGGGGTACCTCGCGCACATGCACGACCCGTTCGCCGCCGCCGTCGCGCTCGATCACACCCTGGCGACCACCCGGCCGGCGACCGTCGACGTGGAGCTGGCGGGCACCATCACCCGGGCCACGACCGTTGCCGACTGGGCGGGCATGTGGGGTCGGGAACCCAACGCCGACATCGTGATCGACACCGACCCGGCCGTGTTCTTCGACCGTCTCGTCACCCGCGTCGGAGCGCTCGCGCGACGCCTGTACCCGGAGCACTCATGACCATCGATACCGTCACCTATCTCGCCGACTTCCGCCGCAAGCTGGAGCTGCCCGCGATCGTCGACGTGCACACCCATTTCATGCCCGATCAGGTGATGCGCAAGGTGTGGGCCTACTTCGACACGGCGGGCCCCCTCACCGGCCGCCCCTGGCCGATCACCTATCGCGACGACGAACAGGTGCGCCTGAAAACGTTGCGCGACTTCGGTGTTCAGGCGTTCACCTCACTGGTGTACCCGCACAAGCCGAACATGGGTGAGTGGCTCAACGAGTGGACCGCCGAGTTCGCCGCCCGCACCCCCGACTGCCTGCACACCGCCACCTTCTACCCCGAACCCGACGCGCCACGGTATGTGGCCGACGCGATCGAGCGCGGTGCGCGAATCTTCAAGGTGCACATCCAGGTCGGCGCGTTCTCCCCGCTCGACCCGCTGCTCGACCCGGTGTGGGCGATCCTCGCCGACACCGGCGTACCTGTCCTCATCCACTGTGGTTCGGGCCCCGCCCCCGGCGAGTTCACCGGCCCCGCTCCCATCGCCGAACTCCTGCGCCGCTTCCCCACCCTGCGCCTGATCATCGCCCACATGGGCACCCCCGAATACCGCGAGTTCCTCGACCTGGCCGAGCGATACCCCCAGCTCTACCTCGACACCACCATGGTCTGGACCGACTTCAGCGAGGCAGGCGCGCCCTTCCCCACCGACCAACGAGACCGCCTGCCCGCCTTCGGCCACCGCATCCTCTTCGGCAGCGACTTCCCCAACATCCCTTACCCCTACGCCGAGGCCGTCGCCGCTCTCGAACGCCTGGACCTCGGCCCCGACTGGCTCCGAAAGGTGTGCCACGACAACGCCGTCCACCTGTTCGACCTCGACGCGTCCTAGGCCTTCCGTGTCGAGCACTCGTCCGGCCGATCGCTGCTATCCACCCGCGGCGACTGTGAATCGGGTGCGACGGTGTGCGGGACGCTCGACTTCGTCGAGCAGTGCCACCGCGAAGTCCTCCATCGAGATCCAGGATCGGCCGTCGGCGTCGACCAGAAGGTCGTCGGCGCCGACCCGGTAGTTGCCCGTGCGCACGCCCGGATTCAGTTCGGCCGGTGGGCTCAGATAGGTCCAGTCGGCGGTCGTGTGCGCGCGGCAAACCGCCAGTTGCTCCGCGCACGCCTGCGCGATGGCCGCCAATTCCGCAGGGAATCCCGGTGTTTCGTGCAACGTCGTGCCCACGCCTGGCACCAGCAGCGTTGCCGCGCCGCCGACGACAAGCAGCCGGACACCACTGCGCGCGACGCCGTCGAGCATGGCCGCGGCGACGACCGGCAGTTCCGGTTCACGCCCCGGAGCGGGACGAGTGGCGGCGACCACGACGTCTTGTCCCGCGCTGAGCGCTTCGACCTCGTCCGCGTTCGCGGCATCGCCGTTACGCACCCGCACACCGTCGGGCAGATCCACGGCCCGGCGCACGACCGCGGTGACGTCGTGCCCGCGCGCGATCGCCTCGGACGCCACCCGGCCACCGACTGCCCCGCCCGCCCCGAACACCGTGATACGCATGATCAAACCTCCTGTGCGACAGACCATCTGCCTGACACAGGAATATATCTCAATGTTGATCTACTCAATGATGATGTATATCACCATTGAGATATCAGGGCAACTTGGAGGCGTAGACCGCGAGGCGGACGCGGTTGTCGGTGCCGGTTTTGTCGAGCAGGTTGGTGATGTGGGTTTTGACGGTGCTCACGCCGAGGTGGAGGCGGTCGGCGATCTCCTGGTTGCCGTGGCCTTCGGCTACCAGGCGCAGGACGTCGCGTTCGCGAGGAGTGAGATCGGCTGGGGGCGCGGGCATTTCGGGCGGGGTGGTCAGTGCTCGGGTGACGAGTCTGCGGAGCAGGGTGGGTGAGAAGGGGAGGTCGCCTTCGACAGTGCGGCGGATGGCGGCGAGGAGGACGGCGGGGTCGGTATCTTTCACGAAATAGCCTGTGGCGCCCGCGGACAGGGCGGGAAACAGGTGTTCGTCGTCGTCGAAGGTGGTCAGCACCAGGACCTTCGCCCGGGGGTCGGTGGCGAGAATCCGCCGCGTGGCACCTATACCGTCGAGGCCTGGCATGCGCAGGTCCATGATCACCAGGTCGGGACATAGTTCGGTGTGCAAGCGGACCGCTTCGACACCGTCGGCGGCCTCACCGGCGACGGTGATGTCGTCGGTGTCCTCGATGAGCATCCGCAGCCCGGCTCGAATCAGGCGTTGGTCGTCGGCGAGTAGTACGCGGATCACTCTTGTCCTCCTCGAGGTCGGTCCGGAAGGTGGGCACGCACGACCCATCGCTGGCCCTCGGCGGTGGCGGTCAGTGTTCCGCCGGCGAGTTCGGTGCGCTCACGCATGCCGACGATGCCGTGGCCGGGCGTTGTCTCGGCATTGTCGGCGCCGCTGACGACGGTCAGGGTGATGCCGTCGTCGTCCCGGTCGATCGTGAATCGCACCGGTACAGCGTGATTCGCGTGCTTCATCACATTGGTGAGCGATTCCTGCACCAGGCGGAGCAGGGTGAGCCTGCGGATGGCGTCGAGCCCATCCAGGTCACCGACGGTCGACTCGACAGTGAATCCGGCGGCTCGTACGCGTGCGACGGCGGCGTCGATCTCCGCACCGACGGCGTCGGGCTCGACCAGCGCCACCTCCCCCAGCGCGGGATCACGGAGGACCGCGAGCAACCTGCGGATATCGCCCAGCGCGTCGGTCGCTGTGGCCCGGACGTCGTCGAGGACCGCCGTGATCCGCGGATCCGCTTGCCGGACAACGTGACCGGCCACCGAGATCCGCAGGATGATCGACGCCATGTGGTGGGCCACGACGTCGTGTAGTTCCCTGGCCATCGCCGCTCGCTCGTCGAGGCGGGTGCGCGCCTCGGCGTCGGCGGCGCGCAGGCGCAGATTGTCGGCCAGCTCGCGTTGCCCGCGCAGGTACAACCCCAGCAGCAGCGGCAACCCCACGTAGGCGACGCCCTCGACGAGGGTGGAAGCGCGACCGATGGATGTGTCGTGCAGCCCGATCCACCCGAGGACAACCGCTGCCGCCCACCCACCGGTCGCGAGGACCACGGTCAGGCGCCGGTCGGTCCGGGCGACGACATCGACCAACGCCACGGCCCCGAGATACGGCACCAGACCGGCAACACCCCACGCCTCGGTACGAAACATGGGGACCGCCAGCGCTGACAGTACGAGCGACACCGCCAACGGCCACCGCCGCCCCACAGCGAACACCACCGCGGCGCTCATCGCGAGCACCCAGTAGTGCACAGGCACCCGGAACCGACCCGGGTACGTGCTGGCCGCCAGCAGCACCGGGACCACAGCCACCGGCAGCCACCGCAGCAGGCGGCGCAGGTCGGGGCGAGCACGCACATCGATCACGCTCCCACCGTATGCGTCGACCGCGGAAGGCCCGACCGCCCGCAACCACGACACACCGGGCCGTCCGCCGCTACACGTGGCCCTCGCGCCCGGCGGCATCGCCCTACAGGTGGCGAGGGTCTTCGGAGACCGACTAGCAGACCACAGGAAGGTGCACAAGGGTCGGGCGGGCGGAAATTCCGGGCGGTAGTCGGGCCGGTGGGCTGAGCCGGGCGCGAAGGAACCGAGCGAAGCTGGGGTTCCCCCTCAGAGATGGAGTTGCCTGTGGTTTCGCGACGAGGATTCCTCGCCGGCTTGGCTCTTGCCCCGGTCGTGTATGCGGCCGGGTGTTCGGTTCGGCCGTCCGTTTCGGCCGCCAACGGCACTCGTCCGCTGCCGATCCCGTCGCTCGCGCCGTCGTCCGTCGGTGCCGACGGTGTCCGGCGGTTCACCCTGCGCGCCCAGGCGGGCTCGAGCGAGATGTTGCGCGGGGTCTCGACGCCGACCTGGGGTTACAGCGGGTCGGTGCTCGGCCCGACGGTGCGAGCGCGGCGGGGTGAGCGGGTCGAGTTGGCGATCAGCAATGCCCTGCCCGAGGCGACGTCGGTGCATTGGCACGGCATGCACCTGCCCGCGAAGTTCGACGGTGGACCGCATCAGATGATCGCGCCGGGCGCGGTGTGGACGCCGAGCTGGACGGTGCAGCAGCAGGCCGCGACCCTCTGGTATCACCCGCATCCGCACGGTGCGACGGAAAAGCATGTGCACCGTGGTCTGTCCGGCTTCTTCCTCATCGATGACGATGCCGCCGATGCCCTGCCCCTACCGAAAGAGTATGGGGTGGACGATATTCCGCTGGTGATCCAGGACCGCCGGTTCACCGCCGACGGCGCGGTGGACGAGTCCGATCCCACCGATGTGGGCCTGCTGGGCGACACCATCGTCACCAACGGCATCGCGGGCGCGCACCTGCGGGTCACCACCGAACGGGTGCGTTTGCGCGTCCTCAACGGCTCCTCGGGCCGGCTCTACAACCTCGCCCTCGCCGACGGCCGGGCTTTCCACCTGACCGGCACCGATGGCGGCCTGCTACCGAAACCTGTTGCGCTCGAACAGCTCCAGCTCAGCCCCGGCGAGCGCGCCGAGATCGTGATCGCGCTGCGACCCGGCGAGAACACCACGCTGCGGTCGCTGCCGATCACCGACCGCGCGGGCATCGACCGTGCCGCCGAGTTCGGCTTCGACGACACTTTCGACATCCTCGCCCTCCAGGCCGCCGAAACCCTGCGCCCCAGCGCGCCGCTACCCGCGTCTTTGATCCCGATGACCGCACTCGCCGCCGCGACGACCCCGGCGACACGGTCCTTCGACCTGCAGTGGTTCATGATCAACAACCGGCGCATGGATATGAACCGCATCGACATGACCATCCCCGTGGACACCACCGAGGTCTGGTCGGTGCGCAACAAGGACAACTGGCCGCACAACTTCCACGTCCACGACGTGCAGTTCCAGATCCTCACCGTCGACGGAAAGGCCCCTCCCCCAGCGCTATCCGGCTGGAAGGACACCGTCTACACCAGCTCCGGCTCGACCTACACCCTGGCCATGCGCTTCGCCGACCACACCGACCCCACCTACCCGTACATGTTCCACTGCCACCTGCTCCACCACGAGGATCAGGGGATGATGGGTCAGTTCCTGGTCCTCGCCCCGGGACAGCGGCCCGCGCCGATGGCCATGGACATGGGCGCGAAGGGGCATCACTGAACCTAGGCCGCAGTGGCGAGGTAGCGGGCGAGGTTCTCGACCAGTTCGCGAGTGCCCTCTTCACGCTGGGCGCCGGTATCGAATCCGTCCAGGTGGGCGCCGAATTCGACGAGGGTCAGCTTGGTGCCGGTGCTGGTCGGCTCGAATTCCCAGGTGGCGACCGAGGTGGAGATGTGGTCGCCGTTGATCCACATGTCGTAGGTGTAGACGAGGCGTTCGTCGTCGACGATGTCGGTGTAGGTGGCGACGAAGCGGGAGGTCATCTTCCCTTCGAAGGTGCCCTCGTTGACCTCCTGGCCGCCGACCCGGAAGTCCATGGAGACCTCACCCTGCTCCCAGCCTTCCTCGCCACCGAACCAGCGGCTCTTGATCGCGGGGTCGGCGAAGGCCTGGAAGGCGACGGACGGCGCGACGGGCACCTCCCGCTCGATGGTGAACTGGGCGTGCTTGACGGAACGGGTCACGGTGTTCATTGTTGTTCTCCTTCTGAGGATTTCGCTGTTTCGGTGAGCAATGCGGTCAGCCGGTCGAGCTGCCGTTCGGCGGGTGGACGCTGGCGCCCCAGCCAGTCGATCGCGGGCCCGAAGGCGCCGGGAACCAACTGGTAGGTGCGCACGCGCCCGACCTTGGCCGAGGCGACGATCCGCCCCGCTTCCAGGGCTTTGAGGTGCTGCACGATCGTCGGCATCGCGACGTCGAAAGGCGCCGCGAGTTCGGAGACCGACGCGGGTCCCCGCGTCAGCCGTTCGACGATCGCCCGCCGAGTCGGATCCATGAGCGCCCGGAAGACATCGTCGAGTCTCCCGTCCGCTTCACCGCTCGAATACTTAGGCACATGCCTTAGTATTCACACAGACGTCCCCTCGCGCAACCCCTGGACAAGAAAAACCCACCGCGGTCCGCGCGGTGGGTTCCGGAAGACCCTTGTCGAGCCAGGTCAGGCGAGTCGGGCCATGAAGAGCCCACAGAGTGCGATCCCGCTGTTCAGTCGCTTCCACAGGCGCACCATCGCGAGCTCGAGGATGATGCCGATGCGATCGGCGCAAGTGGTGGCCTCTGCCAGCGCCATCCGGTCGTAGACCAGGTCGGGGTCGCTGAGAATCTCGTCAAGGCGCAGTCCCGATATCGCCTGATCGGTCGTGAGACCGAATTCGGGCAACCAGGTGAGCCGCCACCGGCCGTCTCCCCCGAGAACCGCCTGTTCGGGGGTCTTGTCGCTACCCATGATCCGATTCGTGCGGTAGATCGCCATCACTACCTCCTCGGCAGTCGCTTGCGGCGTCTACCTTCCAGCATCCACGGAAATCGTCGCAGACAACAGCTGGCGAATGGCGTGGCAACGGAATATCATCCGCGAACTTCGAGGTGAAACCCCATGAACTCCAGCGGACACCGCCGCGATAGGCAAGCCTTACCATGGACAGCTATCGCGGGGCGATCGTCAATTCCGGTCGAATGCCGCCAGAATCTCCTCGGCGGCGAGAGCGGGGGTGAGCTCCCCGGCGCGAACAGCCGACTCCACCTGCGCGCGAACCTCTTTCACGCGCGGATTCTCGGTCAGACGGCGCAGGATCTGGTCGTGCACCATGGTCCAGGTCCAGTCGACCTGCTGGCGACGGCGCTTCTCGGCGAACTCCCCCGCCTCGGTGAGCACCCGCCGATGTTCGAGCACGGTGTCCCAGAACTTGTCCAGGCCGAGACCTTCCAGCCCACTCATGGTGAGCACCGGCGGTTTCCACAGGGCGTCGTGCGGGTGGATCAGCCGCAGCGCGCCCGAGAGTTCGCGGGCGGCGCTCTTGGCTTCCATCTCGTGCTTGCCGTCGGCCTTGTTGACCGCCACCACCTCGGCCAGCTCGAGCACACCCTTCTTGATGCCCTGCAACTGATCTCCGGTACGGGCCAGGGTGAGGAAGCAGAACACGTCGACCATATTGGCGACGGTCACCTCGGACTGCCCGACGCCGACGGTTTCCACCAGGATCACGTCGTACCCGGCCGCCTCGAGCAGCACGATGGTCTCGCGGGTGGCCTTGGCCACGCCGCCGAGCGTGCCCGCGGTGGGCGAGGGCCGGATGAACGCGTCGGCTTCCAGGGACAGCCGCGCCATCCGGGTCTTGTCGCCGAGGATCGACCCACCGGTGCGGGTCGAGGACGGGTCGACGGCCAGCACCGCGACCCGATGCCCTTTGCCGAGCAGGTACATGCCGAGCGCGTCGATGAACGTCGACTTGCCGACGCCCGGAACGCCGGTGATCCCGACCCGGTTCGACACCACCGCACCGGGTTCCCCGCTCACCCGCAGCAGCAGCTGCTGGGCGAGTCGGCGGTGATCGGACCTGGTCGACTCGACCAGCGTGATCGCCCGGGCCAGCGCGGCCCGCTGACCGGCGCCGATACCGTCGGCGAGCGCGTCGACGTCGATGGTGCGCGGTGTCCGCGCCACGGCTCGTTCGCCGTTGCGGGGCGCCCCGACACCCGCCGTGGTGCCCAGGCGGGGATGCCCGCCCTGTGCGGCCTCGTTCATGTCCGTGTCCCTCCGACCGGCACCGGTCCGCGTTGCCGCCGACCCGGTGCCTCCACCGTGTGCCCGTCACCCACCCACACAGGCAGGCCCGAACCCGCTGCGCCGCAGGCACATTGGTCCCTGGCGCAGCGGGCCGGCCACATCATGCCGGGGTGTCGCCCCCGAGCTCGTGGCCGAGCGAGGCACCGAGCTTGCGCAGCAGGTCGATCGCCGCGTCGGCGATGACGGTGCCGGGCGGGAAGATCGCCGCCGCGCCCGCTTCGTAGAGCTCGTCGAAGTCACCGGGCGGGATGACGCCGCCGACGATGACCATGATGTCGGGGCGACCGACCGAGGCCAGTGCCTGCCGCAGGGCGGGCACCAGCGTGAGGTGACCCGCGGCCAGCGAGGAGACACCGACGATGTGCACGTCGTTGTCGGCCGCCTGGCGCGCCACCTCTTCGGGGGTCTGGAACAGCGGGCCCACATCGACGTCCATGCCGAGGTCGGCGAAGGCGGTCGCGATCACCTTCTGGCCACGGTCGTGCCCGTCCTGGCCCATCTTGGCGACCAGGATGCGGGGGCGGCGGCCCTCGGCCTCGGCGAACTCCTCGACCAGCGCGATGGCGGCACCGATGTTGGATGCCTTGCCTGCTTCGTCACGGTACACACCGGACAGGGTACGGATCTCGGCCTGATGGCGGCCGTACACCTTCTCCAGCGCGTCGGAGATCTCACCGACAGTGGCCTTGGCGCGGGCCGCGTCGATGGCCAGCGCGAGGAGGTTGTTCTCCATGCCGCCCTCGGAAGAGGCTGCCGCCCGGGTCAATTCGGCCAGCGCCTGCTCGACCGCGACCGAATCACGTTCGGCACGAAGGCGTTCCAGCTTCTCGACCTGCTCGGCGCGCACCCGCGAGTTCTCGACCTTGAGGACCTCGACCTCGTGGTCCTCTTCGACCTGGTACTTGTTGACGCCGATCACCGGCTGCTGCCCGGTGTCGATCCGCGCCTGGGTGCGGGCGGCGGCCTCCTCGATGCGCAGCTTCGGAATGCCTTCCGAAATCGCCTGTGCCATGCCGCCGTGGGCCTCCACCTCGGCGATGTGGGCGCGGGCCCGCTCGGCGAGCTGGTGGGTGAGCCACTCGACGTAGTACGAGCCACCCCACGGGTCGATCGGGCGGGTGGTGTTGGACTCCTGCTGGATCAGCAGCTGGGTGTTGCGGGCGATGCGGGCGGAGAAGTCCGTCGGCAGCGCGAGGGCTTCGTCGAGGGCGTTGGTGTGCAGCGACTGGGTATGGCCCTGGGTGGCGGCCATCGCCTCGATGCAGGTGCGCGCCACATTGTTGTAGGCGTCCTGGGCGGTCAGCGACCAGCCGGAGGTCTGCGAATGGGTGCGCAGCGACAGCGATTTCGCGCTCTTGGGCTCGAACTTCGAGACCAGCTCGCTCCACAGCAGGCGTCCGGCGCGCAGCTTGGCGACCTCCATGAAGAAGTTCATGCCGATGGCCCAGAAGAAGGACAGGCGCGGGGCGAACTTGTCGACGTCCATGCCCGCGGCGATGCCCGCTCGGATGTACTCCACGCCGTCGGCCAGGGTGTAGGCCAGCTCGAGATCGGCTGTCGCACCGGCCTCTTGGATGTGGTATCCGGAGATCGAGATCGAGTTGAACTTCGGCATCTTCGCGCTGGTGAAGGCGAAGATGTCGGAGATGATCCGCATCGAGGGCTTGGGCGGGTAGATGTAGGTGTTGCGGACCATGAACTCTTTCAGAATGTCGTTCTGAATGGTTCCGGCCAGCTGCTCGGGCGTGACACCCTGTTCCTCGGCGGCGACGACGTAGAGCGCCAGGATCGGCAGCACCGCGCCGTTCATGGTCATCGAGACCGACACCTGGTCCAGCGGGATCTGGTCGAAGAGCTGGCGCATGTCCAGGATCGAGTCGATCGCCACACCGGCCATGCCGACGTCACCTTGGACGCGCGGGTGGTCGGAGTCGTACCCACGGTGGGTGGCCAGGTCGAAGGCCACCGACAGACCCTTCTGACCCGCCTGCAGGTTGCGGCGGTAGAAGGCGTTGGAGTCGGCGGCCGTGGAGAACCCCGCGTACTGGCGGATCGTCCACGGCTGGTTCACGTACATGGTCGGGTAGGGACCACGCAGGAACGGTGCGACGCCGGGCACCGTGTCGAGCGGATAGCCCTCTGCGACAACGGCATCACGGTCGGCCTTGGTGAACACCGGCGGCACGTCGATGCCCTCCGGGGTGGCCCAGGTGAGCTGGTCGGCGGTGGTGTGGTTGGCCGCGGCCGCCTCGGCCACGAACTCCCGCACCTGATCCGCGTCCACGGCGGCGGGCTCGGACGCCCGCTCGGTGAGCGGCACCTCGGCGAAACTGCCGATGCGGTGCTCGATATCGGATGTGGTCATCAGGCTCCCACCTTCTCCAGCAGCTGCGACAGGACCGCGACCGCGTCGATGCGCAGACTCAGGAATCCGTCCGGACGCTGCGTTCCGCTGTAATGCTCGACGGCCTTCTCCGGCCCGGCCAGCAGCACCGTCTCGATCCCGGCGCCGCGCAGCGCCTCGACCGCCGCGCCCGCTTCCTCGCCGTAGCGCTTGTCCGCGCCGCACAGCACCGCGATGCGCGCACCGGAACCGGCTGCGGCGGCGGCGATTCCGTCGACAGCGAGCGGTCCGGGGTTCACCGACTCGATGCCACCGGAGGCAAGCACGTTCGCGGTGAAGATGGTGCGCGCGTTGTGTTCGGCCACCGGGCCGAGCGCCACGATCAGCGCCTTGGGCCGCTCACCGTTCACCGCGAGGTAGGCGTCCGAGCGGTTGCGCAGGGCCTCGAACGCGGCACCGTAGCGCACCAGCGACGCCTGTTCGCGCGCCTGCTCCGACAGCGGCGCCTCGGCGAGGTTCGGGAACTCGTTGACACCGGTGACGGCGGTCTTGCGATGCGCGATGTCGGCGGCGCGCGCGGTGGCGGTCTCGGCGACGCGCGCGGCGATCAGGCCGGTGTCGAGCGCGGCCGGGTAACCACCGGCGGACTCGATCTCCTGCATGAATTCCCAGGCCTTGGCGGCGAGTTCGTCGGTGAGGGACTCGACGTACCACGAACCGGCACCGGGATCCTGCACATGACCCAGGTGGGATTCCTCGAGCAGCAGCAGCTGGATATTGCGGGCCATGCGCTCCGAGAACGACTGTGACACACCGAGTTCGCCCGCGGGCAGGGCGGAGTCGAACGGCTGCACGGTGACCGAATCGGCCCCGCCGACACCGGCACCGAACGCGGCGAGGGTGGTGCGGAGCAGGTTCACCCACGGATCGCGCTGGGTCATCATGGCCGAGGAGGTGACCGCGTGCTGCGGGGCGGCACCGAAAGCGGGCGCACCGCACACCTGGGCCACGCGCGCCCAGAGACGGCGGGCGGCGCGGAACTTCACGATGGTGGCGAACTGGTCGTCGGTGGCCGCGTAGCGGAACTCGAGCTGACCGAACGCGTCGGCGATGTCGACGCCCGCACCGGTCAGTGCGCGCAGGTAGGCCAGACCGGCGGCGATCGAGGCGCCGAGCTCCTGCGCGTCGGCGGCACCGGCGTTGTGGAAGGCGGTGCCGTCGACGGTGATCGCGCGCACCGCTTCGGGACGCGCGATCGCGCGACGAGCCAGCGCGACGGCCTGCTCGACATCGAGGTCGGCGTGACCGGCGAAGGCATCGGTGAGCGGCGCGGCGCCCAGGCCGACCCGGATCTGGGTGCGGTCCTCGAGCTGGTAGCCGTCGAGCACCTCGAACACCTGCTCGGCGGCCGCGCTCACCTCGGCACCCGCGACCAGCGACAGCGGCGCGAGTTCGAACAGCACCCCGGACAGGGCGGTCGCGATCTGCGTCACCGGCACGCCGTGGTCGCCGACCCCGAGCGAGACCGCGCTGACGCCGTTCTCGAGCCCGGTGAGGACGGCACGGTTGGTGCTCGCGGCGTCGGCCGAACCGGCGAAGGCGCCGACGAACCAGCCGCGCTGCGGGTCGCGGGTGGCGTCGCCGCCGCGCACGAACGGGAACGTGCCGGGCAGCGGCTGCTCGGGCAGCTCGTCGCGGCGGGTGTAGAGCGGGGCGATGGTGAGCCCGTCATAGGTGGTCTCGTCGAGCAGATGCTCGGGCTCGGTGGGCAGCTCGGCGATATCGACCCGTCGCGCCTTGGCCAGCACGCCTGCCACACCCTTGCGCCAGGCGGCGTACTCGGGCACCGGATCCGGTGCGAGACCTGCCCCTGCCTCTGAACCAATCGGCATAGCTGCTGTTCTCTCCTCCGTCACGGCGAACCGGGATGTGTCCGGTTCGCCTCCGATGCTATCTGTGACATCGTGTCCACCCACTGGGGCCATCCCCTACCGACCGGTACGCTGTCGCGGTGCTCCAGCTGATCCGCTCCCCCCGACTGCTGCTGACCCTGGCCGGGTCGGCGGCCCTGTTCGTGGTGGCGATGCTGGTTCCGCTGCCCGGCCCACAGCAGGTCAGGGACTGGGCAGGCGGCGTGGGACCGCTGCTTCCCCTGCTGTTCTTCCTCTTCTACTCCCTCGTCGCGGTCGCGCCGGTACCGCGCACCGTACTGACAGTCACCAGTGGGGTGCTGTTCGGTCCGCTGCTCGGGTCGGTCATCGCCCTCGGTGCCACGGGCGTGAGCGCCGGTCTCGCCCTGCTCGGAGTGCGGGCGATCGGCCGGGCGCGAGTCGCCGAGCACCTCACCCATCCGGCGGTGCGGGCGGTCGACCTGCGGCTGGCGCAGCGCGGCTGGCTCGCGGTGGCCGCGCTGCGGCTCATCGCGTTCGCGCCGTTCTCGGTCGTGAACTACTGCTGCGGGTTGTCGTCGGTGTGCTTCGCCCCGTACCTGCTCGCGACGGTGGTCGGCTCGGCGCCGGGGACCATCGCGACGGTCGTGCTGGCCGACGCGCTGACCGGCGGTACGCACCCGGTCGCGATCGCGGTGTCGCTGGTGTGTCTCGCCTTCGGATTGCTCGGTCTGATCGTCGATGCCCGGATGCCGGTCGTTGCCCCGGAAACCGATGCCCCCTACTCCAGGGGCATGGCGTCGCGTCGGTGATCGATCACAATTGAGAAAGTGATCTTCTTCACATCTGGAAGTTGTGACTAAGCCATCTTTCAGAATTCTCACAGAGTTATAGACTCCGGATAGCCCAGGGTTCGCCAGCTACATCCGGTGCGGGATCCAGAGCAACACCCGGTGTCGCGTCCCGTCTTCACCGCTTCCATTCACCGCCGTTCTCGGCACGTTCTTCCACCATGAGGTGACCCGGCATGGAATACACCCATCTCTCCGATTTCCGCATCCGATCCGGCGATCTGTCGATCTGGACCCCTGAGCTGATCTCGCCCGACTCCTGGCACGACGACGAACGGCCGCTGGCCAGCGTCCACGCCCAGTACCTCGGTTTCCTCGACCCCGACGACCCGCAGCCCGGCCGTGGCCGCTGGATCGGCACCATCTTCGAGATGGACGCCCCGCTCGACGAGCGAGCCTGGGCACGGACCCTCGAGTTGTGGCACGACCGTCACGAGGGTTTCCGCACCACGGTCGCACCCACCGGTGACGGCGACTACCACCGCATCACCACCGCACCCGGCACCGTGCGCGTCACCTCAGCCCCGGTCGCCGATCTCACCGACGGTGAACAGATCAACGAATTCCTCTGCGATGTCCTGGAATTGCGGCTCTCGGCACTGGTGTGGCCGCACCTGCTGGTCGCGACGGTCGCCCACGACACCGACGACTTCACCGTGCTGGTCGGCGCCGACCACTCCGTACTCGACGCCTACTCCCAGGCCGTGCTGATCCTGGAACTGCGCACCCTCTACACCGCCGTCACCACCGGCGGCGAGATCCGCGACTCCTCGACGTTCGGCAGCCCCGCCGATTTCGCCGCCATCGAGCGCGCCGCCGCCGAGGAACTCACCCCCGACTCCCCCGCCGTGGCAGTGTGGCGGGATTTTCTCGGTGCCCCCGGTTCCCCGATGCCCCGTTTCGGCGCGGGCATGGTGGCCGAACTCGACGGTGAGCACGCCCAGCCGAGCGTGTCGCGCACCCTGCTGACCATCGCCGAACTCGAGGAGGTGGAGGCTCGGCTCGATCAGCTCAAGCACCGGCTGTCGGTCACGGTGTTCGCCGCGCTTGCCGTGGCCTGGCGAGAGGTGTTCGGCCAGGACCGGTTCCGCACGGTGATGCCGATCGCCACCCGGCCCGACCTGACCTGGCTCGAGTCGATGGGCTGGTTCGTCAATGTCGTGCCCGTCGACATCACCCTGCCCTCGGGCGCCGACATGGCCGCCGCGCTCACCGCCACCCGGGCCTCGCTCAAACGCGCCCATATCTGCAACGACGCCTCGTGGGGTCGCTCGCTGGCCATGGTCGGTGCGATGGAAGGCCCGACCTTCGGCGCGTCGTTCCTCGACATCCGGATGCTGCCCGACTACGAACTCGTCGCCGACCTGCGCGGACGGACCCTGCGCGCGGTGTCGTACTCGACCGAGGAGGTGTACTTCTGGGTGGTGCGCGGCCCCGAGGGCCTCTATGTCTCCACCCGGTATCCGGCGGGTCTGCCCGCGGAGGTGATGGACCGCTACCTCACCGAATTCGCCCGGGCCATGTACGCGGTGACCACGATCGCCGCGCCCGCCGCGGCCGCCCCGGTCGCCGACGTGCCGGCGGCATTGAGCGCGAGCTGAAATGCGTGCGCTGCTGGCCTTCACCGGAAGCAGGGGCGATGCCCAGCCCGGCATCCTGCTCGCCCGCGAGCTCATCGCTCGCGGGCACGCGGTGACGCTCGCGCTGTCGCCCAATCTCGTCGAGTTCGCCACCGGCCACGGCATCGCGGCGGTCGGGTTCGGGTGCGACAGCGCCGAGCTGCTGCGCACCCAGCACGCCGACCGGCGCTTCCGTAGCGCCAGTCCGCGTCAGCGGATGCGCGCGGTGCTGGATCTGCAGCGACGCGGTGTCGCCGAGGCGGTGCGCGACCTGCTCGCGCTCGCCCCGGGGCACGACGTGCTCGTCACCGGCATGGCGGGCGAGGAGGCGGCGGAGAAGGCGGCACGGCACGTCGGGTTGCCGTTGGCGGCAGTGCATTTCTTCCCGATCCACCCCAGCCGGTCGGTGCCGGTGGTGCCGACCGGCTGGGGGCGGCGGGTGCCCGGTGCGCTCAACCGCCGGATCTGGTCGGGTCTGCGGTGGGCGCGTGACGCCGCCCTGGCCGAGCCGCTGTCCGAGTCCGGGATCGTCGAACATCCGCTGCCCGATCGAATGTCGGTCCAGGCCTACGACACCGACCTGTTTCCCGGGCTGGCGGCCGAGCTGCCCGAACGGCATCCGGTCACCGGCTTCATCGTGGACAGCGACGGATTCCTCGGTGCCCCAGCCGATCCCGCGCTGGCGGCCTGGCTGGTGGCGGGACCCGCCCCGATCTATGTCGGTTTCGGGTCGATGACCGTCGATGATCCCGCCGCTCTGGTCCGCATGCTGCGCACCGTGTGCGCGCGGCGCGGGCGGCGACTGCTGCTCGCGGCGGGCTGGGCCGGGATCGAGCCGGAGCTATCGCCCGAGGTGGCTGTCGTCGAGCAGGTCGACCACGCGACGGTGTTCCCGCGCTGCCTGGCGGCCGTGCACCACGGCGGCGCCGGGACGACCGCTGCCGCTCTGAGAGCCGGTGTGCCGCAGGTCATCTGCGCGATCCAAGCCGATCAACCGTACTGGGGGACGGCGCTGTCGCGGCTCGGCCTCGCCGCGACGACCCGCGCCGCCGCATTGGACGCCGATCGCCTCGACGCGTTGCTCGACGCGGTCGCCGAACCGCAGGTGGTGGCCAGGGCCGCCGCGTACGCGGTCGGCTTCCGTGACGACGGCCTGGCCCGCGCCGCCGACGAGGTGGAAGCCCTTGTCCCCCTGCCTGTTCCGACACCCCAATTCGACCACGCCGGGAGGCCGCAGTGAGCACCGACATCGCCGTCCGCACCAGCGGTCTCGGCAAGTCCTACGGCGATTTCACCGCCGTGGGCGCCATCGATCTCAGCATCGCGGCCGGATCGGTGTTCGCCATGCTCGGCCCCAACGGGGCGGGCAAGACCACCACGGTGCGCATGCTGGCCACCCTGTTGCGTCCCGATCGTGGCAGCGCCGAAGTGTTCGGCTACGACGTGGTGCGCGATGCCACGGCCGTCCGGTCGATGATCGGGCTCACCGGCCAGTACGCCTCCGTCGACGAAACCCTCACCGCCGCCGAGAATCTGCGCCTGTTCGGCCGGCTGCTCGGATTGTCGCGGCGGGCCGCCACCGCTCGGGCCGACGAGTTGCTCGAGGAGTTCGAGTTGTCGGCGGTGGCGCGGCGCAGCGTCAGCGCGTTCTCCGGTGGGATGCGCCGACGCCTGGATCTGGCGGCCACGCTCATCACCGTGCCGCCGCTGATCTTCCTCGACGAGCCGACCACGGGCCTGGACCCGCACACCCGTGACCGGATGTGGGGCATCGTGCGCGGGCTGGTCGAGCGTGGCGCGACCGTCCTGCTGACCACCCAGTACTTGGAGGAGGCCGACGCGCTGGCCGACCGGATCGCGGTGATCGATCGGGGCAGCCTCGTCGCGCAAGGCACTGCGGCCGAACTGAAGTCGTCCATCGGCGAGCAGGTACTGCGCCTCGACATCCCCGACACCGCCGACCTGCGCCGGGCCGAGGCGCTGATCTGCGAGCTCACCGGCGAGGTGCCCGAGGGATCCTCCGCCGGGACGCTCACCGTCGCCCTGCCGGAGGTGGGAACGGGCGCCGACATCGTCGCCGCCTGCCGCGCCGCGGGCATCGAGCTGCGGGGATTCGCCGTCGACCGTCCCGACCTCAACGAGGTGTTCCTGTCGTTGACCGGCCACGCGACCTCCGCCGACGCGGCATGACCGCCCTTCGTGAAAGCACCGCAATGACTCTCACCACCGAGAAGACGACCACCCAGGTCGTGCGCGCGCCGCGCGTCACCAGGGTGAGCCCATTCGCCGCGCTGCAGCATTCGCTGATGATGGCGTGGCGTGGGCTGCTGACCTTCCGGCACAGCCCGCAATTGCTCTACGACGCACTGCTGTTGCCGATCGTGGGGCCGGTGCTGTTCGGCAATATCTTCGGCACCGCCATCGCGGGCAGTATGGCGGCGTATCTGCCGATCATGATTCCGGGTGTGCTGGTGCAGATCGTGCTCACCTCCTCGGTGGCCACGGGTGTGCAGCTGTCCGAGGACATCCATTCGGGGGTGTTCGACCGGTTCGTCGCCATGCCGATCGCCCGCTCGGCACCGGTTGCGGGCGCATTGCTGGCAGGCATGGTGCGCTATCTGCTGGCCGCGACGACGGTCGTGGTCGTGGGATCGGCCATGGGCTACCGGCCCGAGCACACAGCCGGTTTCCTCGCGGGCGCGGTGCTCGTCGTCTTCGCCACCACCGCCATCAGCTGGTTGTTCGCCTTCATCGGCGCGACCATCGCCCGCCCGGCCGCCGTGCAGGGCATGTGCATGCTCGTGCTCACCTTCCTCGGTTTCGCGTCCAACGCGTTGGTGCCCGAGGAGGCGATGCCCACCTGGATGCGCCATGTCTCGGACCTGAACCCGGTGTCCTACCTGGTGTCGGCGGTGCGGACGCTGGCCGCCGAGGGCACGATCGGCGCCGACGCCTGGTGGTCACTGGTGGCCTCGGTGGTCGTGGTCGCCGTTTTCGCGCCGCTCACCGTGCGCACCCTGCGTTCCCGCTGATCAGGAGATTCCCCGATGACTGTCACCTCGCCCGTCGTACCGGTCGCCACCACCGGCCTCAACCGGATCACCGCCGACGACGACCTGTTCTTCAAACTCCACAGCCTCTACCCCAACGCCCTGGTCAACCAGCTGGCCTACCGGTTCGACACCGCCGTCGGCCGGGAGTCGTTGCAGCGCTGGCACGCTCATCTGGCCACGGGTTTCATCGCCCGCCGCGTGCGTACCACCCGTTTCCCGATCGCGCGCGCCCACTGGGAGCCCGCCACCGAGTCGCTGCCGCTGCGATGGTCGGACACCCCGATTCCCGACGACGCGGTACTCGACTGGTTCCTCGAGCAGGCCGCGGTGGAGTTCGATCCGGCCCGGGGGCTGGTGTGGCAACTGGCCGGTGCCCCGACCGAATCCGGTGGCACGGTGGTCACCCTCGTCGCCTCCCATGTCGCCTGCGACGGCGGCGGCATGATGCACGCGATCGTCGACTCGCTCGACCGTCTCGGGCGCGGTGAGCAGCCCGACCGCGACGCGAGCGCGGGCAGGCTGGTCGGGCCGGTCGCCGGGCCCGGCCGGTTGGCCGCCGACCTCGCCGACGCACGCGCCCAGCTGCGCGCGGTGACACGAGGTGTGCGGGCGGCGCGACGGGCGCGTGGTGTGAGCGAACCGGCCCGTAATCCGCGTCCGGCCCAGCCCCGGCTGCCGCATGCCGACACCTGGCAGGCCGCCGACGCGATCGTGCAGCTCGACCTGGCCGAGTGGGACGCCGTCGCCGCGGCGCACGGCGGCACAACCAACGGCCTGCTGATCGGCGTCGCCGTCGGTCTGCTCGGTCGCAGTGGCCGCATCGCCGATGGAGCGAAAGTGCGCGTGGACATTCCGCACTCGATGCGGGAGGCCGACGACCCCCGCGCCAACGCGACCACCGGCCTGCCGATCAGCGTCGCCTACCGCGCAGGTACCCGCACCGACCTGCCCGAGGTGCGGGCCTCGCTCAAGGCCGCCGCCCTCGCCTACCGCGATCCGGCGACGATTCCGCCGATCCAACACCTGCAGCCGGTGCAGATGCTGCTGCCGAAGGTGGTGCTGCACAAGTTCGCCCGCACCGCCAAGGCACCGGAATGCCTGTGCACCAACATGGGTCGCACCGCGCAGAACATCGCGGTGCTCGACGGTCATCGCGCCCGCGATGTGATCATGCGCCCGGTGGTGAATCCCGGCCCGGTGGAGTTGTTCCGCCAGGTGGAGGTCGGCGTGAACCTGGCGTTCTCCTGCGACGACGACACCGTCACCCTGGTGGTCACCGGCGCCGACCCGGACCGTTTCCCGAACCGGGCCGCGCTGCGCGAGCTGCTCACCGCCGAATTCGCCGATTGGTCGTTGACACCCCGCTTCTGGTGAGCCGGAAGGGTTCAGGAAGCTTCGTCGACCAGTTCCGCGGCTTCGGGCTTGCTGATGCACAGCGTGAAGCGGAAACCGCAGTCGGATTCGAGCGAGCCGGATTGTCGTCCGGTTCGCACCGCGCTGCGTACCTCGATGCCGACGTCGAGGTCCTCGAATCCGGCGTAGAAGTCGCCCGCCATCCAGAACTCGGTGTGCGCGGCGGTGCGGCCGGCCATGACATCGTCTGCGCTGGGACAGAATTCGGCGCGGCGCACGCAGATCGGACTGCGGCCGTCGGTGCCGGGCGCCAGATAGAGGACAACCGGGCCGTGCATCTCGGTGAGCAGAGCGAGCACGTCACTCGCTTCGCCGGTGGCCTCGATCGCGCGATGACGGTGACTTCCCCAGTGGGCGTGGAGATCTCGGTCGCGGTGTACGGACCCGGCACGGTTACCCATGGTGCGCTCCTTGCATGTCTCGACGGTGTTCGGTGCACACTATCGGTGCGCAAGGTTGGTCCAACGTTGGTACGCCCCGAACCTTGCCGAACGACTGCCCTCACCTCCGGCCGCCCACCCGCGATTTCGCCGATTTCATCAGTGCCTGCCCTTCTTCGGCAACCATTCCGCGCAGCGATATTCGGGCGATGTTCGCGAAACCAAATCGCCTCCGATGTTTTCGGCGCGAGAAACAACTTCCGAAACAACAGCGGCCATTCCGTCACCCGCACCGACGTGAGGTCCCTCACGCCACACCCGACAGCCCGGGCGCCCCGAATCGTGGGCTTACACACCGCCCGATCGATAGCTGACAACTTGCCGACAAGCACCTGCGCCGAGTCTCCGATGTCGAAAGATTGCGGAATATCAGCAGACTCGGTGCATTTGCTGTGTAACTTCACCATTGCCACCGGCAGATGTCTGGATGGGACCCAGCCCGGCTCGCGCCGCGAGCCAACCCTCCGCGACCGCCGACGCCGCCCCGCGAAACCCGGTTACTTTCCGGTAGTGTCCGCTCGCATCGGCCCCCACCACGGTCACCGGCGACCCTTTTCGACTGTCAGGAGTTTTCGTGTCGCATTCGCGTTTCGAATCCATCGGTGCGTATCTTCCGTCGAATATCGTCTCGACCGAGGAATTACTTTCCCGGCTCGCCACGCCGCCCGCTTTCGACCTCGAGAAGATCACCGGGATCAAAGAGCGCCGGTTCCGCGACACCCGGCCCGACAGCCTCGAGGACTCCTTCACCCTCGCCGTGAACGCGGCCCGCGACTGTCTCGAGCGCTCACGCTACGGGGCGGGCGAGCTCGAGGTGATCATCTCCTGCTCGATCACCCGCAGCAACGAGGGCACCCGCATGTACATGGAGCCCTCCTTCGCCTCGACCATCGCCAAGGAACTCGGCGCCGAGCGGGCCATCACCTTCGACGTGTCCAATGCCTGCGCGGGCATGCTCACCGGCACCTACCTGCTCGACCGGATGATCCGGGCGGGCGTGGTGCGCAACGGGATGGTGGTCAGCGGGGAGTCCATCACCCCGATCGCCGAAACAGCGGTCAACGAGATCTCCGAGAAGTACGACCTGCAGTTCGCGTCGCTCTCGGTCGGTGACTCCGGGTGCGCGGTCGTGCTCGACCAGGCCGTCGACGATGCCGACAAGATCCACTACATCGAATTGCTCACGGCCGCAGAGCATTCCCACCTGTGCCTCGGCATGCCGAGCGACAAGTCCTCGGGTGTCGCGCTCTACACCGACAACCGCAAGATGCACAACGAGGCCAGATTCCTGCTGTGGCCAGACGCGCAGGGCGAGTTCCTCGCCGCACAGGGCCGCACCTTCGCCGACGAGGAATTCGACTACATCATCCACCACCAGTTCGGTGCCGCGGCGGTGCCTTTCATCAACGCGGTGGCCGCCCGCGAGTTCGGCGCCCCCATCCCGCCGGACCTCAATGTGATCGAGAAGTACGGAAACACCTCGACCACTTCGCATTTCATCGTGCTGCACGATCAGCTCGAACAGGACGGCATCGAGGCAGGCGCGAAGGTTCTCATGGTCCCGGCCGCCTCCGGTGTCGTCGCGGGCTTCCTGTCCACCACCATCTCCTCCCTGAAGGTCTGAGGTTCGTCATGGGCGTGCGTATCCGAGCCACCGGTACCAGTCGGTCGACCGACACCCACAGCATCGTCGAGCACAGCGGGCGGGCGGCCCGTCACTGTCTGGAGCAGGCCGGGATCCGGCCCGACCAGGTCGGTGTGCTCATCAATACCGGCATCTTCCGCGATTCCAACACCGTGGAACCCGCCGTCGCCGCGATGATCCAGAAGGCCGCGGGGATCGGCCTGGACTACGGCAAGAACGACCCGCGCACCTTCTCCTTCGACCTGATGAACGGTGCGACCGGCGTGGTGAACGCGGTGCAGGTCGCGGGCGCGATCCTGGCGACGGGGACCGAACACGTGCTGATCGTCGCAGGCGACACCCATCCCTCGCTCACCCGCTCGCGCGCGGACACCGAATTCCCCTATGCCACAGCAGGTGCCGCGTTGCTGCTCGAGTACGTCCAGGGCGCGGAGGGCTTCGGACCCGTGCACACCCTCACCGCACCCGGCACGCCGGCCGGACAGGCCTACGTCGACACCGCGACGATGGGCACCGTCGGCCGCAGCCTCATGACGGTGGAGCGCGAACCCGATTTCGAGGACCGGGTCCTGGCGGTGGCGGCCGAGGCCGGTCGCGCGGCGCTGGCCGAGGCGCCGGACGCTCGGGTCGCGCTCATCGCCTCCACCCCGAGCGCGCACTTCCCCAAGCGCCTCGCCGACGCCCTCGGCCTGGACCAGAATGCCGTGCGCACACCGGACCTCACCGACGGCGACCCGCACACCGCCGCGCTGCCTTTGGCCTACGCGCGCGCCACCGAGGATGCCTCTCTCGGTGGGTTCACCCACATTCTGTTCGTCGGTGCCGGTGCCGGTCCGTCGGCCGCGGCCACCCTCTACCGGCTGCCCGAGGAGCACCTCGCGTGACCACCGCGACGTACTGGGCCACGATCGACCGCTTCCGCGAATTCGCCCGCACCGAACCCGATCGCCCGGCGGTGATCTACCCCGACGGCACCACCGCTGACGGCGTGCCCGACTACCGGCGGGTCACCTACCGCGATCTCGACCGGTGGTCCGACGCCATCGCCGAACACCTGACGAGTTCCGGTGTCGGCAGCGGCACCCGCACCATCGTGCTGGTGCTGCCGAGCCCGGAGCTGTACGCGATCCTGTTCGCGCTGTTGAAGATCGGCGCGGTGCCGGTAGTGATCGACCCGGGCATGGGGGTGCGGCGCATGGTGCACTGCCTGCGCGCGGTCGAGGCCGAGGCGTTCATCGGGATCCCGCAGGCACACGCGCTGCGAGTGCTGTTCCCGCGCAGCTTCCGCCGGGTGCGCACCACCCTGACCGTCGGCCGCCGCTGGTTCTGGGGCGGACCCACCCTGCAATCGTGGGGCCGCGCCCCGGCGGGTCTGCTGCCCGACCGTGCGCCCGCCGCCGAGGACGACCTGCTCATCATCGGTTTCACCACCGGAAGCACCGGCCCGGCCAAGGCGGTCGAACTCACCCACGGCAACCTCGCCGCCATGGTCGAGCAGGTGCACGCCGCCCGCGGGCACATGCCGCCGGAGTCCTCGCTGGTCACCCTGCCGCTGGTCGGCGTGCTCGACTTGCTGCTCGGTTCCCGGTGTGTGCTGCCGCCGCTGATTCCCAGCAAAGTCGGTTCCACCGATCCGGCGCACGTTGTCGACGCGATCACCAAATTCGGGGTGCGCACGATGTTCGCGTCCCCGGCCGTGCTGATCCCGCTGCTCGCCCACCTGCGGGCGCACCCCGTCGAACTCGACTCCCTGGTCAGCATCTTCTCCGGAGGCGCGCCGGTGCCCGCGTGGTGCATCGCCGGACTGCGCGAGGTCTTGCGCCCCGATGTCGAAATCTTCGCGGGCTACGGTTCCACCGAGGCGCTGCCGATGACGACGATCGAATCGCGGGAATTGCTCGACGGCCTGGTCGAACGGGCAGCGAACGGTGAGGGCACCTGCATCGGACGCCCCACCGACAATGTCGAGGTGCGCCTCGTCGCCGTCACGGACGCCCCGATCGCGAATCTCGCCGACGCCGAACCCACCGGCCGGATCGGCGAGATCGTCGTCGCCGGACCCAATGTGAGCACCCGCTACTACTGGCCCGCCGAGGCCGATGCACTGGGCAAGATCGCCGACGGTGATCGGGTCTGGCACCGCACCGGTGACCTGGGCTGGATCGACGAGCAGGGCCGCGTGTGGTTCTGCGGTCGCAAGAGCCAGCGGTTGAGCACGTCCGCGGGTCCGATGTTCACCGTGCAGGTCGAGCAGGTCTTCAACGCGGTACGTGGTGTGTCGCGCACGGCGCTGGTCGGTGTCGGCCGACCCGGTGCGCACCGGCCGGTGCTGTGTGTAGAACTGGAGCCGGGTGCCGATCCGGTGGCCGTCGACCTGCGCCTGCGCGACCGCGCCGCCGCCTTCGACACCGCCGCACCGATCACCGATTTCCTCATCCACCCCGGTTTCCCGGTCGACATCCGGCACAACGCCAAGATCGGCCGCGAAGAACTCGCCCGTTGGGCAACGAAGAAGCTGAACTCATGAAGATCCTCGTCACCGGCGCGTCCGGATTCCTCGGCGGCGCCATCGTGCGGGCCCTGGTGGCCGACGGTACGCACGACGTGTCGATCCTGGTGCGGCGCACCAGTGTGCTCGACGACCTCGGCACCGCCCGCGACGCCGTCACGATCGTCGAAGGCGACCTGACCGACGCCGACTCGCTGCGCCGCGCCGCCGACGGTGTGGACGCCGTCATCCACAGTGCGGCCCGCGTCGACGAACGCGGCACCCGAGCCCAGTTCTGGGTGGAGAACGTGCGCGCCACCGAACTGTTGCTCGACGCCGCCCGCCGCGGCGGTGCGCACCGGTTCGTGTTCATCTCCAGTCCGAGTGCCCTGATGGACCGTGACGGCGGCGACCAGATCGATGTCGACGAGTCGCTGCCCTATCCGCGCCGCTACCTCAACCATTATTCCGAGACGAAGGCGACGGCCGAACAGGCTGTGCTCGCCGCGAGCACCGCCGAATTCAGCACCGTGGCCTTGCGTCCGCGCGCGATCTGGGGTGCCGGTGACCGGTCGGGCCCGATCGTGCGGTTGCTCGCCCGCACCGCCGACGGTGCCCTGCCCGACTTGTCGTACGGCCGGACGATCGAGGCATCGCTGTGCCATGTGGACAATATCGTCCACGCCTGCCTGCTCGCGCTGAGTGCCAAGAACATCGGTGGCAACGCGTATTTCATCGCCGATGCCGAGAAGACCGATGTGTGGGGGTTCCTCGGTGAGGTCGCCGAGGGGCTCGGCCTCCAGCGGCCGACGCGCAGGCCGAATCCGCGTGTCCTCGCCGCCGTTGTCGCGGCCATCGAGGCGGTGTGGCGGATTCCGGCCGTGGCGCGGCGCTGGTCGCCGCCGCTGTCGCGCTACGCCGTCGCCCTGATGACCCGCACCGCCACCTACAACACCGGCGCGGCCCGTGCGGACCTGGGCTACCGCCCGGTCGTCGACCGTGCCACCGGCCTGTCCACCTTCTCGGCCTGGCTCGACGACCAGGGCGGCATCGAGTCGCTCGCCGGGCACCTGCGGTAACACCCGAGAGGCGATCATGAACGACGACAACGTCTTCCGTCGACCCGTGACGACCACCGAACGCATGTACTTCCCCATGCGCACCCTCGCCCCGCCCTTCCTCATGCAGCTCGTCGTGCCGGGTGAGGGCACGATCGACCCGCAGCGCTTGCGCCAGGCAGTTGCTGCGGCGGCGGACGTGACACCGGGCGCGCGCCTGCTCAGGCAGGGCGATATCTGGGTGGACAGCGGCATCGCCCCCGCCGTCCGGGTGGTCGATGACCACGAATTCGGTTATCCCGCACTGGAATCCGATCCGGTACTGACCAGCGACATCGGGCCGACACCGGATACCACCGTCGAGGTCCTGCTGCTCACCGCGACCACACCGACCCTGGTATTCCGCGTGTTCCACGGCGTGATGGACGGTATGGGCATGGTGCTGTGGGCGACCAATGTGCTGCGCGCGCTGCGTGGCGCCGATCCTGTTCCGCAACCGGACCCGGTGGCCGATCAGCAACTGGTCGACCGGGTCGGTGCCCCGGGCAAGCCGACCCCGATGATTCCGCGCTACCGCAGCGCCGTGGGGCGCGGCAGGCAGCGGCGCGGCACCGCCCGGCATCTGCTGCGGCACCGGCGCGTGCAGGCCGCCGGACCCGGTGCGCTGGCTCGTGTCTGCGCCCTGCTGGCGGCGGAGACTCCGGGAACTTCGCGGATCATGATGCCCGTCGACCTGCGCCGTCACGATCCGGCACTGCGCTCGACCGCCAATCTCGCGCTGCCACTGTTCCTCGACATCGCACCGGGCCAGGACTGGACGCAGGTCAAAGAGGAAATCAAAGCCGGGCTCGCACAGCGGCGGGAATTGAATCAGCTGGCCAACACTCGCATCACCCTGGTCCCGGACCCGGTCAATCGGGGTGTGCTGCGGACGACGAACTGGCTCGGCGCGCGGCTGGGCCGCAACCTGGCCTCGGCCACCGTCTCCCACATGGGCCGATTCACCTCCGACGAGCTCGCGGTCCCCGGTTTCCGGCCCACCGGCCTGTTCGTGCTCCCCCAGCACAGCGCCGCCATGCCGTTGCTGTTCGGCCTCACCGAATTCGACGGCCACACCGAGCTCACCGTGTCGGCCCGCAACGGTGCCGGGATCGAAGCACGGCTCGAAGCCCTGCTCGACCGGATCGTCGCGATGCTGGAAGCCGAACTACCCGTGGTGGATTCGGCGCGGTGACCACACTCGCCCGGTTCGTCACGGCCCGGCCGCGCACCGTCCTCGCCGTGGTCGTGGTGTTCATCGGGATGTGCGCCGCATACGGTGCGACGGTGACCGAACGCCTCAGTGCGGGCGGGTTCATCGACGGCGGCAGCGAATCCGCCCTGGTGGACCGCTTCGTCACCGAACAGCTCGGCCCGCAGAGCCCCGATGTGGTCGCGCTCTACACCGCACCCGAGGGACGCACGATCGACGAGATCGGCCCGCAGGTGCGCACCGCCGTCGACCGCATCGACCCGGCGCTGCTTGCCCGGCCCGTGGAGAGTTACTGGTCGGCGGTGGTGCCGCGCAAAAACTTCCTGGTCTCCGAGGACCGCAGGCACGCCGTGGCCGTGGTGTACACCGCCGGTGACGACACCGCCCGCATCGCCGCGTATCCCGCTGTCGCCGAGGCGCTGCGAGTGCCCGGTGTCGAAACCAGGCTGTCGGGCTACAGCGCCCTCAATGCCGAGATCATCGACCGGTCCCAGCGTGATCTCGTTGTGGCCGAGTCGGTTTCGCTGCCGTTGACACTGCTGGTTCTCGTCCTGGTGTTCGGGGGCATCGCGGCGGGCGCGTTGCCGGTGGTGGTCGGCATGCTCGCCGTCGGTGGTGCGCTCGGCGCCATCCGGTTGCTGACCGAGGTCACCGAGGTCACCACCTTCGCGGTCAATATCGCGTCCCTGCTGGGGCTCGGCATGGCCATCGACTACGGGCTTTTCCTGGTGAACCGGTTCCGGGAGGAATACGGTGCGGGCGCGGATATCGGCGCCGCGGTCGACCGGACCATGGCAAGTGCCGGGCGCACGGTCGCCGTGTCGGCGGCGCTGCTGATCTGCGCGTTCGCGGGCACCTTCGTCTTCCCGCAGGCCGTGCTCCGCTCACTCGGTATCGGCGCGGTGGCGGCCGTCGCATTGGCGGCGGGCCTGTCGCTCACGGTGCTGCCGGCATTGCTCGTGCTTTTCGGCGCCCGCATCGGGCGCGCGAAACCGACCACACGCACCGAGCACTTCTGGGGTCGGGTGGTCGACGCGGTGCTGCGCAGGCCGGGAACGGTAACGGTCGCCGTCGGCGCGGTCCTGCTCGTCCTCGCCACACCGCTGGCCGGTATCCGGCTCGGCGAGATCGACCACCGCGCTTTGCCCGCCGACAGCCCGATGCGTCACACGGTCGAGGAGCTGACCGCACAATTCCCCGCGGCGGCGAGCGGGGCGACGGTGCTGCTGCGCGGTCCGGACGGCCCACCGCAATCGGCGACCGTGTCGGGCGCGCTCGACGCGATCGGCGACGTCGCGGGTGTCGACGATGTCGTCCAGGTGGGACGCGACGACGACTTCGTCGTTCTGCACGTCTTCCTCACCCACGCCGACCGCAGTGAGGAGGCCACCGCCGCCGTCCGCGCCATCCGCGGGTTGCAAGCACCGGGCGCCACCACGGTCGCGGTGGGCGGTGACACCGCGGCCACCCTGGACAGTGTGGACGCGACGCTGGATCGGCTGCCGCTGATGATCGCCGTGATGGTGCTGGTCACGATGGTGCTGCTCACCGTGGCGTTCCGCTCGGTGATCCTGCCGCTCAAAGCCGTGGCCATGGCGTTTCTCAGCTTGGCCGCCACCTTCGGGGTGCTCACCTGGATCTTCGTCGGCGGTCACGGTGCGAGCCTGCTCGGCATCAGTCACGGGCCGCTCCCGGCGGGCATGACGGTGCTCATCATCGCGGTGGTCTTCGGGTTGTCCACCGATTACGAGGTGTTCCTGCTGTCACGAATGGCCGAGGCGCACCGCGCGGGCGCGGACACGGCGACGGCGGTGCGCGTCGGGACCGTGCGGACGGCCCGGGTCATCACCGCCGCCGCCGTGTTGCTCGTTCTGGTCACCGGCGCGTTCGCGCTGTCACCGCTCACGCCGATGCGCCTGCTGGGCATCGGCATGATCATCGCCCTGATCCTCGATGCCACCCTGGTACGCATGCTGCTGGTTCCCGCCCTGGTCCAGCTCATGGGACCGGCGAACTGGTGGTTACCGCGACTATCGTGGAGACGTGGGCATCATGGGTGAAATGTTTCCTGGCAAGAAGCTGCAGCACGAGGGCAGCGGTGACAGCGACGGCCAGGCCCGCGAACCCCACCTCGATCTCGACCTCGATGCCGGTGTCGTCCGTCTGACCGCACCCGAGGCCGAGCCGACCGAGGACTAGCGCGGCGAACCGGCCAGCGCGGTCCCCGCACCGAGGCGTTCGAGCAGCGGATGCGGGTCGCGCGACAACTCGGCGGACACCACTTCCGACCAGTCGTACCGACCGTTCTCGCACACCAACTCGACCAGCGACAACGACGAGACCGTGTCGTCGAGGGTGAAGTCGGCGAACCCGTCGGCGGAGAGCGCGTTCTCGATCTCGCCGACCGGAACCGGTGTCTTGGTGTAGGCCAGCGCCAGGTACGGGAGCAACGGCTCACCGAACTCGGGAACGCGCTCCCGGATCCAGACGTCGGTCAACGCGCGGGTGAGGTCCTCACGGACACGCAGCAACTCCTCGGGCAACGCGATGGGTAATCGCACCCCGTCGGCGGCGACCACGGGCGGGCCCAAGGTGATGGGGAACGGCGCGTGGTCGGCGAGCAGGCCGCGCGAACCCTCGACCAAACGGGCCAGATCGACGCCCTTCACCCCGTCGACGAAGCCCACACCCTGCACTTCCACCCGCAGACGCGGCGCGTCGACTTGTTCGAGACCGGGCACCCGCGCCACAGTAGGGGCGAAGATCTCCACGAGCTTGTCGGCGACGGGCTGCGTCGGCATCACCTGCCAGTCGTAGAAGGAACGGCCCGGGGTCCACCCCGGCCGCCACCACCAGCGACTCGCCGTCGTCGTCGCGCTCATGTCCATGTCTCGCACCTCCGCCTGCGATGCCGGGCTACCTCTGAGTTGAGAACTACCCTGCCCGCGTCACGGACCAACCGGACGAGACCGATCCGTTGCCTGTTCGATTCCGGATTACACTCATAACGTTCGGAGCGCTCGAGGATGTGCTCGAGATGCCCAGAACTAGCTGTATGAGGCCATGACGTTGGTGACACCGAAGTGAAGTCGGGTCGCTGGCGGCCGGTTCCCGGCTGCAGTGTGGGGTCGGTGGTAGTTGCAGTGGACGTTCCATACGGCGAGGGCCTCTGATCGTTGAGTCTCGCTGGTCCAGTCGCGGGCGTAGAGAAACTCTTCGGCGAGGATCCGGTTGTTCCGCTCGACCTTGCCGTTGTGTCGCGGGGTGTAGGGCCGGATGAACTGGTGACGGGCGAATACGACCGAGCGGTAGACCGGCTGTTGTGATGCCTTTCTCGTGCGGGTGGCGCGCTTCTTACCACGGCCGATGGTCTCGGCGTGTTCGCTACCGCGTCCGTGCGTACGCCAGCCGCCGCCGTCGGGGATCCGGCCGACCTTCTTGACGTCGACGTGCACCATGTGTCCGGGGTGTCGGGCGACGATTGTGGCGATGGACTTGCGGTTGTCGGCGCCGCTGGGATCGATGAACTTGCGTCGGTTCAGGCGGAGGTGACCGGCGCAGGCGCGGGAGACGCCCGTTTCGGGGGCGATTGGGCGAGTGCGGCTGCATTCGACGAGTCGGCGTCGGCCTTCTGGAGACAACAGAGCTTGGGGCTGTTCTCGGCGTCCTCGCTCGACTCCGCCGAGCGAGGACGCGACCCTTCAGAGAACCCAGTCGAGGACTGTTCGGCGGTTGCGGTACGCGTCATCCATGAGTTCGAGAAGGCGTTCCTGAGCGACCTGGGTGCGGATGCCGCTGGCGATGTCGGTGATCTGAACGCTGTTCTGCGCGATTTCGGTCGGCCCGATGGCTGCGATGAGGTGGTCTCGCGTCTTGCGAGCGTTTCGAACGCGCGCTGCCAATGACCCGTTGTGGTCGACTCGGCCGCGGAGTCCCCTCTGTCGGGCCTTGTCGGCGAGTGTGCGCGCTGCTCCGTCCTGGTCGGGGCTGACGGGCAGGACTGTGATGTGGATCGGAGAGAGCCAGAACGGGAGGCGTCCTGCATAGCGTTCGAGCAATGCTGCTGTGACCCGCTCCATCGATCCAACCGTCCCCCGATGGATCATGACGGGGCGGTGTTCGCGGCCATCTGCGCCGACATAGGTGAGACCGAATCGTTGGGGCTGATTGAAGTCGAGTTGCACGGTGGCAATGGTTTCCTCGCGGTCGCGTCCGTCCTTGACTTGCAGATCGAATTTGGGGCCGTAGAACGCGGCCTCACCCGGGGCTTCGACCAATTTCAGTCCGTGCTCGTCGAGGACGGACTGCCCTGCGGCGCGCAGGTTCTCCTGGGCGTGCTCCCACTGGGCGTCGGTACCGAGCCATGTCGAGGAGTTGTCTCTCGTTGACAGTCGGACGTAATCGACGGGAAGCCCCAAGATCTCTTGAGCACGCAGTGCTGCCCGCAGCCCGAGTTCGGCTTCGTGCAGGACCTGGTCCGGTCTGCAGAAGACGTGAGTGTCGTCGAGGTTGATCTGCCGGACGCGACTCAACCCGGAGACAACACCGGAACGTTCGGCTCGGAACATGGCGGCGAGTTCGTTGAAGCGAAGCGGCAGTTCACGATAGGAGCGTTGAGTCGATGCGTAGATCAACGCGTGATGGGGGCAGTTCGCCGGCCGCAGCATCAGCTCGTCGTCGCCCATCTGCATGGCGGGAAACATGTCTCGGCTGAACTTGCTCAGATGACCGGAACGCTCGTACAGCGCCCGCTTCCCGAGTACCGGCGAGAACACGCCGAGGCAGCCATCCCCCGCGGCGAGCTCTTTGGCGAGCTTCTGCAATTCCTCTCGAATAACGGACCCGGCGGGGAGCCACAGTGGAAGACCGGAACCGGCAAGCGGATCGGTAGCGAATATGTCCATGTCGAAATTGAGATCTCGGTGGTCGACGACCATAGGTGTCTGCTCCTTGGCTTGTACCGGAACAGAAGGGGAAAGAACGAAGCCCCGGAAACTGTTCCGGGGCTCGAGATGTCTGTGGCGAGATCAGCCCATCACAAAGGCGCCGGAAGTATCCGGCGTCGTCGTGGAAATGTTGGGTCCCTGCACAGTTCGGCAGTTTACACGATGGGCGCATAGTTGCGCGTTCGGTGCGTCATCAAGCCAAGTCCGCCGACGCCCGAACACAACGTCATGACCCGCAACAACTAGGCACTAGGCGCCATGGACATTCAGAGATCGGCACCGCGTCATCGTCGTACAGGCGACCTCGAGGTCGAGAAGATCCCTTATCTCGCGGGATGCGGGAACGCCGACTACCTCACAACACACTCAGACCTCTACACGCTAGTGCTCGGGAGCCTCCTTGCCCGTCGCGTGGTCGAACCGCTCCCACTCCCTCGCCCACGCGGCGCGGCGGCGCTGATCCAGCAACTGCCGCGCGCCCCACGCGATCACCAGCGCACCGCCCACTGTCGCGCTCAGCGTCACCACGCCGGCACTGATCCCGGACCACACCGCAGTGCCGGATCCGGCCGGCGCCGACACCGGCTGCCCGTCACCGGAAAGCCAGACCACCAGGCTGTCACCGGCCGAAGTGGACGCAGCCGTGTCGACAACGGCGGTGCCATCGCGGCCTGCCTCGGACCACTCGACACGTGCGGTGTACCGCTCGACGGCGTAGCCACGTGGTCCGATCGTCACCGAGCGCGCCGGGGTCTCCCGCACCGTCGCGGTGACCGATGTCAAGCGTGCTCTCTCGTCCCGAAGCCGTTCTCCCGCAGCAGAATAGGACGCTGTTCCGACCGCACCGGCCAAGGGTATCGCCACCAGCACCACCGCCACGACCAAGCCCCACAGCGCGGACTCCCATCGATCCGACGGCCGCATCAGCGGATTTCGGCTCCACGGTCGCCGGCTCCACCAAGACACCATAGACGGACCCCACCCCGGCACCGCCATCACCTGCTTCGCCCGTGACCGCGCGTGGTGAGCAACAGGTCACCTGTTTTCGCGTTCATGATGTCCGCTCCTCCTGGTTCGACATCTCACCTGTCCATCGTCGGAAGACTCCACCGGATCGAAGTAGGGCCGTTGGTCCGCCGAGACCGGACCGTTGGTCTTCAGGCACTTCCTGAAGGGACCGAGACGGTCCAACGCCCTTCCACGAAGGGACGAAGTGCCGTATCCGCGGACTTTCCCCGCGCCAAAAATTAGAACCAGGAAATCCCACCGAGAAGGAGTCGTCATGAGTTGGACAGTCACCGCGGTGCTCATCGCCGCGATCTTCGCAGCCATGGTCATCGTCACCACCTACCTCTCCACCAAGAAGTCGTGATCTCGCGACGAGCGCGGCAGGCTTCACGGATCGAATCGAGACAGCGATGAACCCCACCCGATCGTGGACGAATTCCGCCCGCCGCATTTTCCGTGATCGCAGCGAGGCCGGAAAGGCCATGGCGGAACTACTCGCGTCCTACCGTGGTCGCGGCGATGTGATCGTGCTCGGGCTCCCGCGCGGGGGAATCCCCGTGGCCTGGGAGGTGGCGGCCGCGCTGAATGCCCCGTTGGACGCACTCGTGGTACGCAAGCTGGGAGTCCCCGGCAGTCCGGAGTTCGCGTTCGGAGCGCTCTCGGCGGGTGGACGCGTCGTTCTCGCCGACGACGTCGTCCGCGCGCTGCGCCTGACGTCCGAACAGATCCGTGCCGTGACCGCAGCGGAGGCGGCCGAGCTCGTGCGACGGGAATCCGCGTACCGCGGCGACCGTGGTCCGCTCGACCTCACCGGAAGAACGGTCATCGTCGTCGACGACGGGCTGGCCACCGGCTCGAGTATGTTCGCCGCGATAGACGCCATCCGGGCCCAGGAACCCGACCGCATCGTCGTCGCGGTCCCCGCCGCGCCGGAGTCGACCTGCCGGGAACTCGGCGCGATGGTCGATGACGTGGTGTGCGCGACGATCCCGTCGCCGTTCCGTGCCGTCGGCGAGTCCTATTGGGACTTCGACCAGGTCACCGACGAGCAGGTACAGACCCTGCTGGCCACCCCGACCGCCGGCACCGCCACCTCGGTGGCCGACCCGGCGGCGACGATCCGGGCAGCCGCGATTCCCGCACCCGGGGGGATACCGCCCGAAGATCATCTGGACGATCTCATCGGCACGGCGAGCATCGTCCTGATCGGCGAAAGCACGCACGGGACGCACGAGTTCTATGCCGCCAGAGCCGAGATGACGAAATGGCTGATCGAGCACAGGGGCTTCGACGCCGTCGCGATCGAAGGAGATTGGCCGGATGCCGCCCGTGTCCATCGCTACGTGAACGGGCGCGGCAGTGACACCTCGGCCGAGGAATCGCTGCGTGGGTTCCAGCGGTTCCCTGCCTGGATGTGGCGGAACACGGTGGTGCGCGACTTCGTCGGCTGGTTGCGCGAGCACAACGACGAACAGGTGCGCAACGACGAACCCACCACCGGCTTCTATGGCCTCGATCTGTACAGCCTGCATCGATCGATGGACGAGGTCGTGCGATATCTCGAACGGACCGACCACGCTGCCGCACAACGCGCCAAAGCCCGATACAGCTGTTTCGACCATGCCGGCTCCGACAACGGCCAGGCGTACGGATACGGTGCGGCCTTCGGTGCGGGGAGGACGTGCGAGGACCAGGTCGTCGCCCAACTGGTGGAATTGCAGCGCAGATCGCTCGCGGAGTTCGGCGCAGGAACGGATTCGGCCGAGGCACTCTTCGACGCCCTACGCAACGCCTGGTCCGTCCGGGATGCCGAGCTGTACTACCGCACGATGTTCGGTGATCACACCGCCTCGTGGAACCTCCGTGACGAACACATGGCGGACACGCTCGACGCGCTACGCGCGCATCTGCGTGACAGCCGAGGCCGGTCGGACAACGGTCGTGTTCCCAAAATTGTTGTCTGGGCACATAATTCGCATGTCGGAGATGCTCGCGCCACCGAGTTCGGCACGGAGGGCCAGGTGACGATCGGACAGCTGACGCGGCAACGGCACGGGGCGCATTGCCGGACGATCGGCTGGAGCACCTACGACGGCTCGGTCACCGCGGCGCAGAACTGGGGTGGCGCGGCGATGCACGAGAGGGTTCGCCCCGCGCTGCCGTCGAGCCTGGAAACACTGTTGCACGACACCGGCGCCGGTGCGTTCATGGTCCGAACGGACACCGATGACGCCGCCGCCCGCGAGCTCGATCAGCCACGCCTGCAGCGAGCGATCGGTGTGGTGTACCGCCCCGGCACGGAACGACAGAGCCACTATTTCCACACCCGCGCGGCCGCGCAGTTCGATGCGATCATCCACATCGATCGGACGAGCGCGCTCCAGCCACTCGAGCCCACCAGCCGGTGGAGCGCCGCGAGAACTCCGGAGACCTACCCCACGGGGTTGTGAGCCGACAACTGATATTCGCCGATGAGAGGAATGGGAATTCGATGACCACCGCACAGATGATCATGCATCCAGACGTCGCCAGTCTCAGTGTGCGCGACACCATGGATGTCGCCGCCCAGCGCATGCACCAACTCGATGTGGGCGCCCTGCCGATCTGCGACGGGGAAGGCCGTCCGGTCGGCATCGTGACCGATCGCGACATCGTCGTCAAATGTCTCGCGCCCGGCCATGATCCGCGCACCACCACGGCCGGCGAAATGGCCCAGGGGACCGCCGATCTACTCACCGTAGGCTCGGACGCCGGCATGACCGAGGTCCTTGCCCTTATGAAGCGGCATCAGATCCGGCGGCTGCCGGTGGTCGAGGACGGCAAGCTCGTCGGGATCATCAGCGAGGCCGATATCGCGCGCGGCCTGCCCGAATCGACAGTCGGTGAGTTCGTGGGATCGGTGTGTGCCCAACATCTGCCGATGACGACGACCGACCTGTAGCTGCCACGCCGACGCGATCGACGACGAATTCCGCCACCCCAGCACGGAAGGGCATGCGATGTGAGCCGCACCGCCATGCTCATGCGTAGCGGCGACACCTTGCACGCAGGTGCCGACTTGGGGGTCTACGATTCATCGCCAGTGCAGGGAAGCCCGCTCAGCCCAGAGGTGCGCAGAGCGGTGGGTGCGGTGTACCGGACCGAAGCACGATGGACCGTCTGAATTCGGTACACCGCCGGGCGTCGGACTCGCTTTCGTCGCTGATCAGAGCGCGACGCCGCCGCCTGTCTCTACACCCTCCGCCGGGCGCGGCGAGTCCACCGACGGAGAGCACGTGCGGCGGTTCCGGCGCATCCGCATGATGCTCCCGACACCGCGCCCGTACTCCGACGTGGGATATCACGATTCCCCTATGTCCCCGTCGATCCAACCGGCCGGGACGAACGGTGCGCGGAGGTCCACGTGAACTGCAGCTTTCGACCCTCCCTCGGCGGGGGACGCCGGATCCGCCGATCGCTGTTTCGACCGCGCGGATGACGAGCTGTGAGCTCGAAAGCTCCGCACGCTCCCACCCGCTGACGTCCGTTCGTGCTCGCCGTCGGGTGGTTCATATCGCCGGCCCCGGATCCGGACCGACGGGCTCGCGCGGCCCCTGGTCGAGCCGGAACGGCGGATATTCGTCCCGCATCAATCCCGCGTGCGCGACGATCCGGTACAGCCACCGGTTGATACCGAGTACGGAATCGAAAGGCCTGCGTGGATACTTCGCGGTGAACAGCACATCACGGCCGCGATGACCACCAGCACCCACCTCGAAGTCAGCGGGACAGTCGGTGCAACGCAGCGTGAACGGTGGATACCGATCGGTGCCCAACGCCGCGCACGAATAGAACTGAACCCGCCACGACCATCGGACCACACCGACGTTGAAGTCGAAGAGCGACCTCGGATACCGGCCCGTGCAGAGAATCGCGAGAATGGCTCGTCCAGGTCCCCCGCAAGCGCACCGGATAGGGATGGGGAGCTTCCATCATGGCCTCCTCGGATCTGACGCGATGCGGTGACGACGCATCCGGCACCGTTGAAGCGCGACCGCACCGCGACCCGTGCACGGGCGCGTGCACACCACCGATCCTCGCCTCCCAGACGCCGGTTGTCAGGGAACATGATCCACGGCCGCGCAGCCGAATTGCCCTTCTTCGGCCGCCGTCGCCGTCGCGCGTGCCTGGCCCGGTAACCCGTTGGGGGCCGTCTTCGATCAGCCGCTGTGCCGCCTGCGCGGACGACAAGCCGGGATCGACCTGGTGCCCGTCGCCGGCGCGAGGCTCCACAGCGTCGACATCGCCGGTGCTGAGCCAGAACCCCTGGCTATCGTCTGTTCGCGTAGCGCGCACCGACGGCGAGCGCGGCCAGCGCCACCATCCCGACTACGGCGATCAACCGATTCGCATCGACCGTCGGCTGCCACCGCACCCGGCCATCTCGGATGACGAAGGCACCGACCGGCTTCGCCCCGACCCCGAAGCCGGCACCGGAGCCCTTCTCGCCGTCCGGGCCCGACCCGCCGCCGCCACCGGCACCCCCGGAGATCGCGGCTACGCCGATCACCGTCGTTCCGTCACGTTCCACCGGCGCGGCATACACACGCTCGACCGACATCGCTTCTTTCACGGTTACGACCACGTCATCGAATTTCATCGGGGACTCCTCACATCCGGTCTCTGCATCTCGAATTCGGCGTACACGCCGTACGTCCCACTGGCCCGACGTTCGCACGTCGGTGTCGAACAGCGCCTTCCGATTCGACCACCCGTCAGCGGCGAAGGACAGGGACCGCCGACCCTGCCGCGGGTGCCCTTCGTCGTCTCGTGTCAGGCGTCGGCGGATCCCCGACGCGCGCCGGGGCGCGCGATGGTCAACGGGCACGACAAGACGAACGCCGGACAGGTCGGGTGATGGCCTTCGGCCAACCGTGGACACATCCGGGTTCGGCAGGCAGGCAGTGGCGAAACGTGCCTGCGGACCTGCGGGACCGGGTGCGCCACGACCTCACACCCGCTACGTACACCGCACGACCGCGAAGCGTAACCCCGCAACTACGGCCACCAGTAGAGCAGCACAGCCCACGTTCCCCCGGCTGTCGCCGAGGGCTCGTCAGGTCGGGTCAGCGCGCGCTGTAGGTCAGGCAACGCGCGGTGTGCTCTCCTTCGCCGGGGCCGACGTGGGTATCGCTGGCGGCGCATTCGAGGTGACGGTTGTGAAGGCAGTCGGCGCGCTGGCAGGCCCCGACCATGCTGGTCACTGTGTCCAGCCCGCCCTTGATCGACAACGGGATGAACGTTCCACAGTCGGCGCTGCCGTTGTGGTCGGCGACGTTGATCGCGTAGGCGTGACAGCCATCGTGGTTGTACGAGCAGTCGCTGACTGTGCACTTGAACACAAGGCCAGCCAGGCTGCGCTCGGCGGCCGCAGGGGCAGTCCGATCATCGTCGTCGATGGCCACGGTTTCAACGGCCCCGTCCTGACCGAACAACCCAGCCCGGACCGCGGACGAGATCTGCTCGATGCGGTCGTCACCGCCGCGACCACCCCCGGATTCACCGCCCTGCACCGGCCCTGTCAAGGCCCGCCGACAATCGATGCCGCCACCGAGAAGAACCGCTGAGGGGCGTACCACCCTACGTCGCACCCTTCGGCAAATCACCTGGTCCGGATGCGCGCCCACATCGAGGCCGTCCGCCCCGATACCTGGCGCCCCGGACACCCGACCCGGCAAGCAGGCCGACCCTGGTGGCGCCTGCGCAGGAGTTGACCGACCACCGCACTGCGCCGGCGCGGAACATGCTCGAAGTGATCCGGTCCCGCACCCCGGTGAGTATCGAGCTCGCCACGCCGATTGCCTGCGGCGCCGAAGAATGGGGCCAGCTCACGAAACGCTCCGCACGGGGCTCTGCCACACAGCGGCGCCGTGCTGCCGGGTCGCTACCGGCCGGGAACCGGCGCAGCCCCTGGTCGGTCGGTGAAAACCTCGGCCCGTATCTACGCTCGGCGAGCATTCTTCGGTAGCGGCCGGGCGGGGAGAGCCAAGCGTGTGGCAGCGGCACAGCTCAGTCGGGCAAGGGCACCGACCAACACAGTGTGGTACCACCACCGGGTGCTGAACTGGCGGTGAAGGTGCCGCCGTGGCGTTGAGCTCGGGCGGCGAGGTTCGCCAGGCCGCTTCGCCTGGTCTGTTCGGCTGGGATGCCGTCGCCGTCGTCGGTGACTTCGATGCCCACCTCGTCGCCGACACGCAACTCGATCGCCAGGGTGCGGGCATTGGCATGGCGCACCACATTGCTGACAGCCTCACGAAGGACAGCCTCCACATCGTCGGTCAGGGGTGGAGCGAGAACACTGATGGGACCGGCGAGCCGGACGGTGGTGTGCAGATCGGTGTCGTCGGTCATGTCGAGGATCATCGCGTGGAGGTGTTTACGGTAGTGCGCTGAGTCGGCGACCGTATTGGCTTGCAGGTCGAAGATGGACTGGCGGATGGTTTGAACGATGGCCTGGATGTCGTCGATGGTCGCCGAGAGCCGGGAGCGCACTTCGGGACCACGCACGCGTTGCAGCGTGCCCTGCAAGGAGAGCCCGACGGCGAAGAGTTGTTGAATGACCTGGTCGTGGAGATCACGAGCGATCCGATCGCGATCGGACAACACGTCCAGTTCGCGCATGCGTCGCTGTGTCGCGGCCAGTTGGAGAGCGACTGCGGCTTGGTCGGCGAAGTTGACCAGCATCTGTCCGACCAGTTCATCCGGTGGATTCCGGTCTTGTCGGTGTAGAACGATCAGTACGCCTATGGCTGCTCCGCTCGCGCGCAAAGGGATGATCCTGCCGGGCCCGAATGCGTCGACGGACGGGCTGTCGTGGCGTCCGGGCGGAGAGGTCGGCGCGTCGATGTCGAGTTGTTCGCCGGTGCGAAGGGCGCGGCCGATGGCGGACTTCTTCGCCGAGATCCTGCGTCCCGCGAGTTTGTCCGCGCCGGTTCCGGAGGCTGCGACGATGCGCAGTTCGCTGACTTCCTCGGGCGGGACGTCGGGGTCTTCCGGCAGGGCGGTGAAGACGCAGAGCGCGTCGGTGAGTTCGCGGGTTTGCTCCGTGACCAAGGTGAGAAGTTCTGCATGGCTGGTGCCTCCCAAGACGGCCGAGGCGATGTCGGCGGTGGTTTCCAACCATTGCTGGCGGACTTGGGACTGTTCGAACAGGCGTGCGTTCTCGATAGCGATGCCGGCGGCGGCCGCGAGGGCTTGGACAACGACTTCGTCGTCTTCGGTGAACTCCACGCCGCCCGCTTTTTCGGTGAGGTAGAGGTTGCCGAACACTTCTTCGCGGGCCTGGACCGGGACGCCGAGGAAGCTGCGCATCGGTGGGTGGTGCGCGGGGAAACCGACCGAGGACGGATGCTGGGACAGGTCGGTCAACCGGATCGGTTTCGGTTGTTCGAGGAGTAGCCCGAGAACCCCGGCACCGCGTGGAAGGTCGCCGATCATGACCCTGGTCGAGTCATCGATGCCTTCGTAGATGAAGGCCGACAAGCCGTCGCCGTTCGGATCGCGAACCCCGAGCGCGCCGTACTGGGCGTCGACCAGTTCGATGGCGGTGTGCACGATCGAACGGAGCGTGGCATCCAGGTCCAAACCCGCGGTGACGGCGAGCATCGCCTCGATCAGCCGGTCGAGGCGATCGTGGACATCGATGATCTGGGCGATGCGCTCCTGGACCTGGTCGAGCAGCTCCCGCAGGCGCAATTGCGACAGCGTCTCGGTGACCGGCGTTGCTGAATCGGTCCATGGCCTGTGGCTCTGCTGGTTCATGAGCTGCTCCTGAGTGGCTGGTCGGCGGTCGATACGAGGCCGTGCCAGCTTGCGTTGTCGTGCGATGGGGTAACGAGGTTCCGGCGTCTGCTCATGCTGGATGAGAGCTGCTGGTTCAACTGTCCGGCGCCTGGAATTCGGTGTCGAAGACCTCCGACAGTGCGCGCCGAGGTGTCCACTCCAGTGGGGTGGCGGCGCGTGGCATGCGGCCCAGGCGCATCATCACGTGCGGGTAGGCACAGTCGTGCAGCACGGTGGTGCGGATATGGTCGCGAAGCTCGGTGATCCCGAGCGGTTCCGATTGCAGGCTGGTCGCCAATCCGCGCCGGGTCGCTTCGAGCAGCATCGCGCTCGTCGCCTCACCCGCTCTCAGTTGGGGAAGGAAGCCGTCGTGTGCGGTGCAGACCACCGCCCAGTGGGCTTTGTCGGCTTGGTCGGTGTATTCGGACAGTTCGGCTGCGGCGAAGGAACGCACGGGCATCTCGTGCTGGTGGCGCGATGGTGGGATGTTGCGGGCGGGCACGCCCTCCGGAGCGTTGATGCAGCCGCTCCACTCCTCTAGTTCTTGCAGGTAGTCCGGGTCCTGGGCGTGCCTGCGTGCCGCTCGGCGCATCGGCTCGGCCAATCGGGGCAGCAGCGTCGGGGGTACGTGTCGCGCGGCGGCGCCGTGCCGGGTGGCCAGCGCCGATATCGCGCGTAGGTCTCCGGCCGAGACGGTTTCCGGGTAGCGGCGTCGGTCCGAGCGCCGCGTCAGCGCGGCTGCGGCCAACTCGATGACATGATCGTCGGCGGGTTGCCTGTGGAAGGTCATCGACGCGAGGTGCCCGGGCTGGCACGGGTCGGGAAAGCGGAGAATCTCGGTCTGCCAGCCCATGGTCGCAAACGCCACCTGCAGGTGATGCAGCGCCGTACCACAGCTCACCATCAACGCTCGCCCGCAGGGATCGGTCGCGGTGACCTGCCTGGCGAAGTCGGCGAAGAACTCCAGTGACTCTTCCGACAGTCTCCATCGCCACGGCTGGGTGTTGTGCACCGAGGGCGCGCGGGTCGCGATTTCCAGGGCATCGCGGCAAGTAGCGGCTTCCGGGACCACCGACATCGTCGGCCCCTTCCCACGCCGGCGGCGCATCGAGGATCACCTGGCTGGTTCCCGGTCTCCGAATTAATAAACTGAAACGTCAATATGTCCAACCAGTGCGAGGGGAGTTCTATCGACACGAGGCCCTCGACGATGGGACCGAAGCCGAAACTTGCTGTCGCCCGGAGCGGCTTTGCGGTCCCGGCAGCGGCGTTCGACGAAGTGCCCCTTGCACGGTTGCTCGGGTCACCACGAGGCGAACAGAGGCAACTCACTGATCGGGCTGCTGGAACTTCGCTGCGAAGTGGTGCGCCTGATCACACAGGTGAGACTATTGCGTGGCGGGACAGTAAATTTGGCCAGCGGGTGCCGGCCAGTCGGCCACGTAGGGAAGGCACTTCTAGCGATCGACAGTTGGGAGGCCAGGAGGTGCACGCCGTGCTCGAACCGCCGATGCACCGGTCATCCGTGCCTGCTCGTCCCTCTCGCACGGACTCTTCGAACACTGCCCGACGTGTCCCCGGGCGACAATCGCTCACGGCGTTATCGGTTCGTTACCATCGAACCGTAGTGAGACTCATCGTTCGACTGCGACGGGCCGGTTGGCCGACCGCGCTGCTGCTTGCGGCGCTGCTCGTCGTCCCTTCCGTCGACTGCTCACTGGTCCGCGACCACACACACACCGACGGCCCTCACACTGCGGTCGCACTGCACTCGATTCTCGACACTCACGACGTTCTGAGCGGTATCACCACCGCCGCACATTGTGACGTGGATGCCGTCCATTGCATGGTCAAAGCCATCCCGCTGGGCATTGTTTCACTGACCATCTCACTGCTATTGCTCGCGGCGCTCACCGCTGTGTTCGCCGCAACGCCGACGCCGCCGTTGAGCGGAGTCGGTATTCGCGGGCCACCTCGACGGCCACGGCCGCCCTACGGTCGCATCATTCTGTCTCTGCACTGCATCGCCCGACGCTGACCGGTCAGCGCCAGGCCGACTCGACATGTCGGCCGGGGACCGCTGTCCGTCGTCGTAACGCGCCGCTCACCGCGAGCGCGATTGCAGGAAGAGAAAACACCGTGAACAAGGTCATGCTCACCAAGAAGCTCGACCACTACCCCCGTCTGCTCGGCGCCCCTGACGCCACCCGCGCTCCACGCGGCCTGGTCGGCAACACTCCGGTGTTGTGGATCGGGGAACCACTGGCGAAGGAGGGACGTGGCTTTTGGGCCAAACTCGAAGGCTTCAACCCGGGTGGGATGAAAGACCGCCCCGCACTGCATATGGTTCGGCGTGCCCGCGAGCGAGCCGATCTGCGACCCGGTGCTCGCATTGTCGAGTCGACAAGCGGCACCCTCGGTCTGGGGCTCGCCTTGGCAGGCATGGTCTACCAGCACCCGGTGACCGTCGTGACCGACCCTGGGCTGGAACCGATCGTGGCCAAAATGCTGGCAGCATACGGGGCGAAGGTCGAACTGGTCGCCGAAGCGCACCCGAGCGGTGGCTGGCAGCAAGCTCGTCGTGAGCGAGTTGCTCACCTCCTCGCGGAAGACCCAGATGCCTGGTGCCCCGACCAATACAGCAATCCTGACAACGTCGATGGCTACGAATCTCTCGCGTTGGAGCTGATCGAACAGCTCGGCACCGTCGACGTATTGGTCTGCGCGGTAGGAACGGGCGGACACTCGGCAGGTGTCTCGCGAGTATTGCGCCGATTCAATCCGGCGATGAAGCTTGTCGGAGTCGATACGGTCGCCTCGACGATCTTCGGCCAGCCGGCCGGGCCGCGGTTGATGCGCGGGCTCGGTTCGAGCATCTTTCCCGCCAATGTCGACTATGGCGCTTTCGACGAGGTCCACTGGGTTGCCCCCGGCGAAGCGGTGTGGGCCGCGAGGACGCTGGCGTCGACCCACCACGCGACAGGCGGATGGAGTGTCGGCGCCGTTGCTTTGGTCGCGGGATGGCTCGCACGCACCAACGATCCGGACACCAACATCGCGGCCGTGTTTCCCGACGGCCCACTGCGCTACTTCGACACGATATACAACGACACCTATTGCGCTGAACATGGACTCTTGGACGCATCGGCGCCGCTCGAACCCGAAACGATCGCGCATCCGGGCGACCGCGTCGTACAGCGCTGGACCAAGTGCTCGACGGTGTGTTCCCCACTTTCGTGGCCGGCTGGGGAGTTCGCCTCATGAGCGTCTTCGCCAAGTTCGCCTGCTTCGACCGGCCCGCGCAGCTGCTGATGATCAACCAGTTCGGCATCAATCTCGGCTTCTACATGCTGATGCCATACCTGGCCGGGTACCTCGCGGGCCCGCTCGGCTTGGCCGCGTGGGCAGTCGGTTTGGTACTGGGTGTTCGCAACTTCTCTCAGCAAGGGATGTTCCTGATCGGCGGAACGCTGGCCGACCGCCTCGGATACAAACCCCTGATAGTCGCGGGCTGCCTGCTTCGTACCGGTGGCTTCGCCCTGCTGATCGTGGCGAACTCCCTGCCGACGGTACTCGTTGCCTCCGCAGCAACCGGGTTCGCCGGAGCTCTGTTCAACCCTGCTGTGCGCGCGTACCTCGCCGCCGACGCCGGTGAGCGCCGTGTCGAGGCCTTCGCCCTGTTCAACATGTTCTACCAAGCAGGAATCCTCGCGGGCCCGTTGGTGGGGTTGGCGCTGATGGCCGTCGATTTCCGAATCACCGCGGCTGTTGCCGCGGCAGTGTTCGCGGCGCTGACCGTCGCACAGCTGTTCGCGCTGCCCGCACGTGGTGGCGAGACCTCGTCGGTGAAAACGTCGGTGCTCGAGGATTGGCGCACCGTGGTGTCGAACCGGCGATTCCTCGCGTTCTCCGTCGCGATGATCGGCTCCTACGTGCTGTCCTTTCAGGTCTATCTCGCACTTCCTCTGCAAGCCGAGTTCATCGCGGGCGCACAGGCGCAGATCCTGGTCTCGGCTTTGTTCGTAGTCTCCGGTGTGGTCGCGGTCGCGGGCCAACTACGAATCACCGCGTGGCTTCGGGCGAGATGGGGCGCGGGCCGAAGTCTCGTCGTCGGCATGGCAGTCCTCGCCGCGTCATTCGTCCCGCTGATCGTGGTGCCGACTCCCGGCCGGCTGGGTACGATCGCTGCCATCGCGGTGCTTTTGACCACGACGGCAATGCTCGCGGTCGGTACCGCCGCGGTCTTCCCCTTCGAGATGGACACCGTCGTGTCCTTGTCCGGCGACAGGCTCGTCGCTACGCACTACGGCCTATACAACACCATCGTCGGAATCGGCATCCTCGTCGGCAATCTCGCCACGGGAGCCCTTGTCGGGGCCGCCCGCAACGCGGGAGTCGATTGGGCGGTCTGGGCGGGACTGACCAGTATCGGCGCTCTCGCAGCACTCGCGCTGGCGCGCCTCGACCGGACAGATGCCGCCTCCGTTGAGCCCTCGCATCGGGTTGTCAGCGGTTCAACTGCGGCCCAGCGTTGAGCCCAGCTGCTACGAAGCCCAGGAACACCACTACTACCGGAGTCGAACGCCGAGGACCTCCACTTGCGCCCACCGCACGAACCGAGGCCATGGCCGACTGGGACGCCGTCGCGCACCGCGACTCGAAAGACCTGGCGACCTCGGTGACCTGGACCGCAGCACCCAGTGGCGGCGTCGGCCCTGTTCGATTCCAGAAGTTCGTGTCGGTCTTGGTACTGGCGTCGGCGTCGCCAGTACGACGATGTCCAGACCCGCCGTGTGCTGCGTGGGGAATCGAGGAGCAGCGCGGCGGTCAGGCGCCTGATCTCCGGTGGAGTGCGCGCGATCATGCCCTGCTCGGGTTGTCTGGTTCCCCTTTACTGCAACAGTTTTCGCTCCTATGAGCCAAACGATCTCGGAGTGGCAGACCGCCGCGTCCGCACATCCGGCGCGTACTCGATCGGCTCGGGCTCGCGTCTGCACCGGGGCGGCAGAGACCCGCGCATCCGGTCATCGATTTCCCATTACACTCATCGCATGTCTGTTCGACGGCGGATCACGCTCCTCGCGTTCGCCCTGCTGCTCCCCCTCTCCGCCACCGCCTGCACCGTCACCGGGCCGGGAACCACCTCCGAATGCACCGTCAGCGGTTGCACCGTGACCTTCGACCGAGGCGTGAACGCCAAGGCGTCGGTACTCGGCATCGACGCCGAACTCGTCGCCGTGAACGGCAATATCGTCACCCTGCGCATCGGCGGTCAGGAAGTGACCGTGCCCGCCGGGGAATCCCAGCCCGCGCAAGGGATGGACGTGCGCGTCAGCGAGGTCACCGACGAGAAGGTCGTCGTCGTGCTCTCCACCGGCCTGAACCAGAACTGACGCACCGGGAACCGTTGTGCGCCATGCTCACCCGAGCACGTTGGGTTGATCGAGGATCCAGCGCCATGTCCCGTCCGGCTGCCTGCGGGCCACTTCGACGGTAGCCCCCGTACCGCCGGGCAGTCGGGAGGACGTGAGCGCGAGGTCGCCCGCGCGTAATGCCGGTGCCTGCGGGCCCGGCTGGAACACCGGACGGTCGGCGACGAGCCGGGCGTAGGCGGCCCTGATCTCCTCGATCCCGGTGGCGACAACACCGTCGGGCAACGCGAGCACCGCGTCGCTCTCGTACAGCTCGACCAAGCCGTCCACGTCGCCGGCGTTCAACCGTTCGACCACCAGTCTGCTCAGATCCTCCGGGCGCCTCGCCCGTTCCCTGGCACCCTCGATACTGTCGGTCATCGTCACCCTCCTCGACTCGGGTTGTGCGCCAACGGTAGCGCCGGGGTACGACACAAACCCTGCCCCGGCCCCACCCCGGAAACCACGAAACCCCCGAAAACCCAAGGGCCTTCGGAGGTTTCGTAGACAAATATGGTGTGTCAGCCGATCACAGCGGCGGGAACCCCGACGATCCGGTCGCCATCCAGTTCCAGAACTCCGCAGCGCGGTTCGTCACCAAAGCGATGACGTCGAGGACAGTGCTTCCCATTGTCTTCCTTCATCCGAACGAACACTCTTGCGTCCTCACCATAGCAACCGGCTTCGAGTGCACAACGTTGTGATAACGGACAGATGACAACGCACTTCCCTGAACAACGTCGAGGCGAACCGCATCCGGCCACGCAACCGTCGCGGCCGGATGCCTTGCGGCACAGTCGGGCTCAGCGCGGGGCCATGCGGATGGCGCCGTCGAGGCGGATGGTTTCGCCGTTGAGCATCGGGTTCTCCACGATATGGCGGGCCAGTGCGGCGAACTCGGTCGGTCGGCCGAGGCGGGAGGGGTGTGGCACCTGGGCGCCGAGGGACTGCAGGGCCTCCTCGGGCAGCGTCTCGAACAGCGGCGTGCGGAACAGGCCGGGCGCGATGGTGACGACGCGGATCTTGAAGCTCGCCAGGTCGCGTGCGACCGGCAGGGTCAGGCCGACGATGCCGCCCTTGGACGCCGAGTAGGCGGCCTGGCCGATCTGGCCGTCGTAGGCGGCGACCGAGGCGGTGTTGATGATGACGCCGCGCTCCTCGCCGACGGGTTCGGTGGCCGACATACGTTCAGCGGCCAGCCGGATCACATTGAAGGTGCCGACGAGGTTCACGTTGATCACCTTGGTGAAGTCGGCGAGCGGGAAGGCGCCCTTCTTGCCGACCGTCTTGATCGCGTTGCCGATTCCGGCGCAGTTCACGGCGATGCGCAGCGGGGCCAGCGATTCGGCGACATCGAGTGCCGCGACCACCGCCGATTCATCGGTCACATCCGCGGCCGCGAATGCCGCGCCCTCGCCGAGTTCCTTGGCGATGGCCGCGCCGTTGGACGAGGGCAGGTCGACGATGACGACCTTGGCGCCCTTGGCGTGCAGTTCCTGCACGGTCGCCAAGCCGAGGCCCGACGCGCCGCCCGTGACGATCGCGGACGAGTTGACGAAATCCATACTTTTCTCCTGTTTCGGTGACGGCCCACCGATATTGACACACTTCGCCAAAACTGTTTGGCTTTCGCCGTGACTCAGCCAGCTGCCCGCCGTCCCGGCCGCCCCTCCGTGCTGGACACCGCGGCCGTGTCCGCCGGTGCGCTGCGGTTGTGGACCGAGCGCGGGTTCGCCACCACCGGCTGGAACGAACTCGCCGAGGCCACGGGCGTGAGCACGCGAACCCTGTTGCGGCACTTCTCGTCCCGATCCGACATCGCCTGGATCGGCGTCGCACCGGCGACGGAGCGGCTGCGTGCGACCCTCGCCGGGGCCGCCGCCGAGGAGGCGCCCGCGGTGGTGGTCAGGACCGCGATCGTCGAATCGGTGTCGCGCGATCCACGGATCCAGGAGCTGGCGCCGGATTGGCTGCGGCTGATCTCGTCGGAGCCGGAACTGGCCGCGACCGCACCACGGATCTATCGACCGTGGATCGATACGCTCTCGGCCTACCTGGCCGATCGACTGCCCAACTCCCCCGCCGCCATCTGCCGGGCCATGGCGACCGCCTACCAGTCCGCCACCTTCGCCGCGCTGATCGAATGGGCGGAGTCAGGGGCGCACGGTGACTGCGCGGATTCGGTGGATCGGATGCTGCGCTGGATGGACCCGCACTTGCCGCGGAGCTGACCTGCTCGCGGGAGAACCGTGCGGGACCGGCGCCGACGTGCCGGTCGATCAGGATTCGCGGGCGGCGATCGCGGCCTGGATGCGGCGCAGTGTGCGCAGACCCTTCTTCGCGGCAACGCTCACCATGCCGTCGAACACCGTCGAGCCGCGGTCGGTGGCCATCAGCCGTTCCAGTGTCGGCACCGCGCGGTCGTCGCCGGTCGAGCCGAGGGCGACGGCCGCCCAGTAGCGCTGGTCGGGGTCCTCGCTCGCGGCCGCTTCGATCAGTCGCGGAATGATTTCCGGGGCGAATTCGGACAGTGCGCTGGCGATGTAGCCGATGCGGTAGTAGCGGCGGTTCTCCAATTCGTCCCAGAGGGCAGCCAGCGCCGCGTCGCCACCGATCATGCCGAGGGCTTCGGCGGCACGCTCGCGCATTCCGCTGTTCGAGTCCCTCAGCAGGGGCACAAGGGCCGGAACCACCGACTCGTCGCCGAGCACACCCAGCGCGATGATCGCCTGGTCGCGGGCGATGTCCTGCGGGTGGTCGAGCATCGCGACCAGTCCCGGGACCGCGTCGTGGAAACCGAGGGCGGCACATCCCATCGCGGCCCACGCCTGACAGTTGTAGCGGGTGTCGGCAAGGGAGGCGAGCAGTGGCTCGCGCAGAGTGTCGTCGCCGAAGAGTCCAGCCCGGTTCAGCGCCCGGCTGTACAGCGACCGGTGGTAGTCGGGATAGTCCCGCACGAGCGCACGCAGAGTTTCCGCCGCCGATGCGTCACCCTTCTCGGTTCGCAGCAGCAGCTGCCGCAGGTTCTCCTCGCGAGTATCGAGGTCACCGTCTTTGAGGAGTCGCGCGTCGGCTGGGTTCACCGCCCAACGGTACCCGGTGGCAAGCCCCTCCTGAGACCACCGGACCGCCACGCGTAACCCGCGAACCCCTCGCTCGTCAGCCCGTCTTTCACGGTTGGTCGAGAGGACCCCAATCCAGGGCGTCGACCGTTTCGCGATCACCTTCGAGCCAGGCCCACAGGATCTCGACGAGTTGTGCCTCGTCCCGGATGACAGTGCGCCTGACCTCAGGGGGTGCGTCCGACAATTCGAGGTCGTAGTCGTCGGCGCCGTTGCGGTAGGCCTGGGATGAACCCTGGTCGATCCTTGCGCGATACGACCATGAAGGTGTTGCCGAACTGCAGAGGGATACAGCCCACCCAGTACTGGAGGTGCTCGCGAGTGAGCGTCGTCAAGTCCCAGCCGCCGACGCGCACCTCGAGGTCTCGATGCACCACCGGCACCGGGTCGGGGAACTGGTCGGCCCATGGGCCGTCGATGCGTGGATCAGAAATCATCTTCGTGCTCCCACCCGAAACGCACTCGCGCATGCGGCACCAGCTGCGTCGCCCGCGCCGTGAGCCGCCGCTCGAAGTCTGCCTGCCACCGGAAGAACCCGGCGAAGATCACCTTGTGGTCGCCGGAATCGGCGCACACGGCAAGGTCGTCCCCCTCGCCCCGCATACTCACGAACACTTCGTCGTCCAACCGCTCCGCCCGCACGACCTCGGTCAACAACGCGGTCATCCCCACCTGCTCCCGATCGTCGCGCAACCCGGATATCTCCACGAAGACACCGACATTCACAGACACGCCACGGACTCCAACCACATCCGGTGACAGCCGCCGCGCGGATGGCCGTGCCCCTTCGCACGTGACCTGGGTCGATATCGACTTGTGCTGCGGCCCAGCGTCATCCGTTCAGTCGATGTATCCAGGCGCGAACTGGTACCGGAACCAGTCGCCGTCGAAAGGCTGGTAATAGGTGGGGGCCTTGCGCTGCTGTGCGCCATCGCGTGGCTTCGTTCCCGGCGCGAAGTACCCGAGACCGTCGGTGTCACTCCGTTGTCCGATGGCGAAGGCGCACGCTCCGTCGCTGTAGCGACGCACCGCATCGACTCGGAACATGCCGATCCACCGCGGATCTCCAGCAGGCTCGCAGACCTGGGCCGCGGCAGTCATCGCGTCTTCCGAGACGCGCCACGCGATCCGCTCGGGAAGGTTGTCGACCTCACCGACGAACCCACAGAAGACCAGCAGTGGCTGGACCGCGACCAGCATCAAACCGCCAGGTGTTGTCGGCGCGAACCCGATGACCAGATACACCCACCAGATCGAAAGCCCTACCAGCACAACCCATCCGACCGACCACACCATCGGATCAGGTGACGTGGCTTCCACGACAGACACGACGCCGACGACGAAACCGGTGACACACGCGGTGATCGTCAATCGCCTCGACCATGGCCTCGAACCTCGCCAGTCGTGCCGTTGAAGTTCCCGTATCGTCGCCACGCCCGGACCCTACCGAGCACCCGAGATCCCCGGATGCTCAGCAGAATTCCCGTGGGCAGGCAGCGGAGGAAGTCAGTCGTGCACGATCGGTGTGCTGTAGCGGTACCAGTTCGGGGCGAAGCGCTCGTACACGTGTTCATAGGGGCGCGGCGGTCCGCTCGGCGGTGTCGATCCGGGAGCGAAGTAGGCGACACCGCCGTCGGTGGGGTAGATCGCGAAAATGCACCCGCCGTCGTATGGATAGACGTTGTCGACGTGCATCACACCGAACCATGCCGCACCACCCTTCGCGCACACCTGCGCGGCACGCGTGAACGAATCCTCGGACAACCACCAGGCGAGCCGATCCGGTACTCCCGAAAACACCAGCGCTACACCGATTCCCACCACGAGCGGAGCGGTCACGACAGCCCGATACTCGCGGTACTTCGCGCATCCGATCGGGGCGAGAACCATCCACGCCACCCCAGCCGCGAGCAGCACAGCACCCGCCAACAGCAGAGCCGTCAAGGTGTACTCGGTGACCACCTCGAACAGCAACACCGCGATCCCGAAGCACGACGCCACAGTTGTCGCGCGCATGACGTACTGCCATGTTCGCGATATCTCGACCGCCTCCGACGACACCCCCGACCTCGTCATACTCGACAGCCTAGACGCCGACGGCGCATCGCGGTCGCGGACGTGCACCAGAGCGTTCGCCACTTCTTCGCCGACTTGGGAAGAGGCTGGCCTCAGACACCACCGAGCACGGCTGGCCAGTAGCTTAACCACCTCAACGCCGCCAGCATAGATTCCCATTAACTCGGCGGCGGTCGGCACGACGTCCCAATCGGTTGCGCAGTCGACTCAGGCAACAACGTCGGTACCCGTCGACCATTCATATCCTGTCGGGCTTATCACCGCACCGGCACCGCCATCCGCCCAGGACCAGCCCTATCGCTGCATAGCGCAGCAGAGCGAACCCCACATTGTGGTTCTGAACCGATCCCATCGGGCGCGGCGAAGGTGACCGTCATACCCTCGCTCTCATTAGCTCACAGCAACTTCCGAGGCCACCACCGGTGACGTGCGCGGGCTGGCTCGTTCCATACGTCGAGTCAAAGGCGCACCATGTTGCCGGAGCATATGAGATTTTCGCTACACCGACCATATGTGTCGATGAATAGCATCAAGCCCATGTGTGTATTGACTTCCAGTGCGAGCCTGATCCGCCGAAGCCATCGGTCGTGCGGGTTTCGGCGCAGGTAGCACTCGGCTCGGCCCATCCCGACCCTGCCACGATCGATGACGTCAGAACTCACCAATTGAAGCGGTCAGATCTGACCTTTTCATTGTGTGACATTTTGAGCGTGACAAAGCCGGTATCCGAGGTGATCTCCGGTGACGACGGAGGCCCCGCATCGGATGTCTCCGATGCGGGGCCTCGAACGAAAAGTGCTGCTACGAGCTACTTTTCAATCACTCGCCATCACTACTTCTGCGCAGCCTTGAACTCACGACGACGCCGGTGCAGGATCGGCTCGGTGTACCGATCTCAGTCTCACTACCTCGCCTGACCTGCGGCTATTGCTAAAGGAAGTCCGCGTGTGACCGTTTTGTGGACGTTTTGAGCGAGGTCAGTCAACATGACCGGTCCTCATCGGGCATCAGCCAGATCGACTACCCGACGCTTGTCGGGCACGTAGTGCTGTGCGGTGACAGGCGAATCCACCTCGTGCCCAAGGATCAGCCGAGCGGCTGGCAAGTCGTACTGCTCCGCGACACGGGTTGCGCGCGTAGAGCGCAAAGTCCTCGGCGTGGACCATTGCAGGCCGGTTTCCTTCACGACCTTGCTCCAAGTTAGCGACATCTGCTCAGACCTCACCACCTTTCCCGTTCGAGATGGCAGCACCAGTCGATGTCCAGGCCTCGCGCCGATCCTTCGACGCCGCAGCATAACCATGCATGCAGGGCCGACTTTGATCGTCCGCATCGACTTCGCCGTCTTGGTGAACGGCTGCCGATACGCGACGCACACCACGTCCTCGTCGTCAAAATCCGGCCAGCCCCGAGGGAAGACGATCTCATCGTCCCGGAGGTCGTACTGCTCGACGATGCTCTTGACCTGATGTACGCGCAACTCGGTATCGATGATGGTGCCCGCAACCGTCACTTCGCATCGGTCGTAGTCGACGTCATCGTCCAGCCGCACTGCAAGCGCTTCGCTGGGGCGCGCAGCAAGTTCGTAAGCAAGAAGCGTGAAGTCCATGTATCGCTGCTCGAACCATCGACAGGCGTTGGGACGAGGAAAATAGCAACGCTCCGCCTCCCAGTATCGGTTCATCTCGTCTGCACTGAACGGCCGCGGCTCATCAGCAAAGTACGGGTTGACAGCACTTCGTAGGCCCGCGCGGCCGCTGGGCACCTTGGTTGCCCCACCCTTCCCTGCCACGCTGTTCACCGGATTGTCGTCACGGAGTCCGTCGTCGATCAACAACTGGAACGCATTGCGCAGGATCGACTTCTGCCTGTTCTTCTTGTACGCGGTCCCGGTCATCTGCTCCAGATGGATTCGGACATGAAATGGCCTGGTCTCCGATGCCCTCATCTTGCCCAGCACCGAACCCGAAATCGTGATCTTGTCTTTGTTGCCGCGGCCCTTCGCTGCCGGATAGATCTCGCGCCGATAATGTTTAGCGTTCTGAGGGCGCTTCGTGGCATCGCGCTCATAGCGATGAAGCCATGCCTGGCACAGTTCCTCGACGGTCACATTCGAGCTGTACGTACCGAGCGACTCGGCCCTGGGCTTCCACTCCGCGATACGCCTTTTCAGATTTGCGCGGGCTTTCGGTTTGCTATTACCAGACGCGTGCAGCTTCGAGGGCTCTCCGTACGGCTCGCCCACCAGACAGTAAATCTGGAATGTACGGCGTGCAGCGTTCCACTTCGGCTCGCTGAAGTTGCCCGGAACTCCGGGCGCCAGTTCGATCTGAGACATGGTTCACCGACTTCCCGGGCACTCGTCCTCCTCGGCCCGCTCGGGCTCTGCAATCAGCCATGACGTCCAGCGAGAGCGTAGGAAGTCCAGGACAAGCATGAAAGCCCGTAAAGATAGCTGCAAGTTGGCTATTAGAGTTTGCGGGTAGTACTAGGCATCCCCGACCGTGTGCTCCTCTATGAAGGCGCGTAGAGCATCCCATGGATACAGGACCCTGCGGCCGTACTTCACATAGGAGGGACCGACGCCACGGTGCCGGTCATTGGCGAGCTTCCCGACCGAAGTTCGCAGATACTTCGCTGCTTCTGCCGGAGTTGCCAACTGACTGCGGACGGGCTCTGAACGCGGGATTCGCTGCAACAGCCTCAAAAGTGCCTCTGCTGCAGCAACATTAAGAACGGATAGGTCTCGAGGGCCGACGACGCGGACTGCGTCTGGTTCGGCATCATCATCAGCCCCGACCGGGCAGTTAGCCGGATTCGACGAAGAGGGTTGATTGGAAGAGGACATGACAAACTCCTGTAACCCTGTCAACAGCTCTTCCACAGTCCATGAAACCTGAATTCTCGTCTGGGTGCCAGTCGATTCACACGAAGTGACGAAACCGTCGCGGCCAGACCCTGGTGTGCACGCGCCCACGGGACAGTGCTGGACGGACACTAGGCCCCTCACCTGTGAGCAAACCCCGCTGGAGGTGTACGGCGGGACACTCGGTCAGCCGCGGTATTCCCAGCCTTCGGGCCGCCAGCCGTCCGGCATGCGCTCTTTCGCGTACTCGATCATGATCCTGAGCAGCTCGGAGCGGTTCGGCTCACCCGCTTTGGTAAGCAGATCTTCAGCCACTGCGCGTTCGTCGAGAGCTTCGATCTGCTCGTCTGCCATGCGGAGCCCGATGATCGGCCGACGTGGCCCTGATCTTGGCACTCGGTGTTACCTCCTGGCGAAGTGATGACGATAGCGGCGACAGCTGGCCTGTAGCATAGGCCGCAGCTCGGATGGGGTTGGGGAAAATGAGTCAGGCCGGGCTCCGATGACTTCTCGGAGCCCGGCCTGACCTGCACTTATTGCGGAGCTAAGGGGAAGAACCCCTAACCTTCTCGCTTCGGGTACTCCTGCCTACCTACCGGGCAGGCGACTCAGAAGGTGTAGTGCTTCGACAGAACCTGCCCGTTGTACTTGCCGCCCTGGCACACATGCTTCCAACCCTTCGGCTGATACATCTTCTGAACGACGATGTGCCCTCCACCTTTCACACAGAGCATGCTGTTGGAATCAGCCTGGGCCGCGCCGGCATTGATCACCACAACAGCAGTACCGATGAAGGTGCTCGCAACGACAAATATGGCTTTTCGCATGGGTCCTCCCCCGCCTCGGATTCGATATCACTCGTCCACGGCCGCGGAGCCTCCCGGCACGGCCATGGCAAGCGAATTGACCTGCGCAACATACCATTCCATGCAACGCCATGCCAGATCACTCCCAGGCTGTAGCCAGCGACCAATAGCACTCGAATCACCCGCCAACTCATGCCATGCGGGCCAACAACGCAACCGCAGCCGGAACCAACAGAGAACGATCGTCGTGAACGACACGAGCCCCACCAAGCTCGATCATTTTTAACATCAGATCTCTCCTCGAATGCACCGACACCATCGCGAAGACGGCCACCCAACTCGAGCCCGCCTCGTGCAACGTGCGCTCGGGGTTTGTCCGGTTCAAAGAAGCTGATCTCCGCATCCGCTCCACCTGCGACTACCCTCACACAGTCACAACCAGACACAACAGACGGGAAATCGCATGGCACGCAAGGTCGTTGTCACCCTCGTCGACGACTACGACGGCACATCCACCGCCGAAGAAACCGTCACCTTCGGCATCGACGGACACACCTACGAGATCGACCTGTCCGAAACCAATGCCACCAAACTGCGCAACACCTTCGAACAATGGACCCCCTACGCCCGGCGAACCAGCCGCACCAAAACCAGCAACACCCGCCGACACGCCACCACGACCCCCGCCACCCGGACGGGTCGCCGCACCGACCTCGCCGCCATCAGGGCCTGGGCAATCGAAAACGGCCACACCGTCTCCACCCGCGGCCGCATCGCCACCGAGATCATCACCGCCTACGACGAAGCCTCAGCCTAGGCGCCGCCCATTAGTAGCAGCACTGCAGCGAACCGTAACCGCTCTTTTTCCAGGTTGGTCGGGGTACATCTACATAGCTCGACATTGCCTCAACGGGGAGACTTGTGTCGGCCTGGACACGTCCAGGATGCGCGGTTCGCCTCGATCGGACTCGACCGAACGAGGCGAACCTTCCCCGTGCACCCACGCGTCGCCGCCACGTCGCGGGGCAAGATCGACTCTACTCGAGTCAGCAGTCCGAATTCGCGTGCCGCGCCCACACCGACCGGCATAGGGTTCCGAGGACGAGCCGAGGGCCGAGTGGGTGAGAACTTCACGCCGTCACTCACCTAAGTTGCCTATCAAAATCATCATCGCAGGCATGCAAGTCAATCAACGTACAGAAATCTTCGATGACACATGCTTCGCGGCGCAGCGCCGCGACTTCGCCCTGGATCTTGGTCGACAATTCCTGCAAGTGTTGAGGCAGACGTGCTACCGCGACACCGAGACTGAGTTTGTCGCGCTAGTAGGTGAAATACGGTCGAAGATCCGTTCCTGCCAGACTCGGAGCCAGACGCAGCCACGCTCGCACATGCGATTTGTTCATCCACGCCTGCAACTCCTCGCCACCCGCAGGCGCTGCCGTGTCACTACCAGCCTGGGGCGCAGCGCTTTCGGACTGTCCTTGTGAGGACGTTCGAGTACGGCGCGCACGGGGAGGCTGGTCATCGCCGACCGCGGAGTCGGACCCGCTACCGGGTTCGCTGGTTGCTGGGGCGTCGGGTCGCTCGCGGCGGCGGCCTCGGCGATCGCGAATTCGGGGATCGGTCCCTGCGCCTGTACCTGCCAGCCGAACAACTTCTGGAAATCGGTCAGGTACTGGGCTTCGAGCGCCATCAGTTTGGCCAGTACCGGTCGCTCAAGTGTGATGCCGCGGCGTTCGGCACTGCGATGTTTGAGCATCAGGTCGTTGAGGAACCGCTTGAGCTGGCGAGGGCTTCCGCGCAGCCCGCCGCCGAGGATCTCGGAAACACTCGCTGCCCAGGACAAGTCGGCGACCAGTGATTGCGGGACGTCGTCGACGACCTGGTTGCAGATCCCGAGGTTGAACGCGACGTGGAGGTTGCCTTCGGCGCGGATCGCGCGGGTCTTGTCGATGACCTTGCGGAACTGTTCGGGTTCCAGATGAAGTCGCGCCAGTAGCAGATTCATGTATGTGTCAGCTTCGGGCGGGGACAGTTGCGGGACGCTGACTCGCAACTGGAGCATCTTCTCGAGGTATTTCGCGCCGAGCCCGGTGCCTTCGATCACCAACTCCGGATAGCGCGAATCGATTGCCGATTGCACGATCTCCTCGTTGGCGGCGATCACGAACGCCGTCTTCTCGGTGTTGACGAACAACCTGATCGCCTCGAAGGTATCGACCACCGTGTCGGGCAGACACCGATCCAGATCATCGATGAACACCACAATGGCCTTCACCTCTGACAGTTCGGCCAACAGGTGCGCGAAATCCGCACGGAAGGACCCTACATCGGTAACCCGTTCCCGAGCGACCGATTCCTCGACCGCCGGTTCCACCGGTTCGGCCAACCGCTCGGCACCCGCTCGAGCCGCCGCGCTCAGCGAATCGCCCATGACCCCCGCCAACTCCGGGTCGATGTTCTGGTCGAGTGCTTGCACCGCCAAGGGCACCAATTGCGGCGTCCCACCCAGCAGCGTGCGCGCGGCCTTGCGCCCGTAACGCCGAAGGCGAGGCAAGCGTCTACGAAGTTGCTGGACCTGCTCCTGCGCTAGCGCGTCTTCGCCGACACGTTCATCTATGGCATCGAGGATGGCATTCATCAGCGCGACCTTGACGTCGTCGTAGTCCTCGTACTGCCACGGACTGAACTGCACACACAGATACGGCGAGGCGTGCTCGGGACCGCCCTCGGCTCGAAGTTCCGCGCAGGTCAACGCCATCAACGAACTCTTGCCTGAACCCCAATCGCCGAGCAGTCCGATCGTCAACGGCAACAACCGCGACTCGGTGACCGCGACGAACAAACAGCATCCGCGCCCCGGCTGCCGGGTGGCGCCGGTAGTGGTCGAAGGTGGCCGCGCGCCCGGCGACTGTGGCCAGGCGGTACGGGCAGAACACGCATGCGCTCTTGTGCCATTGCCGCCCAGTGGATTTCAGCAGGTAGGACTCGGCGGTCGGGCGGTCCCAGCCCCAGTCGATCAGCGGGTATTCTCCGGTTCGGGCCGTGGCGTTGTAGCGGGTGTCCTTTAGGGCGCGCCCGGTTTCGGTGGCTTCGAACCCGATCACGTGCCTATACGGTGCGCCGGCGGTGATCGCGGTGATCGTCGGGTCGAGGATTTCGCCCTTGGCATGTACCGAGCTTCTCTGCACTTTGCAAGTCGAACCCGAGATGCTCAGTCCAACTACAGGTGTTTCGGGAGGGCAACACAGCGACATCCACCTGCGGACACCGCCCAGCCTCACTGCAGTTGCCCCGGGGCTCCCTTGCCGGCCGTGGGTGGTTCGGGCGGCTGGCACGCGGGGCTGAGAGCCCGCATTCCTGCGCGTGCCGGGAGTGACCGCGCACGAATGGTCGATGTGGGCGCAAGTGTCGCGAGACTTTGGGGGACTTGCCCGATAGAACGAAGGACGGCGATGAAGTCTTCGATCGAGAGCCCTGGAACCCGACGACGCGCCGCACTGCTGGCGACGGCGAAATGGGCTGCCCTCCCAGCTGCGGTCCTCAGCCTTGTGCCGATGATGCCTGACTGGTTGATGGTGGCCAGCGTGACCATCTTGCTTGTCGCAACAGTGCTGTCCACTCCCGCAATCTCGAAAATGATCTCGATTCTTGTGGCAGTCCTCGGCGCCCAACGCCTGGGTCATGAAGCCCTGCCGGATCAGATCAAGCTGAAATTGTTGGAATTGCTGATCCGGGGCTGATCTCGGCCCGATACTGGGTGGATGGCGGCGGGCAGGATTCCAGGTCGGCCTCCAATGATCGCCGAGGCACAAAAACCGACAGGTCGGTTTGGTTGGATCTGTCGGATGCTGCGAGAATATTCTGGTGAGCCGGATATTCAGCACACGCCCAGTTTTGCGCGGCGGCTAGCCGCGCATCTGCCCAAAGAACTGACACCTGCGACGGTGAATCGCATGGAGACTGGATCAGCCAAGTTCGACATTGGCCGAGTGATGGCATACGAGCAGGCGCTCGGCTGTGCTCCAGGACAATTGCTGGACGTTTTCGTGTACCTGTTCCGGTTGGAGGCCGCGCCCGGCGCACAGATTTCGTGGGTCGATCACGGTGACGGCTGGTTCTACGATCTGTTGTATCGGATCTGCCACAACGGGCCAGTGAGCTCGTTGGATTGGCTGCAGTTCTCGATCGCAGCCCGACTTCCCGCACGAGGCAAGGTCTTCGACTCGACTCGGTTCTCCGAGGGCGTATTCGGTCGCCTGATAGAGGACTTCAGGTCATCGTTCGAACGCGATGAGCGGTTATTGCGGGAGGCTCTGATCAACCTATCACCACATTCGATCCCCTACATCGCCGAGCGTGTCAATGAAGACCCGTTGGCACTGTTCAATGTGGTGGAGTCACTGGGATTTGTTCAGGACCGTCAAGCATGGGCACCCTTGCTTCGCCTGTGTGCAAAATTGGACGACGGTGTACAAGGGCAGACTTTGCTGGAAACGGTGCGTCGTTGGATCCCCAGAGACCGCAGGGCATTCGATGAAATACGACAATCCGCACCATCGCTGATTCCGTATTGTGAGCACATTATCGAAGACCCTACGGAGGCCTACACTGCCAGAGAGGAAGCGATCGCTTTTCTCTCCGCTGGGAGGGTGGCGATCTCACCGCGGCTTCGTAAATACATGCACGACAACCGCAGCGAGATCCGTCAGCTGCTCGTAGAGCCTACCGCAGCGACACGAACCGAGATCATCCAGGCCGTTCACTCCTACGTGGGAAAGCACCTCGCCTCTCACGGTCCTCACGGCCGGCATGGCGCAACCGGTGTTCCCGTCGGTCTCACCGGCATGCTTACCGACGCGGTCTTCTCGAAGTACCGGGTCCAGCGCCTGGGCTTCGCGCTGGCTCTGGGACCGTTGCAGATTTCGGCGGGTCTGGCGCACGGCGCTGGTCTGGCTCTGCTCAAGGACATTTCGAATGAAGACTACGGAACCCAACGCGCCGTTCTGCGTCTCATGACTAAGCTCGACCACCCTTCGACGCATCCCTACTTCTCGCGGTTTGCCCACACGAAGATCCTCGACGAGGGAGTGCGGTTGACCGCTGCGTGGGCGTTGGGTACCGGCTCGGGGCCAGACGATGAGCGGTGTCTTCGAGTGCTGTTGCCCGGGGCGGCGGTAACCACCCGACGCGTGATCGTGTTGGCGGCAGAGCGCCGAAACTTCCCGAATCTGCTGACAGAGCTTGTGAGTGATCGCAGCTCGGTGGTCAGCGTCGAGGCCGCCAAAGGTCTTCGGCGCCTGCCGAAGCCAGAGGTGTCGTGACCGAATGCTACTTAGAGTTGGCCTTGAGGGCGGCCACGAACAGGTCGAACGTCGAGTTTTGCGGTGTCAAGCTCGATAAGGGAACCCAGGCTGCTTCGGCGGCGTCGTCGCCGGGGTGCATGCTGCCGGAGAGGCCCTCGACTCTGTGGATCAGCACGATGAGGTGGTGTTCGGGATCGATATGTTGATGGGTCCCGATCATGGTCGCTCGGCGACCGAGCAGTCCGGTTTCCTCGACCAGTTCACGGAGCACACCGACTTCTGCGCGCTCACCGAAGTGAAGTCGACCTCCAGGTAGCGACCAGGCGCTCGCCCGCGGCTGTTTGGTGCGTCGAATGACGAGCAGGCGTTGGTCGGGGTCGATACAGAGTCCGGCAGTGCAAACTACCGGCAGCAGTTGTGTCTTACCGGCCATGGCGCCGCTGTCGCTGCTGGAACTCAGCCACTGCCGAACTGAAGTGCAGACCTCTGAAATCCGGCCACAGGGTGTCAGTGAACACCAACTCGGCATGCGCGACATGCCACAACATGAAGTCGGACAGACGCTGCTCACCGCCTGGTCGGATGAGCAAATCGATATCTGGAGTCTGCTTCGAGAAGGAGTCATAAGCGCGGTCTGTGCTCGTCCGGTCCGTGGTGGCGAGTCCGCCCAGCAACTCAGCCCGCGAGCTGTAATTCACCGCGAAGCAGACGTCGATCTTTCCCTCTCCTTGTCGGCCGTGTTCAACGACATGCAGGATGTCATCGACGATGCGTGCATCGCGATACTCACCGATGACGTGAACGTTGGCGTCGGCTGCCTCTACAGCCTCAAGGACTTCTGACGTCCACAACCATCTGCGCAGTTTCACCAGGGAGTCGACCTCCTCAGTGCTGCGCTCGAGATTGCGGGCCGCGAGCGCGAAGAAGGTCAGGTGAGAGACGTTGAGCCACCTGGCCTCTTCGATGCATGAGACCAGAGCCGGTGCACTCGACATATGCGCGTCGACCGCAGATATGCCCCGGGCGGCCCCCCACCGCCGATTTCCGTCCATGATCAACGCCACATGAATCGGCACTCCCCGGTCTTTGACTGCCCGACGTTCGGGCCATTCGATAATCCTCACGACGCCATCCTCGACGGATCCGCCATCTTGCCCTCCGCACCGATGTCGGCCTCCCCGTGGGCCTTTGAAAGCTTGCAGACCTAGCGTAGTGCGCTGCAGACACCTACGGATCAGTAGACCGGCAGGTATGCTTTGGGGTTCGGATCTGCGCGGATGAGGGTCACTGCCGTAGAGAGCAAGCGGAGTCGTGTCGGCCAGTCACCACAACGGCCCAACGTTTGCGCTCGAAACTCTCGCCCGGGCACCGGCGCTCGTTCGAACAACCTGGTCGATCTCGCGACGTACCGCTGGCCCGCACGTTGACCACTTGCACGGGCTGGTCGTGGTGCGCACGGTCAGGATGCAAGCGGATAGGTGGTGACGTTCAAGGCGTCGGCGCGCGTGAGTTACTGTTCGCCAAAGTTGTCGGACCCGGCGCGCTTCTTATAGCGTCGGCCGGTGGGGAGTGCGGCGACGAAGAAGGGGTTCGGCGTGCTGGTCGGCGGTGCAGTTCGTAGAGGCGTGCTCGCTCCCGGCGAGCGCGGCATCGATTGGCCGAGCTGAGAGTGTAGGCGCGAGCCGCCGACAAGCCTCGCCGACTACGGTTCGGCACCAGCTTCGTCGAGGTACTGCACGATTG